>CP063375.1:570000-1770000 GCA_022813675.1 Deferribacteraceae bacterium V6Fe1 | reverse complement strand
TTTCAAATGCAAAAGCTTGAAACAGTAGGACAGCTTGCCGCAGGGGTAGCCCACGACTTCAATAATATTTTGACAGGGTTTAATGCTTATCTTGAAGTATTACAATACCAAATACAAAATGAAAATAGCTCAAAAATATTGGACAAATTAAAACAGTTATCCGATAAAGCTGCCACACTTGTATCTCACCTGCTGGGCTACAGCAGACAGCAAATTATAATCTCTGAGATTCAAAGATTTAGCTCTCTAATAAATGATAACTTAAAGATGATTAGAAGGATTATTCCTGAAAATATCAATCTGACTTTTGAAATACTTTCACATGACGAATGTATGATAAACATAGATAAAACACAATTTAATCAGATAATTATGAATCTTATAATAAACTCAAGGGATGCCCTTGAGGTAGTTGAGAAGGAAAACAAAACAATAAAAATTACGCTTGATAATGCTGATGGGGTAACATATTCTCACCTAAGTTATGTAAAAAATGGCAATTACATGAAGTTATCGGTTGAGGATAACGGCATAGGAATAAAAAAGGAATATCTTCTCAAAATATTTGAGCCTTTTTTTACCACAAAGGATGTGGGAAAAGGGACTGGTTTGGGGCTTGCAAGCGTTTACGGGATAGTCAAGCAAAATGGCGGTTACATTTTTGCCGACAGCGTAGAAGGGGAATACACGAGAATAGATATACTTTGGCCCTGTGCCAATAATAAAGATGAAGCCAAAAAACAGATTGAAACAACAAAAAGCCCATCTATGCACGATTTAGCAGGCAATGAAAGCATATTGATTGTGGAAGATGAAGAAGGGCTGCTTAACCTGCTTGCAACCTTTTTCGAAAGCAACGGATATAAAGCTTTTAAAGCTTTTAATGGAAAAGAAGGGCTTGAAATCATAAAAAATAACAAAATCGATGCTGTCATTACCGACTACGTTATGCCCGAATTAAACGGAGACAAAATGATTTTAGAGGCACTTAAAATAAATAAAAACTTAAAATGTATCATCACTACGGGGTATAAGATAAAAGATGAATTTAAGCGTCTGCAGTCATTATGTGAAATAGAATTTATGGAAAAACCGTATAGACCGCTCCAAATACTAAAAACTATACGCAATATGTTAAATAAAAGTGAAAAATAAACTAACAATAACTTTATTAATTTTCATAACTATTGCCGTTAACTCTTTTGCCGAAAGACTTAAAGTGGGCTTTTGGGATAACAAACCTTTGTCATATCTTGAAAATGGTGAATATAAAGGGTTTCATGTTGATATTTTTAAATACATAGCACAAAAAAACAATATCGACTATGAATTCGTCTATGGCAGCTGGAGTGAGCTTTATTCCGATATTTCAAAGGGGAAGATAGACGTATTTTTCCCGATAGGGTATGCAGAATACAGGCTTCAATATATGGACTATTCAAAATTCCCAATTTTTGAAAACTGGGGGCAAATTGTCACTCAAAAAGGGAACAATATTAACTCTTTTTACGACCTTAACGGCAAAACCATAGCAGTCCAATTTAACGACATATTTTTAATGGCTATGGATGGACTTGCTCCTATACTTGAAAAGCTCGACATAAGGGCTAAATACTACTTTGTGGATAATTATAATGAAGCCGTAGATGCAGTCTTAAACAAAAATGTTGATACAGCTCTTATAGCAAGAAACTACACATTTTCATTGAAAAATTCCGATTTGAAGTTAACAAACATAATTGTAAAACCGGTAAAATCACACTTTGCATACAAAAAAGGTCTTGATAAAAGAATTGTTAAAAAGATCGACGATGAACTTTCTAATCTCCTTTCCGATGAAAATTCTTATTACTACAACAGATTGCAATACTTTTCAGAAGGCTATTACCTTCATAACCCTATCTTAACATTTTTGGAAAGAAACTATATCAAGCTTATCATCTTATTTTTTTCATTTATTATCATAGCATTTTTGATAATCTTTATTTTCAACTACAAACTTGCCAAAGCTACCACTCAGCTCAAAAACGAGCGAAAAAAACTTGTAAAAATATTAAACAACCTAACTGAGCCTATAATACTCTTTAACGGTAATCTTCAAGTGGATTTTTTTAATAAAGCAGCAAAAAATACTTTTGATAGCTTAGATATAGGAAAAACTATTTCCGACTTTACCTATCCTATCCAAGATAACAATAAAAATATAAAGTTTGAAGATATTATATTTTCAAAAGAGCTTAAAGATTATTATTTAATTAAAGATACACTCAAAGGGGATATAATAGCCGAAATCTCGATAACCAAAATTCAAAATGAGCACAATAACAATTTTGATTATGTTGTAATGATTAACGATATAACATCTACAATGCAAAATATTCAGATTCAGACAAAAATTGATAAGCTTGAAACAATCGGCAAGATTGCTGCAGGGATTGCCCACGACTTTAATAATTATCTTGGAGCAATATCAAATTATGTGATGGCCATAAAGGCTAAAGGCAATTTTGAAAGGGAGTTGCCTAAAATTGAAAACCTTATCCAAAAAAGCAGACATTTGACAAAGCAGCTTCTCACATTTGCAAAAGGGAGCAGCCTTGAAATTCAAAATATTAATATCTGTAAAATTGTAAAGGATGCAGCTGAATTTGTATTGAAAGGGAGTAGCATAAATTTGAATTTTAACATTGAATACAATGATTTATGTGCAAATGCAGATGAAAACTTTATAACCCAAGTAATAACAAATATTGTCATCAACGCTAAACAATCAATGGACGATAGAGGAGAAATAGATATTTCTATAAATACGGTTAGTTTTGGACAAGTTAATGAATTTAATATACTTGAAGGGGATTACGTAAAAATATCCGTCAGAGATTATGGCACGGGGATACCTGAGGATATTGCCAAAGATATTTTTGAACCGTTTTTTACTACCAAGCCGTCTGGAAGCGGATTGGGTCTTGCCACAGCATATTCAATTGTAAAGCAACACAATGGGCATATCACTTTTAAAAATCTTGATAAAGGTTGTGTGTTTGAAATCTATCTGCCTAAAACCGAATGCAAGATAAATAATAATAACCTATCCGACAACTCAAATTTAAGCAAAAAGCTAAATATCTTATATATGGATGATGAAGACGATTTGCGCGATTCATTTAAAACAATGCTTGAGCTTTTTCACTGCAACGTCACAGTAACGAGAAACGGTGAAGAGACCTTAAAAGAGGTTGAAAATAAAGAGTTTGACATAATTGTCCTTGATTTGACAATAAAAGGCGGACTTAGCGGAGAAGCAACCATAAAAAAGCTGAAAGATAAAGGTATTAACTCATTCTTTGTTGTCTCTTCAGGCTATTCTGACGGTGAAACAATAACAAACTACAAAAAATATGGTTTTGACTTTTATCTCCCTAAACCATTTTCACTTGAAAATTTAAAAAACATGCTAAACAGTGTACAAAAGTAAACTAATCTCTTTTGCTTTTCCATATCATAATCATAGTGGAAATAACAAATAAGATTACTAATAATAAAATAATACTGAATCTTGTGTAATTAATTGCGTGAGCAGCTCTGTAACTTATAATTTTATAAACAGTCACAACCCACTCAACGATACTAAAAAATAATGCCATTTCAATCAGATAATATGAAAACCTATTTTTAATAAAGAACAAAAATGGTAAAATTACATAAATTATAACAAACACAATCTGCTGAGCCCTAAGAAAATGTGCGGCAGTCAAAAATGAAGATAACAATAAAAAAGTAAATACAACAAAACTACCTATGCGATTCATTTTACACCTTATTAAGTAATGATGGATTTTATCCTAAGATTTTTGGCAAATAAATCAATATTAACATAATTTTTATTTTACATTTTAAAAAGATATTAACAATGGGCTGTTTTCCAAAATAAAAATAACCGGAAAACAGCCTCTTTTATAATGATTTCCTTCTCAGTATTTTCTTTACATATTATAGCCCGATTCACCGTGCTGAGAAAGGTCAAGCCCCTCTATCTCTTCAAGCTCTTCTACTCTCAATCCAACAACCAGATCAGCCAATTTGGCTATTATAATTGTTCCAACGCCTGCAAAAACAAGTGTCACTGCAATACCTGCAAGTTGTATTAAAAATTGTTTTGGATTGCCGAAAAACAGACCTTGAGAGTTTATAGAAGCAAAAAGACCGGTCATAGTAGCCCCAATTAGCCCACCAACGCCATGCACACCTATTACATCGAGTGAATCGTCGTAATTAAACCTATATTTGAGCGTAATGGCATAAAAACATAAAAAGCCACCCATACACCCTATCAATAAAGCTACCACAGGTGTTACATAGCCAGCTGCATTTGTCACGGATGCAAGCCCTGCAATAATACCCGAACAAATACCCAAAAAACTTGGTTTTGCAACTTTCATTTCTAAAATCATCCAAACAACACCACCAGCAGCTCCTGCTATAAAAGTATTAATCAATGCATAAAAAGCTACATCATTTATTGCCAAAGCACTACCTGCATTAAACCCAAACCAGCCAAACCATAAAAGACCTGTGCCAATTCCGGTAATAACAAGATTATGAGGCAAATGTTTTTGCACAGGGAAACCTCTTCTGTTTCCAACCATTTTTATCAATACTAAAGCTGCTACGGCTGAAGACAAATGAACGACAAGACCACCGGCAAAATCAAGCACACCTAATGATGCTAAAAATCCGTTATCTCCCCAAACAAAATGTGCAAGTGGGGCATATATAAAAATGACCCAGAAAGTAATTACAATAACATATGCCGAAAATTTCATTCTTTCCACAATAGAGCCGCTAAAAAGTGCTACTGTTATAACAGCAAACATCCCCTGAAAAAATGCAAAAACCGATTCAGGTATTGTCCCATGTAAGTCTGACATAAACGACTTGTTGATAAAAAGATATTTCATACTGCCAATTAAACTTGAGCCATTTGGTCCAAAAGCAATAGTATGGCCGATTAAAAACCAAATAACACCTACAACAGTCATAGAAACAAAACTGTAAGACATTGTAGACAAAATATTCTTCGAGCGAGCCATTCCACCATAAAATATTGAAAGAGCTGGCGTCATAACCAAAACTAAAATTGTAGATAAAATTACCCACAAAGTATCTGCTTGGTTTAACTGTCCATCAGCTGCAAAAAGATTCATACTAAAAAAAAGGAATAACAGAAAATATTTCATAATGCCTCCGCTAAAATCGTTTATTAAGCATAATCAATAACAATGCCAAAATATTAAAATAGATTGCCTCAACTAATTCTTTTTTACTTCAATTAGTTGAGATATAGAATTTTCTGTAACTTTTAAGTAAAGATATAATAGTTGATTTTATGTGATTAAATTTTAATCAGCCAGGCTAAAATTTTAAGCATTTAATTACAAGTTTTTTTTAATTTCAAATATATGACTATCTTAAGATTTTACAGAAAAATATACCCGAGTATCAACACATTGATACTCGGGTGTTGGTGTTTACATATAAAAATATTCTTATATGGAGATATTAAAGCTTATCAATATTCTCCTTTGTAATCTTTCTTAAAAGAAGTGAAAGCCCTAAAAGGCCTATAAGGTTTGGAATTGCCATCATTCCGTTGAATAAATCTGAAATATCCCAAACAAAAGCTGTTTTTCTGAATGAGCCGAAAAATACGGCAAACAAAAATATCAATTTGTAAGCAAGTGCAAATTTGCCGCCGGTCAGATATTTCATGCACTGTTCACCGTAATAAGACCAGCCGAGTATTGTAGAATAGGCAAAAAATATCAATGAAATAGCCAAAAACCAATCACCCATACTGCCATACATGTTACTAAATGCAAGTGCTGTCAGCTCCGTGCTGCTTTTACCTGATTCCCAAGCACCGGTAGAAACAATCACAAGGGCTGTCATCGAACAAATTATTATTGTATCGAAGAAAACACCTGTCATTGCAATAAGTCCTTGCCTTACAGCATTGTCAGTTTTTGCAGCTGCATGCGCAATAGGAGCACTACCAAGTCCGGCTTCATTTGAAAATACGCCCCTTGCCACGCCAAACCTTATGGCATCCCTTACCATTGCACCGGCAAAACCGCCTGTTGCCGCAGCAGGAGAAAATGCATGACTAAGAATTAATTTAAATGCTACAACTACATCAGAAAAATTAGCAATTATCAAAATAAGTGAAATCGTAACATAAAATACCGCCATAAAAGGTACCAGTTTTTCCGTAACCTTCCCTATCCTTTTGATGCCGCCTATAATTACAAGTGCGGTAATAACTACCAAAAATATGCCGACAGCCATCTTAGGCAGACCAAAAGCATTATTAACAGCCTGAGCAACAGAGTGACTTTGAGCCATACTCCCTATTCCAAAAGATGCAAAGATACCAAAAATTGCAAACAATACCCCAAGCCATTTTTGTTTTAACCCTTCGGAAATATAATACATCGGGCCACCAATAGTCGTGCCGTCACTAAGCTGTTTTCTAAAGTGTACCGATAGCACAGCCTCCGCATATTTTGTAGCCATACCGAAAAATGCAGTAACCCACATCCAAAATACGGCACCAGGCCCACCTGAAGCAATCGCTGTGGCTACACCGGCGATATTTCCTGTCCCAACAGTTGCTGAAAGTGCCGTAGTAAGTGCCTGAAAAGGCGTAATTTCACCCTTTTCCCCGGTGCTTTTGTTAGATTTGAGAATTAATGCCAAAGCCTTTGGTAACTTAAAAATCTGAATAAAACCAAGTAATACAGAAAGCCATATACCTGTGCCAAGTAAAAGAACAAGCATGACAGGCCCCCAAACATACCCGTCAAGAGTCAAAACAATATTATGAAGCTGCTCCATTTTTCACCCCTTTGTATTTTAAAGAGCGAAAAATATACCACAATTAAAAATTTATTCAAGACTAAATTTAGTTTATATAATATTATTTAAGCTTATTTATAAAATAGTTAGCCGCATACAAATCAAATGCCGCACTTCCTACAGACTTAAATATGGTTTTTGTATTATTAAATTTATCTGCATTCTCACCGATAATTTTGCCTAATTCTCGGATATTTTCATTTTTAACTTTACCACTTTCAAGAGGCATAATTAAATCACCGCTCTCAACAAGTGCAGATTTGCTATCTATAAAAACATTAAACTTTTCATAAATCACTTCATGAATTTCCTGCATGTATGGTCTAAATGAACCGATGGCATTTATATGAACATCATTTTTAAATTTATTTAAATCAGCTTCAAACAGGGGCTTTTGGCTATTAGTAGCTGCGATAATAATGTCGCTTTCGTAAAGATTTTCTTCAGATTTATAATGACTAATATCTGCATCGGTAAAACTATTAATTTTTTCCATAAAACTCTTTACTTTTGATTTATCTCTGCCACAAACATATATTTTTCTAATCTTTCTCACGGAAATAGCTGCCATTATCTGTGTCTCAGCTTGAGCACCCGTCCCAAAAACCGTCAACACTTCAGCTTTTTCAGAAGAAAGAATCTCTATGGCTGCTCCACCTATAGCCCCCGTCCTTAAAGCTGTAAGTGTCGCACCGTCAAAAAAAGCCTGAGGTATCCCGGTAGCTAAATCTGCAATCATTACAAATCCATTTATACTTGGCAGGTTAATTTTCATGTTTTCGGGGCAAACACCCACATACTTAAACGCTACCTTTTTCAGCTTCTCACTCAAAACCGGCATAAATAAAAATACCGACTTACCTGACTCTATGTGCTCTCTTAAGGGCACAACAATCTCATTACTTGCCAAATCCATCATAGCTTTTTTCATTTCATAAATTAGCCCTTTGTACTCAACCAAAGAGAGCATATCTGCTGAAGAGTAAAATTTATACATACCAAGCTCCGTAAAGTTTTATTCGATGATACTATACTTTTTAAAACCACAAAAGATTTATTTTACCCAAAATGTTTACGGATTCTATGTATGACAAGACCCTTAACTGCACCCAAAACTTGTTGTATAAAAATATTGACTTTTACTTATAATCTTTCTAAATTAAACATCAGCAGAAACATAAAAAGTATGTTATAATAAAATATACTATCAATAGGAGGTTGCTATGGCAATTAGTGAATTTGTTAAAAGTGCTGATTTTAAAAATGAAAAACACGTACCGGTTATTGAGTGTCCAAGCGGACTTAAAAAAGGTGAATTTTGTGATGTAGTCGTTACAGTCGGTAAAGATATCCCTCACCCAAACACTACAGAACATTTTATCAACTGGATAGCTTTATACTTTAAACCTGCCGAAGGTAACATTTACAATCTCGGCAGAGCAGAATTTCTTGCTCACGGGGAATCTGCAAAAGGAGCAAATCAGGGGCCTGCTTACACTAACCCTGTTGCATGTTTTAAAGTGAAATTAGATGAGCCTGGCAAGCTTGTTGCCGTCAGCTATTGCAACATTCATGGTCTTTGGGAAAGTGAAGTAGAGGTAAAATTCTAATACACAGCCGGGATTCCCCGGCTTTTTTAATAGTTAAGACAGCCTATACACCCGTTAAACTGACAGTTTTTAAGTGGCTCAATAGATTGACCAATCTCTTTTTCCAAAAAATACCTGATAGAATAAATACTCCCTACACCGCCTGAAATAAAATATCTTTCAGACTTTAATCTTTTTACAAGAGGTGCTATCCTTTTGGCAACAGATTCGCATACTCCTGCTGCTATATCTCTAAAATCGGCGCCCTCTGCAATCTTGCCGATTATTTCGCTTTCACTAAAAATTGCACAAGTGGAATTTAACTTTACGGGATTATCTACACTGCTTGCGATGTCGGATAACTGCATTTTTAAAATATTCGCCGCATTTTCCAAAAATCTTCCGGTGCTTGCGGCACACTTATCATTCATTATAAAATCTTCGATAAATCCGTTAACGACCTTAATAACTTTACTATCTTGTCCTCCCAAGTCAATTAAAGTAAAATTATCACAGCCGGTCTGCACTTTTGCACCTTTGAAGTGAGCTTTTATCTCGGAAATTATTTCGGCATTTGCAAAAGATAAAACATTTCGTCCATACCCGGTAGCAACGACGCGCCCAGCATTTGTATCCAAAAAATCAAAATTTATTTTTATATTCTCCCCTTCCCTTTTTACAAAGTCTCTATAAAAAGTAACCGTATCATAAAGCTTAAACTCTATATTATCCCCACTTTTTAAGCCCACTTTAACAAACCTGCTTCCTAAATCTATCCCTAAATCAACCATTTTTCCTCTCACATAGCATTTCTATAAATGATTCAAGTCTTATTTTTGTCCTGGCATCTACATTACCCGGGTCATTCCCTTCAATTGTTATCACAGGAATATCAAGGCTTTTCTTAATAATGACATCTTGAATCTGTCTATAACAAAACGATTGGACATAATGTATGATACCGTCTATTTTTCTTTCCACTATTTGTGTTTTTATATCCGCTACCCGTTTGAAAATATCGTATGGATATGTATAATCAATATATCTTTGAATAAAATCATCGGAAGTGGACGGGATCGAAAACTGCCTTTGCACTTCATTAAATACCACTGATGCACCTTTGCTTTCAACAAATTGATAAATATCATCAAAAATTGTAGGAACACCTATAAACCCGAGCCTTACTTTTTTACCTGTATTACTTCTTTTTTCGGCTTCCTTGATAAACTTGTCCAATTCATTCTCATACTTGATAAAATCACCATTAAAATCGGTAGATGTTACAAGCCATATATGATTCTCAAAGCCGCTGATTTTTCCTTGCACAGTAAGCTTGTCAAGATGTCTCAACTTTTTCCTGATAATATCAATTCTGTCTTTATATTCCAAAACCTCATCAAAATCTACATCCAATCCTTTGCAAAGATTTAAAATTTCATTTCTAAGGTATTCATAACCGTCGTCTAATCCAAAAGGGTAGCCGAAAGGGTGCACTTTTACCCCTGCGTTTTCAAAAAGCTCCATTAAAGCGTGAGTATTACTGCAATCACCTTGAGTAACTGCTATAACTTCATCAACGGAGCTTTTCATTACAGCGGTATAAATCCCCTTTATCCAGTTACAAGTATTACGAGGCAGTCCGTCGTCCTCAGCATATTCAAGAAATTTATAAGGAGATTTTGACGTTATAAAAACATTGTTTAAATCCACCGGGATGTTTTTAGATGCAAAAACAATTTCTACGGGGATAGTGGTAGTAAATCCTATTTTCTTCATATTTAATTAAGACTAAACTCGATATATCTTTTAATCTCGTTATGAAGCCCTTTTCGATTTTTAAAGATAATAGTGTTATTCTCAAAATGTTTATCTATTTCATTCATATCAACAATATGAACTATCCTTGCATCCTGCAGCTCAATTTCGTAGACTTTTGAGAATTCGTTATACTTTTTAATTTTACCTTTTAGATTAAGATTTTGCTTTATGATATTTATATCAATCTTACTACCGATTGTAGTAAATTTAATATCATCCCAACGCATATTACTAAAAATTATCATCCATCTTTCCATATTAAATCCTTTCACCCTTTAATTACGCACAAAGGCTTAAGTTTTGCAATTTTATTTGCTATATTAAGCCTGTCGACCACATCTACTACATCGTAAACATCTTTGTAAGCTTCCGGCATCTCTTCCATCAGAGATTTTTTACCTCTCCCTTTTGCATATACACCAACTTCAAGAAGCTCTTTTGCAATGTTGCGATTTGAAGCCATTTTTATGGCGGCGTTTCTACTTAATACCCTTCCCGCACCGTGACATGCGGAGTTGAAGCTCAAGCTTTCAGCATTTTCTCCGCCACAAAGCACAAAAGAATATCTTCCCATATCACCCGGGATTATTACAGGCTGACCTGTATCCTTATATTTTTCGGGAAGCTCATTATCCCCTTTATAAAGCGCCCTTGTCGCCCCTTTTCTATGGACGAGAAGTAGCTTTTCTTTCTTATCAATGTTATATTTTTCAAACTTCACAATATTGTGTGCGACATCATAAATCAATCTTGGTTTCAGATTTTCAATACTTAACCCCAAAAATGATGCAACAGATGATATGGCAAGATGCTGCAATACCTGCCTGTTAGCCCATGCAAAATTAGCGGCACATTTAAGAGCAGATATATAGTTTTTACCCTCTACACTTTCAATTGGAGCACAAGCAAGCTGAATATCCTTAACATCAATACCATATTTTTTCACTGCTTTTTCAAAAATTTTTAAATAATCGCTGCAGATTTGATGTCCAAGCCCTCTTGAGCCGGAATGAATCATTAAAGTCAATTTCCCTTTTGATAAACCCCACTTATTTGCAACATCAGGGTCGAAAATATCATCTACTTTTCCTATCTCCAAAAAATGATTACCGCTTCCAAGTGTCCCCACCTGGTCATATCCGCGCTCTAAAGCTTTACTGCTAATCAGCTCAGGATTTGCTCCAGACATACATCCACCTGATTCGGTTGAATATAAATCTTCTTCACTTGCCAAACCATTTTTATAAGCCCATTTTGAGCCATTTGTCATTACTTCAGCAAGCTCTTTCTTACCAAACTTAAACTTACCCCCTTCACCTACCCCGCAAGGTATCTCCTTAAAAAGCTTATTTGCAAGACTATCAAGTCCTCTTACTTTATCAGCCTCAATATCAAAAACAATCAATCTCACACCGCAATTTATATCAAAACCCACACCACCCGGAGTAACAACACCATCCTTCACGTCTGTTGCCACTACACCACCTATCGGTAATCCATAGCCGTAATGTATATCAGGCATTGCGATAGACGCTTTCACAATTCCTGGCAAATAAGCTGCATTTTTTACCTGATTAAGTGATTCATCCCTTAATATATCTTCTATCATACTGTCCGAGGCATAAATTCTGCCGGGGACAAGCATTTTATCCTCTTTCGGAATCTCAAAGATATATTCAGATACTTTTCTTAATTTTGTCATATTCTTCAAAAACCTTATCGACAGTCAATGTTGACATAATAACAATCTCTTTAAATTCAGCATCTTTAACAGGTTGTATTGATAATCTCATACCCTTTTTCACCACAAGCATATCGTTGAGATTTTCATTATCTTTAATGGCAGAAAGCGTCACAATTTTGGGAAAATCCATTAAATACTTAATATCCACAAGAAACCATCTTGGATTATCTTGTCTGCTTTTAGGGTCATGATATTTAGAATTAATGTCAAACTGAGTAAAGTCAGGATAAGCTTCACTTGCTACCATCCCAAGTCCGACGACTCCAGGCTCGGCACAATTTGAATGATAAAATAGCACGATATCCCCTATTTTCATTTCATTTTTCATAAAGTTTCTTGCCTGATAATTTCTTACGCCGTCCCAAGGCGTAGTCTGATTTAATGCATTTTTCAAGTCTTCAAAAGAAAAAGATTTTGGCTCAGACTTCATCAACCAATATTTCATACGTGAGGAATATAATATTAATTTCAATTAAATCAATTAAAATTTAGCCAAACAGATACATGTTTATATTTTAGTCTTTACCATGGCTATCTCTTCGATAAAGTCGGCTATCACTTTTATATCATCGTGTTTTGCTATTAAAAATTGAATACCGCATCTGCTTTGCATACGCCACATAACTTCCCCGATAATAGGCGAAATCTTAGAAAGCCTGAAAATAGTCACATTATTTTTGTCATCAGGCTGCCTGATATAAACATCATTTTCAAAAGCTATCTCTATATTATCATGCACGTCAGGCATAACATCTTCAAAATTTCCTTCAAACTCAAGACAGCACCCCTTAGTGCTAATGTTAACTATTTTCGCCGAATGATAATTTTCCCAATTGCCATTAAGTCCAATATCGGAAATCATCAATACCTTGGCTTTCAGCATAATATTTACACGTGGCTGAGTCCTTTTTTCAAAAATACTTTCCCTTTCTATTACCGGTTGATATTTAATTTTTTTATGGCTTTTGTAATAAGGGTTGTACCTACATTTGATGTTTTCACACTTGGCACACTGCAAAATAAAATTTGTCTCTTTTTTTAAATCAATATGAGTTACCCTGTAAAATCTCTCGGCAGTAACATAAAGTAACTCAGAGTTACCCGTCTTTTTTTCTTCCAACCAAAACCCATAAAGCGTCTTCCCTGCAGGTAAAACATATACACTGCAGCCAAACGTGTTATAATCCCCTAAATTCATAATTAAAAAGTTATTACCTGATAACCATTTTTAATCAGGTTAGAAATATAGTCACCAACATAAATAACATTAGCGCCTCTTTTCTCAAGCTTATCGGTTATACCAAATTCGTTTGATACAAATTTGCAATATGCTGTGTTTTCCTTATCATCAATAAGACTGAAGAGTTCTTCATCTTCAAGAAGAAGTTTCTCACTTTCACCGAATACCACAAACTTCACATCATCAAGCCATCCATTTTTTTTGGCATTAAGGCCGTAAATTATCCCAGGCTTTAATTTCTCTTTTTCGCCTGAAGCCAGCCAAATCAATACTTTTGACATTTTTACCCCCTTTTAAAACATTGCTCGGACAAAATCTTTAAAAATTCCAATTTTGATAAATCAACGGTGTTTTCAGATGCTGAATCTATAATAAAAGTGTTATCAAAAAGATAGTATGAAGCAGTGTCCATAAAAGTAAGCAAAGTCTTTACTTCATTATTTTCCAAATCAACATAATTAGAGCCAAACTTTACCTGTTTGCAAAATACATTTACAAAACGCATAAGGCTCTCTTTTTTAAAAAGCTTTTTAAAAATTTCTTCATCATAATCAAACTTAGCCACATACTCCAGAGCAATAAAAAGAGAAGAGGCGAAAACAAAAGCACTTATAAATATTTTTTCATCTTCTTCCACTTCCTGAAAATATGAAAATAACCCGAGCATCATCCCTATAAATTTATATTTAACCAAATCGCTGTATTTTGAATCACAATCACAAATAGGACAATTTAAAAAAACAAGGGAAGCAAGTGCAAATGCCCTTACCTCTAAAGAGTCTTCGACAGAATTTAACTTGTATGCATTGTTAACATCACAAAGCAATTCATTAATCTTACCCTTTATATCTGAACCGATATAGTTTGTCTCCCCATCAACGCCCAAAGAAATTAAATCTCTAAAAGGTTTACATTTTAGATTGATACATTGACTGACTTTCACAAATTGTAAAAAACGATTATTTTCAGATACATGCTGAAAATATTTTGTAAGTCTTTTCTTTATGTTTTCAAAATCATCTTTTACTACAAAATCGCTTGCACCGGATTTTAGGCAATCAAGAACAATATCTTTTTCAGACATCCCTGTTAACATCACTACAGGAAGCTCTGAATAGTAACGCTGACTTTTTAAATCCTTTAAAAATGCCACTCCGCTTTTCCCAGGCATCTTTACATCCAAAAGGATAAGATCGACTACTTCATTCTCCAATAACTCTTCTGCGTCAGATGCATTTTCCGCCTCGAAGAAAAGCACATCAGCGACATCATTAAAGACATCCAAAAGCTGCGCTCTAACAAATTCGGAATCATCTATAATTAAAATCCTCTTCATATGCTCTCCGCAAAATAATAAAAATGTTTAATTTTTATACTGTTTATGCTAATATATTATATGGAATATATTTTTTTGACAACAGAAATTCATACCTTTTGTATAGATTTATTAAAAGTTGAATCTGTTATTGAGGAAAATAGTCTAAAAAAATTCCCCATGCTCGAAAAACCGCTAATTTCTTTTTATTACCACAATAACTTAATCGCTCCCGTTTATGACTTAGGTATGCTTTTTGATGAACCGATAAGTAATATTAAAATATTAACTGCTTTGAAAAACGAGCAAAAGACTATTCTTTTGTCAGGGAGTAAAATTGACATTATCCATGAAAAAAATATAACATTTGAAAAATGTGAAAAAGCTTCTGATTTTGACTTTATAGAAAAAAATATCATCGCAAAATTTAATAACAATATGGCTTATATACTAAATGACAATATATTTAACCTGTAATCTAAAAAATTATAGTACAAACGGAGGAAAAAATGATTTCTAACTTAAAAAAAATTAAGACAGTTTATCTTCTTGTCTCGCTGATTGTCTCTATCGTTTCTATCTTTCTTTATAATAGCTTTACAAACACCTACCGGTTAAACAACGCGCTTAAGGTCGGAAATCAGCTAAATGATGCAATCGGTAATATAAAAAACCAAAACTACTCACTGATCAAAGAGGTATTAGATAATAAAAATTCAAATATCAAGCTTCCTCAGAAAAGTGTATTTACCTTGTATTATTTAAATAAAGACGGGAATTTTTTGCCAAAACAGTCTACTGCCACAGATATACCTGAGATAATACTTTATACATCCGATACATTCCAAAAGTTAGTAGAAAAAAGATTTGTTGACATATTTGAAATCAAAAATAATACGGTCATAGTAAAAACATTTTACAGAGAAAATGACAACCTTTACTCTATCAACACGATACTTGACCTGTCAAACTTTACAATCAAAGGGGTTAGTATTTCAGCCAAACCCTCACATAACAATTACATCAAACTAAGCAATGCAGAGCTTTTTGTAAATGCCAACGACAGTAAAATTTCTGTAATATCTTTTGCAACCGCAATGTTAATACTGTTTTTAGTTGGCTACTATGCGATATTAAGATACACAAGTCGAATAATTGAAACTGAAACCGATATTAAGAAAAAACTTTCCGCATCTGGCGTAGATGATATTGACAATTCTCTGCCCGACTATATTAAATCATTTATAAATAACATATCATCTGAAGTAAAACACTATAAGAAAGAGGAAGAAACTTACAAAAATGTTTTGGGACATATTAATCCTGTTGCCATTTTTGATGCTAACAATATGATTTTTGCCAATAAATCTTTCAATTTGATTTTTGAAGCAGACACTTTAAATGAAGAGGAAAAAGGGGATTTGAAAACCAAGTTAAATAGCCAAAAAACGATATCTGTCGAAAACAAAACTTTCTTTGTCAAAAAAATCAGGCAAGATAATCTTGAGGTCTTCACATTAAGTGAAATAACTGAATATGAAAAAGAGATTAAAAAGTATAGCGACAAACTATCCGAATACAGCTCAAAATTTGAAAGCCTCAGCACTACAATATTGGAGCTTACATCCGTAACAAACGAATTAAAATCCACAATGGTAAATATCGCATCGTCCCTTACCGAACAAAGCTCATCGATTTCAGAAATCAGCTCAAGTAGTGAAGAGATAAGAAGTGTTGCGGCAAAACTCGATGAAACCCTTGAGCATATAAACAAAAATATGGATGAAATATCTTCGTTCAGTTTTGAAACAACAAACAAAATGAGTGATTTCCAAGAAATAGTAGGCAAAATCCATGAATCGGCAGGCACTATATCAAAAGAGATAGCAAACCTTTCAGACAAATTATACGCTATTGCAGGATTTACAGATAAAGTAAACAATATCTCTACTCAAACGAAAATACTTGCTATTAACATCGCTATTGAAGCAGCAAAGTCATCAGAAAGTGATAACAAATTTTCCATTATAGCTTCAGAAGTAAAAAGTCTCGCGGATATATCCTCTACTCTCAGCGAGGATATAACATCAGCAATAAATGACATCACAAACGGCATTAATAAGACCACAATGTCTACGGAAGAAGCAATAAAAAATATATTAAAAGCCAAAGAAGGCTTTGACCCAATTAAAAGGTCAAGTGAAAAATCGGCAGAAGCCGTCCTTAAAGTAACACAAAACGTAAATGATATTACACAATCATTTAAAGACCATAGGACCGGGCTTGATGATATTACAACAACCATAAAAGATATTTCTAAGACCATTCAGGACATTACTGCAGCAAGTAATGATGTAAAAGAAAGTATAATCGAAATAAATAGAAGTATTACATTTTTGAAAGAAACTATGAATAGAAGCTAATATGAGCAGACTTAAAGATATATTTGTGGCTGAAAGTCTGAAAAATCTGAAAATTCTTACAGAAGCAATAGATAAACTTTTGGCTAATAGTGAAAATGCCGAATTAAAAAATGAAATTGCAAGGATATTGCACACCTTGAAAGGCTCTTCAAGGATGCTGGGCTATAAAGAATTTTCAAACCTTATCCATTCAATTGAAAATCACTCTACTAAGCTAAAAAATAATGAAATACAACTTGATGAGGATATTGCTATTTTTTTTAAAGAGATAGGAAACATACTAACAGATTTGGTAAAAAATATAGACAATATTGACACCAAAATTGTAGAAGAGGCTATCGTCAAAATAGACAATCTTAGCAATTATAAAGATATTTCCAAAATAACCGAGCTTTTTCCAACGTCGGATAAAATTGACAGTGATGATAGCAAAAAAGTATCTCTGAGTGCTCTTGAAAAAAATCATATTGAATTTGCCGATGAAACATTTGGGAATCTGATAAACGATATAAAAAGCGTCATAGCATACAATCAGCGTGGGCTTGATGACTTAAACAAATTTACCGCTGTTGAAAAAGAGCTTAATTCTCTTGCACTTGATATTATTAAAGAGCTTAGTTTTGAAAAGGGGGATTATTTTAAATTTAAGATTTCAAATATTATAAATCAATTAAAGCATACAAAATATAATATTGTAAAAAATCTGAACAATGCCACAAACAGACTAAAATCTTCTTACTATAAAACTACTTCACATAAATTAATCAAAGCAGAGCTTCTATTTGAAACACTTAAAAAATCAGCCGATGAGATTGCCAAAGAGCTTGGTAAAAAAATTGAAATTACCTTGAAAGGCTCAAAAGCAAAAATAGACAAAAGTGTAGCCATAAATATCCAAGAATTAATCATTCAACTGGTCCGCAACTCCATAGACCATGGGATAGAATCAAAAAAGGAAAGGGAAGCCTTAAATAAACCTGAGTATGGCCATATATTAATAGAGTTTATCCCGGAAAAGAATAATCTGAAAATAATTATTGAAGATGACGGCAAAGGGGTTGATAAAGAAAAGATTTTGGAAAAAGTAAAAACTGAAGACAATACCATCAAATCACTTGACAATGCTCAAATTGCTAACATTATCTTTTCCTCAGGCTTTTCAACAAAAGAAAAAGCTACCGAAACATCCGGCAGAGGTGTCGGTCTTGATATCGTTAAAAGAAATATTGAAAAATTGGGTGGAAATATCTTTTTGGAGTTTGAAAAAAATAAATTTACAAGATTTGTCATTACAATCCCGATATCAGATTTATATACAAATGTCACTGTTTTTAAATATGCAGACTTTAAATTTGGCATTATTTCAAATTATGTGGAAGCCACAGAAAAGATAGATACCGAAAAAATACTTAAATCGCACAACACATTTCAATATAAATATAAAAATAAAAACTACCCTTTGGCTTCATTCGGAGATATTTCTAAACTCCCCATAAAAAATGAAAATGATGTTATCATATTAAAATACAATAATAATTTTCTATGCCTATCGGTAGAAAATGTGTTATTTAATGAAAACTTCAATGTTGTCAGCCTTAGTGAAAGTTTCAAAAACTTAGAAAGTTATTCCCATTGCGCAATCAGCCATACTGAAGAAATTATCCCAATACTTTCCCCTGCCTTCCTCTTTGATAAGTTTTCAACATACAAAGTTAAGTTTACTGCTAAGTTAAGGAAAACAAAGAAGAAAAAAATATTATTGGTAGAAGATTCTTTTGCTACAAGGGAGCTTGAAAAACATATCCTTGTCAATGCTGGTTTTGAGGTAATAGAGGCAACAGATGGAAAAGATGGGCTGGAAAAGCTAAAATCATATAGTGATTTAGAGCTAATTATATCTGACGTAGAAATGCCTGTTATGAATGGTTTTCAGTTTGTCAAAACCATCAGAAGCACCCCTTCAAAATATCAAAATATGCCAATAATAATGGTGTCAACACTTGCTGATGAAGAGAGCATAAACAATGGACTTGAAGCCGGGGCAAATTATTTTATAACAAAAGGGGAGTTTTCAAAAGATGACTTTTTGACTAAAATAAAAGCACTGGTTGGTGAAGATGTTTAACATACTTGTCGTTGATGACTCTCAAGCTGTAAGAGAATCGCTCAAAAAGACTTTATTTGAGCTTGATGAAGTTTCCGACATTTATTTAGCTTCCTGCGCCAAAGATGCTTACCATATAATAGAAAATAAGCCTATTGATATAGTATTAATGGACTACTACATGCCTGAAATTAATGGCCTTGAGGCATCACGAAAGATATATTCCCAGAAAAGAATACCTATTATCCTTGTTACGAGTGCCGATAAAGAGATAGTATTAAAAATCTTTAATTCAATGGAAAACTACTGCATAGATTATCTTTTAAAATCAGATGATTTAGACTCGCCTGAATTCAAAAATACGTTAAAAGAAAAAATATTGATGATTAAAGGGCTAAATAAAAAAGTTCAAAACGCATTTATTAATAAAGATATTCTAATACCTGATAAGATTCAAAAACATGAAAATATATCTCAAGGCGACAATGTAAACATATTCGTCATATCTGCTGGCGGTCCAAAAATTTTAAAACATCTCTTAATGCTTATTGAGCCTGCCTTGTCACCGATTATTTTAGTGCAACATATAGAAAGCAATATTTTCGAGTATTTTTATAATTTTCTTCAAAATAATAGTTCCAAATCGATAAAACAAGTCTACAATAATCAACCTTTTACGAATACAAATCAGATATTTGTCCTCAACCCTGACTATATAACCACATTAAAACTCAATTCCCATATCTATTTTTCTACTACATTGGGTAAAAGTATCTACTCGCCTCCGGCTGACCCTATCATTAAGGCTGCAGCAGAGATTTTTAAAGAAAAATTGAATCTCTTTGTATTTACGGGGATGGCACATGACGCTGTCGAAGGAGCGAAATACGTAAAACTTTATGGCGGTAAAATTTACTGTCAGCACCCAGATGAAGCCTTTATTTCTACAATGATTAAAAAGGTTGATGAAACGGTTGGGTGTGATGATTTTTTTTATCTGAATAGTATTTTGGAATATATCATATGAGCTGTATTGAAAAACTTAAAAAGTCTATCAATGAAAAATATGGCTTTTACATTACTGAATACTTCCACAATCATTTGGTAACAATCTTGGAAAATTATGATACAGAGAAAACAGGGATAGAAAACATCTGCAATGCAGCATTATCAAATTTGTCCCTATTGGAAAAAATTTATGAAAATCTTACGGTCAATGAAACTTTTTTCTTCAGACATCAAGAGCAAAACGAATTTATAATCAAAAATATAATACCTAAGCTATTATCGGAAAACAAAACTATCAATATTCTCTCTGCAGGCTGTTCTTACGGCTGTGAAGCTTATTCGCTAATGATTCTTATAAATGAGTATTTCAAAGATATGTCAGACAAAATAAATATCACAGGGATGGATATAGATTCTCAGTCAATTAAAATTGCAAGTGAAGGAGCATACACCAAATGGCAGACAAGAAAATTGAACAGTAATCTGCTAAATAAATATTTTATAAAAAAAAGTGATATCTTTTACATTAAAGATAAATATAAAAAGATAAAATTTCAAAAAGCCAATATATTGGAATTAAAAGGCAGTAACAACTATCACATAATACTTTGCAGAAATGTGTTGATATACTTTAATGATGAAAATATCAAAAAAACATTGAACAATCTGATAAACCATTATTTGAATGATAAAGGGTACCTATTTGTAGCACCTGGGGAATTTGCCCTGCTACAACGTTTTGGTTTTCAGATACATTCCGATATGGATGTTACTTACTTTTGCAAAGCAGGAAACTTAAACCCTCAAAGAAACAATACGGTATCTCCAAATATAGCAAATAAAAAATTTTCCTTCGACCTCCAAAAAACTTTCCATTCACTTTTAATGCAAAAAAAATATGAAAGTGCAAAAAACCTTTTAAAAAATATAGAAAAAGATATCCAAAAAGAATCACAATCCAACAAGGAATTAAAACTGTCAAAAATTAAGCTTCTAATAGCGGAAAATAAAATAAATGAAATATCTGAATCCGATCTGAATGAGCTAAGCAACGATGAAAAGTTTTTTATCTTAGGGCTTAAAAATTATATAAATAAAGATTATACCCAAGCACTTGATTATTTCCGTAAGGCTTCATACTTAAAAGATGACTTAATATATAATTATTTTCAAGCAGCTACACTTTTTAATTTAAATGATTTAATAAATGCAAGAAAAATATTTACAAATATAAATTCATTCACTAAAATAGAGTCATGTTTTTATGACATTTTTGATGAGCAGATACTAAAAAAATCTGCTGTGAGTTTTTTCTCTGCCCTTCAAAGGAGGCTTCAATGAGATATAAGTACAAAATTTTGGCAGTAGATGATGACCCTACTGTTATCGAGGCATTAAAAAAGAATATTACAAAGCAAATAGTTTTTGACTTTGTGGGATTTACTAATTTTGATGAAGCTTATAAATATCTTCAAAATAATCGTGTCGATGTTGTCCTTCTTGACGTGAACATGCCTGGCAAAGACGGTTTTGAATGCTTTAATATTATAAAAAAAGATGACAAAATAGATAAAGATATGCCTATTATTTTTCTTACCGTCAGTGCAGATGAGGAGACTGTTAATAAAGCCTTTGAAATCGGTGTCGATGATTATGTAATCAAATCAAAATACGAAGCTGAGCTTTTGGCAAGGATAAAGCGGTTGATAACTGAAAGGGAAAATAGAGAAAAGATGATGCAATATGAAAAAGACAAGGTAGTGTTGCAATTTGCAGGCTCAGTGGCACATCATTTTAATCAGCCTCTTACCGCCCTTACAATGATAAACCCTATACTTTCCGAGCTTATGGCTACAAAATATCCCGAAGCTTATGACTCTATAAAAAAATACCTGACATTTATAGATGAGGCAACCGAAAGGTTAACAGAGCTTGTCAATAAAATTTCCAAACTTAAAAGGTATTCAACAATCGAGTATATTCAAAACATTGATATTCTTGACCTTGACCAAATCGAAAATAATGAAAGCACTTTCAAACATAAAAATAAATAGAGATATAATGAGCTGTAGTTCCTAAAATTACAAATATGTGCCAGATTTCATGAAAGCCAAATATCCCAGGATAAGGATTTGGCTTTTTCAAAGCATAAATGATTGCCCCTACCGTGTAAAATAATCCGCCTGCTACAAGCCAAACAAATCCCGGAAAAGGTAAGGCATTAAAGATAGGCTTAATGGCGAACACAATAATCCAACCCATAATGAGATAAATCCCGGTATATAAAACCCTCGGTGCATTTAAACAAAAGATTTTAAAAAAAAGCCCTGCCAATGCAATAGTCCATACAATTCCAAAAAGTGACCAACCTAATACTCCATGTAAAGTTATCAGGCAAAAAGGGGTATAAGTGCCTGCAATAAGAAAGAAAATCATTATATGATCTAATTTTTTAAACAAAATCTTTACTTCTGTCCTATCAGGTAAAAAATGATAAATACCACTTGAAAAATAAAGTAAAATCATAGAAATACCAAAAATCAAATAAGAAACAATATGATATGTACTTTCTATCCTTATCCCTTTGAGAATAGCAATAACGGTTAAAAATACGGTAAAAACTCCAAAAACAAGATGTGTAAGTGAGCTTATTAACTCTTCTCTATGCATACGTAACATATTATAAAATTTAGTTTTCATGTCAAGAAAATTAAAGATTGTTACTAATAATGAAGGTTAATAGGCAGCTCTTAGCAAGTAACCGATAGAATGAAAAGAAATAAATATTGCATGTAATCTGTCAAATTTGTCGCACTGCCCTTAATTTTTAATGGTATGGATAATTTTGAAAAATAGGTATATAATATTTTATAAAATATAGTAAAGGGGTAAATATGAATGACCAGTTACAAAAAATGATATTGTATAAAGTCAAAAATCTTCCTCCCATACCTCAAGTAGCTTCTAAAATAATACAAATATGTGAAAAACCTGATTATAATGTGTCTGAAATAATTATGCTTGTATCAAAAGATATAAGTCTCACAAGTGCAATATTAAAATTTGCAAATTCTGCGGCATTTTCCCCTGCTTCGGAAATAACAGATTTAAGGCAGGCGACTACCTACATCGGGATAAATAATCTTAAAAATTTGGTAATATCACTTTCATTAAAATCTGTTTATAACAAAACCCCCGATTTTATTTCTCAAAAAATATGGGAGCATTCAATAGCTGTATCAATCTTTGCAAGACTTATATCATTAGTAAAAAAACCTGATATTGCCTCTGAAATGTTCACTCTCGGTATGATGCACGACATAGGCCAAATCATTTTCAAAATGTCTATCCCCGAATATGATGAGTTTGTGGAAACTGCTTTTAACAACAATATTCCTCTTGATGAGGTGGAGAGAAACTTTATCGGCTTTGACCATGCTGAACTTGGGGGATATACGATGAAGGCATGGAAGATGCCTATGCTATTTATAGATACCGTTTACTTTCATCACCAATATCAAGAATCACAATATAAAGACCACAGCACAATATTGGCATACTCAAATAATTTGGCAAAGCAATATTCTGACGCCATCAGCAAAACAGTAAACGAAGATGAAATCAAGCTTTGCGAAGCTGCACTTAAAATATCACAAACCGAAAAAGATGAGCTAATCAATAATTTTAAAGAAATTTATGGGCAAGAAAAAGAGATGTTTCAACTTAACTGAGGTGGAGCATGAAAATACTTTGGAGCGATAATTTAAGTGTAGGTTTTAAAGCCATTGATGACCAACACAAAACATTAATTAATATAATAAACAAATTTCAAAATGCACTTTTAGATGGAGAAGGGGTTGAATCTATTCAAAGTGTAGTTAATTTTCTTGAACTTTATACAAAGGTGCACTTTTCCACAGAGGAAAAGTATATGGAACAATATCAATACCCAAACACTGAGACACATAAACAAGAGCATAAAAAATTAATAGAATATATCGGGGCACTAAAAAATAAGGTCAATGAAAATCCTAACAATCACAATCTTGCGCTCGACCTCAACAACCAATTAAAAAATTGGTACACTGACCATATCAACAAAATTGACAAACACCTCGGAGCATTTTTAAAAATAAAAAAAGAGGAAAAACATCAACTTATTGAAGAAAAGATAAAAAAGGCCCCATAAAAGGGGCCTCAGCTACTTTTATTTATCCTTATTAAAAGCCAAAAACCTGCTACCGTTTCTGGAAATTACTTTAAGACCTACGACTTCATCTTTTTCCTGTCTTTGACACTTTGATTTTATAAGTAATTGTAGATAATAATTTTATTATTTTAGGTTTGTACATTTTGTCACTACAGGTGATTTTTAGATTAAAATTTCAACTCATCAGGGGTGGAAAGATTCTTAGGCGGTGGGATTCTAAGTGCTCTTAATATATGACTGCCCAAACTGCCAAATTTAGTTTTAAGCAGATAAGTCTGACCCTTAGATTCAAATCTTGCAAAATTCATAGAGTTAATTGTACTTCTTACATCTCTCGATGATGCTTTTATATCAGCCGTTCTAAGCTTATGTTCCAATGTCCTCTCAAGTAAAAATGCTAAAAAGCAAACTACAAAGTGCCCTTTAATACGCTTCTCCGTCCAATGAAATATCGGACGTACCTCTAATTTACTCTTCATTATTCTAAAAGATTCTTCTATCTTCCACAAATTGTGATATGCATCTATTACATCTATCTCAGATAAATTCGTTTCACTTGTCTGTATACCATAATATCCATCAAAGCGCTCATCCTTCTCAATCGCAGCCTCATCAAGTTTATAACATTTTTCTTTGTTTGAGGATTCTTCCTTTAAAAACTTCTTGCCACCTCTCTTAAAAGAGGATTTTATCAATGATTCATTTTCAAGCAAATGATTAGCCTTGTCTATAAGTCTTTGCCTGTCTGCTTTATCCTTCTTACTCCTTTTAGAAGAATATGTTACTATTAACTTCTCATCCAAAACAGCTACAGAACCATTACCCAAAGAAACTTTATTCTTGTAATCTATACTCTTATATTTAAAAATATCCTCTTCATCCGATTTTATAAAATTGTAACCTTCATCCATAAATATCTCGGATTGAATATCTGATGGCAAACTCTTTAGTCTGCTTGCAACTATATAATCAAATCCATTATCTTTTATCAGCTTTAAATTAATCTTACTGTTTAAGCCCCTATCTGCAACTATTATAACTTTATTTAAATTAAATCGTTCATTTAATTTAAATAATGCCTTCTCAAGGGTCTTACCCTCAAAAGTATTCCCAGGAAATAGTTCATAACCAATAGGACGACCTTCCATATCAACAAGTAAACCAAATACAATCTGTACCTCATTAAACTTACCATCTTTACTAAAGCCAAATTCTCTTAAACTATCTGACCTGACACTCTCAAAATAAAAGGTCGTTACATCATAAAAAACTATATCTACTTTTAAATTAAATACGCTAAAATTTTTATAAAATAATTTATCCTCTAAAAGCTCCTTATATTCCGATAATATATCAAGGCTTCTATAAAAATGATGAAGCTCTACTTCAGGAATATTGTAATACCTATTCTGATTTGCATAAACTCCAAGCTTACTCTTAGGCTCTAATAAGTGCTCTATTACCATACGGAAACAACTCGATTGTAAATCAAACCTGGCTTTACTGTTTTTCTGTATATCATCAAGTGTCTTATCCAGCTCAAACATCTTCCAGAGCTTCTCATATATCTTATAGCCCCAATTCACTATATCAGCATCAGATATATCTTTAAACTCAGGTTTAGTAGATTCAGAAATCTCTTCTCTTATTTTATCTATTACAGTGGCAAAAGATGGGTCTTTTTTTAGGATATCTAATCTGCCTAAATTAAATAGTACTTTATGTCTTGGGACACCATTGTCGTCTCTATATGATTCTACAACTTGCAGGTAAGTATATTGTTTAGAGCGAGTTTTTTTCAAGTACATGGCTATATATACTACAAAAGTAGTAAATATGTCAAGAAAAAAATGCATAAAAACATCAATATAAAACATATTATCTATCAATAAGTTGCCACTACAAAATATGGAGCACAGAAATTAACACCCCTGTATTTACTGGCTTCTTGCCACTTTTATTGGAAAATTTTCAAGTGAAAGTGTCAAAGTCAGGAATATATCGGGGCACTAAAAAATAAGGTCAATGAAAATCCTAACAATCACAATCTTGCGCTCGACCTCAACAACCAATTAAAAAATTGGTACACTGACCATATCAACAAAATTGACAAACACCTCGGAGCATTTTTAAAAATAAAAAAAGAGGAAAAACATCAACTTATTGAAGAAAAGATAAAAAAGGCCCCATAAAAGGGGCCTCAGCTACTTTTATTTATCCTTATTAAAAGCCAAAAACCTGCTACCGTTTCTGGAAATTACTTTAAGACCTACGACTTCATCTTTTTTAATTGAATCGTAAATCTTGTAAAAATCCTCACTGCTCTTTACCTCTTTTCTATTAATCCATACAATTATATCACCTTTTCTGAGGCCTGCTTCATAAGCATTAGAGGTAGCATCCACATCTATAACCTTTACACCAAAATTAATATTAAGCTGCTTCATTTCGTTTTCGGTCAAATCTTCCACAGACACCGGTACATCTTCTCTAATTTTTGATTTGCCAACTTTTACAGTACCTTTTCTTTCTCCGAGCTTAACTTTGATATCTGTCTTTTTGCCATCTCTCAATACTTTCAATACAACGGTATCACCTGGTGATTTTGACCCAATAATATTTATAAGCTCTTTTTGATTTTCAAGCTTGTTACCGTTAATTTCAAGAATTATATCACCAGCTCTAAGTCCTGCTTTATCAGCCGGGTCACCTTTTATCACATCGGATACCAATGCCCCTTCAGGCTTGTCAAGTCCAAAAGTTTTTGCTAATTTTTCATCCATTTCCTGCAATACAACACCAAGCCAACCTCTCTTAACCTCACCTTTCTTAAGCTTTGGAAGAAGGTCTTTTAACATATTAACAGGAATTGCAAACCCAAGCCCCTGCCCTGACGGAATTATGGCTGTGTTTATACCGATAACTTCTCCGTCCAAATTTACCAAAGGACCGCCACTATTCCCGGGATTGATGGAAGCATCTGTCTGCATAAAATTATCATATGGTCCTTCACCCAATTCTCTCCCTTTGGCACTAATAATACCTGCGGTTACAGTCCAGGAAAGCCCAAATGGGTTACCGATAGCTACTACCCAATCCCCGACTTCAATTTTGTCAGAATTACCAAGCTCTATCTCATACAACTCTTCTTTTTTAGGGTCAATTTTCAGCAAAGCAAGGTCTGTGAGTGGGTCTCGCCCTACCACCTGTGCGGGTATTTCATTATTATCGGTAAATTTGATGAGGATTTCATCTGCCCCTTCTATAACATGATTATTAGTAACAATATATCCCTCTTTGGCATCAATCACAAAACCTGAGCCAAGAGATTTTGATTTGTATTCTTGCGGGGCGTTATTGTGAAAATTATCAAACTGATCGCCAAAAAATCTTTTAAAAAGGTCATCATTAAAAAAATCAGGGATAGGCTTCCTTTTAATTATCTTGGTAGTGCTAATATTAACCACACTGTTTTTTGTCTTTTTTACCACATCCGAAAATGAGTCGGGAGTAAATGCATAACTTTGCACAGCCACCAGAAACAACATTGTAAAAATAGTCAGTAACTTCTTCATTTTACTTTCCTCCTTTTGTATCTATTTTCTTATCTTTTATAAACTTTATCACCTCATTCATCTCACTATAAGGTATCGTCCCCACAACCGTATAAGTTGAGTTGTCCAAATTTGTTGAGTAAACGTAATTTCCCAAAATTATTCTTTTTACCTCCTTTTTCATAATTGCCGGCGTTGTTTTAAAAATACTAAAATTGTTTATCCCGTCATCATACAAAATATGTAAAGCCCCGTTTGACAACCTTTTAACCATCTTAATATCAAAACCTCTGTATCCAAAATTCTTAAATTCTTTTTTTACGAACTCTTCATTTTCATTACTTGCTTCAAATTCGTTTTCCGGCATATCACCTGTGTGCCCGTAGGCATACATAAGCTTTCCGTCAAGATCATAAACCTCTTTTCTCACAATGCTGTTTTTATTAACCCACAGTATCTGGCTAAAACGATCTTTAAATACCGGAAAAAGTTCATATACCATAACAGATTTTCCGTTAAATTTTATATTAGATTTCTTTTTTATATTATAAAATTCTTTTTTAGTCTTATTGATATCAAAATACAAATCCTGATATTTACTGAATATAAAGTGAAGATTCTTATTAACATTTTCAATTTCAGAAAACTCAAATGAAGAGTAGTGGGATTCGTCTACAGCAATCTTGAAAAATATTCTGTCAGCAAACAGAAGATTGGGGAGCAAAAACAGTATGAATATTATATATTTCATTTTTCATAGACTACGCTTGACACTGTCATAGTTGAAAAATTATTTATATTTGTCCTGTCGAGATGCTCAAGCACGAATTCTTGTAATTTTTCCTCTGCACCACTTTCAATAGCAGATTTATCATTGTTAGCAAAACTATTATTTGAATAACTGCCTTGAAAAAAGGCAACTGTCCCACCTAAAAATGCAAACACAGCGAAACCTGCCACATAATACATAAATCTGCTCTTTTTCTGAACATGTTTAACACCAATTTTAGACATCACGGAAGCAGTCACATCAACTCTGACATTAGTAGGGGAAAAAGATGACTTTATATAGTCTTTTAGCTTTAGCTCATTAAGATAAAATCTCTTGCATTCGCCACACTCCGCTATATGCTCGAGCACTTCATCCACATAAGAAGAATCCAAACAGTTATCTGCATAATCAGAAATAAGTTTATGATACTTTTGACATTTCATCAGCCAACCCCTGTCTTATCAATCTTTGTTTTATAAACTGTCTGGCATTAAATAGTCTTGACCTTACCGTCCCAATAGGAATATTCAGCATTTCAGCTATCTCTTCATAACTATAATCTTCCACTTCTCTTAAGATAATAACTGTCCTTAGCTTGTCAGGAAGAGCATCCACAAATTTTCTTACATATTTTCTCATTTCATCAGTAAGAAGCTCTTCTTCAGGATTAGAGTAATCAGATATCCTGTCAAAAAAGGATTCATTATTTTCATCTATATCACGGTCAACATCAACCATTCTACGGTGTTTTTCAAAGTGCATAAATGCATTATTTATGGCAATCCTCTTTATCCAAGCATAAAATTGGTCTCTGTTTTTCAACATATCAAGCTTTTCAAAAGCCTTTACAAATGCATCCTGAACAAACTCTTCAGCCATATTGTAATCTTTAGTAATATTAATAAGTGTCGAAAATAGCTGCTGCTGATATTTTATTACCAAAAGCTCAAAAAGCTCTGTCTTCCCTGAAAGTATTTTTTCAATTATCTGTGCGTCGGTCAAGGTATCCTCCTACCATAACTGATAAAATGATACTTATATTAAATAAAAGTTCAAAAAAATTATCAGCCTTATTAAAAATATTCTAAACCTAATGGAAAAGTTTGTCTATAATTTCCCTATATTTCTTTTCTATATAATGTCTCTTTTTCTTTAAAGTGTTTGTCAATTCTTCTCCAAGTGTAAACTCTTTATCCAAAAAGAAAATATTATGTATCTTTTCGTAAGGCTTAAACCCTTTCTTAGAGTGAAGAAGTCTATTAAATTCCTGTTTAACTTTATCTACAATCTCTTTATCGTTTAAATTTTTAAATGTATCACTCACCTTATTATATTTTTTTTCCATATACTCTTTCAACGCATCAAAGTCAGGCACAACCAATGCCGCAAGGCCTTTTTTGTCTTGCCCTACAAGCACAGCATCCTTAACAAAAGGGAGCTGAGATATTTCAGATTCTATCCTTGAAGGGTCAATATTCTCACCGCTTGACAATACTATTATCTCTTTTGAGCGCCCCGTAATTATAAGCTCTCCAGTGATGGTAAGCATACCCAAGTCTCCGGTCTTAAAAAAACCATCTTCAGTAAAACATTTTTTGTTTTCTTCTTCATTTTTATAATAACCGGGCATAACCTGTGGCCCTTTAACAAGAATCTCACCTTGAACACCCGGGGGCACTTCATTCCCCTCATCATCTACAATTTTTACTTGAGTATTTTTCAAAGGCTTGCCAAGTGTCCCAAACACATCACAATCAAGCCCCCTGCCTGCAATCCCAGGAGCACACTCAGTCATACCATAAGAATTTACAATCCTAATTCCAAGGGCATCAATCCACTCATCCAAATATGCTGGTAAGCTACCGCCTCCACTTACCGCAAGCCTCAGCCTTCCGCCAAATTTCTCTTGAACAGCCTTGAACTTCTTCCTCGCAATTTTATTTGGAAGATATAGAAAAATAAGCTTAATAAAAGCGGTAAGCTTTTTAAAAAAACTGACAATGAAAAAATCTTTTTTAAACCTCGGGAGTTTATTTGTTAATATCCTCATATTTTTATTATATTTTGCAGATACTTTTACAAGCAGATTAAAAATCTTGTGTTTTGCACTTGACTGTTTTGCCAAAGCGGTATTTATTTTGGCATATAAAGATTCCCATACCCTTGGCACAGTGGCAACGACCGTCGGTTTAAACTCCTCCAAATCACTCGCAAAGTTTTTTACCGAGCTGTAAAGTGTGGCACACCCCTTAGCGACTGCCACATGCTCCACCAATCTTTCAAATATATGCCAAGAAGGCAAAATAGAAACAAAACTGTCATCTTCTCTTAAGCCCACAAGGTCAGGAATAACCTTTAGATTTGCTATAAAATTTTTATTTGTGATGATGACCCCCTTAGGCACACCGGTAGTCCCGGAAGTATAAATAAGGGTGAAAGGGTCTTGCAAATCGGTAACATCTCTTCTTGTCAAGAATTCATTTAAGTCATCCGACGTATATTCCCTTTCCTTTAAAATTTCATTGTAAGAATATATATTATTCAAAAATTTATGAAGATTATCACCTTCAATGATAAATATATTTTTCAGTCTAATCTCATTAAATATCTCTTCATGTTCTTTATAAAGGCTTTCATTTTCCAAAATAGCAAAATCTACTTCGGAGTGCTCTATGATAAATTTTAGCTCTTTTGTGGGGGTATCGCTACCTCGGGGCACACTTATTGCACCCAAACTGATTAACGCAAAATCACTTACTGCCCACTCATATCTGTTATCAGAAAGAAGTAACACCTTAGAGCCTTTAACTATCCCTTTACTCTTAAAAGCCTTAGACAGTATTAAAACATCTTCAAACAGTTTTTGATATGTAACTTCTAGTTTATTTTTTCCAGCTCTATACAAAAAAGCAATTTTATCTTTATTTTTCTCACAAGTATCAAGAAACCCCTGAAAAATATTCGTATAAGCCATATAAACCCCCGTTGTATTTAATATATAATTTAATATAATATCGCTTATTAATCAACAAAATAATCATCTTTTCGTTTAGCAAAGTTAAAAAAATAATTTGAATTTCTTCATATAAGATACTATACTAAAGCATGATTGAAACCATGCTCGAATTACTCTTTAATTCTGCAAGGGATGCCATAATTTGCGTAGATATCGACGGCAATATCTCACTATGGAACAAAGCTGCAGAAAAGATGTTTGGATATTCTGCAGAGGAAGCTATCGGCAAAAATGTGCATAGTTTATTATGCGATGAGGAAAATTTCACTAAATATAATACAGCATTTGATAACTTTAAAAAAACAGGAAATGGGAGTTATGTGGATAAAACTATTGAACTGATAGCCAGAAAAAAGGACAACTGTTGTATTTATGTCGAACTTTCTCTTAGCTCAGTAAAAACCGAAAGTGGTTATGGTGCAATTGCCATAATTAGAGATGTCAGCGATAAGAAAAAACTTGAATCCCAAATATTACAGTCTGTTGATATGTGGCTTAACACATTCAACAGTATAAACGATTCTGTAATGATTCTTGACGAAAACCAAACTGTAAGGCTTGCTAATACTGTCTCATCTAAAATACTTGGCATAAATGAAAAAGAGGTAGTCGGCAAGAAATGCTATGAACTTGTCCACGACTCAAACACACCTATTTCGGAATGCCCTTTTTTAAAGAGTAAAGATTCCTGTAAACGTGAAGTAATGGAACTTTATACGCATGACAAGGTGTTGTTGGTCACTGTTGACCCTATTATCGAAAATGGAAAATTTTCAGGAGCATATCATACCATCAGAGATATAACACCTGAAGTTAAATACAGGGAAAGCTTGAAAGAGAGTGAAGAAAAATTTAAACAACTTGCGGAATCAGCCCCTATTGCAATTGCAATATTTCAAAATAACATGTGGGTCTATGCAAACAAAAAGGCTGAAGAGATTTCAGAATACAGCAAAGATGAGCTTTATAAAATGTCCATTATAGATTTTGTCCACCCTGATTACAAAGATATGATTTTGGGGTTAGCTTACAAAAGTATTTTTCATGATATCCATACTGCCGGAGTTGAATTTAAAATTATTACCAAATCAGGAAAAGAGAAGGTTATGTTTTTGAAAGGAAATAAAATCAGTTTTAACAAAAAACCTGCAGTAATAATATCAGTAATTGACATAACAGAAAAAAAAGAGATGGAAAATATGCTCTTTCACTCCCAAAAAATGGAATCGATAGGAAGACTTAGCAGTGGCATAGCCCACGATTTTAATAATATACTCACAGTCATTATGAATTATGCTGAACTTTTAAAACTTGTTTTAGTAGATAAAAACCCTCAAATAACAAAAATTTGTCAAGAAATAATAAATGTAACAGAAAAAGGAGCAAATCTCACATCTCAATTACTTGCTTTCTCAAGGAAACAAAACCTAAACCCTAAAGTTATAAATCTGAATAAAGTTATAGAATCTTCTCTTAAAATGTTAAAAACTCTTGCAGGTGAACATATCAAAATTGAATTTTTACCGGATAAAAACTTGGAGAATATTTTTGCTGACCCTGCCCAAATAGACCAAATATTAATTAATCTCTGTGCAAACGCAAAAGATGCAATTGATGGTGAAGGCAATATTATTATTTCAACTAACACATTAATATTAGAAAAACCAACAGATTCAGCGACAAAATCCTGTCAATATGCCATAATTTCATTTTCGGACAATGGTAAAGGGATTGAAAAAGATATTTTAAAAAATATTTTTGAACCCTTCTTTACAACTAAGCAGCCGGGAAAAGGCACAGGGCTCGGGCTTGCAACTGTTTACGGAATAGTTAAGCAAACCGGTGGCTTTATTGATGTTGAAACTGAGTTAGGCAAAGGTACAACGTTTAAATTATATTTTCCTATCCATACAGACAAGTCTGATAAATCTGAAGCCCTAAACAATGCTTTACACTTTGACTTTTCTAAGATTTCTGTTTTATTAGTAGATGATGAAGAGCATGTGCTCGAAGCCACTAAAAGAATGCTTGAGTTTGCAGGTGCAAAAGTTTTTGCATCCAATGACCCATTTGAAGCTATCGAGTTATTTAAACTTAATAAAGATGAAATAAATCTCGTTATTACCGACCTTGCAATGCCGGGTCTAAATGGGCTCAAATTAATAGAAGAGATTAGTAAAGAAAATCCTTTGATAAAATCCATTATTGTATCAGGACATGCACAGGATGTAATTTATAAGTATGAGAAGCTTGAAAGTTATCCAACTTTCATCCCTAAACCATTTAATTTAAGAATTTTAAAAGATAAAATCGCTGAAATTTTTAATTAAAATCAAAAAAAGCGGCCCCTGGGCCGCTTATGCATCACTCCCTACCTTTTCGAGAACCTTATCACATATCTTTTCAGGGTCTTCCAAACCCCAACATAACGGTTTGTCATTTAGAGAAACATACGGCAACGGCAGTCTGTTTTCCACAATAGTATTCACATCGTCGATATAATCAAGCACCTCAGGTGAAGATATATCCACATACTGCAATTCAAAGCTTTCTGCACCAAGCTTTTTTGTTAACAATGCATCCAAATCTTTTGAAAGCTCAAAATATGGGTCAGTTGTTGTCCCGCAACCTGCAGGAAAATATGATGGGCTTCAGCCGGACACAAAATCCATACTTGTGCCAAAAAGCCTAATTTTACTTTTTTCCATTATCCACCTCTTTATTAATTTACCTTAGGATTAAACTCATCTTCGTCAATATACATCGTTGGATAGTCACCGCTGAAGCATGCATCACAATAGTTCATCTCACCTACACATTGACACATCCCTTGCAAGCTCAAATAACCAAGACTGTCAGCAGTGATATACTTCCTAATCTCTTCCAAATCATGCGTTGAAGCGATAAGCTCTTTTCTTGTAGGGGTATCGATACCATAAAAGCATGGAAACATTGTGGGTGGTGACGACACTCTGAAATGTACCTCTTTTGCGCCAGCTTCCCTCAGCATTTTTACTATTTTTCTGCTTGTTGTTCCCCTTACAATAGAATCATCCACAACCACAATACGTTTTCCATTTATAACCGATTTTACCGGATTTAACTTAATTTTTACTCCAAAGTGCCTAATTGACTGTGATGGTTCGATAAATGTTCTACCAACATAGTGATTTCTTATCAATCCGAGTTCAAAAGGGATTCCACTTTTTTCAGAATACCCAAGGGTAGCGACAATCCCGGAATCTGGAACAGGGATGACTATATCAGCATCAACAGGATTTTCTTCAGCAAGCTTTGCACCCATCTTTTTCCTTATATCGTAAACATAATTGTTAAAGATGAGTGAATCAGGCCTTGCAAAATATATAAACTCAAATATACACGGTTTTGGTACCGCCTTATCAAACGGTTTCACGCTTTTTATCCCTTCTTCACCAATAATTATCATTTCTCCAGGCTCAATTTCCCTTATAAACTCAGCTTCAATCAAATCAAGCGCACATGTCTCACTGACCAAAACGTAACCTGTCCTTTTTTTGCCCAAAATAAGAGGCCTTATCCCAAGGGGATCTCTTATCCCAATCATATGATTTTCCGTCATAAAGATGATGGAATATGCCCCTTTTAGTTCCGACAAAGAATCAATAATGGCATCTTCAAGGTTATCTTTTTCACTTTTTGCAATAAGGTGAATGATTATCTCACTATCGGAAGTCGAAGTAAAAATGGCACCGTTTTGGACAAGTCTTTCTCTAATTTTGTGTGCATTTACGATATTTCCGTTATGAGCAAGGGCAACCTGCCCTTTGTTTATTTCAGCAACTATCGGTTGAGTATTTTTCAGCAGATTTGCACCGGATGTCGAATATCTATTGTGACCGATTGCAACACTACCATTAAGGCGACTAAGTCGTTCCTGTGTAAATATATCACTTACAAGCCCAAGCCCTTTTTCAGCATGAATTTGATTGCCATCAAGAGCAGCTATCCCTGCTCCCTCCTGCCCTCTGTGTTGTAAAGCATAAAGGCACAAATATACTAAGTTTGCAGCCTCGTCATCCCCGTAAACGCCGGCAACGCCGCACTCTTCTCTAAATTTGTCAAAAATCATAACATCTTACCTTTAATTGCATTTTCATAAATGTATTTTGCGGCCAATACATTTACGTCAATGAGCTTTTCCCCTTTATTTTTAATGATAATGGAATTGCCCACCGTTTTTCCTACAATTTTATAATATAAGCCAAACTTACTTAACAATTCTTCTACTTTTTCAATATTTATGGAATTAACCTCTATTATCCCTCTTGCCTGTGTTTCAGAAAAGAGCAAGAGGTCATTGCGAATATTCTCATCAAAACTGACTTCGCAGCCTATCTCGTTTTCCAAAGTCATTTCCGAAAGTGCAACGGCAAGTCCACCCTCCGAAATGTCATGAGCAGAATTAATAAGCCTTTCATCAACAGCTTTTACCATAAAGTCAATGAGCTTTTTTTCCGCATCTAAATCTACTTCCGGCACGTCCCCTGCAACAGTGGAGTGGCAAACTTTCAAATATTCACTTGCACCTATCTCGTATTTATCCTTTCCAATTATAACAATATAACTTCCAAAGCTTCTAAAAGATGACTTGATTGCCTTAGTCACATCATCAATTGCTCCAACCATTACGATTGTAGGTGTGGGATATACCCCCTTCCCTTCGGTTTCATTGTAGAAGCTGACATTTCCGCTTACAACTGGTGTAGACAGAGCAAGGCATGCTTCTTTCATCCCTTCAAGGACTTCAACAAATTGCCACATAATTTCAGGCTTTTCAGGATTGCCAAAATTCAGACAGTTAGTAATGGCAAGAGGTCTGGCACCGCTCATTGCAACATTTCTTGCAGCCTCTGCCACAGCAAGACTGCCACCTTTTTTTGGATTGACATAACAATATCTCGGATTACAGTCACTTGAGAGTGCTATACCTTTTTGGGACTCTTTAATTCTAAGTACGGCGGAATCAGAGCCGGGATTTACCACGGTATTTGTCCTGACCATGTAATCATATTGCTCGTAAACCCATCTTTTTGAAGCAATATTCGGACTGTTTAAAAGATTAAAAAGACATGTGTTCAAATCGGTCGGCTCTTTTAAATTGCCAATACTGAAATCTCTCAATTCATCAATATAATCAGGCTTCTTGTAAGGCCTGTCGTAAACCGGCGCATTATTTGACAACGGGTCAGCCGGCAAAACCGCAACCTCTTCACCATTCCAATATAATCTTACAAAGCCATCATCAGTCACTTCACCAATTGTTGCAACATCCAAATCCCACTTTTTAAATATTTCCACTACTTTGTTTTCATACCCTTTTTTAGCCACCAAAAGCATCCTCTCTTGTGACTCTGAGAGCATAATCTCATAAGGGGTCATATTCTTTTCCCTGACCGGGACTTTATCAAGATAAAGCTTTACACCTGCACCTGATTTTGATGCCATTTCAAAAGAGGAGCTTGTCAGCCCTGCCGCTCCCATATCTTGAATGCCTATGAGATATTCATTTTTCATAAGCTCCAAGCAGGCTTCAAGCAAAAGTTTTTCTTTAAATGGGTCGCCAATCTGAACATTAGGCCTCTTGCTTTCAGAATCGGCAGAAAATTCTTCGCTTGCCATTGTTGCCCCATGAATGCCATCCCTGCCGGTTTTTGCACCGACATAAATAATAGGATTACCAACACCTTCGGCTTTTGCCAAAAAAATCTTATCCTTTTTGACAATTCCAAGAGCAAATGCATTTACAAGAGGATTTTTTTGATAACACTCATCAAAAAAGACTTCTCCACCAACTGTTGGCACACCAAAACAGTTTCCATATCCGGCAATTCCTGCTACAACTCCATCCATGATTTTAATTGTTTCATCGTTATCAAGTGTGCCAAATCGCAAGGAATTCATAGCAGCAACAGGCCTTGCTCCCATAGTAAAGACATCTCTTAAAATTCCACCGACTCCGGTTGCAGCCCCTTGATAAGGCTCTATATAAGACGGATGATTATGACTCTCAACTTTAAAACATGCACAAATATCTCCGTCTATTTCAATAATACCTGCATTTTCCCCCGGACCTTGCACAACCCAATCCGCTTCAGTGGGAAGCTTTTTCAAGTGAAGCTTGCTGCTTTTATAACTGCAGTGCTCACTCCACATTGAAGATATTATACCTATCTCTATATAGTTTGGATTTCTTCCTATTATCTTTTTTGCAAGCTCGTATTCCTCAGGCTTTAAGCCCATTTCCCTTGCAACCGTAACATCGACTTCAGGATATTTAAAGGATTCGTAAACACTCATATTCCACCTTTCAAAAACTTCTTAACCGAATTAAATATATGGATACCGTCAGTATTACCAAGAATTTCCTCTGCGCACCTTTCAGGGTGAGGCATCATACCAAGCACATTACCATTTTTATTGATAACTCCCGCAATATTGTCAATTGAGCCGTTTGGATTGGCCTCATCAAGAGTCTCCCCCGTATCATTGCAGTATCTGAAGACTATCTGCTCGTTTTCTATCAAATCTGCTAACCCGGACTCATCTATAAAATAATTGCCATCCATATGGGCAATAGGTATTTTAATAACTTCCCCTGAGCTGTAAAATTTTGTAAATGGGGTATTTACGTTGCTCACGACAAGGTTCACATCTTTACAAATAAATTTCAAATCTCTGTTTCTTAACAGTGCCCCTGGCAGAAGGCCGGTTTCCGTCAAAATTTGAAAACCGTTGCAAATACCAAGCACAAGTCCACCTTTTTCCGCAAAGTCAACTACAGACTCAATAATTTCAGACTGACTTGCAATTGCGCCACACCTGAGATAGTCTCCGTAAGAAAAACCACCGGGTAAAACGATGAAATCAACATCTTTTAAGTCTTTATCCTTATGCCACAAAAATACAGTATCTATCTCCAAAACATGCTTTAAAACATGGTAACAGTCATGATCACAATTTGAGCCGGGGAATACAACAACTCCTGCTTTCATAACTACTCACCCATTTTAATTGAATATTCTTCAATAATAGGATTGGCCAAAAGCTTATCACAAAGCTGCTTTACTTTCGCTTCATGATTTTCCGCCTCTGAAACTTCAAGCTCAAATATTTTACCAACCCTTACATCCTCGATAAAATCGTAACCATTTCTTTTGGCCGATTGCAAAATAGCTTCACCCTGTGGGTCTAAAACAGTATCTTTTAGTTTGACATAAACTCTAACTTTCATGATTTTACCTCGATTTTTTTATGAATTTAGCATAATTTTGAGGATGTGTCACCGCTTTTTTACTCCGGTACATCACCTCAGCAAGTAGCTTACCGATTAAAAAGTGACTGTAATTATCTTAAACAGCTTTGCCGGAAACTTTATTTAATATAAAAGTCCAACCGCTTTTTATATGCCTTTCAACAAGCTTTTCCACTCTATCAGCATCCCTCTCCTCAAATGCTTCAATTATCTCTTTATGCTCATCAATGACCTTTGAAATCCTTCCTGTTTCGGTAAATGAGTATGCTGTTGCTCTTTTGAACTGTCTAAGCAGACTTTCAAGAAACTTCTCAAGCCTTGAATTGTTACACTTAGTTATAAATAAGTTATGAAATTCCGAATTCAATTTTATCAAATTCGCCACATTTTTTGTCAGCGAATATTTTTCCATTTTTTCATTAATATCTTTAAGTTTTTTTATATCTTCGTTGGTCAAATTTTTAACGGCCAACCTTGCCGCCAATGATTCCAACTTCATTTTCAAAACAAATATCTCATCAACATCCTTATCTGTTATCACGGAAACGACTGCACCTCTTCTCGGAAAAATTTCCACAAACCCTTCCATCTCAAGCAATCTGAGCGCCTCTCTTATTGGTGTCCTGCTTATTCCCAGCATTTCCGAAAGCTTAGGCTCCGTAAGCCTGTCACCGGGCTTCAATGTGCCTCCCAATATGTATCCCCTAATCGTCTCGGCTATCTTTTCACTTAACGTGGCATTATCAATAGATATATCCTTCATAAGTTGTCCTCTTTATTAATAAATTTACGAAGATACTTCCAACTGCTTTTAATGTGCTCCCTTACAGTATTTTCAGCCAACACTGGATCTTTTTTCTCAAATGCCTCAATAACTTTCTGATGTTCCACATATGCATCTTTTGATCTATCGGCTTTGGCAACCAATATCCCTTTAAACCTTTGAAAATTTTTTGAAAGTCCTTCTAAAATTTCTATTAACTTATTATTCTTAGAAGCTATGATGAAAATATTATGGAAATCAATATTATATGACAAATACTCTTCAACAATATTCTTGCTGCTCTTTGACAAACTAAAAAATTTTTCATTGATAAGTTTTAATTTTTCAATTTCTTCACGCGCAATGTTTAAAGTTGCTTGATTAGCCGCCAAACCCTCAAGATTTGCCTTTATTGCGTACAAATCGTCCAAATCTTTAATAGTAATGGTCTTAACTACAGCCCCTCTTCTTGGGACAATTTCAATAAACCCTTCACTCTCAAGTTGCCTAAGGGCTTCTCTTATCGGTGTCCTACTTATACCCAGTGTCTCAGCAAGTTTAGGTTCAACAAGCCTCTCACCGTCGGCATAAACGCCTTTAATAATATCTGATCTGATTCTGTCGGCAATCACCTCTCTGAGAGGTTTAGATTCATAAAAATAAATATTCTGAGTCACACTCAAACCCTTATTAAATTATTGGATACTGTATTCTGTATACAGTATCCAAATATACAACATTATAAATCTATCGTCAACAAATTTTTTCTCTTTATAAGTAATTAGTTAAATAACGATTAACAGTTAATCTTAAAGAAAAATATCTATCCGCAAATTGCGTAACAAAAGACTTTGATTTAACGATATGTTTACTCAGATTTATTTTTCAAATCGCTATATAAATGATATGCACAGTCAGGGCCAATCAGCTTTTTTGCCACAGAAACATTCACCTTGAGCTTTCTTTTCAAAATCATCTCTTTATATTTATATTTTTTTGCAATAAAGCTTGCATTTTCAGATAATCTTTTATCCATGCCATTTACCGCAGAGTTCGTATAAGGCTATAGCCGCACTTTGGGATGCATTTAAAGAATCTATGTTTGAAACCATGGGGATTTTAAAAATAACATCAGCCCTTTTCAAAACGTTAGGCCTAATCCCCTTACCTTCCGAACCAATTATAATAGCCTTTTTCCCTTCATGATTAACAGAAGAAATATATCTTTCAGTGTGCACATCAGCCGCATAAACATAAAAGCCCACTTTTTTTAATTCATCTAAAGTCTTAGCGATATTTACCACCTCAACAACCTTGGCATAAATCAAGCTGCCGGCACTTGTCTTAAAAACAGTGGGAGTAATCTTAGATTGATTATCTTTGGCAACGATGAAAAATTTTACTCCGAAACAATGTCCCGCTCTTATAATTGCTCCATAATTATGAGGATCTTGAATATGATCTAATACTACAACGTTTTTTTCGTTTTCCAACTCTTCAACAACATCATAAAAATCGTAAGTTTTATAATCTATATCGGCAACTATCCCTTGGTTTTTTTCAGGAAACTTCACCTCAAACTCATTTTTTTTCAAAATTGTAACCTTGATTTTATCAAGATTTACATTATTAAGAATCGTTACGCCGTCCCTCAAAAAAATCTCTTTTATTTTTGTATTGGCCTTCAAAGCTTCAAGCAGTGCATTTTTTCCATAAATTAACATATTCACCTACAAATAACTTTACAAATAATAATTTTTTATTATAACTACCCGACATGAAAATATTAGAACATATCTTGAACGGTTTCAAGAACGGAATTAAAATCAGCAAAAAAATAGTGATTTTTACATTCCCCTTCTATCTATTAGTAGATATTTTAAAGCAAACAAACATACTTGGGGCTATCGGCTCATTTTTCTCACCCATAATGAAGCTTATAGGTCTTCCGGGTGAGGCTTCGATTGCTATGATTTCAGGAATGTCGCTCAATCTGTATGCTGCAATCGCAGCTATGCAGCCTCTTGACTTGACAGTCAAGCAAATAACAATTATCGGTCTATTTTTAGGGATAGCTCACAACCTTATCATTGAAACCGTTATCCTAACAAGAACAGGGGTCAGAGCAGTTCCGGTATTATTAACAAGATTATTAACTGCATTTCTTGCAGCTTTTATGGTTAATATTTTATGGATATAGAAATCTACGAGCCTTTAAAAAATGCACTTTTTCTTTGCATAAAATTAACAGGGATAATTGTCTCGCTAATGATAGTTTATGAGTTTTATGAAAATTCAAAACTTTACAAACTGTCACAAGATATCTTAAACAGACCGTTTGGCTTTATCGGAATAAAATCTAATGCATCAATAACTATGGTCGTGGGTCTTGTTTTGGGGATAGCTTACGGTGCAGGGATATTAATCAAAAACGCCATGTCAGGCAATATGAGCCAAAAGGAAATAATACTCACATCAATATTTTTAAGCGTGTGCCATGCTGTTTTTGAAGATACGCTCCTTTTTGTGGCAGTGGGGGCAAACGGCATTGTAATAATAGGCATTAGAATAGTCTTGGCATTTATCATTATACTTATGCTCAACAAATATTTTTCAAAATCAAAGACTATCTAACGCAATTTAGTAAATATTAGACTTATTTCTCTTGATAAATTAGGGTTTTAGTGCTAAAAATCACCCTCAAAATAAAATACATTAAGAGGTCACAATGGAATACAAAGATACTTTAAATTTACCTAACACTAATTTTCCGATGAAGGCCAATTTAAGTAACAGTGAGCCTGAAAGAATAAAAAAATGGGAAAAATCTAATTTATATCATAAAATAATTTCCACAAGGAATAAAAACAAAAAATATATTTTACACGACGGTCCACCTTATGCAAATGGTCATATCCATATCGGACATGCCCTAAATAAAATTTTAAAAGATTTTATAATCAAAGTTAAGACCTTAGAAGGGTACTATTCCCCTTACGTCCCGGGTTGGGATTGTCACGGCCTTCCCATTGAGCATCAAGTAGATAAACTTCTCGGCAAGAAAAAATATGAAATGGAAAAATCGCAAATAAGAAAAGAGTGCAGAAAATATGCTGAAAAGTTTATAGATATACAAAGGGAAGAATTTAAAAGGCTTGGTGTTTTGGGTGAATGGGAAAATCCATATATTACGATGGATTATGTATATGAAGCCGTAACCCTTAAAGAGCTATATAAATTTTTCAAAAATAAAGGGGTATATAAAGGATTAAAACCTGTTTACTGGTGTACAAGTTGTGTAACAGCCCTTGCAGAAGCAGAAGTGGAATACGATAACCACACGTCTAACTCAATTTATGTAAAGTTTCCCGTAAGAAAAGAAACTGCTCAAAAATTAAATTTACCTGAGAATACCAGTGTTGTAATATGGACTACTACCCCTTGGACATTGCCTGCTAACCTTGGTCTTGCATTCAATCCTAACTATCAATATTCGTTAGTCGAAATAGTTGAAACAAAAAACAAAAACCTTTCCGTCGGCGAACATATTGTTGTGGCTACAGAGCTTTTAGAAAAATTACTGGAGACATTCAGTATAACTTCACATAAAGAGATAAAAAGGGTTAGCGGCTCGGATTTTGAAAATGAAAAAGCAAAACACCCCTTCTACGACCGCGATTCTTTAATGATTCTTGGCGACCACGTAACTCTTGAGCAAGGTACAGGTATTGTCCATACAGCTCCCGGGCACGGTCAGGAGGACTACGAAGTCGGCTTAAAATACGGACTTGAAATATTAAACCCCGTTGACGACAATGGGCTATTTAAAAAGGATACAGAGATTTTTGCCGGTGAACATATTGTCAAAGCAAACGATAAAATAATTGCCCACATGGATGAAAATGGAACACTTTTAAATTCCGGAAAAGTTGACCACTCTTACCCGCATTGTTGGAGATGTAAAAATCCGGTGGTTTTCAGAGCTACACCCCAATGGTTTATCTCTATGGAAAAAAATGACCTTAGAGAGAATACCTTAAAAGAGATAAAAAATATAAAATGGATTCCTGCTTGGGGTGAAAACAGAATTACTGCGATGATAGAAAACAGACCAGACTGGTGCATTTCAAGACAAAGGACTTGGGGTGTGCCAATTGCAGTATTTCTATGCCAGGAATGCGGTGAAGTTATTATCAATGATGAGATAATGGAAAAGGTATATAATGCTTTCCTTGAAAATGGCGCTGACGCCTGGTTTGACTTTGATAATGAATATTTTCTTGGAAAAGATTTTAAATGTCCTCATTGTAATTCTGATAAAATCAGAAAAGAAACCGATATTTTAGATGTTTGGTTTGATTCCGGTGTAAGCCACGTTGCAGTTTGTGAGACACGAGAAGAGCTTGGATGGCCTGCAAATATGTATCTTGAGGGGAGCGACCAGCATAGAGGTTGGTTTCACAGTACTATTTTGGAAAGTGTCGGCACGAGAGGAAGAGCACCTTATTCAGAAGTATTGACACATGGTTTTGTAGTTGATGGCAGTGGTAAAAAAATGTCCAAATCTCTCGGGAATGTGGTCACACCCGAAGAAATTATCAAAAAATACGGTGCCGAAATATTAAGACTGTGGGTAGCAGCAGAAGATTATACCGAAGATGTCAGAATCTCCCAGAATATTATTACCAGACTTGTTGAAGCATACAGAAAAATCAGAAACTCTTGCAAATACATCTTGGGCAATATTTCAGATTTTAATCCTGATACGGATATGGTAGATTTTGCCAATTTACTTGATATCGATAAATATATGTTAATGAAATGGCAAAACGTCAAAAAAAGAATCTATAACGCTTTTGACAACTATCAATTTCATGTGTTTTTCCATACGTTAAATAATTTTTGTGTAAACGACTTGTCGGCATTTTACCATGATATTATCAAAGACAGGCTTTACTGCTACAAGAAAGATTCAAGATTCAGACGGTCAGCTCAAACTGTAAATTTCATAATTCTCAAAGAGCTTTGTATCCTGATGTCGCCTATTTTATCATTCACTGCCGATGAAGTATGGGAATATTTACCTAACTATAAAGGTAAACCGGAATATGTATTTATGGAACATTTTGCAGAAGTGGATGAATCTGTTTTTGATGAGTCTGTTTACAAAAAATGGAATCAAATCTATGAAATAAAAAAAGATGTCAATAAAGCTCTTGAGCTTAAAAGGGCTGAAAAGGTGATAGGACATCCTCTTGATGCTAAAGTAACTATAGGAGCAGATAAAGATATTTTGGATATTTTGTCCGCTGATGAAGGGATTGAAAAAATATTTATTGTATCTGAAGTCGTGCTGAAAAATTTTGATGAAGTAGAAGATGGGTATATGCCGGAAGATAGAAAGATAAAAATACTTGTAGAAACATCAAATCATGAAAAATGTGAAAGATGTTGGGTCAAATCCGATACCGTGGGTAAGTTTGAAGACCACAAAACAATCTGCGAAAGGTGCTATCAGGCAATTTCTTAAATAACAAACAAAGGGGCTTTGTGCCCCTTTTTTTATAATATTGTAAAGAGGTGGTTATGAAAAAATATCTTCCTGTAATTTTCGTCTTAGTTTTAATCGACCAAATATCAAAATTTTATATCAAACATATTTTTGATTTATATGAAACCAAAGAGATAATCCCGGGATTTTTCAATCTTACTTTTGTTTTAAACCCCGGAGCAGCTTTTGGCTTTTTAGCAAAATTAGATGACTCTTACAGACAAATATTCTTTGTTATAATAACGGCATTAGCAATATTTATAGTCATTTACCTTATGTATAAGGAGATTGACCATAGACTAAGAGCATTTGCCTACACACTTATTTTATCGGGTGCAATTGGGAATTTCATAGACAGGATTTATCTCGGTAGCGTTGTAGATTTTCTCGATTTTTACATAAAGGATTATCATTGGCCTGCTTTTAATGTAGCCGATTCTTGTATAACCGTTGGAATATTTTTTCTATTTATAGATATACTTTTTAAGAAAAAGGGGGATACAGATGTTAACCAAGCCTAAAAGAGCACTAATAAGTTTGTCTGACAAGACAGGAATTACAGAGTTTGCAAAAAAACTCAGTGACCATGGCGTAGAAATAGTTTCTACAGGGGGCACAGCCAAACTTTTAAAGGAAAGCGGAATTGATATCGTTGAAATATCTGAATTTACTGGATTTCCTGAGATTTTGGATGGAAGGGTAAAAACATTAAACCCTAAAGTGCATGCGGGTATCTTAAATATCAGGGATAATGAAAATCATCAGAAGACAATGCGTGACTTAAACTTACAAGACATAGATATGGTAATTGTAAATCTATACCCTTTTGAAAAAACCATTTCGGATAAAAATGTGGAGCTTGAGGTAGCAATAGAAAATATAGACATAGGCGGCCCTACAATGATCAGAAGTGCTGCCAAAAATTTTAAATTTGTAACTGTAATCGTTGATAATAGCGATTTTGAAAGGGTTGAAAAAGAGCTGGAAGAAAAAGGTGGAATAACATACGATACAAGAATAGACTTGGCAAGAAAGGCTTTTACCCATACTGCAGTATATGACAGTATCATATCAAGCTACTTTAATAAGATACTAAACATAAAATTCCCCGAAGAAATAGCCATTGCAGCAAGAAAAAAACAGGGGATGAGGTATGGTGAAAACCCACATCAAGAAGCCGCTTTTTACACTCAGCCAAATATAAAAGAGCCAAGTGTCTCCACAGGAAAACAGTTACAGGGGAAGGAATTGTCTTTTAACAACATAATTGACATAAATGCAGCCGTAGAAATAGTTAAAGAATTTAAAGAGCCTGTTGTAACAATAATAAAGCACACAAATCCTTGCGGAACAGCAGTGGGAGAAAACAATTTTGACGCTTATTTAAAAGCCCTTGAGTGTGACCCAGTCAGTGCTTTTGGTGGAATAGTAGGTACTAATAAAGAGATTGGTAAAAAATTAGCAGAAGAATTAGCAAAGATATTTTTGGAAGTAATAGTTGCACCAAAATTTTCAAAAGAAGCCGTTGAAATTTTATCTTCTAAGAAAAATTTAAGACTCATAGAAATAGAAAATCTGGATAATTTTGAACGAGATGATGAGCTTGACATTAAAAAAGTAACAGGTGGAATGCTTTTAGCCGACCGTGATTTGCACACATTTGACACTATTAGAAATTTGGAAGTTCCAACCAAAAGAAAGCCTACTGAAGATGAATATAAGGCTTTGGAATTTGCATGGAAGGTTGCAAAACATGTCAAATCCAATGCAATTGTTTACGCCAAAAGTGACAGAACAATCGGAGTAGGAGCAGGGCAAATGAGCCGTGTAGACTCATCTAAAATTGCCGCAGATAAGGCAAGAAGCCCACTTCAGGGGTGTGTAATGGCAAGTGACGCATTTTTCCCGTTCAGAGACAGTGTTGATGAAGCTGCAGGCAGAGGTATAACTGCAATTATTCAGCCGGGTGGCTCAATAAGGGATGAAGAGGTCATCGAAGCTTGCAATGAACACAATATAGCGATGGTATTTACCGGAATAAGACATTTTAAACATTAAAAAGAGGTAAAAAATGAATATTTTACTCATAGGCTCAGGCGGAAGGGAGCATGCAATAGCATGGAAACTCTCGCAGAATGAAAATATAAAAACAATCTTCTGCGCCCCCGGTAACGGTGGAACGGCAAAAGAAAACAAATGCCAAAATGTGGATATAAAAGTTACCGACTTTGATAAACTGATAAAGTTTGCTAAAGAAAATGATATCTACATGACCGTAGTTGGCCCAGAAGACCCCCTTGCGTTAGGGATTGTAGATAGATTTGAGTCAGAAGGCCTTAAAATATTCGGGCCCAAAAAAGATGCCGCACGAATCGAAGCAAGCAAAGCTTTTTGCAAAGAGATTATGGTATCGGCAAATATCCCTACCGCTTTTTACAGTGAGTTTTCCGATTTTGAAAGTGCTAAAAAATATGTTTTGGAAAAAGGGGCTCCGATAGTTGTCAAAGCTGACGGTCTTGCAGCCGGTAAAGGTGTTACCGTTGCAACCACTGTTGAGGAAGCAATTAATGCTCTCAAAGAAATATTTGTAGATAATATATTTGGAGAAGCGGGCAACAAAGTGGTAATAGAAGAGTTTTTAAAAGGTGAAGAGGCTTCCTTTTTAGCTTTTACGGATGGATTAACTGTCATACCTATGGTTTCAAGTCAAGACCACAAACCTGTTTATGATAATGACAAAGGACCAAATACTGGAGGAATGGGTGCTTACTCCCCTGCCCCAGTTATGACCGAAAAGCTTTATAATTTTGCCCTAAACAAAATTGCATACCCTTTGGTAACTGAGCTTAAAAATCGAGGAATAGTTTATAAAGGTATTATTTATGCAGGTTTAATGATTGATGGTGAGGACGTAAAGGTTTTGGAGTTTAACTGCAGATTTGGCGACCCAGAGACTCAACCAATTTTAATGAGATTGGAATCAGACCTTCTTGAGATTTTTGATGCTTGCATAAGTCAAAATTTAAAAGATGCAGAAATAAGTTGGTATAATGACCCTACTGTTTGTGTTGTGATAGCTTCAGGGGGGTATCCTAAAGATTATGCAAAGGGTTATGAAATTACAGGGATAGATTCTGCAGAAGAGATTGATAATGTAAAAGTATTTCATGCAGGCACTAAATTGGAAAATGGAAAAGTATTAACCAATGGCGGCAGAGTGCTGGCTGTAACAGCAAGAGGGGAAAATTTGAAAGATACCATAAAGCTTGTATATTCGGCAGTCGAAAAAATTAATTTTAAAGATATGCACTTTAGAAAAGATATAGCTCAAAAGGCATTAAGGAGGTTATAATGGCAAAAGTCGGAATAATAATGGGGAGTAAATCCGATTTACAAATAGCAGAAAATGTAATTGCTGTATTAGAGGAATTTGAAGTTGAATACGAAGTAATAGTTTCAAGTGCCCACAGGACGCCTGAAAGGACATCCGAATGGGCAAGAAATGCAGAGGCAAACGGAATCGAAGCAATTATTGCAATTGCAGGTGCTGCTGCACATTTGGCTGGCGTAGTTGCAAGCGAATCAAATCTTCCTATTATTGCCGTCCCTGTTGCTGCCACATCCCTTGCAGGATTTGATGCACTTTTATCAATGGTGCAAATGCCCGGTGGAATACCTGTAGCTACTATGGCAATTGGTAATGCGGGGGCTAGAAATGCAGGTATTTTTGCCTGCCAGATACTGGCTGTCAAATATCAGCACATAAATGAAAGATTAAAAAAATACAGACAGTCGATAAAAGACAAGGTTTATAAGGATAACGAGGCAGTGCAGGAAATATTAAAAGAGAGGAAAAAATAACAATTGCTTATTCTCAACTCTAACAAAAATAACTTTATCAATGTCTTTTTTCAGGCTCATCTAAAAAATGAGCCTGTTATTTTTCCTACGGATACAATTTACGGCATAGGTGCATTTTTTGATGATGAAAAGGCAAATAATAAAATTTTTGAGCTAAAAGAGAGAGATACCACCAAGCCTTTCCCAATTTTGATTTCAGATTTTTCGCAACTTGAAATGTTAAAAGTATCTATTACCGATTTACAAAAATCCATATTAGAAAAATATTGGCCTGGAAGATTTACATTTTTACTTAAGACTAAACTTAACTATAAATATTGCGTTTTGGAGTCAAAAATTGCTGTCAGAATGGTAAGAGATTTACCAATTTATGAAATGATTGCACATTTTAACAAACCTGTTACCGCTACAAGTGCCAACCTTTCGAGGCAACCTTACAAACCGTCTATAAAATATATTATCAATACTTTTGCGGATAAGGTAAAATATGTTCTTGTCAAAAATGATAACAATGACAAGCCTTCAACAATTATTGATTTGACAACAACACCTTTCAATATTATAAGAAACCCTTACAATATTAGTTTGGATAATTTGTAGTAGATTAATATGAAAAAGATACTGTTCTTTGTAATGCTTATTGCATCAGCCACTCCGTTTGTTAAATCTCACCATGCACTTTTAATGGGTATATTATTAGGCTTGATTTTCCAAAATCCCTACCCCAAAGAATCTGCCAAAGCGAGTAAACAGCTTTTAAAACTTGCCGTAGTAGGACTTGGATTTGGAGTCCCACTTTACAAAGTAATCGAGGTAGGAAAAAATTCCATTTTATTCACATTTGTGGGGATTATTTTTGTAATATCCGTGGGATTCATAATCGGTAAGTATATGAAAATAGAACCTAACTCCAATAAATTAATAAGTTTTGGTACAGCTATATGCGGAGGGAGTGCCATTGCCGCATTAAGCCCCGTAATTGATGCCAATGAAAAAGAGATAGCAATCTCCCTTGGAGTTGTTTTTAGCCTAAATGCTCTCGGACTTATATTATTTCCGCCAATCGGTCATATTTTAGGGATGAGTCAGCATGCCTTCGGAGCCTGGGCAGCTCTTGCGATTCACGACACAAGCAGTGTAGTCGGAGCAACATCTGTCTATGGAAATGAAGCATTGATGGTAGGCACAACGGTAAAGTTAAGCAGGGCTTTATGGATAGCGCCTTTCGTTATATTTTTTAGTCTTAAAAACAGAAAAGGTGGAAAAGTAAACCTTCCATACTTTATCCTATTTTTTATTTTGGCTGCTTTTGTAAACTCATATTTTCATTCTTTAAAAACATTTTGGGATTTATTATATATCTCTTCAAAGCAACTACTTGTCATTACACTATTTTTGATAGGCACAGGGATAACGAAAGACACGCTAAAAAAAGTAGGACTAAAGCCAATACTCTTTGGCATAGTCCTATGGATTATTGTCGGGATTTCAAGCTATTTTGCAGTGATAAGCTTTAACCTTATCTAACAACACTTATAATTTGAAGGCACATAGTCGCAAAACGGCTCTTCAGCCATATACGAGCCTGTAACGGCATACGCTCTCGCCCTGCAGCCACCGCAAACCCCAAGATGCTTGCAAACACCGCATTTTCCTTCATAATCTTTAAAGCTTCTCAAATCTTTGAAAAGTTTTGAGTTTTCCCATATATCTTTGAGACTTTGTTTAAAAATATTTCCGGCTGCCATAGGGAAATAAGAGCAAGGTAAAACATCCCCCTCAGAGTTTACAAAACAAATTGACTGAGCAGCGATACAGCCTTTGCCGCCACCGGTTGAAAATGTTAAACTTCGTCTTGTCTTATCTGTGCCATCCTCTTTGCTTCTTTCATGCCATATTCTATAATACTGAGGTGCACATGTAGGTCTAACAAGAATCTCCTCTTCACCCTTTTCCATCTCATAATGCCAATTTAAAATCTCTTCGTAATCTTCTTTACTGACGAGTTCTTTCATTATATCCTCGCCACGGCCTGTTGGTACAATCAAAAACATATACCAAGCTGTAGCTCCAAGCTTTTTGGCTAATTTGTATACATTTGGTATATCTTCCTGATTTCTCTTGGTGAAAGAAGAATTTATGATAAATTTAATACCGTGCTTATTAAAATAGTCAGCTGCTCTCATTACCCCTTCAAATGCACCCTTTTGACCTCTAAAATCGTCATGTATTTCAGGGGTAGACCCATCAAGGCTCAAAGAGACTATTTTTATCCCGCTGCTTTTGATTTTTTTACAAACTTCATCATCTACCAATACACCGTTTGTAGCCATACACATTCTAAAACCTTTATCCGTACCATATTTAGCTATATCAAAAACATCTTTTCTCATTAAAGGCTCACCGCCGGATAGCACTATAACAGGTGAAGCAAATGTGGCAATATCGTCTAATAGTGCCTTGCATTTATCTAATGTAAACTTACCTTCGGCTGAGTGAATATCCGAGGAAGAGCGACAATGCACACAATTTAAGTTACACTTAGCCGTAATCTCCCAAGCCATCCATTTTAATGTCCAATCTTTATTCATTTACCTCTCCATAAAATTTATTTTTTTCTATCAAATCCATAACATTATTGTAGAGATTATAATCTTTATTTATTTTGTCAATAATTTCTCTAAACTCTTTTCTCAACCTACTGCTGGCACTACATTTATTTTCTATATCAACCAAATTATTCTCTTTTGCATATATTTCTATATTTTTTCTGCTGCAAAAAGCAAAAGGTCTTAGAAAATTATACTTTTCAAAATAGACTCTCTTTAACGGCATACTTTCAAGCCTTTTATGATAAATTTGATTGTATAAAAAATTTTCGACAAAATCATTTTTATTGTGACCAAGCAATATATTATATATCCCCTTTTCCTTTGCAAACTCCAAAAGTGCCCTTTTTCTTATTCTGCTGCAGAAACTGCAAGAAATAGGAAAATTGACATCTTCGGAAATATTACCTTCATAAACTTCATCTAAATTCAGACCACTTACCCCTTCTGCATAAACTGGAATATGACAAGCAATTGTCCTTGAATATATATTATTATCCCTTTTGAATTTTGTAATCACATCAAACAAGACTCTGCTGTCAAGTCCGCCCGAAAATGCGACTATACAGTCACTGCTTAAGAAATTGTGGATTTTCTCAAATTTTAACAATGCACCTACAATCGCCTTATATGGTTTCATATATCAAAAATAACCATTACCTTGTAAATACTGTCAACACGTTCAACTTTGTAGCAATGTTTGGTAACTGCCTTAATTTCCGTTTGTATCTCCTCATCAGTTTTAACTTTTTCATAAATTACTTCATACAAATTATTAATCTTTGAAATGGAAATTACTTGTATCAAAAGCTTTTTAGTAAAAAGAGCAAATATACTCTCCTCCAGCAAACTAAAAACCAATTCATCCAGGGACTCAAAAGCCTGCTTAACTTTTTCAACTGATTCCAATATATTCGGAAGCTTATCAAAGCAGATAAAATAAAGCCCTTTCAAAGAATTTTCAACTAATTCCATTTCATCTGTTCCACTTGCCTCAATACCTATATCCGCAGTCGTTTCAATAATATTGAATCCGATCATTAATAAATCCCTCTAAATCCAAGTTGATAATTAAAATATCCGTCCACATTCAAAACCTTCAAAGAAAATGAGTCGCTCAGTGGCACTTTCCCCATTGTATTAAGTGCATTTACGGCAGCCTTATCCAGGTCGGGATAACCACTGCTGCTTACTACCTGAATATTTGTAATAGTCCCGTCTTTTAAAATGGAAAATTTTATACGCACCGTTCCCTCTTCACCTTTTAGTATAGATTGAGAAGGATAAGTCCAAACATTATAAAGGTTTTTTTTAAACTTGTAAAAATATGAGGCATATTTGAACTTCATTGAATTAAAATTTACGGTGTCTTCCCCCTCTTTTGAGGAGCCCAAGCTGTAATTTGCGATATCATTTATAATTTCGGAAGGGTTTAGAATATTTTTGGCAAGGGTTTTATTATCAAGGATATTAGGCTCATTTTGTTCAACACTTTTTTGTTTCTCTTCAATAATTTCAATATTACTTTTATTTGGCTCAACAATTTTTTCCTTTACATTATCCTCTTGTAAAACCTTTTTTTCTGTCAGTTTCTTTTCTTCGGGCTTTTTATCCATAATAACAGGTTTTTCCTTTTGAACTATCAAAGGTCTTATAATTTTTTTCTCCTCTACGGGAGGCTTTTCGTTTAAATTTTCAGTTTTTTTATTTAGGTGCATATCTCTATCACTGAGGATATTTGGTTTCTCTGCTGGTTTTTCAGGTTTTACTTCGGGTTTTTTATCAATTATATCAACATAAGTTAGTTTTTCCTTTGGCTTTTCAGGTTTTTCAAAAACCGTGTATTTGAAAACCAAAAAATGTATTATCGCTGATACAATAACAAAAATAATAATTCTTCTATTTTCCATAAGGTTATATTTTATCCTAAATTCATTTACAAATAAAGGATTTTTAAATTGTTAAAACGTTCAAAAATATAATCTTATATTGAACAAATAAAAAAACTTGACAAGAATAGACTCAAATATTATTATACAGTTAAAATAAAATCACAGGAGGTATAATATGGCAATAGTAAGATGGGACCCTTTCAAGGACATTATGTCTCTTCAGGAGCGTATTAACAAAATTTTCGATGAAACCGTTCAGCAGGACAGAAAATCTCAATACGGAGACTGGTATCCACCGGTTGATATTTTTGAAAAAGAGGACGGCATAACTATCATAATGGAGATACCAGGTGTATCTGAAAGTGACATCGATCTTCAAATTACAGACGGAGTATTAACTGTAAGGGGCGAGAAAAAACTCCCTTATGAAAAAAACAACGAAAACTTTTACAGGCTTGAAAGAAATTTTGGTAAATTTGCTAGATCATTCTCCTTACCAAACACCGTAGACCAAAATAAAGTCAAAGCAAGCTTAAAAGAAGGTATATTAAAAATCGAAATTGGCAAAAAAGATGAAATTAAACCAAAAGTTATAAAGGTCGAAAAAGAGGACTAATATTGAAAAGGAAGTGGTGATCTATGACAAAACAGAACTATTACGAAATACTCGGTGTTGATAAAAATGCTTCGCAGGATGAAATAAAAAAAGCTTACAGAAAACTTGCAAGAAAATATCATCCTGACATAAACCCTAACAATAAGGAAGCTGAAGAGAAGTTTAAGATTGTATCTGAAGCATATGCTGTTTTGTCAGATCCGGAGAAAAGGAAGCAATACGATACTCTCGGCCATGATGCTTTTACCTCTGGCGGTCAAGGTTATGACTTTTCAAACATGAATTTTGAAGACCTTAGAAACTTCAAGTCACACGGATTTGATATTTTCGGAGATATATTTGATGAAATTTTTGGTGGCGGCAGAAGGGGGAAGCGGACTTCCTCCTCAGCCACCTTAAAAGGTGAAGACATCTACTACACTATCAACATTCCGTTTAGAGATGTTATATTTGGAAATACATATGAAATTAGCGTAAACAGAAAAGTCGTATGTAAAAAATGCTTTGGAAAAGGTGGTAACAAAACTATCTGCCCAAGTTGCCAAGGGACAGGGGTATCAGGGCAAAAGTCAGGCTTTATAAGTATGATGTCCACATGTAAATCTTGTGGAGGCAGTGGTGAGGCATTTACTTCAGTGTGCTCGGAATGTCACGGCTCAGGCTTTAAAAGCGTTACCGAAAAACTCAAAATTAAAATACCTGCTGGGGTAGACAATAACTCCAAAATCAGGATTGCAAACAAAGGGAATGAAGGGCTAAACGGCGGCAAATCTGGAGACCTTTATATTGTTACAAACGTAACACCACATAATTTCTATAAGAGACAGGGGAATAACCTTTACATAGATGTTGAAGTCGATATGTTTGAAGCGGCACTTGGAGAGAAAATTACAGTTCCTACACCTTATGGAGCGGTTAATATAAATATCCCTTCCGGGACTCAGCCAAACCAGCAACTGAGAATTCGCGGAAAAGGTGTGCCCAAAATAAATAGTGATATTAAGGGAGACCTTTATGTAAATATAACAGTTAAAATTCCGCAAATTGCTATCGAACAGGACAGACAGTCCCTAAAAAGTATGAAAAACCGATACAATGTCGCAGACAGAAAAAATATTTTATCAAAAGGTCAACTATAACTCTGAGGTGATATATGAAGAAGAAACCGCTTTACATGATAAGTATTGTATCTGAAATGTTTGAAATCCACCCTCAGACCTTGCGACAATATGAAAGGTTAGAGCTTTTGAAACCTTCAAGAAGCGAAGGAAATACGAGACTGTACTCCGATGAAGATATAGAAAAACTGAAATTTATACTTACCCTTACAAGAGATATGGGGGTAAATCTCGCAGGTGTTGAAATAATTTTGAATATGAAAGAGCAGATAGAATCGTTGCAAAATCAAATTGACATGCTCTTAAACTATATAAAGGAAAATTGTGAAAAAAGTAAAAGGGATGGGGCTCTTGTACCTTCTCCCAAAAAGGAAATCATTAAGATAAAAGTTCAAAAGGAGGACTAACATGATAAATTGGAATAAATTGACAATAAAATCAGGTGAGGCCGTTCAAAGTGCACAAGCACTTGCAGAGCAGCTTAGCCATCAACAGATAGAGCCAGAGCACCTTCTTGCAACACTTTTAAAGCAAGAGGAGGGGATTGTTAAACCTATTTTACAAAAAATTGGTGTTAACATACCAAATCTTTTTGAAGATATTCAAGAAAATCTCAAAAAGTTACCTAAAGTAAGTGATGTAAGTCAGATATACATTTCCGGTGATACTAAAAAGGTATTGGACTATGCATTTAAAATATTAAAGGAGTTTGGAGATAGCTACGTATCCACAGAGCACCTTTTACTCGGTATTGTTGAAAATGCAGGTTATTCCCTAAGACAAATATTTACAAAATATGGAATAGACACAAACACTGTTAAAAAAGCTATCAAAGAGATTAGGGGCTCAACAAAAGTTGATAGCGAAGACCCTGAATCAAAAACCGAAGCACTTAAAAAATATACTATCAATCTTACTGAATATGCAGAGCAAGGTAAACTTGACCCTGTAATCGGTAGGGATGAAGAGATAAGAAGGGTTATCCATGTTCTCTCAAGAAGGACAAAAAATAATCCGGTGCTGATAGGTGAACCCGGTGTCGGTAAAACAGCCATTGTTGAAGGTCTTGCACAGAGAATCGTAAGCAAAGATGTCCCTGAAACCTTAAAAGACAAAACCGTTTTGACACTTGATTTGGGAGCCCTTATCGCCGGCACAAAATACAGAGGCGAATTTGAAGACAGATTAAAAGCAATATTAAAAGAGATTAAGGAGAGAGAGGGTGAAATAATCCTTTTTATCGATGAAATCCACACCCTTGTTGGTGCCGGAGCTGCCGAAGGAGCGATGGACGCGGCAAATCTTTTAAAACCGGCTCTTGCAAGAGGCGAACTGCACTGTATCGGTGCTACCACTCTTGATGAATACAAAAAACATATCGAAAAAGATGCGGCCTTAGAGAGAAGGTTTCAACCTGTTATGGTTGATGAACCATCGGTAGAAGATACAATTTCAATTTTAAGAGGGCTTAAGGAAAAATATGAAGTACATCACGGCGTAAAAATAAAGGACTCAGCCCTCGTGGCAGCAGCATATCTTGCACATAAATACATTTCTGACAGATTTATGCCGGATAAAGCAATCGACCTTATAGATGAGGCTACTGCAAAATTAAGAATGGAAATCGATAGTTTACCTTCAGAGCTTGATGAGCTTGAAAGAAAATACAGACAACTCGAAATCGAAAGACAAGCTCTGTTGAAAGAGAAAGATGAAGCGAGTAAAATCAGAAAAGATAAAATAGAGCAAGAACTTGCAAACTTAAGTGAAAAAATAAACCAATTAAAGGCTCATTGGCAAAATGAAAAAGCAATTATACAAAATATTAGAGAGGTAAAGGCCAATATTGAGCAATTAAAAAATGAAATGGTCACTGCCGAAAGGAATGGAAATTTTGAGCTTGCTTCACAAATTAAATATGGAAAACTTGTAGAAGAAAACAAAAAGCTTGAAGCACTTAATGAAAAGCTAAAAGAGATTCAGAAAGATTCAAAAATGCTTAAAGAAGAGGTGGAAGAAGAGGATATAGCTGAAATAATCTCAAAGTGGACAGGTATCCCTGTAACTAAACTTCTGGAAGAGGAAGCAGATAAACTTATCAGAATGGAAGATTTTCTCCATAAAAGAGTAATCGGACAGGAAAAGGCTGTCCAGGTAATAAGTGATGCCGTAAGAAGAAGCCGTGCCGGCCTTAACAACCCCAAAAGACCGATAGGCTCATTTATATTTTTAGGACCTACAGGTGTAGGTAAAACTGAACTTGCAAAAGCTCTGGCAGAGTTTCTGTTTGATACGGAAGATGCTCTCATAAGGCTTGACATGAGTGAATATATGGAAAAACACTCCGTTGCGAAACTTATAGGAGCACCTCCCGGATATGTAGGTTATGAAGAAGGTGGTCAACTTACAGAAAAAGTAAGAAGAAAACCTTATAGCGTAATATTGATGGATGAAATTGAAAAAGCTCATCCCGATGTGTTCAATCTGCTTTTGCAGATTTTGGATGACGGTAGATTGACTGACGCCAAAGGGAGAACAGTAAACTTCAAAAATACTGTAATTATAATGACATCAAACATCGGAAGCGACTCTATACAGGACTTCTTTGAGCGTCACAAAGATTTTGAAAACAGATATGATGAAATAGCTTCGGAAGTATTTAAACATCTGTCCAATTTCTTTAAACCAGAATTTTTAAACAGAGTTGATGATATTGTAGTATTTCATCCGCTTGGAGAAAACCATTTAAGAGAGATTGCAAAGATATTACTTGAAGAGTTTAAAAATAGGTTAAAAGAAAATTTCATTGAGATTGAGTTTGAAGAAAGTGTAATAAATGAAATTATTAAAGTAGGTTTTGACCCGAAATTTGGTGCAAGACCTATGAAAAGAGCAATCCAAAAAATTATCGAAAACAAAGTAGCCGAAGCAATTTTGAAAGGTAAAATTATAAAAAATTCTAAAGTAATTGCTACATTTGTTGATGGAGAATTAAATTTTAATGTGAAATTGGGATAAATATGATATAATTGTCTGAACAAAATATAGAGCTTTTAATCTATGAACAAAAGGCAGGATAAATGGCAGAAAGTAAAAATAAAGTAGAAGAGATTGAAAACACTGAGATTGATGATAATGAGGGGATAGACTTCCTGACGGAGGATATCCCCCTCCCTCCCGTATCTGACGACTCTCTCAAAAGTTATCTCAATAAAATTTCCGAATATAATCACTTTACGAGAGAAGAAGAATATGAAATCGGGAAGAAGATAAAGGAAGGGGATGAGGAAGCGATAAAAAAACTTGTTTTGGGGAATTTGAAGTTTGTTGTTTCCATTGCCAATCGCTATAAAAACTCAGGCCTTTCAATGAGTGATATTATCAATCAAGGGAATCTTGGGCTTATTGAGGCAGCAAGAAGATTTGACCCTGAAAAAGGGGTTAAATTTATCTCTTATGCCGTCTGGTGGATAAGACAATCTATTATTCAAGCACTTGCCGAGCAGTCAGGTACCGTAAAGCTTCCTATAAAACAGGCAAGTATTTTATATAAAATAAATGAAGCTACCGAAAAACTTACAAAAGAATTGGACAGAGACCCAACTGCAGAGGAAATCGCTTCTTTTCTTGATATGGAAGTTGCAGATGTAGAAAATATTCTGAGAGTGTCAAGAAATTACTTGTCACTTGAGACCCCTCTGAAAGATGGTGAGGATAAGACATTTATCGACCTACTCGACTCAGGCTCAAAGTCTGTTGAAGATGAAATAATTCATACTAACCTTAGAAATTCACTTGAGGAGATAGTTGAAGAGCTGCCGGAAAGGGACGCTGAAATCATCAAACTCAGATTCGGACTTGAAGGTGAAACACCAAAAACACTTGAAGAGATTGGCGAAATGATGAAGATAAGCAGGGAAAGGGTTAGACAGATTGAAGCTCGAGCCTTAAGTAAGCTTAAAAAGAAAGCAATGAAAAGAAAACTTTACGACTACCTCAACTAATGACCCTCAGAAAAAAATTATACGAAATTATCTTTGAAGCTGAAACAAGGGCAGGCAAGCTATTTGATGTAATACTTCTAATATCAATATGTATAAGCATATTGGTCGTTATCTTGCAAAGTGTTGAAACTATTCACGCAAGATTTGGAAGCATATTTTATGTAACGGAATGGTTTTTCACAATATTATTCACAATTGAATATGTCTTAAGAATTTATACTATCGAAAAACCTTTTAGATATATTAGAAGCTTTTATGGCATAGTAGACTTATTGGCAATCTTGCCAACATATCTCGAAATATTTCTTGCAGGTACACACTTTTTATTGGTTGTAAGGGCATTAAGGCTTTTGAGAGTGTTCAGGATTCTCAAGTTAACACACTATGTAAACCATGGCTCAGTAATAGTTAAAGCACTTAAAGCTAGCAGGTTCAAGATTGTTGTCTTTCTGTTTGCAGTAGTTAATATCGTCATAATTGTGGGCTCTGCAATGTATGTCATAGAGGGAGTGGAAAACGGCTTTACCAGCATACCGAGAAGTATATATTGGGCTATTGTCACTTTAACAACAGTCGGTTATGGGGATATATCCCCTTCTACACCGCTTGGGCAGTTTATAGCATCACTACTGATGATAGTTGGTTACGGAGTGATTGCCGTCCCTACGGGGATAGTTACATCCGAAATGACAAAATTTAACAAACCTGTTTCAACGGAAGCGTGCCCAGCCTGCGGACAGGATGGGCACGATGCAGATGCAAAATTTTGTAAATACTGCGGCTACAAATTATAAACCAGTTACTCGCAAACTTTCTTAATTTCCTCTTTACTGAGGCCTATTTCCTGCATTTTTAAAATCTTATCAACAGTACATTTATTGGACTGTAAATCATTACTCTCTTTAACTGTTGTATTGTTAATAAGTTGAGGAGTTATACTAACTTTAAGAGGTTTATTTTTCAGAGCTACAATTGCCTCAGCAAATTTTGTCGCAGATTCTTTGTCTTTAAATGTTAACTCAAGATTATGGGAGCAACCAAATTTTGAATAATCATCCCAGACAACTTTCACACCGTTGTCAGAAACCCTCGGCTCATCAAATACATAGCCATAACAATTATTATCTACTGAGTTGCTTGAAACTTTAATAGTATAATTTTTATCTTTTTCTTTCATATAAATAGTAAGCTCGTCACCGTAAATTTCCCAAAATCTCAAAAACTTTTTATCAGTCCCCTGCTTTTTAAATAAAAAGGCAAGTGCATTCCCTTCGTCACTTGCAATCAGCTTTTCATACTTTAAGTTATCATCAATAATAATCGAACCTATACTCGACTCCATTAATTTTAACGCCTCATCCCTGTTTAGTTTACCCCCTTTCGTGTCAAGTTTAACCCCTTTCGAACAGGAAACAATTACAAAAATCAAACACAACAAAACTGCAAATCTCTTCATAAAACACCCCTTATATAATTTTAAAAATCATAATCTGTATCACACCAAAAATAAAACCCAATACAAAACCTAAGATATTTATCCACTTAAATTGTTCACTCATAAAAGAAAAAAGCATATCTTCCACTTCATACAGATTCAAAGAGTTTATTTTGTCCTCAACAATATTTTTTACATCAAGTGCCTGCAATATAGGAGCGACATTCCTATTTAAAAGTTCATTTATCTCTCCGGTTAGAAAATCGACAGACTGCCTGAAACTCTTTTGAGAAATCTTGTCATAAATATTTGTAATTTTTATTTTTCCAATCATTAAAGCAATATTGGATATTGCAACCTCTTTTACTTTGTCCTGCTTTAATTTGTCAAAAAGCTGCATTCGGTGGTTTAACCCCAAAGAATCACCGCCAATTATCTTAAATATATCATTTAATCTCAGATTGTTAAGCTCCTGAGCATTAGCTGAGATAATGTATTTGATTTTCTCCACTAAAAATCGAGAATTCATAAAGTCAAGCAATTTACCTTCAAAAAAAGTTTTCAACGAATAAAAATCCTCTACCTTGAACTTTTCTATAAGCTTATAAATTGGTTTATTTAAAATATCGACAATCTTCTCTTTAATACTACCTGAAATTTTATCTTTTATTTCATCACTTCCAGAAATATTTTGCACTATTTCGGGAAATTTCGATTTTACCAAATCCCGTATAACATCTTCATTCAAGAAAAGGTTAAGCATACCAAGTTTTAGCTGGTCAAATACCCCGCCTTTAAATGAGTTATTCTTAATCTCAATAAGCTTTTGAACAATTTTTTCTTTAACCTCTTCATCTTCCGATATTTTTTTAATATATTCCAAAACTTTTAGTGTCATATTTTCTGATATTGACAATATCGAAGTATAAAAACTTTCAGGCATCGCCTGACGAAGTGAAACACCTGATAGAATAATGTTATTAAGGTAAGCGGAAACCTCTTTTATAAGCCTGCTTTTCCATTTTGTATCTTTAAAAACATTTTCTGCTATCTTTTTTAGACTCTCTTCCAAATCAAAAAAGTCTGATATTCTTAACTCACTGATACTTTGTAATAAAACATTTATAAGTGATTCAAAAAGCTCTTCATTAAGAATAAGTTTATTATATAAAAATGAAGCTGCATCTTTGCTGTTGATACCTATTTTTTCCAATACAAGACTTAGCTCTCCAAAATCTTTTGAAAGTATGTCTCTTAATTCTTTCCTGATAGAACTTTGTAGATATATTTGGAATTCCTCTTTTTTCAAAGAATTAAGAATATCCTTTTCAGTTAGCAGATTATTACCGACAAGATTTCCAACCTCTTTTGCAAGCTTTGACCTGTTTCTCGGAATAACACCTTGCCAACCAAAACTGTACCATTCTCTTTTATGTGGTCTAAATAACATTTTAATAGCAAGATAATTTGTGAAGTAACCGACAAAACCTGTCACAAATGGTGTAGCTATTTCACCCGCAGTCAGAAACAACTAAACCCTCCCTTAATCCAAAGTCGCTTATGATTATTTCATTTAATTTGAAATGCTCCATAGTCTTAATCACAATAGCAGTACCAGGAATAATCAAGTCGCCCCTACCCTTTTCAAGACCTACAATATTTTCCCTTTCGCCAATTGTCAGCGAACATAAATTGTCAAAAATCTCTTTTACTCTCTCATATTGTATCTTATAACCATTTACTTTTCTATAATTATAGTTTGCAAGTTTCATATCTATAGCGGCCAATGTTGTGGCAGTGCCGGCAGTCCCCACCAACACATCAAAAGCCAAATATGTCACTTTTGAAATAATTGCTTCAATCTCATCAAAAAGCTGTTTAAGCAGACCATCAGTAACAATTCCACCGAAATTATATTTATCGGCAAGTTTGACCACACCCATATCAAAGCTTTTACAATCAACGATTTTGCCGTTATCCGCTGCGATATATTCGGTAGAGCCGCCACCAATATCAAACAAAAGTGCCTTTTTATTCTTCAAATCTAAAGTTGCAGAAACACCTTTAAACATTAGCTCGGCCTCTTTTTCAGGAGCAATAATCTCTATTTTTATCCCCATATTTTTATATATTCTGTTTATTATATCCTCTCCGTTTGAAGCCTCTCGCAGTGCACTCGTCCCTACGAACTTTACTTTGACACCTCCAAATTGGTTAAGTGAATCTTTTATATGAAAAAGAGCATCTGTTAACCTTTTTTCAGCGGCTTCAGATATTCTGCCAAATTGCTTTATACCTTCAGCCAATCTTATTATATGTCTTTGCTCATAAATTATATTATCAATCTTGCCTTTACTCACTTCGGCAACAATTAATCTCAAAGTGTTACTACCAATATCAACAGCGCCACAAATCATTTGGAAACACCGTTTATTAGCTGCGCAATATTAAAAGTATGATCCCCAGCTTTTTCAAGATTATTTAAGATATCCACATATACAATACCAGCGTCAACGGTACATACCCCTTCATTAAGCCTTTTCATATGATTATTTTTAAACTCTTTCCTAAGTCTGTCTATTATATTTTCATCCTCAGTGTTTACAATATTTTCAAATGCTTCCTTGTTGTAAGCATTCAAAATATTCTTGGCAAATCTTATAACCACATCAAATATTTCTTCCATCTCATTGTTGGCCTGTTCGGAAAAATAAATACCTTTTTCAATAATCTTTTCCGTAAATTTGGCAATATTTTCAGAGTGATCTGCAATCTTTTCAATATCATGAAGCACATGAAGTATACCATCTATGGTTTTTGAACTTTCATCACTCAAAGATTTTTGGAATAGTTTGACGACAAAAACAGAAATATCTTTTTCAAGTTCATCTACAATATTTTCCCTCTCGTAAATGCTCTCTATGAGCTTCACATCTCTCGTAAAAAAAGCTTTTTTTGCATCCTCTAACATAGAAATAGCGATATCAGACATCCTTTCGACCTCTTTTTTAGCCTGAGCCACAGCAAGTGCAGGTGTATCAATAAGTCTGTCATCGATATATTTCGTTGTCTTCTTTTTCTCGGAAGAATCTTTAATAAGCTTTTCACAGATAAGAGCCAAGTATCCAAGAAGAGGTAAAAATACAATTGTATTTATAATGTTAAACATTGTGTGGAAGTTAGCAATATGCCTTGCCAAATAAGGAATATTTCCTTGAGCATCGATAAAATACGGATCGCCGGGAGTAATAATATCAACAAAATGTGCAAAATATTTTATGAAAATATACATATAGGCTACACCAAAGACATTAAACAAGAGATGCCCCAAAGCTGCCCTTTTTGCAGCGGCATTGGCACCTATTGCAGCCAAATTGGCAGTTATTGTAGTACCAATATTTTCTCCCAATACAAAGGCTACGGCAGCCTGATAATCAATAATACCAGTTGTAGCTAAAGCAAGAGTAATACCCATTGTTGCCGAGCTACTCTGAACAATCATTGTCAAAACTGTCCCAGCAAAAATTGCTGCCAAAGGATTTTTAGAAAAATAAACAAATGCCTGAGTAAATTCAGGACTCTTTCTCAAAGGTCCAAAGGCGTGTTTCATTGTTTCCATACCTAAAAAAAGCAAACCAAAACCAAGTAAAATCTCGCCAAAGTATTGCCTCTTTTTGTTTCTTGAAAACATCTTAAAACATGCTCCCAAAGCTATCGCAGGCAATGCAAGGCTACCCATTTTAAAAGCTATCAATTGTCCGGTAATAGTTGTGCCGATATTTGCCCCTAACACCACGCTTAAAGCTTGAGTCAAATTCATTAGTCCAGCATTTACAAAGCCGACTACCATAACCGTCGTAGCGGAACTACTTTGAATTATGGAAGTAACAACAAGCCCCACAAACACACCCAAATATTTGTTTGTGGTAAGTTTTTCAAGGATTCTTCTTAAACCGTTACCTGCCCTTTTTTGCAAACCCTCCGACATCATCTTCATGCCGATTAAAAAAAGGCCAAGCCCTCCAAACAACCCGGAAAGAACTGTTGTCCATGCTATAGATTGCACAAGACCCTCCCAAATGATTATTTTATATTTTGCATAAATTTTTCAACAATATCATAGCTTCTTTTGGTGCAATCATTTATACCCACACCATAAAGTATATTCCCTCCAACATAAAAATTACCAATACTATCTGCAATATCTTCGATATTTTTAACTGCTTTTAGATGCCCTATGTAGTATTGTGGGATTGCTTTTTCCCATCTAAAGAATATTCTGCTCTCAGGTTTATTCTTAATCTTCAAAGTATCTTTTATCTCATTGAAAGCGATATCTAAAAGTTCTTCATCCGATTTATCAAGAATCCATCTGTTTCTATCCCCACCCATTATAACTCTGACAAGCTTTTTGCCATTTTTAACCCTCTCAGGAAAAATCGATGAAGTAAAAAGTGCTCCCAATATTTTTCTATTCTCTTTTGCAGGGATAAGATATCCAAAACCATCCAATTTATCTTCAACATCTTTTTCCTCAAATCCTAAGCCAACCACAAAGGCTGGTGCATAAGGGATATTTGAAAACTCTTTTGATAGGTTTTCATTTAAAGATTTTGTCATTTTAGAAGCCTCATAGCTTGGGCAAGTCATTATTATATAGTCAAAATTCTCCTTCTCATCTTCAGAAACAATTTCAAACTTTTCATTGTTTTTTATAATATTATCAACAGGAGAATTTAGTCTCACCTCCACATTTATGCACTTATCTATAACATCATTGATTAAATTAATCAGTCCTCCTGAATATGAAGTCAAAACCCCGCCAGGGCCAGCCGGGCCGCTCTTTTTCCCTCTTTTTTTCAACATACCTTTAAAAAGACCACCATAATTTACTTCCAAATCATATATGACGGGGAAACATGCCCGCAAACTCATCTTCTCCGGGTCACCTGCAAAAATACCGGAAACCATAGGGCTTATCAGGTAATCGCATGCCTCCTCACCAAGTCTTCTCCTTGCAAAATCGGCAACTGTTTCATCCTCAAGTATTCTTTGAGGGATAAAATATTCAGCCACTACCCTTAATTTACCTTTAAGTGTCAGTAAATCGGTTTTAAAAAATTGCGGCGGTTTTTCAGGAAGCCGTATCAGTCTTCCATATCTCATTATAAATCTCTTTCTTGCCAAATCGTTACTTTTGTAGAGTTTGTTTTTAACTCCGGCATCTTCTACCAATTTAAGGGTGTATGGTTTAGAATCAAGAAAGCCGTTTGGACCTGCTTCCACAGTAAAATCTCCATTTGTCACAGTATCAATGGAGCCACCAAGTTTGCTGTTTTTTTCATAAAGTATAATTTTAAAATCTTTATTACATTCACTTAGACTCTTGGATAACCAAAAAGCTGCAGAAACTCCGGAAATACCACCGCCTATTATGGCTATTTTCATATTTTTCCCTCCGAAAAACAGTTGTTGTTTAAATCCGACAAATTTTCAAAAGGCACCAAAACAATACCTGCATTATAATTTTTAATCAACTCACATACTTTATCGATTTTATATTTTGGTATTTTTGTCTTTTCATTGTTAAATTCTCTCACCTGTACCTTTACTAAAATATTTTCAGGATATAGGAGTTTTGACATTTTATTTAACATCGTATTTAAATAACTCAGAGTATTTTGAAAATTAATTTTTAATTCATCCATTATTTGTTCGTGATATGCCATTACAGCAAAATATGAAAAACCAAGCTTTTTATATTGCTCCAACGATTGAGCATACCACTTAAGCCCTTTTTCAGGATACACAGGTGTTTCGTAATAGATATTAACAGCAAACCTTATCTTTGGGTTTATCTTTTTAGTTTCGTATCGAAGCTCGTCTAAAAAACCAGATAAATTTAGCAATTTCCATTTATACCAATCATCATCTTTATTATCAGGCAACTTGCCATAGTCAACGTAATACCTTGATTTACTTAAATCAGACAGGCCTTCATTCATCCTTAATATAAAATCGTCTTGAATTAATATACCATCAATATCATACATTGCCAATTCTTTGAAAAGCTCAATTAAGGAGTTTCGAGCATTTTTATCAAAAATATTTATGCCGTATCCGTTTTGAATATTACCATCTCTGAATTCCAGCTCAAGTTTGTGAGTATCTTTCAAAAAACTCAGGCTTCTTGTAGCCATCCACGCAAAAACTTTAATATCGTGCTTTCTGGCATACGGAATAATTAAATCCAACAAATCAAATACGGTACAAGCAATTTCCGACTTAAAATATACACCGGAAGTACATTTATTAGACTCGTCAAAATGTATCCTGTCCGTTGCATTTTGAAAAACACGAACAAAAATAGTATTCACGTTTGAACTTTTTAGAGACTTGAAATAATTATCAAGATTATACTTATACTCTTTTTCAAAATTGAATATTTGAACGCCATTCACTTTATAATATGAGGAGTCCACAAGAGTTATTGCGTTAGCACTAAGTGAACATAAAAATAAACAAACTGCAACTAATTGTTTTAACATTAATTTTTAACGATAAATCCTTTTATTTTATACTTCTCGTTAATATCTTGCAATTTACTTTTAACCTCATCCAATGTTGAAGAGCTGCAACATCTTACCCTGTACCACACACCTTTAGTCCCAAGGTCAGCTTTTATGTAATAGATATCTTTTATGTCGTTTTTATACTTTTGAACAGCACTTTTGGCATCAGATTCATCTTTAAAAGCCATAAGTTGTATTGCATAAGCTCCATTTTTGATGGTGTTATTTACAACACTCTTAGATTTTTCTTCATCTTTGTTTTTTTCGGCAACAGGCTTACTTTCAAGTTTTTTCTCTGGCTTTATTTCTGCATCCGATTTTTGGTTGATAGCTTCATTCTTTTTAAGCTGAACAGGCGGAGTTTCTTTTTTGAACTCTTCTTTATTTACTTTTTCAGGCTCTTTAGTGTTCCCAATTTGCTGCTCACTTTCATCGGGCAAATTCTCTTTTAACGAATTTTCAGCCGCTTTTTCAGCTACCTCTTTCAATTCTGAAACTTTAATTTTATCGCCATCAAGTTTGTATTCCAATTTTTTGCCATCTTCAACGGGAGTAGTTGACAGTTGAACATTTTTACTCTCTTCAAGCTCTTTCTTTAAGGTAAAATACTGAGTAGTAAGCTTTATTATAGCAAATGTGATAATTCCGAAAACAATTAAAAATAACAATACAAAACCTAAAATCGACTTGACTTCGTCCTTTTCTTTTTTCTCTTTTATTTTATCTATATCTCTCATAACCCCATCCGTATTAGATTTTCTCTACATTTTATCGGGAGCACCAACACCGATAAGGCTCAAAGCAAACTTTATCACCTCTTTTACACCAAGGGACAAAGTAACTCTTGCAGAAGTTGTTTCAACATCGTCCTCAATTAATACCTGATTATTTTTATAATAGTTATGGAATAAAGCAGCTAAATCTTGAAGATAATAAGGTATTCTATGAGGCTCTCTTGTCCTGCACGCAGTCTCTAAAACCGACTTAAACTCATACAACTTCTTAATTAAGGCAATATCCTGTTCAGAATCAAGCTTATTTAAAAATTTGCCGACTTCATACCTTATATTTTTCTCTTCGGCATTTCTAAGAATCGAACAAACTCTTGCATGAGCATACTGAATATAATATACGGGGTTATCCGAAGTCTTACTTTTTGCAAGGTCTATATCAAATTCAAACTGAGAATTAATATCTCTCATAATATAAAAATATCTTGCCGCATCACTCCCAACCTTTTCGGTCAACCAACTCAACTCCACAAAAGTACCGGCACGAGTAGACATTGATATTTTTTCTCCGCCTTCAATAAGGCTAACCATCTGCACAAGCTTTATCTCAAGCATTTCCTCATTATATCCTAATGCACTTATGGAGGACTTTAATCTTTTCACATAGCCGTGATGGTCAGCACCCCAAACATTAATAAGGTTGTCAAACCCCCTTTTTATTTTATTCCTATGATACGCAATATCAGAAGCAAAATACGTAAGCTCTCCGTTGCTTCTTCTTAAAACCCTATCTTTATCATCACCGTACTTTGTAGAGTTAAACCAAAGAGCTCCATCTTGCTCATAAGTTTCCCCTCTTTCTTCCAACTCCTGTAAAGTTTTCTCTACTTCTCCAGAAAGATATAGGGACTTTTCACTAAACCATTTATCAAACGTCACACCGAAATCTTCCAAGTCTTTTTTTATAGTATTTGTAATCTCTTCAACGCCTATTTTAAAACATATATTTACAGCTTCCTCTTTTGGCATTTTAAGAAGACTGTCCTGATACTCATTTTTAATATCTTTTGCTATATCAATAATATATTCCCCTTTATACCCATCCTTGGGAAATTCATCATTTACCCCGTGAAGCTCAAGATATCTGCTATAAATACTCAAAGCCAAATTATTCATTTGGTTTCCGGCATCATTTATATAATACTCTCGCTGAACATCAAAACCGCAAGCTTCAAACACCCTTGCAAGACTATCCCCGTATGCTGCACCCCTGCCGTGCCCAATATGTAATGGACCGGTAGGATTGGCACTGACAAACTCAACCTGCACCTTTTTACCTGCACCCATATCAGATGTCAGCGCACCTTTATCTTCTAAAACTGAAATTAAAAAGTCATGAAAATAACTCTTTGATACGAAAAAGTTGATAAAACCAGGACCTGCCACTTCAACTTTTTCAAAAATCGAATCGACTAAATGCCCCTTAATACTTTCAGCTATTTGTCGTGGTGGTTTTTTTAATAAAGAGGCAAGCTTCATCGCCACATTTGTAGTAAAATCACCATTTTTGTAATCTTTCGGGACATCTACTTCATAAGATAAGTCACCAATTATGGCAACATCATTAACAATTTCCTTCAATACTTCATCTATTTTCTTCCTAATAATCGATTCCATAATGCCTCCATAAAGTTTGTAAACTCTATAAATGATATGTCAGTTTATGTAAAGAGTGAAATAAATAATTTTTGAATGTTATAGCACTTTTCAAAAAAACTTTTAAACTTTAGTTGCAAAATAACTTTTATAGTGTAAAATATTACCATGAAAGTACGAGTTTTAATTATTGCCTTAATCTCATTATTTTTTTATACTTATACCAATGCCTATGAAAGTGACTTTTACCCTAAAAGTCTGCTAACTGAAATAGAAAAAGTCGTCCAATCACCAAATGAGAAAAATTTAGATAAACTTTATCAAGAGTTTATTAAATACAAAGGGCTTGAAGATGAAACCATAGCTTATGCCATTGTGGAGGCACTGTTAAACCACCCTACGGAAATAAATGAAAAAACAATACTTATTGCCCAAAAATTCAGCCCGAAAAATAAAGATAAAATTGGAATAATACTTTCAGACAGTATAATTTTAAAAATCATAAACAGTCATATTTTCTTTAATAAATTTGCAGTTTACACATTTTTAAAATACACATCATCAATTTTCATTCTGCTTGTATTTTTGTACCTACTAGTTAAGAATTACTTCATATTTTTCCACAGTCACAAGCTTAATATGAAAGCAATAGGCTTTGCCAAATTGACTATCTTCTTACTTTTGACATTAGCCATTTCAATAACATTTAACAACTATTTATTTGTTATAATAGCCGGGTCTGCAGTATTACTTCTTATCCCGGAAAACGTTACCGCTAAAATTGCGGTAATACTCTTTTTGTCTGTATTTTCCATTCTAAACAGCATTGATTACAACAGAAATGAAATGCAAAAAAACGAATATTTAGAAATTATCAATAAACCGGTATCAATGGACTATATTAAGAAATCTCTCGAACAAAGAGACACGCCTTTAATGAACATAGTAGCCACAATCAAATATCCCGAGCTATCCGAAAAAAGTAATTTTATACGCTTTACCCCTAAAAATAAATTTGAAGCAGCCAACTATGCGATATACTTGTTAATTACGGAGCAGGTAGACGGCTTTAACGCTTTGGCACAAAAATTTAACCTTACCGAAGATCCTATAATTATGATTAATGTTGCTTCTTTTTACTCTAAAAAATTTAATTTTGAAAAATATGAAGATATTATAAAAAACCTTTATACATTCTACCCCGAATATCATAACTTATTGCAAAATCTCCAACTTAACCTTAATACATATGTATTCTTACCATACAACATTGAAGAAAGTGGGAAAAAGGACACCCTTGCACTAAACTATATTAGTATTCTCATATTTTTCATTTTACTTGTTATTGGAATCGTAGCCAACAGATTCTTTTACAACTTCAGACACTTCAAATGCATTCAATGCGGTGAATCTTTTTGTATAAAATGTGATGACGGCTATTTGCATGGTAATATTTGTGAAAAATGTCGTATTTTTTCGCATAAAATTGCAAAAGCTGACGCTTCTACTCTCGTAATGCAGCAGTTTCAGATAGAAAAATATAAACGAATAACAAAATTTAGAAATCTAATCTTTATGTTAATAGCTCCTGGGGCTGACAGACTGTTTATCAACCAGCCGGTTGCAGGGCTAATTTTGGCTGTTTTACACTCTATACTTATTTTTATACTTATTTTTCAAACGGCACCATTTATTGCACCTTCAAATATAGGGTTTCAATTTACAATAACTTACCTTTATTATTTATATATTTGTTTATTTTTACTTGTGTATATTGCTAATATGCTAATAAAAAGGGATAACAATGGCATTTAAAGGGAATATAAAAGAATTTAGTCTTCTTGATGTTATACAACTTATTTGCCAATCGTCTAAAACCGGTATTTTAGAGGTTGCTACGGAAGATTTTTCAGCAAAAATATTTATCAGAGAAGGTAAATTAGTAGATATTAAAGCAAGCACAGATAATTTTGATTTCAAAATTGGCAACTATTTAGTTTCAAGGGGTGCGATTACTGAAGGTGACTTGCAAATATATCTCGAAAAGCAAAAGAAGATGCCGATAAGGCTTGGGCAAATTTTAGTAGAAGAAGGCATTCTCACCAAAGAGCAGTTAAAGCAAATCCATACCGACCATCTTAAATCAAATTTTGAAAAAATTTTGTCAAGTGAAAAAGGAAGATATGAATTTGTGCCGACTGTTGTTGAATACAATGATAGCGACATTACACCGATAAGTATAGACTCAATTCTGCTTGATGCTTTAAAAAATATTGATGAAGTCAAAGTGTTTAAGAAAAAAATAAGCAGTCTCAATCTTATTTATAAAAAGATAAATAAGGATAGCAAATACACTGTTGACAACAAAATAACAAACAAAGACAACCCTATTATCGTAAAAAATGGAAGAATTCTTTTCAATACGGACGCACAAATCGTTTTTAACAATATTGACGGTCACAACACGATACAAAAAATTATATCTAAGTCTGCACTTGATGAGGTTTATGTCTTAAAAATAATATATCTGCTTCTTGAAAATAATTTAATCGAACATTCCACGGCTGAGCCGGCAAAAACCAAAAATAATATTTCTTCAGTGTTAAATATTATTTTTGGAATAGTTATTTTTGCAGCCCTGATATTTATAACTACACTTATATCCCAAAAACTTGCAGTAACTGATATAGTTTTTAATGAAACATACATAAAAAATAAAAAAGAAAATATTGAGCAATATAATCTGGAACTAAAAAGTGTTTCGCAAATCTACTCCAAAAATGAAAATAATTATAAAAAATTAAAATTATACGCTGCCGAAAAGGGGATTTTCAAGTGAGTAAAAAACACATTCATATTATTGAAGATTCCGAGTTAACCATATACACAATAAAAAATGCCCTTGAAGAAGAATACAAAATTTCATTTAGTACCAATTCATTAGAATTCTTTAAAACTTTCAAATCCGGTTTTTTGCCCGATTTGTATATTATTGACTTAAATCTGCCGGATATAGATGGAATACAAATACTACGTGAGCTAAAAGACATTGATGTTCCAAAAATAGTATATTCAGCCCAAACAAATCCTGAAATTATAGAAGAATGTTTCAATTTGGGTGCTTACGATTTTCTAAAAAAGCCAACCCCGCTAAAAGAAATGAAATCAAGAATTTACAAAGTGTTTCAGTATCATGAAATGCTTAACGGCAGAAAAGATAACATTAACATTGAAGAGATAAAAGGGACTGTAGCTCATTATTTCGGACAACCTTTGACAGCTCTTGGTGCTGAAATATATATTTTAAAAAAACAGCTTTCGGATACCGAAGAATCTGTCACCTATGCCTCTGTCTTAAGGATGGAAAAGGCATATCAGATTTTGGTGTCATATTACAACGCCTTTAAAAATATTGACTCTGCTAAAAAGGTAAGTTATTTAAACGGTAAAAATATTTTGGATTTGACCAATGAATAGAAGTTTTAACTCAAATATAAAGTATAATGGGAAGACATACCACATTCAGACTGAAATATATACTGACAAAGTGGTTACTCAGATTTTTGACGGAGGAAGGATTGTAAATTCTGTCAAATCTCCATTTATTGATTTTAAATCCACAATCAAGCAACACAAACAAGTCGAAGAGGGCGTTTTAAAAGGAAATTTCTTAAAAAATGATAAAATTCTTTAATGTTTCTGTTGCATTTTTCGGGGAGAAAAAAGCTTTAGACAATGTTTCTCTTAAAATAGACAAAGGTGAGTTTGTATACATTACCGGTGCAAGCGGTGCAGGGAAATCTACCCTTTTGAAGCTGATTTATGCTGACCTTTTCCCTACAAGGGGTGTGGTGCTAATATCAAACAAAGATATTACAAACATTACCGAAAGAAGCATACCCTACCTAAGAAGAAACATCGGAGTGATTTTTCAGGATTTTAAATTATTGGAAGATAAGACTGTCTTTGAAAATATTTTTATGACCCTTGAAATATTTTATATGGACTCCAAACAGATAGAAGAAAGGATTTTTTCTCTTCTCAGAAGGCTCGGACTTTTCAGTAGAAGGGATACTATAGTAAAGAAGCTTTCAGGCGGGGAAAAACAAAGAGTGGCAATTGCAAGAGCACTAATAAACGAACCGTCTATTATACTGGCGGATGAGCCTACAGGCAACTTAGACCCTGAAAGGGCTGAAGACATAATTAAACTCTTAAAAGATATTGCTAATCAAGGGAGCACTGTGCTTGTGGCAACCCATGACAAGAACCTTATTGAAAGGTTTGGCGGTAGAACAATTTATCTAAAAAACGGAAAAATAGAGGCTGACAGTAAAACCGATGAAAAAGTTTTTATATCTGATAAATAAAGGGCTTGTATTTTACAAATCCAACTTCAAAACATCTCTAATCTCACTTTTGACATTAACTACCATATTTTTCATATACCAATTCTTATTCACAATAGGATACTCCACAAATATGTTTTTCAATAATCTTTCATCCGTGCAAAACGTAAGAGTTTACCTAAAAACAGATGATAATGAATCTATTAATGAATTTATAAAAAATATCAAAGTACTTAATTCAGTTGAAAGCGTGACTTTTTACTCCAAAGAAGATGCTTATAACTATCTTAAAAACAATACATATGACCTTAAATATATTGAAAATATTTCAAAAGATTACTTCCCTTCTTTTATTGAAATCAAATTAAAAGATAAGTTTAAGGATATAATTTTTATAAACCAAATCAAAAGTGAAATAAACAAATTTGATATTGTAGATGTCGCTTCGTTTGGAGAGCAATGGGTATTAAAGTTTGCGTCTCTAAAATACTCTTTGCAAATATTTATACTTTTTGTAACGATTCTTCTTTCCATATCCGTTGCGTTTATTTCAATGAATGTAATAAGCCTAAATCTTTACAAATTCAGAGATGAAATTAAAATTTACAGCTTGGTTGGCGCCACAAAAGCATTCATCATAATTCCGTTTATTTTTGCTACAGTAGTTGAATTTTTAGTTAGCTTTATATTCTCACTGGGCTTAAATACGGCAGTTTTTTATTCGCTCAACAGCACGATAATGCCTGCGGTAAGCCTAAACTTTATCAGAATACCAAATATTTACATATACTCACTAATGGCGTTATATTTCTTTTCTGTTAGTATATTTTCTTCGTACTTTACTTCAGTGAAGTTCCTAAGGAAGGCAAGTAAAATCGATGACTAAAGTCCTGTTTTTTATTTTATTATTTTGCTCTGTAGCAAATGCAAATGTTATCGACGATTTTGCCACATACGAAAATTATATAAACCAACTACAAAAGGATATTAAAGAACAAAATAAATATCTAAAAGATATTGAAAACTCTAAAAAAAACCTAATATCAAAAATAGATGCATTACAAAAAAAGATAGCCTCACAAGAGGAAACAGTAAGGGTCACTTCTATCAGTTTAAAAAAACTTAACCAACAAATCAACGAAATTGAAGAGAAAATAATGATTTTAGACAATGATATCAACATACTTTCAAAACAAATTGAAAAATTTAATATTTATCTTATAGATAACAGAAATATTACTTCAATAAAAATACTTTTATTTTCCAAAGATTTTTACACCCTTATAAAAAATATGGAGATAGTTGAGAAAATAAACATAAAAATCAAAGAAAAAATTGCCGAAATAAATGGCAAAAAAAATCAAATAAACTCACTCAAAGTTGAATTGGAGCTTAGAAATAATGCCCTACAAAGAATTTTGGCATTAAAAGAAACTACATTAAATGATTTGAAAAATGAGAAAATAAAGCTTAGTCAACTATCGAAAATATTGCAAGAGGATGAAGAGAGTAAAAAGGAATACATTAAACTCCTAAATGAAAAGCACAATGAATTACAAAGTAAGTTGGAAAAAATTAAACCTCAAATTGAAAAAGAAGGGGGCACACAGTTTTCTGAAAGCAGTTTCTTCAAATCCAAAGGTAAGCTCCCCTGGCCTGCTACCGGTAAAGTGATTGAGCACTATGGACCCAAAAAAATTAATGATTTTAATGGTGAAGTCTTTATAAAAGGGATAAAAATCAAGATAGAAGACGAAGGATATGTGAAATCTGTATTTGATGGTGTTGTAAAGTATGTTGATTGGGTAAGGGGGTATGGCAACATTGTTATTGTAAAACATGACGAATTCTTCTATACACTTTATGCCGGATTGGATGAAATTTTTGTTACTATTGATCAGAAAGTTAAAGTTAATGAAAAGATAGGTTTAATTGATGTTGACGTGAAAGATATTTCTCCCTATCTTTACTTTGAAATAAGAAAACAGGATACTGCAGTTGACCCTGAGAAGTGGTTAATCGCTAACGGAGGTACGAATGATTAGAAAAAAACTTTTACCCGTATTTTTAAGTTTGATAGCAGTTATTGCTTTCATAATGGGCGCCCTTACAATTAAAATATCAAATGTTTATGCAAAAAATGAAAACCGATTCCAGCAACTTGAAAACTTCTCTGACGCACTAAGCATAATTGATAAATATTATGTAGAGGATGTAGAGCTAAAAGACCTTATTAGTGGTGCTATTCAAGGGATGTTACAAAATCTTGACCCTCACTCAAGCTACTTGGATAAGGAAACATACAAAGAGTTTAAAGTAGAAACTAAAGGTGAATTTGGCGGTCTAGGCATCACAATTGGGATGAAAGATAAGGTGCTGACTGTTATTTCCCCTATTGAGGACACACCTGCCTACAAAGCAGGTATTAAAGCCGGGGATAAAATAATTAAAATAGATGGTAAGTCCACTGCAAATATTACCCTTGACGAAGCGGTGAAAAAATTAAGAGGAAAACCAGGGACAAAGGTCACTGTCACAATCCTAAGAAGTGGTGTGGAAAAACCTTTTGATGTTACTATCACACGGGCTATCATTAAAATACAAGCCGTTAAAAGTAAAATGATAGACAATATTGCGTATGTTAGATTAACAAGTTTTAAGGAAGATGCATCAAATGAAATAAAAGATGCCCTAAAAAAACTTTCCAAGGAAAATTATAAAGGGATAGTTTTAGACCTTAGAAATAACCCCGGCGGTCTTTTAACTGAGGCGGTAAATGTTTCTAACTTATTTTTACCTTCAGGCAAAACTGTAGTATTTACTAAAGACAGGGACGGGAAAGAAAACCATTTAAAAACTTCTGCCTTTAATGATTTTGACTCAAAAACCCCTCTTGTTGTTTTAATTAACGAAGGGAGTGCTTCAGCGTCTGAAATAGTAGCCGGTGCATTACAGGATTATAAGAGGGCAATAATTATAGGACAAACAAGCTTTGGTAAAGCTTCTGTTCAAACAATAATCCCCCTTGCCGATGGCTCAGCTATAAAGCTTACTACTGCAAGATATTATACACCAAATGGAAGATCTATCCAAGGTGTGGGGATAAAACCTGATATTGAAATCGGTACAGGGAAGATTGTTTACACTGAATCTCACTTTTCTTTTAAAGAAAGCGATTTGGAAAATCACCTAATCGGTGAAGCAGAACAAAAGCTTGATAACAAAACTGAAAGTAATTTAGATAACAGCACAGCTGAAAATTTAGACGATGATATTCAACTTAAAACAGCTATAGATATACTAAAAGGACTTATTATATATGCCCAGAAAAGCTAAAAGCAACACAAAGAGAACAAGAAAAAAATCTTTCAAAATTCCGCCGGGGCTCATCGTCGGCGGAACTTTTTTTCTGCTACTTCTTGTTATTATCTTTTCAATTATTAACCTGAAAGTCAGTAACCTAAAATCTGAAGTTACCAAGGCTAACACTCTAAAAAAGGATATTACACTTATTGAAAACAGGATAAAACTGCTTTTGTTTGACTATGAGCTGGATAAAGATCATTTTAAGAAGTATGTGGAAAATAACGTTATAACTTTTGAGCTTACTATCCCTGAAAATCAAATTTACGGTATAAGACAGGCGGTTATATCATTAGCCAATGAAAACGGATTTAATGACAATTCAGATTTACTTTTTTATAAAAATAATTCTCCTGCTTTCAAAGTACTTATAATACCATTTACTGCATACAAAAATACAAATAATAATAATCTTCAAAGTGAAACTTCTGAGAATATAAAGAATGATAAGCATAAAATAGCCATTATCCTTGATGATGCAGGAAACAGTCTTGATTTGGCAGAGGAAATACTTAAAACTCCATATAAAATTACTCTCTCCGTAATTCCATTCACTCAATACGATAGAGAAACCGCAGAAATGGTAAAGAAATATAAAAAAGAGCTTTTTCTACATTTGCCAATGCAGCCAAAGTCTTACCCATCAACCGACCCGGGAAAAGGTGCAATACTTTTAAATACGCCGGAATCACTTATCAATATAATAATTAAAAAAGATATCGAACGACTTGGTAAAGTTGACGGAGCAAATAACCATATGGGCTCAGCCCTTACAGAAAATACACAAAAGATGAAACAGGTATTAAAATATCTTAAAAAGTATACCGACACATTTGTTGACAGTCATACTGCAAAAAACACTGTAGCTTACGATGTTTGTAAAGACTATATGACTTATTGCGGAATTAATAATGTCTTTATAGATAATGTAGATGATGCTGACTATATAAAAGATAAAATTAATAAAGGTATAAATCTTCTTGAAAAAGAAAAAAAAGTTATTATGATTGGACACTTGCGCCCAACAACGGTAAAAGTTTTAATGAGCTATTTACCTGAGCTTGAAAAGAAAGGAATAAAATTTTCAACGGTAAATGAGGTTTTGGCAAATTGATAACGCTTGGTATAGAAACTTCCTGTGATGAAACATCCGCATCTATAATAGATAGTGGTAAAAATATACTTTCTGCGAAAATATTCTCTCAGGCAGATATTCACAAAAAATTTGGAGGAGTAGTCCCTGAGGTAGCTTCAAGAAATCATGCTTTGAAAATTAGACCTATTGTAGAAGAAGTTATAAATGATGCAAAGATATCTGTAAATGATATTGACTTAATAGGCGTAACAAACTCTCCGGGGCTTATTGGAGCGCTCTTTGTGGGCGTATCATTCGCAAAAGGTTTGAGCTATACATTAAAAAAACCGCTTATTCCGGTAAACCACTTGACCGCCCATATACTGTCAGGTGAAATTGAAAATGAAGATTTAACTCCCCCATATGCGGCACTTGTAATTTCAGGAGGACACACGCATCTATTTCATGTTTCTAAATCTTATGCTTTTACTCTTATCTCAAAAACTATAGATGATGCAATTGGTGAAACATTTGACAAAATTTCAAAAACTCTTGGATTTGGCTATCCCGGCGGGCCAGAAATAGAAAAAAATGCCTCACTTGGTGATGAAACAAAAATAAGTTACCCGATAGCTATGAAAAATGAACTAAACTTTAGCTTTAGCGGACTGAAAACTTCTGTCATAAATTCTTATAACTTAGAAAAGTATACCAAAGAAGATATTTCAGCTTCATTTCAAAAAACAGCAGTAGATACACTTATACATAAAGTTAGGCTTGCCTATAAAAATCAAAAATTTTCAAAACTTGTAGTTGCAGGTGGCGTTGCTTGTAACGGATATTTAAGGAAAAGACTTCAAAATGAGCTAAAAAACATTAAAGTATTCTTTCCATCCAGAGGACTTTGCACTGACAATGGTGTAATGGTAGCATATACTGCTTATAAATTTTTCAATAAAAGAATTTTTATGGGTTTCAAATCAAAAGCATTTGACAGAGATGAAAATATCAAACTCTTCTAACCGCAACTTTTATAAAGAGATACTTGCTAAAAATGACCTTGTGGCTGCCCCTATGGCCGGTATTACAAATATACCTTTCAGAAAAATTGTAAGAAAATTTTTTGACGGACTTATTTTCACTGAAATGGTTTCAACGGAAGGGGTTTCAAGGGATATAGACAAGTCTTTAAAACTTGCTAAAATCACTGACTTAGACAAACCCATAATAATTCAACTTTTTGGCAAAAATCCTCAATCTTTTGCCGAGTCTGTAAAAATCCTTGAAGATAAATTTGATGCTGATGGATATGACATTAACGCCGGTTGCCCTGTAAAAAAGGTAATAAAATCAGGCTCAGGTGCATACCACTTAAAAGATTTGAAAAATTTACAAGCAATTATTACTTCTCTTAGAAAATCTACCGACAAACCTATATCTTTAAAAACAAGACTTGGTTACGAAAAAGATAATTTTGTCTACAAAGAGATTTTAAATATTTGCCACAATGAAGGGATCGATGCACTCACAATTCACGGTAGGACAAAGGCGGAACTTTTTTCAGGGGATATTCACTATGATAAAATAGCAGAGATTGTCCGGCTTTCAAAAATAATTATCATAGGCAATGGTAATGTTGTGGATTATGAAAGCTATAAAAAGATGAAAAAAACTGGTGTAGACGGGATAATGATTGGAAGAAAGATGATGAAGGCACCTTGGATATTTAAGACTATCAAATCTTATCCTGAAGAATATTCTCCTAATAAAAAGGAGCTTTATGACCTTATATTAGAAATAGCCGCATATGAAAAAGAATACAGAGGTGAAAAATACTATCTTGATGTTGTGAGAAGGCTTGCCGTCTGGTTTTCAAAAGGATTTGTCAATTCAAGTGATTTTAGAAAAAAGGTTTATGACTCAAAAACAGACAAAGAATTTTTTGATATATTGAACACATTTTTTAATTAATCTAAAACACGCTCTAATTATTTGCTAACATACCTTATTAAAATAATAATTCATAACTTTCATTTGCAATATTGCTAATCTTATAATAATATTAAGTATGAAAGTTACTTCAAATGAGCCGATACAAATTGCAAAAGATATATACTGGGTGGGACATAATCTGCCTGATGACCCCTTTCAATGCCATGTATACCTCATTAAAAATGGCAAAAATTCAATATTAATTGACCCCGGCTCAAAACTTACTTTTAAGGAAACTCTTAATAAAATTGAAAAGATAATTCCATTTTCGTATATCAAGTATATTATCTGTCATCATCAAGACCCTGATATTACCGGGGCACTTTATACAATCAATGAAATATTAAACAGAGATGATGCTGTAATCATTTCTCATTGGAGGGCTATAGCCCTTTTGAAACATTATGGACTTAACATACCATTTGAATGTGTTGAAAAAAATAATTGGAAGTTGAATGCAGATGGTAGGGAATTGGAGTTTATCTTTACTCCGTATTGTCACTTCCCGGGGGCATTTTGCACTTATGATAAAAAGACAAAAACTCTTTTTTCCAGTGACCTATTTGGTGGATTTACTGAAGAGTGGAGCCTATTTGCTGAAGATATGAAGTATTTTGATTCAATCTCAGCATTTCACGAGCATTATATGCCAGCAAAAGAAATACTTTTTCACAACTTAACTAAAATAGAGAAATATGATATCGAAATGATTGCTCCTCAGCATGGCTCAATCATAAAAAAGAATCTGATTAAACCGATTATTGCAAGCCTTAAAAACTTAGACTGTGGGTTGTTTTTGTTGACACAAACAAACTCCGAAATAGAAAAACTAAGAAAACTTAATATTTATCTATCAAGACTCTTACAATCAATGGCAACATATAAGACATTTTCAGAGCTTGTGAAATTTATTTCCTATGAAATAAACTATCTCCTAAATGTTAATGAAGTTACATATTATGTATACTTTAATGATAAACATTTCTCCTTTAGTGCCAACAGATTAGTATGGGATGAAATTACGGATATTGATGAATTGTTGGCAATGTTAGGAAATAGTAATAAATCTAACAAACCGGATGAAATCTTCATAAATAATGATCAACTCTTCATTTCTATTTTTGACTCATCAGAGTCATTGGTAGGTTTTATAAAGATAAATTTAACAGAAACTTCTGAACTTACTGATGAAGTTAAAAGTATTCTTATAAAAACAGCTAAGCTTTTTGAGGTTGCACTTGAAAGAGAGTTTATAAGAATAAACTTGGAAAAAGAAAAAGATAGGTATTATAAGCTGTCAACATTCGACCACCTGACAGGATGTCATAGCAGACATTACTTATCTGAAACTATAAAACGTATTTTTGCCCTTCATGATAGGAAAAAGATAGATAGTGTATCGTTTGTTATGCTGGATATAGATGATTTTAAATATGTTAACGATACATTCGGACACGATATAGGGGATATTGTATTAAAAAAGATTGGTGACATATTGCGAAAATATACCAGAGAGGGGGATGTTGTCACACGATTTGGTGGTGAAGAGTTTTTAATAATGACAATCAATGAAACAGAAAAAACAATTATGTCACTTGCTGAGAGGATTAGAAATGCAATAGAAAACACCAAATGGGACAAACCACTTGAAAACAGTAAAATTACAGCAAGTTTCGGAGTAGCATTCAAAAAATTAAATGAGACTTACGATTCACTTTTAAGACGTGTAGATAAAATGCTTTATGAATCTAAGAAATCAGGAAAAAACTGCATCACTTTAGATACTAAATAATCTTTAACTTAAGACCAACCTTTGAAAACAATACTTTGTCTTTTAAAATATTTTTTAAAATAAGAAACCCATTAATCCCTGTACAATGTCCTGTTATTATAATTTTTACCTCTAATTCCAAAAGAAAGTCTGCAACTTTCATAATTTCATTGTCGGATGAACGAAAAAGATGAAATCCACCAATTACTGCATAGATTGGAGTTTCCTTAATTTTTCTTTTAATATCCAAAATAATGTTTTCAATGCCTGAATGAGAGCAGCCGGTAAAAATTACAAGCCCTTTTGAAGTTTTTATTACCAAATATTGCTCATCAGGGAAATTATCTTTTGAAATACCATTCTCCGTTTTTAAATAAAGATTCTTATCAACATCAAACTCATTCACCCTGTCGATAGCCCCTGACAAAAAGATATATTTCTTTATCTCGCAAAAATTTTCGTTTAAGATAAAATTATATTTTTTACTATTCAAAACAGTTTTATCAACACCTATAAATTCAAAATCATCCTCACCTTTTCTCAAATGTTCAGCAAAAACTTTTTTATGTGCATAAATATCTAAAGATGATACATCAAAATCTTTAAAACCGTCAGAATGGTCATAATGTCCGTGGCTTAAAACAGCAAAGTCTATTTTTTTATCATTACAAAGTTTTTTAAAATTATTTCTTAGGCTAAAGCCCTGCCCTGCATCAAATAAAATATTAAGCCCGTTATATTCAATTAAGCAAGAAAACCCATGCTCAGCAACAAGCATGGGTTTATCAACATAATTATCAGCCAATATTACTATTTCTAATGACTCATTAACAGTCATAGTAAAGCTTAAACTCGTAAGGATGTACCCTCATGTTTACTGGAGCACATTCATTTTCCCTCTTGTAAGATATCCATGTAGAGATAACATCCTCAGTAAATACATCACCTTTAAGCAAAAATTCATGGTCTTTTTCAAGAGCATCAAGTGCTTCATCAAGGCTTTTCGGCATCTGAGGTACATTTAAAAGTTCAATCGGATCAAGATCGTAGAGGTTTTTATCCATAGGTTCACCCGGATCAATCTTATTTTCAATTCCATCAAGCCCTGCCATAAGCATTGCAGTAAAAGCAAGATATGGGTTGCATGATGGGTCAGGGAATCTAACCTCAACCCTTTTTGCTTTAGGTGAATTGCTATACATAGGAATTCTTAATGCAGCACTTCTGTTTCTTGATGAATAAGCAAGATTTACAGGTGCTTCATACCCCGGAACAAGCCTCTTATAAGAATTTGTAGTTGGGTTGGTGAAAGCAGCAATTGCTTTGGCATGCTTGATAATTCCACCGATGTAATATAAGCCTAACTCACTAAGCCCTGCATATTCATCACCGGCAAAAAGAGGCTTTCCATCCTTCCAAAGGGATTGATGGCAGTGCATACCACTACCATTGTCACCAAACATCGGCTTTGGCATAAAAGTTACAGTTTTACCATGCATTCTTGCAACATTTTTTACGACATACTTATAAAGCTGCATATTGTCAGCTTGCTCAACCATTGGAGCATACTTGACATCTATCTCACACTGGCCACCGGTAGCCACTTCATGGTGATGCGCTTCAACAGTAATACCTAACTGCTCCATAAGAAGACACATCTCAGCACGTATATCCATCAATGTATCATGTGGTGGCACAGGGAAATAGCCTTCTTTATGTCTAATCTTATAACCTAAGTTTTGACCATCCTGCTTGCTACCTGTATTCCAATCACCTTCTGCACTGTCAAAGAAGAAAAAGCCGCTGTTTGCATTATAGCCGTATCTGACGTTATCAAAGATGAAAAACTCAGCTTCAGGTCCAAAAAAAGCAGTATCAGCAATACCTGTCCCTTTCATATAGTTAATAGATTTTTTTGCAATATGTCTTGGGTCTCTTGAGTACGGTTCTTTTGTAATAGGGTCATAAACATTACAAATTAAAATCAATGTTGGTACGGCAGCAAATGGGTCAATTTTTGCTGTTGTCGGATCAGGCAATAAAATCATATCACTATTGTTAATAGCCTGCCAACCCCTAATACTTGAACCGTCAAACCCCATACCGTCTTCAAAAGTATCAAGTGTAAGCTCATGTGCAGGATAGCTACAATGTTGCCACAATCCGATAAAGTCCATAAAACGCAAATCAATAAACTTAATCTGTTTGTCCTCAATTAATTGTAAAATCTCTTTTGGTGTCATATTTCCTCCTAATTTATTATATTTTAAAGAGCATTTTCTCCAACTTCACCTGTCCTGATTCTTATTACCTCTTCAATTGGTAATACAAAAATTTTACCATCACCTATTCGACCGGTCTTTGCCGCTTCCATAATTGCCTTTACCGCATCTTCAACTAACTCGTCAGGCAAAACCAATTCAATCTTTATCTTAGGGATAAAATCTATTACATACTCTGCCCCTCTGTAAAGCTCCGTATGCCCTTTCTGTCTTCCAAATCCCTTTACTTCGGAAATAGTAATCCCCTTAATCCCAAGCTCGGTTAACTTTTCTTTTACATCATCAAGCTTAAAAGGTTTTATCAATGCCTCAATCTTTTTCATGACTCCTCCATATTATGTATATTTATTATATCAATTTAAATGCCAAATTTTCATGTTAATTTTTATTGTAAAAATAGGGTATCTCAACCGCATATGCATATTTTTTAATCACTAATGATTATTTTTTAATCTTTAAAATATTTCCCAAATTACGAAGCCTCACATCAATATCAGAAATATCACTCCCCATTTTAAGCATTATTTCTCTTTTAATCTTTAAGTCCCTGTAAATATTTAAAGTCCAGCCGTTAAATCTGTCAATTTGATAAGCTTCATCTACTAAAATCAGTGCCTTTCTCCCCTCAGACTCCCTTGCTGTTTTCCTTAAAATCCTGCTCGTAAAATATTCGGGAGCTGCACTCAAAATATCTTCTAGTCCGTCATACTTTTTTGATTTTTTATGCTTGATATATTTTCTATAGTGCTCAGGTAATTTTTCGAGAATGTACTCTTTATCCGTAAGATAATTTATTATATTTTTTTCATCTCTACATTTACCGGTATCAGCAAAAAACTCGGCACTTTCTAACGATTTTGTATCTATATTCTCTTCATTTAAAACAAATCTTGACAAATACAAACGGCTAAGATTGCAAAAATCATCTGCTCGCTGAAACACATTTACCGCCTTATTAAAATAAACTTCTGAAACTTGCTTCCCTTTTAAATAATTATCTATATATTTTTCAAACAAGCTTTCCCCTTCCAGATATACAGGAGAAATCTTTTTAGAAGTGCAACCAAAAACTGCAAAAATAATAATCAGTACTACACCTAATTTTTTCACGGTATTTTAAGTTTCCTCACTTCTTTATCATTATCTGCATTAAAAGGCCACTTATCTCCAAGTTTTAAAATTAACTCATTGGTATTACTAAGTATATAATCCACATCCTTTCTCATTTGACCCACATTATCAGTTGCTTCACTCACATCTTTAGATATCTTATTGACATTTGCCAAAATAGGGTCAATTTTTGAAACCTTATCGTTGATATTTTCTGTAAGTCTTCTGGAAATTCCTACCAACTGATTGACATTTTCCATATCAAAAGCCTTAACTTTTTTGTTTAAAACATTAGTAGTATCAACAACATTTAAAGCTACTTTATTAAGCTCCTCCTGAAGGGCTGAAAGATTGAAAAGGATTTTAGCAGTTTCATCTTTAAGATAATTGCTCCTTAACAAATACCCCATTGAGCCTTCCTTATTTTGAAGGTCAGAGCCTAATGTTGCAAGCCCTCTCATAAAAATATTAAAAGAGCCGTTGTCATCAGCAAGCTTATCGGTAATTATTCTTAAATTTTCCACAATAACCTTCATATCATCCATAACAGGTTTTGCTTTTTCAATAATTTCATCAAGCCCTTTATCACGCTTTAGAAAAAACTCTGCCCCATCTTTAATTTGCTCCCCTACCCCACCTTCAAAGACAATCGAAGACGAGCCGATAAGATTTTGAGAAGCAAGCTTTGCGGTTGAATCAATCTTAATCCATTTCGCATAATTATTTGGGATACTGACTTTCATAACCACTTCCCCGGTATCTTTCAAATTTACCGAGTCTACCCTTGCAATCTGAAATCCGGAAAAGATAACCGGCATCCCCTTTTTTACGCCTTCACCGGAAGATGAATTAATAAAAATCTTAGTCTTTTTTACAAAAACTTTCTTATTAATACCAATAAGTGCAAGCACCACCACTATAATTGTTATGGCTGCAAGCACAAAAAGACCAACTTTAAACTCTAAGTTTTTAAATCTCGGGTCAGCCAATTTCTATAATCCTCTATATTTTGATATTCTATCCCTTCATATATTTCTCTATACCTATTATACTCCATAAAAAGCACATTGTCACTTTTTTCAGCTTTTAAAAATTGAAATATTGCCACCCTTTCGTCATCATGCAACTCATAAAGTTCATTAACTGCTATAATATTTTCAAATGGTGAAAAATAAGCCTGTAAAAACCTTACCACAAAGTTTTCAAATTTAGTTAGCTCATTCTGTCTCGAATGCATTTTTTGAAGCATTTCAAATCTATTTAAATATTCAGCCACCTTATCTTCAAAAAATAGATGTTTATTTTCGGAATAATATGATGCGGGAAGAATAATGTTTTCAAACACAGATAAATTACTTATCAATGGAAATTTTCTGTTTATCAAAACGACTTTACCGTGAAAAGACTGCAAAATCTCATCAACCAGCATCTTATCCTTTATAAAATTGTCAATCCAGTAAATTTTCATATCAAAAACCCTGTAATTTCAACAAATATTATACCGTAAAAAAGTCGCATCATCCCTTTAAGCAGTGCGATAGGGATTTCCGTATTTGCATTTTTAACATTTTTTGAAGTAAATATAGGGATTGCCATCAAAATAAATCCAAATAAAAACGCTTTATACAAAAAGCATAAGATATCGCTAAATGATATATAATCAAGAATCACATTTATTATATAAATAAAATCTGCACCCATCTGAATACTAAGTAAAAAATACCCGCCCGCCAAAGAAAAGAAAGTAAAAAATGACGATAGACACACCATAGCAATTAGCCCTGCAAGTATTCGAGGAATATACAGATAATCAATCAAATCTATCCCATACATTTTCAATGTATTTGTCTCTCCGGTAATATTCATCACGGCAATTTCGGCAGATACCGCGGTAGAAGATCGAAGAGCAAGCATAATGACAGATATTAAGGGTGCAAGCTCTCTAATAATTAATACAGATAATACCTGACCAATCTCCTGATAAGCGTTTAGTTTTATTAAAAATTGAGTTAAAAACCCTACAAATACGAGCCCCATAACAAAAGAAATCAACACAAATATATTTAAAATTTGCACACCGGTAAAGTAAACCTGTCTAAAAAAAACAAGCCTTATTGCAGGATTTAATATTTTAAAATGTAAAAGCTTTTTTAAGACTACAAAGGAAAACCCTAAGAATTCCGTGAAAGTAATAAAAGATTCTACAGTAAATTTCCCAACCTTTATGCACAAATTTGAAATCATTATAAAATTAATCCCCAAACTTTTACTCGTTAAATGATACCATAATCTGTTAATTTATACTAATTTTTTTTAGAATTATCTTGCAAAATTTCTAAATTGTAATTATTAAAAAATATGCAAACAATATTTAAACTTCTTACCAATAAACAAATTAAACTCACAATAGTAATATCCGTCCTTTTCTTTTTAATAATATCTGTAACAGTATATTCCATCTATTTTTACTCTATTATGCATTATAAGAGCATCGCTAACAATCTTTTTCAAATAACAAAGTACTATTTGCAAATTGAGCATAAAAGGGCTGAAAACCTTACACAAAAACTAACTCAAAAACATAATGAGTTAGCATATTTGCTTATAAATAAAACATTTTCTGACACCGATAGCTTTTTAAAAGCGGCCAAAAAAGAGCTTGAGTATACTTTTGGCAGGGGAGCAGATATAGCTATAATAAATAATAATCTCATAATAACAGATACTACATTTAAAAGTGAAAAAGGGCTGGATTTAAAGCAATTTGAAGATGCAGCCAAATTAGCAAAAGAAATTAAAGGGAAAAAAGACCCTTCATACGTGGACATTGCATTTCCTGTTTACACCCCCGCATCAAATTCATTTAAAATATACACATTTTCCTATCTGCCGGAAGTTGACAATTTTTTACAAATTGGCATTAGTTTTGATTATCTAAAAGTTTTCTCCGGTCTGACCAGCTATGATAATGATATAAAATTATCTTTACTCTATGCCGGTGGTGGTGGCTATTTAGATGTTTTTGATGTAGCTAACGGTAAAAAAGTTATAATTGATAAAAAATTAGAAACTTCTTTAATGTCAGATAAAAATGAATTTGTAACAGATACCTTCTTCTTAAAAAGTATATATTATAAAATATCCCAATTCAATTATGGCAATATAAAGATGGCCGGAAATATCATTCTAAAAATATCAATTTTCAAAAAAAGTATTTATAAGTTCATTTTAATAATTTTAGCTTTAGAAATACTAATATTCACTTTACTCTTTTTAGGCATTCGCGATACTTATAAATTTTACAGACTATATTTCTTCAGGCCTTTTAAACATATTTTGGCCAAAATAAGAAAGGGGGAATTTATAAAAGAAGGTGAGTCATATAAAGTTAAAGAGCTTTATTACCTGTCTAAAAACTATAATGAAATTCTGACAGAGTTACTTGCCAAACAAAATGAGCTAAAACAAGCTATGGATGAGATAAAAACATTAAAAGAGCTATTACCTATCTGCTCTTCTTGTAAAAAAATCAGGACAGAAAATAATGATTGGGAGCACATCGAAACATATTTAGCCAAAAGTCATAATCTAGACTTTACGCATAGCCTATGCCCCGAATGTATAAAAAAGCTGTATCCTGAAGTAGCCGAAAAAATGTTTAATAAAAAGTAATAAGGGTACACTAAAGGTATGTGTACCCCAAAACTAACTTTAAAAAACTTCCTGTAAAAATTCTGTAAACCTTTTCCATGATTTTTTATCAGCATCTTCCCTGTATCTGTCACTGCCAAAAACAGTAAAAGCATGAGGTGCACCGCTATACGTAATCATTTCATGTTTAACATGATTTGCTTCAAGCTCTTTTACAAGATTGGCAAAATCCTCAATTTTGACAGCCGTATCCGCGCTACCATGGAAAACAAGAATCTCACCTTTCACTTTTGAATAATCCTGACCTTCAGGTGTAGATAGCCCACCATGAAAAGGGACAAAAGCTTTTAAATCAGCCCCACTTCTTGCAAATTCAAGTATTACCGTGCCACCGAAACAATAACCCATACCAATGGAATTTTTAACATTTGCCTTTAGAGAAACTGCTTTGTCATAAGCTGCATATAAAATACCCCTCATCCTCTTTCTGTCTTTGTAAAGTGCGCCGGTCAAAGCTCTCTTCTCATCTATTGTAACAGGCTTTACACCTTTTCCAAACATATCTATTACAAAAACTGAATAACCCAAATCGTTAAGCATCTCAGCTCTTTTAAATTCATAATCAGTAATGCCATCCCAATCATGAACCATAAAAATTAGCGGTGAATTATTCTTTACTTTTGAGTAATAACCCTCATAAGTTTTGCCGTCGTAACTATATTCAACAAAATCCCCCGCAAAGCTTATTCCGCCTATCAAAAAAAATAGTGCTAAAAATCTCAGAAATTTCATAAATCCCCCTTTTATTTTATATTTTACCACAATCTATACTCTCATAGTATGGTTTTTTGATATATTTTTTCAAGGAGAAGTTGATTTTTGATTTAATTTAACTGAACTTGCTTTTTAGTAGCTTTATGGCATCCTCTAAAGGCATAGGCTTGGCAAAATAATAGCCCTGTAAATAGTTACAACCAAGCTCTGTCAATATCTTTGCCTGCTCTTCTGTCTCAACACCCTCAGCTATAGTCCTTATCCCTAAATTTTTTGATAACTCTATAATAGTTTTCACAATCCCTTTGATTTTGCTGTTTACCATCATCTCTTTTACAAATGTCATATCAATCTTTATTAAGTCTGCTGGTACTTTATCAATAAAACCCAAGCTTGAAAAACCCGTGCCGAAATCGTCAATTTCTATTTTGTACCCTTTACTTTTTAGCTCATTCATTATTTCTAAGGTATTCTCAACATTTTTAAGAAATACACGCTCGGTTATTTCCAAATTGATAACCCCTTTAAGCTCTTCGGGAATTTCGTTAATATAATCAAGTATATAACCGTTAGCAAAAGAGTTTGCCGAAATATTGACAGCAATATCAATACACCTGCCAAACTCCATGCATATAGCTTTTGCGTATTCAACGATATTTTTAAAAAGAATCTTTTCAAACCTATACAGTAAGTCACTATTTTCAATAAAATCAATAAAATAATTCGGGTAAATCAAACCTTTTTTCGGATGATTTATTCTCACCAAAGCCTCAAAACTTTTTAAGTTAAATGTTTCTGCCTCATAAATGGGTTGCAAGTGAAATGCGAAGTAATTGTATTGTATGCACTCTTTTATCAAATTAGTCTTTTCAAAATGCTCTGATATACTCTTATTTATTTCTTCATTATAAATATTAAAAGAATTTGCCCCTTTATTCTTTGATAAATTTAAAGCAACTTCTGCTCTCGATATATATGAAGCTGCCAAGCCATCATTACAAAAGGCCACTCCTATATTTGTATCGACTTTTACCTTCTTTCCACCTACATCAACCTCATTACCGAATAAATCTAATATTTTGTTAAGTATGTTAAAAATATCACTCTCTTTGTGAAGTTTTATGAATAATCCAAAACTGTCACTGCCCACCCTTGAAATAATATCAGTCTTATAAAAAGCATTCTCAAGCATTATTGAAACTTTCTGTAAAAGGTGGTCACAAGTATAAAAACCATAAATGTCATTTAGCTTTGTAAAATTATATATATCCACTATCAAAACAACAGGAACACTTTTTGAACCCCTTAAAAATTCAATCTCTTTATCTATTTGTTTAATAAAAGCTTCTCTATTTAAAAGGCCGGTAAGAATATCCCTATATTTGAATTTGTGTATCTCCTCTTCTAAGTAAATCTCCTTGGAAACATCTTTTGCTATTGACACAAATTTCTTAACAACCCCACTTTCCATTATAGGAACAATAGTATTATCTATCTGAAAAAGCTCATCATTCTTCTTTTTATTTATTACTGCCCCCTTAAAAATATTTCCTGTAAGTATTGTCTCCCAAAGGCTTTTATAAAAACTTTTCTCATATATACCTGACTTAAAAATTGCAGGGGTGGCACCGATCAATTCTTCTTTTTTGTAACCGCTTATATTGACTACCGCATCGTTGACATATTCTATAATCCCACTTTTATCGGTAATCATTATCCAATCATATGTGTTTTCTATTGCACTAAAAAATGTATTTTTTAAATTTAGCTCTTTTATATTATTCAAATGATTGGCAACTACTTCCTGTAATACCTCAAGTGCCTCCTGTGTATTTTCACTAAAAAAATACTCTTTATTTGAATACATATTTAAAACATACTTTTCATCATCCAGGGTAAACGGAATAGCGCATGAAGACAAAAAATTTCTTTTAAGCATCTCTTTCTGCCATAGGCTAATTGATAGATTATTTTTAGTATCGGAATTAACTTTTATAATATTGTCCCTGATAGATTTAAAAGTAGGCCCAAACCAAAACCCATCTTTATGTAAAACAGATAAAAAATAATTAAGATAACCTTCATCATACCCTTCACTGGCCAAAGGTCTTATTTTTTTACCACTAACCTTACCTACCCAAGCAAAAGATATATTCTTATCAGAAACAATTTCTTTGCAAAGTTGTTCAAAGAAGCTTTCATATGACAAAAAGTTAGTACTTACCACCTTATTGACTTTGTATAAAATACTATAAATATCCCTATAACTTGTTTCGCTTGTAACATCTATAAAAAACATACAACCGGCATTTACCCCTTGATAATTGATTGTAACATCTTGGACATGAAAGTATTTTATATTGCCATTTATAACCTTAAAAGGGAGATAGTGGTAAAAATGGCTCAACCGAATACCGGATTTTCTCTTTTCAGACAATATCTTCACTGTCTCAGAAAAATATTCGTTAAAAAGTGAAGAAAAACTAATATCACCTATGTAATCTAAAGTATAACCTGTCAGTTTCTCAAACCCTTTATCTGTAAATAGTACTTTATCATCATAATAAATAACAAAGCTTATTAACTCACTTTCATCCAAATATTCAAATACATCCTTGAGATGTTGCGTATTTTCATTATACACTTCAATAAGATATACTTTATTGTTTGCCTTGTTTATAATGGTAGAGTAAACCCAAAAATCTAAAGAATCTTTATCATCCAACTTAAGAGATAGATTACTCTTAAACCTTTCCTTTTTATTGAAGAAAAAATCGTAATAAAAGTTTGAAAAAGTATTTATTGATTTTTTAGTAAGCAATTCATCAATATCTTCGGACAAGTTAGATAATGTTTTAGTAACATCAACCCTAATATTGCTCCCGTCCAAGTATATCTTTTTATAAAAAATACAAAATATAGAGTCACCCATTTGCCCACCAAATACTTGGCGAATAAATTATCAATAATAAGTTAACTTGTAAAGCATATTTTTATCAAAAAGTTACAACAAGACTATAATAGTCCTATTAATTGTATTATAAATAATAACAAATTTAATGGCTCTGTAACTAAAACTGTGTAAATCCTTCTGAAAATATGTTAACTAAAGAACGAACAGGAGGATTTATATGTTTATCGACAAGGATGAAATAAGAAAATTGTTTAAAGAAGGTAAGCTTAATACCCAAGAAGATTTGCAATCGATATTATCTTCAATTATTAAGGATGTAGTAGAGACAATTTATGAGGGAGAATTAACAGAATTATTAGGTTATTCCCGTTATGACAAATCATCCAAAGAAACAAACAATTCACGAAACGGTTACAGCAATAAGAAAGTAAAATCAAATTATGGAGAGATAGAATTATCGGTTCCAAGAGACCGTAATGGAGAATATGATCCAAAAATAGTGAAAAAACGTCAAACAGATATTACCGGTATAGAAGAACATATAATTTCGATGTATGCCAAAGGTATGACAACAAGAGATATCCAGGCCCACATGGAATCTTTATACGGCCTTGAGTTTTCAGCTGAGGCAATCAGTAGGATTACAGATAAAGTTCTTGAAAGAGCAAAAGAGTGGCAAAATAGACCCTTAGAGCCAATTTATGCAATTGTATTCCTTGATGCATTATTTTACAAGATGCGACTTGATGGTGTTATAAAAAACGTAGCAGTTTACGCAATAATAGGCATTACTCTTGAAGGTAAAAAAGAATGCCTTGGTATATGGATAATGGAGACTGAATCAGCGAAATTTTGGTTGTCAGTACTAAACGAACTTAAGAACAGAGGTGTTGAAGATGTTCTTATATTCAGTATAGACGGTTTACCAGGTTTAAATGAAGCTATCAGGGCGGTATATCCAGAATCTGAAATTCAACGATGTATAGTTCATCAGGTAAGAAACTCTCTGAAGTTTGTATCTTATAAAGACAGGAAAGAATTAGCGAGGGCTTAAAGGCCATTTATACATCTCCAACGGAAGAAACTGGAAGAATTGAATTAGATAGATTAAATGAAAAATGGGGAAAGAAGTATCCAAACGTAATAAAATCATGGGAAACCAATTGGTTGGAACTTTCAACGTTATTTAAATATCCACCAGAAGTTAGGAAGCTTATTTATACTACTAATCCTATAGAGAGTTTTAATAGTAAATTGAAGAAGGTCACTAAAAATCGAGGGGTATTTCCTACAGAGGAATCATTGTTTAAATTGCTGTATTTAGCGATAAATGACATATCAAGTAAATGGAATGGCAGGATAAGGGATTGGTCAAAAATATATCCGCAATTGTATATTTACTTTCAGGAAAGGATTGACAGGTTTACGAATGGTTAATATTGTAGATAACAAAATGAGGATTTACACAAATAATGTTACAGGGTCAATTTAATTAGAAGTGTCTTAAATACTGATTTGGCCACTTGATGTCATATCTCAATTCCTTTGCAGCATGCAATGTCCAATATGGGTTTCCTAACAAAGTCCTGCCAAGCAAAACGATATCAGCTTGCCTAGTAGTTAAAATATGCTCAGCTTGGGACGGTGTAGTAATCATCCCTACCGCCCCGGTAAGTATGCCTGTCTCACTTTTAATTTTATAAGCAAAGTGTGTCTGATAACCATAATCAAACGGGATTACGGCATCCTCAACAAGACCGCCGCTTGACACATCAATCAAATCTGCTCCATTCTCCCTAAGTTTTTTAGAAAACTTTACTGTATCTTCAATTTCAAGCCCACCGGCGCACCAATCAACGGCAGATATTCTGACAAATAATGGGATATTTTCTCCTATAATCTCTCTCACACCTTTTACAATTTCCAATGGGAGCTTCATCCTATTTTCAAAACTGCCGCCATACTCATCAGACCTTTTGTTTGTTACGGGGGACAAAAACTCATGAAGCAAATAGCCATGAGCCATATGAATTTCTATAAAATCAAATCCGGCACTTATAGCTCTTTCAGTAGCACTAAAAAATGATTTTTTAACATCATCAATATCATTTTTGGTCATCTCTTTAGGGATATCAGATTGTTTATTAAAAGGGATAGCACTTGGAGCTATAGTTTGCCAACCTCCATTTTGAGGGGTTAAAAATTTGTCACCTTTCCATGGAGCATCTTTTGATGCCTTCCTGCCCGCATGTGCCAACTGTATGCCAATTTTACAATCATATTCCTTAACCCGACTTACCAATTTGGTTAATAATTGCTTCTGATTATCGTTGTATAGTCCCAAATCATAAGGGCTGATTCTGCCTCTATCTTCAACGGCTGTTGCTTCAAGTATAATAGCGCCGACACCTCCAACCGCTCTTGAAATATAGTGAGTAAAATGCCAATCAGTTATCATACCATCAACACCTGAATATTGACACATTGGCGACATAAATACTCTATTTTTAAACGCTGTATGCTTAATTTTAAATGGTGAAAATAATTTTGCTTCCATTTTTACCCCTTTTTAATCTTATATTGGTCTTACAATTTATAGCACATAATCAAGAGATTTTCTAATGCACTTTACAATAAACTACATAAAAAGAAAGAAACTATAAACAAAGCCAGATAAATTAGGCCTTGTAGGGAAAATTAGAAAGTTAATTTGAACAAAAAAAAGCGGGTTAAAAGCTGTCAGAGTTATTGTTTTGACGGTAATACCACACCTTTCTGCCATTTTCATAAACATAAATATACAGCCTATACGATACCCTCTCTTTTAAAATATTTCCTTCGACCGGTTTGAGTTTCTTAATTTCTTTTTCTGACATATTCTTCTTTGCCATAAAAACACCTCGCAATTTTTATTTGTAATATTTGCGAGTAAAGTTTTGATGAGAGAAAATGTAAAAAAGTATAAAAATTTCTTACAAATTACTAATAAACAAGTACTTTGTCTTAAAAACGAGTAAAGAATGCCCAAAATATGACTTTTTACTCGTTTTTTTACTCGTTTTTTCGAGTAAAAATAGTTATTGACAAAAATATGAAAAGTCAAAAAATATCTGCAAATATTTGTAAAATAAGGTAATATGAAAGGATATGACACCGAATGACGGACACAAAAAAAGCGGGTGACCGGACTCGAACCGGCGACCTCAACCTTGGCAAGGTCGCGCTCTACCAGCTGAGCTACACCCGCATTCATCAGGGAATGTGTATATATAAAAATAGAATTTATTTGTCAACATTTTTTTATAAAAAACTTTCAAAAATTTTATTCAAAAAAAGTCTTGATTTTCTGAAAATTTATATTTATACATACAACCTCACATGTGGCGACGTGGCCGAGTGGTTAGGCAGCGGTCTGCAAAATCGCTTACCCCGGTTCAATTCCGGGCGTCGCCTTTTTCTATTATAAACTAACTCCAAATATTTCAAAGATTACTACCGGCCAAACTAAGCCCTCTACTTGAAATTTAAAACTTTATGATGTACAATTTTGCTATGTTTGACAAACTTAAATTATTACCCGAGTCTAATCCTGAGCCTATAATGTTATCTGATATAGAAGGTAACATAATATACAAAAATAGTGCGGCAAAAAATATTTTCCCTAATGCAAATAATCTTTGCGATATTTCAGAGGATTGTAAAAATATTTCAGATAAATTTGATATGGAAATTTTTGCCGAAAACAAAAAATACTACAAAATGATTGGCAGGCAACAAAAAGATGAGGATGTTTATTTAATATACGTTTTTGATATTACTGAACTTAAACAGAAACAAAATGAACTGGAATTTTTGGCAAATTACGATGTACTAACCGGGCTTCCAAATAAAAATAAATTGATTAGAGATATGCTTGATAAAATTAACAATAAAACTGTTATCATGCTTATTGATATAAAATCTATGAGACATGTAAATTCAATTTACGGATATGACATTGGCGACAAATTAATGATAGAGTTTGCAAAACTTTTAAATAAAGTTGTTAGCAAACCATTGGAAATTTACAGACTTTATGGAAATATTTTCGCGATATATGATTCCATTGGAGTAAACTGCCAGCTTGACTCAAAATTTTATTTGGAAAATATTTTTAACAAGCTAAACGATCAGATAATAAACATAAATAATTTGGATATCCCCGTTCAAATCAGAATGGGTGTTGCAAGTTGCGAGGATTTAGAAGTAAAAGATGAAAATTATCCTCTTGAGCAACTTAAAATTGCTGAAATAGCAGTGCTTGAGGCCAAAAAAAACAATAAGAATATTCTTTATTACCATGATATTAAAGATATAGAGCAAAGATACCAAGATAATAGATTTTGGCTTTTCAGCTTTAAACGGATGCAAAAAAAAGATAACTGCAGACTTATCCCATATTTTCAGCCTATAGTTAATAATAAATCTCAGTCAATTGATAAATACGAAGCACTAATGAGACTTTCCATAAACGATAAAATATATACCCCTGATAAATTTATAGACATTGCCAATGAGTCGGGAGAAATTGTAAATTTAACAATGATAATGATTGATGAAGTGTTTAAAGTAGTAAGAGAAAATAATGTAAATGTCGCGATTAATATTACCCCTCAAGATTTAAAGTCGGAAGTTGTCCTTTACCTTAAAGAAAAAATTTTAGAATATGATATCAATCCTAATAAAATAAACCTCGAACTTTTAGAAAATGAAGATTTTTACGAGCTCGAAGACAAAGTTATCGAATTAAAAGATATCGGATTCAAGATTTCCCTTGATGACTTTGGAAGCGGATTTTCAAATTTTAGCAAACTGATTTCTATGAAAATAGATTTTCTAAAAATTGACGGCTCTATCATAAAAAACATTCACAGAGATGAAAATACTTTCCAGATTGTCAAGAATATCAATGAAATAGGAAAAACACTCGGATGTGAAACCATAGCAGAGTATGTATCAAGTGCAGAGATATTCAGCAAGGTGGTAGATATCGGTATAGACTATTCTCAAGGATACTTTTTCTACAAGCCATCCCCAAAAATTATTTAGTATTTAGACAACTTTTACAAGTGTAATAAAAAGTTACATTAAAGTCGCTTATTTCTTCATCAAGGAATTCGCTAAATTTCTCTTTCAAGGCCAGTTCATCTATCTCAATATCTTTGATATTTCCACACGCATTGCAGACCAGATGTATATGTTTGCCGGCATTCAACTCATACATCTTCTTTTTTCCTGGCAGGCTAACCTCTTTCACTATACCATTTTCAACTAAAGTACCCAAATTTTTATAAACGGTAGCCACTGACACAGAAGGAAGGATAGACGTTATTTCACTCACCAGACTTTCAATATCAATATGACCATGCTTAAGTATAATATCTAACAATAGCGACCTTTGTGGAGTAATCTTTAAGTTATTTTCTTTCAACAAACTTGATGTACTATATTTTACCATAATTGATTAAATAAGCTTAAATTCAAAAATGTCAACATAAAATATTAGATAATAATAATTATTATTTAATATTTTTTCTTGACAAATAATATAAACTTTCTATTATCTTTTAATACAATATATAACATTTATGTTATAATTTGAAAAATGGCTAACAGGAGGATATTATGCATAAAAAGTCAATACCGATTCTTAATCAGGCATTACAAGAAGAAGTAAGAGCATTGCAGCAGTATATGTACTTTCATTTTCACTGTGATGACAGGGGATATGACCTACTTTCGAAGATGTTTAAACAAATTGCAATTCAGGAAATGATGCACGCCGAGAAATTTGCCGAAAGAATCTTGTTTCTAAAAGGAGAGGTCGAGCTGAAAGCATCAAAAGATGTGGAAAAAATTACTGATGTGTCTAAAATGCTTGAAATGGCAACAGCATTAGAAGAAGAAGCAGTGGAGATGTATAATAATTTTGCAAAGCAATGCGCTGAAAACGGAGATTCAGTAACAAAAAAGCTTTTTGAAGATATTATAATGGAAGAGGAAAATCATTTTGATCAATTTGATACGGAATCAGATAATTTAAAAGATTTTGGCAACAACTATTTGGCACTGCAATCAATCGAAAGAAGCAAAATAACAAGTTCAGGGAATGCACCTACAGAATAATACTTAATAAGGAGGAATATATTATGAGCACAAAAGAAAACTTGAAAGAAGCTTTTGCCGGCGAAAGCCAAGCCAATCAAAAGTATAGAGCCTTTGCAAAAAAGGCTGAAAAGGAAGGGTTTAAAAATATTGCCAAACTCTTTAAGACAACCGCGGAAGCAGAAAGAATCCATGCCGAAGGGCATTTGAACGCACTTGAAATGGTTGGCTCAACAGCAGAAAATCTTCAAGCTGCTATTGTAGGTGAAACTTATGAATACACTGAAATGTATCCACCTATGTTTGATGAGGCTCAAAAAGATAATCACAAAGCAAAAGTTATGTTCAATTTTGCGCTAAAAGCTGAAAAAGTTCATGCAGAGCTTTATGCCAAGGCACTTGATGCAGTAAAAAACGGTAAAGATATTGATACCGATGATATTTATCTTTGTCCGGTATGTGGCTATATTGCAGTAGGAGATATCCCTGAAAAATGTCCTGTCTGTGGTGTAGGCAGGGAAAAATTTGTAACTGTAGATTAGTTCAAAGCCCCTTTTATGGGGCTTTTTTTATATCTAAATTAACTCAAAATACAATTATCTTTACATTGTGAACTTTTAATATTATATGAAATCTGATTAAGTAACATAAAATTAAGGGTTTTTAAACACATACGGTGAATAAATGAAAAAAATAATAGTCGGTATTTTGAGCATTTTTATTATATCTTGCGTATCATTTAAGCCTAACATTGAAATCCAAAAACCAAACGATAACAGTAGCTTCCTTGAAACAAACTGGTGGCAATCGTTTAGCGATGATACTTTAAATAACATCATTGAAAATGCAGTAAAAAACAATTTTGACATACAATCCGGGATAAAGCGTCTCGAGCAGGCAAACATAACTTACAGACAAAGCTCAACATCAAAATACCCCAATTTAAACTTGACAGCAGGCACTACACTTACCAAGAGTGACAATCAAAAGACTGGACAGTCTTCTACAGATTCTTACTCATTGGGTCTAACATTAAGCTACGAAATAGACCTCTTTAATAAAATAAAATCCGCAGAAAAAAGTGCAGAATATTCATTTTTAACATCAAAAGAAAATTTAAAAACAATACTTGTGTCCGTCACATCACAAATTGCAGAAAACTATTATGGGATAATTTCAACTAATGAAAAAATTAAAATTACAGAAGAGCAGCTAATTGCAAATGAAGCTATCTTAAAAGTATTGATAGAAAGATATAAAAATAGCACTATTTCTATCACCGATGTTTTAAAACAAAAACAAAATATTGAAAACATAAAAGACTCCCTTTCTTCCCTACAACTTACGAGACAGCTTTTTGAAAACAAACTTAAAATTTTAACAGGAGGGGCAGAAACAGGAAAAATAGATATAGAAAACACTATCATGCTTGAGCCTTTTAACTTTAATAAAATTAATTTTGAAATCGCCTTAAACAGACCTGATGTTTTAAGCAAATATTACGAAATAGAATCGGCCGCATGGAATGTTTCCTTCGCGAAAGCAAATAGACTCCCTTCCCTTACCCTATCTTCATCCTTCACATATTCATCTGCCGAAATAAACAGTCTATTTGAAAACTGGTCTTTAAATCTTTTGGCAAATTTATTGGCGCCTATTTTTGATGCGGGTAAAAGAAAGCTTGAAGTGGAAAAGGCAAAAAAAATATTGGAAGAAAAGGTATTAAATTATAAAAATACTCTTCTTACGGCCTATAACGAAATATCAAATACTGTCATTACCGAAAAAAAATATTTCGAAGCTTTGCAGTATCTAAATAATGAAATATCTCTGATAGATGAAGTATTAAAAAAGCAGCAAGTAAAATATCTTAACGGGGAAACAGATTTTTCAATCTACCTAAACGATCAAATTTCACTTTATTCTAAGAGAAAAGAGCTTGTAGATTTAAAATATAACATTATTAAAAACAGAATAACCTTTTACAAATCAATTGGCGGTAAGTGGATTGACACATCACTTAACGATATTTTAACCGGAGTTAAAAATGGAAAATAATAATATGGATTACCTTCCAAAGAAAAAATGGTGGGAAAGGCTTCTCGCCTTTACAATGATAATAGTTATCATAGCTCTTACTTTTTTTACAGTGAGATATCTGACTACAAGTAAGCCGAAACCTAAGAAAAAAGCGCCACAGCAGATGAAGGCGGTCGTGGAAACAGATAAAATTGTTGCCGGCAACTATACTGTCATAATCGAATCTTTCGGGATAGTAAAAGCTTCTGATAGCCTTACTCTTGCTCCGGAAGTAAGCGGAAAAATAATATATCTGTCGGACGCAGTTATCCCCGGGAATATAATCAAAAAAGGAACACTTATTGCGAAAATTGATGATGCCGACTACAAAAATCAAGTTCTTAAATCGGAAGCAAGTTTAAAAAAGGCAGAAGCTGATTATAAGCTTGAGCTTGGTAGCAGCGATGTTGCAAAAAAGGAGCTCGAATTGGCAAAAAATCTTAACATTCTTGACAATAACTCTGTTGATTTAAGCATCGCATTGAGAAAACCTCAGCTTTTAAAAGCAAAAGCGGCAGTTGAGCTTGCCGAAGCAGAGCTTATGATAGCTAAAAATAACCTTTTAAAGACCTCCATTTACGCACCTTTCGACATCATTGTTACAGAAAAAAACACATCTTTAGGCTCCTACGTGTCACCTTCATCTCCACTTCTTAAAGGAGTTAACAAAGATGAGGTATGGGTAGAAGCAAGTATTCCATATTACCAATTAAAATTTCTTGACACAGAAAATCAAAAACATAAAGACGTCCTGATAACAAATTTAAACGATACAAACGGTTATACTTTTAAAGGGAAATTTTTAAGATTGCTCCCTCAGACCGAGTCAAACGGACTTCTCGCAAAAGTGCTCGTAAAGGTAGACTCCCCGTTTAAAAATCTTTCAAATCCGCTTTTGGTAAATAATAAAGTAAAAGTTATATTTGAAGGTGTTACTCTGAAAAATGTTTTCAGAGTAAAATCAGAATTTATCAGAGATAATAACACACTTTACATTTTCAAAGACAATAAGCTCAAAATAGTCAAAATAAATGTTTTATATGCTGATGAAAGCTACGCCTATATCGATGCCGGCTTGAACGACGGCGATAAAATTATTACCACCAACATCCCCAATGCAATAGAAGGATTGCAGGTTGAAGAGGTTAAATTGATCAATGAGTGAACATAAACAAGTAAAAGGTGCCATCGCGTGGATGGCAAACAATTCGGTAGCTGCCAATATACTAATGCTTGTGTTTTTAGTGGGCGGTTTTTTAATGACTTTCAATATAAAGCAGGAAGTGTTTCCTCAATTTGACCTTGATGAAGTCAGAGTTACCGTTGCATATCCCGGTGCAAGCCCTGAAGAGGTAGAGCAAGGGGTAGTGCTACCCATAGAGGAAGCCATTCAAGATATTGAAGGAATTAAAAAAGTCAATTCCACGGCAAATGAAGGGTCTGCAACAATAAGTATTGAAGCAGTGGAAACAAAACAATTACAAAGAATCTACGAAGATGTAAAAAATGCCGTGGACAGAATTACAACCTTTGCGGAAGATGTTGAAAAACCGGTCGTAGAAATTCCATCTCGCAGCAGCCGAGTCATTACACCCATAATATATGGCAACGTCGATGACAAAGTTCTCAGAAATTATACAGAATTAATTCGTGATGAGCTTTTAAAAGACGAAAATATTACTATGGTTGAGCTTCTGGGGGAAAAGCCTCTTGAAATAAAAATAGATATCGACCTTGAAACTCTCAGAAAATACAACCTAAACATAAGTGATGTTGCAACAGCCATATCCACCAACTCAAAAGATGTACCCGCCGGCAGCATCAAGACAAAAAGCGGTGAAATCCTATTAAGGTCTAAAGGTAAAAAATATTTTGCTGAAGACTTCAGAGATATACCTATAAAATATAATGCTGACGGTTCAATAGTTTATTTAAAAGATATAGCGACAATTCAAGACAGCTTTTACGAAAATGACATATTTTTAAATTATAACGGAATGCCTGCCATAGGTATCAAAGTATATCGTGTAGGCAAGCAAACCCCTATACAAGTAGCTGATGCAGTTAAAAATATTATTGAAAAATTAAAGCTCGAACTTCCAAAAGGGATTTACATAGATTACACAGATGACAGGTCAGACATATACAAACAAAGAATAAATCTTCTATTAAAAAACGGTTACTTAGGACTTGCCCTTGTATTCATTCTACTTACCCTATTTTTGGAATTGCGGCTTGCTTTCTGGGTTACTTTAGGGATACCAATCTCTTTTTTAGGCTCATTCCTTTTTTTACCATCCTTTGATGTAAGTTTGAATATGGTAAGTCTTTTTGCTTATATAATTTCCCTCGGTATAGTTGTGGACGATGCAATTGTGGTAGGTGAAAATATTTATTACTACAGACAAAGCGGTATGAGCTTCATGGATGCAGCCATTAAGGGTGCAAAAGAGATTGCCTTCCCTGTCGTTTTCAGTGTCCTGACAAATATTATTGCTTTTTTGCCAATGTTTTTCATACCGGGAGTAATGGGTAAAATATTTGTAAATATCCCGGCAGTAGTAATTACAGTTTTTGCAATCTCATTGATTGAATCTATTTTTATCCTACCAGCTCATATAGGGCATCAAAAGGACGAACCAAAAAACATATTCCTTAAATATTTTAGCAAATTTCAACAAAAATTCAGTAACGGTTTTGTTAAATTTATTAACAAGACATACAGACCATCTGTTATTTTGGCACTTAAATACAGATACGTTACAATAGTATTAGGTATTTGCGTATTAGTAATATTTCTCACATATGTTAAATCAGGCAGATTAGGATTTACCTTATTCCCAAAGGTGGAGTCTGACTTTGCATATATCAGCGGCACACTTCCTCTTGATGCTCCCGTAGAAGATACCTTAAAAGTAAGGGATTATATCCTTAAAAAATCTTCAAAAGTAATTGCTGAAAACGGCGGAGAAAAGCTTCACACCGGAACATTAACATATGTAAACAACAATACCTTTTGGATTCAAATTTTACTTACCCCGCCGGATGTCAGACCTATAAACACTTATGAACTTGTTGAAAAGTTAAGAAAGCAAATTGGAAATATTCCGGGGCTTGAAAATTTAAAATTTGCTTCAGACTTTGGCGGCCCGGGCTCAGGCTCGGCACTTAGCGTTCAGCTCAGCCATAGAGACACTGCCACATTAAACCTGGCCGCAAAAGAGTTAGCAAAAGCCCTTGAAGAATACCCTATTGTATCTGATATAGATGATGGTTTTACTCTTGGTAAAAAACAGATTGATATTACACTCAAGCCTCTTGCTTATATGCTTGGCATAACACCAAATTATATCGCAAGGGAGTTAAGAAACAGATATTACGGTAATGAGGCTATAACACAGCAAAGAGGACGGAATGAACTTAAAATTACAGTAAGACTGAGTAAAAATGACAGAGAAAACCTTAATATATTTGAAAATATGATTATTAAAACCCCTACGGGTGAAGAGGTACCTGTAAAGGAGATAGCAAATGTTAAATATTCAAGGGCATATACTTCAATTAACAGGACTGACAATAAAAGGGTCGTAACCGTATCAGCTGATGTTACACCGCAAAAAAGGGCTCAGGAGATTATCTCTGAAATAAAAACAAAAATATTTCCAAAATTAACTGAAAAATATCAAGGGCTTACTTTTAGCCTTGAAGGTAAAGAAGCAGACAGAAGAGAAAGTACCAATGCACTTTTTAGAGGATTACTGTTTGCACTGTTAGGTATTTACGTTGTACTTGCAATCCCTTTCAAAAGTTATTTTCAGCCGGCTATCATAATGATAAGTATACCATTTGGTATAATAGGGGCTGTAATAGGGCACATTATAATGGGTTATTCTTTAAGTCTAATAAGTATAATGGGCATAGTAGCTCTCTCGGGCGTAGTCGTTAATGATTCACTTGTATTAATTGACCTTGCAAACAATAAGATAAAAGACGGGCTGTATCCATATAAGGCAGTGGTTGAAGCAGGTGTGCAAAGGTTTAGACCTATTATGCTGACTACGCTTACAACCTTTTTTGGACTTATGCCTATGATTTTTGAGACATCAAGACAAGCAAGATTTTTAATCCCAATGGCTATTTCTCTCGGGTTTGGAATTCTTTTTGCAACAATGATTACACTTGTCTTCGTCCCTTCGTTATACATTGTATTGGAAGATATAAAACATTTTCTTAAGAAAATTTTCAGATGAATAATAAGACAAGCGGACTCATTTCTGCAATCGGAGCATTTTTGATATGGGGGTTTCTCCCTTTATATTGGAAACTTTTAAAGGTTGTCCCCGCATTTGAAATATTAACCCATAGAATTATATGGTCGACAATATTTTTGTTCATCATAATTCTCTTTCAAAAAAGATTAAAAGAATTTTTGAGTGCTTTCAAACTTAAAAATCTCAAAATTTCTATTTTAAGCGGTCTCTTTGTAGGTGGCAATTGGCTACTTTACATTTGGGCGGTTAATAACAATTATGTTATTGAATCAAGTTTGGGATATTATATTAATCCGCTTATAAGCGTATTGATAGGTAAAGTGTTTTTCAAAGAAACACTGACAAGGACTCAAATTGCTGCGATAATTACAGCTACATTTGGTGTACTTATTTTAACTTTTGGATATGGCAGATTCCCTTGGATAGCAGTTACGCTTTCATTAAGTTTTGCAATTTACGGAGCTTTAAGAAAAATCTCAAATCTTGGGCCTATTATGGGGCTTCAGGTTGAGACAATCCTATTAATTATTCCTGCAGGCTTCTACTTTTTGTATCTTACCAACAATAGTACTAACAACTTTTTGATATTAAGCCCTTTTTATAAGTTTTTGCTTATTGGTGCCGGGGTAGTTACATCTACACCACTTCTTTTATTCGCTCAGGCAGTTAGAAATATAAATCTTTCCACCGTAGGTATGCTTCAATATATTGGCCCGACAATAAACTTTTTGCTGGGGGTTTTTATATTCAAAGAAGAATTTTCGATTTACCACCTTTTCGCTTTTATTTTAATTTGGATTGCAGTCGCCTTATTCTCATCAACTTCTATTTTGGCTGAATACAGAAAAAATCATTATTTACAAAACAGGTGATAGTGTGCGGCATATACTTTCGTAAATTTTAAGGTGCATCTTTTTATTTTTTATACTTTCTGTTGATATCAACATGCTTTCAGCTTTATATTTCTCAATAAACCGCAAAACATTTTCAGTAAATCGCTCTTTGTAAACAAGTGCACTAAGCTCAAAATTTAGTTTAAAACTTCTGTAATCGATATTTGCAGACCCTATAAGCGTAATCCTGTCATCTACGGTGATAATCTTTGCATGTAACATTGTATTAGATGTCTCATAAATACTTACGCCATTTTTAAGCAAATCTTCATAATAAGACCTACCTGCAGCTGCCACAAAAGGGTGATTATTTTTTCCAGGACAAACAATGTTAATTTCCACCCCTTTTCGTGCTGTAAATTTTAATAGCTCAAGTATAGGCTCATCAGGGACAAGGTATGGTGTCAAAATATTTATATTCTTTTTCGCACCGCTGATTAAAGCAAATAAAGAGCTGTATATCATTGACAACTCCTCATTAGGACCTGAAGGCAACAAATGAACAGATGTATCCCCTTTCATATTTAATTCAGGCCTTTTGATAACGTCACTGATATCCTCCCCTGTCGTAAAAAACCAATCTTCAACAAATAGCTCCAGCACAGACACAACCGCTTCCCCTGAAAATCTTATATGGGCATCAATCCAATCCGAGCCTTTCAAAAGGTCACCTATATATTCATTGCCGATATTTATCCCGCCCAAATAACAAATTTTCCCGTCAATAATTGCAATTTTACGGTGATTTCTAAAATTTACCCTCGTAAAAAATTTAACATTAAAAGGGGATAAAAATGCCGCAGCCTTACCGCCGTTATCCCTAAATTTTTTCAGAGTCTGTTTCAGAGTCAAACCGATTGCTCCCACACCGTCATATAAAAGATATACCTTGACTCCATCTTTTAGCTTTTTTGTCAAAAGATTTAAAAAAAACTTACCCGTCTCATCCTGTCTGAAAACATAATACTCAAGCAAAATATAGTCTTTTGCCATGAGAATGTCCTCGGCAAGTTTTGTATATTTAATCGATGCACTGTTTAAAAACTCAAGGTTTGAGCACAAATAAGGATGAATATCATTAATTTTGGTCACTTGATTTCCTATCATGCAATTTTTGTATTCATCGGTAACTTCACTGGTTATTGAATATCTTATGTCTGTTTTTCTTTTGAGTTTTCGCTCAATCATCTTAAGTCTTGGATTTCCAAAAATCAAATAGAGAATTGCTCCGAAATACGGCAAAAAAATTATCAATATAACCCAGGCTAAAGTCGCCCTTGCCTCTTTTCTGTTAGATAAAACCACAAGTACCAAAAATATTGTTAAGATTAAACTGAAATATTCCAGTAGTATCGTAAAAATATGCGGCAAATTAATCCCCTTTACCCTGATAAATATCGTTTGTCTCTAAATAATTATTCAATTTGTTAAGAAATATTAACTTACTTTCAGGCCAATTTGGGGCTACCGTAATCTCTTTTGGTGAATCCCCCACAAGCCTTGAAATAACTATATCTCTATCCAAAATTTTAATTGCATCTGAAAGTATTTCAATATACTCATCCTCGCCAAGAAGTTTAAATTTTTTATCAACAAACATATTTTCAAGCTTTGTCCCTTTTAAAACGTGGAGATGGTGAAATTTGACAAAATCTACTTTTTTATCCGATAAGTATTTGACAGTTTCAAGCATCATTTGCTTTGTTTCAAAGGGCAAACCCAAAATCACATGTGCACAAACCTTAAAACCAAAACTTTTAACTCTATTAACGGCATCATCAAAATCTTCAAAGGTATGCCCCCTGTTTATCAAATTTAATGTAGTGTTGTGTATTGATTGTAAACCAAGTTCAAAAACTACATCATAATCCGAATATCTTCTTTTAATTTCTTCAAGTTTTTGATTTTCAACTACGTCAGGTCTCGTACCGATGGCAATCTCAACTATTCTGTCATCAATAAGAGCTTCATCAATCTTTGCAACGATATCTTCAATTTTTCCATAGGTATTTGAATACGATTGGAAATAGAGGGTAAACTTATCTACCCCTCTATTATTTAATTTTTCGATTTGAATTCCTACTTGCCTAGCTATTTCGCCTTTTGGAACATGAACAAAAGAGTTCACATCGCAATAAATACATCCCCCTACCCCTTTTGCTCCGTCTCGATTTGGGCATGTAAAACCCGCATCAATGGAAATTTTTCTGACTTTTCCGCCATACCTGTTTCTATAATAATTATTTAAGCTATAATATCTCATTTATGAACCTTTTAATTGCTTTTAAATCTATTATACTCTATATTGAACCAAAATCAATTATATATGAAATAATAAGGAGATGTATTTATGAAAAAGATTTTTTTAACTTTGATGTTCTTAACTATAACTACTGCTATTTTTGCTCAAACTCTTGCCACAATAAACGGCAAGGTTAAAATAGACAGCAGCGAAGTTGACGGTGTATTTGGCAATATGCTAATGAGACAAGGTATCATGCCGTCAAGCCTTAATATGCAAGACCCACAAGTAGTAGCCCTCAAAAAAAGTATACTGGAAAACCTCATCAAAAGGGAACTTCTATATATGTCTGCTCAAAACAACGTAAAAGGGAATATAAAAAAATCCATTGATGAAGAGTATGAAAAAATCAAGAAAAACTTTAAAAATGAACAAGATTTTCAAAAATATCTTAATGACAGAGGATTGACTGAAAAGGAAATCAAAGACAATATCGGCAAAAATATTATTCTTCAAGATTTTGTGAAATCACAATCGGAAAAAGTTAAGGTCAGCGATAAGGAGATGAAGGAATTTTACGAACAAAATAAAGCACAATTTAAACAGCAAGAGCAGGTTAGAGCATCTCACATTATTATTTTGACTAATGATAAAGATGAAAAAAAGGCTGAAGAAACAATCAATAAAATTTACAAAGAAATTCAAGGCGGGCTCGATTTTGCAGAAGCTGCAAAAAAGTATTCCGAAGACGGCTCAGCTCAGCAAGGTGGCGATTTGGGTTATTTTACCAGAGGTAAAATGGTACAAGAGTTTGAAGATGTGGCTTTTAAAATGAATAAAGACGAAATTTCAAAGCCTTTTAAATCAAGATTCGGATATCATATTTTAAAAGTTACCGACAAGAAGCCTGAAAAACAGCTTACTTACGAAGAAGTAAAAGACGATGTAAAAAATATTATTGTTTCAGAAAAAACTAAAAAGCTACTTGACGATATAATCGAAAAAAACAGATTGTCAGCAAAAATAGAATACGCAAAATAATTAAATTCCAAAAGGGGTATGCCATTACCCCTTTTCTTTTTATCAGCTACAATTTTACAACTATTTTACAAAACCTTCACACTTTCTAATCATTTCACTTTTAAAACTTCCTTAGAGAATGTATTATTTATATGAAAAGAGGTTTGTATGAAAAAATTAGAGCATGAAATATTGGAAATCAAAGCTCAGCTGGCAGAAATGAGTGGAAAAGTAACTCAAATGCTTGAGAAATCTATGCAGTCTTTAGTAGAGGCAAATACGCCCCTTGCAGAAGAGGTCATAAAGATGGATGACGAAGTAGATATCATTGATTCATCAATTGATGAAAAATGCCTAACCATACTTGCACTCTACGAGCCAAAAGCGATAGATTTAAGATATATTACAACGGTTTTGAGAATAATCGTCGATTTGGAAAGGATAGGTGACCATTGTGTAGATATCGCCAAAGAGGTTAGAAATATTAATCAATATCCACCCATAAAGCCATATATAGACCTCCCTCGCATGGCAAAAATAACTATGGAAATGATTCAATCTTCTCTTTCGGCTTTTTTCAATAGAGATGTTACGCTTGCTTTAACGACAATCAAACAGGATGACATTATAGATAACCTGCACAAACAGATATTAAGAGAACTATTGACCTATATCGCAGAAGATATCAGAAAAACAAGTGTGGCAATTTCACTGATGTTTATAGTTAGAAGTATTGAAAGGATTGCTGATCACTCTACAAATATTTGCGAAATGGTCTATTTTATGAATACGGGCAAAAATATAAAACATAAAAATATTAATGAGATAATGGAGAGTTATGAGCAGTAAAGTACTTATCATCGAAGATGAAGAAGATTTGAGAGAGATTCTTAAATTCAATCTTGAAAGAGAGGGGTTTCAAGTAGAAGCAGTCCAAGACGCCAATTACGGACTTATGATACTCGAGGAGTTTATTCCAGATATAATTCTTTTAGACCTAATGCTTCCAGGGCTTAAGGGACAACAATTTTTAAAACTTATCAAAAGCAATTCGATGTTTAGGCTCATACCGGTCATTATTGTTTCTGCCAAAAATTCAGAGAGTGATATTGTTGGTGCCCTTGAAAGTGGTGCTGAAGACTTTATTACCAAACCGTTTAGCATAAAGATATTGATGGCAAAGATTAAAGTTATTTTAAAAAGGAAATCTGTTATTGATTCCAATATGGTTACCTATAACGGAATAGAGCTGGATAAATCACTTAGAGTTGCAAAAATAGAGGGTGAACAAATCGAGCTTACTTTAAAAGAATTTGAACTTTTACAACTTCTTATATCAAATCCGAAAAGGGTGTTTACCAGAAATCAGCTACTAACGAATATCTGGGGGTATGATGCCGATGTATATACGAGGACAGTTGATTCCCACATTTCATCCCTTAGAAAAAAATTAAAAAGTAAAGGGGATATAATCAAATCTGTCCCAAAAGTCGGCTATAAGGTAGAATAATGAAATCTTTTTTAAAAGTTTTTCTCATCATTTCTCTCCCTATATTCCTTGTAATTTTTACGGGATTCTATTTTACAACTCAAAAAATTAAAAAACTCTCAACAGAACAGATAGAAGCTGAGCTTGAGACAAATTTGGCACTAATAACAAACGATTTGGACATACATAATTTGAATAAACAAACTTATGAAAAGTTAGCGACACTTTATAAAAAATCGTTAATCAGAATTACAATCATTGATAAAATGTCGGGAAAAGTGCTCCTTGATAACAGCGTAAAATATGAGGAGATAAAAAATCTTGATAATCACCTAAACAGACCTGAAGTAAGGGCTGCACTGTTAAAAGGGGTCGGAAGCTATCAAAGATACAGCAACACAATTAACAAGAGTCTAATCTATTATGCCAAAACAATCGACGATAAAATTATCAGAATAGCTTACCCGTTTGAATTTTTGACAGACTTTTCAGAAAAGTTTACCTTACCGTTTATCAATTTTATTATCTTATTAATACTTGCCATTTTAATAATTGCACTTTATCTGGCCAAATTAATAAGTGTACCGGTTCAAAAGCTTGATTATATTGCCGATCATATTGAAAAAGGGGAAAAAGTTATCCATTTCCCAGACTTTAAAGATAAAACAATGTCAAGAATATCTTCATTAATATATAAAATTTACCATATAATGCTAAATAAACAAAAAGAGCTTGCTGACTCAGAACAAAGACTAAACTTTATACTTTCCATAATGAACGAATCTATAATGCTTTTGAACCAAAAAAACGAACTGCTGCATATAAATGAATCAGCCGTAAAAATGTTTGATATTAAAGGATTAAATAAAAATTTACTTAACCTTAGCTCCGATATGGAAACAATAAACTTTTTCAGAAAAATAAGCAATCTTTTCGAAAATAATATAATTGTAGAAAAATATAAAAACTTAGTTGTGGAGGTATATGTTAAGACGATTGAAGACTATAAGCTGATAGTAATTAAAGATATATCGGAAAAGATATCGTATGAAACATTCAAAACAGAGCTTGTCGGAAACATATCTCACGAACTCAAAACCCCTGTCGCAATGATTTTAAGCTATGCGGAAACCATTGTAGAAAATAGTGATTTGGATAGACCAACACTAAACAAATTTTCAAAAAAAATTTATGACTCTTCTATCAGATTAAATAATCTTATTGAAGACATTATAAAGCTTCACAAGTTAGAAACAATCGGGGATAATTTTACAGTAATCGAGCCGGTAGACCTTGCAACTTTTAAAAGCGATATCAAGGAATTCTACTCGGAATCACGTAAAGATATCGAATTAAATTTTGAAACAACTACCGTAAATATTGAATACGAACACTTACAGAGCCTTCTTAAAAATTTGCTGGACAACGCAATAAAATATTCTAATGGACAAAAGGTAATTGCTGAAATATCCAAGAATGGGGAGGAAATAACAGTAAAGGTTTCAGATTTCGGACCTGCTATCCCTGAAAGTGAAAAGGAAAGAATTTTTGAGCGGTTTTACACTGGCTCAAAATCAAGAAATAAAGCCAATGCAGGCACAGGGCTTGGTCTTTCCATCGTAAAACATATCACAGGTTTATACCACGGAAATATCAATGTTTATAAAAATGAATTTCATGGCAATACATTTGAAATTAAATTGTATGAAAGGCAAAATTGATACCTTTTTAAACTACCATATAAATTTTAACCAAATCTACCTGTGATATAATCTTCCGTCTGCTTTAGTTTGGGTTTTGTAAATATTTCATCCGTTTTACCGAATTCTATTAAATTTCCCATATAAAAAAATGCGGTAAAATCTGAGACTCTTGCAGCTTGCTGCATACTGTGAGTCACTATAATTATTGTAAAATTATTCTTAAGCTCAAAAATCAAATCTTCTATCTTCTGAGTTGCAATAGGATCAAGGGCTGATGCAGGCTCATCCATGAGAATTATGTCAGGTTTCATAGCTATTGCTCTTGCAATACAAAGCCGCTGTTGCTGCCCTCCTGAAAGTGCTGTGGCAGGGGCATGCAATCTATCCTTTACCTCATCCCATAAAAATGCTTTTTTCAGAGAGTTTTCTACAAGTTCATCCATTTCGGCACCTTTATTTGCCATACCGTGTATTTTGGGCCCATAGGCAATATTTTCATAAATCGATTTGGGAAAAGGATTCGGCTTTTGAAATACCATCCCTACCTTTTTTCGCAACTCCACTACGTCTACATCAGCATCATAAATATTTTCACTGTCCAGTAAAATTTCCCCTTCTACTTTTGTGCCGTCAATCAAATCATTCATTCTGTTAAGACACCTTAAAAATGTACTTTTACCGCAACCGGAAGGCCCAATCAGTGCTGTAACATGATTTTCGTAAAACTTAATATTTATATTTTTAAGTGCCTTAAACTCTCCGTAATAAAAATTTACATTTGTTGCTGACATCTTAATATTCATAGCATTCATCTCCGTTTACCACTGTTTTTCGTATTTATTTCTAAGCCAAATGGCAATAGCATTTAAAAACAGCATTACCGTTAGTAAGACTAAAATAGCAAGTGCTGTCTTTTCCGTAAAAGCCCTTAATGAGGCTGTAGACCAATTATAAATCTGTGCAGGCAATACAGTCGTGGATTGAGTAAAGCTTGTAGGGGCATCGGGGATATAAGCTACCATACCTATAATAAGAAGAGGGGCAGTTTCACCTATCGACCTGGCAAGACCTATAATAAAACCAGTCAAAATTCCGGGGATTGCAAGTGGGAGAATATGGTGCCATATTACCTGCAATTTTGAAGCACCCACTCCATAAGCTGCTTCTTTAATAGAAGGTGGGATTGACTTTATTGCAGCTCTGGCACTGATGACTATGACAGGTAAGTTCATAATCCCCAAAGTAAGCCCTCCAGCAAGGGCAGATGACCTTGGAACATGTAACACATTTATAAATATAGCAAGGCCCAAAAGACCGTAAATGATTGAAGGGATAGCTGCCAAATTATTAATATTGACCTCAATTATCCTTGTCAGAAAATTATCTTTGGCATATTCCTCCAAATAAATTGCAGTGGCAATACCGATTGGCACACTTACCAAAATTGTGATAATCATCACATAAATAGTTCCAAACATAGCAGCTTTTATACCTGCTATTTCCGGGAGATTAGAATCCCCGTTTGTAAAAAAACCCCAGTTAAAAAATAGTCTGACTCTCCCCTCCTCTTTTAGCTTATCAATGTACTTCTTGTCAGTATTTTTAAGTCTTGAAGGTTTCCCTTTTAAATATTGATCCACTTCAGAGTCTGCTGTTACCCACTCCTTAAATGTTTTATTCATCATCCCTTTGGAATCCTGTATCATTAACGGCAATCTTCTTATTTCATCGCGACTTACAAAATAATAATCTTCTTCAGGGAATGCGTAAGCGGGGTCTTCCAGCACTTCGGGCGTAATAGTTATTGTAGTATATATTTTAGCTTGCCTTAATGCCGAATAACCCTTGCCAATCATATTGCCAAAAAATGTAAGCAAAAATAGAAATGAAATCATAAGAGCAATTATGCCATAGATTTTGAAAACCTTTTCTTTCAAATATCTTTTTCTATTTATCTTACTATGAATATTTTTAACGGACATTAACAACCACCTTATTCATACTTTTCTCTAAAACGCCTAACAATTTTCATAGAAAAAATGTTTAAAATCAGAGTTATCAACAACAAAACAAATCCCAATCCGAATGCAGACAAAGTTTCAAGACTGCCAAACTCTTGATCACCTACCAAGGCATCCACAATCCTGACTGTTACCGTTGTCATCCCTTCCAAAGGATTTAACGTAAGATTAGGCCTAAGACCTGCCGCCATCACTACAATCATTGTTTCCCCTATTGCTCTTGAAACAGCTAATATTATGGCAGAAAAAATTCCTGGTAATGCAGCAGGCAAAACCACATGTTTTATCGTTTCGGACTTTGTTGTTCCAAGTGCCAATGACCCTTCTCTTAAACTTTTTGGTACTGCATTTATAACATCATCAGACAAAGATGAAATGTAAGGGATTATCATTATCCCCATAACAATCCCCGGGGCAAGAGCATTAGTATATTCTGCCTTAAGACCTAATGATTCTGCAATTTTGACTACCAAAGGGCTAACGGTTATTGCTGCGAAAAAACCGTAAACAACCGTAGGTATCCCTGCCAAAATTTCCAATAAAGGTTTAATCTTTTTTCTAATATTTTTAGATGCATATTCGGAAAGATATATTGCACTAAATAGTCCAGTAGGAACAGCTACAAACATTGCTATCAACGTAATCATTACAGTACCTGCAAATAGTGGGACAGAGCCAAACTTAGGCTCGGCAACCATCTCATCACCTCTGCCAGCACCCCCCAAAAATGCTGTATCAGGCTCCCACTTTGTGCCAAAAATAAAGTCAAATATATTGATATTTTTGAAAAATTTCAGCGATTCGAAAAATATTGAAAGAACAATCCCTATTGTAACCAATATTGTAATGCCAGCACATACAAGAAGCAAAATATCTATAAACTTTTCCACTTTAACTCTTGCATTTAATTTGGGAGTAATATTTTTCAAACTTAATAAAAGACCGATAACCACAAACAAAAAGGTAAAGACATATGTTAAAAAGGGGGAAAAATAAAATATCTTATAAAATGACAAAATCGATAAAATTACATAAAATAAAAAGGCTGGTATACTCATCCATATTAGGCAGTACCAACCATAATAATAAGGTCGTGATTTTAGTTTCTGCTCTGATTCCAAAAGTAAGGCTTTTTTTATACCCAAGTAATGCCCTACAATAAGTATTGAAAATATGCATATTAAAAAAATATAAAAAAATATCGCAGTCATATTACCCCATTAAACTTATAAATGGGCTGATTAAATCAGCCCATTCTTTTACTTTATTTTATATCACTTATAGTTAATGCTTTTCTACTTTCCCACTCAGCTCTTGTTTTATCTCTGTCAGCCTTTGGCAACGGGATAAGACCTATCCTTTTCAAAACACCCCTACCCCCAATCATCTTTTCACTTAAAAAAAGGTCAACATATTCTTCAATACCGGGGATTTTGCCTAAATGATTCTTTTTAACATAAAAATATAAGCTCCTTGATACGGGATATTTGCCGGAAGATATATTTTCAAAAGTTGGCTCATATCCGTCCACAGTTGCTCCTTTTATCCTATCACTATTTTCTTCAAGAAAGCTGTAACCGAATATTCCTACTGCGTCTTTGTCTTTGACTAGTCTTTGAACAATTAAATTATCATTCTCTCCTGCAGGGATATAAACACCATCAGTCCTAATTTTAGAATACTTTCCGCCATACTCTTTTATCTTTTTAGAAGCCTCTTCCATTACCAACTCTTCAAAAGCATCTCTTGTGCCTGAAGATGTAGGAGGCCCGTAAATTAAAATCTTTCTTTTCGGCAAATCAGGATTAATCTCATTCCAATATTTATAAGGGTTTTTTACAAGCTTCTCACCTACCGGCACCTCTTCGGCTACAGCAAGCAATATATCTTTTCGAGAAAGTTTCAAATCGCTTGCATCTTTATTTTCCGCCAAAACTATCCCGTCAAAACCTATCTTAAGCTCAATGGTTTCAATCCCTTTTTCAATATTATTTTGCAGCTCTTTCACTTTGATTCTTCTTGAAGAATTAGTTATGTCAGGGGTTTTCTCCCCTACCCCTTCACCAAACAGCTTATGGCCACCCCCTGAGCCTGTTGACTCAACAACGGGAGTTTTAAAATTTGTCGTCGCCCCAAATTCTTCTGCAACATAACTTGAAAACGGATATACCGTGCTGGAGCCAACAATCCTTATCTGCTCCCTTGCAAAGACACTACCTGCTGCAACCAATAATACCGAAACAATAGCAGCAAAAAATAAGATTCTTTTCATCAATCTTCCTCCTTAATTTTAGGATGAGGAAGGATAATCTTAATTTGTCAGAAAAGTGTAACCTTGATGTAAAATAAATGTAAAATCAGAAATTAAGAGTATAAGTCTTTTCAATCCTTTTATTTAATAAAGAAAGTGAAAATGTAAGAATAAAGTAAAAGAAGGTTACCGTAATCCAAGTCTCGTATGACAGATAAGTCGCTGACATCATCTCCATACCTTGAAATGTGAGTTCAGGGATAGCTATCACGGAAACAATTGAGGAATCCTTTATCGTCGAAATACATTGGTTACTAAGTGGAGGAATTATTACTTTGGAAGCTTGCGGAATAATTATATACCGTAAAACCTGATACTTTGACAAACCCAGAGCTTTTGCAGCCTCTTTTTGCCCAACATCAACAGATTCTATACCTGCTTTAACAATCTCAGCAATGTAAGCACTTTCAAATACAGATAGTGCCAATACACCGGCAAAAAAAGATGAAATCAAATTGGGGGGTGCAAAAAATATTGAAATTATTTCACGGGTAGTCTCACCTAAATTTCTTATGAAATACTCAACTTCAAGCAATGTGAAAATTTGATCACTTATAAAAAAGTAAAAAATAAAAATCAAAATTAACGGCGGGATATTTCTATTCACTTCAACATATACCAAAGAGCCAAACCTAAAAAATGGTCGTTTAAAAGATCTGAAAGTGCCAAATATAAATCCTAAAATAATGCTAAAGATAATAGACCATAAACTTAATTTTAAAGTATAAAATAACCCTTTTGACAATAGACCGAAATGGTATCCGTTTTCATCTTTATTGATGATATAATCAACTACACGATGCCATTGCCAATGGTAGTCGATATAAATATTTATTCTATAAAAAACATAAAAAACAATTATAAGAAGGATAGACAATACCAGTATGTCTATCCTCTTAAATTTAACTTTTTTCATTTATTTCAAAAGTTGCTCCCAATCCTTTGAATTAAACCAATAATCTTTCCTCTCTTTGAGCCAACCTTCTGATTCAACAATTGTAATCCAACTGTTGAAATAATTTAAAGTATCCACATCACCCTTTCTAATTGCAAACGCAATAGGCTCTTTAGTAAAAGTTTCTTTAAAAGGAACAAAAAGCTTATCACTATGCTCTATCGCCTGAAAAGCAGGCATTGGAGCAGAAGCAACTACTGCATGAACACGACCTGTCAAAAGCTCTTGAATCGCCTGAGACTCATCATCAAAAAGTTTCAATTTGGCATTAGGCAAATACTTCTTAACAGCACTTTCAGCAGTAGTGCCAATTCTTACGGCAATTACGACATCGCTTTTGTTAAAATCTTCCAATTTGCTGAAACCCTTGGCCTTTTCCTTATGTGCTACGATAGACATACCTGAATAATCATAAGGGATAGTAAAATTTACTTTTTTATTCCTTTCAGGTGTGATTCCCATACCTCCGATAATTACATCATACTTGCCCGTCAAAAGAGCAGGAATAATTCCTGACCATTTTGTAGGTATAAATTCTACTTTTACACCCATATCTTGAGCTAATCTTTTGGCCACATCAATCTCAAAACCTATCAGATTTCCATTTTTATCCTGCATCGCCCAAGGTACAAAAGTTGACATTCCAACCTTAATGTAACCTCTTCGTAGAATCTTCTCGATTGTGCTTTCTTTTGTAAGACTTTCCCTTACAGAGTCAGCATAAACACTTGCTCCAAACATAATAAGCAATACAACAACAACGCTTAACACTTTTTTCATTTTGCACTCCTTGTAACTTTTTTTGAAAATATTTTTATCCCGGCCGACAATATCACATTTATTATAAGATATATCAAAGCAATTGTAAACCATACTTCAAAGCTCAAGAATGTTTCACTGACTATTGCCTGCCCGTAAAGGGTCAATTCATAAACAGATATCGTACTTACAAGAGATGAATCTTTAATAAGAGAGATTCCTTGACTTGCAAGGGGGGGTGCCACATTTTTTAATGCCTGAGGTAAAACAATAAATCGGTACATTTGATATTCAGTTAAGCCCAGACTTCTTGCAGCTTCATACTGACCCGAATGAATAGAATTTATCCCGCCTCTTATAATTTCCGATGCGTACGCCCCTTCAAACAGGCTTAGTGTAAGTATGGCCGTCACAAAAGGTGATATATTAAAAATAGGTGAAATTACAAAATAATTAAAAAATATCTGAATCAATAATGGAGTATTTCTTATGGTTTCCACATAGAAAGCAGATATGAGTTTCAGCATAAAAGAGTTTGATATGCTGAAAAGTGCACTGAACAGTCCAAAAATAAAAGACAAAATCAGACTAATAGCGGAAACTTCCAAAGTAATAAAAAGACCTTTTATTAAAATACCAAACTCATATCCGTTTTCTGTCTTTTTTATTAAATATTCCCAAATACGATAAAATTGCCAGTTGTATCCGAGGTTTTCAGACAGATTTCTTAGCAATAAAAATGATGATATTATTATAAAACCTATAAGTAAGAAATCTATAAAGTAAATTTTATAATTTTTAATTTTTCGGTAAATAAACTACCTCAAACTTTGTTATCAACTAAAAATAAAGAATAAGCAGCCAATACTATGCTATGCTTTATTATACCATCTTTTATATACTCTTCCAATTCATTTTTACTTAATGTTATCAATTCTATATCCTCGAACATATCCAAATTCAAATCGTACTTAAATTCACACCCCGTTGCGAGATAGACATAAGCTTTGTTACTCATAAAGGCAGGGTTAGGATGAACCTCCCCTAAAAGTTTTATCTCCTTCGGTTCAATACCTGTTTCCTCTTTCAATTCTCTGAGAGCTGCATTTAGCTTATCCTCACCTTTATTTATAGCCCCTCCGGGAAATTCAAAGGTAGTTTCTTCCGTGCCTATCCTATACTGCTTCACCAAAACAAATTTATTGTCGGAAGTTATAGGGATGATAGTAACCCAGTCATTGGTATTTATTACCGTAAAGTTCATAGAAGCATTTTCTTTGCTAAAATAAAATTCACGATGTTCCACAGAGAGTACCCTGTCAAGATACTCTCTGTGCGTATTTAATTTTTTCCAGTGTCTATCCATTACAAACCATTACAGGATAATTCCGCTGCCACCTGAGCTTTTGCCACCTCCAAGTGGTCCTACATCAGGAATACTGCTTGCAATCTTGATATTGCTTTTAGTTTCTAGATATTTATTAACAAGCTCCTCCGGAACTTTTTGATACTCATACAGAATATGTTCTTCTTTTATTTCTCCGCCTACCTCCTCTTCAAATGGAAATCCAAAAGGAAGAATTGCAAGTTGAACCCCACCGCCAGCAGGGATTGCCTGAATTTGAACAACATCCTTTAATTTTCCATCCTCCAACTTCCCCATTACCGAATCACCTGAAACAAGCTTAACAAACTTAATATTTACATCAACCATAATATTCCTCCAAAATTTATTTTTAGGGTTAATATAATCTATTTTACTAAAATGCAACCCCAAATGGTGATAAATCAAACTTGAAGTTTAATAAAATTTTTGTTGACAATATACGAGTTGGTAACTATTAATCTATATACAATCTAAGGGAGGTGCGAAATGGCACATTTTATAACAGACGCTTGTACAAACTGTGGTGTATGTGAAGACGAATGCCCAGTAGGTGCAATTAGCGAAGGTGATGATGCAAGAGTTATCGACCCTGATACTTGCACAGACTGCGGTGCATGTGCAGAAGTATGCCCAGTTGATGCCATTGAAGCTCAATAATTAATCTTTATAGAATACCTGTATTGTCTTGACAATACAGGTATTTTTTTAAATACATTCACTACTACCAGGGTAGGATTTATGAAAATATTTAAAACATTAAGGGAAGAGATCGACACAATTTTTGAAAGAGATCCGGCTGCAAGAAGCGTACTTGAAGTTATATTTTGCTATCCGGGTTTTCACGCAATACTTTTTCACAGAGTGGCAAACTGGTTTTGGAGAAAAGGATTTTACTTTTTAGGAAGATTTATATCCCATTTAGGCAGATTTTTTACGGGCATTGAAATCCACCCGGGAGCAAAAATAGGTAAAAATTTCTTTATTGATCATGGAATGGGCGTAGTTATCGGAGAAACAGCGGAAATAGGCGATAACGTTACAATTTATCACGGAGTAACTCTTGGCGGAGTAAGTCTGAATAAGGGGAAAAGGCACCCTACCATAGGTAATAACGTGGTAATTGGCTCAGGGGCAAAAATCCTCGGGCCATTTAAGGTGGGTGATAATTCTAAAATAGGTTCAAACTCCGTAGTAGTAAAGGAAGTCCCGCCAAACTCTACAGTTGTCGGAATTCCAGGCAGAATAGTCTCAGGAGATAAAAAGGTTGACTTTGATCACAGCAATCTTCCTGACCCGGTCGCAAAGGCAATAGAATGTATAATAGATAGGGTTGTAAGTATAGAAAAAGAAATTATGAACGCTAAAGGGGATACCAAAAATGAAAATAACAACGAAGAGTAGGTATGCAATAAGGGCAATTTATGCTCTTTTGGTACTTAATGGCGAAAGTGAACCTGTATCTTTAAAAAAGATTTCGGAATATGAAGATATTTCTTTAAAATATCTTGAGCAAATTTTCTCAAAATTAAAAAAAGCCGGTGTTGTAATGTCTACAAGAGGTATAAGCGGCGGATATATGTTAGCAAAAAATCCTTCTGAGATAACTGTCAGGCAAGTTATTTATGCAATGGATGGCCCTATAAAGCCAGTTGATTGTATTGACAATCAAGGCTGTACCAAATCGTCTGAATGTGCAATTAATTGGCTCTGGTTTGAGCTAAAAAAAGATATTGATATTTTCTTTGATAAAGTTACACTTGCTGATTTAAAAAATAAAAATAATTGTCTGTAGAGGTAATAAATATGGCTATATACTTTGATAATAGTGCAACTACAAAAGTTGATAAAAGGGTTGTAGATGCTATGCTTCCTTATTTTGAGGATATCTTTGGCAACCCATCAAGCCTGCATTCTCTCGGCAGGACTGCAAGAGAACATCTTGAAAATGCAAGGGGAAAAGTAGCAAATCTAATATCTGCCGAGCCTGAAGAAATTGTATTTACGGCAAGCGGCTCGGAATCCGATAATCTTGCCCTTTTTGGAATTGCCAAAGCTTTAAAGCACAAAGGGAATCATATTATCACTTCAAATATTGAGCACAAAGCTATAACCGAAGCATGTGAAGAGCTTGAAAAAGAGGGATTTGAAATAACCTATCTCCCGGTTAATAATTCCGGGCATATAGAAATTGAGGATTTTAAAAAGGCTATAACAGACAAAACAATATTGGTAAGTATTATGCTTGCCAACAATGAAATAGGAACAATTCAGCCTATCAAAGAGTTGGCTACTTATGCCAGAGAAAAAGGGATTATTTTTCATACGGACGCTGTTCAGGCTGTCGGCAAAATGAAGGTGGATGTATCTGATTTGGGGGTTCACCTTTTAAGCTTTTCCGGTCATAAAATTTATGCGCCAAAAGGGGTTGGGGTACTTTATGTCGATAGGGAGCTGAAAGAAATTATAAAGCCTATTATTTACGGTGGGCACCATGAGTTTGGACTTCGTGCAGGCACAGAAAATGTCCCTTATATTGTAGGTATCGGAAAAGCCTGTGAAATAATTTCAAATGAACTTGATAAAGACATAGCTCATATAAAAGCATTAAGAGACAGATTTGAGCAGAGGGTAGTCACGGAAATCCCTCATTGCTATGTAAATGGTGGCGAGCCGAGAATTTGTAGTGTTTCCAACATCACCTTTAAATATATCGAGGGTGAAGCTCTTATGGTCTATGCAGGTGAAATATGCTGCTCCACAGGCTCAGCTTGCTCATCCGACAGTATGGATGCTTCGCATGTGCTCAAAGCTATAAATATAAACCCTGTAGATGCTCACGGAGCACTACGCTTTAGCCTTGGAAGATTCAACACATTAGAGGAAGTGGATAAAGCCGTTGAAATCTTAAAGGAAAATGTAGCAAAGCTTAGAGCCATTTCACCTCTTTACCAACAAATTCAAAATTCTTAGCATAAAAGGCGGCTATGGTGTCACATACAAAAAAAGCCGCCTTTTTGTCTTTTTTTTACTTTTTTCACTTTGGAACACTCGGGATATTTATCCCCTTTGTGGCTTTATATCTAAAACACAACGGATTTTCAGGGAAAGATATAGGTCTCTTTATTACAGTTATATCCATTATTAAATTTTTATTAACCAATATATGGACTAAAACATATAACAAAATAAACTCAAAGACGGTATTCGTTATATTGGCGATATTAATTTCAAATGTCAGCGTTATACTTTTGCTTTCAAAAAATTATTTTCTCACATTTTTAACCTTTGTAATTTATTCCATTGCGAGAGTAGGTATTTTGCCCGTAATGGATCATATTACCAATGAGTTTTCAAGAGAATCAGGAATAGAATATGGTAAAATAAGGATGTTTGGCTCAGTCGGATTTATATGCTTTACTACTCTTACCGGGTTTCTTGTGGATTATTTCAGCGTTAACGTATTCATTACAATGACAATATTAACAGGGCTACTTTCTGCCTTGACTATACTTTCAATTGAGCCTGAAAGCATAGAAAAAAATGAGCATATAAACGTTAACAACAAATTAGGTATTGATTTTAAAATCATCCTTACAGCGAGTATATTGCACTACATATCATTAACCTTTTTTCATAATTTTTTGAACATTAAGGTTGAATACCTTAATGAATCTCAAACTATTGCCGGGGCAATATGGTCTATAGGAATTATCACGGAAATTTTATTGATGTTTTTTTCCAATAAACTTTTCAAGACAATCTCACCTATTACTCTCTTAATTGTTTCAATGTTTTTGGGAGGGTTAAGATCATTTGTCATCGGATATGCAAAATTCGCAGCAATATTGCTTTTAATAAATATACTTCACGGATTTGCATTTGGCACATTTCACTTGTCAATCATAAGATATATAAAAGATTACATTGCTGCCGACTGCAGACTTAAGGCACAGAGCTTTTACTCATCTTTGATTTACGGGCTAGGAGCAATATTTGGCTCAATCCTTTCCGGATATCTCTTTGACCTTGTAGGTGTAAATCATATGTTTATGATTGGCAGTATATTCAGTTTTTCAGCTGCTGTAATTTTATTATTGTATAGAAAAAAATTTTTGCTAAAATATCAGTCATGAGCAATATAAAAAAGATAATATCTGACCTTACCGAAATTTGTGACAAGCTGGACATTAAAGTCAGATTTGAAAAAACAAGTGCCAAAGGTGGTCTTTGTAAAGTCAATGATAAATATATGATTATCATTGACAGAAAAGCAACCGATGAATACAAGGCAAATGTAATTGCCGCTTCTCTAAAAAAATTTAACCTTGATAATCTCCACCTAAAGCCAAAAGTCCGAGATTTTATAGATAATGTCTAAAGATATCCAAGCAATATTTAAAAACCTTGAAAAATTCTATAAAAATGAAAATGAACCATCCGTCACAAAGATTGCGAAAGTATGCAACAACGACCCTTTTAAGGTATTAATAAGCACTATCATATCGTTACGCACTAAGGACGAGGTAACGTTAAAATCATCATTTAATCTGTTTAAACATGCAGACACACCTGAGAAAGTGCTGCAACTGTCATTGGAAGAGCTTGAAAAACTTATTTTCCCGGCAGGTTTTTATAAAAAAAAGGCTGTCACTATAAAGGAGATTTCCCAAAAATTGGTTGATGAGTACAATTCCAAAGTGCCTGATAATATTGATGAGCTATTAAAGTTTAAAGGAATCGGAAGAAAGACAGCCACGCTTGTAATGATTGAAGGATTTAAAAAAAATGAAGTTTGTGTCGACACGCATGTTCACAGAATATCAAACAGGATTGGACTCGTAAAAACTAAATCCCCTGACGAAACCGAAATAGAACTAAAAAAAATCATTCCAGAAAAATACTGGATAAAACTAAATGAAATACTCGTTGTGTATGGACAAAAACTATGCAAACCAATTTCCCCTTTATGTTCAAGTTGCTTTATTGATAAATATTGTGATAAAATTGGCTTAAAAAGTGCGAGGTAATTATATGAAGCATAATCTTGATGAAATTGATATTCAAATTATTAATCTAATGATAAAAAATGGCCGCATCCCATATGCCGATATTGCAAAAACGGTCGGAATGAAATCCCCATCAGTTATCGAAAGGGTAAAAAAACTTGAGTCTGACGGCATAATAAAACAGTACACAACTGAAGTAAATTATAAAGCCCTGGGATATGACATTACTGCATTTATCGGAATAAGTATTGATAACACACAGCATATAATAGATTTTGAACAGTCTTTGAGCGAGATTTCCCAAGACATAGTGGAATGCCATCATGTCACGGGAGATTTCACAATGATTTTAAAAGTTGTCACGAAAAATACATCCACCCTTTCGAGATTAATTAAAAAATTGAGAAACATAAGCGGTGTCCAGCGGACTAATACAATACTGGTATTTTCGACTATTATGAATAAAAAGAGGTTGACTGAAGACTTTTTTGAATGAAAATCTCTGTAATTATACCGGTTTATAACAGGATACAAACGCTTAAAGATGCCATCGAAAGTGTATTTTTTCAAACTTATAAAAATACTGAGATAATAGTCATTGATGATGGCTCAAAAGTTGATATTGAAAATTATTTAAAGCCATACTTATCAAGAATTGTGCTCCTTAAAAATGAGATAAACAGAGGGGTAAGTTTTTCAAGGAACCTTGGCATAAAAGTTAGTAGCGGAGAATATATTGCATTTCTTGACTCGGATGACATTTGGCTAAAATTTAAATTAGAATTTCAATTGAGAAATATGATTCAGCGTGGCTCTTTTGTATGCCATACTGATGAATTTTGGTACAGGAAGGGTAAATTTTTAAATCAAGGGGAAAAGCATAAAAAATATGGCGGGAAGATATTAACAAAAATCTTGGATATTTGCCGAATAAGTCCATCTTCCATTTTGCTTCACAAAAGTGTTTTCTCCAAAGCAGGGGTATTTAACCCTTATCTAAAAGTTTGCGAAGATTATGACTTATGGTTAAGACTCGCTTTTTTTAATAATATATTGTATCTCCCGACCAAAACCCTTGTAAAAAGAGCTATAACAGATGACCAGTTAAGTCTCAACACTCCATACATGGAAAGTATCAGGCTTAAATCGCTAATCAGCTTTTTAAGAAGATATTACAAACTCTTAACTAACGAGGAGAAGACTGCAGTCATAGAAGAAATAAAAAGAAAAGAAAATATTGTAAGAAGATATAGCCTTAAATATAAATAAATTATTTAATTACCAAAATGTGTTAACTCACCACAATCTTTTATAATCAATTCAGGAAATCTTTCCAAACCTTCTACATCGGCCCTGGTAGCTTCTCCGCTTAAAACAAGGACAAAATCTATGCCAGCATTATTTGCCAAAACTTTATCCGTATAAACCCTATCCCCAAAAACAGCAAGCTCACTCTCTTTGTATAATTTCAAAATAGGCTCTAACAATATCTTATTTGGCTTGCCAAAGATGATCTCAGGAGTCCGGCTAACCGTTTTTTCAAAAAGTGCAATAAAAGAGCCAACATCCGGTATATCCCCTTTATCGGTAGGACAAACGTTATCACTATGAGTCGCTAAATATTTAATATTTTTATTTTTTAGAAGAAGTGCAGCGGATTTTAATTTTTCATAAGTAAGCTCAGTATCAAATCCCAAGACAACAGCTTCGCACTCTTTCTCATTTTCCGTAAAAATAATTTCAGGCATCCGCTCTTTCAGATAATTTTTCATACTTGTATTTGCAACAGGATAGATTTTGGTAATATTTTCCTTATTAAGATAATCTATCAATGGGAGCAAAGGTGATATTATTCTGTCGATAGTTGCGGGAATTCCAAAATTATTTAAACGTTTTATATAGTCTGACAGGTTTTTGGATGTGTTATTGGTCATAAAATAAAACTTGTATTTTTGATAATTTGTCACAATAAAATTTATGGTATTTTCTATAGGTAAATCTCCCAAATATACCGTGCCGTCAAGGTCAAAAATAAAGGCCTTTTTGCCATCAAGGGTAAATGTAGATAATGATTTTTCCAGCTCATAAAGGTCATCTGTATTTTCTATGGGATGACCGTTTAATTCAACTAACTGTAGATTGCAATATTGAGATATCCTCTCTTTTGACAAAATATTAAAAATTTCATCAATATCCTGTGCCTGTAATTTTAAAACATCTTCCTTAGAGAAAAAATAAAAGTCGATGGTTTTTGAAAAAACAGAAGTTTTTGCATCTAAAATTCTTTTTAAGTTAGCAGCCGTAATTAAGTGTCTATCATTATGGATTATTACAAAATCATCCTGAAAATCTTTAAGGCAATTCATCAGCTTTGAATCTGTGACACTTATATTTAGAGTATTGCAAACAACATCTTTGATAATTTCTACCTCTGATGAAGCCACAACAGTAATATCCCGCTCAGGTATTCCGAGCTTTAAATATTCTTCAATTTGCCTTTGAATCAAATATTTGCCATTAACACGCAATAAAGCCTTAGGCTTACCTTTCAAAATAACAGACAAATCAGTATCTAAGTCAGTTAAAACATAAAATACTTTCACTTTTAAATTTTGCCTCATATAGCCTTATCAAACCTGTCACTAATCAGTTTTAACTCTTCATCAATTCTTGATTTGTCCCACCCTAATTCTTCTGACATGATTTCCAATACTTTTGCCGATGCATGTTTGGCAGCCCTAATATCAACCAAACCAAGTGGAATCCTTCTAATCAAAAAATCAACTACATGCATTGCCATTTCATTTCTAACACAATAATAAACTTCAGATTCAACATAAGGATGCCCGGACTCAAGTCTAACAAATGCCCTATCTTTTTCGCATGAATTAATAACCTCTTCTGCTAAAGAACCGTATGACCTATGCAAATGAAAAGCAATATCATGCTCAATATTATATTTTTTCTGAAGGATTTTATCCCCTTCAGGGTCAAAATTTTCCCCGCCTGCGATTTTTAAATCCGGAGTAATACAAGGATTTGCATTAAATGAGAATTCTTTTACTACTCTGTCTACGACATCTTCGGCCATGTGACGATAGCTTGTCCACTTTCCGCCGGTAATGGTTACGAGCTTTGACTTGCTCACTTCAATATAGTGATTTCTTAATATTTCCTCAGTTGAAGAGGCATCAGGATCTTTAACAAGCGGCCTGATTCCTGACCAAGCGGATAAAATATCATCTTTTGTCGGAGGGATCTTAAAGTATCTACTAATTTGTTTTAAAACGTATTCAATTTCATTATCAGTAACTTCCGGATGATCACGTATAACAGACGGGTCATCAGTAGTCCCCACTAATGCATGCCCTTCCCAAGGTAATACAAAAATAACTCTTCCATCCTCAGTTTGAGGAATCATCATCCCATATTCAGTAGGAGTAAATTTTTTATCTAAAATTATATGAATGCCGGAGCTTACTTTTAATACTGGCTCAACATTTTCATCATCCATTTTTCTTATCGAGTCAGCATATGCGCCCGTAGCATTGACTACTGCCTTTGCATTAACCGTGTAAGTATCTCCTGTAATATTATCTTTTAAATTTGCACCCACAACCTTATTATTCTCTTTAATCAATCCTGTGACTTCCATATAATTAATAGCAACAGCACCTTGATTTACCGCTGTTTTAACAAGCATGACAGCCATCCTGGCATCATTAAACTGTCCATCAAAGTATAAAACACCACCCTTTAAATTTTTATCATTGAGTGTAGGCAGCTTTTCAAGGGTTTCTTTTCTAAATAATAAACGACTTTTACCAAGCCTCATCTTACCTGATAGGATATCATAAAGCTTTAAACCGGCAAAGATATATGGCAGTTCATACCATTTGTAAAGTGGAGTGACAAATTGTATTTTATTGGTCAAATGAGGTGCATTTTTTAAAATAACACCTCTCTCATAGAGACCTTCTTTTACAAACGAATATTGCTCCTTATCCAAATGTTTAACAGCCTTTTCAAGGTACCTAACTCCGCCATGCACTAACTTGGTGCTTCGGCTGCTCGTCCCTTCGGCAAAATCATTCTTTTCAACAAGTAGCACACTCAGCCCTCTCGATGCTGCATCAACCGCAACACCGCTCCCGGTAGCACCACCGCCGATTACCAACAAATCAAACGCAGATGTTTCATTAAGCTTTTTAATATGTTCTTGTCTGTTCATTTAAACCTCGCAATCAACTATAAATTTCCAAAACCAAAATAAAATTACTTCTCCCTTTCAACCAGCCCTTTTACAAACCATCTTTGCATAAAGAGAACCACAAGTACAGGCGGAAGTACAACAAGCAAAGTACCGGCCATAGCAATATGCCAATTCGGCGGATCTTCAGGAGAAGGTATCAAATGTTGTAGGCCTATTACAGCAGTCGTCATTTTTTGATTTGTGGTAATTAAAAGCGGCCAAAGATATTGATTCCAACCGTATACAAATTCGATAACTACCAAAGCTGCAATATTTGTTTTTGAAAGAGGGACGAGTATCTTCCAAAAAAAAGTCATAGGTGATGCACCGTCCATTTTAGCTGCTTCACACAACTCTTCAGGGATAGTAAGGAAAAACTGCCTAAACAAAAATGTACATGTAGCAGAGGCCGTAAGAGGCAATATAAGGCCCGCATAACTGTCAAGAAGACTGAGCTCCAGGTTAACTTCAATATCGTGCCCTGCAAACCAACTGATAATAGAGTCCAACCCCAATGCATTCCAAACACCCTGCAGAGGCCCAAAAAGATTTGCTGCCATTTCGTAAGTTGGCACAATCCTAACTTCCACAGGCAACATCAATGTGCAAAATACTGTTGCAAATACTAACGTTCTAAAGCGATAATCAAAATATACAATTGAAAATGCACCAAATAGGGAAACCACTATTTTACCGATAGTAATTCCGGAAGCCATTACAAAAGAGTTAAAAAGCTGCGTCCCTAAATCCCCTCTTGTCCAAGCTTCCTTTATGTTTACTAATAGCTGGTCACCCGGAATCAAAGGCATAGGGACTTTAGAAACTTCCTCTAATGGCAAAGTAGCTGCAATAATAGCATATAAAATAGGGAATCCAACCACTACGATACCTATTATTAAAGCCACATATGTAAAAAAATCAAGCTTAGGAGTCTTTTCTACCATCATAATTCTACCCTGTGTATTGAACTTTACGTTCAACAAATTTAAATTGTAATATTGTAATAAAAACTATTAACAGCATCAGTACAACTGATTGCGCGGAAGATGAACCAAGGTTTAAACCTATAAAGCCATCTTGATAAACTTTGTATACTAAAATATTTGTTGAACCACCGGGACCACCTTGAGTAACAGCGTGGATTACCCCGAAGGATTCGAAGAATGAAAAAATAATAGTCATAACGGTAACAAAAAACATTGTCGGGGATAACAATGGAAAAGTAATGCTCCAAAATCGTCTGAACGGACTTGCACCATCCATAGCAGCCGCCTCAATAAGCGATTTTGGGATTGCCTGCAATCCCGCAAGAAAAAACACAAAGTTATAACTGATATTTTTCCAAGAACTTGCTAATACAACCATTAACATAGCATCTCTACTTGAAAGCAGAGGATTCCAGTTTAGCCCAAATACTCTGTTTAACCAGATTGCGACAACCCCATAAGATGGATGTAGCAAAAAAAGCCATAAAATACCTGAAATAGCAGGTGCAACAGCGTAAGGCCATATTAACAAAGTCCTGGTCAGTGCGGTAAACCGTAATGCCCTATTTGCCATAGATGCCAAAAAAAGCCCGCAGGATATGGAAAGTAGCGCAACAGAACCACTAAACATCAAAGTTATACCAATAGATTTTAAATAAAGAGGATCTTTAAAAAGATTAATATAATTGTCAAACCATATAAATGTGCTTTTTAGTCCGAAAGGGTCTGATCTCATAAAAGAGGAAACAATGCCACGTATTGCGGGCCAATAAAAAAATGTAGCAGTAATTATTATTTGAGGTAGCACTAAAAAGTAAGCTAACCCCTTTGATTTAAAATAAGAGCGTTTTCTTAACATATCAACCTTTCCAATTATAAGGGCGCCCTTTTACGGCGCCCCTATTTATTCATATTTTTAAATATTAGGTTAATTACTTATAAGTCTTAGCAAACTCGCTTAATTTGATATTACTTCTCTCAACAGCCGAGTCAAGAGCTTCTTTTGCAGTTTTTTTGCCGTTCCAAACCAACTCCAGCTCTTCGTTAATTATATTACGAATTTGGACAAAATAACCCAAACGAATACCTCTTGAAGACTTTGTAGGGTTACGACGAGTAAGCTGTTTGATACCTACTTCCTGATAAGGATATTTTTCATAGTATCCTTCAGATTTCAACTTTTCATACGCATCAAGTGTAATTGGGAAATAACCTGTCTCTTTGTGCCATAAAATCTGGACATCAGTGTTAGCCAGATATTTCAAGAAAGCTGCCACACCCTTGTATTCATTTTTCTTTTTACCATTAAATACCCAAAGTGAAGCACCACCAATGATGCTGTTTTGCGGCTCTGCCATCCATGATTCAACAGGAAGAGGAGCAATATCCCATTCAAAATCTTTTACCGAACTCTGAAGTTTTGCAATAGCACTGATAGAATCTATGTAAACTCCCGCATTCTGTGCGATAAATTCAGATTTTGGACCCTGATACTTCTGACCGCCGTAAAAGAAACGATTGCCGTCATCCATCCACTTCTTTAATCTTGCAATATGGTTAACTACTTTATCATTATTTATAGTAAGCTGTACATCAAGCCCTTCATACCCATTAGCTTTTGTAGCAAAGGGCAAGTCATGAATAGCACTGTAATTTTCCACTTGTGTCCAAGACTGCCATGCTGTTACAAGACCGCCTTTAACACCAAGCTTGGCTATCTTTTCAGTAATCTCTCCAAGCTCATCCCAAGTGATAGGCTTCTCTTTGGATAATCTGCCGATACCTGCCTTTTTAAACATATCTACATTATAATACATAACAGGCGTAGAAGAGTTAAAAGGCATAGACATAAGCTTATTATCTTCATTTACATAATATGAAAGGACTGGCTGTAGATATCTTGACCAATCTATTTTGTATCCATAATCATCCATAAGTTTGTAAACAGGATATACCATCCCAGACATCATCATAGTTTGTGTGCCTACTTCAAAAACCTGGATAATATGAGGCTGTTTTCCTGCACGCACTGCAGCTATTGCGGCATTAAGAACTTCGTCATATTCACCTTTATAAGTTGCAATAACTTTGTAGTCAGATTGAGACTTGTTAAAGTCATCAACTATCTTCTGAACCACTTCTCCGCGAGAACCGCGCATTGCATGCCACCAATGAATTTCAATAGGCTTTGCAAAAGCACTTTCAATAAAACTAAACACAAAAACAAGTGTCAGAATTAAACTAATCCTTTTAAATGACATAAATTCCTCCGTATTATTTTAGTATAAAACTACCCTATAGCATGCCTACTTAATCATATTTTTTTCAAAATACAAACTTTTTTTAAACATTTTCAAAAAAAATCTGGATAAGAATAATTTTTTGTTTTATAGTCCTCAACTGTTAGATTATATTAAACATCATATAAAAATTTACGGAGTTTTTATTTATGGCAAATGTAATATTAAAAGATGTCGTTAAAAAATACGGCAATCTTGAAGTTGTGCATGGGATAAACTTGGAAGTTAAAGACAAAGAGTTTGTTGTTTTGGTAGGTCCATCAGGTTGTGGCAAGTCAACTGCGCTTAGGATGATTGCAGGGCTCGAAGAGATATCAGGCGGTACAATTGAGATTGACAACAAAGTTGTGAATGATTTGGCTCCTAAAGACAGAGATGTGGCTATGGTATTTCAAAACTATGCTCTGTATCCGCATATGAATGTTTATAAAAATATGGCGTTTGGATTAAAATTAAGAAAGATGCCCAAAGATGAAATCGACAAGCGTGTCAACGAAGCAGCGGAAATATTAGAATTAAAAGAATTACTCCACAGAAAACCTCATGAGCTTTCAGGTGGTCAGCGTCAAAGGGTTGCTATGGGGCGCGCAATTGTAAGAAGACCTGCTGTTTATCTTTTTGACGAACCTTTGTCTAACCTTGATGCAAAACTCAGGACTCAGATGAGACTTGAAATAAAACAACTCCATCAAAAGGTCCAAAATACTATAATTTACGTTACACACGATCAAATAGAAGCCATGACACTTGCCGACAGGATAGTGGTTATGAGAAACGGATATATTGAACAGGTAGGCACACCGCTCGATATTTTCCAAAATCCTGCAAATGTGTTTGTGGCAGGATTTATAGGCTCGCCTCCGATGAATCTTCGTCAAGGGGTCATAATAAATGAAAACGGTGCTCTCAAAATAAGACTTAATGATAAATTATTAATACCTATCCCTGAAAAAAAGGATGCCCAAATTAGAGAAGGGCAAAAAATTATCATGGGATTAAGAACTGAAGATATCTTTTTATCAAACGATCATGAACAGTCTAAAGGAAAATTTTTATACAATACTGAGGGGGTTATTCAAATTGTTGAACCTCTCGGCAACGAAACAAGCCTCCATATGGATTTTTACGGGACAAATTTAATTGCCAAGTCAGAAGGAAGAAGAATCTTTTCTGTAGATGAAAAACTTCAAATGACTTTCAATTTGGATCACTTGCATATATTTGATGCTGAAACAGAGAAATCTATCTATTAACATCAAAAAAGGGGGCTTTGCCCCCATTTTTCATATCTGTCCGTTTTATTAATTTAAAGCACCTTTGCCCAAAAAGTGACAAAAATGATAATACAAAAAAAATAGGAACGAGGGGGGTCGAACCCCTGACCCTTGCCACGTCAAGGCAATGCTCTCCCACTGAGCTACGTTCCTATCATGAGTTTAGCTTATAAATTATTTTCACAAAAACTTCAAGTTTTACTTTACAATTTTTTTAGATGGTATAGAATTTATATGTTTATTGGGAGATATGAATGAACAACTTTGATTATAAAGCATTTACATATGATGAAGATCCTATGCACATTGAACGTGCAAAAATAATCGCAGATAATATAAAACAAATTTGTAGATTAAATAATGATCATGTAATAGCCGATTTTGGTTGCGGAACAGGACTTTTAGGTCTAAACTTTGTTAATGATGTAAAGCAAATAGATATGTATGACAATTCAACCAAAATGATAGAAATACTCAAAAAGAAAATTTTAGAACATAACATATCAAACATTAATGCAATTCATCTTGATATAACAAACAACATAGAAACAATTAAAGACAAATATGATGCTATTATGACCTTAATGACATTTCATCATATTAAAAACCTCAAAGATGCACTTTTAAAACTATCACTCATGTTAAAAAAATCCGGCAAATTAATAATATGCGACCTTGATGAAGAGGATGGAAGTTACCACCCTGACAAATCGGCAATTCACAACGGGATAAATCAGGAAGAATTAAAAAAATATGCTGCCGACTTGAAACTAACCCTCATTTCGTCAACAATACCTTATATAATAAATAAGTTAGTTAACGGTAATAAAAGAAAGTACCCTGTTTTTATGCACGTTTATGAGAAATAACTTGCATTTGCAATAATTTATTAAAGGAGGCTTTTATGAAGAAAAGCATCACACTTTTTTTTGTTTTGGTAATGGTTGCTCTTATGGTTACAAGTGCTTTCGCTGCAAACTCAAGGGATGGCAGAAGAAAATTTAAAAAGTATTGTTACAAAGAATGTCACAAAGGTAATCTTGAAGGGGTAAAAGTCATCACACCTATGTCTTACACAGGTGCTCAGTGGCTATCTATGTTTAACAATGATATGGCCGGGCTTAAAAGGTATCATAATAATGGTGAACTTGAAAAAATAAACTTAAGCAACAAAATTTATGAAAACATGAAAGAGTACTTAAAAGATCACGGGCTTGACTCAGACACACCTGAAACATGCGGATAAAAAAAAGGCGGTTTTAACCGCCTTTTAATATTTTATAATTAATGTAGCGATCCCGCTTATATCTGGTAAATCCTCAAACCCTTTGTTTGGATTTAAAAACGAATCTTCTTTAACAGGCAGGTAAGTATACTTTATTCTGACAAAATTCGTATTGTCATTAACTTGAATGTTTAGGTTTCTAACTCCCAAATTTTTGATATTGCCATAACTCTTATATATATTTAACTTCCCTGTATTGTCGCTAATGTCAAGCTCTAACGTTTTATACATTAACCCTGAAACATTTTTTATTGCTATATCCACATTCCCGCTCTTGCCAATATTGTAATAAAACTTTACACCGTCTCCGGAAACTACATGAGCATGGGTTCCCCTGAGAGATTTTGACGTTTTATAAGGAAAAGTTAGGCTGCAAGACAATATGAAAAGCGTCAGAGCAAGACACAAAGATAACCTTAGCAGTCTCATATAGCAAAAAGCTCCTTTTCCGAATTATATACATCAGTAAACATTACTTTTATCTCTTCAAAAGTTTCTTCATCAAGACCAATTTTCCCGAGACAATCAGTAAGATTTTCATTATATCCGCCTATGCCTATTCCAAGCCCTTTTAAGACATTGTTAGCTATGTATAAAACATATACTAAAGAGGTGTTTTCAGAGTTATCCGGACTGTGATGATTTAAAACCACATCCTGATATAGCTCTGGCATATTCCAATATTTCATAACCTCAGAGCCAACCTGCGCATGATTAAACCCTACCCTATCATTTTCTAATTCCAATAAGTTTAATTTCTCATTAAACACTTCCTGTAGAATATCACCGTAATTATCAATATTCATATTCATGACAGAAATGCCCAAATCATGAATAAGCCCAAGCAAGAAAGCCTCTTCCACCAATTTTTTATCCACTTTTAACATTATCAATCTTGACATAATCGCGGTAGCAACAGAATGCTCCCATAATTTTTGGTCAATCAAACTAACTCTTCCATAATTAAATAGAGATTTTGTAGAAAGAGAGATAACAAGGCTCTTTATCGCCTTTACGCCCAAATATGACATTGCCTGTGTTAGATTTACAATCTCATTTTTGGGAGAATAAAAGGCTGAATTGGCAAGCTTCAAAATTGCAACAGTAATATTAGCATCCTTTGATATTATCCTTACAAGCTCCGCAAAACTGAAGTCCGGGTCTTCCAACAAATCAATTACCTTTTTTGCAATTTGAGGCATTGGTGGAAGTTCTTTTATCTTTTCATAACTTATATGACCCATTACTTATTTTTCTCCGCATTGTCTTCGGTTTCTTCTGCATCAATCGTAGCTTCTTCGTCTACAGTTACTTCAGCGACATCTTCTGTTTGCTCCACAATAACCTCATCAGGCTCAACTATATCTTCACTTTTATCATCAACATCCAAATCTTCTTCCTCTTCAAAACCTTTTGCTTTTAATTCGGAAATTAATTCTTCAAGCTCAGCAATAGAGTTTTCAAGCTCTTTTATCTTTTCAAAATCTAATTCAAGCTTTTCAGTTAACAATTCCCCTTCTTTGCTCATTTGATAAACTTTAAGCCCCAAATTTTTAAATTTTTCATCCATTTTCTTCTTCGTAGAGGCAATTTCTATCTTAACTTTGCTAATTTTGGTAAATTTTAAGAGCTCTTCTTTACCCTTGTTTAATTTCTCCTTAATCCACTCAAAATTCTTATCTTTTTCCATATTATCCTCCTAATTTCCCAACAATGAGTCTATTTTCAATTTCTGCAGATATATAAAAAATAACAACAGCATATTTACACCAAGTGAAAGCAGAAAAAACCAAAGCCATGCACTACTTTTACCTGAACTTACTTTTTCGGCTCCGATCTTAAACAATGAACCAAATTCAGAATCTTTTAATTTCATCCAAGGCTTAAAATTTGATTTTACAAAATCTACAGATAGAAATTTTCCATCTAAAATGCCGCGTTTGATATCTTCATAATTTAATTCGGGAAAAATTATCCCGTTAAGTGTTTTAATTTCAAACTGATCTTCTTTAGATTTTAGGTCAAATTCCTGAGAACAGGATGGACATGAAAAGCGTTTTTTATCCTTTACGAAAAAATCAACCCCACATTTTGAACAAATAACTTTCATCTTACCCCCTTTAGTCTTAGTTCCATCTTTTAAATAAAGAGTGCTCTACGTCTATTATATCAAATATTTTTCCAACAATAAAGTTAATTAAATCATCAATCGATTTAGGTTCATGATAAAATGCAGGGGCAGCAGGGAAAATAATTGCACCGGCTTTTGACAATTCCAAAAGATTTTTCAAATGAATAGTATTAAGTGGAGCTTCCCTAAATACTATTACAAGCTTTCTCCTCTCTTTCAAAGCGACATCAGCACATCTTTCAATAAGGTTGGAGCTCACTCCGGATGCTACCCTTCCTACACAGCCCATTGAAGCTGGAATAATTATGTAAGAATCTACTTTAAAACTCCCGCTGGAAACAGGAGCTGCAAAATCTCGATAATCTACAAATTTGACATTTGATTTGGAAGTTATTTTACTTTTTATTTCATCAAGGTTTTCAATTCCTGTTTCAAGCTTTAAATTTATCTCTCCGTCCGGCGTAATACTTACGTAAACCTCATTATTTTCGTAAGAAGCAAGTTCACTAATTAGCCTAAGACCGTAAAGGGAGCCACTTGCTCCCGTAATCCCAACAAAAAATCTTCTCATTTATCCTCTAATTAAAATAACATCCAAAAAGGTAAAAACAAAAACCGTTAGACTAATGTAGGCATTTAAATTGAAAAAAGCAATATTTACTCTGGACAGATCATCTTTACTAATTAGTCTATGCTGGTAAAACATAAATATTCCACAAATGATTATTCCCGTTAAATATAGATAGCCCATATTAAAATATTTATAAAGATAAACAAAAACAAAGAAAGCTATCAAATGAAACACCCTTGACAATATTAATGAATTCTCTATACCAAAATAACGAGGGATCGAGTGCAAATTTTCCTGCCTGTCAAAATCAATATCTTGCAAGGCATAAATAATATCAAAGCCGGCAACCCAAAAAAGTACGGCAATTCCCATTAAAACTATCCCAAAATTTATATCCCCACTTATCGCAACCCACGCACCTATAGGGGCAAGCCCCAAAGCTATGCCAAGTACTATGTGGCACAAGGCAGTAAACCTTTTTGTGTATGAATATAAAATAAATATTGCAAGAGGTATCGGTGAAAGCATAAAACAAAGATTATTAAGCATAAGTGTTGCAAACTCATAAACAATGAAGCTTATTATTATATATAAAACGGCTTCACTCTTTTTAATCTTCCCTGCGGGGATTTCTCTGTTTGCTGTTCTTGGATTCTTACGATCTATCTCCGCATCAATTACCCTGTTTAGCCCCATTGCCCCAGTCCTTGCTCCAACCATTGCAACTATTATCCAAATTACTTTATCAAGAGCAGGTAAACCATTTGCAGCAATTACAGCTGAAGTAAATGCAAAAGGGAGCGCAAAAACCGAGTGCTCTATCTTTATCATCTTTAAGAAATCTACAAACTTTTTCATTTTAACTCTCAAAGATTAATTTTGCCATAACTTCGGCAAAATCTTCATTATCATTTAGACTTTCAACCCTTTCCACAATCATCCCCAACTCTCTGGCATTTTTAATATACTGTTCATCAAGCTCAATCAATGTTTCTATATGGTCAGAAACAAAAGATATAGGCACAACAATTACAGGTCTTTTCTCATCCTTAAGAGAATATAACGTTTCATCCGTCGCCGGTCCCAACCATTTCATAGGCCCTGTCTTACTTTGAAATGCAAGTATTTTTTTATACGGTTTGACGATAGATTCTATATATTCTATCTGTTCGTTTAAATGATTAAGATAGAAATCACCTTTTCTCAATGTATATTCCGGTAGAGAATGTGCAGAAAAAAATAGAATTGACTCTTCCGGTGTGGTGTTCAACCCATTTGCAGTATTATAAATGGAATTGATTATACAATCATTGTAACCCTTATTCATGTGCCAAAAAGGGATAATGTTGAACGTTGACTTTGGTGGATTTACAAAAGTTTGTGCATAAAACCTTTTAAAGCATACGCCACTCGTAGTATAGGAGTATTGAGGATACAGCGTCATAACTGTTACTTTTTCAAACTCCTCAAAAACAAGCTCTTTGTAAGTTTCTTCTATATAAGGTTTATAGTAGGTCATGCCAAAAATAACTTTTAAGTCTTTGCCGTATTGAGATTTATAAATTTCAGAAACCTTCGAGAAAAGACTTTTGGCAATTTTAAGTTGAGGGGATGCTCCCCCCATTTTTTCATATTCAACAGCAACCTTTTTACTCCTTTTTGAAGCGATAAATCGTGCCAATTTGGATTGAAAAAAATTACCTATCTTAAAATCAATTATATCTCTGTCGGTAAAAAGATTATACAGAAAGGGCTCGATAGCCTCAATGCTATCAGGTCCCCCCATATACATAACGTAAACGGCATCAGCCATTAAATTTCCTTACTGTGAACATAATCCACCAAAAATTTGACATTTTCCACCGGAGTTTCAGGTAAAATACCATGCCCCAAGTTAAAAATATGCCCTTTTACATTTTTTGTTTTATCGAATATTAAATCGATATTTTCTTCTAAAGTTGCTCTATCCGTAAAAAGTAATACCGGATCAAGATTGCCTTGAAGAACATATTTATTGTCCAGCAATTTAGCTGCCTCATCAAGCTCAATCTTCCAGTCCACACCGATTCCAGCACAATCAAGCTCTTTAATTTTATTGTAAAATGTTGCAGAGTCCTTAGCAAAGTAAATAACATGAGCGCCCTTTAATGAGTCGACAATCTTTTTGACATATGGAAATACAAGTTCACTATAATCTCTCGGGGAAACTATTCCTGCCCAAGTATCAAAAACCTGAACAATTTTACAACCATGATCAATTTGGGCTTGTAAGTATTTAATAGTCGATTCCGTAATTTTATCCATTAAAAGATTGTAGGCCTCTCTTTCCGTATGCATTAACGTCTTGATTTTTACAAAATTCTTTGAACCGCCACCTTCAACCATATAACAAGCCAGAGTAAATGGGGCTCCGGAAAAACCGATTAAAGGTACATTCAACTCTTTCACAAGAAGCTTCACTGTATCTATAACAAAAGGAACATCATTTTCAGGCTCAATGACTCTTAATTTTTGTGCATCACTCAAACTTTCAATCGGGTTACTTATGTATGGGGCAGGATTAAAGTCCAATTTTACCCCCATAGGCTCGACAGGAATTAATATATCTGAAAACAATATCGCAGAATCAACCCCTAAAATATCTATAGGCTGCAATGTAACTTCACAAGCAAGTTCGGGAGTTTTGCATAATTCCAAAAAACTGACCTTTTTCCTGACAGCCATATATTCAGGCATATACCTTCCAGCTTGCCTCATAAGCCAAACCGGTTTTTTGCTAACCTTTTTCCCTTCCAAAACATCTAAAATCAAAGTATTAAATCCCATACATATCTCCTATTAATTAAGTAGTTGATTTACAGAATATAACCATATTGACTAAAAAACTCAACAATAAAACAACTTGTGTAATTACAATTTATCAACCAATTCTAAATTAATTAAAATGACTTATATCTTTTAAGAATATTTCACTTACGAAAGTGAGATGTGCAACCTATAACGCCGCTGACAAATTTTTCTTCTTCAGGCTGCAATTTAGTGTTGTTGGAAGTATAATAAAAACTTAAACTACCTGAATCTGACAGAAAACAATAATACTTTGTTTTGATCCACTTTTGAATTGGATTGTAACTATCACCCAAAGCAACTATATCTTCATAAGGGGATAGTAACAAGCAGTCTGCTTTTTCAAGTAAAAAAGCCTCCCCCTGAAACCATAAATTTTCGGCAGGCAAAAGCCAAGACAGAGACCCATTTTCTTCAACAATAATATATTCAAAAAGACTAAAAAATTGCATAAGAAAATCTTCGGATTATTTTGTGTTTAACTTAATAGCAAAGCCTTCAACCAACGCAGTAGAAACTTTAGTAAGTGCAGAGTTTAATATACGCTGGAAAGTACTTTGAGAAATCCCCATCCTTTCAGCACCGGCTATCTGCTCAAGACCTTCCACATACTTAAGCCTGATAGCCTCAATCTCATCGGCAGCAAGCTCTACCTCTTTAAGCTCACTAAGAGGTATACCTTGAGGCTTAAAATAATGCCCTTCAATATTACAATTTATATGTCTGTGTTTTTTTGGCCTTCCCATAACATCATAATAACAATAATTTTTTAAAAATCAACTAAAATATACCAAAAAAGTATACTTTAATTCATAACCCTGTGTTTATACCCATCTTCTCAAAGCAAAATAAAACATGAATAGCTTCTCAAAGCTTTTTCTTGCATGTAAAAAAAAATCAGTTCATAATAAATTTTTAAAAAAGTGTCCGGAGGAGATATGGGACTTAGAGATTTTATAAAAGAGCAGGTAAAAAAGGTTTCCGTAATAAAAAGAAAAACTGAGGCTAAAGATAATCTTTGGGCAAAGTGCAGCTCTTGCGGTGAAATAAGTTACAAAGCAGACATTGAGAAAAACTTTCAGACTTGTCCAAACTGCGATTTTCACTTTAAAGCAAGCGGAATGGAAAAGATAAACTTTATAATTGATAAAGGTAGTTTTATTGAGCTTGACAAAGATATTACATCCCTTGACCCGTTAAAATTCAAAGATACAAAAAAATATTCTGACAGAATAAAAGACACGATGAAAAAAACAGGGTATAAAGATGCTTTTATATCAGGCATAGGTGCTGTAAACGGAAAAAATATCCATATTGGTGCATTTGAATTCTCCTTTTTAGGCGGTAGCATGGGCAGTGTCGTAGGAGAAAAAATCACAAGACTCCTGGAATCAGCCATCGTCAACAAAAATCATGTAGTAACAATAAGCTGCTCAGGTGGAGCAAGAATGCAGGAAAGTATCCTTTCATTGATGCAAATGGCTAAGACTTCCGCTGCTTTGAAAAAGTTGGCAAATGCAAATCTTGCACACATATCTATTCTCACCGACCCTACAACCGGTGGCGTTACGGCAAGCTTTGCTATGTTAGGGGATGTAATCATCGCTGAACCCGGAGCGCTTATAGGTTTTGCCGGTCCAAGAGTAATCGAGCAAACAATTAGGCAGAAGCTTCCTGAAGGTTTCCAAAGAGCTGAATTTTTACTGGAACATGGGATGGTGGATGCCGTGCTTCACAGAAGAGAGTGGAAGCCTTTTATAAGCAAACTGTTAGATTTTTTCGGCTAAATGCTGAGTAAATTTGAAAAATATTTTGCCAAAAAGGGTGAATTTAAAAATATCGAACTTACCCTTGGCAGGATCTCTTCTGCTCTTGACTTTATAGGCTTTAACGAAAAAAAACTTGGCAGAATCATACACATAGCAGGGACAAACGGTAAGGGCTCCACCGCCTATTTTCTGCATCAATCTTTCGTAAAGGCCGGTTTTGATTGTGTGCTTTACACTTCCCCTCACTTGGAAAATATTACCGAAAGAATTGTTGAAAATAATTCTCAAATTGAGATTAATTCCTTTAATGATGCTTTTGATGCGGTAATGCCAGCCGTCGAAAAATTTAATCTTTCATATTTTGAAGCCATTACACTTGTAGCATTTTATATATTCCAAAATATAATCCCTGACATAAGCATAATAGAAACAGGATTGGGTGGCACATTTGATGCAACCAACGTATTGGTCGAAAAGATACCGGTAATAACAACAATATCTCAAGACCATACAAATTTCTTAGGAAAATCAATCTACAAAATTATTGATGAAAAGTTAAATATAGTAAAAGATAATCAAAATATATATGTCGGGAAAAATGAAAATTTTATAGTAGATTACATAAAAAATAAATTAACAGGCAAAAATATATTCTTTTCTCAGTATAATAAGTATGTAAAAAGCTTCCCGGCACCTTTTAATCACAACTATGAGCTTGCAAGATTAATTCTCAAAAATGAATTTCAAATGGAAATGCCTCAGGCTGATTTATTAAAGCTTCCACCCTGCAGGTTAGAAAAAATAAAAAACTTCATCTTTGACGGAGCACATAATCCAAGCGGGATAATAAACCTCATAAACAATATTGAAAATATAGACACAGTGATTATATCAGGCACATTAGACAGAGACATGATTAAGACTATTGAAATAATAAGAAAAAAAATAAAAAAAATAATCCTTACTGAAATTCCAAATAACGATAGGAGCATAAAGGTAAAAGATATAAATATACCTAATATCTACAAAATAAGCGACCCTACTCTGGCAGTTTATAAAGCCCTTGAGTTAAACGGAAAAAGTGATATACTGATTTGCGGCTCACTTTACCTTTGTGGGCATTTAAAAAAGGTGATAAGGGATAAATTTGCTTAAATATATATTAACAATTGTCTTGCTGGTTGCCTCTGCCTCCTTTGCAGAGGATAAGGTAAATTTAGAAGCCGATAAGGTAACATCAATTGATAACAATACCGTATTTGCCGTGGGAAGTGTGCTTGTCACATATAAAAATATTATTCTTACATCCGATAATCTCACATACCACAAAGATACAAATACCGCAGAGGCAAGTGGGAATGTAGTTTTTCAAGATGATTACAACTATTTGACAGCAACTTACCTAAAGATTGATTTAACTACAAAAAAGGGTTCTATAGACAACGGAAAGGGGTTTTACGCTCCACACACCTATTTCAATGCAAAAAAAATTGAGAAAACAGGAGACAATAGTTTCCTACTCCAAAATGCCGTAATAACTTCTTGCAATCAAGAAAACCCTGACTGGTATTTTTACTCAAGAACAGCTGAAATTGATTATGGTGAATATTTTAAATCAAGACATACCACATTCAACATAAACGATATCCCTGTGCTTTATACCCCTTATTTTGTATGGCCAATAAAGAAAAAACGGGAAAGCGGCTTTTTAATACCTGATATAGGGTTTAAAACAGATGCCGGTTTTTTTGTAACACCAAAATATTTTCTGGATTTGGGTCTCAATAAGGATTTTACTTTTGGAGCAAACCTTTTCAGTTTAAAAGGTCCAATGTTTAATACTGAATTCAGATATGAAAAATCTTCCGGCGAATCAATTTACATGTATGGTGAATTTCTTGATGACCAAAACTCAAAATCAAACAAAACTACAAGATGGAGATTTGTAAACAAATCAAATATGTATTTGGCAAAAAATCTCGAACTAAAATTCAATATAGATTACGTCAGCGATTTTAAATATAAGGAAGATTTTGACGAGTTTGCCATAAAAAGTGACAAATTCGAATTGGAAAATGATGAAAACTACTCCGTAAATGAGATACGACTAAACTATAACCTTAAATATTCTAACATATCTTTAAGATACCTTGACAATATGCATTATTACAAAAACGATGATGGTTTTACTAAAAATCATATAATCAGAAAACCAAATACTATTGTTGAAAAATATGGACTGAGATTTTCTGAAATCAAAGCAGACTATTTTGCAGATTTTAATAAAATCCTCTACACAAACTACATTTACAATATTGACGGGAGCGAAAGTTCAAGCAAAATCGAATATGACAGATACTTCGCAAAAATAAAACTGTATAAACCATTTGACATAAAAATCGCCACCCTTACCCCTCATTTCACACAAACTGCCACTTATTGGAGCAACCTGAATAATATAAATACATTGCAGGATAATGACTTTGAAAAAAGCTTTTTGAAAGTAAAATATAACGGTGACAGTATCAATAGGACAATCTACTCATACGGAGCTAAGCTATCTTTTAACGAACTTTATAAAAATTATCAGAGTTTCAAACACTCTATTTTTAATACTTTTGAGTACAAGGTAACACCGTATTTGGATCAGACAGGCTTGCCAAACTTAATTGAAAACGATGTAATTAGTGCTGAAAATTATTACGGCTACACCATGACCAACTATTTTAAAGGCAATATTTGGGACATGAAGCTTGAAATCAATCAAAAATACAATCTATCAAAGTCTGATGAAAAATTTGAACCGTTGTATGTAAAGTCAAGTTTCAATTATAAAGATTTGTTCAGTATCAATTTTGAGAATAGCTATGATTATTATGAAAAACAATCCACATATTTTAAAAATAGTTACAGACTAAAATTAAGTAAATTTTACTTTTATACGGAATATGTTTTCGATGATACCATTACTGACTACAATACCACACTCAAATATAACGTAACTTATAGTGCCAATAAATTCGATTTAAATATTTATGAAAAATTTGCTTCGGATGAAGAAAATATCAAACTTTTAAACCTCAAAAGGCAGGAGCTTGGGCTAAAAGGTGTTTATAAATCTGATTGTTGGAGCTTTGGACTTTTGTTGAAAGAAAATTATTATGATATAATTGAAGAAAGCTCAATAAATACAAAAACAGAAAGGACAGTATATCTAATATTTGAATTTAAAGGGCTCGGAGGGGCGGAAAGAAAGATTTTGGAGAAGAAGTGAAAAATATACTAATAACAGGTGTATTAGGGCATTTGGGCTCTAAATTTGCGAAACTTTTACTTGATAATTTTCCAATGTATAATGTATTTGGTATAGATAACGAAGCTGATAAAAAATACATTAATAATAAAGAGTTGTTTAACAGTTACGATAAGTTCGATTATATCAAAGGTGATATTACCAACACGGAATTAATTTCAAATATTCTTACTGAGAGAAAAAGCTCCCTTTCCACATATTACACAAACAAAGGGGTAGATTATATTTTCAATTTTGCTTTTAACAGCTTTATTGCAGACAAAAAAAATCTTGGAATCTCATACATTAGGGATAATATTTCAGGTGTTTTAAACATTGCAATTGAAGCCTTAAAACATTGGGATGGTAACTACACCGGTAAGAGACTTATATATATTAGCGCTTTAGACGTATTTAGATTTACTGAAGAGGAAAAATGTTATGACGAAAACAGTCACCCAAACCCGGATACAATAAGCGGCAGCATAAAACTCTCCGTTGAATCAATTTTAAAGACTTTGAATGAAAGGTTTGGTATTCCGATAACAATCATACGTATCCCTTTTTTAGTAGGCGGACATAACGGTATTTATCCGATATTGCCAAATATCTTCTCAGATTTAAAAAACAACAAAAAAGTCGTAATAGATTTTCACCCTGAGACAACCATAAACATAGGGCATACAGAAGATATACTTATCGCAATTGAATCTACGTTTAAAGATAAAACCAACTTCACAATATATAATGCTTGTGGCCATAATGTTAGTATAAAAAAAATAGTTGACACATTCGCAGAATTTGTAAAGACTGATAGCTCAAAAGTAATATATGAAGGTAAAAACAAGCTAAATTTGTGCGTAATGCCTGATAAAATTTATAATAATTTGGGATGGAAACATTTTACAGATTTTGAAATTACTTTAAAAAAGGTTGCCGATGAGATATAAAATATTCTCTTTAATAGCTTTCGTTATATTTTACTCAACTACCGTTTTTGCATATGATATGAAGGGGGTCGGCAGAGCAGTAATCATAAACGATGACCTTAAAACTGCTGAAATATCCGCCAAAAACTCCGCATTAATTGATGCCTTATACAACTACTTTGTTTTAAATCACTCCGAAGAGGATATACCTGATATCAATGAAGAATTTTTTAAGTTTATAAAAAAATACACTGTCCTTAGCAGAAAAGTAGATAATTTTACTGTATACTATGAAATAAATGCAACTATTGATGAGGTCGCAATTACAGATGCCAACTATCTGATTAACAATATCACACATTCCGTTATCTACATTTTTGAAAATGAAGATTTAGACTCTAACTTAAAAACAAAAATAAAAGAGCAAATTAACCAAATATTACCCCAATATAACTTTTCTATCAAATATCAAGAAGACTTTGAAATTCTCACACCGGATAATTCAAACTTCGAAGACAAACTTTCCAATTTTGGAAACAGCAAAGCAAAATATTTCTTTACTTTTAATGTTTCTCCAGAATGCTCTTCGATAGATAAAGATTATTTTTGCAGGCTCACCACTACGGTAAAAATTTATACTAAAAAAGAAACTTTACCTACAATCAAAACAGTAACATCTTCTCTTGGCAAAACAGAATTAGATGCAGCTTCCGATGCTTTCAAAAAGGCCTCTGAAAATATTCTCAAGTATATCACGGCAAATATCATTAAATCGGAAGCAAATAAGGCTACCGAAAAGTCGTATAATGCCACATTTATCAATTTTAAAACAATCTCTAACCTGAACAAATTACTCAATTTTTTAAAAGAAAAAGGGTTTATAGATAATTACACTTTAAAGTCATATTCTATGAGCCAAGCGACATTTGAAGTAACAACTAAATTTTCACAGGAAAAATTGTCCGAAAAAATTGTAACTTATGACAATAAAATATCCATAGAAACAGAAAATGATGAGATTATTATTACTTTCTTGTAAAAATAATACTTTATATGGTATGATAAAGACAAATGATAAACGAAATATTAAATTTTGTTAAACCTAAAAGAAAAATTCTGATACTTACGCACAACAACCCCGACCCTGATACCCTCGGAGCTGCCGCCGGTATTAAAAATATTTTAGTTAAAACATTTAAAAAAAGGTGCACCATCGCCTATGACGGAGTAATTGGCAGAGCTGAAAACCGTGAAATGGTCAAACAGTGCAAAATTGAACTTCATGCATCAAGAAAGCTGACATTTTCAAGATATGACTGTATCATATTAGTAGATACTCAACCTACTGCCGGAAATGTCTATATCCCGGATAAATTTTTCCCTGATATTGTAATTGACCATCATAATTTCAGAATACAAACTAAAAATGCAAAGATATATGATGTAAGGCCTAAATACGGGAGCACCAGCACAATCATTGGCGAATACTACAAAATATTAGGTATAGAGCTTGATAAATTCACTGCTACTGCACTCTATTATGGAATAAAAACAGACACTATTGGCTATGGCAGAAGCAATAGCAAAATTGATTTGGAAATGATGGGGTATATATTACCATTTATTAACTTGAACAAATTAGCAAAAATTGAAACACCCGACCTTCCCCGCTACCATTTTAAAAACATAAAAAAGGCCATTGAAAATTCCGTTGTAATTGAAGATTTAATTTTTTGTAATCTGGACGAAGTAAGAAATACTGACCTAATTGCAGAAACTGCCGACGTTTTACTTAAAATAAGGGATATCAAATGGACTTTTGTAATCGGAAGAGTTGAAAATATGGCCTATTTCTCACTAAGATGCAAGTCCAGCAAGAAAAAAGTAGGCAGCATTGCTCTTTCAATTGTAAAAAATTTGGGCACCGGTGGCGGTCATATGAAATCCGCAGGTGGACAAATTCCGCTAAATGGAAAGACATATTCTGAAATTTGTGATACGATTAAGAAGAGATTATTAAAGAAAATTGGAATTAAAAACCCGGAAGAAAAATCTATTTGACAATTCGGGTTTTTGTATTTATAATTGTTCTAAATAAAGGAGGTTACTATGAAGTATATTTGCACAATTTGTGGTTACATTTATGATCCGGCTGCAGGAGACCCTGATAACGGTGTTAATCCTGGTACTGCTTGGGAAGATGTTCCTTCTGACTGGCTTTGCCCGGAGTGTGGCGCACCAAAAGAAAGCTTTGAAGAATACGAATAACATCTAAACCACCCCAAGGGGTGGTTTTTTAATGGAGGTAGTTGATGAAAGCGATTCAGATAAAGGAAAATATTTTTTGGGTAGGTGTCAGAGACCCGAAGCTTGAAGTATTTGATATTGTTATCCCCACTAAGCATGGTACTACTTACAATAGCTATCTTGTAATAGGGTCAGAAAAAAAGGCACTTATTGAAGCAAATAAAATGATTTTTGCAGACGAATATGTCAAAACTATTGAAGAGATTTGCCCCATCAAAGAGATAGATTACATTATATTAAATCATAACGAACCTGACCATTCGGGTGCGCTTCCTAAAATTTTGGAAATAAACCCTAATATTGAAGTAATATATTCAAAGACAGGCAAAAATTTTGTGCAAAATATTGTAAACAAAGAATTCAACGGCAGGGCTGTCGGAGATGCCGATACGATAGACTTAGGCGGTAAAACATTAAGGTTTTTTCACACCCCTTTCCTTCACTGGCCTGACACAATGTTTACATACTTGGTAGAAGATGAAATCTTATTCCCTTGTGACTTTTTGGGTGCGCATTATTGCCCTGAAACAGGTATTTTTAACGATGAAATAAAAGAAAAAAAAGATACACAAGAAGCATTTAAGTTTTATTACAATGCTATCATGAGACCCTACAAAGAACACATTTTAACGGCATTTAAAAAAATTGAAAATATTACCATAAAAATGGTTTGCCCGTCGCACGGACCGATTTTACGTGAAAATATAGATTTTTATATCAATTTTTACAAAGAGCAAGCAAACAGATATTATCAAAATAATCACAACCGACAGATAACAGTGGTTTATGCCACTGCATATGGAAATACAAAATTACTTGCCGAACAAATTAAAAAAGGTGCCGAGGAAACGGGAATAATTGTCAAAATGTATGATGCTGCCGAAACTGATGCTTCAAAAATAATAGATGAAATTGAGATTTCTCATGGTCTATTAATGGGGACGGCAACAATAAACGCCAAAGCTCCAAAACCAATTTTTAACATTTTTGCTCAGCTCGTCGTCCTTAATGTATCAAACAGAAAAGCCGGTGCTTTCGGCTCATACGGATGGAGCGGAGAAGGTGTCAAAATGTGTGAAGATATATTAAAAACCATGAGAATGAAATTACCTTTGGAATCCTTAAAAGTCCAAATGACTCCGAGTGAAGAAGAGCTAAAGAAAGCTTACGATTGGGGCAGAGAATTTGCCTTAAAAGTCTTAGAAGGAAATTAAACTAAGAGGGTTTTCCCTCTTAGTTAACTCAAATATAAAATTTTAACTTATATTCCCAATTCTTTAATTGTCATTTCCGAAATTCTTTTATAAAATAGTGCAAGGAGATAATATGTATAAACTTATTTTTTCTTTATTATCCGCACTCATGCTTTTTGGCTGCACTAACAGTGGCTCTCCAGGGTTAAAAATAAGCGGGCGCATTGAAGCCGATGAAATAAACCTTGCATTTAAAATGCCCGGGAAAATAAAGGGTATATATATTGAAGAGGGTGACAATGTAAAAAGCGGGGAGCTTATTGCCGAGCTTTACTGTGAAGATATAACGTCTAAAATTAATCAGGCAAAAATAGATGAAAAATCAAGCCTAAGTAATATAAACGTAAAAAAATCAAATATTGACATTTTAAAGAATAAGTTACAGCAACTAATCATCAAAAAAAATATTACAGAAAAAAATCTAAACAGTAATATTTTGATATCTGAAAATAATCTTGAAAAGGCTAAAGCAAATTTAGAAAAAATTGAAAGTGATTACAAAAGATATGAAAAACTATTTAAAGAAAAAGCGATTTCCGAACAAAAATACGAAGAGATAAAGACTGCTTACAACTTATCGGTTAAAGACCAGCAAAATGCCGAAAATGCACTTAAAGTGGCCATTGAAAATAAAAAAGAAGTAGACATTATATCTGAAGAGATAAAATCTCTTGAATCGAGCCTAAAAATTGCGGAATTGGATTTAAAAATTGCTGAGAATAATAGTCAGAAAATAAAAGAATTTATCAATGAACTTAATACGTACCTTAATGACTCAAAAATATACGCACATTCAAATCTTTTGATATTAAAAAAACTTTCACAACCTTCAGAAGTAATAGCGGCTGGCCAACCGATTATCACGGCATATGAGCCGTCAAAAATATACTTCAGGGGTTATCTGCCTGAGCCATATCTTGAAAAAGTCAAAATCGGCATGGAAGGTACACTAACTATAGATAGCTTTGAAAATAAGGCCTTTAAAGGAAAGATTGTTTACATAAGTGACAAGTCAGAGTTTACTCCGAAGGAGGTGCAAACTCAGGGGGAAAGAGTTAAGCAAGTATTTTTAATCAAAGTGTTCGTTAACGACACTGAAAATATCTTAAAACCCGGAATGCCGGCTGACTTCTTACTGAACATTCAATGAATATAATAGAAGCAACAAATATTACCAAAAGATACAAAAAATCCGTAGCTCTTGATAATGTATCTGTCAAGATACAAAAAAAATCTTTGACCTGCATAGTCGGCCCTGATGGAGCTGGAAAATCTACTCTTTTAAAAATACTTGCTGGCGTTTTGAAATTTGACTCCGGGTATTTTTCCATATTTGGTAAAGAGATAATTAAAATAAAAGATATCGAACACTTAAAAGACAATATAGCTTTTATGCCCCAAGGCTTGGGGCTAAACCTTTATCAAAGATTAAGCATCGAAGAAAACATTAACTTTTTTGCAGACCTGCATGGGATAGATAAAAAAACGAGGGAAGATAGGAAAGTAACATTATTAAAAGCAACTGGCTTGTTGAACTTTAGAAACAGGCAGGTAAACAAGCTTTCCGGGGGGATGAAACAAAAACTTGGGATATGTTGCTCCTTAATACATTCTCCCAAGATAATAATATTGGATGAGCCTACAACCGGCGTTGACCCAATTTCAAGACGAGAACTTTACAGACTAATTTACCAATTTATTAATAAAGAAGGGGTAACCGCCATTGTCTCCACTTCATATATGGATGAAGCTGAAAGGGGGGACACTACACTTTTTATGCATAGCGGAAAAATAATATTTAGCAGCGAGCAAAACTCAAATGAAAATTGTTTAATATATAAAAAGCCAGATTTTATACAATTTTATAACGAGTTAAACAAGTCTGACTACTATTTTGCAACATTAGGTAGAAATTTCGTAAAATTTTTACCCAAACGATCAAAAAGTTATGAGGATTGTGAAAAAGTCGAATGCGGTGTTGAAGAAAAAACATTGAAAATTATTGGTACAAGAAAATTAAACCTAAATTTGAATCCATCAAAAATCATAGGCAGGAAAATCCTATGCCTTGAAAACGTAACCAAAAAATTCGGTGACTTTCACGCTGTAAAAAATGCCTCTTTTGAAGTTTATAATGGTGAAATTATAGGTTTGTTGGGGCCAAACGGTGCAGGAAAAACCACTTTAATGAAAATTTTATTGGGTTTGTATAAACCTACAAGCGGGAAATATGACTTTTTTATAGAAAACACTAATATAAAAGAAAATATCGGTTATATGTCCCAAAAATTTTCCCTTTACAACGATTTGACTGTTAAAGAAAATTTAGTACTAAATGCTGCCATTAGAAATATAAAACAGCCCAAACTCACAGAAAAAATCAACGAACTTTACACCCTTGGCAATCTTGAAAAGTATAAAAATGAAATTGTAGAAAAACTCCCTTTAGGTATTAAGCAAAGAATCGCTTTAATGTGTGCAATAGTGCATGAGCCCAAACTTGTTTTCTTGGATGAACCCACTTCAGGAGTTGATATAAGTGAAAGGGATGTTTTTTGGCAGATAATTAGATACCTTTCAAACAATAAAAATACCACATTCATAGTTTCAACCCACTTCATGAAAGAGGCAGATTTTTGTGATAAAATATGTTTAATGAACAATGGTGAAGTTGTAGAATATGATACCCCGGAAAATTTAAGGGGAAAATTTATGAAAAAATACGGACAACCATATTCAATAAAAACAAAAAATCCCTATTTACTTGAAGACTCTTTAAGGAAGGCAGGATTTTATACCGATATTTTTGGTAACAGGGTCAAAGTCTTTGCAAAAAATCTTGGTGATTTAACATCTCTAAACATGACTTTTTCGGAAGGTGAAGTTTCAATCGAAGATATATTTGTCGGAGCAACTGAAAATGTTGAATATTAAAAAGATATCAACAATTTATAAAAAAGAGATAAAAGAGCTAAAAAGGGATAAAATTTCAAGGATTATGGTATTTATGATGCCAATCATGATAATGTTTGTTTTTGGCTATGGAATGGCTCTTGACGTTGAAAAAATCCCTTTCGTGATATTAGATGAAGATAATTCTTATCTTAGCAGAGAATTAACATATAGCTTTATTCAAAACAGCAGATATTATAAATTTATTGGCACGGTAAAAAGTCAAAATGAAGGTATAGAGTTGATCGACAAAGGGGAATCAAGAATGCTTCTCGTAATCCCCTCAAACTTTGAAAAAAGATTAAAATCAAATCTCCCCGTGGACATACAAATTTTTGAGGACGGTATTTTTCCATATAGAGCTTCGGTATCAATCAGTTATTCAACTATAATTGCCAATAATTTTAATTTGAACTTAATCACAAAACACAGTCAAAACAGTGTAATTACTGATATTAGGACAAGATACTGGTTTAATGAAGACATGAGACAAAAAAATGTCACTGCTTCCGGGGTCCTTCTAATAGCTCTTTTTATCGGTCCTGCTATCGTTTCATCCCTTTTAGTTGTCAAAGAAAAAGAGTACGGCTCAATTTATAACATTTATACTTCATCTATCAGAAAAACAGAGTTTATTCTTGGCAAACAGCTCTTTGTAATGTCTATTTTCATTATCAACTACTTTATACTTTACTTAATGACAATCTTTCTGTTTGATGTCCCGTTTAAAGGGAGCTTTTTACTCTTTACATTTTCCTCCATACTTTACCTTTTGGTCTCTACATCCCTTGGGATACTCATATCCACATTTGTAAAGACTCAGGTAACGGCAGTTGTTGGTTCGGCAATTATATGCATCATTCCAGCAATTTTATATTCGGGATATATTACCCCGGTAAGCTCCATGGCAAATGAGGCATATTTTATTGCTCACATTTTCCCAAACTATTACTACTTCAATCTTATTAAAATGTGCTACCTGAAGGGGCTTTCCTTGTCTGAATATATAAAAAATATGACCATATTAGCGATTTTTTATATTATTCTCATTAGTTTATCCATCTTTAGATTTAGGAAGTATGAATGATATACAGACTGATTGTTTTAATAATTAAAGAGCTTATACAATTTTTTCGTGATAAAGGGCTGCTTTTATTCGTATTATATCTATTTACCGGTGACCTTTATATTGCTGCAAGGGGGATAGATTTGACACTAAAAAATGCCAAGTTTTATGTTATAGATGAAGATATGTCTTATCTATCAAGAGAGCTTATATCCAAATTTCAAAAACCGACATTTGAATTTATGGGCTACTTATCCGGATTAAAAACGGCAGAAAGATATATGTTTGAGGATAAGTGTGTAGGTATAATAACTATACCGAAAGATTTTGAAAAAAAAATACTTTCAAAATCGGATAACTATGTCGGGATTATAGTCAACGGCACAGAGTCATCATCAAGCTATCTTTTTGCAGGGTATGCCGCAAATATAATATCCAAATTTTCCTTGGAAAAGTCTTTTCATATCAATGTTAAAAAGTTGCCTATCGTAAATCTGCAGCAAAAGGTTTTATATAACCAAAATATGGATTCTCACATATTCATGACAATAACAGAGCTTTTTAGCGTTATAACTCTTCTCATACTTATACTCCCTGCATCAGCAATAATAAAAGAGAAAGAAAATGGTAATATAGAGATGATGTTGGTTTCTCCCGTCAAAATCTCCGAATTTATGATAGCAAAGGTTATTGCAATGAATGTAATTATAGTGTTGGGAGTCATAATTTCTACAATACTTATTATTAAAGGTCTTTTAAAAATTCCTTTTCAGGGAAGTTTCATACTTTTTACTCTGCTTACAACACTATACGTATTTACATCATCGGGTATTTCGATGTTTATAGCCTCCGTAGCCAATAATATGCTTCAAGTTTCTCAAATCACAATAATGCTGCTGCTACCTATTCTTTATCTTTCAGGCTCGTGGGCACCTGTTGAAAGTATGCCATACATTTTTCAAAAATTGACGTATTTATCACCACTTAAATACTATCTTGAGGGCTCTTTTAGTATTATATTAAAAGGGCTGGATTTTACTTATGTCTACAAATATTTTCTTGGCACATTTTTGCTCGGCGTCCCTGTGTTTGTTTTTGGAGCATATTTTCTAAAAAGGAAAATTTAAACTATTATCTTAATTTGCACAAATTTTAATCACCAACTCTTAACTCTTTTTGTTTTAGGTATTTTTTTGTGGAAAATATGTCAAAAACAGCTTCTTTAGAATTAGTATAACTTATTGTCAAATAAATTATTTTATATACAATTGCTTGATACTTATGTCTTTTTGGCAAAATGCAACAAAATTTGTTCAATTTAAAAATTTTGCTTGCCTTTTATTTAAAACTTTTCTAAAAAACCCCTTGTTGACTTTTTTGTTTTTTGTGTTTTAATTGTATATAGACAATATGTGGAGAATAAATTGAATTTTAAAATTAGAGCTGTTTGTGATAAAATTTTATCAGGGCTGACAAAAGAATGAAAGAAATAAAGATAAAAAAAGGGGTAAGGTTACCCTTATTCTGCCAATATAATGATGGTAATATTGAAAATATTACCCCCAAATCTGTCGGTATTACAACTGAAGATTATAAGTTATTTAAGCCAAAACTTTTAGCGGATGACAACGGCAAAATCACACCTTTTGATTTTCTCCTCCAAGATAAGAAAAATGAAGATTTAAAACTTAACATTTTGGCAAACGGCACATTTAAAGGCGTAACCAGAGGTGAAAAGAGGAAGATATTATCTGCCTGTGTTGAAGTTGAAGAAAACAATTTTGAGTTTAACTTTAAGGCTGACAAAAACAATATAATAAAAACTTTGCTTGAAAGCGGTTTATTTTCTGCATTTAGACAACGTCCTTTTGACATGTTGCCTGACCCTAAAAATTTGCCTGATGTAATTTTTGTAAATGCCATGGACACAAGGCCTCTTGCATACAATGCAAACAGCGTAATCTCTTTAATAAAAGATGAATTTATAGAAGGCTTAAAAATTATTAACAATATTGCCAAATCAAAAGTTTTCGTATGTGTTGACAAGAAATTTGAGCTGAATATTTCAGAGACAGAAAAATTAAATATTGTCAAATTTTTAGGCAATCATCCTGCCGGGCTTGTTGGCACGCATATCCATCACCTATGCCCCGTCAATGAAAAAAAGAGTGTATGGTATATTGACTTTCAGGAAGTTGCTGCAATAGGTAAACTGTTTAGCAAAAATATATTATCAGCTTATAGATATATAGCTGTTTCGGACATAACCAATCAAAAAATAACTGTTGTAAAAGCTCCTTTGGGGAGCAACATTCTCGAAATTCTTAATAGAGATTTGGATGAAGATATCAGAATCATTTCCGGCAACATTTTATATGGCAGAAAAGTTACAAAAGATGAACCGTTTTTAGGCAGATATGATTATCAAATTACTATTTTAAATGAAATGACAGAAAGAAAATTCATGGAATGGGCATTACCGGGTATTGACGTATTTTCCGTTAAAAATGTATTTTTATCAAAAATATTTGGAAATAAATATGTTACATTTGATACATCAATGCATGGAAGCATAAGGCCCATAATTCCTGTTGGCTCATATGAAAAAGTTTTCCCTTTTGACATAGAGATTACACATCTTTTGAGATATCTCTCCATAGGTGATACGGATATGGCACAAAAGCTCGGCTGTCTTGAGCTTGGTGAAGAAGACCTTGCACTTTGCACGTTTGTATGTCCGGGCAAAAATGATTATTCAAAACTTCTTAGAGATGTATTGGATTCAATTTACCATGAAGCTTTTTGATAGTTAGGAGAATAGATGAAAAAACTTGCCGAGTTTTTTGCTAAGGTTGAAAAACATTTTGTTAAAGGTGGAAAGTTTGAGGGCCTTTTCCCCGTCTTTGAAATGATAGACACTTTTATCCTCACTCCACTTAACAGAACTAAAGGTAAAACACATATTAGAGACGGCTTAGACCTCAAGCGTGTAATGACAACAGTAGTTGTTGCTCTTATCCCTTGTGTTATTATGGCTCTTTACAATACCGGATATCAGGCAAACCTTGCTTATGCCCTTGACAATAGCAAGACTGCCATCGGCTTTAGGCATACTTTAATGGAGTTTTTTAATATCCCTTACGATTATAAAAGTATTGGCTCCAACTTTTTCCTTGGTAGTCTTTACTTTTTCCCTCTATATATAATTACACTGATAGTCGGCGGCACTTGGGAGTTATTATTTGCCGTAGTAAGAAAACATGAGATTGGGGAAGCTTTTCTTGTAACTTCTCTCCTCTACCCTCTTATTCTGCCTCCAACAGTCCCATTGTGGGAAGCAAGTGTTGCACTCTCGATAGGGCTTGTTTTAGGAAAAGAGGTATTTGGCGGCACGGGGAGAAATATTGTAAACCCCGCACTTTTTTCAAGAGCAGTGCTATTTTTCGCTTATCCTGCTTCAATGTCAGGTGACAAGGTATGGGTTGGACTTGACTCAATATCAAAGGCAACCCCTCTTGCTGAAATGGCTTCCACAGGGAACATTTCATATAGTTTAACTGATGCCTTTTTAGGATTCATCCCCGGCTCAATGGGGGAAACATCGACACTTGCATGCTTGTTTGGAGCATTTGTATTAATTTATACGGGGATTGGCTCATGGAGGATCATATTAAGCTCCGTAATCGGTCTACTCGGCGTATCTTCTGTATTCTATATGATTGGAAGTGATACAAATTATATGTTTCAGCTAAGCCCTCTCACACATCTTATCATAGGAGGCTTTGCTTTCGGTGTAGTTTTCATGGCTACCGACCCCGTATCGGCATCAATGACTGAAAAGGGGAAGTACTATTACGGTTTCTTAATAGGTGCATTAACAGCAATTATAAGGATAGTAAACCCTGCATATCCAGAGGGTGCTATGCTTGCAATACTATTTGCAAATATTATGGCACCACTTATTGATCATTTTGTGATAGAAGGAAATATAAAAAGAAGAGAAAAAAAATATGCAGCAAGAATCTAATAAAAAGATATTTCTTACAGCACTTATTTTGGCACTCTTTTTCTCCTTTGTCGTATCATTGGCCGCCGTGCTGCTAAAACCTATTCAGCAAAAAAATGAGGAGCTTGAAAGGAACAAAAATGTCCTTATTGCAGCGGGAAAAGATATTAATAATCTTGAAGAAGAGTTTAAAAAAATTAAAATATTTTATTTCGACCTAAATACTAAAAATATTGAGGTTGCAAATGATGTAAGTAAATATTTTAAAAACTTCAAAAAATTATCCGAAAATCCCAATACAAGTATAAAACTTGACGGGGAACTTGAGGGTTTCAAGAGTATACCTGCTAAAATACCCTTTTATGCCTTTTATGAAAATGGAAATTTGGACTGTATCGTATTGCCGATTTATGGTAACGGGTTATGGTCAACGATGTATGGTTTTATAGCCATAGAAAAGGATGGAAGCACTATAAAAGGGCTAACCTTTTATGACCAAAAGGAAACACCTGGGCTTGGCGGAGAGGTGGATAATCCTAAATGGAAAGCTCTTTGGAAATCCAAAAAAATCTTTGATAAAAACGGTAACCTTAAAATTAAAGTTATAAAAGGAAATCCAGACAAAAATAGTGAAGATTGGCAATATCAAATAGATGGCCTCTCCGGGGCTACAATGACTACCAATGGGGTTAACTCATTTGTAAGATTCTGGCTCGGTGATAAAGGATTTGGTTATCTTTTAAAATACCTAAATGAGCATAAGGAGCTGCCAATTGAAAAGAATTAATCTATTTTTTGACCCTATTTTTAAAAATAATCCTATAGCTGTTCAGATTTTAGGGATATGCTCCGCCCTTGCTGTTACTTCAAACCTAAAAACTTCTGTAGTAATGGCCTTATCCGTTACGGCTGTATTAAGTATTTCAAATTTTGCCATAAGTGCAATCAGAAACTTTATCCCGCCAAGTATTCGGATAATCGTTGAAATGACTGTAATTGCATCGCTTGTAATTGTAGCTGACCAGGTTATAAAGGCATATATGTATGACATTAGCAAACAGCTATCTGTTTTTGTAGGACTTATAATCACCAACTGCATCTTAATGGGCAGAGCGGAAGCATTCGCATTAAAAAATAAACCTATCGACAGCCTACTTGACGGCCTTGGAAATGGTATAGGATATGGGCTTATTTTAATCATTGTAGGTTTTTTCAGGGAAATTGTAGGCTCAGGAAAACTTTTTGGTGTAGAAGTATTAACTACAGTTAACAATGGCGGATGGTATACTCCTAACGGTCTTTTTTTGCTTGCACCAAGTGCCTTTTTCCTCATAGGACTTATTATATGGGGCGTAAAACTACTTATTAAGGAAGAAAAATAATGGTTGAAGCTTATTTAAGCCTCTTTGTTAAGTCTGTATTCGTAGAAAATATGGCATTAGCCTTTTTCTTAGGGATGTGTACTTTCTTGGCTGTTTCCAAGCAAATTGAGACAGCAAAAGGGCTTGGTATTGCGGTAATAGTTGTACAGACAATAACAGTACCTGTTAACAACCTCATATATCAACACATATTAAGAGAAGGCGCATTGTCTTGGTTGGGATTTGAAAATGTAGACCTTACGTTTATCGGGCTTGTTACCTATATAGGTGTTATTGCTGCATTGGTGCAAGTGCTTGAAATGTTTCTTGATAAATTTATGCCTGCTTTATACAACGCGCTTGGAATATTTCTCCCGCTCATAACTGTAAACTGTGCTATTTTGGGTGGTACACTTTTTATGGTACAAAGAAATTATAACTTTGGCGAAAGTGTTGTTTACGGTCTGGGCTCAGGGGTTGGATGGGCGCTTGCGATTGTAACATTGGCTGGGATAAGAGAAAAAATGAAGTATTCCGACGTCCCAAAAGGATTGGACGGGATAGGTATTACATTTATAATGGCCGGAATTATGGCAATCGCTTTTATGTTATTCTCAGGAATTAAACTTTAATCGGGAGTTTTAATGACAGTAATAGTTTTGGGTGTTGTATTTTTTACTCTAATTATCTTAATTCTTGTTGGTTTTATCATAGAATCTAAGAGAAGACTTGTCCCGCAGGGGAAGTTGAAAATAATCGTAAATAACGATGAAACAAATCCAATAATAGTCAATCCCGGGGAAAAACTTCTTAATGCGCTGGCAAATAATCAGATTTTTGTTTCATCAGCTTGTGGTGGCGGTGGCTCTTGCGGTCAGTGTAAAGTAAAAGTATTGGATAAAGAGCAAAAACTTTTACCTACTGAAAAATCTCATATCAATAAAAAGCAAGCAAAAGAAGGGTACAGACTTTCTTGTCAGCTGCCGGTAAAAAAAGATCTGAGAATAGAACTTCCGCCTGAAATATTTAGTGCCAAAAAGATGGAATGTGAAGTTATATCCAATGACAATGTTGCAACATTTATAAAAGAATTTACGTTAAAGCTCCCGGAAGGGGTTGACCTTGACTTTGAAGCTGGCGGCTACATTCAGATTATAGTTCCGCCTTATGAGGTGGATTTTAAAGATTTTGATATTGGGGAACAATATATCAAAGATTGGCAAGATACCGGCCTTTTAAGTCTTAAATCAAAGGTTGATGAGGAAGTAATCAGAGCCTATTCAATGGCAAATTATCCGCTTGAAAAAGGTATTATTAAACTAAATGTAAGGATAGCCACCCCACCTTTATATGACTGCACTATCCCACCAGGAAAAGGTTCATCGTATATTTTTAGCAGAAAGCCCGGTGATAAGGTTATGATAATGGGACCATTCGGTGAATTTAAAGCTTCCGATACTGATGCGGAAATGGTTTTCATAGGTGGCGGGGCTGGTATGGCACCATTGAGATCTATTATTTTTGACCAACTGCTCAGGCTTAACTCCAAAAGAAAGATAAGTTTTTGGTATGGAGCAAGAAGTTTAAAAGAGATATTTTATCAGGAAGATTTTGATAATTTAGCTGAAAAGTATGATAATTTTACATGGAATGTTGCATTGAGCCAACCATTGCCTGAAGACAACTGGACAGGTTATACCGGTTTTATACATACAGTTGTGTATGAAAATTACCTCAAAAACCACCCTGCTCCCGAAGACGTGGAATACTATCTTTGCGGACCACCTATGATGCTTGACTCGGTATTAAATATGCTTGACAGTCTGGGTGTAGAAAAGGAGAACATAAGATTTGATGATTTTGGAAGTTAAATGAAATACTTTATACTTATATTTTCAGTTACTTTCTTATTGTTTGTATTTTTTATTTTGATAATTAATAAAACAAAAAAAGGCTCCTGCGGGTGCGGAGCCTCTTGTAGCTGTTCAAATAACAAGCCTAAAAAATTATAAAATTTCCTCAACTTTAACACTAAAAGTAAGTGTTTTTCCAGCCAAAGGATGATTAAAGTCTATTTTTACAAACTCATCATTTAATTCTTTAACCAAACCTCTGTACATCTGATCCTTTTCATCGCTAAGGTCGATAAACATCCCTTCCTGAACAGATTCGTCAAGCTCGATATTACCTCTTGGAATATCGGTAATTGCCTCATCCATAACAGGACCAAATGCATCCTCAGGAGCAAGAGTAATTGTTTTTTCATCACCTTTGTTCATACCTATAAGACCTTCTTCAAGCTTTGGTAAAAGTTCATTGTTACCAAGCTGCACTTCCAACGGATTTTCATCTATCGTTGAATCAACAACAGTTCCATCCTCAATTGTCACAGAATAGTGAAATTTAATTTTTGAATCTTTTTGTACTGACATACATCACCTCATTATTTTTGGGCATTTCTAACCCTTTTGAAATACATTAGCAGTATTAGATTAAATTGCAACAATTGATTTTATTTTTTATACTTTTATAGTATAATTTCACTTACATAGGAGATATTATGAAAATTGCAATAACCGGCAAGCAGTGTGCGGGCAAGACGACCTTAAAAGAGCTTTTTATTAAAAAATACGGTGGGATTGAGATAAAGTTTATCGACAAACTATATCAGATTAACGATTTACTGGGGGTACCCAAAAATAGGGGCTTTATGCAAGATATGGGGGAAGCCGTAAGAAAATACTTTGGAAAAGACTATTTTGTAAAAGATTTTATAAAAAGGGCAAGCCAAACTAAAAATAACCTGTTTTGTGATGATGTGAGAAAGGTAATAGAATTTGAAGCTGTTCAAAAAAGCGGTTTTTTTACAATATATATCGAAGCAGATACTGAAATAAGAAGGAAAAGGGCTGAAAAACTTGGGCTTGCTTTTATTGAAGACCACCCTGCAGAAAGTGAAATAGTGCTTTTAAGAAACAGGTGTGACCTGATAATCGAAAATAATGGCACCATTCAAAAACTTGAAGATTTTGTAGTCAATTTTAACGATAAAGGTTGAAATATGGAAACTTATGCGCTTGTCAGACCGGAGCATCTCAATCATCACGGTTACCTTTTTGGCGGGGTAATGCTTAAATGGATTGATGAATTTGCTTGGATGGCTGCTACCTTGGACTTTCCCAACGCCACATTTGTAACTGTCGCAATGAACGATATCGATTTCAAAAAAAGGGTCGAAAACGGGAGTATTTTAAAATTTGATATCAGAAATATTAAAAAAGGTAAAAGCTCCGTTGTTTACGAGGTCAACGTATTTGCACGGCCACCTGCGGCAGGAGCAAAAGAGTTCCATGCTTTTTCCACACAAATTACGTTTGTTAATTTGGATAAAGACGGACGTCCCGCAAAAGTTTAGAAAATTATAATTTAAATCTTTTAACCGTATGAAAATACTTACTCTTCACACCTTTTTGTAAGCCGGCACAACAGCTTTTTAAGTGATTCCAGCGTATAAGGTTTTGCCAAGACAGCATCAAATCCATACTCTCTAAAATTGGCAAGGACAGGATCATCGGAATAACCGGAGCTCACAATACACAGTAAGTCAGGGTTCAAGCCCTTCAATATTTTGACACATTCGGCTCCGCCCATTTTACCAGGAATAGTCAAATCCAAAACAGCCACATCTATAATATCTTTATTCTTTTCCAATATCGATATTGCTTCATTTCCATCGGAGCTTTGGAATATTCTTTTTGAAAAATCTTTAAGCATAATAGCCAAACTGTTTCTAACTACTTTTTCATCATCCATAATCAAAATACCATTAAATGCTACAAAAAGATCTTCCTTTAGCTCAACGTCATATAATCCTTCACTTTCGGATATAGGTAGGTATAAAATAAATGTAGTGCCAATATTTACTTTACTTTTAAAAGTAATAAAGCCGTTGTGTTTATTTATTATACTCAGTGAAGAGGAAAGCCCGAGCCCTGTCCCGTTTTGTTTTGTTGTAAAGTAAGCATCAAATATTTTATCTTTAATCTTATCATCGATTCCTGATCCATTATCCTCGATGACAATTTCTGCATATCTTCCTTTTTTAACAAAAATATCTCCGACAAGAGTGTCCTTTTTAAACTCACTGTATCTTGTAAACACCCTTACAATTCCATTTTCTTTATCAATTGCATGTAATGCATTGATTAATATATTTTGAATAACCTGGCTTATCTGCCCCTCATCACCAAATACAAAGAGCGGTTTATAATAAAGGTTTATCTTTGTTATTACACTTTGGCCTGATAAAACAACCTTTAAAACTTCACTTACAGTTTTATTAATATTAAAATTAGCCTTTACCGGCTCACCACCCTTTGAAAATGTGATAAGCTGATTTGTAATAGATTTAGCCTTGTTTACAGTCTCTTTGACATCACCAATCAAAGATAAAAGTTCTGGTTTGTCATTCAATTGCAATTTTATTATTTCCATTGAATTTAACACAGCAGCTAATACATTGTTAAAATTATGTGCAATACCGCCGGCGAGCTGACCAAGAGATTCTATCCTTGAGATTTGATTTATAGTCCTTTCATTATTAATAACTTCTGTTAAGTCTCTCAAGACTGCAACAACGGTATCTACTCCCCCGCTATTATTATAAATTCTTGATAATGAGATTGAAACAATCAATTCATGCTTCCCTTTAAGTAAAAAAGTCTTCCCCAAAATCCAGGACAAATCCTCATCACTATAAGCAGACTTAACGATTTGCTCTGACATCATCTTTTCGTCTTCATAAATCTTAAAGCAATCATAAAAATATTGGCAATTATTATTACTGCTCAATTCTTTCGCGTAGCTGTTTAACATAGTAATATTATAATCCTTACCCATTACTATTACGGCATCGCTAATATTTTCCAATACATTGTATATTAATTCTTTATCCTTTTTAATTTGCTCATACGCATTTTTAATCTCAGATATATCCTTAAAAATGCAAAGTGAAGCATTCATACCTTCATAAATAACTTTGGCAGAAGTAACATCGACTTCAATAATATCACCGTTCAAATTTCGAACAAAAAGTGTCCTATTCACTATATTTTCTTTAGAATTTATGAGAGCCTTATAGCAACTTTTATCACTATAAACAAAAAAATCGGGACTATATTTTTCGACATCTTCTTTTTTGATATTTAACAACTTTTCAGCTTCTTTATTAATAAACACAAATTTTTCGTCCGCTGTTATCGTTACAGGTAAAGGCAAAAATTCTATCAAATTTTTATATTCTTCATTCTTTTTAAACAGCAGCTCTTTCATTTCGTGAATTTCAGATTTATATTTGATAATTTGTTCGGCTATATTTTCAAATTCACTAAATTTAAAATTTAGAGTGTTTATTTCTGCATTATCCTGTATAAGGCTTAATATCTTATTTTTATCTTTTCTTAAAAGCCTGGCATAAAAATATGTAAAGACATAAAATAAAGATAGAATACTTAAAACTATAAATAAAATGAAAAATAGCTGCCTGCTTAAACTTTCATTAAATTCTACGCTTTTATTGTTTATTATTTCAGACACTTCATCTTCAAAAAGACCTGCACAAATAACCCACTTCCATTCGGGATAAGCTTTTGCATAAGCAATTTTTTTAGCATACTCATCCTGCCCCCTTAGCCAGTAATAGCTTAAAAATCCTCCGTCAGGCATTAAAGACAATTTGAGTAATTCTTCACCGACATTTACTCCGTTCTTATCAACATACCAAAATCTTGATTTGCCTATCAATTCACTCTTTATATGAGCTAAATATTTTCCGTCAAAATCAAAAATAAATATATATCCTGATTTTCCAAATCTAATATTTCCTGCTTTTGCCAGCACATCCTTTTTTGCATCTTCGATTATATCTTCAAGGTACTCGCCAGTTCCGACAATCCATCCAAGCTCAGGAATTAGTTTAACATACGATATTTTAGTAAAGTCTCCCCCTTCTTTTCCAGGCTTTGTCCATTTATATGTATAAAATCCTTCCCCATCTTTTTTGGCAATTTTAATCATATCCTGAACAACCTTTACAACTTTTTGATCAGGATAACGTAACAAATTTTTACCTTCCAATTCAGTTCTGTCCCCATTTAAGATTTCGTTGCCATTTAAATCAAGTATAAACGTATACCCTCTGCCATCATTGTATCTAATTTCTCTGAGAGATTCTTTAATAATCTGCTTAACTACTTCCGGGCCATAAAGTCCAATATTTTTTTGATATATATTTTTAGCGACTTCTACAGACATATCAGTCTGGTATTTTACTATTTTTTTTGCCTTACTACTGCTTTTTGAGACTGCAAAGTTTATATTCTCTATGACATCCATAACTTTGCTTTTTGTTATCTTTTTTTGATATTCAAGGTAATCACTTTTTGTAGATTCTATATTTTCTTTAAATTGATAATTTGAGAATAAAATTAATGATACCATCACGACAATACTTGCCAATGACAAGATAATTATAAAATAGCGAATAAGATATGAAATAAAACTTATTTTTTTATTAAACTTCATAAGCAATTTTATTATTAAAAGTAAATTCTGTCAAACAAACAAAATGAAGTTGAGCAAGAAATTATTTAATTCCTCACTCAACCTTTATTTAATCTACGGATAGTAGATAAGAAGATTATCTATATATTTTTTATCCTCTTCAAAGCTATTCAAAATATCTTTATGCAGTCTGAGTTTGAGCTCTTTGTAAATATTTCTCCCCTTTTTCATTTTTTTAGCAAATTCAAAGACACCCTCTTTGAGTGATTTAACATCATCATAACTTTTCAAGATGCCATAAGCCTCTGCCTCTTTTGCCGTTAATCTTCTGCCTGTCAAAAGCATCATCTCCAAAGTCTGAAATCCAACCGCCTTTTTGGCATACTCAACCATTGAAGGCAAAAAAGGAATATTTACATCTACTTCAGGGAAACAAAAAAATCCTCTGTCATTCCTCATAAATCTAAAATCACATGCACAAGCAAGCAAGGCACCGTTTCCGAACGCATGTCCGGTAATCTCTGCAATTACAGGTATTGGAAACATCAAAAGTTTCTTAAATACCTCATTCATCTTATGCATAAAGACTTTGACACTCTCATAATCCTTTGTAGAAAATTTTTCCATTAGAAAATTTAAATCGACCCCTTGAGAAAAATTCTTTTCGTCACTTGAAGTTATAATAAGGACATCTACATTTTTATTTTCCTCAATTTCATTAAGAGCCGCAAGCATATTTTCGGCAAATTCTATATTTTGTTTATTTTCACCGTTATCTAATACCAAATATGCAAGATTTTCTTTGTATTCAACTTTAATCATTTACGTCCTCCTTTACGATTTTCTGTAAATCTGGATATCACTTTCATAAAATTAAGATTTTCTTTATTAAACATGGCTACATCCTCAAGAGATTTTGCTATATCATCCTTTATTATGTTGTTAATGATATATTTGCATCCGGCAACTGTTTCATAAGGATTGTCAGCAATCTCTTTGGCAATCTTCAAAGTCTCATCAAAAAGTTTCTCTTTTTCAAAAATCTCATTAATCAAAGAGATATCGTAAGCTTTTCTCGCATTAAAGTCTTTACCGGTGAAAGCAAGATATTTAAGATTCCCAAACCCTATAATAAAAGGTAACCTTTGCAATGAGCCCATATCGGCAACTATGCCAAGCTTTGTTTCCCTTAAAGAAAATATTGCATCTTCCGAACAAAACCTCAAATCACAAGCAGCAATAAAATCCAAAGCTCCACCAATACAATATCCGTTTATCGCGGAGATATATACCTTTTTCCCTTGCTCAATCTTATCCATCCCTTTTTGCATAACTTTTATAGTTTCATAAAGCTTTTCTTTATCGTTAGAAAAAATTAAATCCTGAAACTTTTCTCCAAAGTCAAATATATCAAGCCCAATTGAAAAATCTTTTGCATCAGAGTAAAACACAGTAACGGTTACTTCTTTATCATTCTCAATTTCATCTACCAGTAGCGGTAATTCTTCCCAAAAATGCCAATTAAGTGCATTCATCTTTGATGCATTGTTAAACTTTACAAGGCAGACTTTTCCATCTTTAGTAATTTCAAAAAATTTATATTCCATATTAACTCCCTTTAAATAATTTAGCCAAATTATCTTTTAAGGTATCCAAAAGATTAACTCTATCAAGGACACTTAACATAATTTCCGGCTCGGAAAGAAAATCATTAATAAACACTACCTCTGAAAGCTTTAAATATGCTTTTAAAGGATTAAGCTTTAAATCATCCACAAGCTTTCTTAGCACAAATGAAATCCCTTTATTTCTCAAATCATCCTTAATTAAACTTGCTCTCTCTAAAAGTTTGCTAATATAAAAAATTATTCTTTCATCCACACTGTCTATATATTCTCTGTGCCCAGGTAAAAAGGTCATCGTTTCAATATTTTTTAATTTTTCAATAGTGTTACAAAACTCCCTGTAATTTTGAAACCTGTCCATAAAGTTTGAAATATCAATATCAAGAAGCGGTGTTTGAAAAATATCCCTTAATACCACATCCCCCGTAATGGCATAATTATCAACCAAATATACTATATCGCTCTGGGAATGCCCGGGGCAAGGGATGTAGCTGATTTGAAGCTCTTCAAGAATATCTTTTGATTCTTCCAATATAAAAACTTCATTAGGCATTGGGACTTCATCTTTAAATCTGATAAGCACATGCTCTATTGCAGAAAGCTCTGCCTCATTAAAGCCATATTCTTTCACCATTTTTAAAAAGCATCTTTTTCTGTCATCAAATCTTGCAAATCTCAAATAATCTGACTTTGCAAGTATAATTTTACTGTCAGAATTGTTATGGATAAAGTCAATCAAACCGTAATGGTCTGCATGGCAATGAGTAACTAAGGTGTATTTTAATCTTGATAAATCTATAGTCTTTTGTAAGTATTCTTTCGCTTCGTCCGTATAAGGCCCGGTATCAAAAAGCACATCATATTTCCCATAATTTTTTAAGTAAAAATGGACAGGCCCAACCGGATAAGGGGTGTTTACAGTATATTTTTTAATCATAATAGTTAGAAAAAGGGGCTTTTAGCCCCTTTATTAAAATACGTATTTTTCAGTTTCAATAGCTGCAGCAGCCAAATTTCTTTTAGCCTGAAGAAGTCCAGTAGCATCATATTTTGTAAATCTTCTGATACCACTTAAAATCATCATCAGGTTATCCCCTTCCTCTACAAAGAATGCTGCCTTTCTCGCAGCCTTAGCGATAATCTCAACGGCATCAAATGTAAATACCTTAACCGCATCAGCCATAAGTGCAGCTTTCTTTTCGGTAACTTTACCAAGATTCTTTTCAGCTCTAAGGACAGCACTCTCAATAGCAAAAATCTGGATAGCGATGTCAGCCAAAGCTAAAAGTGTTTCCTGCTCTTTAACAATTTTGTCCATAAATTTCTGAGCAGCAGCACCGGAAACTACAAGGTAAAGTGTTTTTAGATTTTTCAATAATTCTTTTTCTACGGCAAAAGGTGCCTCAGTATCAATTTCATCAAATGACGGAGTCATAAGTGCTTCTATCGCCTTCATTGCCTCTTTCTGGAAAGGTAATTCCCCTTTCATAGCACGTCTTAGCATCATTCCAGGGATAAGAAGTCTGTTTACTTCATTTGTCCCTTCAAAAATTCTGTTGATTCTTTCATCTCTATAGAATCTTTCAGCAGGATACTCCTGAATAAAACCATATCCGCCAAATATTTGAACAACTTCATCTACTACTTTTGCAAGGACATCAGAGCAGAATACTTTTGAGATTGAACATTCAATTGCATATTCTTCAATACCTTTCTGATATTCTTCATAATAATTATCAATATTTTTATCGATTGTTGCCAGCTTGTCGTCCAAAAGGCCTGCAAGTCTGTAAATAAGAGATTCAGAAGCATAAACATAAGCAGTCATATCGGCTATTTTTTCTTTAATTGCCCCAAACTTGCTGATAGGAAGATTAAATTGTTTCCTTTCGTTTGCATATTTAATCCCTTCAGAAAGCGCATATTTAGCAGCGCCATTTACTGCAGCGCCAAGCTTAAATCTTCCAACGTTAAGAACGTTGAAAGCAATTTTATGCCCCTTTCCGACTTCACCAAGAACATTTTCTACAGGCACTTTACAGTTATTTAAAATAACCTGACGTGTAGAAGAGCCTTTGATACCCATCTTTTTCTCTTCAGGTCCAAGCTCTAAGCCTTCAAAAGTCCTTTCAACCAAAAATGCAGTAAAATGTTCTTTATCTATTTTAGCAAAAACAGTAAAAAGGTCAGCAAAACCTGCATTTGTGATAAATTGCTTTGTGCCGTTTAATATATAATATTTTCCATCTTCACTTAAAGTTGCTGTAGCTTTTGCACCAAGTGCATCACTACCACTCCCTGGCTCAGTTAGGCAGTATGCAGCAATCCACTCCCCTGTAATTATTTTCTCAAGATACTTTTCCTTCTGCTCTTTTGTTCCGTAGTAAACCAAAGGTAAAGTTCCGATACCTGTATGAGCTGCGTATGCAACAGAAAATGAACCGCTTGGAGCAATCTTTTCTGCTACAAGCATACTTGTAGCTTTATCAAGCTCAAGTCCGCCGTACTCTTCAGGGGCATCAATCATTAAAAGCCCAAGCTCCCCGCTTTTTTTCATATGAGCTACGACTTTATCAAAGTCCTGCTGATCAATAGCCTCGATATCAGGCATAACTTCGTTAGTAACAAATTCCTCTGTTGTTTGAGCAATCTGTTTCTGCTCGTCTGAAAAATCTTCAGGTGTAAAAATATCTTCCTTTGAAACTTCAGTAAGTAAATACTCAGCACCTTTTAAAAGCTTCTTTTCCATAATATTCCCCTTTAAACCATTATTTTAATAATTCAAAAATTCCGGCAGCACCCATACCGCCGCCAATACACATACTTACCATTCCGTATTTTACATCTCTTCTCTGCATTTCACTTAAAAGAGTTGCAGTCAATTTTGAACCGGTACAACCAAGAGGGTGACCGAGTGCAATAGCACCGCCATTTACGTTAACTATTTCAGGATTGATATTTAATTCCTTTAATACTGCAAGTGATTGAGCAGCAAATGCTTCATTAAGTTCGATAAGCCCTATATCAGACAACTCCAAGTTTGCCATTTTAAGAGCTTTCGGTATTGCTTTAACCGGGCCAATACCCATATATTCCGGCTCAACACCGGCTACTGCAAAGCTTACAAACTTTGCAATAGGCTTTAGACCTGTCTTTTTTAAATATTCTTCACTGACAACCAGCACAGCAGCTGCACCATCTGTCATTTGAGATGAATTACCAGCAGTAACCGAGCCATTGACTCTAAATACAGGCTTTAATTTTGCAAGCCCTTCAATTGTAGTATCTGCTCTTGCACCGTCATCTATCTTTACAACCTCTTTAACTTTCTTAACCTTATTTTTAGCATCAATTGAGGTATACTCAACTTCTACAGGTGCAATCTCATCATCAAATTTTCCTTCATTTATCGCTTTTATTGCCTTCATATGGCTGTTATAAGCAAATTCATCCTGCTCTTGTCTTGAAATATTATATCTCTCAGCGACAAGCTCAGCAGTAACACCCATTGAAGCATATGTCTCAGGCCAAGAAGCCATAAGGGAAGGGTTTGCACTATATTTGTTGCCACCCATCGGAACCATTGTCATAGACTCAGCTCCACCTGCAATAATACAATCTGCAAATCCTGCCATTATTCTTTCAGCTGCATTTGCAATGGTTTGCAAGCCACTTGAGCAGAATCTATTTACCGTTACAGCAGGCACTTCAATAGGGAGACCAGCCTTAAATGAGGCAACCCTTGCCACATTCATCCCTTGCTCCCCTTCAGGGAAGGCACAACCGATAATTACATCATCTATATCTTTTGCATCTATTCCAGTTTGCTCAACAAGATGCTTGATAGCAGCAGCAGCCAAATCATCAGGCCTCATATCTTTAAATTTACCTTTTTTGGCCTTACAACCAGCCGTCCTATATGCTTTTACAATATATGCATTTCTCATTTTTATCCTCCAAACCTAAAATTAATTTCTAAGAGGCTTATTTTTCTTCAACATATGTTGAATGCGCTCTATAGTTTTCTTTTGAGTACAAAGTTTTACAAAAGCATCCCTTTCAAGCTTTAGTAAATACTCCTCAGTAATAAGTGTCCCGGCATTTACATCGCCGCCTGTAATAACATCGGCAATAGTAGAACCCAAAAACTCTTCATATTCCGTTATAAAACCGCCCATTTTCATATTCCAGAGCTGGCTCTTAATGCTGGCAGCCACACTTCTGCCGGGTGCTTTTAAATCTGTAAGCGGTTTTTTAGGTCTGTAATTTTTAGAAAGTGCAATAACCTTCATTTTAGCATCATAGATTAATCTGTCTATATCCATACTAACTGTGTCATTGTCATCCATGTAGCCCAAATCATAAAGCTCATAAGCACCAATTGACACTTTTGCCATGGCAATGTTCATAAAATTTTTGAATATAAACGGCGAAACATCCGTATTATATTTTTCTGCTTCTAAAATAGCCCTCACAGCCATCTCTTTTGTGCCGCCACCGGCAGGAAGAAGACCTACCCCTATTTCTACCAAGCCCATATAGGTTTCAGCGTGTGCATTAATAGCATCAGAATGTAAGCAAAATTCACATCCGCCACCCAAAGTCATATTAAACGGTGCAGCGACCACAGGCACATGAGAATATTTGATTGCCATTGCAGCATCCTGAAATGCTTTTACCATCATATTTATATCATCAAATGCACCCTCAGCGATTGCGACAGCAAGCATAGCAAGGTTTGCACCAACGGAAAATGCCTTCCCTTGATTTGCGATAACAAGCCCAACCCCTTCCTCTTCAGCTCTTTTAATGGCTTTCTTTGTCATTGAAAGGATGTCGCCACTGATAGAGTTCATTTTTGAATGAAACTCAAGACAGAATACACCGTCACCCAAATCTATAATAGAAGCGCCTTTATTACTCTCGACAAGTCTTCCCTGCCTTTTCAAAATCTGAAGGTCAATAGAAGTTTCTTTTTGTGTAAGCTCTTTATACTCACCGGCTACTATATCGTAATAATACTGCTTGGAATTTTCAAACTTGTAAAAAGCTTCGATATTTTTCAATGCTTCAGGTACAAATACTCCATCTTTTTCACACTTCTTGACAAAATCCTGTACACCTATCGCATCAAAAATTTCAAATGGTCCAAGCTCCCAGTTGTATCCCCACTTCATTGCATTATCTACATTTACAATATCGTCAGATATTTCAGGAATGCGTTTAAATGTATAAATCAAACCATCCCTCAAAAGTCTCCAAGCAAACTGAGACGCCTTATCATTCCCGTTAACCATTATTTTAATCTTCTGTCTTACATCATCTATTTGCTTAGTCTGAGTAACTGAAGCGAATTTTGGTTTTACAGACTCTTTAAACTCTCCATCTTTCAAATCATAATAGAGCGTCTTTCTGCCAGACTCATCTTTTACCTTCTTATAAAATCCCTGCTTTGTCTTGTTTCCGCAAAGTCCGTTATCAACCATTTTTTGCAGAAAATCAGGAATCTTATAGATTTCTCTTTCATCATCTTCTGTTAACAATCCATAAGAGTTCTTTCCAATATGCACTATTGTATCTATACCAACCAAGTCAGCCAATTTAAAAATAGCTGTCCTTGGCATACCGACAGCAGGCCCTGCAGCCTGATCAGCTTCTTCAACGGTCATATCAAGGTCAAGCAGATGCTTAAATGCTGAGTAGATTACGTAAACGCCAATCCTGTTTCCGATAAAATTAGGGGTATCTTTGGCATAAACTATACCTTTACCTAAACGTTTACTGATAAATTCAGACATAAAATTAACTACTTCATCGGAAGTATATTTAGAAGGCACTATCTCCATCAATCTCATATACCTAGGTGGATTAAAAAAGTGAGTTACGAGAAAGTTAGGTCTTAAGCTTTCAGGTAAAAACTCAGCCATTGCATTAACGGACAAGCCGCTTGTATTAGTAGAAATTATAACATCATTATTTTTTACATTAGGCACAACTTTTTCTACAAAAAGTTTTTTCTTAATGTCCATATTTTCAACAACAACCTCAACAATCCAATCACAATCACCTATCAAATGAATGTCATCTTCAAGGTTGCCAACAGTAATTTGCTTTGCAAAATCTTTTAAGTAAAATGCAGCCGGCTTCATAGAAACAAGGTTTCTAAACGCATTATTGACTATCCTGTTTCTAAATTCCTTATCCTTTTCGGTAAGCCCTTTCCCCTTTTCTTCTTCGGTAAGTTCTCTTGGAACTATATCCAGCATTACTACTTCAATCCCTGCATTTGCAAGGTGTGCAGCAATAGTAGCGCCCATAACGCCGGCACCTAAAACTGCAGCCTTTTTAATTTGCTTCATTATAGTCCTCCATTTATTTTATAGTGAATAACCATTCATCTCTTTATAGCACATTTTATCTTTACGTGCAAGTAAAACAATCACCATTATCATCATACAAACACTCTATCTTATCTTTGTACTTTTCATAAATCACCCTTCTCTTCAATTTTAATGTCGGTGTCAATTCTCCGCCATCAACCGTAAATTCTACAGGGACAAGTACAAATTTTTTGATTGTTTCATATTTTGCTAATTTTTTATTTACCTCATCCACCCTTTCTTGATAAAGTTTTAATATCTCATCTTTGGTAACAAGGTCAGAAGCATCGAGATAGTTTAACTTTTTCTCCCTTGTATATTCGTATAATCTTTCAAAGTTTGGCACCAATACTGCCACAAGATAAGGTTTTCTATCGCCGTAAACAAAAGCATTGCTTATATATTTATCAAGCTTAAGCTCATTTTCTATAGGTTGCGGTGCGATATTTTTGCCGCCAGCCGTAATGATAAGCTCTTTCAGTCTGTCAACAATATAAATAAATCCGTTTTCATCTATTTTGCCTACATCCCCTGTTTTAAACCAGCCATCTTCAGTAAAAGCTTCTTTTGTTGCCTCTTCATTTTTATAATAACCTATTTTGGTTACCATCGGACCTTTCAAAAGAAGCTCATCTTGATCACCCAACTTGGCATAAGTTTCCTCAAAAAGCGTCCCCACAGAGCCAAACCTTACATGGGTGAAATTATTTATACATACACCAGGACTCGTTTCCGTAAGACCGTAACCTTCCATTATAGGAATACCGATTGCCCAGAAAAACTCATTAATAGATTTGTCAAGAGGAGCACCACCTGAAACACAATATCTAATATTCCCGCCAAGTCTTTCCCTTATCTTACTAAAAATCAATTTATCAAAAAATTTTCTCTGTAATCTAAGCCAAGAGTCAACTTTCCCTTCTATATATTTTTTGTGAACATATTTTTGAGAAATATTAATACCTTTATGCACAAGATTTTTCTTAAATGTGGGCATGGAATGGATATTTTCAAATATCCTCGAGTGCATCTTTTCAAAAAGTCTTGGGACACTAACTATTGCAGTAGGCTTAACCTCTATCATATTATCAGGTACTTTTTCGATACTTTCTGCATAAGCAATTGTTGCCCCTCTATAAAATGGGATATAATAACCCACAGCACGTTCCAAAACGTGACTCAAAGGCAAAAAACTCAAGAAAGTGTCATCACTGCTCACCTCAGGAATTTTCCTTGTCCCTAAGATTATCTCTGAGATAAAATTGTAATGTGTCAAAACGACACCCTTAGGAGTACCGGTAGTACCGGAAGTATAAATTATCGTAGCCGGCTCATTAGTATCAAGATTATTGTAGATATTTTCTATATTCTTAATATCTTCATCACTCAAATCTTCTGATATCTCCATCAATTGAAGCATAGAATCTGCAGGAAAATCTTTATTGGTCAAAAACCTGTCAAAAGTGATTATTCTTTCTAAGTGAGGAAGTTCGTCTTTAATTTGATATATTTTGTTATATTGGAGTTTGTTTGACACAAACAAGACCTTTGTTTCTGAGTGATTTAATACATATTTTATCTGTTCAGGGGTATTTGTCGGATATATCGGCACATCTATTGCACCTATTGAAAGGATTGCAAGGTCAGCTTCCGCCCAAAAAGGTCTGTTTTCAGATAATATTGCTACCTTATCCCCATGTTTAACACCAAGCCTGAGCAAACCTCTGGCAGCCATCAATACCTTTATATAAAGCTGTTTGAAAGTTATATCTTCCCATTTCCCTTTCCTTTTGAATCTAAATGCAGCTTTGTCCGAAAATTCTTCCGCATTTTTCTTCAATATCTGCGGTATTGTTTTAAATTCAAACTCTAACATACGACCTCCCATATATTTTGAACGAGCATTCATTCATTACATTTATAAGATAAATTTGTCAAGTTTTAAAATATAATTTTAATTTTAGCATAGTTTAACTCTAAATGTAAGAAAGTTTATAATTTATTCAATAAAAAACTAATGGTGCTATCTTAAAATAATTAGGGAAAAGAAGGAAATTATTAAAATCAGCGGAGAAATAAATAACGATATAAAATAGCGGGATAATCCCCGCTATTCTATAAATTATCAAGAAAATTAAAAAGCTTATCGTAATCAGGATGTTCTGTAACCTCTTTGACAAGTTCATAATACACAATCTTGTCATCTTTACCTACGACCAAAACTGCCCTTGCAAGCAACCTCAACTCCTTAATCAACAATCCATACTTTTGTCCAAAATCGGCATCTTTATAATCGGACAACCCCACTACATTTTCTATACCTGCGGTAGTACAAAATCTTTTAATGGCAAACGGGAGATCCATACTGATATTAAGCACTACGGTGTCTGCATATTTTGCAGCCCTTTCATTAAATGTCCTCATCTGCATATCGCAGACAGGGGTATCAAGGGATGGTGTAACACTAATAACTTTTACCTTACCTTTATAATCAGAAAGTTTTTTTGGAGCAAGCCCCATATCAGCTACCGTAAACTCAGGTGCATTGTCACCAACTTTTACTTCATTACCAACCAATGTTACCGGATTCCCCTTCATCGTTATAACTCCATTTCTTTCCATAATAACCTCCTAATATTTGTATTTAATTGTAGCACAATATAAAGGAAATGCAAAAGTTTAATTGAAATCAATAGACCTCATATGGTAAAATCGTATAAAGCAAACAGAGGTGAAAAAATGAAAAATACTCTAATCATTGACGACAACGCTACACAAGAGAAATTTCCTAATGCAATTATTATATCCAAAACTGATGCCTTTATTATATACGGTTTAAAAGAAGGGGAAAAGGTGACTCTAACAAACAAATACACTAAGGCCGTAAAACTTATAGACAACAATTACATTTTCTCAGGTATAGGATTTGATAACATTTCACTGCCTAAAGAAGCGGTAGATAACATAATAAACAAATCTTACTATATAGGTCAAAAGCTTAGGGCTGATAAGCCTAAAAAATAATTTTTAACCTAAGATTAAATTTCAGAATAAGTAATTTACATCAGAGGCGCGACATACCTTACCTTTAATATACTATTAACCAATTACACTATAAGATAAAATATCATTTTATCTAAATTTTTTTTTACAAAACTTACAAAAAACATTACATCAAATCTTACAATATTTAATTATATTTCAATAGGTTGAATAATCATTCACATTAAAACAATATTCTATTAACAGAAAAATAAATATTGCCAAATCAAAATTTATATATTATAAGGGATTACTTTTAATAAGGAGGTTATATGAAAAAATCTATGTTTTCCAAATTGTTTTTAACATTAAGCTTACTTGCTTTACCTGTTTTAGTATTTGCCGGCGGTTTTCAGATTAATGAGCAAGGAGCAAAATCTTTAGGTATGGGTGGTGCATTTGTTGCACAGGCTGATAATCCTGAGGCTGTATACTTTAACCCTGCTGGTATTACACAGCTTGAAGGAGCACAGATATCTTTAGGAGTATCTTCAATCGCTCCAAAAGCTTCATTTGAAAGTGACTCAACAGGCGTTACAACAGATGCGAAAGAAAACACTTTCTATATTCCAAACTTTTATGCAACATTAAAAGCTACTGACAAGTTAAGTGTCGGGTTTGCTACTTTTGCAAACTTTGGTCTTGCTACAGAGTGGCCAAGTGATTGGGAAGGAAGATATATTACTGGTGGTACAAAGGCTGAAATCGTAACACTAACATTAAATCCAAACATTGCATACAAACTTACTGACAAATTAAGTATTGCAGTTGGTCTTGATATTCAAAAATTAGAAGTAACTTTAGCAAATAAGCTAAAATTAATAAAAGCCGATATTAATGGTGACAATAATGACGAAACTATTCTTTTAGATAGTGACGGTGATTCTGAGCTAAGTGCAGATGACTGGGCTTATGGTTATAACATAGCGATACATTATTCTATTACTAAAAACTGGAAAGCAGGTATATCTTATAGAAGCAAAATCAAACATGAAATTAAAGATGGTACCGCTGATATAAGCGTTCCAACTGGAAAAGTCATTGTTTCTATAACACCTCTTCAATTTGGACCAACAACTCCTTCTATGTCATTGCAAAAGACTGGCTCAACTAACTTAACTCTACCTGACATACTTTACCTCGGAACATCTTATAAACTCAACAAATTCACTTTTGAATTTGATGCCCAAAGAACTGGCTGGTCATCATACGACAAACTTGAAGTTACTTTTGAAGATGGCACCGTACAAAATAAACCAAAAGATTGGGATGATGTTTGGGCATTCAGATTTGGGACTCAATATCAGTTTAACGACATGCTTGCTTTAAGAGCCGGTATTATCAGAGACTATACACCTATCCCTGATGAAACCGTTGACCCGCTTGTGCCGTCAGGGGACAGATGGCTCTATGCAATAGGCTTTGGGCTTAATTTTGAAAACTTAACAATCGACTTTGCATACAACTACATGGACGATGAAAATAGAACTTTTAACAACAGCGTAGGTAAGGATGCACCTTACGGTGTAGCTGTACCTGTTATGACAGGCGAATTCAAAAACGTTGATGCACACATATTCGGACTTAACGTAACTTACAGATTTAAATAATAAAAGCCGGGTTTAAACCCGGCTTTTTCTTTTTATCATATTTTATAAATTCTTTCTTAGTAGAAACAAACGTATTAACAAACCTAATTAATAACTATTAATCGCCTTGGTAGGGCAGACCTCTTCACATTTACCGCAATTAACACACTTTTCAGGGTTTATCTTTGCCACATTGCCATCCATATCTATGGCATTTTCCGGACAGTTTTTAATACAAAGTCTGCAAGCAATACATCCGACAGCACACGCCTTTTTAGTATCAGCCCCTTTATCCATCGACCTGCAATTAACTACAAATTTTTTATCCACAGGCAAAAGCTCAATCAAATTTCTCGGGCATGCCTTAACACACATCCCACAGGCTGTACACTTATCTTCCACTACAACAGGGATCTTGTCTGCACCCATATATATGGCATCAAAACTGCATGCTTTTACACAGCTCCCACCACCGACACAGCCATACGTGCACTGCTTTATCCCACCAGACAAAAGTGTAATGCTGTGGCAATCAGAAGGTCCGTAATATTCATATTTCTCCGGGCATTTATCGCTGCCGCCACGACATCTCACCCTTGCTACATTTTTTACTGTCGCCCCTACTTCTACCCCGAGAATTGCAGCAATCTTTTCCGCAAGCTCAGATCCGCCAACAGGACAAGAAGTAGGCGCGGCTTTCCCTTTGACAATAGCTTCAGCCAAAGCGGAACAACCGGGAAAACCACATCCCCCGCAGTTTGCCCCCGGTAAAATTTCACCTACTTCAGCGATTTTCGGGTCTTTTTCCACAGCAAACTTTTTGGATGCATAAAGTAAACCTAAACCTGCCACAAAACCGGTTGTACTCAATGTTATTACAGCATCTATCATAATCTTCCCTCGCTACTCATTTCTCATTTGCTTGAAATATATTTATGCCACTATCACTTATCACAATTGCCATTACACATTCTATTTTACAAGTCCGCTAAATCCCATAAAAGCAAGAGCAAGTATCCCCGCAGTAATAAAAGCGACAGGCAATCCTCTAAAATATTTTGGGACATCGGATAAATCAATCCTTTCCCTTATCCCTGCAAAAAGTATCAATGCCAAGCCAAAGCCAATGGAAGAGCCAATCGTAAATACCAGCATCTGTACAAAATTATATTGAAATTGAATATTTAACAAAGCTGCTCCAAGTATCGCACAGTTAGTTGTTATCAAAGGTAAAAAGATTCCAAGACTTGCATAAAGTGCGGGAGATGTCTTTTCAATGACCATCTCAACTAACTGCACCAAAGCAGCTATAACAAGTATAAAAACGATTGTCTGCAGATACGATAGATTAAATGGGTTTAAGACTGTATATTGAATAATCCAAGTAACAATACCTGCTACTGTCATTACAAATGTAACAGCCATACTCATCCCAATAGCTGTCTCAAGCTGCTTTGAAACCCCAAAGAAAGGGCATATCCCCAAAAATCTGCTAAGAACAAAGTTATTAACTAAAACTGCACTGATAAAGATTAATATAAGCCCTGACATATCCTACCCTACCGAACAATGCTCTTTAGGAGCATTTTTTATTTTTTTTCTATCTTCGATATAGTTTATGATAAATAGTATAAATCCAAGGGCTATAAAAGCACCCGGGGGTAAAATCATCACAACCGCAGGCTTAAACCAATCTCCGGTCAAAGCAAACCCCAATATGCTGCCATTACCCAAGATTTCCCTTACACTGCCAAGAATAAACAGAGCAAATGTAAATCCAAGTCCAATACCAAGCCCATCAAAAACAGAAGAAACCGGTGTGTTTTTTGATGCAAAGCTTTCGGCACGTCCCAAAATAACACAGTTGACAACGATAAGCGGTATAAAAAGCCCCAACACTTTATGGATATCATGCACATATGCATTCATAACCAAATCAATAACAGTTACAAAACTTGCGATTATTACAATATACGCAGGAATCCTTACCTTAGAAGGAATAATATTTTTAACCAAAGAAACTACAAAATTTGAACATATCAAGACAGCTGTAGAAGCAAACCCCATAGCTATACCGTTAATAGCAGATGTTGTAACCGCAAGAGTAGGACACATCCCCAATACCTGCTTAAAAACCGCATTGTTTTTCCAAAATCCATCTTTAAAAACTGAAAGTATAGACATATCACTTCTCCAATACTTTTTCGGTGATAAACTTAAGCCCTGAAGAAACAGCTTCAGATACCGCCCTTGGACTTATTGTAGCTCCGCTAAATTGGTCAATAACACCACCGTCTTTTTTAACTGCGATTTTATCATTAACTGTCAACCCTTTAAAGCTTTGTTTAAAAGTTTCTGTTTCTATTTTACTGCCTAAGCCGGGTGTCTCAGCGTGCTTAATTATTTCGATACCCGTTATTTTTCCATCCATAGAAACGCCAAGTAATACATCTATATCGCCGCCATACCCTTTATTGCTTGTTGTCTTAACGGCATAGGCGACAATCTGACCGTCCTTCTTTGCAACATAAACATTTTTACCTTCAACTGATTGAACATCTTTATCAGGCTCATTGTCATACTTTGGCAGCACTTTAACTAAAGCTCTTAAAAATTCCTGTCTGTATGCATCAGCTATTTTATCTTTTGTAGAAGAATAGACAAAAGACAAAATAAATGCTGAAATAGCTGCAATTATCGTTAAAACCAAAACCATTTTAAAATTATTATCACGCATTGGTAGCCTCGCCAAAACTCTTAGGTCTTATATAAAAATCTATCAAAGGGACAAACGCATTCATAATAAGTATAGCAAATGACACACCTTCCGGATATCCGCCAAACAATCTTATTATTGCTGTCAATACCCCACAGCCTATTCCAAATATAATTTGTCCTTTTTTTGTAACAGGACTTGTCACCATATCAGTCGCCATATAAAAAGCACCTAACATAAGTCCACCTGTAAATAAGTGAACAATAGGATTTAATGACTTATCGGGATTTAAAAGCCAATATGGAACAATTATAACCATAAATGAGATAATATAGCTAAACGGTGTATGCCAAGAAATAATCTTTTTGTACATTAAAAATGCCGCACCTACCAAAAGTGCAACAGCAGAAATCTCACCCATTGAGCCACTCATAAATCCTATAAAATAATCCGATACACCGTTAAATGAGGTTAAAATCTTACCATTTGTCAATATCTCAGTCTTAGACTGCCCCAATGGGGTAGCAGTTGAAACGGCATCAAAGATAAAACCTGCCGTAATCGGATTTGGTTTAATCCAATAAGTCATTTGTGCCGGCCATGAAATCAGTAAAAATACCCTCGCGACAAGTGCTGGGTTGAAAGGATTTTGACCTAATCCGCCGTAAACTTGCTTACCAACTATGATAGCAATAAAACTACCCACAAGTATAAGCCACCAAGGGCTTGCAGGGGGGAGATTCATTGCCAGCAATATTGCGGTAACCAAGGCACTGTTATCTGAAAGGGTGATGGGCTTTTTTCTGATTTTCTGAAACAAAGCCTCAAAGCCAAGTGTAAAAAGGATTGTCAAAATATATGTTTTTAGTGCATAAAAACCAAAAAAATAGATGGAAACAGCAACTGCCGGCAGTAAAGAATATACTACATACATCATGACCTTATCGGTCATCAATTCGTCCCTTTCGTGTGGAGAAAATGTGACTAAATATTTATTTTCCTGCATTTTGCTCTCTCTGCTTTAATATTTTCATTACTTCTCTTTTTGCCGTTTTAAAATAACCGACCAAAGGTCTCCGTGCAGGGCAAACATAACTGCAACATCCGCATTCTATACAATTCAATACGTGCCAATCCAAAACTTTTTCATACATTTCATTTAAAGTAAACTGCTCCATAATGGCAGGCACAAGCCCCATAGGACAAGCTGTCACACACCTTCCGCACCTTATGCAGTTTGTCATATTCAAATCAGGTAAATCTTCATCGCGGTAAACCAAAATCCCGCTTGTACCTTTCATAACCGGAGTATCCAAAGATGTAACAGCAAAACCCATCATTGGTCCGCCCATGACAATTTTCTTTGGAGTACCTATAAAGCCACCGCATGCTTCGATTAATTTACCAATTGGAGTACCTATTTTAACCATAAGATTTTTGGGTGTTTTCACGGCCCCCGTTACAGTCACAACCCTTTCAACTAAAGGCTTCTGCATCTTTATAGCTTCATAGACAGCCAAGCATGTCCCCACATTTTGCACTACTACGCCAACTTCCAAAGGAAGTTTCCCTTCGGGGACTACTCTATTGACAGTGGCTTTTATCAACTGTTTTTCTCCGCCTTGAGGATACTTTACTTCAAGGGGGACAATCTCTACGTTAGATTCTGCAATCCTCTTGAATTTTTCAATTGCATCAGGTTTATTCTCTTCAATACCTATAATAAGCTTAACATCCTCACCCAAATTTTGACGTATTATTTCTGCACCTTTCAAAACCTCTTCTGTCTTTTCAACCATCAACCTGTGATCACAAGTCAAATAAGGCTCACACTCGGCACCGTTTATTATCAAATAGTCAATTTTTTTAGGGGGGGATAGCTTGACATGAGTAGGAAATGTAGCACCACCCAAGCCAACAATACCGGCATCCAAGACTATTTCCTGAAATTTCTTATCTGTAGAAATATGTTCATAACCTTCGTCCAATTCGGTAACTTTAATGTGCACCGCATCCACACTGCCGGAAATTGGATGAGGCACTTTTACAATCCCCAAAACAGTTCCCGTAACAGGGGAATGAATAGTGCTACTCACGAAACCACTGGGGACACCAATTACCTGCCCTCTTTTCACCTCATCGTTTTTCTTAACGACCGGTTTTGCCGGTGCTCCGATATGTTGAGATAGCGGGATAAAGACTTGATCGTCTTTATTTGTGTTAAGTATTTCTACAGGTTTGTCACTGGTCAAACCTTTGTTATAGCGGGGGTGTATCCCGCCTGCAAAACCATAAAAACCCATATTTACACTTCCCTGACTAAATTTTGACTAATTCAATATCTGTTTCTGCCAAAAGTTCATCTGCAAGTTTATCAGAATACTCAACCTGATAAACTATTCTTTTAATACCAGCATTAATTATCATCTTTGTGCAGATTGAACACGGCTTTGTATTTGTATATATTGTTGCATCTTTAATACTAACCCCATGAAGTGCGGCCTGGATAATGGCATTTTGTTCAGCATGCAACCCTCTGCATAGCTCATGCCTTTCTCCAGAAGGGACTTTTAATTTTTCACGAAGACAACCAACCTCAGAGCAGTGAGATATTTTTGTTGGGACACCATTATACCCTGTTGACAGTATATGGTTGTCTTTTACAATAATCGCACCTACCTGCCTTCTCAGACAGGTAGAGCGTTTTTTTACTACATCAGTTAATTCAAGAAAATATTTATCCCAATCCGGTCTCAATATAATTTCCCCTTGTAAAGTGGAAAATTAGCACAAAGATCAAGCACTCTCTGTTTTGTTTTATTGATAACCTCATCACTGCCTATATTATCAAGTACATCGGCTATCATTTCACCTACAAGCTGCATCTCGGTTTCTTTCATCCCCCTTGAAGTCAGTGCAGGTGTCCCTATCCTAATACCGCTTGTAACAAAAGGGCTTCTCGTCTCAAAAGGGATAGTGTTTTTATTTACAGTAATGTTAGCCAACCCTAAGGCATTTTCAGCATCTTTTCCTGTAATATCTTGCTTAGTCAAATCTACAAGCATAAGGTGATTGTCTGTGCCGCCGGAAACAAGTCTGTAACCTCTTTGAGTAAGTTTGTCAGCAAGAGCCTTGGCATTTTTAACAATCTGTTTTTGATATTCTTTAAACTCATCACTTAATGCTTCTTTAAAAGCAACTGCTTTGGCAGCAATGACATGCATTAACGGACCACCCTGAATACCAGGGAATATATTTGAGTTTATTGCTTTTGCAAACTCTTCCTTGCACAAAATCATACCACCCCTTGGTCCTCTTAAGGTCTTATGAGTAGTAGTGGTAACAAACTCAGCATACGGGACAGGATTAGGATGAACACCTGCGGCCACAAGTCCTGCAATGTGTGCCATATCTACCATGACATATGCACCTACTTTATCTGCAATCCTTCTAAATTCTTTGAAATTAATCTCTCTCGGATATGCACTCGCCCCAACAACAATCATCTTTGGCTTATTTGTGATAGCAAGCCTTTCGACTTCATCATAATCTATAGTTTCTGTCTCTTGATTTACACCGTATGGTATAACATTAAAAAATTTACCTGAAAAATTCACAGGGCTTCCGTGTGTCAAGTGTCCACCGTGAGACAAATTCATTCCTAAAATTGTATCCCCCGGCTTTAACACGGAAAAATATACAGCCATATTAGCTTGACTGCCTGAGTGTGGTTGAACATTTGCATGATCAGCGCCAAAAAGCTCTTTCGCACGCTTTATAGCCAAATCTTCAGCTATATCAACAAACTCACAACCGCCGTAATATCTTTTTGACGGATAACCTTCCGCATATTTGTTTGTCAAAACAGAGCCTTGGGCTTCCAAAACTGCCGGACTTACAAAATTTTCGCTTGCAATAAGCTCAAGATGGGTTTCCTGCCTCTCAAGCTCTTTTTGCAAAGCATCATAAACTTCCCTGTCAACTTTTTTTACAGTTTCATACAAAGACATAGACATCCCCTATTCTATATTATTCCAATACTCTTTAGCCAAAGAATCTATTTTATCAATTCTCCTTTGATGCCTACCACCTTCAAAATCGTAAGATAGCCATGTCTCAACAATCTCTTTTGCAAGCTCAGGTCCAATTATTCTCCCGCCCATAGCAAGAACATTGGCATCATTATGAAGTCTACTCATTTTTGCAGTATAAGAATCCCAGCAAAGAGCGGCTCTTATCCCCGGGAATTTATTTGCAGATATGGAAATTCCTATTCCCGAACCACACATAATGACAGCTCTTTCAACTTCTTTATCAAGTATGCCAAGAACTGCTTTTTTAGCGTAATCCGGATAATCAACAGATTCGTCACCATTTGAAGTGCCATAATCTACTACATCTAAACCTTTCTCATAAAGAAATTTTTTGATGATTTCTTTTAACTCGAAACCGCCGTGATCCGAAGCTAAACCTATTTTCACTACAAACCACCTCAATTTATTTAAGAGGTCTTATAAGAAATAAAACACTCTTAGTCAATATCGAACTTGTTGCTCACCACCACAAATATTTAGATGCAATCTCCTATTAAGAGTTGTCCATATATTTAGGAAAATTTTAGCTTTAATTTAATAGTTTCTCGGTACTTGTAGCATCCTTTCAATAGACAATACAGCTTTTTTTCTTATATCTTCCTCAACTTTAATTTCATATTTTTCTTCTACAAGTGAATCATACACTTTTTTTAACGTTGTCTTCTTCATATTCTTGCATTGAAACGGAGAGTAGGCAAAATAAAATTCTTTATCAGGATTCTCTTTTCTCAATCTGTAACCAACCCCTCTTTCAGTACCAATTATAAACTTTTTATGCTTGCTCTCTTTGCAAAATGTATAAACTCCTGAAGTAGAGCAAACGTGATCGGCTAATTCTATAACATCAGGCGGACATTCGGGGTGCAATACCACTATTGCATCAGGATGTTCACTTTTAAGCATTTCTAAATCTCGTCTCGTGACTCTTTCGTGAATAGGACAAAAACCGTTCCACAAAATTATCTCCTTGTCTACAAAACGAGAAACATAATGTCCGAGGTTTCTATCAGGTACAAAAATAACCCTGTCACTGTCAATAGATTTTACCACATTAACTGCATTGGCTGATGTACAGCAAATATCAGATTCTGCCTTAACTTCTGCAGAAGAGTTTACATAACACACTACCGGGACTCCTGGATATTTGGCCTTAAACTCTCTTAATTCCTCAGCTGTAACCATATCAGCCATTGGACACCCTGCGTCAATTTCCGGCAAAAGTACTTTTTTATTTGGTGAAAGCATATACGCTGTTTCAGCCATAAAATGAACACCGGCAAAAACAATAATATCTTCCTTAACTCTAGAAGCCTCAATGCTGAGTCCTAAAGAATCACCCGTAAAATCTGCTATTTCTTGAATATCGTCAATTTGATAATTATGCGCCAGCAAAACTGCATTTTTCTCTTTTAAAAGTTTTCTAATCTCTTGTTTTAAGTCCATAACACTATTCCCCGCAAATATTATAAATTTTTTCAAATTTAACTATTTTTTTTGTGTCTGTATCAATGCTAAAAAACACTGCATTAAATAACATCTTACCTTTTTTTTCAACATCAAATTTTATAGGCACGGATGTTAAAAATTTTTCAATGGAATTTTCCTTAACAACACCAATACAAGAGTCAAGTGCACCACACATCCCTGCATCAGTTATATAAAATGTACCGTTTGGCAACAAACGGTCATCATTGGTCTGCACATGGGTATGAGTCCCGATAACAGCTAAGGCTTTTCCATCAAAATTGTAGGCAAATGCATTTTTTTCACTGGTTGCTTCACCGTGAAAATCTACAATTGGAAGACAGTCAGGGTATTCACTCAATATCTTTTCAAAAGTCTGAAAAGGGCAATCGGATAAAGGCATAAATACCCTGCCCAATAAATTTACAATTAAAAACCTTACCCCTTTCTTTTCTACCACCACAAAACCTTTTCCGGGAGCCTTTGATGGTAAATTGGCAGGTCTTATCAATTTGTCCAGGTTATCTAAATAGCCAACAATTTCCTTTTTGTCATATATATGATTTCCGGAAGTGCAAATATCTATTCCAAAACCTAAAAGCTCTTTATAAACATTTAATGTAATTCCAAATCCGCTGGCAGAATTTTCTGCATTTGCGATAATCAGGTCCAAACTAAGCTCTTCTTTTAGTCGAGAGATGGCCGACTTTACAGTTTTTCGACCACCTCTGCCAACTATATCACCTATAAAAAGTATATTTACGGTATTATTTTGCGTATTCAACAGCCCTTGACTCTCTTAAAACATTTACTTTTATGTTTCCAGGATAAGTAAGCTCTTCTTCTATCTTTTTAGCAATATCTCTCGCCAAAGTTATGAGCGCTTCCTCACTTACCACTTCAGGCTCAACCACTATCCTCACTTCCCTTCCTGCTTGAATAGCATATGTCTTTGATACACCCTCAAAACTTGAAGCAATAGCCTCAAGATTTTCAAGCCTTTTAATATATGATTCTAAAACTTCCCTTCTAGCACCAGGCCTTGAAGCAGATATAGCATCAGCTGCCTGAACAAGGACAGATTCAACATATTTAAACTCTTCTTCTCCGTGATGTGACAATATTGCATTGATAACTTGAGGTGCTTCATTATATTTTTTCATTAAATCCACGCCAATCTCTGTGTGAGAGCCTTCAACTTCATAATCTATTGCCTTACCAATATCATGAAGCAAGCCCATCCTTTTTGCCATCTTCTCATCAGCCCCAATTTCTGCCGCCATAATACCTGCTATCCTTGCAACTTCAATAGAATGGCCAAGAACATTTTGCCCATAACTTGTCCTGTATTTCAAACGACCAACTAGTTTAACAATATCCTTGTGAATATCATGTAGCCCCAAATTAAATACTGCTTCTTCACCAACTTCTACAATATGCTTTTCAAGCTCTTCTTTACTCTTCTCATATAATTCTTCGATTCTGGCTGGATGAATTCTACCATCAGAAATAAGTTTTTCCAAAGTCATTTTAGCAATTTCACGTCTGAATGGATCATAAGATGATAATATTACAGCCTCAGGGGTATCATCAACTATTATATCCACACCGGTAACACTTTCAAATGTCCTAATATTTCTACCTTCTCGACCTATAATTCTACCTTTCATCTCATCACTTGGAAGATTTACAACAGATACCGCTATTTCACCAACATATTCAGAAGCACACCTTTGAATAGAAGTAGCTATTACACTCCTTGCTTTTTTATCAGCTTCGTTTTTCAACTCCTCTTCAATCTCTTTAATCTGACGTGCAGCATCTACTTTTGCCTCACTAACCATCTGTTGAACAAGCATATTCTTAGCTTCTTCCCTTGTCATAGAGGCTACTTTTTCAATTTCAAGAAGCAAAGCATCTTTTTTCTTTTCAAGCTCAACCTTTAACTCTTCATTAGCTTTTATTTTTTCATCAAGCTCTTTTGTCCTCTTTGATAACATCTCCTCTTTTGAATCAATGAGCTCAATCTTTTTATCAAGACTTTCCTCTTTGCTTATAAGTCTTTTTTCCTGTAGCTGAAGCTCTTTCCTTCTCTCCTTAGCCTCTTTTTCAAGCTCTTGCTTTGTTTTGTAAATTATCTCTTTCGATTCAATTTTTGCTTCTTTTAAAATTTCTTCAGCTTCCCTTTTAGCTCTGCTTATTATGTCTGTTGCCTGTTTATTAAGCTTCTGATTTTCTGCTTCTACTTTTTTCTTTTGAAAAAGGATACCAACTATAAGACCAACTGCCAAACCAGCAATCGCCAATAAAACTGTCAAAATCATCAATTCCTCCTGTAAATATTTTTTTCAGTAATCACAATGTCCATAGGGATGTCAAAATACTCTGTAACAAGTTCATCAACAACTTGAAACTCATAAGCAAACCCAACGATATTCTCACATTTAACTTTTGGTAGAAACCTGTCATAGTATCCTACCCCAAAACCAAGTCGGTTGCACTTTTTGTCAAAAGCCACACCCGGCACAACAACCACATCAAAATTGCTGCGTTCAAAATAATCAACAGGCTCAAATATTTGATACCTGTTTTTTTCAAGTAGACTTAAATCACTTACCTTGCCAACTTTCAAATCATTGCCAACCAATTTTGGAGCAAAGACTTCTTTATGTTTTTCAAGCAAATACTTAGCAAGGTAAAAAGTCTCTACTTCATTATCAAAACTAAAATATAAAAGAAAAAACTTCATTTCTTCAAACAAACTCAAAAAATCTTTTACAATTTTCTCACTTCTTTTTTGGACCTCCTCAAAATCCATTTTTTTTCTTTCAGTCATCATCTTTTTTCTCAAAACTTCTTTACTTAAAACCTCTTTGTCAAGCTTTTCCATATTACCCCCAAAGCCTTTTGAGCCTTTCTTTTATTTTAGACTCAAAGCCATATTCTGAAGGGATATAAAATTTTTCATCACCATCAAAATAATTTTGCTTAACAAATTCGCCACTATCAAATGGGTATTTATAACCATTAGAGTTATGGCAAATATTTATCGGGGGATATGGATCATTTTTTTGAAGGTAATCCTTAACCTTCTTGTAAGCAAGATAACTTTTATTGCTCTTAGGGCAACTTGCCAAAAAAGTGACAGCATGTGCCAAAATTATATATCCTTCCGGGACTCCCACATTTAAAAATGCATTAAATGCGGAATTCACGAAAATAACGGCATCAGGATACGCGTTACCGATATCTTCAGATGCCGAAACAAACAAACGCCTAAAAATATCCTCAACGGCAAAACCACAGTTTACAAGCTTAAAACACCAGACAAGAGCAGCATCAGGGTCACTTCCCCTAATACTCTTAATCATAGCGGAAAGTAAATCATAGTGCTCATCACGGGAATAAACAAGATTATGCACCAATTCATCAATATCATTAAGACTTATAATTAACTTTCTATCCTCAATTTTACCTAACTGTGCAGCAGTATCTAAAAATTTTATTAATCGCCTGCCATCCCCACCGGCCAGCTGAACAAGCTTATCTTTTTCTAAAAAAGATATCTCCTCTACCCCATACTTTTCCATCAATACATTGCAAGCCCTTTCAACAAGTATTAGCATAGCCTCACTATTTAACGGTTTAAATTCAAAAAGGAAACTCCTTGACCGCATTGCAGGGGTAAGGCTGAAGTAAGGGTTCTCGGTAGAAGCCCCGATTACAAAAGAGTGTTTTTCATCTATAACTTTAAGAAGCAAATCTTGTTGTGTCTTGTTAAATCTATGGATTTCATCAATAAATATAATAGAAGGTCTGCCGTAATGCTTTGAAACTTCAGCAATATTCTTAATTTCATTTACACTTGTAGCAGCGCCATGAAGGCGATGAAAAGGGAGTGAAAGTTTTTTACCTATAAGTTTTGCAAGAGTTGTTTTGCCTGTACCGGGAGGACCGACAAAAATTATCGATTCAAATTCCCCGCTTTCAATAATTTTTGACAAAGGGGTATTGGGAGCAAGTAAGTGCCCCTGACCTACAATATCTTCTATCTTCTGAGGTTCAATAAGCTCATATAATCTCATTTTACTCTAACCAAACAAAAAGCCCCCGAATTGCCGTGTCCATAGTCCATTTGCAGCCCTGGCTAACCAGGTTCTTTGGGAATCACAGGTGCTTTAGGCTTCCTACTGCAAGGTAGGCCTGCACACCACACCTCGTATCATCCCGTATTTTAGAGGTGTTGGCTCCAAATTTCCTATTTCATCACGAACAATTCAGGGGCTACCCTTTTAATATACTATCTATTTTGTTCTCTATTTCACTAATTTTATCAATGCTCTTATCAATATCCTTTTTTAGTATCAAATACTCAGCCGCGATATCAAAAGCAGCCATAACAGCTATCTTAGAAGTAGTCAACACATTCATACTATCTTGCATCTCACGCATCTTTTTATCGACAAAATTAGCAATGGAAGCAACTGTCTCGCTATCCATATCAGTTTTAAGCCTGTATTTATTCCCGTAAATGTAAACATCAGAAATTTGCAAAAGCCAACTCCCTAAGGTAAACGCTCTAAAATTTTTTCAATCCTTTCAGCAACTTCCTCTCTTTCTTTAATTAATTGTTCCAACTTATCTTTCAGTTCTTTTTGCTCTGACCTTAATTCTTCGTTTTCATTACTCAGTCTTTCATTTTCCATTATAAGTCTATCAATTTTTTCTTCCAAACTAGTCAAAATATCATAAAGTTCCATGAAGTTAATCTACAGTATTATGACTTTTATGTCAATACCGCACTTTCAAAATTAATATTAAATTACTTTTGGCAATAAATAGTTAAATAAAAAGATTAAACAATAATCCCCTATCCGAGTCCAAACTCTCCTAACAACTTATCAATCTCTTCTTGAGATGATGTGTCTTCACTGATAGAATCTGCTGCCTGTATTTTAGCGTAACCTAAAATAGTTCCAAGTCTTACCCCTATTTCCTCAATCTTCTTAATCACTTTTCTTGCTTTCTGCTCTGTAATATCCTGAAATTCCAATGCTTGCAATATATTAAACCCAAGCTCCTCAGCACTTTTCAATTTATCTTCCACACTATCAATAAGTTCATCAAATTTTTCGACATCACCCTTTTGTATTACCTTTTCGATATTTCCCATCTTTTCATTAAGCTCAGCGAAAAAATTAGACATTTTATCCGCTGCTTCCATCAAATTAATAGTAGCTTCTTCTGTATACTCGTTAACATTTTCAAGAGATTTGGCAATATGAGGTACATCCTTATTTGAATCTGCCACGGAAGGTTCAACATTGTCTATTTTTTGTTTTGTTTCAAAAATAAGTTTTAAAAGCTCCCCAATCTCACCTTTGATATTAATATCTATCTCTTTTGCTTCCCCTCTAATTATCTTATTTGCAAGAGATTTTAACTCCTGCAATGAATCTCTTTCAATAACGATTTCATTCTTTTGACTATCGGCATTTTCAGTTTCTACAGGCTGCTCTTGAGCAACGGTTGAGATATCCTCCTCACCGGCATCAATTATCTTTTTTTTTTCCTCTTCTTTTTTTCGTTTAAGAAGCTCTTCAGTTTCTTTTTCTCTTTTGGCAAGCTCTTCTGCAATAAGTCTGTCAAGGTCATCCTGGTCAACGTGGGTTGCTTCAGGCGATATAGTAGAGTTTGCTTGCGTCAAAGCATCATTTAAAATATCTTCTACGTCACTATTTGAACTATTTAATTTTTCATCTTTTTTCCTTTTTAACAGCTCTTCTGTCTCTTTTTCCCTTTTTTCAAGCTCCATTGCAATAAGCTTATCAATATCATCAATCATATCTGTCTGATTTTCTTCTTCGTCTTCAGAATCGACAGATTCGCTCGCCACACTTATCTCTTCTTCCTCTTTTTCTATTTCACTTCTTACTTCAGGAACAGCACTTAATTCATTAGATTCAACAGTATCAGAGACTTCAGTAAAATTTTCGTCAGACTCTTCATACTCGTTTAAATCTTCAACCTGTCCCTGAGATTTAACTATTTTCTTCCTTAGGTCACTGGTCAAGTTATCATCGTTATAAACAACTCTATCTATATCAAGAAGAATAATAAGTCTTTTCAAATATTTACATATACCAAGGATATATTCTTGCCCCACCGCACCAACCAATGGGGGTGTAGGCTCAACAATGCTCTTATCTATCCTGATTACTTCAGTAACCTCATCAACAACAAACCCAATATTTTCCTTTTCAAACTTAACAACAATTATCCGCGTTTTTTTATCAAAATCAGATTTATCAAGCTCAAACCTTACTCGCAAATCAACAACAGGAATGACTTTACCTCTTAAATTAATAACACCAAGTATATAAGAATCCATCCTAGGGACAGATGTAATTTCAATAAGTCTTATAATCTCTTGAATCTTCAACACATCAATTGCATACTCCTCATCACCAAGCTTGAAGCCTACAAGCTGAATGCTATCCTCATCTCTAAGCTCTTTCACATCTTCAATGTAAAGATTCTGTTCATTATTCATAAATAACTCCTAAAGTTTTTCAAATACGCAATCTCTAACATCATCAAAAAAATCTCTATAATTCTTATCAACAACATTATTGTAATACGGAAGCAACCTCTTCAAATTATCACTCACACCAATATCATAAGGTATAAAACCTATTTTTTCAATAGATATACCCAAGTACTTCTTTGATACATTTTCAAAACCGTAAAAAATATTCAATTCTTTTTTAAACTTTAGCATATTCAAAACGATACCCACTTTGTAATTGTTTATCAATTGCCCTACCTTATCTCTTACTGCCCCATCTATCTGCGTCAAATCCTCTAATATATCAAAAACCTTTTGGTAGTTCATACTTCGACTTCTCAACTTCTTGCAAATATTTTCAAACCTTTTGTCACCCAAAAGATATTTTTCTATTTTCCTATAAATGGAAACTTTTAAAAACCCATAAGAGTTTTCAATAGACGTAGGTTCACTAGTCATAATTAAAAGTTTTTTTTCTGAAAAATTAAAAAAATCTATCATGTTGTAGCTTGTTCCTGCTCCGAGATCTAAAACTACAAACCTATAGTTAGTTCTTTTAAGATAATTTAAAATTTTCAACTTTTCAAAATTATTTATATGGGCCATCCCTAAAACGTCACCCGCACCACCAACAAAGTCAACATTGGCAGGGGTTCTTAATATCACATCCTCTATGGGAAGCTTCTCTCTAATGAAATTATACAAACTCTTTCCAGGAGCTTTCAAACCTACAAAGTTATGAAGATTTGCTCCGCCAAGGTCACCATCTACAAGTAAAACACTCTCACCCTTGTTAGCTATGGACATAGCAAGATTTGCAGCAAAAAAACTCTTACCAACTCCACCTTTTCCACTTGCTATAGCAATAATTTCAGCCAACCACAGCCCCTTTGTATCTCTTAATTATAAAATAAACTGCAACGTAAGTTATAACTGCTGCCAAAACACCAACTACATGGCATCCGACAAAAAAAGGCCATAATACTTGTTTGACATTATGTAACATAATATCCCAATTTAGCTTTGTCCAGTCCAAAACTATATCAATATTTGTATCGGTCAAAATCAACCCAACTTTATAGCAAAAAGCATATATAAATATAAGTGTAATAGGATTTGTGATATACGCACCTAAAATTAAAGGATAAATTGGCAGATTCAAAAAATATGAAAAAGCAATAGCAAGGACTGTATGAAATCCTACGTAAGGGGAAAAACCAATGATCATCCCTATAGCTGAAGAAAGCGCAACTATATGGGGTGATCTATCTATTGTCAGCAGCCTTGCCAGCTTATCACGTATTTTTATAAACTCCCCCTTAAATCAGAGCGATTTCCGCTACCTCATCAAAGCTTTCTACTGTATAAATCTTAAGCGAATTTTTAATATATTTTGGTAGTTTTATCAAATCATTTTCATTCTTTTTAGGGATGATAACTTTCTTAACGTTCATTCTTTTAGCGGCCAATAACTTTTCCTTTAGTCCACCAATAGGCAATACCTTACCTCTGATAGTTATCTCACCCGTCATTGCTACTTCCTTGTTAACATGCCGTCCTGAAAAAATAGAAAGAATTGCTATGGCCATAGTTATACCTGCAGAAGGGCCATCTTTTGGGATTGCACCGGCAGGAACGTGAATATGTATATCGTATTTTTCAAAATCTTCTTCATTAATATTATACCTATCAGCAATTGATCTGACATATGTCAGTGCTGCTCTTGCAGATTCTTTCATTACATCTCCAAGTTGCCCAGTAATAACAAGATTCCCCTTCCCTTTATATTTAGTGCACTCAATAAACAATACATCACCGCCATAAGGGGTCCAGGCAAGACCAGTTACGACACCAATTTCATTATTTTTTAATTCATCTTCAGGGTAAAATTTCTCCGGCCCCAAAAATTTTACAACATCTGTTTCAGTAATAGTTTTTTTAAACACACCCTCTTCCGCAACTTTTCTTGCAACTTTTCTACAAACAGTGCCTATATTTCTCTCAAGATTTCTTAACCCAGATTCTCTTGTATAGCCTGAAACTACTTTCAAAATTGCACTTTTCCTAAATTTTAATAGTTCTATTCCATTCTCTTTACACTGTTTTGGAATTAAATATTTTTCAGCGATATTCACCTTTTCCTCTTCGGTATATCCCGGTATTTCAATAATTTCCATCCTATCTTTTAAAGCCGGGGGGATAGGCTCTAAGTAATTAGCCGTAGTTATAAAAAATACTTTGGATAGGTCAAAAGGCACTCCAATATAGTGATCAACAAAGCTATTATTTTGCTCCGGATCAAGCACTTCAAGAAGTGCCGAAGCAGGATCACCCCTGAAATCATTCCCAAGCTTATCTATCTCATCAAGCATAAAAACCGGGTTATCGGTGCCTACACTTTTAAGTCCTTGGATTATTTTACCGGGCATGGCTCCTATATATGTTCTCCTATGCCCTCTTATTTCAGCTTCATCCCTTACACCACCAAGGGAAATTCTTAAAAATTTTCTATTCATCGCCCTTGCAATAGATTTACCAAGGGAAGTCTTACCGACTCCTGGAGGCCCAACAAAGCATAAAATAGGGCTCTTCATATCTTTTTTTAGTTTTCTGACTGACAGAAAATCCAATATCCTGTCCTTAACCTCTTCAAGTCCGTAATGATCTTCATCGAGTATCAATTTTGCGTTTTTTATATCAAGGTTATCTTTTGATGACTTTTTCCAAGGTAGCTCTACAAGCCACTCTACATAAGATCTTACAACAGTCGCCTCGGCAGAATCTGAATGCATTCTTGAAAGCCTTTTGAGCTGTTTTAACGCCTCTTCCCTTACATCCTTTGGCATCTTTAATTTATTAATTTTGATATTTAATTCTTCTATCTCTTTATTAAAATCATCTTCCTCCCCAAGCTCTTTTCTGATAGCTTTGAGCTGCTCTTTCAGGAAATATTCCTTTTGACTTTTATCTATCTCCCCTTTTGCTTCGCTTAAAATCTTCTGCTGCACTTCAAGAATTGAAATTTCCCTGTTTAGAAACTCACTTACCTTTTTCAACCTCTCAACAGAATCTATCGTTTCAAGTACTTCTTGAGATTCACTAATTTTTAGCCCCAAGTTTGACACAATAAGGTCAGCCAACTTACCCGGCTCTTCAATAGAATCAATAATTGCCAACAGATCAGGAAGCATAGGTTTGCCAAGACTGACAGCACGATTTAACTGATCTTTTACATGTCTTGTAAGTGCTTCTACTTTCAAATCATCTGTTTTATCATCCTCTTCTATCTGCTCAACCCTTACTTTAAAGTAAGGTTCATCCTTAATAAATTCTTGAATTTTTCCCCTTTTTAACCCTTGAACAAGTATCTTTACTCTACCGTCAGGCAGTTTGAGCATTCTAAGAATTACAGCTATAGTACCGATATCATACACTTCACCCTTACCAGGGTCTTCATTCATAGGATCTTTTTGAGAAGCTAAAAAAATCATCCTCTTTTCTGCCAAAGCATCATCAACAGCCTTGATACTGGCCTCTCTTCCAACAAAAAGAGGGATTACCATAAAAGGGAAAACCACTATATCCCTTACAGGTAATAGTGGTAACTCTTCAGGTATTTTTATGTCATTTTCGTTAAATTCCACACTAACCTCCAAAATTTCTTTCTCTAATTCATTTCCAGTCTTATGTGAAGCACACCATCTTTAAGCTTGGCAAAGCCATTTTCAAAACTCACTTCAGAAGGTATCTCAATTATTTTTCTGAATGGAAAAAATTCCCTTTCAATAACTAAATAATTTACCTTCTCGGCATGCTTAAGAGTTCTTTTTACCCCTTCAATCACAAGCTTGTTTTCTACTAAATAGACTTTAAAATCATCAATATCTACACCCGGCAAATCAGCATACACATCTATGTAGCCTTTGCCAACAATCACATCAATCTTTGGGCCCGAAGGGACATCAAGCCCTTTATGCTTATATAGAGTCTGTAAAATTTCTTCAATCTTTTTGTTTATTGAGCCGTGAAGATGATAAATTCCCTTAAACTCTTTCATATTACATCTTTATTTTCTTTATAACATTTAGAAAATCATCCCGCAAATCTTCTCTAGCCAACGTAAAATTTACTACTGCTTCCAAATAGCCCTGCTTGCTGCCACAGTCAAATCGTTTACCTTCATAAACCAGCCCAAACACTTCACCGCTTTTAGCAACCCTGTTTATAGCATCGGTAAGCTGTATTTCTCCCAATGCGCCACTGCCTGTATTGCCAAGCTCTTTCAAAATATCGGGTGTCAAAATATATCTCCCCACAATTGCATAGTTTGAAGGCGGATTTTCTTTCGGTTTTTCCACCATACTTTTCAAGCCATAAAGATTTGTCTCTATACTGTTTTTTATATCTACAATCCCGTATTTTGAAGTTTCATTTTCAGGCACCTCTTGAATTGCCAAGACAGGGCTTTTAACCTTTTCATAAGCCTCTTTTAATTGTGCCAACACAGGCTTATTTGAAAGAAACAGATCATCAGGCAAAATAACTGCAAACGGCTCACCCCCTACCAAATCAGCCGCACAATAGACAGCATGTCCAAGCCCCAGCTGCTCTTTTTGTCTGACAGAAACAATTTTGCATTTTTCTGCAAGCCCCACAACTTCAGTCAAAAGCTCTGTTTTCCCAGATTTTTCAAGAGCATTCTCAAGCTCATAATATCTGTCGTAATAATCTTCAATCAAGTTTTTTGACTTACTTGTTATTAAAATAATCTCATCAATGCCCGCAGCAACTGCCTCATCAATAGCATAATCAATGGCAGGTCTATCCACCAATGTAATCATCTCCTTAGGAACAGCTTTCGTAAAAGGGAGCATCCTTGTCCCAAACCCCGCTGCAGGGATAACTGCTTTTTTAATCATATTTACTCCTCCTACCCAATTAAAATACCAGCATATCCGACAACTCTGTTATAATCACCACTTGCTTTTGCACTTGTTGTGTGCTCTACAAGCTTCACATTATTTAAGTTTAACATTTTAGACAAATAAAGTGCTATGGTAACAGGAAAAACACCGCACATCGATATCCTCTTTTCAAAGATGATATCATAAAGCCCTTCAGGGTCAATGTCCAATATTTTTTCAATTGCTAATTTGTCCTTATAGTTAGTAACCTCTTTACTTTCAAAATGATTGAAATCAGTACTTACTACTATCGTAAAGCTGCCATCTTTTATTATTTCATATATATCCTTTGCAACATTAAAACACTCATTTTTTGTAAGATGAGAAACTGTAATAGGAACAATATTTATATCATCTTTCAGATATTTTAAAATCGGAAGTAATACTTCAAGTGAATGCTCTTGTATATGAGCCATTGTATCTCTTTTTAAAATAACGCTTTTTTCAACAAGCAAGTCAACGGTATCTTTATTGACCGTAACATCCCCACAAGGTGTTTGCCACTCACCCTCAGGAAAGACTGCAACCTTTTCCCCCAACCCTGTATGATTTGGACCAAGTAAAATTATATTTTTTTCAATTTTGCTGATAAATTTTAAAGTTTTAACTGCAGTTTCACCGGAATATATGTAACCTGCATGCGGCACAATCGCTATTTTTGCTTCCACTTGTAATTTTACATCATAGCTATCAACAAAATTCTTTATTGCTTTAAAAGACTTTGGATAAAAAACACCCTCAACTACTGCTTTCCTGTGCATAAATAACGCCCCAGTTTATGATACCACTCATCAGGCATTTTAACTGAAATATTAAAATAGCTGTAATCGTTTAACAATATATAATTTTTTTCCGATTTTACAAGATATGGGTTTTCGTTTACATAAATGACAAATTCGCTGAGTTTCTTAAAATTATTCTTTTTGAAAAACTCTAATCTTTTACTCAATAATATATCGGCATCTTTATCACCAACAACGTACAATTTATTGCCATTTAAAAACATCTCATATTTTAAATCTTTAATAAAAAAAATAAAATAATTAAAATGAAGTGCATTTGAAGTTTCTTTATCGACTTCTAAAATAGTCACAATTTTTCTTTTACAATCTCTCTCACTTAACATGTTTTTAGAGTATGAGAAAATCACTACTTCATCGTCATTTGGCTTACCATTAAAAATATTGAAATCATTCTTTTGTTCAAAAAGTATTTTACCTTTGTTAATTAGATACAGCTCCTTTGAAGTACCCTTAAAAGGAATATTCTCAATAACAGGACGTCTGTAAAAAAGTCCTCTTTTAAATTTAAAAGCATTCTTTTCTAAAAACTCACTCTCCCGATTTTTATCACTATAGAACAAAAATTCATTGTCAAAATGTACCGATAGTTTGTAACAATTTGCTGCAATAATATCTTTATCAACACAAACTTCAGTTTTTTTACCAAACTCCTCTATCTTTTTGGCTACCTTTAGCATATTAGGGGAGGGGTTAATAAATATATATCTATTAATATCTTTTAATTTCATTGTAAAATGCATCCCTTTCAACCGGATTAAAACCGGCAGATTTAATCAGAAAAGCAAGCTCATCAATAGTAAGTCCCTCTTTTGATTTTGCTCCTGCTGCATGAGTAATTTTCTCTTTTACTATTGTCCCGTCAAGGTCATCAGCGCCAAAATTTAAAGCAACTTGTGCTGTCTTTTCCCCAAGCATCACCCAATAAGCCTTTATATGGGGAATATTATCCAAAACTATTCTACTTAAAGCAATAACTCTCAAGTCCTCGACTCCAGTTACCGGCAGCCTTTCTGAAAGAAAAGTGTTTTCAGGGTGAAAAGATAATGGGATAAATGCCGAAAAACCTCCAGTCTTATCTTGCAGTTTTTTTATTTTTAACAAGTGTTCCAATATATCTTCCTCAGTTTCTAAATGTCCATAAAGTACTGTTGCATTTGTCCTAATTCCGTTATTATGAGCTGATTCCATAATATACAACCATCTATCAGCATCAATCTTTTCGGGGCAAATCTGATTTCTAATCTTCTTATCCAATATTTCCGCTCCGCCCCCAGGAAGCATTTCTAGCCCGGATAATTTTAATTTATCAAAAACACCATCAATACTAAGTCCTGAAATTCTTGAAAAGTAATCAATCTCAACTGCACTGAAAGCCTTAATTGTAAGAAAAGGGTATGCCTGTTTAATGCTTTGAATCATGTCTAAATAAAACTCAAATGGCTTTGAAGGATGTAACCCGCCAACAATATGGACTTCCACACAACCGACTGCCTTGTCTGAAAGATATTTCAAAACATCATCAACTGACATTTCGTAAGCATTATCTTCACCCTCATCTTTAGCAAAAGCACAAAATCTACAATGATTTACACATATATTAGTATAATTAAGATGAACATTTCTCACGAAAAAAACATCATCGCCGTAAAGCTGTTTTTTTATATTAAAAGCTTCTTTTCCAAGCTCTAACAAATCTTTTTTCAACAAACTTTTCATTTCACCTTCCAATTATATATTACCTTTTTTCCTCATTGCAGACTTAAAAGCTGCAACAATTTCCCTGTCAAATTGAGTCCCTGTGCATCTGTCAAGTTCTTCAAAGGCAAGCTTTGGATCTCTCCTCATTCTATAACTTCTATCTGTAGTCATTGCATCATAAGAATCGGCAACATGCAATATTTTTGCTCCCAAAGGGATATCTTCAGCTGTTAGTCCGTAGGGGTATCCGCTACCATCCAATTTTTCATGATGATATAAAACGTAATACGGTACATCACCCAGAAACTCAATAGGGGACAAGATATCTTTGCCATGAATAGGGTGCTTTTTCATCTCTTCGTATTCTTCATTCGTCAATCTATCAGGCTTAATTATTATTTCAGTGGGGACACCAATCTTGCCAATATCGTGCAATAATCCGGCATATATCATTGCATCTTTAAATTCTTCATTAAGCCCCAACTCTTCAACAATCATCAAAGAATACCTTTTAACATTCTCCGAATGCCCCATTGTATAATGATCCTTAGCATCAACAGCCTTTGAAAGAGCCGTTATAGTTTCCAAATAACCTTTCGACAAATCTTCAAAACTATAAACATTTAACAAGGATAAAGAGAATTGATCAATATAGATACCGTGTACTTTACAGTCCAAATCTGAATAACTTCTGGAACCTTCTCTGAAAACACCTACAATCCCCCACAAACCTTCTCTGCTCTTCATAGGTAATAATAAGAGATTTATATCTTTACCGTTTAACTTTACTGTTGTTTCATAGTGTTCTAAATTTGAAAATATAGTCAATGCTTCCTTATAACTAAAGTTATCGGTAATAAACTTGTTAAGATTTTTATCTACATTCACATCCTTTATATATTCTCTTGTGAAAAGTCTTATAAAATATCCATCATTTTTCAGAAAATCAAAGATAATTGTATTCATTTTCTCAAATATTTCATCAACATGCATAATATTAGCAAAAAATTTGCTCGAATCGTAAATTGATATAATCTGATTTAACTCGACAACTTCTTTTTTTAACTTTTTATTTTCAATTGCCTTTAATATTTTATTTAATAAATCCTCAACTTTAAAAGGTTTGGTAATATAATCGTATGCACCAAATTTGACACTTTCCACGGCTGTGTCAAGGCTTGGAAAACCAGTTATCAAAATAACCTCAACCTGATACTCCCCTTTTATCTTTTTTAAAAGGGTGACCCCATCCATTTCAGGCATTTTAATGTCGGTTAAAACAACATCTATATTTTTCTCCTGCAAAACCTGCAAAGCTTTTGGTCCGCTATTAACAGAAAAAACCTCAAAGCCTTCAGTCCTTAAGATTATTTCAATACTCTCTCTGATATAATCTTCGTCATCAACAACAAGTACTTTATAGTTTTTGGCATCTATCATTCGGCTCTCCGGAGTGCTATACTCTATTTATAAAAATACAAAAAACCATATTTTCCCGACATATTATAAGAAATTAGAAAATTTAACCTATTTGGTCAACAATAAAAATAAATAAAATAAAAAACCTAAAAAAAATGGGGGCAAAGCCCCCACAAACTATCTTAATTTAGCTAAAAAACGTTTTTCCAAATCTGAAACTAGTCTAGTCAAGATTCCATTGGTCTCTTCGTCAGTTAATGTCTTTTCATTATGTAAAAAGTAAATTCTAAAAGCAAGACTGACATTTTCCAAACCAATTTTTTCATCTTCAAACTTATCAAAAACAATACAGTTTTCAATAAGCGGGTCATATGACAATATAAATTTTCTTATATCTTCACTGAAAATATCCTTTTTGACTAATAGAGATAAATCTTTGTAAACAAATGGATACACAGAAAAACTCTTAAACTTAATTTTTCTGTCTTTAACAATATTTACAAGCTCTTCCAACTCCAATTCAGCAACATAGACAGGAAGATCGATATCTATTTTTTCATTAATATCAGGATGAATGCAACCAATAAAGCCGATTTTTTTATCTTCTATATAAATATCAGCTGATTTTCCGGGGTGAAGAAACTCAAAGTCAGACCTCACAAAATTAAAGTTTACATTGAAAAACTTACCTATATTTTCCAAAACCCCTTTCAGGTAATAAAAAGTTTCAGTCTTTTTTATTTTATCCCAATAAAGCCCAAAAAAATCATCTGTAACCGCAATAGAGAGACTAACTTTTTGCTCAGGAAGCCCATCATCCTTTTTTAAATAGGTAGAAGCAACTTCAAAAAATCTGACGTTTTTGTATCCATTATTTAAATTATTTTTAATATTCATCAAAAGGCTTGGAAAAACAAATGTCCTCATTACCGCCAAGTCTTCTGAAATAGGATTTAAAAGTTTGACAAATTTTTTACTGTCGTCAAAATGGCTTAAAATTTTTTCAGATGTAAAAGAATAATTTATAGCCTCCACAAAACCTAAAGCTGCAAGATGTCTTTTTATATCCATTACTGCTTTTAATAGTGGTTTTTTAACTCTTCCGTCAGCCAAAATTTCAGGAGTAGAGGTTGGTATATTGTTATAACCGTAAACTCTTGCCACTTCTTCAACTATATCTTGCCAAATCTCTATATCCACCCTGTATGAAGGGGGCACCACAACATAATCAGTGCCTTGTTTTGATAATTTAAAATTGAGTCTTTTTAATATGTTGACAATTTCATCTTCTGAAATTTGAAGCCCGATATAAGAGTTTATCTTGTCAAAATTAACTTTAACTTCTTTATCCTCATAACCTTTTGGATTATCACTCAGTGTATTCTTTAAGATTTTACCGCCGGATAGCTTTGATAAAAGGTAAGCGGCATAGTCTACCATCTTATAAGTATTTTTCATATCTATTCCTCTTTCATACCTATAAGAGGAATCTGTCTGCATACCAAGCCTGCGTGCAGTTAACCTAATACTGTCGGGTTTGAAATAAGCACATTCCAAAAATACATCTTTAGTATTATCATTGATACCCGAATACTCCCCACCCATAACGCCTGCCACAGCAACGGCTTTCTTCTCATCTGCAATTACAAGCATCGACTCATCTAAAACTTTCTCTTTACCGTCAAGGGTTACTATTTTTTCACCTTTGTCGGCATTTCTAACTACAATTCCACCTTCTATCTCATTTAAGTCAAATGTATGAAGGGGCTGACCATATTCCAAAAGGACATAATTTGTAACATCTACTATATTGTTGATAGGTCTAATACCGGCCTTACGAAGCCTATTTTGTATATATAATGGAGATTGCTTTATGGTCACATCTTTTATGATTCTACCAAGATATACAGGACATATCTCACTATTTTTCACTTTCACATAGGAATATTTATTTGCATCCTCTTCTAATTCCTGAATTGAAAACTCCCTTTCTTTTACCTGCAAACCATACAATGCAGCTATCTCCCTTGCAACACCTATTACACTTAGACAATCTGCCCTGTTAGGTGTAATTGATATTTCAAGGACATAATCCCCAAGCCCCAAAATTTTGTTAGGGTCATCCCCAATCTTAATATCTTCCGGCAAAACATAAATACCTTCACTTTTTTCTTCAAGTCCAAGCTCACTAAGGGATGCAATCATACCAAAAGACTCCACACCCCTTATCTTAGCCTTTTTGATTTTAAAATCTCCCGGCAACACTGCTCCTATTTTACAAAAAACTATATTTTGCCCCTTATCAACATTTTTGGCACCACAAACTACTTGATATTCTTCATTCCCATCATATACCTTACATACTGAAAGTTTATCTGCATCAGGATGTTTTTTCTTTTCTAAAACGTTAGCTACAACAATATTCTCTATAGCAGGGATATACTCCACAGCCTCCACTTCAAGACCGGACATAGTAAGTCTGTCAGCAATCTCATGCGGGTCAATGCCATCTATATCAATAAAATCCTTTAACCAATCTAAACTAACCTTCATAATTCACCCCTAAAATTGACTCAAAAACTTTAGATTGTTTTCAAAAAATAGTCTCAAATCATTAATACCAAACTTCAGCATCGTAATTCTCTCTATTCCCATTCCAAATGCATAACCTCTGTACTTTTGGGAATCATAACCAACAGATTTAAACACATTCGGATGAACCATACCGCATCCCAAAATCTCAAGCCAACCGGTATTTTTACAAACCCTGCAACCATTAGAGTTACAAATTACACACCCCATATCTACTTCTGCAGAAGGTTCGGTAAAAGGGAAAAAGCTCGGTCTAAACCTTACAGGAACATCATCTCCAAAAAGTCTCTTTATAAAAAGTGTTAATGTCCCCTTTAAATCACCAAAAGTGACCTTTTCATCCACTAATAAGCCTTCAACCTGATGAAACATAGGTGTATGAGTTACATCACTATCACACCTGTAAACTTTTCCCGGTGCAATTATTTTTACCGGAGGTTTTTGTTCCAACATTGTCCTTATTTGAACAGGGGAAGTATGAGTCCTAAGGAGCACTTCTTCTGATATATAAAAAGTATCCTGCATATCCCTTGCAGGGTGAGCTTTAGGAATGTTTAAAGCCTCAAAGTTATAAAAATCTGACTCTATCTCAGGTCCGGTTGCTACTTCAAACCCCATAGCAGTAAATATATCAACAATTTCGTTGTAAACTTTTGTTATAGGGTGAATACTTCCATAATTTATAGGAAAGCCCGGAAGCGTAATATCTATTTTTTCAGAAGCAAGCTTCTGTTTTCTTTCAATCTCTTTCAATGCTTTTTCTTTCTCATCATAGCTATTTTCAAACAAAACTCTCAACTCATGTATTTTCTTTCCAAACTCAGCTCTTTTATCGCTTTCTATATCTTTTAGATTTTTATTAAGCTGTGATATTATCCCTTTTTTACCAAGATATTTAACCTTTAGTTGATATAGGTCACTAAGGTTAGATACTTTCTCTATCTCTTCCAAAATACTTTTAATATCGACACCTAAATCCATAAAACACCCCGATTATGTTTAACGAAAATTTATATTATAACTTTAGATAAAAATAAAGGGGTGCTTTTGCACCCCGTCTAAAAGGTCTTAAGCTGAGACCTTTTTAACCAATTGCTCAAATTCTTGAGGATTATTAACTGCCATTTCTGACAAGACCTTGCGGTCAATATCGATATTTTTATCTTTAAGCATACCGATAAATCTGCTGTAGCTTAAACCATACTGTCTAACAGCAGCATTAATCCTAATAATCCAAAGCCTTCTAAAATCCCTTTTCCTCTGTTTTCTCCCTTTATAGGATTCAGCTAAGGCTCGTTCACCTACTTCACGGCTCTTTTTGTAAACATTATTGGGAACACCAACAAACCCTTTACTGACTTTGAGCCATTTGTTCCTTCTTCTTCTGGTTTTAAAACCACCTTTTGCTCTTGGCACATCTTCCTCCTTTTACCTGTTATGCGTAGGGGAGCAGTTTTTTGATATTTTCTGCATCAGCCCCTGTCAGGATGTCAGGGCGGCGCAAAGCGCGCTTTCTTTTTGCGGATTTTGAGGTGAGGATATGCCTCAATCCGTTTCTTTTGAACTTCACTTTTCCGCTGCCTGTAACTTTAAATCTCTTGGCAGCACCCCTATGGGTTTTCATCTTAGGCATCTAAACCTCCTAACTAATTAGCCTTCGGTGCTAAGACCATTGTCTGCTGACGACCCTGCATCTCCGGTTTTTTTTCTACAACACAGAGATCTTCTAAATCACTAACTAATTTATTTAGTAACTCAAGGCCCTGGTCCATAAACATCATTTCCCGACCTCTATAACGGACCACAACCTTAACCTTATCACCATCTTCTAAAAATCTTCTGACATGTTTTAATTTTACACCGTAATCATGCTCTTCAATTTTTGGTCTAAACTTTATCTCTTTAATATCAATTTGATGTTGCTTCTGTTTCTTCTTGGCTTCCTTCTCTTTCTTACTCTTCTCAAATTTGAACTTGCTATAATCCATTACTTTACAAACCGGAGGTTTAGCTTGAGGAGCAATTTCAACCAAGTCATAACCTTCTTCTTCTGCAATCTTTAGCGCTTCAGCTATAGATACAACCCCTTTTTGAGTACCGTCCGAAAGAATTAACCTAACTTCAGGTGAGGTTATTTCCTCGTTTACTCTTTCCTTATCAACTTCCTTAACTATAACTCACCTCCATAATTGTTGAGTCTTCGATTTATCAAGCTCTCTTAATACACCAATATATTCTGAAAAATCAAGATTATTTTTATTTTCTCCATTTCTCAGCCTTACAGAAACCTTTTTATTTTCCATTTCATCATTGCCAATAATAATCATATGAGGAATTTTTTCCATTTGAGCTTCCCTTATCTTATACCCAATCTTTTCATTCCTTAAGTCAAGCTCTACCCTAAACCCATTGGATTTTAGTTCGTTATAAAGCTCTTTACAATAATCAATCTGCGTGTCACTGATATTCAGTATTTTAACCTGTACAGGAGCAATCCACATTGGGAAAGCACCCGCGAAATGCTCAATCAGTACCCCAAAAAATCTTTCTAAAGAACCTAAAAGTGCTCTATGCACCATAAAAGGCCTCTTTTGCTGACCATCTTTGTCAACATATGACATATCAAATCTTTCAGGAAGATTGAAATCGAATTGTATAGTTGTCATTTGCCATTCTCTACCGATAGCATCCTTTACCTTTAAGTCAATTTTAGGGCCGTAAAATGCTCCACCACCCTCATCTACTTCAAATTCAATCCCTGATGATTTTATAGCCTCAGTTAAAGAGTTTGTAGCCTTCTCCCACATCGACTCATCGCCCACACTCTTTTCAGGCCTGGTTGCAATATAACCTTTTATATTCTCAAATCCAAATGCTTTCCACATTTCAAGGGAAAAACGCAATACCTCTTTTATTTCTGACTCAATCTGATCTTGTGCACAAACGATATGGGCATCATCTTGAGTAAAACCTCTTACCCTTAAAAGCCCATGCAATACACCCGAACGCTCATAACGGTAAACAGTACCAAGCTCAGCCCATCTAAGGGGTAAATCTCTGTAAGATCTTGTCTTAGATTTATAAATCATAATATGGAAAGGGCAGTTCATTGGCTTTATAAAGTAATTTTGCCCTTCTATATCCATTGGTGAATACATATTTTCATTATAAAAATCCAGATGGCCTGAAGTCTGCCACAAATTAGATTTTCCTATATGAGGCGTATACAAGAGCTCATAACCATTTTCGTAGTGTTTTTTTCTCCAAAAATCCTCAATGGTAGCCCTCATCCTACCACCTTTTGGCATCCAACAAATTAAACCTGAACCGATTTCATCAAATGTTGAAAAAAGCTCCAACTCCTTTCCGAGTTTTCTATGATCTCTTTTTTTAGCTTCTTCAAGTCTGTTTAAATAATCATCCAAATCTTCTTTTTTAAACCAAGCTGTACCGTATATGCGCTGAAGCATTTTATTGTTTTCATCACCTCTCCAATATGCCCCGGCGACATTTAACAATTTAAAAAACTTTATTTTCCCCGTGCTTGGTAAATGAGGTCCGCGACAAAGGTCAACAAAATCCCCCTGTTCATAAAGTGAAACTTCGCCCTCCTCAAGCTCATTGATTATCTCCACCTTAAAAGTTTCGCCCATTGAACTAAAAAGCTTTACTGCCTCATCTTTGCTCAAAACTTTTCTACTTATCTGTATATTCTCGTCGCTAATCTTCTTCATCTCTTTTTCAATTTTCTCTAAATCTTCAGGAGTAAAAGGCCTTTCAATATCAAAATCGTAATAAAAACCATCTTCTATATTCGGACCTATCGTAACTTTTGCTTCAGGAAAAAGTCTTTTAACTGCCTGAGCCATTAAGTGAGCAGTAGAATGTCTAAGAATATCAAGTGCTTCTTTATCCTTATTGGTAACAATTCTGACCTTATCTCCATCTTTCAAATTATGGTATAAATCTACCAATTTACCATTTACCGCACCTGCAATAGCAATTTTGGCAAGGCCATTACTAATTTTCTTAGCCAAATCAATTACAGTAGCTTCTTCCATTAACTCAAATACGTTTCCATCAGGCAAATATATGTTCATACTATCCTCGCTTTATAATTTAGATGGAGCCAAGGGGGGTCGAACCCCTGACCTCATGAATGCCATTCATGCGCTCTCCCAACTGAGCTATGGCCCCTAAAATGAATGTGTTTATATAACATTAGAACAAATCATTCAACCTTTTTTTCTAAAAAATTAAGAAATATCAAATTTTAGTTGATCTATATCAACCCCTCTAAGTATATCGCGATACTTAAAGGTCTTTTCCAATAATTTATTTTTAATAAAATGCTCTATTATTATCTTTTGCAAACTATCCAAAATATTTGAATAATCTTGGTTAACATAAGGCTCATTTTCCAATAATGAAATAAGATTTATCTTAACATGTATTAAATTTGTATTCGTGCTTTTATCAAGGCTACATTGCAATATATTGTTACTGTTTGTGTTTTTAGCAACCGCCTCAAAAATACGGTAGAACTCGTCATCAACATATGGCTCAATACTGCCATCATCCTTAACTATTTTTAACTGATAATAACTATTGTAATAAACCCCATCAAGTTTAGAATATCTAAAAGAAGCAACAAGTCTCATAATTAAACCTTTTAATTAAAATATTGACTACTGAACGAATAATAATATAATCTTCCCAATATTTCAATATGAAGGTATATACAAATGACTGAAGAAAATATATTAAAAGTAGAATTATTTACCGAAACTTACGAAGCTTTATGTAGGAAAGTCGAATTCATAGCAAGTAAAGACATTGGTACCATTAGGTTGGATGAGATAAAAGCTCTCATCAATGAGCTCAAAAATTTCCACAAGTTTTTGTGGAATTTAATGACTAGATACAGCTTTGAAAACAGTGAAATATATAGGGATTATACTGATGAGTGTATTAAGACCCTGAATGATATCTATCTGGAAGCAGAACTTTATGGTTTTAAGGATGATTTAAAAATTAGGTTACAGCAAGCACTTGAAAAATACATTGACTCATGCTTCTTAGAACTAGATAATACTTTTCTCCCCTTTCTAAACAAAACAGTTTTTTTGAAAAACCTCTCTTTAGGCATTAAATTAATAGATGCTCAACATAAGTCGCTATTTGTTTTCATTGATAAATTTGTAGCTAAAATAATGGATAACGCATCAAAAGAAGAAACTCTCAAGGCTGTGAATTACCTTGAAAAATATACTGACAAGCATTTTAGTGATGAAGAAAAATTGATGAAAGAAGTAAACTATCCTGAAACTTCAAACCATATTAAAGAGCATACCAAATTCAAGCAAACAGTATTAAGTATCAAAGATCAGGTTGGCGAAAAAAATACTGAACTAATCGAGGAGATATTTTTAGGGCTTAACGAATGGTTAATAAAACACATTCTCGGCTCAGACAAAAAATTTGCAGATTTTTATCATGGAAAATAAAAAAATCAAATTTAAACATAAAGTCAACTACAATGAGGTTGATAAAAACTTAAACTTAAGAATCGATTCAATTTTTAGTTATCTTCAATATGCCGCTGTCACTCACTCCGAACAGGTTGGCAACGGGACTGAGTTTTTAAAAAGCTTAGGCTACACATGGATTTTGGCTAAATTACAGATCGAAATATCCGATTTACCCACTTTTGGAGATGAGATTGAAATAGTAACATGGTCACTTGGAGCAAAAGGTTTCACTGCTACAAGAGATTTTGAATTAAAAAAAGACGGTATGGTCTTTGCAAAAGCTACATCTGTTTGGTATTTTATTGATTTAGGAAAGCGAAAAATAGTAAAAATTCCAAGTGAGATAATTGAAAAATACAATTCTCTTACTATTAAACCAAACTTTGAGAGTCTTCAAAAAAAGAAGTTTGATTTTGATGGGAATATATCATTTTCTGATAAAATTACACTTAGATATTCCGATTTTGACTCTAATGAGCATGTAAACAATACTGCTTATTTCAATTACCTTCAAACAGGACTTTTTAATTTTAAAGGGGAATTACCATTTATAGAGTCAATATCTTGTCAATTTTTAAAAGAGATACCTCAATCGTATAAGTCTGTAAATATTATACTTTCTGAACAAGATAAAACAGGCAAATTTCTAATTAAAGATGATATAGATTTCTGTACCGGAGAATATAAATTAAGGGGCTAAACTCAGCCCCTTTTTTGTTATAATCTTGAAAAATCTAAGGTAGCAAAAAGGTCATCTATTGTTTCTGCCCTTCTGATAAGCTCTACACCTCCATCCTCTTTAAGCAAAAGTTCTGCAGACCTTAGTTTACCGTTATAATTAAAGCCCATTGCATGTCCATGTGCACCTGCATCATGTATTACAATAATATCGCCTCTTTCTATTTCAGGCAAATTTCTATCAATAGCAAACTTATCATTATTTTCACACAATGAACCAACTACATCGTATACCATATCTTTAGGCTCATTCTCTTTGCCAAGCACAGTAATATGATGATATGCACCATACATACCAGGCCTCATAAGATTTGCCATACTGGCATCAACACCGATATATTTCTTATAAATGTCCTTTTTATGAATAGCTTTGGTTACAAGATAACCGTAAGGTCCTGTAATCATCCTGCCGTTTTCCATATAAAGCTTTAAAGGGTCAAGCTTTGTACCTTTTACCTTTTTATCAAATAAATCTTCAATTTTATTTCCAACATACTCCAAATCAACAGGATTTTGTTCAGGTCTATAAGGGATACCGATACCACCACCCATATTGATAAATTCAAACTTTATCCCAACTTCATTTGTAATCTCATGAGCAACATCAAGGAGCATATTTACAGTATCTACAAAATATTCAGGATCAAGTTCATTAGATGCCACCATCGTATGTAACCCAAATCTCTTTACTCCTCTCTCTTTACAAATCTTATAACCCTCAAACAATTGCTCCTTTGTAAACCCATATTTAGCTTCTTCAGGCTTGCCAATAATAGCATTACCACCTTTAAGAGGACCAGGGTTGTACCTAAAACAGATTAGCTCAGGAAGTCCACAAACTTTATCTACAAAATCGATATGAGTAATATCGTCCAAATTAATTATAGCCCCCAACTGTTTAGCCTTGACATATTCATACTCAGGTGTCTCGTTAGAAGTAAACATAATGTTTTCTCCAACAATCCCTACCTTTTCAGACAAAATAAGTTCAGCCATTGAACTGCAGTCGGCCCCAAATCCTTCCTCTTTTAAGAGTTTTAAAATATATGGATTAGGTGTTGCCTTAACTGCAAAATATTCCTTAAATCCATCATTCCAACTAAAAGCCTTTTTTAATCTTTTAGCATTTTCCCTAATCCCCTTTTCATCGTAAATGTGAAAAGGTGTAGGATATTTTTCAATTATTCTCTCAATCTGCTCTTTAGTAAAAGGCAATTTCTTATCCACCATAAACTGATTCCTCCAAAAAATTTTGCACACATAACATATTTTTAAACTATTTTCAACTAAACTTAACCTAAGGCAACATCAAGAGTCATCATTACGGCAAAACCAATCATAGCTCCTATTGTTGACAAGTCTATTTCATCGCCAAATTGGGACTCCGGAATAAGCTCTTCTACTACGACATAAATCATTGCCCCCGCAGCAAATGATAAAGCATAAGGTAAAATAGGTTTCATCAGCACTACAGCAAAAGCCCCTACCACACCTGCTATAGGCTCTACAATACCTGAAGCCTGACCATACATAAAACTTTTAAATCTACTAAAACCTTCTCTCCTTAGTGGGACAGAAACAGCTGCCCCTTCAGGAAAATTTTGAATACCGATACCTATTGCAAGGGCTATTGCTCCACCAATTGAGGCGGATGTTAAACCATTTCCGACAGCACCAAAGGCAACCCCTACTGCAAGTCCTTCAGGAATATTGTGCAAAGTAATTGCCAAAACAAGTAAAACACTTCGCTGTAAAGATGTTTTAACCCCTTCACTCTCCTGTTTATCCATATGCATATGAGGTAAAAATTTATCAACTATCCATAAAAAAGCCCCACCTGATAAAAATCCAATTACCGGAGGCAACCAAATGATTCCACCTTCTTCCTCAACCATTGTAATTGCAGGAGCAAGTAACGACCAGAAACTTGCGGCAATCATTACACCTGAAGCAAATCCAAGCATCAGATTTAAAATTCTCTTATTAATTGTCTTAAAAAAGAAAACCATTGCTGCCCCAAGAGCAGTTAAAAACCATGTAAAAAGTGTCGCCAAAAGCGCCTGAGCAGTATGTGGCAAACTCAAAAAATACTCAAACATACTTACTTATCACCTTCCTCTGGGACAATGCAGATAAATTTAATAGTTTCACCCTTATTTGCCATAAACTGATGAGCGGTATTATTAGGGACATACGCTATTGAGCCGGCACTAATCTCATACTCTTTACCACTTAAATAAAGTGTCCCTTTACCACTAACCACATAGTTTATATGTGGCCATGGATGAGAATGCCTCGGGGTAAAACCACCTTCCTCAACGGTAAATAGCCGCATTACATGACCATCCCAACCTTGATCCGGTCCAATTAGTGACTGCTTTATTACACTCTTAATATTGTCGCCATCGTATCTTATTTTCTCAACATCTTTCTCATGACCTAAAAACATAATAGCCTCCTGTTGTTGTTGAAATTAAACTTTTTTTAAACTACAATTATAATACATTTCAAAAAAAATAAAAGGAGGAACTTATGAAATTTAACGCTATGATAGTAAGTGAGGAAAATGGTAAATATATCAGAAGAATCGAAGAACGAGACATTCACGACTTGCCAAAAAATGATGTAATAATTAACGTAAAATACTCTTCCTTAAACTACAAAGATGCACTGTCGGCTATTGGCAATAAAGGGGTAACTAAAAATTATCCGCATACTCCTGGAATTGATGCTGCAGGGATAGTATACAAAAGTAACTCCGACAGGTTTAAAGAGGGTGAAGAGGTGATAGTCACTGGATATGATTTGGGCATGAATACGCCGGGAGGGTTTGGACAATATATAAGCGTACCTGCATCGTGGATTATCAAAAAACCGGATAATCTCACTTTAAAAGACTCTATGATATTTGGCACCGCCGGTTTTACTGCTGCATTGTCTATTATTCAGCTTGAAAAATACGGACTCACTCAGGAAAGCGGAGAAATCCTCGTCACAGGTGCAACAGGTGGAGTAGGCTCAATGGCTGTTGCAATGCTTGCTGCGTCCGGGTATAATGTTGTGGCTGCCACTGGGAAAAAAGACAAAGAGGCATTGCTTAAATCCCTTGGAGCTTCACAAATTATCGATAGAAATGAAATAGATGATGAAAGCGGCAAACCGATGCTAAGACCAAGATGGGGCGGAGTTGTCGACACAGTTGGCGGCAATATACTTGTTACTGCGATAAAATCACTCAAATATGGCTGTTCTGCCACGACATGTGGACTAACGAAGTCACACGAATTAAATCTTACCGTTTTTCCATTCATTTTAAGGGGCGTAAATCTTTTAGGGATAGACTCAGTAGAGCAGCCAATAGAAACAAAAGAAAACGTCTGGAAGAATATTTCTCAAAGATGGAACAAAGATTTTGTACAAAACATATATCAAGAAGTCAATTTGGAAGAATTATCCGATAAAATAGACTTAATATTGAAAGGACAAATCGCAGGTAGAGTTGTCGTTAAACTATAAAAGAAAAGGGGCTTAAAGCCCCTTTTTTATGCGGATTTTAGAGAATTTAACTTTTTTGCAAGTCTTGATACTCTTCTTGCAGCCTGATTTTTATGAATAACACCTTTAGTAGAAATTTTTAAGATTTCCCTGGAAACAGTTTTAAAACTTTCCTCAGCAACACTCAAATCGCCACTATTAACTGCAGCAACAAACTTCTTAGTAAGTGTTCTCATCTTAGATTTGTAAGCCTTGTTTCTAAGTCTTTTCTTTTCAGACTGCCTAATTCTTTTTTTAGCTGACAATGTATGCGCCATTTAACACCTCATATTTTTCTAAATTGAGCTGTAATTAATAGCAACTCGATAAGATAAAGTCAAGATTTTTTTGTCCGCATACATATTTTTTCTCCAAAAAATCATAATTACTAAAACTCTCCTATTGGTAAAACTGCTCTGCCGTACATCTCGTTAATAATTTGAGCAGCACCTGTGTATATTGCACTTATACCGCAAACTATCCCCTCATATCCGGCAATAAGTTTAGCAGTATGACTGCCCGTTGCATCAGCATAAGCCAAAAGCATAAATAAAACTACCAACAACGAAAAAACAATCATCAAAGCTTTATTTACTTTAAAAGTACCTATCCACAAAATTGTAGAAAAAGCACCCCACATAAAAAGATATGCTGACATCTCAGTACCTGTCGGTTTTTTTGCAACCCCCAACTCAGGAAGCATAATAATAAATACTAAGCTAATCCAAAATAGTCCATAAGAGGTAAATGCAACGGTTCCAAAAGTATTTCTCTTTTTCCACTCCATAACACCGGCAATAATTTGAGCTAAACCGCCATAAAAAATCCCCATAGCCAATATCATACTGCTTATCCCAAACAAACCAACGTTGTGCATATTCAAAAGAATAGTGGTTAATCCGAACCCCATCAAACCAAGAGGTGCAGGATTTGCGGTGGTATCCTTAATGATAGTTTCGGCAATCATAGCCCCCCTTGCAACACCCTCTTGCACATATTGGTTTCCTTTTGAATCTACATGAGTACTTAACGTTTTACCCATACATCCTCCTTATTGTTCATTAAAAACAAAAAATGTTTTATAAATAATATATAAATTTGTCAATAGTAAATTAATTTTTTATTTATAAAGTAAACAGTTAATTAATGTATCGCAGTTTTTTATAACACAATTATTATTAATTCCATATCTAAAAACAGGCTGATTATATTTTTTAACAGCTTTTTATGAAACATATAACCTTGCACTTCATCCTAAGAATACATATTATAGAAGATTAAATTTACTTTTCAAAGGAGGTTTCAATGGATGTATTAACTGCTATCAAAACAAGAAGAAGTATCAGGCAATTTGAGTCAACTAATGTAGAAAATGAAAAGATAGAAGAGTTGCTTAGACTTGCAATGTGTGCACCTTCAGCCGGCAATCAGCAGCCATGGCACTTTATAGTTGTTAATGACAAAAAACTAAAAAATGAAATTGCCGACATGCACCCGTATGCTAAAATGCTATACGATGCACCAGTTTGTATAGTTGTCTTAGGTGATACATCTTTGGAAAAATATAAAGGGTATTGGGTGCAAGACTGCTCTGCCGCCATAATGAATATATTGACAGCTGCCCCTGCGCTAAACTTGCAAACTGTTTGGTGCGGAATTTACCCAACAGAGGAGAGGGTAAAAGATTTTAAAAATTATTTTAAATTGCCTGAAAATATTATCCCACTTGGGCTTATAGTTTTGGGATATTCCCCAAAAAGTGGCTTTCCGGTAGACAGATTCAAACCAGAAAGAATACATTATAATAGTTTTAATATTTAGGCGGTTTTAAAAAGCTTACGGGGCTTGCTCAAGCCCCAATATAATTATAATTTAACTTATCATGTTGAACAGTGCGATAATATTTCCTGTCTTTGACACTTTGATTTTATAAGTAATTGTAGATAATAATTTTATTATTTTAGGTTTGTACATTTTGTCACTACAGGTGATTTTTAGATTAAAATTTCAACTCATCAGGGGTGGAAAGATTCTTAGGCGGTGGGATTCTAAGTGCTCTTAATATATGACTGCCCAAACTGCCAAATTTAGTTTTAAGCAGATAAGTCTGACCCTTAGATTCAAATCTTGCAAAATTCATAGAGTTAATTGTACTTCTTACATCTCTCGATGATGCTTTTATATCAGCCGTTCTAAGCTTATGTTCCAATGTCCTCTCAAGTAAAAATGCTAAAAGCAAACTACAAAGTGCCCTTTAATACGCTTCTCCGTCCAATGAAATATCGGACGTACCTCTAATTACTCTTCATTATTCTAAAAGATTCTTCTATCTTCCACAAATTGTGATATGCATCTATTACATCTATCTCAGATAAATTCGTTTCACTTGTCTGTATACCATAATATCCATCAAAGCGCTCATCCTTCTCAATCGCAGCCTCATCAAGTTTATAACATTTTTCTTTGTTTGAGGATTCTTCCTTTAAAAACTTCTTGCCACCTCTCTTAAAAGAGGATTTTATCAATGATTCATTTTCAAGCAAATGATTAGCCTTGTCTATAAGTCTTTGCCTGTCTGCTTTATCCTTCTTACTCCTTTTAGAAGAATATGTTACTATTAACTTCTCATCCAAAACAGCTACAGAACCATTACCCAAAGAAACTTTATTCTTGTAATCTATACTCTTATATTTAAAAATATCCTCTTCATCCGATTTTATAAAATTGTAACCTTCATCCATAAATATCTCGGATTGAATATCTGATGGCAAACTCTTTAGTCTGCTTGCAACTATATAATCAAATCCATTATCTTTTATCAGCTTTAAATTAATCTTACTGTTTAAGCCCCTATCTGCAACTATTATAACTTTATTTAAATTAAATCGTTCATTTAATTTAAATAATGCCTTCTCAAGGGTCTTACCCTCAAAAGTATTCCCAGGAAATAGTTCATAACCAATAGGACGACCTTCCATATCAACAAGTAAACCAAATACAATCTGTACCTCATTAAACTTACCATCTTTACTAAAGCCAAATTCTCTTAAACTATCTGACCTGACACTCTCAAAATAAAAGGTCGTTACATCATAAAAAACTATATCTACTTTTAAATTAAATACGCTAAAATTTTTATAAAATAATTTATCCTCTAAAAGCTCCTTATGTTCTGACAATATATCAAGGCTTCTATAAAAATGATGAAGCTCTACTTCAGGAATATTGTAATACCTATTCTGATTTGCATAAACTCCAAGCTTACTCTTAGGCTCTAATAAGTGCTCTATTACCATACGGAAACAACTCGATTGTAAATCAAACCTGGCTTTACTGTTTTTCTGTATATCATCAAGTGTCTTATCCAGCTCAAACATCTTCCAGAGCTTCTCATATATCTTATAGCCCCAATTCACTATATCAGCATCAGATATATCTTTAAACTCAGGTTTAGTAGATTCAGAAATCTCTTCTCTTATTTTATCTATTACAGTGGCAAAAGATGGGTCTTTTTTTAGGATATCTAATCTGCCTAAATTAAATAGTACTTTATGTCTTGGGACACCATTGTCGTCTCTATATGATTCTACAACTTGCAGGTAAGTATATTGTTTAGAGCGAGTTTTTTTCAAGTACATGGCTATATATACTACAAAAGTAGTAAATATGTCAAGAAAAAAATGCATAAAAACATCAATATAAAACATATTATCTATCAATAAGTTGCCACTACAAAATATGGAGCACAGAAATTAACACCCCTGTATTTACTGGCTTCTTGCCACTTTTATTGATTTTTTTTAATTGAAAGTGTCAAAGTCAGGAGATTTTAAAAATTATTTTAAATTGCCTGAAAATATTATCCCACTTGGGCTTATAGTTTTGGGATATTCCCCAAAAAGTGGCTTTCCGGTAGACAGATTCAAACCAGAAAGAATACATTATAATAGTTTTAATATTTAGGCGGTTTTAAAAAGCTTACGGGGCTTGCTCAAGCCCCAATATAATTATAATTTAACTTATCATGTTGAACAGTGCGATAATATTTGACTTCAGGGATACCAAAAGCCATAACGTATCCGATCGAATTTTCTTTGGGTATATTCAAATAATCTTTTAGACTTGGAAGAATTTCAAAAAAGTATCTTCCAATACCGCTCCAAACCGTCCCTATTCCCAATGAATTTGCATATATTTCAAAGTAGCTTAAAGCAATAATTGTATCGACATAAGAGATTGTAAGTCCCTTAGGGATTGACGTAACAATAATATGCGGAGCCCCCCTGAAAGTAACATCCTCCCCTTTTTTCTTGTATTGATAGTGAACATATTTTAAAAAAGAGTAAGGTTCAGGCAGATTATTACTTTTCAGATAAATTTCAAACTCTTTCATCATAAAAGCCAAAAAGTTATCCGTGTCTACCTTAGTAGACGTTATTGTCAGAAATGTTTTTTTGCTATTATGCCCACTTGGCGCATAACTTGTCAATTCTATCAATTTATCGAGTGTTTCCTTAGAAAGCTCGTCACCTTTAAACCTTCTGACAGTCCGTCTAAATTTTATAAACTTTTCAAGCTCTACACTATCAATTTTAATATTTTTGGATTCAATGCTATTGACGGGATGCTTGCCCAATATAGATAGTGCACCTGTAGGGCAAACCGCAAGACAATGCTGACATTTCAAGCAATGAGATTCATCCTTGATAAAAGGGATTTTATCAAAACCAATTATATTTACCGGGCAATCTGTTACACATTTTTTACACCCGATACATAGGCTTTCATCAATTTTAAAATCAATACTCATATCCTACACCATGCTTTTTGGGTCAAAAATTTTCTCTACTTCATCATCAGGCAATATATTCATTGATTTAACCACATCTTTGACAGTTTTCTTTTCATTGAAAGCTTTATATGCAATCTCCGCAGCTTTATCATAACCTACTACCTTAGCCAAAGGTGTTACTATCGCCATAGACCATTCAACAAGCTCACTGCACCTTTGAACATTGGCTTTAATGTCTCTCACACAAAATTCATCTAAATGGTTGGAAACATTAGTTAGCAAAGTTAGTGAATAAATAACACTATCGGCAATCAAAGGCATCATCACATTCAAGTCCAATAAACTGCTAGCTCCTGCAATAGAGATTGTGTGACACTTACCCATTACCTCAGAAGCTACCTGAATAGTTGCTTCGGGTATTACGGGGTTAACTTTACCTGGCATAATAGAACTCCCCGGCTGTAAAGAAGGCAGGGTAATTTCAGCTATACCACATCTTGGGCCGGAGCTTAGCAAACGCAGGTCATTTGCAATCTTCATTAAGCTGACAGCCAGTGTGTTCATAGCACCTGCAAGAGAAACTATACCATCTTTTGTGGCAATCGCTTCAAAAAGATTGTCCGCCTGTTTAAATTTTATTCCTGTATATTCTGATATTTCATTAATTGCTACATTTGCAAAATCTTTATGGGTATTAATCCCCGTACCAAGTGCTGTGCCACCCAATGGCAGCTCAACAATCCATTTTTCCTGATCTAAAAACCTCCTTATAGCCTTATCTATCTGTGAAGCATAGCCGGAAAATTCCTGACCTAAAGTCATAGGGACCGCATCCATTAGGTGAGTCCTGCCAATCTTTATAACCTCACTAAACTCTCCCGCCTTAGCCATAAGTGACTTTTTTAGATTTTCCAAAGATGAAATCAAATTTTTCATAAGCAAAGCAGACGAAATATGTATGGCTGTAGGAATTACATCATTGCTTGATTGCCCCATGTTAACATCATCGTTAGGATGACAAAGCCCCTTATCCCCTAACTTGCCACCGAGTATTTCCACAGCACGATTTGCAATCACCTCATTGACATTCATATTGGTTGAAGTGCCTGAGCCTGTCTGAAAAATATCAAGCGGAAACTGGTCATCATGTTTACCGTCAATAATCTCAAGAGCAGCCTTTACAATGGCATAGGCTTTCTCTTCATCAATTAGTTTGAGCTTCAGATTGGCATTAGCAGCTGCCATTTTAACAATAGCCACTGCATTTATAAAATCTTTTGGAAGTGTTTTTCCGCTTATATTGAAATTAAGCTTTGCTCTGGCAGTTTGAGCACCCCAATAAGCAGATTTCGGGACTTGCATCTCCCCCATACTATCCTTTTCAATTCTGTATTCTGACATCATGACCCCCTTTTCTGTTGCCTTTAATAAATTTATATCATATTATGTGGGCAATTGGCAAGCTCGGGGGTAGCAATGACGGCAGAGAAATATTTTTCTATATTAAAAACTGATCCTAAATTCATCGATTTAACTCAAGAGGAAGTGAGAGAGGTCCTCTCATACTGTGAAGTACAAAGCTTCAAAAAAGGGGACGATATTATAAAAGAAGGCCAACACGGGGATAAACTTCATATAATTGTCGAAGGTGAAGTTGGCATATCCAAAATAATATCAAATCAGGTAGTTTTTTTTATCACCACCCTTAAAGTTGGTGAAGTTTTTGGAGAAATGGCAATAATTTCAGATTATCCTCGCTCTGCCAATGCATTTGCAAAGACTGATGCCGTTATTTTAAGTTTGTCAAAAGAGATATTCAAAAAAATAAAATCCGAGAATCCCTTACTATTTGGCAAGCTATCCTTTGTGCTTTCAAAAGTTTTGGCAGAAAGACTATTTAAGATTGAGGACAGGATAAAAAGTATTTTGAAAGCAACCTTAAATCACGAAGTTATTTAACTCCGCTTCCACAAATATTTATTGTAGATAAGTTGCTTTCAGTGTACTCATTAAAAGCTGAAATACCAAAGATACAGCTGCCGTTTTTTTTCAAAACCTGAAAATTTTCTTTTGACGTTTCAATAAGCTTTTTATCTGCATTTTCAATAAGATAAATTCTGTAACCGACAGCACCGCTGACACTATCCCAACTCAAGATAAACGTATCCCCTTTATCTATAAACTTGACCCCTTTTACATCTGGCAATAGATATTTTGAATATGAAATAAAATCCTTTTTAAACACTATACCTTTGTTAAAATATTTATCATACGGAATAATCTCAACTGTATTCATATCTTTATCTTCAAGAGGAAGTTCCAGCTGCATCTGTTTTGATTTTTTCACTAATTTTGAATTGAGATACACTTCATAATAACCAACTTCATCACTAAAAAATAAATTTGCCTTTACATATTTATCGTTTAAAAAAGCAGCTTCAAACTTTTCCACCTTAACTGGATGGTTGAAAGTTATTTTTTTCGTTACCTCTTTTGAAGCAACTTTAATATCTTCATCTACATTAAAAAATCTGTAAATATAGTCCTCACCTTTAATCACATTTTTATCGATGTAGTACCCTTTTGGCTCTATCTTAGCCACTATCTTAAATTCCTGAGCACAATCGCTAATTACTTCTGCTTTTTCAACATAAAGGACATATCCAGAAACATTTTTTATTAAGACGCCATTATCGGTAAGGGTCAATGTCCTTTCCACTTCAACTTGAGGAATCACAACAGTATCAAGCGGTATCGGGTCAGTTTTCTTCCCACAAGCAAGCAGTAAAAAAATTATATTTACCAAAATAAAAGCTTTAATTTTCACGTAAAAACTCTTGTGCAAGCTTAATCTGATGCTCTACAGATACTTTTGCTGTCCCACCTATAGCTTTTCTGCTGTTAACGGAAGCTTCAAGTGTAATATAGTCATAAATATCATCCTTTATAAGATCTGAAAAACTTTTTAATTCTTCTATAGTTAATTCAGACAGGTCTACCCTTTTGTCAAGGCAGTAAGCAACAGCCTTGCCGACAACATGATGCGCATCTCTAAAAGGCAGCCCCCTTCTTACCAAATAATCAGCCAAATCCGTTGCAGTTGAGAATCCTAATTTGGCAGAAGAATACATTTTATTTTTATTAAGTTTCATCTTTTCTATCATAGGGGAAAATATCTTTAATGACGCCTTTAAAGTGTCAACCGTGTCAAATACGGGCTCTTTGTCCTCTTGCATATCCTTATTGTATGCAAGTGGCAGCCCTTTCATCGTAGTAAAAAGGCTAATCATATTTCCATACACTCTGCCTGTTTTGCCCCTTATTAACTCAGGAATATCCGGATTTTTCTTTTGAGGCATTATGCTACTGCCAGTGCAATAATCATCACTAAGCTCTATAAAAGCAAATTCTGACGTTGAAAATATAATAAACTCTTCCGACATCCTTGAAAGATGCATTTGACATATGGAAGCGGCTGACAAAAATTCAAGGGCAAAGTCCCTATCACTGACAGAGTCCAAACTATTTAACGTAGGAGCTATAAATCCGAGCTCTTTCGCAGTAAATTCCCTGTCTATATTAAAAGTGGTGCCTGCCAAAGCACCCGCACCAAGTGGTGAATAATTTAATCTGCCTATAATATCCGAAAACCTTTGATAATCCCTTTTAAACATTTCAAAATAAGCCATCATATAGTGAGAAAAAAGTATAGGCTGAGCGGTCTGAAGATGGGTATATCCAGGCATGACAGCGTCAATTTCATTTTTTGCTTTATTCAAAATAGTTTCTAACAAAAGTTTGAGGTAATTTTTTATCTCAAATATTTCCTGTCTCAAATACATTCTAAAATCAACAGCTACTTGGTCATTTCTACTCCTTGCAGTATGAAGCTTTCCTGCCACTTGCCCAATAAGCTCCCTCAATCTTTTTTCAACTGCCATATGTATATCTTCATCTTCAGTTTTAAATTCAAATTTTCCTGATTCAATCTCTTCCAGTACCGTTTTTAAACCTTCCAATATTTGCTCGGACTCACTTTCAAGGATTATTCCTTGCTTTGCCAACATCCTTACATGAGCCATACTCCCTTTGATATCATATTCAGCAAATCTTTTATCAAAATGTATTGATGCATTAAACTCTTCAACAAATTTATCTGTAGGAAGTGAAAATCTTCCAGCCCACGGTTTCTCACTCATCTTACACCTCAATCTCATATTCCTTTATTTTGTTGTGCAAAGTCTTTCTTGAAATACCAAGTATTTTAGCTGCATTTGACTTATTATTATTTGTTTCTTTCAATGCTTTTATAATTAACTGTTTCTCATTTTCCTTTACGTCTAAAGTGTCAATATCCTCGTTATCCTCAATTTTAAGTTCAGGTAAAACATCTGCACTTAATTTATCCGAAGTACAAAGAATTATACTTCTTTCTATAATGTTTTCAAGCTCTCTTATATTGCCGGGGAAATTATAACTGCTAAGCTTCTCAATAAATTCCTTTGTATATCCCTTTATTACCTTTGAAAACCTCGACGCATACTTTTCCAAAAAAAAGTTAACTAAAAGCGGTATTTCCGTCTTTCTTTCCCTCAAAGGGGGCAACTTAACAGGAAATACATTTAACCTAAAGTAAAGATCCTCTCTAAAATCACCGCTCTTAACCATCGCTTCCAAATCTCTGTTGGTAGCGGCAATTACCCTTGTGTCCGTTTTTATGGTCTTAACACCACCAACCCTTTCAAATTCCCTCTCCTGCAAGACTCTTAGCAATTTTGCCTGAGTTGAAAGAGGCATCTCGCCTATTTCGTCCAAAAATATAGTGCCACCATCAGCCAGCTCAAACTTCCCTTTCTTTAAGTTTGTTGCTCCGGTAAAAGCACCTTTTTCATGTCCAAAAAGCTCGCTTTCTATCAAGTTTTCATTTAAAGCCGCACAGTTTACCGCAAGAAATTGATTTTTTCTTCTAAGCGAGTTATTGTGAATAGCCTTAGCTACCAATTCTTTACCAGTCCCTGATTCTCCGTAAATCATAACAGAGGCATCGGTCGGAGCAACCATTTTTAATAAATCTACAATCTTACCAAGCCCTTCTTTTGAATAAACACCTTCAAATATAAAATCATCGGATATATTGTTAACCTTAATGTCCTCAGTAACAACCTTTTCCAGATTATCAAGGCTTTTAAGAAGCATATCTATATCTACAGGCTTAGTTATAAAATCGACAGCTCCCAGCTTCATCGTTTCAACCGCCGTCCTAACATTGTTAAAAGCGGTAATCATTATTACAGGTGTATTTAACCCCTTCTCTTTCAACTTTGTCAAAACGGTCAAGCCATCCATAACACTCATTTTTATATCCAACAAAATAGCATAAAGCTCATTTTCTTCAGCCAAATAAAGACCATCAAGCCCGTTTTCGGCCTCAAGTATTTCGTATCCTGCATCTTCAAGGTGTATTTTAAGCATTAGTCTGTGATTTTGCTCATCATCGACTATTAATATTTTTCTACCCATTTTTACCCTCAAAATTTACAGATATTGTGAAAGGGTTAGTATTTTCAACCTCTATCTTACCGCCGTGATGCTCGATAATCTTTTTAGATATGGCAAGTCCGAGCCCGCTCCCTTTCGCTTTAGTCGTATAAAAAGGCTCGAATATTTTATTTTTATCAAAATCTATATTTTCAACATTATTTATTATTGTGATTTTTTTAATATTTGCATCTAATCTTACAATAATTTTATCCCCGACAGGTGAAGCACTTATAGCATTTAAAAGAAGATTGATAAAAACTTGAAAAATCTTGTCTTCGTCACCATTAATTTGAAAACTTTCACCTGACACTTCAACAGTCAATGTTTTATCATTCAAATCATATTTTAATATATCAACCGCCCGATTAATCAGCAGTCTAATATCTAAAAGTTTGAAAGAAAGCCTTATATGCCTACCAAAATCCAAGAAATCATTTACAATCTTATTTAACCTGTCAATTTCCGTTAATGACCTTGACAAATAATCTTTTAGTTTTTCATCACTCTCTTTCTTCACTGTATATTCCACAAGCCCTTTCATTGAGCTAAGCGGATTTTTTATCTCATGGGCAAGAATATTGGCAAATTTTCCAAGTTCGGCTTCTTTTTCGGCTCTTTTTAAGTCTTCCTGAGTCTTAATATAGCTTTTAAAAATTTTAAAAAGAAAAACAGCTATAATTATCAGTAAAATTTCCGACAGCACAGTGAAGAATATATTAAAATAAATTTCACGCTTAATTTTATTGTAGCCCGATAAATCCATTATCAGATAAGCATTCAGAGAGATATTTGAAGTAGGCTGCTCAGGCCGACTCATCATCCCCATTCTCCATCGTGAGGGATCAAATTTTATAACCCTTTTGAATACAAGCTCATTTTTCGTCTCAGAAATATTTTTATCCAATAAATTTTGCTGATAATCATCCGGAATGGACAAACTGAAAATTATCTCATTTTGGCTGTCAGTTACAATAAGATTTTTAACATTTTCATTTTTGGCAAGCTCATTTGCAAGAAGTCTAAAATTATTACGGGAAAATCCCATTTGCATCATAAATACTCTATTGCCCCCCTCAAGGGTTTTCATTATAAAATTAGCATATTCGTGCAAATGGGCTTTGAAATGCTTCAGATTTCTGTTGGCAACAGAAATATATGAAAATATCAATATTAAATTCAAAAATATAGCTGCAAAAAGTAATAATCTTACCTGCTTAAAAGTATTCATCTAACTATTAAAAAAACTCTTCATCCTTTCCCACAGACTTTTTTCAGAGGAATATGTATCCTCATTTGATTCCTTTTTAAATGTCTCCAAAAGCTCTTTTTGTTTTTTGCTCAATTTTGTAGGAATTACAACCTTTAAATTGATTATCATATTCCCTATTCCGTAACCCTGAACGTCCGGAACACCTTTACCTTTTAATACTATTTTTTCATCAGGCTGAGTACCAGGCTTAATCTTAATTGTTTCACTGCCATCTATTGTGGGAATATTGAGGGTGGTACCAAGAGATGCATCAACAAATGAGATAGGAACATCTAAAAGTATATTTCTGCCTTCCCTTTTAAAATATTCATGCTCTTTAACCTTAACATGTACAAACAAATCCCCTGAAGGTCCCCCATAAATTCCGTCATTACCTCCGCCTGAAATCCTTAGGGTCATATTATTTTCTATTCCGGCCGGGATTTTAACTTCAAGTGTCTTATACTCTCTTACAGTTCCTTCGCCTTTGCACTCCTTGCATCTGTCTTTTATAAATTCTCCTGTCCCGCCACACTGTGGGCAAGTAGTGGACAGGGTAAAAAATCCTTGCCTTTGAGTTATCTGCCCCGTCCCATGACATGTATTACATGTAGTCACACCACCGGGCTCTGCACCTGTACCATCGCATCTTTTGCAGTTGGAAGTTTTTGGTACTTTAACCTTTTTGGCAATACCAAAGCAAGCTTCAAGAAATTCTATTTCGACACTTACTTCTATATTAGAGCCTTTTCTTGGCCTTTTCCTTTGCCTTGCACCCCTTGCTCCACCAAAAAAATCTCCAAAAACGTCTCCAAAAAACTCTTCAAATATTGTCGACCCAAAATCTTGACCGGAAAATCCGGAAGAGCCGTTTTCATCAAAAACTCTACCAAATTGGTCAAATTGAGCCCTCTTTTGAGGGTCACTCAATACTTGGTAAGCTTCGTTTACCTCTCTAAACTTTTCTTCCGCTTCCTTGTTATCGGGGTTTCTATCCGGATGATATTGAAGCGCCAATTTTCTATACGCTTTTTTTATCTCAATTTCAGTAGCATTTTTACTTACGCCTAATATTGCATAATAATCTTTGGACAAATTAAACCCTCCAAGACCTTATTTATTGTGAGTCAGACCGTATATCATTATTTGAAAAAAAATAAAAGGGGCAAAACTGCCCCTTTATGATGCCGTGATTATTTATTATCGTCTTTAACTTCTTCAAAATCAGCATCGACAACATTTTCATCTTTGTTGTCAGATTGTTCTGTCTCTGCACCGGCTCCAGAATTTTGCCCCTGCTGTGCCCCTGCTGTCTTGTAAATCTCTTCGGCAAGTTTATGAGAAGCATTGGCAAGCTTTTCAATACCAGCCTTTATTTTTTCTGCGTCTTCTCCGGCTTGTAGCTGTTTCAACTCTTCCAAAGCCTTTTCAATGCTCTCTTTAGTAGCAGCATCTACCTTATCACCATGCTCTTTAAGAGATTTTTCGGTTGAGTATATCAAAGTGTCAGCTTGGTTTTTCACTTCTATTAGCTCTTTCTTCTTCCTGTCAGCTTCAGCATTTAGCTCAGCATCCTTAACCATCTTTTCTATCTCTTCTTCACTCAAACCGCTACTTGGTGTAATTCTTATTGACTGCTCCTTGCCTGTGCCGAGGTCTTTCGCATAAACACTCAAAATACCGTTTGCATCTATGTCAAATGTTACTTCAATCTGAGGTACACCACGCGGAGCAGGTGCTATCCCTACAAGGTCAAATCTTCCGATAGATTTGTTGTCCTGAGCCATCTCACGTTCGCCTTGAAGTACGTGAATAGTAACGGATGTCTGATTATCCTGTGCGGTAGTAAATACCTGACTCTTTTTAGTTGGGATTGTTGTATTTCTGTTAATAATTTTTGTCATTACTCCACCAAGGGTCTCAATACCAAGTGAAAGTGGAGTAACGTCCAAAAGAAGCACATCTTTAACATCACCTCTTAAAACACCACCCTGAATTGCAGCACCGATAGCAACAACTTCATCAGGGTTAATCCCCTTATGAGGCTCTTTACCAAAAAATTCTTTAACCTTTTGCTGAACAAGAGGCATTCTTGTCATACCACCGACCAATATAACTTCATCTATATCAGCAGCAGTAAGACCAGCATCTTTAAGAGCCTGTTTGCAAGGTTCCAAAGTACCCTCGACAAGATCCATTACCAAACTTTCAAGCTTTGCCCTTGAAAGCTTTTTAACAAGGTGTTTAGGACCAGTCTGGTCAGCAGTAATAAATGGCAAATTAATTTCTGTCTCAAGTGCAGTTGAAAGCTCATGTTTAGCCTTCTCAGCAGCCTCTTTCAAACGCTGCAATGCCATTTTATCATTTTTAAGGTCGATACCATTCTCTTTTTTAAATTCGTCAATTAACCAGTTTACTATCCTAAGGTCAAAATCGTCCCCGCCGAGGAAAGTATCACCGTTTGTAGATTTTACTTCAAATACTCCATCACCAAGCTCAAGAATAGAAATATCAAACGTACCACCACCAAGGTCGTAAACCGCTATCTTCTCATCCTTTTTCTTATCCAATCCATAAGCAAGAGCTGCAGCTGTCGGCTCATTTATAATCCTTAACACATTAAGCCCTGCGATTTTTCCAGCATCCTTAGTAGCCTGACGCTGAGCATCGTTGAAATAAGCAGGCACTGTAATTACAGCATCTGTTACAGTTTCTCCGAGATACTCTTCGGCAGTCTTTTTAAGCTTTTGCAATATCATGGCAGAAATCTCTTGAGGGGCATACTTTTTGCCCTTTACCTCTACCCAAGCATCGTTATTATCGGATGGAACTATCTTATAAGGGAGTATTTTCTTCCCTTTTTCAACCTGGTCAGAGTCAAACTTTCTACCTATCAACCTTTTAATACTAAAAATAGTATTTTCAGGATTTGTAATTGCCTGCCTTTTGGCAAGCATACCTACCAATTTTTCACCGCTATCAGTAAATGCAACAACAGACGGGGTTGTGGCCATACCTTCTGAATTTATAATTACCTTAGGCTGTCCACCTTCCATTACTGCAACAACTGAGTTTGTAGTACCTAAATCGATACCGATTACCTTTGAACTGTTACCCATTTGAGTCCTCCTTCTCTATATTTTCTACTTTATTTACTCTAACTTTTGTGGGTCTAATAACCCTGTCATGCAGAGTGTAACCTTTTTGCATAACAAGCGTAATCGCGTTATTCTTATGATTTTGATCTGCATCTAACATCAATGCATCATGCAAATTGGGGTTAAACTCATCCCCAATGTTTGTTTCAATCTCTTTAGCGCCATATTTGGCCAGAGTATCCTTAAATTGTTTAAGTGTAAGCTCCACACCTTCTTTTAGAGCCTTTATCTCTTCGGATTCTTTAATATGAGACAACGCCATCTCCAAATTGTCAATAATCACCAAAAAGTCCAATATTATTTGTTGATTGGCATATTTTAACTTTTCCTCAGTCTCTTTTGAAAGCCTCTTTCTAAAATTATCAAGCTCGGCAGCAAGTCTGAGAGAATGCTCTTTCTTCTCCTCAACCTCTTTTTTTAATGACTCTATCTCTTTTTTTAACAAAATTTTCTCCGTATCCTCATTTTCATCAACTACAATATCTTCCTCTTGAATGTTTTCTTCAGGAATGTTTTGTTCTTCTTGCAAAGCCTCATCCCTTTTCTTTTTACTCATCTGTCCCTCCAATTTTATTCATAAGTTTTGACATTATTTCAGCGGTGTAATCCACTATCGGTATTATTTCCGGATATCTCATCCTTTTGGGCCCGATTACTCCAAGTGTCCCTATTACGTTTTCATCCCTTTTATAAGGTTTTGCAACAAGACTAATATTTAGATTCTCATCGTTAATTTCCGAACCTATGAAAATTTTCACAGTCGGCTCATGGATACACTTATCAATAATTTCATATATCAAGGTTTTCTCTTCAAAAAAGTCAAGTAAGTTTTTAAGGCTGTCAGCATCCTTAAATTCAGGCAAACTCAGCACATTTTTAGTCCCATAAATTACCAATTCGCCACCAAAATCATGAGTAAACAAATAATCCCCGGCTATCTCTTTCGCCTTTTCTGCCACTTCATCAAACTCACTTTTTTTAGAAGCAATATCTTGAAAAAGATTATTTTTTATATCCATCAAACTTTGATTTTGGAAATGTGTGTTTAAATAGTTAGAAACCTTTTGTAAATCTGACTCAGTATAGTTTTCACCTAAATTCATAATTAAGTTATGAACTATACCTGACTTGGTAACAACTATACAAAGCACACGCTCACGATTGAGTCTTAAAAACTCAATATGCTTCAAATACATACTATTGATTTTAGGAGAGACAACAAAGCCTACGGAATGAGAAACTTCTCCAAGTTTTTTACTAATCTCCTTAAAAAGAAATTCCATATTTAAAGGGCTGACATTTTCAATTTCCTTTATCTTTTCTATCAGACCCTTATTAAATGTAACAAATTGGTCAACATAATATCTAAAACCTTTGTCGGTCGGAATCCTTCCTGAAGATATATGAGTCTGCGAAATAAAACCCTTTTCCTCTAAATCACTCATTATATTCCTGATTGATGCGGGACTAAGGTTCAAGTCACTGTTTTTGGATATAAATCTTGACCCTACAGGAATACTACTGTTTATATACTCATCAACAATAATCTTCAAAACTTTGGCCTCTCTGTCTGATAACACTTTAGCCCTCACCAACCTCATTTATTAGCACTCTCTTCTGCCGAGTGCTAATGTAAAGATATAAAGAGAGCTTATTTTTGTCAAGATAAATTTGGGCTAACTTCTAACTATTTTTGAGCTTTTTTTAGATTTTTAAATTGAGAGGCAAAAGGATGTATAAAAAAAAGGCGGGCAATTTGCCCGCCTTAAGTCTGTCTAAAGACCTACAACATTTATAGCTGCTGGACCTCTGTTTGTTTTATCAATGTCAAATTTGACCTTTTCATTTTCTACCAAAGACCTAAAGCCTTCTTTTTGAATTGAAGTATGATGTACGAATACGTCCTCTCCATCTTCAGTAGTAATAAATCCGAATCCCTTTGAATCGTTAAACCATTTTACTGTTCCTTTAAACATTGTGCTACCTCACTTATATTTTGTCTGATTGGGGCATAAAAAAAAAGCCGCACAAGGTTTGTACGGCTTACGTTTTCTTTTAAACTGCTACACAACCAAATCTTATGGTTAATATACAGCATTAAAATTTAATAGCAAGCTTTATTTTCAAAATAAATAAAATAATTTAAATATAATTTAATTAGTCTTTACTACAAGCAAATAACAGGTCATAGACAAATATTTAATCACTACCTTCACTTTTTTCTGTCAAAAATTCCCATCTTTCGATCTTATGCAAGATTTCACTTTCTATTTTTTCAAGCTCATTCTGATACTCTGCCAATTCGGCATAATTAGTGCCACCTGTAGCAAGTTTAACTTCGAGCTCTTCTTTTCTTTTTTCAAGCTCTTCAATTTCAGCTTCAATTGATTCAAACTCTTTCTTTTCCAAATATGTAAGTTTGCTTTTGTTGGACTGTTGCCTTTCCTGGCTTTTAACATTAGCTTGAGTTTTACTCTCAGATTTTCCCTGATTTTCTCTTTTGTATGCTAGATAATCGGTAAAATTTCCGGGAAATTCATCAATATTACCATATCCATCAAAAATAAAAAGATGATCGACTACCCTATCCATAAAATATCTGTCATGGGAAATGACTATCAAACACCCTTGAAAATTATCCAAATACTCTTCTAACACTGACAATGTCTTTATATCCAAATCATTGGTAGGCTCATCCAAAATAAGAAAATTTGGATTTTTTAACAAAAGAAGCACCAGATGCAGCCTCCTCTTCTCCCCTCCCGACAGTTTGGCGACAGGGGTATGGTGCATATTTGACGGAAATAAAAACATTTCCAAAAATTTTCCGGGAGAAATAAATTTACCATCCGGAGTATCGATAACCTCTTTCTCCTCTTTGATAATATCGATAATTCTCTTATCAGGGTCAAGTGCGGCACTATGCTGATCGAAAATGGCAAACTGCGTATTTATCCCTTTTATCACCTCACCTGAGTCTGTCTTTTCCATTTCGGTAATCAGTTTGACAAATGTAGATTTACCGGCACCATTTGGGCCTACAATTCCTAACCTTTCGTAGTGTTTAAAAATATAACTGAAGGGTTTGACAACTTGTTTACCATCATAACTTTTGGAAATATCTTTAATTTCTAAAATTTTATTACCAAGCCTTCTCGATTTACTTCTAAACTCTGTCAAAGTGTCTTCCGTAAAAGAAGGTTTTTGCTGTAATTCTTCAATTCTATCTATTCTTGCTTTTTGCTTGGTCGTCCGTGCTTTTGCCCCTCTTTTAAGCCATTTAAGCTCATTTCTTAGTATATTTTGTATTTTTAAATTTTCCCTTTTTTGAGTATCAATCATTTCACTTTTCTTCTCCAAATAAAAAGAAAAGTTCCCGTTAAATTGGTAGATTGTTTTGTTGTCTATTTCTAAAATAACGTTGCATACATTGTCCAAAAAATATCTGTCATGAGTTACCATAATAATAGTCTTTCTCGTTTTAATTAAATATTCTTCAAGCCAGCAAGTAGTATTTATATCAAGATGGTTGGTAGGCTCATCCAATATAAGTAAATTTCCGCTATCAATCAGAGCTTGAGCAAGGGATACCTTTTTAATCATCCCGCCTGAAAGTTCTTTCATTTTCAGATTTAAATCTTTGATGCCAAGCTCAGCAAGTATGGACTTTATTTCGGACTCAAACTGCCAAGCTTCAAGCTTGTCAAGCCGGGTTATCATCTCATCTAATTTCTTTATATAATTTTCATCACTTGCAGGGTTGTTGCACAAAAATTCATACTCCTTAATAGCCTGAACGACGGGTGAGTTACTCTTAAATATGTGATCTATAATCCTCTCTTCCGGGTCAAACTTCGGAAACTGCTTAAGATAATTTATATAACAATCATTATTTATGGAAACTTTACCGCTATCAGGTTTCTCCACGCCTGCCAAAATATTCAATAATGTCGTTTTACCGGAACCATTTATACCGATTAGAGCAATCTTTTCACCTTCATTTACACCAAATGAAATATTTTCAAAGAGTATTTTACTTCCAACAGATTTTGAAATTTTGTCAACAGATATCAAATTCACGTAATTCTCCTATTGTTTAGAGGGTGATACCAGATTCGAGATTTTATTTCAAACTTATTTTTATTTAAAAATCAACAAATATTGTCTATAATGTAAAAAAGTCTTAAGGATACAACATGCCAATTACCCAAAAAAAGATAAAATTTCTTTCATCCTTAAAAAATAACAAAAATTTAACACATTTTTTAGATGCGGCAAAAAATATTCAAAAAGAACAAGGTTTTCTTAATACTGATAATATTAAAAGCATAGCCAATACTTACGGTATTGCCGATTCAACGGCAATTTCAATATTAAGCTTTTATGAAATGATAAAATTTGGAAAAAATAAAGAAAAGTATGCTTGTAAAGCACCAGGCTGCAATACGAATCTTTCTGATAGAAAAAACTGCTCTTTTGTAAATTGCTTAGGGCTTTGTGATAATAATAATCCCGGGATTTATAAAGGGGAGCAGGTTTCTTTTTATCAAGATAAAATATTAAAAATAGGCAAAACAAAAATTTTAAACAACGAAATTAAAAAGCTTTACTTACTAAATAGTAACGACATTCAATATTATTTGAACAAGCTCAATTATTTTCTAAAGGCAAATCCGGATATTCTTATAGATAAAATAATCTCCTCAAATCTTACCGGAAGAGGCGGTGCCGGATTTCCTACAGGTAAAAAATTGCAATTTACAAAAAAAAGCAAAGGGGAAAAAGTTGTAATATGTAATGCTGATGAGTCAGAGCCATTTGTATTTAAAGACAGAGGGATAATTGACAACAACCCTTTTGCTGTCCTTTCAGGCATTATTTTGACAGCCTATATGGTTAATGCCAAAGATATTTATATTTATATCAGAGGGGAATACATAAGGCAAAAAGAGATATTAAAAGAAACTGTAGAAATATTCCAAAATCAGTTTAAAGAATTTAATTTTACAGTTGTTTCCGGTGCCGGTGCTTATATCTGCGGCGAAGAAACTGCACTAATGGAGTCGATTGAAGGTAAAAGGGGACAGCCTCGAAGAAAGCCTCCATTCCCGGGGGAATCAGGACTTTTTAACAAACCTACAATAATTCTAAACGTTGAAACTATGGGGTGGATATTTGAAATTATTGACAAAGATTTATCCGTTGCAGACAGGCGAATCTTCTCTATTTCAGGTGAAATTAACTCAAAAGGGATATTTGAAACCGATGGACAATATTCTATAAATGAAATTGTTGCTAACTTTGCAGATGGTTTTATCGATAACAAAAGCAATTACTTTGCACTTGTCGGCGGAGCTTCAGGTTTTTTTATTGACAACAGACAGTTCAATATGCCGCTAAAATATTTGCTTGAAAACAGATCAGGTGCGGGCTCCATTTATCTTTTTGGCAAGAATGAAAAATTAAAGGAAATCATACTTTATATTTTAGATTTTTTTGCTGAGGAATCTTGCGGACAGTGCAACCCTTGCTTTTTGGGCTACTCCAAACTTAAATGGTTAATAAATAACAGCAAACTTAAAGAGGCTAAAAACTTATCATCCATAATTGCCAAATCCACCCTTTGCGGGCTTGGTAAAGCAGGCCTTCAACCGATATCTTCGTATATAAAAATTGTTGAAGGAGCAAATCTTGATTAAAATAACTATTGACGGAAATCAGATAAATGTGCGGGAGAATATTACAATCTTTGAAGCATGCCTTGAAGCTGGAATTGAAATTCCAACTATCTGCCATGATAAATATTTACCACATATCGGCAGGTGCAAGGTATGTATTGTCAATGCCGACAATCAATATGTAACTTCTTGCAATACCAAAATTTATGACGGAATGAATTTGGTAACAAATACAAATGAACTAAATGAGATAAGAAACACGAACATACAACTGATGCTTGAAAGTGTAGATTTTAAAAAGCTACCTGAAAATTTAAAAAAACTTGCTGTATCAAGCATTAAAAGAGTAAGCACAACCAACAGTCAAAAAACAATAAACAACCCGTTTTTTAGTTTTAACCCTGATTTGTGCTTTCTTTGCGGTAAATGTGTGTCGGCTTGCAGCAATTTGCAAGGGCGCTTTATTTGGAATTTTAGAAACAAAGGTAAAAAGTTAGGGCTTAGTATAGGTATTTACGAATCATTTGAAGATGCAGGCTGTGAATTTAGCGGTACATGTGTCGATTTTTGTCCTACAGGTGCCATATCTCACAATAGACGATTGTCAAAAATTGTGTCAAAATGTGAAACCATCTGCAGCTATTGCGGTGTAGGATGTCAGATTGAACTTTTTTTTGACGGAGAAAATATAATTTCAAAACCTATTCAAAAAAGTGAAAAATATTCATCCCTTTGTGTCAAAGGGAGATATGGCAATAGCTACGTGCTAAATAGTCAACGGCTAAAAAACCCTTTGGTAAGAAAATATCTTTTGGAAAATTTGAGCAAAAAAGAGGCTACAAAAGATAATGATCATGAATTAGTTGAAGTTTCATGGGAAAAAGCCCTTGATATAATATCTGACAACTTAATTCGAGTTTATGAAAACTATGGTGGAGATGCAATCTCATTTATGTCTTCAGCCAAATGCACAAATGAGGAAAACTATCTTTTCCAAAAACTTGCAAGGCAAATTTTTAAGACAAACAATGTAGACCATTGTGCAAGACTTTGCCACTCTTCTACGGTAGTCGGACTAATCGAAACTGTTGGCTCAGGGGCAATGACAAACGGTATGGATGATATTGCAGAAAATGCAAAAACAGTTTTTATTATTGGGGCTAATGTCACTGAACAGCACCCGGTATTCGGGGTAAAGATTAGAAGAGCGGTAATGGAAAGAAAAATAAATCTGATAGTTGCTGACCCGAGATTTATTGACATCGCAGAATTTTCCGACATTTACCTCAACATTAAAAGCGGGACGGATATTTACCTGATTAATGCGCTATGCCGCATAATTTTGGAAAATAATTGGCAAGATGATACCTTTATCAATGAAAGATGTGAAAATTTTGAGGAATTTAAAGAATATATTCTTAGATTTGACATAGATGAGGCCATTGATAAAACAGGCATAGATTACGACACACTATTTAAATCTGCAAAGCTCATTGCTACTGAAAAGCCGACTGCTGCCATATGGGCAATGGGGGTAACGCAGCATATTTACGGTGTAGATAACGTAATTGCAATTTCCAACTTGCAGCTTCTCACAGGAAATGTAGGACTTAAAGGGGGTGGGCTAAATCCCCTCAGAGGGCAAAATAATGTCCAAGGTGCCTGTGATATGGGGGGACTTCCAGATGTTTTCCCGGGCTATCAGAAAGTAATTGATAAAGATGTAGTGTATAAATTTCAAGAATTTTGGAAGTTTGAACATGATACACAATTAAGTAATACGCCCGGATATACTGTTACAGAAATGATTGACAATTTGGATAAAAGTGTAAAAGCCCTTTACATAATGGGGGAAAACCCGGCGATGACTGAGCCTGATATTCAGCATGTAGCCGAAAAACTAAAAATGTGTGAATTTCTTGTGATTCAAGATATATTCCCCACAGAAACTTCAAAATTTGCCGACGTAATTCTGCCTGCCGCAACATTTGCAGAAAAAGATGGCACATTTACAAATACGGAAAGACGCATTCAAAAACTTTCACCACTCTTTGCACCTATGTATAATTCAAAAACGGATTTTGAAATACTCACGGCACTTGCCAATATACTAATTTCAAAAATGAAATTAAAACCATCAGGTAATTTTAGCTCATGGAATTATTCATCATATGAAGACGTGATGAATGAGATAAATGGGGCTGCTCCGATTTATGAGAAAGTTAATTACGAGATAATTCAGAAGAATAATGTCTGTTGGCCTGTAAACAGTAAATATCCTGAAGGGGCACCGATTTTACACCAAGAATCTTTTTCCAGAGGGAAAGGTAGATTTTTTGCAATTTATCCCCAAAGGCCACACGAAATAGTGGATGAAAATTTCCCTCTAATTTTAAATACCGGTCGAGAGCTCTACCACTGGCATGGCGGAGAGCTTACAAGAAGAGTAGATGAATTATCGAAAATATCAGACCACCCGGTTGTATTAATTCATTCCGAAGATGCAAAAATGTACGGCATTAAAGATAATAGCAATGTAAAAATTATCTCAAAAAGGGGTGAAATTATAGCAAAAGCATTTATTACGGAAAGAAACCAAAAAGGAACGATTTTTGGAAATTTTCATTTTTACGAAGGGAATGTTAATACCCTTACGGCAAAGGCTTTAGATCAGAAAGCAAAGATACCTCAATATAAAATTTCGGCGGTAAAAATCCAGCTTGTTTAAAATAGACGGAAAAGCAAACGCCTTTCCGCCTGATATTTAGACTTTAGAACTTAACTTTCAAAATATCCGCATTTGCGACTTTCTCAATACCCCTGACATTTGTCTTGATTGTAGGCATAGCAATTTTAGTCTTACCATTTTCGATTTCTACAAGAGCTGTTGCCTCATAAATCCCAAAAATTGCCCCTACGATAGCTCCGCCAGCTGCACCGTAAGAGATATACTCAAGATGGTCACCAGGTTTCTCTTCAAATGCAAGAAAAGCAGCACCGATAATAGCACCGGTAACAGCACCATAAGCGGTATCTTTCATAACAACCGCTCCCCTTGTCTCAGCGTAACTCATAGAAGCAAAAAGCACAAAACACGCAAGAAATGAAACTATAATTTTTTTCATCTCAATTCCCCCTTATTTTTTTCATACACAAACAGTAAAACAACTCAACTAATTATACAATAATTTTTTACAAATCGACACAATATTTTTGAAAGTTTACTACATATTTGCAGTGTTATCTTTTTGCAACTCAAAAAGCTCACTTACCTTTTTATATTCTCCGGATATTTGCATTATCATTTTGTTGAATACTTCTGCAGTCGCCATTGCATCGCCAAGGGCAGTATGACGACCGATACACTTAACCTTATAAAGGTCAAGTAAAAAATCAAGACTCACATGGTCATCCCTTTTTATAACCCCGCGGGTGTAGATAAACATTGTATCAAGACACCTTTGCTTTATCGAGCACCCATAAGTATCAAACATCTCTTTGGAAATCATATCCATGTCAAATTTAATGTGATGCCCTACAATTACGGAATTTCTTATAAATCTTAAAAATTCAGGCAAAACTTCTATAACATATGGTTTGTCTCTCACCATATCATCCGAAATACCATGCCACTTTATAGAATCAGCATTAATCTTCATTCCTGGATTTATAAATGCATTATAGTAATCAATAATTTTGAAATTTTTAATTTTCACTGCAGCTATGTTTATTATCTTTGCCGTATTAATATCAAGCCCAGTAGTCTCGGTATCTACAACAGAAAATTCAGCGTCATATAGGGATGTGTTCATAAAATTTCTCTTATTGTAGGCATTGCACATCTTAACAACATAATCCACAACCGGGTCTTTTCGACCCTTATCTTTCAAAAAAAGTCTCTGCTTTAAAAACTTTATCATACCAATTTATCTCCGGCATTTGAGGTTCAAATATCGCTTCAAATTTTATAACACTATTTTAAGGAAATTTCACGGAAAAATTGTATAAATATATGGTTAAAAATTAAATACCAACTATGTTTCTAAACAGATTATTCTTAACTTCTTTTAAGCTCATTTAATTGCCGTTTCAGATCTTCGAGTATTCGTCTAAGCTCGGCTTCGTGCCCTTTCTCCTGCTGGGCAAGATTCAAGAAAAGCTCTTTAGAAGCTTGAGTCACAGATTTTTCAGCGGCAGATTGATAAAATCTCATAGCTTCCACTTCCTTAGGTATCCTAATCAACACAACCTGAATCATCTCCTCAAGTGCCTTTATCATCTCTTTTTTGCTCAGATTTTCCATTGCTTCCTCCCTTAATTTGGCCAGGTAATTTTACCGCCGTTATAGGCAATTAAAGTTAAGACGGGTATTGATATGAAATATAATAAACAATAAAGAGTAAATAATCCAGAAAATGCTGTAATATCAGGATGTAGCAATCTTGTAATGCTTAAAAACACACAAATAACAGCTAAAACAGCTGAAAGAATCAATTTATTCCTGAAAATTTTTGTCATAGTCATTTCATAGTTTAACCACCAGCTAAGAATCCCGGAAGCAGCTGCAGGAAAAATAGATAGTGTTCCGCAAATTAAAGAGTAAAAAGCGGTCAGTTCAAAACTTTGGTTCTTAGTAATGATATATAACAAAAGCATAAAAGCACCAAAATATAATATACCCATCGGATAGTGAATAAATACCGGATGAGGGTGATACTTTGCGTAAGCTCTTCTTAAATTATCTTTTTTGTCAGGAATAATCTCTTCAGGCTCAACATCGCAAACATATTTGATATTATCCCTTTTCAACAGATCATCGCCGTGAGGTGCCATTGAAATAAAATCTGTCATATCCTCGCCGGCTTTGTGCCTGTTCATATGAACACCATTTTTCCAGAATCTGCTGTTTGTTACATCATAAACCTTATCTTTATAAATTATATAAGCAGGCTGACTATCCTTACCGTTAAACTTTTTAACTTCTTCTCGCCTCATCAGTTCCCCCGAAAGATTATTAGTTAACTTATTTTAACTCTTCAAAGCATACTAATAAAATTAATTTATTAAACTAATTTATAAACAAATTACCTGCAAATTGATTTACAAAGCCGCTTAATTTTTCTTCGGCTACCCTTGCATATTTACACACAGCCATTTCAGACACCAATTTTTTACATTCGGTTGTATCTATTTGACTTATTAACAATTTGGCTTTTAGCAGCTGTGATGGGCTCATGCTTAAATTTGTATATCCAAGACCTAACAAAATCGGGATATACATCGGGTCCCCTGCCATTTCTCCACAAACAGTTGCATCTATCTCAAATTTATTTGCACTTTCAATAATATTCCTCAAAAGTGTCAAAACTGCAGGATGAGACGGACGGTAAAGATAGGCAACATATTCATTATTTCTATCAATACCAAGAGTATATTGAATCAGGTCATTTGTGCCCACACTAAAAAAATCAACCTCCTGCGCAGCCAAATTGGATATAAGGGCAATAGATGGAAGCTCTACCATGATACCTATTTTTATATTTTCATTAAATTCAATGTTTGCTTTTTTTAATTCTTCTTTGGATTCTTCAAGGAGCTTTTTAGCCTTATCAATCTCTTCAAGCCCCGAAATCATAGGAAACATTATCCTCACATCCCCAAAAGCCGAAGCCCTCAATATAGCTCTCATCTGTTTTTTAAAGAATTCTTTAAATCTCAAGGAATAACGTATCGCCCTCAAACCCATTGCCGGATTACTTTCGTCCGGGTGAGGCAAAAGGTTTGATAATTTCTCTCCTCCCAAGTCAAAAGTACGCACTGTAAGTTGTTTTCCTTGAATTAATTCTACGGCCTCCTTTAAAATTTTAAATTGCTCGTCTTCAGGCAAATCCCCTTTTTCAAGATAAAAAAATTCTGTTCTGTAAAGCCCTACCCCTTGAGAGCCATATTCCAACGCCAAAGGGATTTCATCATTAATCTCTACATTGGCAAGCAAATTAATTCCTACTCCGTCTTTTGTATAAACATCGCTTTCCTTAAACTGACTCAGAGTCGATACGAAATTTAAATATCTTTCCTCTTTTTCCCGATATTTACTTAAAGTGTCTTCATCAGGGTCTACAATCACTTGTCCATTTATGCCGTCAATAATAACTGTATCACCGTCTGAAATACTATATGTAGCATTCTCTATACCTACCACTGCAGGCACACCAAGAGCTCTTATAATTATGGAGGTGTGAGAAACCTTGCTCCCCATATCAAGGGCAAAACCTTTTACATTTTGTTTAAAAAGATGTGCAGCTTCATAAGGGGACAAATCATGAGCAATTACTATTAAATCCCTGTTTATATCGCAAGCATACTGATACCCTTTATCTACCATAAAGTTAAGCAATTTTTTTACTATATGTTTTATATCATTTTTACGTTCTTTCAAATATTCGTCATTTGATTTTCCAAACATTTTCATAAGATTGCCGGAAACAACGCTTAATGCGTATTCGGCATTAACAAGATGCTCTCTTATATATTTTTCTGTCTCTCCAATAAGAGCTTCATCTTTTAAAAGCATCATGTAAACATCAAAAATAAATTTATGGCTGCTTGAAAAATCATTTTCAGACATCGCTTTTACAGCAACCATATACTTTTCTGTCTCAATAACAGCATTTTTTAATTTCTGTACTTCATTCTCAATTTCAAAGTCGCTTATGCTTCTTTTTTTTATATTAATTGTCCGTTTGTCAAAAATATATGCCCTGCCTATAACCACACCATCGGAAATTTTAATTCCATTTAAAGTAATCATCTTTCTTCACCAAATTTATTATTTACAAGTGCGACCAATTCAGCCAAGGCCTCATCAGCACCTTGTCCGCTTACATTTATTGTGATAAATGAGCCTTTTGGTGCAGCAAGCATCATCACCCCCATAATGCTTTTCCCGTTAACTTCCATTCCATCCTTTTCAACTTTCACATCACACGGGTATCTGCCTGCAATTTTCACAAAACTTGCCGCAGCTCTTGCATGAAGCCCAAGCTCATTTACAATTTGAACAGTTTGAGATTTAACATCTACAGAATTATTCATAGCTACATACCCCTTACATAAACTATTAATAACAATAAAATCAGTGCGACTATAAACGCTAAAGACACATCAAGTCGTTTGGCAAACAAAAACCCAAGTACTGCAAAAAAACTGACCAAACTCAGTAAATCTACCTGAAATCCTATATTTATTTTAATCAGCATCGACAGTAAAATTCCAAAACCAAAAACAGCAATAAGGTCACCATATTTGGACCAACTGTTAAACTTTATATAATTAAACCAGCTTATCACCTCTTTACCAAGTTTAAAACCTGCGTCAAAACCTATCCATAAGAAAAAAATATGAAAAATATTAAAGAATACAAAGTAAAAAATAAGTCCTACAAAAGGCTCATATATAGCAAGAATGGCACTTAGTACAAAAGACAATGGTCTAAGTGTATGCCAGAAAAAACTGTCACCGAGAGCAGCCAAAGCCGAGCCATAAACCTTTTTAAAATAATCAGGATCGCCTTTGTTCAGATACTCCTTAAACCACATCCCTATAATAAAATTAATCATAAAAGGGTGAGAATTGAAATAACCAAGCTGATTTCTTAAAGTCTCATTATCTATATTTATCTCATTTTTATTTGAAATCTCATCAATAAGATACTTATATCCTGTCCCTTGCATGTTTGTAATATTTTGATTAGCGGTAAAAAATAAACTTTTAAGCAAAATAAGCCCTTTTTTCATATTACAAACCATCCTATTATCGCACCGGCAACAAAAACCAAATATTTGTATATGCTTTTAAAAGATAAAAACCTAATAAGATAACCTGCTAAGAATATAATCATTATCAGAAAATATTGATTGGTTTCTCCAAAAATTCTCAAATCCAGCTCTAACTGATTTAACATAAAAAAAACCAACATAAATACTGCATTGTAAATTATAACTCCTCTCAAAAACGATAGTATAAAGCTTCTGACTATCAACCTTTTGGGGTCTAACAAATTCTTTTTCATAAAAGACTCGTACATAGCCATGTTAATTTTTCTCAAAACATATTCCAAAAAAGTAACAGGGTATACAAACAAGATAGCTAAAAACGCTGCCAGTATAAAGTCCGTCGGAGTAGTCAACGCTTCAAAACCTATAAGCAATGACATAAGATATGCCATAAAGGTATCATCTTTTGGTATTTTGGTGCCAACAGGCACGTCAACACTTCCATAAATTTCAATCATTATTCCGCATAAAAGACACAAATATAAATGAGAAGTAAGAAGCCCTATAACCAGAGAAACAATCAAAGGGCGCGAAAACATCATATGAAGAGCAGTACTTCTGTCAGCAGAAATAAGCCCGGAAAAGAATATTATAAATGCCCACTTAGCCATTTTCCTCCAAAAGGTGCAGAAAGTTTTTAATCTCTACCTCAGTTTCCCAAGGTAATTTTTTTATATGGATGTCATAAATTTCCCTTAACTCACTGAGCATTCTTATTTCATTCAAATCTAAAAATACGGTATCCGTTATTTCAATTTTATGCTCTCTTGATGCTACGCAACCAACATTTATATAATATTCGCCATTCAAAATATTTTTCAAATCATACAAGTCAGTTACCGATTCTACCAATATCATTGTTTTATTAGTCAATTTATGCAAAAAGTCATCAGTAAAGCTGTTTTTATCTATGATCGTCAAAGCACACTCAGGAGGGACAATACTTGAGTAAATCATCTTCTGCAATGGATCACCCGCAATCCTATCATTTAGTAATATAAGATTTTTGAGTTTAAGATATTTAATCCACCCTTCTATTACCTGGCCATGTATTAATCTGTCATCTACTCTGAAAATAATCTTTCCAATACTCATTTTTTTAATAATTCTCCCGCGATGATAATACTATCTTTTGCAGTATTGGATGCAAATTTTGCAAGCTCCTGCGGTGATGTTACATCTTTTCTAATACTAAAAGCCTTTATTATCATAGGCAAATTTACACCTGTCACAACTTCAATATTTTTATCATCAAGATACGCCATTGCAATATTTGAAGGGCTGCCACCAAACATATCCGTAAGAATTAAAAGACCATCGTTTTGATATTTCTCTTTGAGAGAGTCAAGCCTTGTGGCAAGTTCACTAAACGATGACCCGCTCTGAACAGATAAAATATCAACTTTGTCTTGCTTGCCTATTATCATCTCTGCTGTTTTTAATAACTCTACGCCAAGCGAGCCGTGAGTTAAAATAATAATTCCAATCATTTCAGCTCCTGTTTATATCTCTGTGTTTTACGTAAACCTTCTGTGATGTTTTTCTAAATATATAATCACCAATAAATTTTGCAATTGCAACTGATCTGTGCTTTCCACCTGTGCAACCGAAAGATACTGTCAAAAACTTCTTCCCTTCTTGAATGAAATTTGGGATTAAAAAGGTTAAAAGAGGCTTTATCTTTCTCAAAAACTCCTTTGTTCTTTTATCAGAAAATACATATCTGTAAACTTCCTCATCCAAACCTGTTTTCCCTCTTAAATGCTCCTCAAAATGAGGATTTTTAAGAAATCTTACATCCAAAACCATATCAGATTCAGGTGGGACACCATATTTAAAGCCGAATGACTGCACAGTAATGTATATTGAGTTTGATGTGTCAATAAAATAGCTTTCAATCTGTCTGGATAATTCATGCACATTCATGTCTGAAGTATCTATGACAATATCAGCTATCTCCTTTATATCCTTCAATAAATCTTTTTCTTTTCTAATAGAGGCAACGAGATCTTCCCCCATAGGATGAGTCCGCCTTGTTTCTTTATACCTCTTTATTAAGGCATCTTCATCTGCGTCAAGAAAGATAACATCTGCCGCATATTTTGATTTTAAAATAGAAATAATTTCACCGACTTTTTTAATATCTTTGCTTCTTGAATCAAGCACAAGGGCAATTTTTTGCACCTCAACATTGAAATCAAAAAGTACCTGTACAAATTTGTCCATGATAAAAAGCGGTAAATTGTCTATCGTATAATAACCTAAATCTTCCAGCGCCTTTGCTGCCGTAGATTTGCCGGCACCGGAGCAACCGGTCAGAATAACAAGCGATAAATTGTACAATTACTCAACCCCCCGAGTCCTCATTACTTTTTTGATTTCAACTTTTCTGTTATTCTCTATTTTTTTCAGCAACTTCTCTTCAAACTCTTTTGCCGCATCATAACCCATATACTTAAGAAGATGATTTTTAGCTGCAGCTTCTACAATTACAGCCATATTCCTCCCGGGTGAAACAGGTAATGTAATTAATGGCAATTTCAATCCCAATATATCGTATCTTTGCTCGTCAAGCCCCGTCCTATCATAATACTCATCCTGTTTCCAATCTATAAAATTAACCACAAGCTCAACCCTTTTTCGAAGTCTAATAGCATTGACACCAAACATATCTTTTACATTTAAAATACCAAGACCCCTAACCTCTAAATTATACTTTAAAAGGTCATTACTTGTCCCAACAAGGTAATCCTGCTTTCTGCTAATATGAACAGCATCGTCTGCTATAAGCCTGTGCCCCCTCTTAATAAGCTCAAGTGCACACTCACTTTTTCCTATTCCACTTCTCCCGATAACCAAAACTCCAATCCCATGAACATCCATCAACACCCCATGGACAATTATCTCAGGGGCAAGTCTGTCCTCAAGATATGAAGTTATCTCGGAAATAGCTATTGAGCTTAATAACCTTGTGCGAAAAAGAGGGATTTCAAATTCTTTAACTATCTCAATTAATATGTGGGGAATTCTAAGATTTTTCGTAACTACAAAACATGCTATATCTTTTGCACACAACTTTCTGAGATTATTTAACGCTATACTTTCAGGCAATCCCATAAGGTATGATATCTCTGTATTGCCAAGTATTTGAACTCTGCCAGGATGTATATGGTCGGTATAGCCCGCTAATGCTAGTCCCGGTTTTTGAATTCGATAGTTTGTAAGAAATTTAGAGTTAATACTTTTTTTGCCATAAATTAGCTTAAGCTCCAAATCTTTGGCTTCAGGAAGCAATAATTCAGAAACGGGGACCTTTTCCATTACACTTTACTTTCCTCTTCGACCAATATTTTCAATACTTCTTCAGCATTTTCGGCATTAACAGCCCTATTTTTAAAATCAGTCAGTTTTGCAAGTCTTGATATTTTTGCCAATGTTTTTAAGTGCCCGGCTATATTTGATTCAGGTGACAAAACTACGAAAAAAACTTTCACAGGCAGCTTATCGGGAGCATCAAATAAAATACCATTTTTAGATATGGAAATGACTATACATGTGTTGTCAATATCCTTAAACTTTGCGTGGGGGATAGCAATCTCTTCCCCCACGGCAGTACTTCCTAATTTTTCCCTTTCAAGCAAAGAGTTATAAACTTCATCAAAATTATTAATTTTCCCTCTTTCTACAAAAATCTCCGAAAATTTTTTAAAAATATCATCTTTTGTAAAATCACCGTCAAGAAAAATTATATCATTTTTTTCTACTATTTCTGATATCACCATCAATCCTTCACCTATGGCTGAATTAAGCCTATATTTCCGTCATCCCTTCTGTAAACAACATTAACTTCAGAGTTTTTGGCATTTCTGAAAACAAAGAAATTTTTATTCAACAAATCCATTTGCATAACAGCCTCTTCAATATCCATAGGCTTAACAGGTATCTCTTTTGTAATAATTGAAACAGGTTTATCATCGAAGCTTTCACTTTCATAAACGTCCAACTTCAAAGGTGCTTCAAACTTTTTATCTATAAGCTTTTTAGACTTTAACTTCTCCTTATACTTAACAAGCTGCCTCTCAATTTTATCAATAGCCAAATCGATTGAAGCATACAAATCTTCAGATTTTTCAATACCTTTCAAAAATACCCCTTTGGCATTAACTAAAATTTCAGCCATATGAACATTCTTTTGAACATCCAACACCACATGTACATCAACCACTTGGTCAAAATACTTTTTCACTTTTGAAACTTTTTTTTCAACATAACTTCTAATAGCATCCGTAAGTTCGACATTTTTTACTGTAATCTGAATATTCATACTACCTCCTCATTTTTTTTCTTACTGACGTACCGGGGATATTTAGCTCATCCCTATACTTAGCAACAGTCCTTCTTGCAATCTTTATACCTTTTTTTGACAAAATTTCCACAATTTTCTGGTCGGAATAAGGCTCATCTTTGGGTTCTTGCTCTATCAAATCGTTTATTAAATCTTTTATTTTCGAAACACTTACTTCACTTCCGTCGTGCCCGGAAAGCCCTTTCATAAAAAATGATTTCAGTTCAATAACCCCATACTTGCACATTGCATATTTATTTGAAGTAACTCTGCTTACAGTTGATTCGTGAAGACCCGTTTCCTGAGCTATATCTTTCAACCTTAACGGCTTTATAAACTTTAACCCTTTGTCCAAAAAATCTTTTTGATGTTTTATAAGAGCTTCTACTACTTTTAGTATTGCCTTTTTCCTCTGATTCATACTTTTTATAAACCAGATGGCATTTTTTACCTTATCTTCAATAAACTCTTTAGAAGCAGAATCAAGGCTTTCCCCCTTAAGCATTTTTATATAATAGCTGTTTAGCTTTATGGCCGGCACTTCATTTTCATTTAAAACAGCTTCATATTTGCCATCCTTTTCCAAAATATAAACATCAGGCACCACAAACTTACCTTCGGGAGAAAATTTAAGCCCCGGTTTCGGGTCTGTCCTTTTTATAAAATCAATAATTTCACCTACATATTCTTCGCTAAGTCCCAGCTTTTCTGCAATCATTTTATGGTTACCAAAAGCAATCTCCTCATAACATTCTTTTAGGATTGTCTCGGCAATTTCAATATCTATAGGGTCAACCCCCATGTGCTCCAGTTGCTTTAGAAGACACTCTATTAGGCTGACGCTTCCAACACCCGAAGGGTCAAATTCTCTCACATAGGACAGTACTTTCAATACATTTTCTTCATCCCCGTCAAAATAACTAACTATTTCACTTATCGAAATCGTCAAATATCCATTTTCATCAATATTGCCAATTATATATTTGCCTATATCAAGCAAATAATCATCCAGTCCTAAAATATTCAACTGAAAAAGTAAATGTTCATACAGATTTTCTTTCTTCCCTACGAATTTGTCAAAATTGACAGAATCTTCATCATCTGGAATATAAGACAAACTTTCTGAAAGATCACTAAAATAATCCTGCCAGTCAACCTTTTGCAACTCCCTTAAAAACTCATCTGTATTTTTATCTTCCTTAACCTCTTGCACTTCAACTTCTTCAAGGACAGGGTTTTCTTCCAACACATTATTCAATTCGGTAATTAGCTCCATATATGGCATTTGCAAGATTTTTAATGATTGTTTCATCTGGGGGGTAATCAGAAGCTTTTGCCCTAATTTTGTTTCCAAATTTATCTTCATTTTATTCATTGCAAAGTGAACCCCTCACCTAAATATCTATTTACAACTTCCCGATGGTTAATTATATGATCTTTGTCCCCTTCTGCCAAGACTTTCCCTTCAAATACGATATAACTTCTATCTGTAATTTTCAATGTCTCTCTGACATTGTGATCAGTAATTAACACTCCTATCCCTCTCTTCTTAAGAGTAAAAACCATATTTTGTATATCGGTAACCGAAATGGGGTCAATACCTGCAAATGGCTCATCAAGTAAAATATATTTCGGATTGACCGCCAAGCATCTGGCTATTTCAACCCTTCTCCTTTCACCACCACTGAGCGCATAACCATATGATTTTCTAACCTTTTCAAGTCCAAATTCGTCAATAAGTTCATGGCATCGCTCTTTTATAGAGTTTTTCGGATATTTTATTATCTGAAGTGCAGCAAGGATATTCTCTTCAACAGTTAATTTTCTAAAAACGGAGGCCTCTTGAGGAAGATAACCTATGCCATATTTTGCCCTTTCATGTATCGGTAAATTTGTAATCTTTTTATCTTCCAAATAAACATCCCCTGAGTCAGGGCGCACAATTCCCACTACCATATAAAAAGTCGTCGTTTTACCGGCACCATTTGGGCCAAGTAAGCCGACAATCTCACCTTCTCTGACTTTAAGGCTTATGCCGTCTACAACATTTCTATCCTTGTATCTCTTTATCAATTCATTTGTTCTTAGTTCCATTATCCTCACTCTCAGGGAAAAATATGATTTTTACTCTCGAATTATCCCCTTTATTTACAATCACTCTGTTGTCTTTGTTGTAAATGATGACTTCATCCCCTTCCAGATAATTTTGCCCTTGCCATACTTTTACATTTTTCTTTAAGATAGCATTATCCAAATCAACATTTATCTCGGCATATTCGGACAGTGAATACAAGTCCCCTTTAGTTACCTGCACATTCCCTTCACTTAATATTCTATCAACTTTCTTATCTTTTTTAAAAAATACGGTCATATTATCGGATTTTATTACAATATCTTCATAGTGAGCAACAACATTCCCTTTAAAGACAGAAATATTGCTGTCACCGGAAAAAACGAGGGAATCCGATTCGACTTTAACAGAAGGCTTGTCAGCACTAAAAGATACGCCAACAAAAATCATTAAAAGTGTAAATATAATTCTAATATTCATACTCTACCTCAACAGCCCCTTTAAACTCTACAATATTTAGCTTCTTATCAAAATACACACTTTCCGAATATACTTTAGAAGTATTTGAACTTATTTGCAAGTTGCCATTTGCAAAGCCGGACTCATTATCAAAAAAATATACCAAATAACCTTCATCTCCGCTTGCAAAAGAGTATTCGTTAAAATTACCTTTAATCTTATTAAACATTTCAAGCTTTACATTGTTGTAAATTTTACATTTTAAAGATTTGGCTTTTAAGGTATTCCCTTTATCCTGAAAAATTACAGAACAGTTATCCATATCTATAACTTTATAATTATCATATACATAGGCTTTGTCAGTAGTAAGCTCATAAAAACCATCGTCACCGATATTTTCTTTCAAAGTCATTTTCTTCAAAAGCAAGGTATTTTTTTCAACCTTCGGTAACGGGACTTTCTCCTCCCTGTTAAACACCACAATCAGGATAATGACAATTAAGCCAAATAAGATTTGAATATATTTTCCCACTGCCCATTTCTCATTAAAATTGCTTCAATAAACTCTCTGACAGCACCGTTTCCACCATTAAAATTTGAAATAAAGTGAACATTTTTTTTTACATATTCCGGGGCATCATCCACTGTCCCTGAAAACGCACATTCTTTTAAAATACTTATATCGTTTATATCATCACCGATAAATGCTACTTCATCAGACAAGTCAATCCCTAATTTATCACATAATTCTCTAAGGCACAAAAGCTTATTATCAACTCCAGTAAAAACATGCTCGATTTTAAGCTCATTTGCTCTAAGCTCAGTTACTTTTGATTTTCTTCCCGAAATAATTGCTATATCAATACCGGCTTTTTGAGCCATCTTAATCCCAAGCCCGTCCCTTACATGAAAATTTTTTGTCTCAGCTCCAAATTCGTTGTAAATAATCTTTCCATCGGTTAATACGCCGTCAACATCTAACACCAATAACTTTATCATACAATTTTTGCCCTTAATAGGTCATGCAAGTGAATTATACCATCAATTTTTTTATTTTCATCCACAATCAATAATGAGGTAATAGAATTTTCTTCCATTATTTTCAAAGCCTTAGCTGCAAGCTCATTTTTGGTAATCAATTTAGGTGAATCAGAACCAAGCTCTTCAACTCTTCTTTCAAACACATCCGGATATTTTTGCATACCACGCCTTAAGTCCCCGTCGGTAATAATCCCTACGACAACATTATTTTTATCAACGATGGCCGCACAGCCAAATCCTTTACTACTAATGACATACACTGCATCAGCAACCTTTGTCCCCTTCTCAACAACCGGGACAAGCTCACCCTTATGATAAAGGTCTTCCACCCTTGTCAAAAGTCTTTTCCCTAATGAGCCAGACGGATGATACACTGCAAAATCTTCCTCTTTAAACCCTCTTCTTTCAAGAAGGGCTACAGCCAAAGCATCCCCTATTGCAAGAGCCACAGTAGTACTGGCAGTAGGGGCAAGATTTAAAGGGCAAGCCTCTTTTTCAACACTTGCATCAATGACACAATCGCTTCTTTCGGCAAGAGTAGAATTTAATCTTCCAACAATTGAAATAATCTTCACACCAAATCTTCTAATGACCGGTAAAAGAGCAATAATCTCCTCTGTTTCCCCGCTATTTGAGATAGCCACAACAACATCTTCCGAGCGTATAATCCCAAGGTCACCATGAACACCTTCTGCAGGGTGCAAAAAAACAGCCGGCGTACCGGTAGAAGAAAGTGTCGCGGCGATTTTTTTACCTACCTGCCCTGATTTCCCCATACCTGTCACGACTACTTTACCTTTACAGTTTAACATCAAATCAACGGCAACTTCATACTCTTTGCCAACCCTTTTATACACATCATAAATAGAGTCGGCTTCTACCTTTAATGTCTTTTTTACAGACTCAATGATTTCCAATTTAAACTCCCTATTGCATCAATATCATCTAAAATATTTTCAGTAGTCTTAAAATCAATCATGTTCGGTCCGTCACAAAGCGCAGTCTCAGGATTTGGATGAACTTCCATAAAAAAGCCATCCACACCAAAAGCTGCAGCTGCTCTGGAAAGGTAAGGGACAAATTCCCTCTGACCTGCAGAAGATTCTCCAGCCCCGCCCGGTAACTGAACCGAATGAGTGGCGTCAAAAATTACCTTAACACCTAAATCCTTCATAATCTTAAACGATCTGAAATCTATTACAAGATTGTTGTAACCAAAAGTGGTACCCCTCTCTGTCAAAATTATATCTTTGGCATTGTAATATCTCAGTTTTTCAACAACATTTTTCATATCCCAAGGAGCAAGAAACTGCCCTTTTTTGACATTAACTATTCTTCCTGTTTCAGCTGCTGCCTTAAGCATATCGGTCTGCCTGCATAAAAATGCAGGTATCTGAATCATGTCTGCCACTTCACCGGCTATAAAAGCTTCAGTCGGGGTATGTATATCGGTAACTATTTTTACTCCAAACTTTTCTTTTACCTTTTTCAAAAATTCCACGCCGGCTTTTAGACCAGGCCCTCGGTAGGATTTTACCGAACTTCTGTTTGCCTTATCATAGGAAGATTTAAAATAAAAATCATAACCCCTTGATTTTGCAATACCTGACAAAAACTCACAAGTATTAAAAACTATTTCTTCACTTTCAAGAACACATGGACCAGCGAGTAAAATCACTTTTCACTCTCCTGTATATTGCTTTTTTCCTGACTAAACTTGCAGGCAGCATTTACAAATCCACTAAAAAGCGGGTGAGGTTTAGTAGGCTTTGACTTAAATTCAGGGTGAAACTGGCAACCGACAAACCATCTGTGAGATTTAAGCTCTACAATCTCAACCAAGTCCCTTTCAGGGTTAACACCCGAAATAATCAAGCCGGCTTTAACCAGCTCGTCTCTAAATTTATTATTAAATTCGAGTCTGTGCCTATGTCTTTCAAAAATTGTTGCCTCTTTATATGCATTGTAAGCTCTCGTGCCTTCAGCCAGTTTACACTCATAAGCGCCCAATCTCATAGTACCGCCGAGCTTTTTTATCTTTTTCTGCTCTTCCATGTAATCTATAACCGGATGCTCCGTCTTAGGATTAAATTCTGTGCTGTGTGCATCATCATATTTTAAAACATTTCTTGCAAACTCAATCACTGCACACTGCATCCCGAGACAGATACCAAAAAATGGTATATCTTTATTTCTCGCAAAATTAACAGCTCTGATTTTACCCTCTACACCTCTCTCACCAAAACCGCCAGGCACCAAAATACCGTCGACATCATCCAAAAATTTATCAGGATTCTGTGTTTCCAAATCTTCGGCATCAATCCATTTAATATTAACTTTTACTTTATTATCCACTCCACCATGGATTAACGATTCTGTCAAACTAATATAAGCATCTTTTAAACCTACATATTTTCCAACCACACCGATAGTTACCGTGTCTTCAGGGTTTTTAATCCTGTAAACAATCTCTTCCCACACAGACAAATCAAGCTCTCTCTCTTCTAACCCAAGTTTGTTTAAAATAAATCTGTCTGCCCCTTCTTTGTTCATCAAAAGCGGGACTTGGTAGATTGTCGAAGCATCTATGGCATTTATAACAGCATTTTTTGATACATTACAAAACAGACCTATTTTTTTCCTAATACTATCATCGAGTGGATATTCAGATCTGCAAACCAGCATATCCGGCTGAATACCTATCTCTCTTAACTCTTTAACAGAATGTTGTGTAGGTTTTGTCTTAAGCTCACCAGCACTCTTAATGTATGGAACAAGGGTAACATGAAGATACAATACGTCGTTTTCGTCCAGATCAAACCTAATCTGTCTGATAGCTTCCAAGAAAGGTAAGCTCTCAATATCACCTACAGTACCGCCTATCTCTACGATAACAATATCGTAATCTTCAGAAAGGCTGTATATGCTGTTTTTTACCTCATCAGTTATATGAGGAATTACCTGAACCGTTCCCCCCAGATAGTCCCCCTTTCTTTCCTTTTCCAAGACTTTGTAGTATATTTTTCCGGCTGTAACGTTACAATCTCTGGTAGTACTTGAATTTAAAAATCTTTCATAATGTCCAAGGTCAAGGTCGGTTTCTGCACCATCATCAGTAACATACACCTCTCCGTGCTGAAAAGGGCTCATCGTGCCGGGGTCAAGGTTTAGATAAGGGTCAAATTTTTTAATTATAACCTTGTAGCCTCTTGCCTCAAGCAATGTCCCTATTGATGCTGCTGTAATACCTTTTCCCAATGAGGATAAAACCCCGCCTGTAACAAATATAAACTTAGCCATTAATTCACCTTAAATTTAATTATTTTTATTTTTTATATACTCTTCTGCCAACCTGAGATCATCTTCCGTATCAACAGAAATAGGTTTATAATTCGTTTGTAATACCTTAATCTTAAAACCATTTTCAAGTACCCTTAACTGCTCTAATTTTTCAATATTTTCCAACTTTGTCTGAGGCATATCAACATATTTAAGTAAAAAGCCCCTTTTAAAACCATAAATACCGATATGTTTATAGTAATCACAAGCCTTTTTATCTCTATTATAAGGGATTTTTGCCCTGGAAAAATAGATCGCATTCATCTCTTCATCAAACACAACCTTGACCACATTGGGATTTTCAGCCTCCAAGTCGTCAATTTTTGTGCAGGCTGTATTCATCAATACATCTTTATTAGACTGCAAATCATCAATAAGGGTATTGATAAGCTCATACGGTATAAATGGCTCATCCCCCTGAACATTAATAATCACTTCATCATTCAAATATTTGGCAGCTTTTGCCACCCTGTCAGTCCCTGATTTTATATCCGGACTGCTCATCGTAACTTCCAAATTTTCAACTTTTTCACATACTTCAAGGATCTCCTTGCTATCGGTAACCACTATAACCCTATCCGCCTTACTCTTCATGCATTCTGTGGCAACCCTCACTATCATCGGGATACCATCAATCTTTTTTAAAGGCTTTCCCGGCAGCCTTTCAGAAGCAAATCTTGCTGGGATAATAACTGCACTCATAATCTTCCTTCTCAATCATTTTTTATCATACTCACTGACATAGCGTATTCTTTGCAATGCGATATACTCACTTGTATATTTTCCCTGAGCTCACCATTTATATAAACTTCTAAAGCGCCAAATTCATCAGGCAAAATGGAAATACCATCAAAAGACAGTTCCCCTCTAATGCCCGTCTTCAAAGCTTTTGAAATGGCCTCCTTGGCCGAAAATCTCCCGGCCAAAAACTCAACTTTATTACTTCTTTTAAAAAAAATTTCAAGCTCTTCTTTGGAAAGTATTCTTCTGACAAACTTATCACCATAAGTTTCATAACTTTTCCTGATTCTGCTTAGCTCTATTATATCGCAGCCTAACATTTTAACGTGCTATTTATAATACTTTTCATTTGGCTGACAGCCTCTTTGAGACCCACAAAAATACTTCTGCCTATTATAGAATGGCCGATATTGACTTCATAAAGCATTGGAATTCTAACAATATCCTTAACATTTAGATAATTTAATCCATGCCCCGCACTTACTTTAAACCCTTTATCTATGGCATGTGCAGCTGCAACCTTTAAGCGCTTAAGCTCTGCCTTTTGTTCCTCACCCTTAGTATCGGCATATCTGCCGGTATGCAGCTCAATAACCTTTGCCCCTGTTTCAAAAGCTTTGTCTATCTGTTTTGTGTCAGGGTCAATAAAAATACTTGCTTCAATACCTGCTTCCGATAATTTTTTCACGGTAGATGCAACCAAGTCAAAGTTCTGAATCACATCAAGCCCACCTTCTGTAGTAACCTCTTCCCTTTTTTCAGGAACAAGTGTACACATGTCAGGCTTGACATCAAGAGCAACTTCAACAATTTCATCGACACAAGCCATTTCAAGATTAAGCCGTGTCTTTGCAACTTCCTTGATAAGATAGACATCCCTATCCTGAATATGGCGTCTGTCTTCCCTTAAATGAATTGTAATGCCATCAGCTCCGCCAAGCTCAGCTAATGTTACCGCATAAACAGGATCAGGCTCATTGATTCTCCTTGCTTGTCTAACAGTAGCTACATGATCAATATTAACCCCAAGCTTAACCAACTCTGCCTCCTGAAAATTTCATATTTATTTAGTACTCTCTTTAATTTCATCTAAAGCAATTTGTATAACTTCATCACAATAAGCTGTTATTATTTTTTCATCTTCACCTTCAGCCATGACTCTGAGTTTATTTTCAGTCCCTGAATATCTTACAAATATACGACCCTGCCCTTCCAATTTCTCTTCAATGGATTTAATTTTCTTTACCGTTTCCTTCATTTCATCCAAAGGTCTTTTGTATGGCACCTCAACATTCTTTAATACCTGTGGATACAAAGAAATAAATGACTTCAATTCACTTAAAGGTCTACCTGTTTTAACCAAGATTTTCAATAATTGCAAAGCACTTATCAGACCATCTCCGGTAGTGTTATAATCTGAAAAAATAATATGCCCAGACTGCTCACCGCCTAAATTAAAACCTCCTTTGAGCATTTCCTCCAAGACATATCTATCCCCTACCTGACTTCTCACTACATTAATACCCTCTCTCTTAAGCGAGTTTTCAAAGCCAATATTACTCATTACTGTCGCAACCAAAGTATTTTTATTAAGAATCCCTTCGGATTTCATATCTTTTGCACAAATACCGAGAATAAAATCTCCGTCAACCAGCTCACCATTTTCATCGCAAAAAATAACTCTGTCCGCATCTCCGTCAAAGGATATACCCACATCCGCTTTGACATCTTTAACTGTCTGACAAAGCTGCTCAGGATAAACAGCACCGCAATTTTCGTTGATATTTTTGCCGCTTGGTCTGTCATTTATAACTACAACATCAGCACCCAATTCACTAATTGCCATTGGTGCAACCTTATAAGCAGCACCATTAGCACAATCAAGTACAATTTTAAGGCCTTTTAAATCATATCTTTTATCAAACGATGCTTTGGCATACTCCACATACCTTCCAATAGCGGTTTCTATTCTGTAAGCCTTCCCAACATCCTCAGAACTTGCACATTCAAGATCTTCATCCAAAAGCTGCTCTAACTTAAATTCCAAATCATCAGGGAGCTTATACCCTTCCGATGAGAAAAATTTTATCCCGTTATCATAATACGGATTGTGAGAAGCAGATATCACTACACCTGCATCCGCTCTTAAACTCCTTGTAATAAATGCAATTGCCGGAGTAGGTAAAACGCCGACTATTATTGCGTCCACACCCATTGAACATATGCCTGATACTATTGCATTTTCAAACATATACCCGGAAATTCTCGTATCTTTACCAATAACGATTTTATGTTTTTTACTGCCATTTTTAAATACTTTTGCCGCTGCCATTCCGAGCTTCAATGCAAATTCGGCAGTCATCGGGAAAATATTAGCTTTCCCTCTTACACCATCAGTCCCAAAATACTTTCTCATCTATCCACCTTTACTCTTACTTTATCAGGATTGATAGATACCACTTCTATATCATCTTTTAAAAGTTTATCTATCTTCAAAAGATATTTACCAGGCTTATCAACCTTTGAAACATCCACATATAGCTCTAAAAGTTTTTTTGCATTGTCTGAATTTAGTCTGTCAGATCTGCCTTTAAGTTTTACATTTATCTCCTTGTCAATAATTTCATACTTAAAGTCAGGATTAGCTCCTCTGAAATTTATAACAAAATCATTGAAACTATATTCCACAATATCTTCGGAAAACTTTACTATCGCATCAATCTGAGTATTTTCAACGACACTAACACCGTCAGGCAACTTCAATCCGACACTATAAATTAAAGTCTCATATCTTGAAGACAAATTAATGGGCAGTGTGTCAACAAAATCAAGTTTCGATAATATTCTCTTAGCACCCTGCAATTTAACAGAGTCAGGAATCATATTGACGCTCGACACCTTGTACCCTTTTAAAGGCTCACCTATAAAAGTAGGGTTAACTTTTACGCTCTTGGTAATTACTTCGTCTACCAAAAAAACAGCTTCAGAAGGCACTATTTCTACCACACTTATCCCTGCCGGTACTTTAACTTCGCTAAGCTTTATTCTGTATTTTATCTCACCCACATTGAAGTTTGACGCATCGACACTTATTTTTATATCGTTATATGACATATTCTTAAGTGAAAAGTTAGGTCCCTTTAAAACAACATTTACAAGGCCAGTTTTATTGATAGCAACCAAGCTGCTATCAAGATTTTCTATCTTTATCGGTACAGTAAAACTTACCTCAGTATAATCGGAAGTAGCTATAAAAAACCACAGACCTACAGCCAAAACAACACTTGTAATTTTAAGCAAAAGATTATTTGTCACTTACTTTCCCTTTTTTACTATTACTTTTATACATGTTTACTATATCAACTAATGAAGACTTCAGCAATTCCGCATCAAGCTCACTTGAAATTTTCCCTTTGTAAGTCAATGAGATAGTCCCCCTCTCTTCACTGACTACAATACATATTGCATCTGTTTCCTCGGTAATGCCAAGGGCTGCCCTGTGTCTTGTACCAAACTTTTTATCAATATTCTCTTTCTTGGTTAAAGGTAAAATGGAACCAGCAAATTTTAGCTTCCCTTCCGAGATAATAACGGCACCATCATGCAGCGGAGAATACGGAATAAAAATACTCACAAGCAAATCCTTTGTGACCAAAGAATCAATAAGTGTGCCTGCCTGGATATAATGCTCCAGCTTCGTCTCATTTTCCAAAACAATTAAAGCACCTATCTGCCTGTTTGCAAGTATTGTCGCAGCTTTTGTAATTTCATCAATAATTTTCTCATAACTAACCACACCCGTACCAAAAACCTTCGTATCACCGATAAATGCCAAAGCCCTTCTTATTTCTGGCTGAAATAACACTATAATCGTCAAAAACAAGTAACCAGAAAGATTGCTCATTACCCAACTTGTAGTTTTAAGCCCCACATATTTTGAAATAAGGGATAAAATAATTATTACAACAATGCCGAATATCATATTGAAGGCTCTCGTCCCTTTGATGAGGATAAGAGCTTTATAAATGATAAAGCTGATTATTGCGATATCTATAACATCAACGATGGAGAATGATTTTAAAATTTCAATCATTAATATTCACCTTTTTATAAAAATCAACAACAGTAATTATTTTACTTAAATTCTCCACGTCATGCGTCCTAATAATATCGGCACCATTTACAACACTTATTGCCTCAAGTACCTTAGACGTTAAATCCCTTTCATTTGCCTTACTCCCATCTACCTTGCCTATCAAAGATTTTCTCGACAGCCCAATCAACAAAGGGAATCCAAAACTTTCAAACTCTTTAAGATATTTAATTATAACATAATTATCTTCCAATGATTTACCAAATCCTATGCCGGGATCTATTATTATTTTATCCTCATCAATTCCCATTTTCAAAGCGTAATCTATACGGTCATGTAAAAAGCACTTTATCTCTTCAAGCATATTTCCATAGTCCGTATTTTCTTGCATATCTTTTGGTCTTCCTTTGATATGCATAATACAAACTGCAGCACCAAAATCAGCACAAACTCTTGCCATATCAGCGTCAAATGTAAGTCCACTGATATCATTTATCATATGTGCCCCTTTTTTTAGGGCATATTCTGCGACCTTTGATTTTGTAGTATCAACTGAAATTACTTTATCAGTTAACTCCAATGCCTTTTCAAGCGGGTAAGAAATTCTATTAATCTCCTCACTATCTGTAATCTCTGCAGCTCCGGGCCTTGTCGACTCACCACCGATATCTATAATGTCCGAATATTTGTTTAACAATGCAAGTCGTTCACCGATACTTTCCTCTGAAAGATACAGCCCACCATCACTGAAAGAGTCGGGAGTAGCATTTAATATACCCATAATAACTGTTTTTGATAGTTCAATCTTTTTATCTCTTGCCAAAAAATAATCTTTCCTCTTAGCAGATATTAAAAAACTAATATCTTCCGCCAACTTTTCCAAACCGAAAGGCTGCAACTTTAGCCGCTTAACAAGCCTTCTTACTCCATTTATGTTTCCTAAAATCAAAATATCCGTCCGCTCTTTTGCTCCCGATACCGTACCTTTGGATACTACAGCATCAATACCGCTTGCAATTGCTTCTTGCTTAATAATATTTGCCTGCGCATAGCTTATATTTTTAAACTTTATATTAATATTGACCCCTTTTTCCCACATTTTTAGGGCGTATGGGTCAGCACCTATCTTTTTTATTTCATATATCAATCTGTCTTTCTCAGGGCTAATCTGCTGTAACATCATCCTTCTTTTCAACTTCTTCTTCGGAAATCTCTACACCATTTATAATCTGATCGATATCTTTGCCATCAATAGTCTCTTTTTCCAACAACAACTTAGATACAGCATGAAGTACATCCAAATGTTCTTCCAAAATCTTATATGCTCTTCTGTAGCTTGTTGTCACAATAGCTTTTACTTCTTCATCTATCATTACTGCTGTCTTCTCGCTAAAATTTTTATGAGTTGACAATTCTTTTCCCAAAAATATAGCCTCATCCTTCTTCCCAAAGGCAAGCGGCCCCAGCTTTTCACTCATACCCCAAGAACAGACCATATTTCTTGCAATATCTGTAGCCCTTTCTATATCATTCCCTGCACCTGTCGTATACCTGTTGAAAATCAACACCTCAGCTGCTCTACCCCCCATTAATACGGCGAGTCTTCCTTCAAGATATTCTTTTGTGTACATATATTTATCATCCTTAGGCAATTGCTGTGTAACACCAAGTGCCATACCTCTTGGAATGATACTAACTTTGTGAACAGGGTCGCTGCCGGGGATAAATTTTGCGACAATAGCATGGCCGGCTTCATGATAAGCGGTATTTTCCTTCTCTTCTTCCGAAATAACCATGCTCCTTCTCTCTTTCCCCATCATCACCTTGTCTTTAGCCTCTTCAAACTCTGCCATACCGACTTTATCTTTATTTTTTCTTGCTGCAAGAAGTGCTGCTTCATTTACAAGATTAGCAAGCTCAGCGCCTGCAAACCCCGGTGTACCTTTTGCGATTATTTCCAAATTTACATCATCAGCAAGGGGTGTCTTAGAAGCATGTACTTTTAATATCTCAAATCTCCCTTTAAAATCTGGTCTCGGAACGACAACCTGCCTGTCAAATCTTCCCGGTCTTAATAAAGCCGGGTCTAACACATCAGGCCTGTTAGTTGCAGCAATAAGAATAACCCCTTCTGCGGATTCAAATCCGTCCATTTCCACAAGAAGCTGATTCAATGTCTGTTCCCTTTCATCATGGCCTCCGCCAAGACCTGCACCTCTGTGTCTACCCACAGCGTCAATTTCATCTATAAAAATTATACAGGGAGCATTCTTTTTCCCTTGTTCAAACAAATCTCTCACTCTGGAGGCTCCGACACCGACAAACATTTCAACGAAATCCGAACCGCTTATTGTAAAAAACGGCACACCGGCCTCACCGGCCACAGCTTTTGCCAAAAGTGTCTTACCTGTCCCCGGAGGGCCAACCAGAAGAACACCTTTTGGAATCTTTCCACCCAATTTTTGAAATTTGTGCGGATCTTTTAAAAATTCTATTATTTCTTCAAGCTCTTCTTTAGCCTCTTCGACACCTGCCACATCTTTAAAAGTGACTTTGTGCTGATCCTGAGTTAAAAGCTTTGCTTTACTTTTGCCAAAACTAAACGCTTTGCCGCTTCCGCCCTGCATCTGTCTCATGAAGAAAATCCATACCCCTATCAAAAGAATCATTGGAAGCCATGAAATTAAAATTTGAAGATACCAAGGATTTTGCTCAGGCGGCTTGACAAATATCTGAACATTGTGCTCTCTTAACATCTTGACAAGTTCATTATCATCCGGGGCAAAAGTTTCAAATTGTTCACCATTTTGAAATGTGCCTGTAATAAGCTTGTCTTTGATAAGGACAGTCTGCACCTGATCAGTAGCTACTTTATTAATAAAATCCGAATAGGATATCTTTTGTCTGACCCCCTGGCCTGCATCAAAAAAATTAAACATTACTACCATCAGTAATGCTATTACAAACCATAAAGAAATGTTTTTATAAAAATTGTTCTTCATTACTCCTCCTAATTATCTTCGCCTATTATTAGCTTGTATATTTCAGGCAAATTTCTATACCTATTATTAAAATCAAGTCCGTAACCTACAACAAATTCATCAGGTATTTCAAAAGCACAATAATCCGGATTAATCGGAGCTACCCTTCTTGACGGTTTATCCAAAAGAGTACAAATACTGATAGATTTTGGTTTTCTTACGGAAAGAAGCTTTTTCAAGTAATTTAAGGTCAAACCTGTATCAACAATATCTTCCACTAAAATCAAATTTTTACCCTCAAGCGGTCTGTCTATATCACACATCAAACGAACAACCCCACTTGTAGTAGTCTTCTCGCCAACATAGCTTGAAACACTTATAAAACTTATCTCAACATCAAGATCTATATTTTTGGACAAATCGCTTAGAAACATCCAAGCACCTTTCAATACTCCCACAAGTAACACCTTCTCACCTTTAAAATCATTTGTAATTTTCTCACCCAGCTCTTTTACTTTTAACGCTATATCTTCCTTTTTTATAAAAGGTTCCAAAACATGCTTACTCATATACTCTCCTAATCTATATTATTTTTATACTTTCACTTTCCGTAATATTTTCAACATAAATAATTTTGCCACAACTTTCAACTACACATGAAATATCTCTCAAAAAAAGGTCCACTTTTTTATCTATAAAAAGGTCTTTTACTTTTTTCCCTTTTAATCTATCACCGGGAAGTCTGTTTCTTACCGTTAATTCCATATGAGTAAGCTCTCCGGAAAACTCAATATTTTTACCAATTTCACTTATAAAAACACGACTTTCTCCGGGGCTTTTATTATATCTAAACCCGCACAATATATTTTTATTAAAAAAATAGATTTTATCATAACTTTTTTCAAAAATATAGTCTTTTGGTAAATTTATTCTCACAGAGTGCTCGCTCTTTTCAATACATTCCAAAGCCAACTCAACATGTACTTTCTCTACTCTGAAAAATTTTTTAAAAAATTCTGCAAAAACAAACTTTTTTTCATAAGTATCCAATTTTACGAGCTTTTTCAAAGAACAAGAATAATAAGTATTGTGCCTATCAAACTTTACATTTTTTATCTTATGTGAAAGATAATCTTTCAACTCACCAGATTCATTTTGAATTTTAATAATATTTTTTAAATATCCGGCACTATAGCTCTTAATCACGGGGATAATTTCTGCTCTCAGCCAATTTCTAACATAATCTGAAGAAAAATTTGTCTCATCAACAACATATTTAATATTTTCCTCTTTAATAAAATCAAGAATCAATTCCTTTTTAATATAAAGAAGAGGTCTTTTTAAAAACCCTTCATTAAAACCAAATCCCTTCAAATTGTAAATAGAGCTCCCTTGAAAAAGCTTTACAAAAAATGTTTCAACAAGGTCATCCAGATGGTGAGCAGTAAACATGTAATCAGCATTTTTCTCTTCAAATACCTTAAATAGCTCGTCATACCTGAGCTTTCTCGCGGCATCCTCAACACTAACATTATTTTTTCTCACATATTCCGGAACATTTATTCTCTTTACAATCAATTCCACATTAAGCTTTTTACAAAAATCTACGCAAAACATTTCATCCCTGTCTGCAAACTCTCCTCTTATGGAATGATTCACATGGCAAGCAATTACATCAAAATCATTTTTTACAAGAGCATACAAAAGAGCGGATGAATCAGCCCCACCTGAAAAGGCAACAAGTATTTTTTTATTCTTACAGTAAGTTAGATTTTTAAGTAGCTCTTGTTCAAATAATGTACTCATCAATTTTACTATTCAGTTTTTTAAATTCCATAAGCTTTTCTTCAAACCCTTTTCTACCCAAAATTCCATATGCAAACTGTTTTCCTTCCTCAACACCGGGCTGGTCAAACGGATTAACATTTAAACTAAGACCTACTATAGCGGTAGTAAGTTCATATAACATAAAAAGATATCCCAAAGAAAATTCATCAAGATAATCAACAATGATTTTTAAACTCGGTCTATTACTTTTTAAAAGAGCAGCTTCAGTAGCGGCAAGTTCTGTATTTAAAAGGGCTGACAGCTCTACCCCTTTCAAATAGTCGAAATCCCCATAAAAAGGCTCCTTGATAGATTTCTCCAAAGCATGACTTTTCACTTCCACAAATGTAATCAGCTTATCATCAGGACCTTCTCTAAAAAGCTGCACCAATGAATGTTGGTCATTGGCACCTATTGCAGGAAACGGAGTCGTCCCTGTAAACACCTCATTGCCACTCATATCATACTTTTTGCCAAGACTCTCAGCCCAAAGCTGTGAAAACCAAAAAGAAAACTTTTGTAAACTTGAACTATAAGGCATTAATACATTTATTCTTTTCTCAAGATAATAATGCAAGTAAATAGCCGAAAGTGTTAAAAACTGCCTTTCATTTTCAAGTGCATATTTAGCACCTTCCAATAATTTGTCTGCTTTTACGCCCAAAATTGCAGCAGGCAAAAGCCCCACCGCAGATAAAACTGAAAATCTCCCACCCACATTCTTTTCAACCTCAAATGACTGAATACCGGACTCATTTACATATTTTCTCAAACTCCCGCTTTCAGGGTCGGTAATCGCCACAACATGCTTTTTAATATCAACGCCTGACTCTTTAAGCCATTCAATTACAATACAAGCATTTGCGGCTGTCTCAACGGTACTTCCCGATTTTGTCACTATCAAGACCAACGTATCCTCAGGATTGCACTTTTTGAGTATCCACCCTATCTTTACGGGGTCAACATTGTCTGCTACCCAAAGCCTTGGGAAATATCCTCTTTCCGCAAGGCTTAATGTATTAAAATTAAATGGTAAAAGAGCATTCTCTATTGCCTCAAGTCCCAATGAAGAACCGCCAATTCCAATAACAATCATATCATTGAACTGCCCGCTCACACTTTTCGCATAATCTACAATCTTGCTTAAGTCTTTGTCAGGCAACTTAGTAAATCCTACCTCACCACTTGAAACCATTTCCATAAGTTTGGAATAGCCTGACTTGACTTGATTTATCTTTTTTTGCAAGTCATCGTATGAAATAGATGAATTAACGTTATCGCTCATACAAAAATTATAGTCCAATTTAATACTGTTCATAACTATCCTCCAAATCATTAAGTGCAGACTGCAAATCATCATATATTCTATTTTTATCTATTTCTTCAAGGAAATACTTTCCATAATTTTTAGTAAGTACCCTGTCATCCAAAATTATACAAACACCTGAATCATCTTCACTTCTAATCAATCTTCCGATAGATTGTTTGAAATATATAACTGCGCGCGGCAGATAAAAGTCTTTAAAAGAATTTTTGCCGTTTTCTTCAATATCTTTTGCCTTCATATTCAGATAAACATCACTGATATTTTCAAAGGGAAGTTTGTCTATAATTACACATTTTATTTTAGAATTTGTCTTTATGTCTATCCCTTCTCTCAAAACAGCACAGCCAAGTATAACATCTTTACTGTCAGCGAAAAATTCACCCATATTTACACTTTGCTGCAAAATAATATTCTTATTTTTAACATTCTCTTTTAATATTTCATACATTTTATTCATCATGCTTATGCTGTTAAAAATTATAAGCATTGGTGCATCAATTTTACTCACATACTCTACATATAGCTTTGACTTATCTTTGGCATTCTTAGGGATTACATATACGGAATTCTTCCTAAAATTATTTTGGTCGACAATATATTCAGAGATATTGTTTGGCAAACCAAGCTCTTGCTTGAAAAAATCGAACGATTTGTCCGTAGTAAGGGTAGCACTGATAAAAGTAGCACTAATAGCCGTTTTAGTAAGCCCCTCGTAAAATATGTCATTAACTTTTAAAGGCAATAATTTTATTAGTGCCGACTGTTTGGTGGGCTCAACCAACTTCACCCCCGTATGCTCAAGTATAAACTTAAAACTTTTTTCAATCTTTTTAAAATTTTCCCTTTCATCATTTTCCAACAAATCCAATATATTTTCTCTGATAAAATTTAAAATATTCTCGAAAGTATTTATATGGTTTTCATTCAAAGTTTCTTTATTTTTAATCTTAGTTTCAAAAACTCTAATTTTATTTGTTATCTCCGTATATATGTCAATCCTTATCAAATCTTTATTATCTTTTAAAAAAGATTTCAGGTTATTCAAAGAAACCTCTTCGCCAGCAAACATCGGGAAAATATCAACAATCGAGTGTGCTTCATCGAAAATAATATGGTCAAAATTTTCAAAGTTTGACAAAAAGCCAGATTTACTTTTTGAAGCTATATCAGTAAGAAGCAAATAGTGATTTGTTATAACGATATCAGACATATTGGCAATCTCTTTTGCCCGATAAAAATGACATACACCAAAATATTCGCACTTGCCGGCACTACACTGAAAACTATCGGCAGTTATCTTGTCATGCACCGCTTCATCAAATCTATAAAATGGCACTTCAAGAATCTCTTCATTCTTTTTATCACCATACCACTCCACTACATCAGGATATTCATCCGCAAAAGGTAGTATATACTTGTAATATCTCTGCAAACAAAAGTAGTTTTTCTTCCCTTTCAACACACTTACATACTTATCCCATATAGTAAGCTGTTTAAGTGCCGCTATATCCTTATAGTACAGCTGATTCATAAGTTGTTTTGATTTGGTGGATATTATCACTTTCTTATTAGATAAAAATGCAGGGATAAGATATGCCAGTGTCTTACCGCTCCCCGTAGGAGCTTCTATCACAGATGTCTCATAATTTTCTATCGTATCATTAATAAATGCGGACAAATCCCCCTGGTATTTTCGCACTTTGAAATCAGGGAGAAGCGAAACAAGGGGGGAGTCCACAGAAAAAAAAGTCTGTATATCCATCTTAAATATTTATGTTAGCATACCTCTTGAAGAGCTCCACATCATTTGAAAAAGTCTCAGCCACATCATACTCAATCGTACCCTTATTAAACAATTCTGCAAGTTTTTTCTCTATTGGGATAAAATCGGGTGTCCCCTTAAATTGCGTATCTATATACGAAAAATTTTTATCCTTAATTGCTTTTTTAAGCTTAAAGGCATTAAATACAGATTCATAAACCAAAATCCGTCTATCTATTCCTTTGACAGGCACAAGGCGCATATTTATAATACCGTTTATCATATCTGCAAGTCTGCTCAAATAGTAGTCGCTGGCACCTGCAGCAATCAGATTTATCTTTTCGAAAAACACACTAATACTGCCACAATCCATTGCAACAAATACAGACGCCCCGGACTCACATATATTGAGAAGCATATCAAGTGTTTCAACATCCGGAATGTCAGAAACAAAAACAACATCAGGGTCCAATTCATTTGCAATTCTCAATTTTTTTGAAAACTGACTCTTTTCTTCACACTCAATAATAGTGACAACTGATTTATTCTGAGGGATATAGTTTTCAATATTAGTATCTATCATGACAATATTAAAAGGCTTAGTTTTGTTATATAGATTTACAATGGAAGAAAATACGGTGCTCTTTCCGTGTCTGTACGGAGCGGTAAAAATAGTCAGCCCTTTTGGGACTTGGACTAAGTATTTTTGTATATCTTCTTTAAATCCCAAGTTTTCAATATCAGGAATAGTGGATGATGCATCTTTTACATGGATACTAAACTTATCTTGGCTTTTAAAAATTAAAAAGGAATATGTTTTATTGTTAAACTCTTTTTTAAAATTAACATACCCATCCTTAACAAGCTTTTTACGTTCATCTTCCCCTGTTGTCTGTTTAATAAACTCAAGAATCTTAGCCCTTTTAATCTCATCAAAAACAAGCCTGTAATTTACTCTTGACTTTCTGGCAACAGGCCTCTCCCCTTCCATAAATATTACATATTTCAATGAGCTGTCAAACTCTTCAAGTACCTTCAAAAAATCTGCAAGGGTGTAATTGGAATTAAGCTTATCCTTAGCAAATACCTTGAAAGGTTTAAACTCATAATCTTTAACGCCATAAGGAAATTTAGCAAAATCACTCATTATCTTTTCAAACATCGAATCTTTGAAAAAGTAAGGGACAACCTTCTTCCCCAATCTTTGGTTTAATGAGTCAATTTCAATCAAATTGTTAAAGTTATTAATCCCCACATAGATAGATTTATCGTCAGCCTTGAACGGAATAATCCCATAATTTACAACATAATTAAAATCTACCATCTTTTGTAAACTTGCGGGGATACTTACCGTTTCTTCCGAATATTTTGGCACATTATACTTTTCTATTAAAAAATTAGACAGATCCTGCTCAGTGATAAACCCAAGTTTCACCAATATATTGCCCAATCTTTCTTTAGTAACCTTTTGTCTTTCAAGAGCTGTATTCAGCTGCTCTTTCGATATCAAACCTTTTGCTAACAGATCTTCTCCCAAGCGATTCATCATATACTCCTTCTCATATAAAGTATTTATAAAATCATAACATATTTTAGCAGATATTTCATTGAATTTAATTATTTTTTCAATTATTATTGCATCTATGTTGAACAAGATTGTTAAGTCAATACTAATAATACTTCTTGCTGCAAATTTTGCATTTTGCTCCCACAGGGAGACGGAAGTTGTCAAGGCTGTCAAACTTATTAAAAACAGTGTAATTAATATAAGAACAGAGAGAATAGTCCAAAGGGATTTCAACCCCTTCTTTGATGACCCTTTCTTCGGTGAATTTTTTGGTTTTAAAAAGACTTATAAGACAGAAAGTATTGGCTCCGGTTTTTTTATTGATACCGATGGTACTGCTGTGACAAATTATCATGTGATAAAATCAGCTTCTAAAATTTATGCCGTAGCAGGGGATGAAATTCAATATGAAGCAGAGCTGATAGGTGGTGATGAAGACCTGGACATAGCAATAATTAAGGTAAAAAATATTAAAAACGTTACCCCCGTGACCCTTGGTACAAGTAGTGATATTATGCTTGGGGAAACTGTTATTGCAATGGGAAACCCTTACGGGCTTGAAAGCTCTGTAAGCACAGGCGTAGTGAGCAATACTAACCGCATTTTGAATATAAATAATTCTTTTTCGACTTTCATACAAATCGATGCACCTATCAATCCCGGAAATAGCGGCGGCCCTTTGGTTAACTTAGATGGAGAAGTTATCGGAATAAATTCTGCTATTTACAAAGAAGCCCAGGGCATAGGCTTTTCAATACCTATAGATATCTTAAAAAGAGTTACAGAAGAAATAACAAAATACGGTAAAATCAGACCAACTTACACAGGGATGATAATTGAAGAAACGAAAGACGGACTTAGCGTGGAAAAGGTGGATAAGGGGAGCTCTGCAGAAAAGATAGGGCTAAGAAAGGGGGATATAATCTATAAGCTAAACAACATCCCGGTAGCCACAAAATCAGCCCTTAAATATATTTTTAAAAGCTATCCTCCGGGCAATTCCTTTGAAATAATAGCAAAGAGAGGGGATAAATTTTTAAAAGGTAAAATAAAGACAGACACAATGCCTGAAAATTATGGATTAAAAATTTTAAGTGACTTTTTTGGCATCAAATTTAAACAAAGTGGGGATTACGTAAAAGTTACAGACAGCTCCATACCGGCATATCTTAAAAAAGGGGATATCCTGCTTGCCATAAATGATATTGAAATCAAAAAGGTTTCTGACATAAATGAAATTATCATAAACAACATATTTGATAAAAATATTTTTACAATTTATAGAAATGACAGAATTTTTAAATTTGAACTCTTTTTCTAACTTGAAAAAATCTTAAAAATCCTTAATATTCTGATAAAAATTAAAGGAGTCAAAATGGCTAATGCATTTCTTGTCTTGGAAGATGGCACGGTTTTTAAAGGTATAAGTTTCGGTGCACAAGGGGAAGTAACCGGCGAGGTTGTTTTCAACACTTCAATCACAGGGTATCAGGAAATATTGACCGACCCCTCTTATTATGGACAAATGGTCACAATGACTTATCCGCTCATTGGAAATTACGGTATTAATGAAGAAGATTTTGAATCCATAAAACCTTATGTATCTGCATTTATCATAAAAGAATATAGCACTGTTTATTCAAACTACCGCGCCACAACAAGTCTTGGAGATTTTCTAAAAAAACATAACATTATCGGAATAGAAAAAATTGACACCAGAAAGCTTGTTAGACATATACGTGAAAAAGGCTCAATGAATGCCATAATTTCAACAGTGACTGACAATATAGACGAGTTAAAGGAAAAGGCAAAAAATATTGAATCTATAGTTGGCAAAGACCTTGTTCAATATGTCAGCTGTAAATCACCTTATGAGTGGACGGAAGGGACGTGGGATTTGGAAAACGGCTATAAACAATATGACAATCTCGATTTTCACATTGTTGCCGTTGATTTCGGAGTCAAACGAAATATCTTGAGATATTTTGCAGATAACGGATGTAAAGTCACTGTTGTGCCTTATACTTACACATTTTCTCAAATAAAAGCGCTAAATCCGGACGGAATATTTCTTTCAAATGGCCCAGGAGACCCTGAGCCGATAAAAAGCGGAATAGAAATAGCCAGACAAGCCATTGAAAGCAACGTCCCTACTTTTGGGATATGCCTTGGCAACCAAATTATGTCTCTTGCGCTTGGTGGCAAAACGTATAAGCTCAAATTCGGTCACCATGGCGGCAACCAACCGGTAATGGATTTAAAAACCAAAAAAGTTGAGATAACAGCTCAAAATCATTGTTTTGCTGTTGATGTGGAGTCTATTAAGGATAAAGTTGAAGTCAGCCACATAAACCTTAATGACAAAACCGTTGAAGGTATTGAAGTTAAAGACAAACCGGCTTTTGCCGTTCAATATCATCCTGAAAACGGACCAGGGCCTCACGATGCAGCGTATCTATTTGAGAGGTTTGTTGAGCTTATTAAATCCCACAAGTAATGCTTAAAAAACTTTTCTTATTAGCTATAATTTTGACTTTTACAATCACCACACTCTTGGGAGTGTGGATTGTTAATTGTAAAAATTTCCTTGAAAGGACTTATATAACTTACAACCTAAAAATTGAAAAAAATGAACCCTTTAGCTCTATATACAATAAGATTTTTACTCATTTAAAAACCCCCGCTTTATTCAAATATTACCTTACAAAAGTGCAACACTTTGACAAAAAAATAAAGTATGGGACTTACAAATTTGAAAACATATCAATAGATGAAGCTCTAAACTATATTATCAACGGTAAAACATATCAAATCAAGGTTACAATACCGGAAGGTTATAATATTTATGATATAGCAGGCACACTTGACAAATTGAACATTGCCAAATTTGAGAAATTTGCAGAAAAATGCCTTGATGGACAATTTGCATCTTCTGTTATCGGCATTAATGTCAAAAATGTGGAAGGCTTTCTGTATCCTGAAACATATTTTTTCGATGAAAATACCGAACCTGAAAAAATAATAGAAAAAATGGTTGAAACATTTTTTAAAAATCTACCCAAACAGTTTGAAGAAAAAGCTAAAAACATGGGGTTAAATATTTACGAAGCGGTGATACTCGCATCTATTATTCAAAAAGAATCTTATTACAAAGATGAATTACCTTTGATATCGTCCGTATTTCATAACAGGTTAAAGAAAAGAATGAGACTTGAATCCGATCCGACAATCATATACGGAATATATGAAGATTTTGACGGTAATATTAGAAAAAAAGATTTAACCGACAGAAGTAATATATACAACACTTACAAAATATCCGGACTGCCACCTACCCCTATTTGCAACCCTGATAAATATTCTCTTGAAGCCGCAATAAATCCAGCGACTACAGATTACCTATACTTTGTAGCAGATAAGGAAGGGAAACATCACTTTTCAAAAAGTTATGCAGAGCATTTAAAAAAGGTGTACAAGTTTCAAAAAAGGTAAAGGACTATTTAACAAATCCGGTAGTGTTATCATAAATATAGGGTTTTCCAAATGGGTCAAGCAAGGTTTTCCCTTCTAAACGCTCATCAAACCCAAGCATCTTTGCAGTTTCCTCATCCAGTACTTTTTCATCTATAATATCAGTTAAGTATTTGGGATATTTACCATTTTTTATCTGATACAATTTTATCGACAAAGATATCGTATTTACTTCCATTTTTCTCATATTTGCCAAAGCTTCATCCCGAATAGTGTTATATTTATTATAAATAATTGCCACAAAAACAGATATAACGCAAAGCACAATTATGATTTCAACTGTTCTTGAGATTCTATGAGTAGGTTCAGGGTGTCTGCCTAATGTCATAATTATTTTATAACTTTTATCATATCCCACATTGGGAGGAATACACCAAGGGCAAGCAATATTACCATGCCAGCTATTAATACAAGAAGAATCGGCTCTATGGCAGTTGATAGATTTTTAATAGCGTAATCAGTTTCTTCATCATAATAATCGGCAATTTTCTCAAGCATTTCATCCAGCCTACCTGTTTCTTCCCCTGCAGCAATCATATCCGTAACTACCTCTGGAAAATACTCTGAATAACTGAAAGAAGCGGCAATATTGTTACCTTGAGAAACTCTAATTTTAACATTTTGAATCTCTTTTTTGATTATTTCATTTCCGCTAACTTCAGATACGATATCAAAACTTGAAATAACAGGGATACCACTTCTGTAAAGAAGTCCTAATATCCTTGTAATCCTTGATATGTATATTTTATGCAAAATTGGTCCAATTATTGGAATTTTAAAAACAAGCAAATCGAGCTTAACTTTCCCATTTTCCGTGGACTTATACTTTTTATAGGCAAAAATAGCGGAAAAGATTATAAAAATAATAAGCCACCAATAGTTTTGCACAAAGTAATTTATCCATATTAATATCTTGGTAGGTAAAGGAAGCTCCGCTTTAAATTTATTAAACAAGCCAACAAATTTTGGAATAACAAACACTACCAAGATGCTAAAAGCTACCGCTATTGCCCCTACGGTAAGCTTCGGATATCTCGTCGCATGTTTAATCCTGTTTCTTGTCTCAAGGTCGGTTTCAAGGATATCGGCCAGCCTGCTTAGTACAATATCAAGGACTCCGCCTTCCTCACCTACTTTAAGCATATTTATATATAAAGGTGAAAAAATCCCCTTCTGCCTTCCAAAAGCCGCACTTAGAGAAAGTCCTGCTTCTACATCCTCTTTAATTTTCAAAATTGCAGTTAAAAGTTTTTCGGAAAAGTTCTGTTTTGACATTCTATCAAGTATTTTAACAACCGGAATCCCCGCATCAAACAGAGTGGCAAACTGCCTTGTCAAAACGATAAGCTCTTCCAGCTTAACTTTTGATGTTTTTGTTTTAAACGCTTTTATCTTGTAGAGATACTCATCAATAAAACCTACTTCTTTCAGATTAATTAAATTTATCCCTTGATCGAATAATATGAGGGACGCCTCATTTGAGTCGGAAGCATCAATGATGCCGTTTACCTTAATATTGTTTTTTTCGCCGGTATACTTAAATCGCATAGTTTCATTATATCACAAAAAAAATATTTTTAAATATTTAATGTACTGCCGTCACCCCATTTTTTGCACCCTTATGCCACGAGTACACTTTTCTTCCTTTTCATATTTCCTAAGCCATTAATAGTCTGTCTCTTTTCCCCTAACTCCAAATAAAAACTTATCTTAAAAAAGCTAACCATATCAGACTCATAAATTTTTTTCCTAAAATCAAATAGCTTTTTCTCCAGCAATAACAGTAAATTTCTTATCCCGTCAGAAATACGATAATAAATAAACCTACACACAACCCTACCTTTCCTATTGACCTTTTCCCGTTTAGACATCCTATCCAACATTTTTGCAGCAATCGTATCAGACTCCACCTGACTTAATACATTCCAACAAAATGAAACTATCGACAATATCGTCTTAAGTGACTCAAATCTCCTCACAAGGCATTTCTCCATTCCAAACTGTTGCTTCATAAATCTATAACTCTCTTCAATACGCCACCTCTTAAAGTATGACTTAATAATAAAATATACTTCCTTACTCTTACTCATATGACCATTACAAAGAAAATATAACATATTCTTATCTCTACTACATTTAACACTGACAACGGTAACGGCCATACCTTTATAAAACACTGGGCATAACCGTAAGAAATACCGCCATTCTTGTAACGCCTGTTAATATAATTCTCACAAAGTTCCGATACCGACACACCTTTACCCTTATAATCTACATGTCTTACACCTACACTCCTTACAATAAAATTTAATCCATGCCGAAGAAGATATCTTAAAATAATTCCACGATCGTAACCACGGTCAAACAAAAATAAGCCTTTAGAAATATACTTATCCCTCAACATATCAAGCATCTTAAATGTCTCCGAATTCTCACTTGTAAACTCATTAGAATTGCTGCTGTATACATCAAGATACAGTGAAAATGTCCTCCCTGATAATGGGCTATAGCATACTGCATGATTTAAATGATAGCCTGGAGAAATACGACCACTACTACCATCCCTCACATTAGATATTAGCTCAAAGCTCTTACCATATGAATGGCTCAAATCTCCACCGTCAATTGATATTAATAATTTATCTTCTGACTTAGTCTCTTCGTATACATAATCAATATTATAAACATTAGAAATAAAACCCAAATTCGAATAAGAAAATGTATTCCTTTGCAGTCGCTTAAGTGTATGTTTCACTCCGCTTTTTTCATTGAGATAGCCTGATATTTGCGTAAGGTTCAAACTCTTGGTTGCAAAACATCCGGATAACATCTCAAGCAAATACTTTTGTTGGGGCTTTGTAATATAATCATGAAGATTTCTTGTGATGTTAAGCATTTTTTCCTTCACATTTTTAGCAATTTCACCTATCATAAACTGCCTCCATTTTGTTGTTATTGTTGCTTTTTTTGGTAAAAATAACATACAACATTTTGGAGGCATTATCAATCGTAAATAACTGTCAAATATAACTTCTTATATAAAAATGGGGTGATAGCAGTTAATGTAGTATGACTTGTTCTTTTTTATCAAATAATTTGGCAACTTTATTTTTCACTAAACTTGTTAACAATAAAAACACCTGTAATTGTAACCATACCTCCGACTAAAGCAGCCAAACTAAGTCTTTCTCCCAAGAGTAAAAAACCTATCAACACCCCAAACAGAGGCACAAGGTATATAAAAACAACTGTTTTTGATGCTCCAATTTTCTTTATCCCATCGTAAAACCATATAAACCCCAAAACTGTAGCCAAAACTGAAAGCACCAAAATGCTAAGCAAAGATTTAGCATTAATATGATAAAAATTTTCAATATTTTCACTTAAAAATAAAGGGAATAATATAAATGTCCCCCATATAACCGAATATGTTGTCGACTCTATTGCAGAGATATTAGTCAATACCTTTTTACCAAATAATGTATAACACGACCAAGAAACCGCCGCAAATAGTATAAAAATATCCCCTTTATTAAATCCGCCTGTCAAAATCAAATCAATTCTCCCTTTGGTAATAAGCAGTATTATCCCCAAAAATGCCAATATAATGCCAACAATTTGCTTAATATTTATCTTCTCTTTAAATAAAAAAACTGCGCCTATTACCGATAAGACGGGATTGATAGCAACAATAATTGATGCTTTGGACGCCATAGTGATTGAAAGCCCTTTAAGGAAAAAATAATTATAAGCAAATATCCCGGTCAATCCTCCAAATATACAAAAAACAAACTCCTTGAGCTTAAACCTGTAATTATAAAAATAAAAGATTGCTATCAATAAAACTGAACTAATAAAAAATCTATAAAATGCTACGGTATATACAGGCAAATATGCTACCGCCACTTTACCGGCTGTAAATGAGCTACCCCAAAACAAAGCAGCAAGAAGCAATTTTAAATATGTCATAAATAATTGCTCTCTATCCCTTTGATAACCTCAAAAAAGATTTTATTGTAAGGGGTATCCACACCATATTTATTTGCCAGCTGAATAACTTTGCCTGCAAAAATTTCCACTTCAGTTTTCCTTTTTGCCTCAATATCTTGAAGCATAGATGTCTTTGCAGTAGGAGAAAGGCTGTGAAGCACCTTAAACCATTTGACATTCAAGTCTTCGTCTTCATTAAGATTAATATTTTCATATTGAGAAATCAAAATTACCTCTTTCATAAGGCCAAGCATAGGTGCCCTTGCAGCTTCACTTTTCTGAAACCCACCATAATTAAGGCCAAGTACCGCAGATGCCTGATTAATCCCTACATTTACCATAAATTTCCACCATATAGATTTCATTATATTTTCAGGTATTTCGTAAGCAACATTGGCAGTTTCAAAAATATTTTTTACCAACTCAACATTTTTTCTCTGATTGACATTTTTTGCACCAAACACCAATTTCCCGAAATTTTTACAAGTTACAGACCCATCAGCATTTCTAACGGAATCCATACCAACTGTCATTGAATATACGACCCTTTCTTCTCCGTAAATGTTTGCTATAATATCTTCACTATCAAGGCCATTTAAAAGAGACACAAAGACGGTATTTTCTCCAATTAACTTATGAAGGTTCCTGATTGATTCATCCAACTGAAAAAACTTCACTGCAACTATTACCAAATCAAACGGCTTGTCCGAATAGTTTTCAATATCGATTACTTTAAAATCATATTTTTTTTCGTTAAATATAAATATGTGATCTTTTAGCCTTTTATATCTCTCACCACTTGCTCCAAAATATACATTTATTTTTTCAGAGCTTGAAAGTTGGGCGGCATACAAAATCCCCATTGCACCAGCCCCAATCACCAAAACATTATACATAATAAGCTCCCGTTGAATCATTTTTTAAAAAAGGTACTATATATACAAAACAAACATTTTACAAATTGAATTTTTTATGAAGTTGAAGTATGCTTACTATATGGGAGTGGATGGGGCTCTGGTGTCCCCCGCGGCCTTCAAAGCCGACTGTCCCGCCTTTTTGGTTGGGAGGGAGGTTCGATTCCTTCACACTCCCGCCAATTATTTTTATTTATCAAATGTTAACTCTTATAGATTTTCTATTTCCCTCTGTTTTGCAAAATAGTAAGGTCTCTCCGAAACATGTGTATAAAAAAGTAAGCAAGTTTTTCTATTATTGCAGTCTCCCCGTTTTTTTAATGGAATTATGTAACTGATTGGTTTTATGTAAGAAATTGTAATAAAATAGTTGTAAGTACCTCTTTTCGCTGGTATAGTTGAATTTGCATAAACAACTAACAACCAAACAAAAAGAGGTGTTTAATTATGACTGAATTATTAAAAAAAGTGAAGGGAAAAATTAGAGTAATGGTCCATAACTTTGAAGGTAAGGTAAGTCTACCATATGGTAAATTCATTCTGGAACTAGTATCAGGGGTATTAATAACAGGAAATTGTAACATTACTGAAATATCAAGAAGCCTGAATGAGAAAATAAAACTTAAAACACTATGAAACGTTTGTTTAATCATCTTGAGGGTAAGACTAATTTACTTGAATTAGCTAATGATTATTTATTATCACAAGCATCTACTAAAGTAGATGATAGTACAATAATAGCCCTTGATGATGGAGATATAAGCCATTTATTTGCTAATAATTTTGAGCAGTCCTGTAAAGTGAGAGATGGTAGCACAGGTAAATATCTCGAGGGTTATTATTTGAATCAGATAAGTTTATTTGATGACAAAAGTAATCAAACTTATCCTGCTTATCTTGGGATGTACAGCACAGAGAGTAAAGATTTTAAGAGTGCTAATACAGAAGGCTTAAAAAGTGTAGAAAGTTTTGTAACTAATGTTGGTAAAAAAGGCTTATGGGTAATGGATAGGGGCTATGATAATGGAGCTTATCTTGGCTATTTCCTAAAAGAATGTTTAAGTTTTATTGTGAGAATGAAGACCAACCGTCATTTAATTTATAAAGGGAAAAGCGTAAATATTGAAGAGTTAAATAAATCTATAAATAGAAGATATAAAAACGGAAAACATTTTAGATATGGATATTTGAAATGCTTTATAGAAATTAAATCAAAATTATATCCTGTCACCCTAATATCACATAAAGGAGAATTTAATAAAGAATCCCATATATTTTTAACCAATGGACATTTAAGTAAATCAGAAGAAATTAAGAGGAGAATACGTGGCTATTATAGACGTTGGGGAGTAGAAGAAAGTTATAGATTTGAAAAGCAAGGCTTTGGCATAGAGAAATCAATAATAAGAAATTTTAATTCAATAAGGTCAATGCTTGGTGCAGTAATGCTTGCTTGGTCTGTACTGGTTGATATTAATGAAGATGAAATATTACGAGAAGAAGTAGTTCTTGCCTCAAAACCCGAAAAGAAGAAACGACCTCAGTTTATTTATTATACACTTTTAAGGGGTGTAAGAAATATTTTTGCTGGAGTTAAGACATTATATCTTCACAGGCGACGAAAGAAAAATAAACTAAAACAACTGACAATAGAAGATTTCTTGTTCCCAAAAAGTTCACTATGCCATATAGTATGAAAAAAACGGGGAGACTACAGTTCTATTATCATTGACAAAAAATTGAATCAAATGTTAAAATGACATATTACTAATTGTTTTGGGGGAGTTTTGAGTAACTTTATAACTAATCAGCCGGAAAAAATTCTTAAGAGCAGGCTAAATACTCTTATAAGCGTAAGTAATGAATTAAAATTTCTTGTTGGCTTCTTTTACTTCTCTGGTGTTCAAGAGCTTTACGAATCTTTGAAAAGAAACAACAATTTTACTTTAAAAATACTTGTCGGGCTTAGCGTAGATTTCATAAATGGCAGAATAACTAAATAAACTATAATAGGGGTACATATGAGCGAAATAAAATATGAAATCGTGGAAAGAATCGCTATTCTTTCTGAAAAAAGTAACTGGACTAAAGAGCTGAATAAGGTGAGTTGGAATGGTCGGCCTGCAAAGTTTGATTTAAGAGACTGGAATCACAAAGATGGTAAAATCGGCAAAGGTGTAACTCTTACCGAAGAAGAAATTGCAAACCTAAAAGAAGTACTAAATGCTCTTGGAATATAACAATTTAAAACTAAAATGAGCCAAATACATAATGTTTTTAAATTTTTAAAAGAATTTAATGAGCTTTCTAATCCTATCATATGTGAAATAGGAAAACAAAAAGCACTTATAAATCTAACAAATCTTCCTAAAACAAAAGAAGTATGGTTTGTTTATGAAACTCTTGATTTTGAAAACGAAAAAATTTTAGAAGTGATGAAGCCAATTATAAATCCATGTCCCAAACCAGATGAGGAAATCATCGAATGGATAGATGGTAAATGGCAAGATATTTCAGTCGAACAAGTAAGCTATAAAGAACAAATTGTAAAAGAAATACTTAAAGAAGATAATGAAGTAACATATGTAGAAGAAAATTTTAATGATGAACCCAAAAGATACGATTTTTTCAAAAACTGGATTATAAAAAGAAATAACTGGAGAACTGTTGAACTACCTAAAAAACATGCTCTAGATCTTTATACTGACTTATTCAAATTATATTCTGATATAAAAAAGGAGTCAGAAAGTGTTGAGCTTATTTTAGGGGATGGAAGAATTAGATGGAAAACAGAAGATAGAATAATAGATCATCATGCCATATTGCAAAAAGTGATATTGGAATTTGATTCTAACAAACCTTCTTTTGTTGTAAAAATTGAAGAACCTAAGGTCGAATTATACACACCTATGTTAAGAAGTATAAGCTCAATAAATCAAAAAATGCTGGCTGAAGTATTAGAAGAAATTAATGAGAATACTTATCATATTGCTGATAAAGCAAATATTGAAGCTATATTTTCTAAACTCATAAATGTAATAGATAAAAATGGTAAATATGGTGAAAATTTTGATCCTAATCATAAAGGACCGCAAATTACACATGAGCCTATATTATTTTTAAGAAAAAGAACATTAGGATTTTCTATGTTCATTGACAGGATTCTTGAAGAGTCGGAAAATCTTGATGAATCAGAATTACCATATTTTTTTGGTAATCTAATTGGTAGACATAAAAATAATAAAACTGAAGAAATTACACAAGAAAATTGGAATCAAAACGGAATTGATGAAGATATACTATTTACTTTGCCAGCAAACAGCGAGCAATTGAAAATATTAAAGTTTCTTAACAGCTCTGGTGCAGTATTAGTTCAAGGACCACCAGGCACAGGAAAAACTCATACGATAGCTAATCTTATTGGTCATTTATTAAGTGAAGGAAAGAACATTTTAGTTACAAGTCACACGGAAAAGGCATTAACTGTACTCAAAAATAAAGTTTTTAAGGAATTACAAAGCTTGTGTATTAGCTTACTAAGCTCTGCTTCTCAAAGAAAAGAAATGGATATAGCAATAGCAGATATTGCGGAGAAAAACACAAGATTTAATTCTAGTGAGTCAAAGAAAAAAATAGAAAGGCTAAAATCTGAGAGACAAGAATTAATTAAGTTATATAGAAACAAAATAAATGAATTAACCGAAATAAGAGCAAATGAATATAAAGATATTATTTATAACAATCAGACGATAAAACTCATAGAAGCCGCAAAATTTATATATGAAGGGAAAGGTAAATTTGATTATATTAATGGAGAAACTACTGATGACACTATTGGGCTACCTCTTTCGTTAGAAGAATTGGAAGAGTTGTATAAATCAAACGAAGAAATTAATTTAGAAGAAGAACAACTGTTACAACAAAATATTGATTTTGAATCAATTTGGACTGAAGATATTTTTTTATCAAATAAAGAAAAAATTCAATATTTAAATAAAGAGCTCACAGGTTGGGAAGCAAATATAGCTATTTCAGATAATGTCAATTATGATATTCTTGTGGAATTGCTCAAAAAAACAAAGAAATTACTTGAGGATTTAAATAATTTTGAACAACTACAATATAAAATTTTTTCTAAATCATTAAAAAATACCGCATACAAAAGCCTGTGGAATGATTTTTTAGAAGAGTTAAATTATTTTCAACAAGAATATGAAAGTTATTATAAAATACGTTTAGAAAACGAAGTAGAGGTACCTGACGAAATAATGACAAAAGAAACGTTAATTTTACTTAATGATATAATTAGCACAAACAAGGAAAATCCTGTTGGCCTACTAGATACAATAATAAAGCCTAAGTGGAAAAAAATAAAAAACTCCATAAAAATCAATAATAACCGTCCTTGCAGTAAAGCTGACTATAGCTTAGTTAATAAAGTTATTAAATACACTGTAAACAAAAGAAAGGTTTATGAGAAATTTAAGAAACTCCTATATGAAGTTGAAGAAAACATTGAATATGATTTCGATAAATTTGAAGAAAACATTGAAAAAATTAAAAGAAATATACTAAAAGCACTTAATTGGCATAACGATGAATATTTGGCTACACTCAAAGAAATAAAGTCTATATCTAAAAATCAAGATTTTTTTGACACAATTTTAAATACAAATTATTCTGTAGAATCTATCATTCATACTTTAGAAAATATTTTACTAAAAGATATAGATAAGCATATCAAGAAAATAGAGCATATAGATATCCACAAAGTATGGTCAGATTATAAAAGCCTTTTGAAAGAATATAAACATTTAGGTTTTCCATTTGATGAACTTTACATTGCAGCACGCTCTTGCAATTATGAAGATTATGCAAAATTATACAGAATAGTAAGAAGTATTTACAAAAAATATGAAATATTTGAAAAAAGGAAATCACTACTTGAAAAACTCAATAAAGTTGCACCTGACTGGGCAAATGATATTCATTGTAGAAAAGGGGTACATGGTAATAGTAATTTACCAGAAAATATATTAGAAGCTTGGAAATGGAGGCAATTGTCCAATCAACTAAATAGATTGGATAAATATAATTATAATGAAATACAAAAGGAAATTACACAATTAAATGAATCTCTGATGAATAATGCAAAGAGACTTGCCTATGAAAGGGCATGGTATCTAAAAATAACTAACACATCAGCAGAACAAAATCAGGCTATTGAAGGTTGGCGTCAAACAGTAAGACAAATAGGTAAAGGAACGGGTAAATCGGCCCCAAGACTAAGGCTGAAAGCTCGAGATCTAATGACAAAATGTCAATCGGCTATTCCTGTATGGATAATGTCTTTAAATAAAGTTTCAGAAACATTTGATCCTCGTAGTAATAAATTTGATGTAATAATAATAGACGAAGCAAGCCAAGCTGATATCCTGGCTTTGTCAGTTTTATATTTAGGGAAACAAGTAATCATTGTTGGTGATGATGAACAAGTTAGCCCTTCAAATGTAGGACTCAAAGAAGAAGAAATTAATGCTTTAATTGAACAGTTTATTGGAGATATCCCCAACAATCACTTATTTAATGGTAAAACATCTGTTTATGATATGGCTAAAACATTAAATTTTAAGCCATTAATGCTTACGGAACATTTTAGATGCCTACCTGAAATTATAGAGTTTTGTAACCAACTGTCATATAATGGCAAAATAAAACCATTACGTGAAAATTCTGGGGTGAGTATTACTCCACCTACTGTTGAGTATAGAGTACCAAATGGCCATAGAAGCCAAAACAAAGTTAACTTTGAAGAAGTTGATCACATCGTATCTTTAATCTGTGCATGTATTGAAAACCCAAATTACGCAGATAAAACTTTTGGCGTTATTTCAATGGTTGGAGATCAACAAGCTATTGAAATTGATAAATTGCTTCAAAAATATATAGAGCCAAATGAATATGAAAAAAGGAAGATTCTATGTGGTACTCCACCTCAATTCCAAGGAGATGAACGAGATGTAATTTTCCTAAGTTTAGTTGATAGCCCTAATATAAATGGTGCCCCTATAACTTTGGTAAGTGAAGATGGTAGAAACGATATGTATAAAAAAAGATATAATGTTGCTGTAAGTAGGGCTAAAGATCAACTTTGGGTTGTTCACTCACTTAATCCAGAAATTGACTTAAAACCTGATGATATAAGGCTTAAGTTAATAAATCATGTGAGAAATCCTGTACTTAATAACTATGAATCTTCATTGTCAAAAGCTGAGTCAGAATTTGAAAAAGATGTAATGAAAACACTTTTAAATCGCGGATATAAAGTTACACCACAGTGGAAAGTAGGTGCTTATAGAATTGATATGGTTGTTGAAGATGGTAAGAATAAGATAGCTGTTGAATGCGATGGAGAAAAATACCACCGGCCAGAAAACTTGCCTAATGATCTTAAAAGACAAGCTATTTTAGAAAGGCTTGGTTGGAGGTTTTTTAGAATTAGAGGAAGCGAATATTACAGAAATCCTCAAGAAACTATGGAAAAATTATATTTTGAATTAGAACGTAGTGGGATAAAACCTAACTTTTCGGAACTTGAAAGCAATGATACTCCACACAATGATTTGTTGGAAGAAATCAAAAGGAGAGCACATGAAATTCGTTTGGAATGGGAAAATGAAAATTCATACTCAACTGAAAAGCCTATCAATATCATACCAAATACGGTAAAAGAAGACGCGGAAGATTTTATTACTGAATCAAAAAGTGCTGATAATAAAACTAAACCAGCCTTAAAATATGAAACTAAAGAAGAACGCATCTTTAATGAAAATATCCAACAAGAAAACTACATATATACGCCCAAAAATCACAATAAATCTGCCAAACAAAGTAACATTTTCACACAGAGTCATAAATTTGATTTTTCTAAAAAAAAGCAAAATACTGTTCTCAAAGACAAAGAAAGCATCAATTCATTAGTAAATAAAAATATTGCTAAAAAACTAGAGCCTCTTTTCGACTTTAGGAAGAAAAAATAACACTATCATCTTCAAGTCAAAAAAGCTAAGTATCCCATAATTACTTAGAAGATTAAAACATATTAATAATTTATTTAATTACTTTAATATGCTATTTTTATTACTTAAGTTCAAAATATATCCAGCAGAAATATTTTCAAAACTTTCAGGAAAAAGGTTTTTAGATGATAAAGCAGCTAACCTTTCTTCTATTTTTTTATTAAAAATATCTATTACATTCTTGATTAGCTTCTTTTCAAAATTAACCTTATTAACTTCATTTAGTGATTCATTTTCTAACAACCAATCACTAAAAGTGGAAGAGTTATGCTCTACATTATTTAAATCTTTTAATAACCAGACATTATATTCTTGCTTTATACGCCTACCCTGCTCATCTTGCCATCGCAAAATTGAACTCTTAATAAATCTTGCTCCATCTATATCTTCTTGAATAATTGCCAATTGCCCTCCAAATTTAGGCGCTTTAGCTTTTTCTAGCAAAATTCTTAATAGAGGATTATTGATATCCATTAACAAAATTCCTTTTCTTATAAATTTTGGGTCCTTAATAAAGCTAACTCTGATGTTTTTAGATTGAAAGCCTAACTCCTCTTTAAGCTCATCAGGCAGTTTTAACTCATAAACACTATTATTATGGGTAACTTTTGTTATCTCTATATCAAGTAATTGAAACATATCAAAACAAAATTTTTCTAAATGCTTTACATTTAAAGATAGACCTTCTGTGGTATCTTTTGCAGAAAAAGAGCTTGCATGCACTAAAATATCTCTTTGTTTTTCTAAGGCTTCTCTAGCTTTTTGTAAAGTATATACTATATCTTCTTCAGTTTTGGCTCTATTTAATGATTCAGATGACTCCAATATATCTGTAATTTCAACTAGTTCACAAAGCTCACCTACTATTTCTGCCTCTAACCCTGGTTTATAGTCGTTATTTACAATTGACATATCTTTCACTATTTGCTCAATTCTTGAATAAAGTAAATCAGTTAAGTATCCATCAATAGTATCACTAGTTGTTATATTAAATACTTTAACTACTTTTTTTTGCCCATAACGATATAATCGACCAATTCTTTGAACTAATCTCATAGGATTCCACGGTAAATCATAATTAATCATTATATGACACTTTCTTTGAAGATTTATACCTTCACCACCAGCTTCAGTAGAAATCAAAAATCTATTATTCTCTTCAAAGTCATCAATAGCTTTTATCCTGTCATTAATATTCATAGAGCCATGTATCAAACTAACAGTGTCTTTGCCAAAGATTTCCTCGATTTTACTTTTTAAATAGTTCTGAGTAGCTTTATATTCAGTAAATACAACTATTTTTTCATCAGGATTGTTTTTAGTAATATTTTCCAAAATAGTCATAAAGTTATGGAGTTTAGAATCATTATATAAGCATTCTTCTGCAATAGAAATTAAATTATATAGCTCATCAGTTTCATCTTTAAAAAAAAGTTTAAACATTTTATTATTAGTGTTTGAGCCATTTTCAATAAGCTTTTTTAACCTTTTATCTAGGGCACTTATAATTGCAGGATAACTTGATGCAGCTAACTTTCTAAAAGTAGTCATAACAAATCCTATGGCTTGCCCATATGTATTACCACTTAGTTCGCTTGCTTTATAACCTTTTTTTAAATAGCTTTTTAAATATTCTTCAAATTTTTTTTCTTTTTCACTTAACATAACTGTTATTCTAAAAGTTTCCTTCCCTTTGAAAATAAAATTACCATTAAGATCAATCACTTCTGACTTACTATTTCTAAAAATCAAATCTTTTACTATTTCAGGATGATCATTTAACTTTAATAACTGTTTTTTTAAATCAGGCCTAATCAACTCTAATAAAGCAATAAACTTGTCATGCTTACCTTGATGAGGAGTTGCAGATAATAAAAGGATAAAGTTAGTTAGTTTTCTTAATTGTACTGCAAGCCTAAACCTTTCCGTAGCTTTATATTGATCACCAAACCTAACTCTCGTTAATTTGTGTGCTTCATCAAAAACAATTAAATCCCAATATCCAGAATTCTGAATTTTATACAAATGTTTGTCATTCTTAATTACATCAATTGAAGCTATTACAAAATTATGCTTATCCCAATGAGTTAGATCAAAAATATTAAAATCACTACCGTAGATTTCAAAATGATTCATATTAAATCTATACTTAAGCTCATCTCTCCATTGGTTAGTTAGAGAAGCTGGTGTTACAACTAACACCCTGTGTACTATTTCTCTTGCCATTAAAGCTGATATGAGTAAACCAACTTCAATAGTCTTTCCTAGCCCAACATCATCAGCAATCAACCAATTATAGTTTCCTGAATTCAATATATGATGAACAAGATGTATTTGATGTGGTAAAGGTTCTATATCTAAGTGACTTAATCCCCCTGTATTTTGGTGCCATAACTCTAAAGCATATGCTAAATTTCTTATAGCAAAATACTTTGTGTTATCTTTATCCTCAAGTACTTGATTATAGAATTTTTCATCTATATCACGAGTAAAAGCTAAAACTTGGTAGGGTAGCCATACTTTTTTACCACTATCAAAAAAATCAACCAAAACTTGCTCAATGTCCTCAATTTTTCTTATCCTTAAAACTTTTCCAACGCCAAGAGATTTTCTTGTTATAACACTTGGAATATTCTTAACAACCATCCCTATTGAAAATCCACAAGATAAATCAGTAGGCTTCAGCCATACCTTCTGATTAAGCTTAGGAAAAAAAACTTGAAAACTAATCTCCTCTTTATCAACTTCAACTTTTAACACAAAACCAAATCCATTTTCAGGTTTATGAATAAGTTTAACACAACACATTTTGCATGGAACCAGACCAAAGTTATTCACAATAGTTCTCCCAAAATGACTTATCAATCTCGCATAATGACATAGGTGATGCAGTTAATTTAAAAAGTTGATTATCAAAAAACGCCGATAAAAAATCATAAAAAAATCTATATATTTTAAAATATGATTCAATCCATATGCTGTATAATTCATCTAACATAAGCTCTATTTCATCGATACTAGGTAATGAATTAAAACATTTTACCATTTTCATTGAAACTCTCCATGAGATATTAGGTCTTTTTTCAAAACAAAAATCATTTTTATATTTATTACATTCATAGTGAAAATTTGTGTTATTCACCCATAATTGCCTAATTTGGTAAGCAAGTACTATCTCACTTACAGTGCAATTTTCTTTTAAAAAGTTAAAAATAACTTCTTTTGTTTTATAATGGATAGATTCTTTCCCTTCAAATATATTGTATAATTGATAATATTCATCTAATCCAAAAGCAAATAAATCACATATTGCTTCAATAAACTCATCGACACCAATTTTATCATACTCTGGTGCATATAAATCAACCTCATATCTAAAGAAATGATACTCTTGAATATCTTCGTATTCCTCTATAGGTGCTAAATCAAGCTCACTTATACTGTAATAATCATCAATCAAGGATTCATTCAAAAAAACATTTTTAATATAAAAATCTTCAATATGCTGCAATTCATATATTTCTAAACTATTGATATTATTACCATCTATATGATTTTCAGAAGTATCCAACAGTTCTGGAATAAGATCATAGCTGTTAAAATTATAAACATATGATTCTGACTTTATTTTTTTTTCATTATTTAGATAAAAATCATGCTCATCTTTGCTAAACTTATTCATTCCTCTTGCTCAATTAATTTAGTGGTATAATAATATAGCACAAAACACGAAAACTCCTATCTAGTATAAATATAAAAATATATACATGAGATTCTCAATAAAACTCCTTACAAAAATTATTACCAATTACTATACCATAGTATACCACGATATTGCTAACATTGAAAAAATATTTATATCTAACAAAGCAATTTATTTTGAAAATTCACGAAATCTGTGTGCTAAATTTAAAGCTTTTCCCACTCAAAATTTACCACATTCTTTTGTTCAGAGCTAAATTCGATGCCGATAAGATAGATTTGTTTGCCTTCATTTAAATATTTCTCAGCATAATTTCTCTCTTTGATTTGCCTTAAAGCTTCCCCCTTTTGGCCGTCAACCTTAAATTCCAAAATATAAATCTTATCTTCTGTAAAAATAGTCAAATCTATCCTGCCTTTGTTTGTAACATCTTCACCAATCAGCCTAAAGCCAAGTGAAGAAAGATAAGTATAAATTACACTTGCATAAAAACCTTCGTATAAACTGATATTATTTTTTGTGAAATTTGTATACGGTATTGAGGCAAATAGTGAAATTAGATTATTTTTTACTATGTTAAAATCAGCGTTATGTAAAGCACTAAAAGTTTGATTTTGAATATATGTTACTTCCTTATGATTAAAAAAGTAGCGAAGAATATAATCATTTAATGATATCTGGACTTCAAGGTTTGGTATCTTTAGCTTATATTCTATAGACCTGCCTGTATCAATCATCTTCTCAATCGTCAAATAACCCGATTGATAAAGTATCACTTCCAAATCAATATTTTCTATATCAAAGCTGGAAAGTATTTTTTTATCTAATATCAGATTAGTTAAACTCGGTAAAAAATAATTTCTCTCTTTTATGAGCTTAATCAAAAAAGATGGTGTGCCGCTTTCAAACCAATAATTATCAAATACAAATTCATTACTTATAAATTGCAAAATATCAAAGGGATTATAAACATTATCTTTTAGGAAATTATAACCATTGTACCATTTTTTTACCTTTTCCAAATCCACATCTTTAAAATAAGGCATAAATGATGTTTCTATATCTTTTTGAGTATAGCCGCATATATTGCCATACTTTGGATTGAGGGATATGTCAGTGAGCATATTGAGCCCGCTAAAGATAGATGCCTTGGAAAATTTACTCACGCCTGTCAAAAATGCAAATTTGACATAGGCATCATTATCTTTGATTATAGAATACAACCCCTTGATAAACTCTCTATTTATCTTAGCCTGATCAATATTTTCAATCACATCAAGAATAGGTTTGTCATATTCGTCTATTAATATTACTACCTTTTGATTGTATTTTTTATATGCTCTATGGATTAAATCTCTAAAACAGCTTGCAGGATCGTTTACATTATCACAGATGACGCCTAAACTCTCTTGATTTGTTTTAAATACATCAAAAGCAACTTGCTTTAAACCTTCAAGCGTTTGGAAATTACCAGCCCAGCTTATCTTTATTACCGGGTATTTTTCATCCCAATTCCACTTGTCATAAATATACAGACCTTCAAAAAGCTTTTTGTTACCTTCAAACAATTCCTTTAATGTATCAAGAAATAAAGATTTACCAAATCTGCGAGGGCGGGATAAGAAAACATATGAATAATTTTTGATTAATTCAAAGGCCTCTTTTGTTTTGTCAACGTAAATATAATCTCCTTCAATTATTTTACTGAAAGTCTGTATCCCTATAGGAAGCTTTTTTAGCTTTTGCATAATTGTCTCCGAAATCTTTATGACAGCATAATCTTTTTGTAAATATAAGGTAAATTATGGCTTTAGGCAAGGGATAAGTGATAAGTTCTAAGTTCTAAGTTCTAAGTTCTAAGTTCTAAGTTTGAATTTAAATGTTAACAAAAATCAAGAAAAGATAAATAACCAAATCTGGAAACAGTTGTAATCGAGTGTTAAGTGCTAAGTGATAAGTTCTATGTTCTAAGTTAATGAAGAAAAGACGAATGTCAAAGTCAATTAAAAATCCCCACCTTATGGCCCTTAAAATTCCCCAGTGGTGTTTATGTTTCTTTTACTTTTTGTAAACTTTTTATTCTGTAGCTTTTACCTGTTATTTTAAAGATATGGGAATGATGGATAAGTCTGTCAATTATTGCAGAAGCAAGTACCACATCTCCAAATATATTTCCCAATTCCTCAAATGGTCTATTTGTTGTTACAATTACGGAATTTGTTTCATATCTTTGTCTTATAATCTCAAAGAATTCATCTACATAGTTCAAAGGTATCTTCTTAAATCCCACTTCATCAATTATAAGCAAATCTACCTGTAGGAATTGCCTTAATACCGTAAAATAGCTCCCATCACCTCTAATTAGAGGGCCAAAAAGCCCTCTTTTTTTATCTTTATTGTCGTAATCCCTTCGAGTCAGGTCAAAAATTCCAATATGAAGAAATTTTTAAAAGCCTTTATAACTGAAATAAAGGGTCGTAATCCCTTCGAGTCAGGTCAAAAATTCCAATAAGGCGTCGGGGTTTATTTTACAACCCGCCTTGACAGTGCTAAGTCGTAATCCCTTCGAGTCAGGTCAATGATTCCAATGATGACTGTCTTGATGTGCAGTTCTTTACTGACATCTTGTCGTAATCCCTTCAAGTCAGGTCAATGATTCCAATGCGGAGCTAATAGAAGCGCTAAAAGATAAACATAAAAGTCGTAATCCCTTCAAGTCAGGTCAATGATTCCAATCTACTGCAGTCAAGCCCTGGGGTATTGGTATGCAAAAAAGTCGTAATCCCTTCAAGTCAGGTCAATGATTCCAATGGAGTTTAGGGATAAATTAGATGAGGAGTTGGATAAAGTCGTAATCCCTTCAAGTCAGGTCAATGATTCCAATCCAACCTAAAAAAGAAGTCCAAAATTCGTGGGATAAGGTCGTAATCCCTTCAAGTCAGGTCAATGATTCCAATAATGTTATTGAAGTTGAAGATGAGTTTTCAAGGACTAAAGTCGTAATCCCTTCAAGTCAGGTCAATGATTCCAATATAACAGCAATTACTCCAAATGAAAAAGAAGGTATGGTTGTCGTAATCCCTTCAAGTCAGGTCAATGATTCCAATGAAGCAAGTTCAGAAACTTGAATGGACGCTGGATATGGTCGTAATCCCTTCAAGTCAGGTCAATGATTCCAATAATCTGATAAGCAAACTGTTGAATCTTTAAATGAGAGTCGTAATCCCTTCAAGTCAGGTCAATGATTCCAATGAAAAGTCTGCACTTTGCGGGTTTTGTCCGTATAAAGCGTCGTAATCCCTTCAAGTCAGGTCAATGATTCCAATAAGATGTGTAGAGGCTATGAAAGCTAAATACCCGTCAAGTCGTAATCCCTTCAAGTCAGGTCAATGATTCCAATAGTACCCCTTTTTAGTACCATATTTTCAGATACTTGCAAAGCAAAATTTAAAGAAGGGGGGGTATCAATTTTTCTACTTTGTAAATTCTGATACCCTATTTCATAACCTATTGATAAATAAGAACTAAAAAATTCATGTTCAATTAATCTAACTTTTTACATAACTTACTGATACTTAACAATAACTGCTAAAAACAACAAAAACTCAAAATCAACTTGAAATTTTGCAACCAAAATAAAACAATTTTCTCAACATGTTTTACTTATCACTCGACACTTATTCAATTTTCAAACTGCAAACTAAAACGCAAAATATTTATATCTTCTAAAGGTTACATGTTCAAAAATATTAGTTTTTACTATTTTACCATTATTGCCGTTTTTTTCCACTGAGATTCTTCTGCTTGTGGAATAAACAGGTATTAAGTTATTTTTTAAACAAAAGTCCACGACATAAAAAGTAGCTCCAAAATCACCCTGCACTAAAATATAATCTCCTTTGTTAGATTCAAATTTTAGCCAGTCTACAATCTTGTTAAGCTCAGTTAACGGCAATTCACTATATGGTGAAACCTGACTCCAAATAGCTTGTAAATTATCGGGAAGAGATACAAACTCATCAATCCCCAGACTCTCTTTTGCATCCCTCACCTGCTCAACAGTTAATTTATGGCTAAAGATTAAGAAAAGTTTTGTCACAACATTAGCTCCAGTGCGAGTTTACTCCAAAGCTCTAAGTCTTTTTCATAAATGTCTGCAATGTCTAACCACTCAAGATTATCTAATTCTTTACCCGGAGCAAACTGTTTTGCTGTATTTAATAAATAAACAAATCCAATGTGAGTATGACCTACATCTGTAAGCTCTTCATTAATAACTCCTAAAAAAGCCAATTCTGTCTCATAAAAATTAAAGTCCAAAAACTCTTCAGAAAGCTCTCTATAAATTGCATTATGTATTGTCGGTATTAATGCCTGATAAACATAATCCTGTTTTTCTACATGCCCACCAATACCTACCGAATATTTTCCATGCAATCTATTCTCACTGCCATTTCTCTGATAACACGCCATTTTGTTAAGATAAGTTACAAGCAGATAGGGAATAATTTGTTTATATTCTACATTATTTTCGCATTTATCCCGTTCAATAAAATTAATCGACTCCGGTTTAAAATCTTTAATAAGTTGTTTTTCTGTTATATTAATTACAGTTTTTTCTTTTAAATACTTTTTCTTTATATCTTTTCTCTTAAAAACAAGTATATCATTTAAAGAATTCTTCATTAATTATCTCCAACACTTCTCTTTCAGCTTGTAAAACTAAATCTTTTCTAACATCGGCTTTACAAAAAGCAGATATAAATGAATTTTTAATCAATTGTAAAACTTCCCAAAAATTTAAATTGTTATTTATTAAATTTGAAGCAATTATGTATTCATTAGTGAAATCAGTCCTTGAAATACCAATATTGTCAGTATTGATTGTGACTCTAAGCCCTTCGTTTAAATATTTATTTAGAGGATACTCTTTTGTAGTAAAATCTAATATCTGTTTATTACTGGAAGGACACAACTCTATAGATATTTTTCTTTCCTTTATTTTTTCTATCAAATCTTTTTTTTCTAATAATTTTAATCCATGCCCTATTCTATCGGCACTTAAATGATAAATAGCTTCCCATATACTTTCAGCTTCAGCAGTTTCACCTGCATGTATAGTAATTTTTAGACATTTTTCTAAAATTGGTAAAAAAGCATTTCTTAACTCTACCGGCTTTCTAAGTTCTTCATTACCGGCTAAATCAAAACCAACAAACATTTCAGCAAAATCATTGTTTTTATTATCAATATTTTCTAAAACAAACTCTAAAATTTGATAGATTTCACTCATTTTTTTATGTCTTGTTGCAATAAAAATAAGTTTAAATATCGTATCTTCTGATTTTAAGTTTTCAATGAGAGTATTTACTACATCACTAACACTTAAATCACATTTAGTGTAATTATTTGGTGAGCATCGCAGTTCAAGATATTTTACATTATGTTCTTTTGCCTTTCTTTTTAAGATATTACAAGCAGCTATCAGCGATTCCTTAGTTTGTAATAGGCCTGAGCCCTGTAAATCTCCCAAACTTGAATATTCCTCTATTCCAATATTTGCAAATTTTTCACTTTGTAAATATTTACCATATATAAGCTTATCCAAAATATCTTCATAACCTTGAAATTGTACAAGAAAGCCAGCCAGATTATATGGTTCTGGAATGGTATCAAAAGGCCTAAATAATTTTTGTTTACAATTTTTAACCCAATCCTCAAGTGTCGATAAATTGCCACTTACTATATATTCTTTAACCAGATTTAACCAATTATTATATTCTTCATTTTCTTTTCTTAAAGTTTTTATTTTGTGTATGTTCGCATAAGCTATTTCTATAATTTCCTCAGAGTTAGCTATTCCCCCTAAGTGACAATGTAGTTCAGCTTTTGGTAGTCTTTTTATTAACCTATAGTCAAATTTATCTATTTTTTTATCTTTTAAAACCTTGATTTTATCAGGCTCTAAAAAGTAAAGAGAATAAAAATTTGACGATGGCTCGCTTTGATAGATTTTTTGATAAAAATTAAAAGCTATATTTCTTGATTTTTTACGCCTTTCCTCAATTTCTTCATAAAGACTTGTATCAGGATTTAAATATTGTGTATAATCAATATCTATCTCATATTGTTTAACATTAAATATATTTGGTTCTAAATAAACAATTTTACTGGCTTCTTTTTTACCAAAAGCAACAATTGGCATAAAATGTTTGCAATATTTGGTATTTATGTCGATAGAGTTTTTAAAATCTTGGGGAGTATTGCCATCATCTATTATGTGAATCATAGCATCAAAACCAAAAATATTTCCGGCTTCCTGCATATCTGCACTCATAGTTTTACGGCCACCACTTAAAGATAAAATAAGCTGACCATCCCTCGAATATTTTTTCCCAGCTAAAACTACAGAGTAAATCAAATTACCCATTTGCCTACAATGTTCAACACTGATCAAATCGGAAACACCTTTAAGGACAAAAGCTCTTAAGGTGATATCAAGAGTCTGGCTATTTAGCCAGTCTCTTGATATTTTAATAGAATCAAGTGCTACTTTATTATCAGTTGAAATAACCCATACTTCATTAATTGGCTTTATACTGTTTAAACGCCTTAATACATTAATTTTTTCTGCATCAGGATGCTCGTAATAAAAACCAAAATTATTTGGGTTAGTAAACCCAATGAGTTCTGGAATTAACTGCCACGAGTGACCAAGTGTAGTAATTAGTATACTTTGTTGCATTATATCAATACCATCCACCCCAAAGGAAATATCTCTTTTTCTTTTTGAGACAGCTGTTTTAAATCTTTAGAATTATATCTTGAGAAATACCAAACAGTTCCAGGTTCCTTAGCATCGTAAACAGTCTGTCTTTTTTTATTGCCTTTAATAGTAATTGCTCTTTCTTTAAAAGTCACACCTTCAGCACCAGAATGTTTACCAACTTTGATAACAGCATAATCATTATTACTTAACTTTTCTAAAAATTGTTCTTTAGCAACAGTTACAAACATATTTTTTGGAGCATTACTTTCAAATAGTTTGTAGTCTTTTTTAAATAATTCGAGATAGTGTCTATTAAGGCATTTAAATAGCTCTGTTTTGTCAGCTAATATTTTTTTAAACTGACTCTTGTATGTATGTTCAGGAACTGCACTCACAGAAATCTCCCCTATAAATAACTGAAATGGCATTATGACTTCAGCAGCTACAGACATCGTAGTATCACCTATTTCTTTATCTAAAGAGTTTTTAGGAAAGTTGAGGAAATATCCAACTGTCTTTCTAACCTCTTTTTTAGTAGGTGAAAAATCGGATATTTTTAAACATTTAAAAATATCATCAGTAAAAGAAAAATTCATATTTTTCATCAAATTTTTATACGCATTAATTTCCTTAGGATTATAATGTATACCCTCATCTTCAATAATTTTATTAATAATAGCTGTCCTTATAGAACCTTTTATAGATGAACCGGGTATAATGGGAACTCCTCCAGAGCTATAAATTGCTTCAATTTCAAGCTGATTCATAGCTTTATTTCTTGGGTCATTATTAGCTAAAGAAGATAAATTTTTTTCATAGCTTGCACCAAACGACCCTTTATTTAAATCTTGCTCCTCAAAAATTATATCCTTCATTTTTTCATATTCAAAATTATCATAGATAAATTTACGAGCTTCTAAGGTAGAAGACAAAGAAGGTTTTTTCAAAATTTGAGTAATTTGATTAATTTTATTACTTTCTAACTTTGAAATATACGCTGATGTATCAAATCTATATAACTTTTTATCTTTAATAACATATGAAAATGGATCTAACGTATCACCGGTGCCAATATGGATTGGAGATGCCAAATATGCAGATATTTTAAATTGTTTCATTACACTCATGGTTGCACCTCCACATTTATTGGGATATAAAGAGAATAACCCTGCTGAACAGTATCGCCATAATATGATAATTTTCTAATAGATTTGCCAATATAAGGTTTAGAAAAGATATTATTATCCCCAAAAAGTAAAGCACCTTGTAAAGCCATCACTAAAGGATTTTTAAAAGGATTACCCATTACAGCTCTAATATTTCCATGACGTCCAAAGCGAGTAAAAGGCTCATAATATGCTCTTTCAACAGATAACCCTTCTAATGCAACATTACCAAGGGTATATATAGCGTTTTTATTTTCAGGGCTAAACTCTATTTCGTCAAATTCTAAAACTTCAAATTGTCCTCTACCAAGAGAAGCATCCCTGCCAAATCCGGTTTTACCGATTAATTCTAAAGCTTCCTGAATCATTCCAAAATTACTCTCATCAGCAATATAAAAATAAAATGTAAATTCAGCATTATCGGTAAAAAAAGTATCATAAACAGGATAAGGGTCAAAACCATCCCCAGTAGTGCCGGTTTTTCTATTTATTGAACATCTGATAATTTCAGCAGATTTATTAAATTTGACTAATGCTTGAGCAAGTTCAACAATTTTATTCTTATTTAAACTGGCAGTACTATATAGAGTTTCTATGCTAATATAATTTTTTGCCTTAATTTTTTTACGTTCCAAAATTTTATTTATTTTGTCATTTTTAGCACCTTCTACCTTGTATATAGTGGGAATTTTAGGCACATTTCCCATATTAAAAGGTAAAAAGTCAGATACTACCAAAAAAGGTGAGGTGTCGTAATCAGCCAGCAATTTAGATAAATCTTCACCCATATCAGACAAAGTCCATACTAATTGTCCAAAAATCGTATCGGACATAGGATTTGTGCCGAAAGGTGAAGTCGGCTTTATTTTAGCTTTATAATATTTCATATCAACCTCATTATTTAAAGTTTAGTATCTTCAAACTCTTTTTGTAAATTTTCATCATCAAATTTAATAGATACTCTACCATATCCACGGCTACCTGACCCTCCAAGAGCATCTAAAGTCAATAGCTTGAACCCTTTTAGAAGTGTACTTTTTAACGAGTCGAAATCATCATTAGGAAACGTCTTTAAAGATACAGAAAAATTAAATTCTGCTCCTCGAGGCACTCTTTCTATAAACCTTAGACTTCCATTTAAAGCAGTACCTTTTACTCTATCAATTGCAGTTTCAGCCTTTATTTCAGTTAGTTGGCCAGTTTTAAGCTCTAAAGACTTCACCGAAGCTTCATTGATATGTGCATCACTGAAAATAGTCCTAGTAATACCAAACTCATGCTTGTTAGAATCACTACCACTAGTACCAAATAATTTTATAATATCTTTATCATTTTCTTCAATTTTTTTACTTTCATCTTCTAAGTGTTTTGCTTGTAAAGGTTGGCCCTTGGTATTATACTTCATATGTATATTCATGTAGTATTCTAACAAACTTCTTATTTTTCCTTTAATACTACTACCTGGGATATATGGTCTGCCTGATATTGCATCCTTAATAACTGGATTATCAACTCCTCCAATATGCATTTCTGAGTCTCCCGCACCAATGTGTAACCCACTCTCTAATATTATTTTTCCTGTAATATTTTTAATGTTCATACTGTCCTCCTAATTAATATTTGGGTTAAGAAATTTATAATAACCAAGTATTGCTTCAAAAAACTTTAAAAAAGAGTCAAAATCTTCTAATGTTTCAATAGATGATATATTTTTAACCATAAATTCAGTAAAAATATTACCAGCATTCTTTTTTCCATTAGCATAAGCCACCCTTGATGCAACAAGATATATTGAAGGTAGCAATGTTTTAAAAGTTGATTCTTTATCATTGCTATTTACTATCTTGTTATAGTATGAAAACAAGCTGTCATAAAAACTTCTCATCTGAGAGGTACTATTTACTTTTTTCTCATTTTCAGGTCTACCTCTTCTAGTTACAATTAAGAAATCATTTGACAATTTTTTTGCAAATTCTTCAGCTTCATTTCGTATCAACTCCCCAATATTGTTATTTTTAATCATAAATTTTTTTAAATCTTCCATATTAACCTCCATACCTTTGATAATATATATTTTTTGTAATTATTGCCCTAAACAATTCCGGCTTTTCGCTTATGGCATTATGTAAAAATTCTGCACATTTTTCTCTTAGTGAGTTATCTTTAATTGTTCTTGCAAGAAGATATTTTAATCGCGGTAGCCACATTATGTTATGTAGATTTTGCTTATTTGATTCATTCAATTTGATCCTCATATCAAGTAAACTTAATATTTTATACCAGAAAGAGCTGCTTGAACTTTTATCAATTCCACTAAATCCTCCACCAAATATTTCATCAAATTTATCAGATAAGTGCTCAAAATCTTCCGGCTTGGCTGTGGCATTAAACAGTGTCATATAACCTTTATCAAACATATTTCCGGATTTACTCTTAGCTAACATTAACTTATCTTCGGTTACTTCAGCCATATATGCAACCGGTGTGCTATGCTTAAATATTGATATACCTGCGGACAATGTTATTTCATTATTATATCCTGTATATCTTTTAAAATCCTTGTTAATAATAAAATAAAGCTCAATAATTTGGTCATAAGGACCTATTAAAAATAAATCATCCCCACCAGCAAATACTGTGTATATCTCAGGGAATTCCTTTTCACAAACTTTTGGAAGATAATATGAAAAAAACATATTCATCATTCTTGATAAAGCAGACAACCTTGAAAACGTTAATCGGTAATTCATTTCAGCTTCATGCTTATGAGGCTCTAAACCAACAGCAAAAATAGCACCTAAATTATCAACATCTGCTTTAATTACCCCTAATGGTTTTTTTTCACTTTTACCCTCTACTGAAACCATATCTTCAAAAGATTTAGGCTCACCCCCCTTTTTAGGAACATAATTATTTATATATGTCACATAAGCACCTAAAAATTCTTTATTGGGACTAAGATCTATAATTTTTTCTATCCCTTCTTTATCTTCAAATTTATCAGAAAACATTAAATCGAATTTATTAAATATCTTGCCTTTACTCTTGCTCATTAGATAAATAAACCTGTTATTAACAAGCTGTTTACCGATTTCTTTAAAATCTAAACAAAATTCACATTCATCTTCAATAGCAACGTTTTTACCACATGTTTTGCATAATGTACCATCATCAAAACATTTATAGTAATTTTCAAAAACAGCAGGCTTAGATGGCAAATCAAACTTTGAATACTTTTCTTTTTCAAGTTCAGTCAGTAACTCTAACCATAATTTTTCAAATCTCTTTTCGGAAAAATCATCCGATGTAGCCGTAGTAGTAGCTATTCCAAATGAAACTTCTCCAAAAAAACTGTTATACAACCAATCATTAATTTCTTTTTTCAACCTGGAAATTTCTTGCTTACTTTTATCTGTATTTGGGGCCAATATCACAAACATCCCAGCAGCATTTAGTAAAAGATTAAAAGTAGGTAGATTCAATACATTTAAACAATATTGACCAGCAATTTCTGACAACATTGTCACATAAAAAGATTTACCTCTTAATACTTTGGCAGGGTTTTTATTCGACTCAGATGTGCTTCCAAAAATAAATTTTTGTATTCCAAAAAATTCACCTCTGATGAGTAGAAACCTCTCTTCATCGTGTTTAAGATTTTTTGCATCTTCAATGTCTTTTTCTACCATATAGTTATATGTTGCTGAAGCAAAAGCTGCTGTTGTCTTTGAATGGTCGTATAATGATATTTCATCATATTCATCCCAAGTAGATGAAGGCACAAATGAAAAGTGCTTTTCAAAAATTGACTGTAGACCATTTATATAATTTTTGATTGAGTAGCTGTTGGAAATTTTTTTATAATCTTTTTCAAATTTTTCTATCAACTTTCTGTAATTATCTTCAGCATTTATATTAGTTACTTCTTCTTTGGGAACTGGAAAAATAGAGCTTGTTGACAAAGATTCTAATTTATATCGATAGTCAGCATTATAGCTCTCACTTTGTAAAGTTATATGCTTTAATAGCGGTGCTAAGTGTACTTTTCGATAATCTTTTTTCCCTTTTTGTTGCCTTTCTTCATATCTCTCCCTATCAAAACCTGAAGCTATCTGATCAGCATTTGCAATAATTTTAGTCAAATAATCATCAGGGTTGTGATGACCAGAAGAAGCTTTTTGCATAGATACACCAGGAAAAGATTTTTTCCACAAATGGTAAATTGTAGTTTCTTCAATAAAATCATCAAAAAATGCTGCCGTATATAGCGCATGTAGATGAGAATCTCTATTTAAAATAAGCTGCCTCTCATATGAATTCCTAGAATATTTATCTGGTAATTTATTGCCCGTTCTTTGGTATACTTTGCCAATGTCATGTAAAAAAGCGGCAACTCCGATAAGCGAACTCTCCAATTGTAAGTTTTCCATCTATGCCCCCTTATTAAATATTTCTTTTAAAATACCATTTAAACCTTTCTCTCTGAAATCTCTAAGTCCATAAAATTTTAATTTATAATAATCTCTTGCTAACTTATACTTATCCTTTAACATACCATTTTTATCATACAAAACTTCTTCATCCAATGATATCAAAATATTGTTCATTCCAAGCCCAAAAGCCTCCTGACTTCTCAAATGTGAAAGCTTGTAAAATGTTTCCTTTAATACTTCGGATTCTTTTTGCCCAAGCCCGGTTTTACACTCTATATAATAAAGCTTATTTTCAAAAGCTAAAACAACATCTAGTTCATTATCTCCTCCCTTGTCTATTTCGATTCCTAAATTAATATATTCGTCACCAAGATTTAAAAACTTTTTTGCTTCAAAATAGATTAACTCTTCAAACCATCCACCTGTTAAGTATTTTATCCAATATTTTATATGTTTTTTTGATTCGCCACCAATGTCTAAATTTAGTATTTCAAAAAAATCTTTGCCTATGTCTATAAGTCTATTAATATCAATTTTCTTTTCGTTGTTTTTAACTTCATCTGAATTCCAGTATTTTCTAATCTCTTCAGATGTTTGCCTAAAGGAGACCACATTTTCATTAAAGTATTCCCAAAGAATATAAGTGTATTTTTCTCGCTTTTTTGCACAATCTAATGCACCAGATAGCTTATCTAAGTTTTTAATATTTACATTATAAGAAGAAAAATACTCTTTAATGTTTAGTCGATAATTTATCTCTTGAATGCTATCGGATGTAATATTTGCTACAAAATTCTTCCCATTAGGGATGTAAAATAGGTTATCAGTTTGCTTTATTTCTTTGGCAAACTCATACAAACCCAAAGACATTATTTTGGTACCACCTGTCAAATTAAAAAAATATTCATCGCTCTCATTATATATTTTTTTCAATTTATCTATAACATCTTTAAAATAATCTTCACTAACAACGAGTTTTTCACAATTGTTTATATCCAAATTACAAGTATCAATGATGGCATTACTTCTAAGCTCTTTTTCCATTTTATCAGTAGTAACAAAGATATAGTAATTAAAGTTATATTTTTTTCTAAACTCATCAATAAATAGTATATTTGGAACAGTCTGTGCACTTACCAGTGATACAAGCACCTTCCTACCCATCAAACTTCCTCCACTTCTACTTTTCCAAAACCAAAGCCTGTGTTTTTGCCAAGTCCAAATATAGACGCAAATTCCAAAAGTGATATTTCAAAAGGAGTAAACTTTCCTTTGACGTCTATCACTCCAACAGCTCCACCAAGCTTCATTGCTGATTTTTGTCTGGCGGAATATCTGTTATACTCTTTCCACCTTAGACACTTCTTCTCTTCTTTTTCTGACAATGAATTTATATTTTTTAACTCTGGACTAATCTTGCCATACATATTACCAAGTACTTCTAACCTTCTAAATGCAGAAAAAATTATATCTGAGTATGAGATATTGGCCGTGTAGTTGCCAGCAACCTTTAATCTAACCGGAGTAATAAATTTTATACTGTAAGATTTTTCAATAAGAGTTGTTTTATCTTCATCTAACTGAAATGTTTTAGGTTCAGATAATTCAATCGAATCATTAGTGCCATCATTTACTAAAAAATCACCACAAGTAACTTTTTCAATAGTATATTTTGTTCTTTCTCTATATATACCGTTTTCTCCACCTTTTAAAAATCCAAAAAATATGTATGGAAAATATTCTATACCCTTACCAAATAATGAAATAGTAAAATCTATTTTATCAGTGTGCTGATTTTCATCTATATTTGAATACAATGTAAAAGGATGAGAAGCTTTATCTCTTCCTACTAAAAATTCTGTATCTTTTTTAATCGGTGTTTCAAAAATATAAGAATATGCACACTGAAACTTTAATGGGCACTCTTCACATTTCTTATGCCTCAAAATACAAGCAAATCTTTTTAATTCTTTACCTAAGATAGACCTTAAAACAAAAGCCGGATAAGTACTTGTAAAAATATTTTTTTCAAGTTTTAGAAGAAAGTTAAAAGAATCATAATTAATTATCATACCCATACTACCCCCGCACGTATAAATTTTATCATGTTTTTTTGAAATTTCAAATAAAGTTAAAAAAAAATGTCAGAAATTAAAAATTTTATTGTTTTTTGTTGTATGCTTTGCGCAAAGCTAATAAATTTAAATTGGAGGTAATATGAAAAAACTGAATTTAGTTACACTAATCCTTTTTCTAATGGTTATTGCAGCATCTGGCGCCGATTTGAAAAAAAACTATATTGGAGCCAATTTAGGAATCTTTAACCCTGCCGGTGATATATCAGAATATGATACCGGCACTAATTTTGGTATTTATTACCAAAGAAAGTTTTCTGATTTTCTTGGATTAAGATTCGAAATTTCAGGGCATAATACTGAATATAATTACTCTATTTATGGATATGATGCCAAAGATGAAATAAATACTACAGCTTTTGAAACATCTGTTATTTTACAAAATACCTATCAAAAATTTACTCCTTATGTAGGGTTGGGTTTTGGTTCTTATGTTAATGAAATAAAAATATCACTTGATGGGGATGAGGTCTATAGCGATACAGGAACTGCTCTTGGAGTAGTCATACAAGCGGGCTTATTATTTGATATTACAAACAATTTTTATATTGGAGGAAACTTTAAAATTTTTACGAACAATCAAGAAATTGAATATACTTCAGAAACTCTTCAATTAGGGGGGTATAAAACTAATATAGAAGCTGGATTTAAATTTTAACGGGGGGGGCAACCTCCCTTTAAAAGCTATTTAAAAAAGTACCTTCAGCAAAATCTGAATCAAAAACTTTTTTATAGCCAATGATTTTCTTATCAAAATTATAAACTGATACCTTTTTATAATCACCTATAGCCATTCCCAAAGCAATAGCAATAGGGACAGGAGTGCTAAGAATAATATGGTATCTCTCTACATTGTTGCCTAACTCTTCGAAAAAATTATCTAAAGCACTATAAATCTCTCTAACAATTTCTATCCACAATTCTTGATTATCTATGGGCAAATTGCCTTGATGATTTTTTAGCTCAATCTCAACAATATTACATTTTAAAGTTTGAGAAGCAAATTTGGATGCATCACTTTTAGGACTGTGACTTGCCAAATATATTGAAACTAACAAATCAGTAGAGTTTGCGTTAATAACTTTAGTTTTGTATTGAATATGTGAAAAATTATTTTTTTTACCTTTAAGTTTTCTCGCACTTTGATTAATAAAATCATATACTTTGTAAATTTCTCCATCCTGATAATGATAAATTGCAAATTTTTTCTTTGCACCTAAAACAAGCCCCATTAAAAATGCAAACGAAGAAAGACTACCCATAATATGAAGATTTATACCTATATTAGTATCGTAAAGCTTTTTTACCTTATCGTAAAACTCATTCAAATATTTTGCATAATCATTAATTTCATTATTTAAATAATCTTCGGTAAAAACAGATAAATCCTCTTGGCTAAACCCAAAAATATTAAGTAAAACAGCACTCTCAGGAGTATACCCTTTTAATTTTTTAAAGTTTTTATCAAGCTCACTCTTACTTTTGCCAAAAAGCTGTACAAATGGTACATTAAGCTCGTTACTATTAATATGCTTCAGTTCAGAAATATGAGAAATATATCTGCTACTCACCAAATATTTATTATTTTGATGTGCTACTTTAAATTTTAACTCTAACCCATCAACATCATATACTCCGCCATCAGCCCTTACTTCACCTGTAAAAATAAACCTTTCTCTTATTTCATCAGAGACATAAAAACAAGATGCGACAGCAAGTCCAAATGATCTGCCACTAAAACATTTATCAAAGAATACAAAAAAGTTTTTGTTTAAAGTTTTCTTTATATTTTGAATACTATTTAATCTTAAAGCTTCCGTATTTGGGAAGCTTACAGGTATTTCATCTTCAACTTCTATCAAATACAAGTTTACTAATTCCGCTTCAGTGTTATCTGAAATAGGAAATGTCGCTTTTTTATAATTTGATTTAAATAGATTGGTTAACGAATTTTCACTAATATTAAGTAAAGAGGAAAGTAAAGAAAAATCCTGAAACTTTTCATACCTTTTTATTGCAAAAAATAAAGCAGATTTTAATTCTTCTTTTTCAGTAAAATTACTATCAACAAAGATGTTATAATAATCTTTTAACTCGCTGCCGGGTAAGAAATTTCCATCATTGATAGCACTTAATAAAATATCATATTTTTCACTATCAGTAATATATTTTGCCAGCTTAGTCATTTAAAAGGATTATCTTGATTCTACCCACTAAATAGTCAATATTTATAAAATCATCAAGAATGTCAAAACTGATGACATCTTCTTCAACCTTACATAAAAATTCATCATCTTCAATAATTACTTTTATAATGCCAACATCTTTACTTTCAATAGGTAATAAGATTGTTAAGATACCTTTTGCCTTATCATATTTTAAAATAAAATTTTCACCTTGAGCTGTAGATGTGGCCGAAGACGCCGCTTTTGGATAATTTAATTTTTTAAGCTTATCCACAAATTTTTGTTTAAAACTTTTTAAGTCCAATATATTTGATTCTTCCTCAAAGATTAAAAATTGATTAGCTATGTAATGTCTCACTTCTTTCATTTCTTTTTGTCTAAATTTAATTTGCACATATTCGTCGTCATAAGGGATAGTCAGCCCTGTGTAACTGTCAGGGATTGGCTCTCCGGTGCTTTCGTGTTCATAAAGTACGTCAATATATTTATCCGAAATTGTGCCGATATAATGCACAACCTTATTTTTAGGGATATACAATTCATGCTCCAATATTGCAAAGTATTTATCCCCTTCATACTCAAAAATAAAATCTTTATGGGTAGCGAAATCTACCCACTCAGATACTTTATAGCCTGTATAAAAATCATCTACTTCGCCTACAAGCAAGAATAAAAAGTCGTCCACCAAGAACAACTCGCCTATTTCATACTCAGGCTGAACTGTATCTGATTCATTAAATTTAATATTTTCTAAATTTTCTAAAAACATTTTATAATCACCCTTCTTTTCAACAAAATCATCATTTGATAATTTTTTTATGGCTAAGTATTTTGTGTATAGCTCCTCTAACCTTTTACTCATTTTGACCTCTACCTATTAGACGATATTTTTCACATATTTCTGACAAATAAATATTTTGAATAAAAAAAGTAACAGCCTCTTCTGAAAATTTATTTGAAATACATATCTCTGTCAGCTCTTTTTTGAGCCTTTCTACAGATTTGTAAAAAGCATCTTGCTTCATATCGTTAATAAAAATATACTCACCTGCATACAAATACTGACATAGTATTTTCTTCTTTTTTTCAGAAAAACCATTATCAATTAAATTTAGCAAACTAAAAGCTTCAAAAATAATTTCATCTGCCAAAAATTCATCTTTTATAGTATCCCCTATTGTAAGCTCGCCATCTTCAGAAATAGGGTTATCTATAGGTATAGTTGCTAAGTCGTTACGATACTCATTATAGAAATAGTTATTAATCATTCTTTTAATGTAACCATAAACCACTTGTTCTTTTTCATTTTTATCGAGAAATCTTTTTAACGCATTATTGCTAAAAATTTTTTTAGATAAAAAAGTATGATATTCATCCAAAGTATCTTGAATCTCAAATTTTGAAGCTACTTTACAAAAAAATCCATAAAGTTTGTTATACCCTTCCTCATTATTTTGTTCAGGATATTTTAAGAAATTTAAAATACTATCCATTATTAACCCTTATACTAATCTCTTCCATATATGTTTTGTCACAGTTTGAACAAAAGGTAAATACATCGTAGCAAGTCTTAATTTCTTTACCACAGAGTCTTAATATTCTTTTTTGAGTTTCCTCATCATCAATGAGGTAAAATATTTTGTGTAAATCAGCTGTAAGTTTAATTTTTACAGCAGATGTGTTCTTTTTTCTTCTAACAGTTTTTTCCTTTGTAAAAATATACGCTTTTTTCTTAAACTTAAAGTCTTCGCATCTTTCATTAATCTTGCACTTGCTTAAATCAAAAACTAAGTTAATTTTTCTATCTACTTTTTTATCAGTTGATAATGCAATATAATACGCACTATCTCCCTTTACTTCCAGTATTACTAATGGCCTTCTTTTATTCTTATTGTTAATAAGTAAAGCGGAATCGTTAGCTAAAAACTCACCTGATATTTCTTTCCAAACACAGACATTAATTAAAACAAAATCACCTTTTTTTAAAAAGTGTTCCCTCGAAATATTTTTAAAATTAACAAGTTTTCCTAACTGCATATCAATTTATATTAAATTTGTCAGAAAATTGCCACAAAAAATGTTCTTTTAATAAGGAGGTTTTTATGAATGATATCAAGAATACTGAATTTAAAGAGCATTTAGAGCTTGCTGAAAAGCATGAAAAAAACGGTGATATATCAAATATGATAAAGCACTTAAATATTGCTTTAGGTATGGCTAAAGATAAAAAACCTATATATGAAAAATTGTTAGAATATTATCTAAATGACTCTAATCCTACGAGAGCAATAAAAGTGTTAAAAGAGCTTATAGAGATAGATAAGTTTAACCCAACTTACTACAAGCATCTTATTGGAATTTTATTGGAAGTCGATAAAGGTGAATTAGCAGAGAAAATAGCTCATAAGGCATTCACTTTAACAAAAGATAACTATTTTAAGAATATTTTTGAAAACAATAACAATAATGAAATAATTAAAGCTGAGTTTACTTCAACCACAGTTTCACTTCTATTTTCTCTATTCAGTGGCAGAGAAGGCGTATATGCCAGACAATGGAAAAACAATGAAGGGCACACAGGATACATTCCTGTAAGAGAGCCTCTAAATGAATCTACAATAAAAAATCACTTAAACGGTAATATGACTATTGGAATTTACCAACATCGTCTTGACAGCACAGTTAATTGGATTTGTTTTGATGTAGACATAGCAAAACATATTTTAAAAAATGTATTGTCTAATGACGAAAAATTTAAAGAATATGATTTTTTATGCCAAAAAATTGCCGTAGCCATATGCAAGGAGTGTGAAAAATTTAACATTAGCCCAATAATAGAAAATAGCGGTTACAAGGGGAGGCACGTCTGGGTATTCCTTGACAAGCCTGTTCCAGCAAGAATAGCAAAAAAGTTTGCTGAAAGTGTAAAAATAAATATCAAAGAGATAATTCCTGAAATATCTGTTGAAATTTTCCCCAAACAAAACTTTGTAAAACATGATGGAACAGGTAATCTTGTAAAACTCCCACTTGGTATACACCTGGCAAATGGGAAAAGAAGCTTCTTTGTAGATAAGAAAAACAGTGAGATAAAAAATATAGATGAATACCTTAAAAAGATTGAAAGAGCTTCAGAGCAAAAGTTATTAGAATATTTAAATTATTATAGAATTTCAGACATTTATGAAAGATATTCTGACAAACCTCAAGCTTTACCTAAGGGAACCGTTTCATTCAAAAATATTGTTGAGCCATACAATATAGATGCCGATAAAGAGTTTCAATATCTAATATTTAAATGCCCTGTTTTAAAGGAAATATATCAGAATGCTCTCAAAAAGAATGAACTGACATATGATGAAATGATTATTGTTGCCCATAGTATCGGTCATCTTGAGTCAGGTGTGGACGCAGTAAACTATATTTATTCAAAATGTTTTAACATTTCGCCTGATAAATTTTTAAAATCAAGACTTAAAGGTAATCCTATAAGCTGTGCAAAAATAAGGTCAAAAGTCCCTGAAATAACATCAACAGTCAATTGCAATTGTCAATTTAATAATATCGAAGGTCTATACCCAAACCCCACCTTGCATTTACATACATTTGAAATAGATGCAAAACTGCCGAGCCGTCTCGACATTCAATCATTAAATTTCCAGGATATCCTTGATAATTATCTAAAATTAAAAAAGCAAATCTTTGAGCTTAATGCTTTAAAACAAGAATACGAAGACAAATTTGAAGTGATGTTCAAGACATCGGGGGTTGATGTTTTTAAAACTGCAGTAGGCAACTTTAGAAGAGTAGCAGATGAAAATGGAAAAATTTCATACAAACTGGATGTATGATAGTATATTTGACCGAACAAGGTTCTTATATCTCTATTTCAGGTGACAGAATTATTGTAAAGAAAGGATTTAACACTATTGGTATTTTTTTGACAAAAGATACAGACCAAATAATAATTATGGGTAATATTTCCATCAGCACTCAAGCGATAAAGCATTTATTGAAAAATAAGATAGATGTTGTCTTTACAACATACTCAGGTCAATACTTGGGAAGATTAGTCCCCGAATTAGGGAAAAATATTATCCTAAGAAGGCTTCAAATACAAAAACTTTCTATTACAAAGCATAAAATAAAATTTGCAAGAGCAATTGTATCGGCAAAGTTAGAAAATAGTATCAGTACATTGAGAAAGTTAAACTATTACCACAAGTCAGCAGAGGTAAGTCATATTTTAAACAAATTGGTAACTATGAGAAAAGAGATACCTTTAATAAATGAGTTACAAACTCTTTTAGGATATGAAGGTAGCATCGCCAATATTTATTTTTCAGCTTTCGACTATTTAGTTAAAGGAGCAATTAAATTTGAAAAACGGACAAGAAGACCTCCCAAGAATGAATTTAATGCATTATTAAGCTTTGGTTATACCATATTGCTCAATCTGGTAAGGACAGCAGTGAATACCGTAGGATTAGACCCTTACTATGGCAGTTATCATTCTGAAGAATATGGTAGACCTTCGATGGTATTGGATTTAATGGAAGAATTCAGGCCGGTCGTAATAGATTATTTGGTTATTAGCATGTTAAATAAAAACATTATTTCCAGAAGTGACTTTATTATTGATGAAGAAAATGAAGAATTACCTGTATCATTATCAATTTATGGGAGGAAAAAATATATCGGCTTAATAGAAAAAAGATTTAACAGCTACTTTTGGTATGAGCCTAAAAAGAAAAAAATGTTGTTAAAAGATATTGTAAGATATCAGACATATCTCTTTGCCAAAGCAATCATCGAAGATTCAGAATATATAGGGTACAGATTTTAAATGAAAAAATATTACGTAATTTCTTATGATATTTCAGATGACAGAATAAGATATCGAGTAGATAAGGAATTAAAAAATTATGGTATCAGAGTCCAAAAAAGTGTATTTGAGTGCAATATTACTGATGCAGAATATGTAAAGTTAAAAGAAAAACTTGATAAGCTCATAGATATGAATACAGACTCAATAAGATACTATTTTTTATGTAAGCATTGCAGGGATAACATACAAAATGTTGGAAATAGCTTTATTAACACAGATAAAATTTTTGAGATTATATAAGAGACTGGAGACTGCTCACAATTTCGTGTTACCAAATATTGTCTTAGACTTCTCGGTAGTGTTGCAATTAACTATAAATTATAAAATATGACTAACCTAAAGCTTCTCCCACTCAAATTTTACCACATTCTTTTTTTTCAGTGCTAAATTCGATGCCGATAAGATAGAATTGTTCGCATTAATTTAAATATTTCTTGGCATATTTTTTTCTATTATAAGTTTGATTAAAAATGAAGGTGTCCCCTTCTCAGACCAGTAATTTCTATATAAAAATTCATTGCTTATAAATTGTAAAATACCAAAAGGATTTATAAATATTATCTTTCAGAAAATTGTATACGTTTTTCCACTTTTTTACCTTTTATGCCAAAATATTTTACTCAAATATATGTCAATATTATTTTGCATTTTCAATATATCTGCTTATTGTAAATTTAAACTAACATTTATGTGCTTACAAATAAAAATTATGAGAGATATATTGGCAAAGTTTTGGTAGTTAATCATTTTGATAACATATCTCCGGCAATATCATAATAAATTTCAAGCAACCTGACTCTCTTTCCTTTATCAGGCTCTTTTTTCAACACAATAGATAAAGGCACTCGTGCAGGTAAGTCGAGTAAATCATAATCAGGACAATATGTTAATTTGTTTTCATAATTATATTTAGCTATATTAAATATTTCTTTAGTAAACTCTATTTCATTTTCTCGCTCTTTTTCATCTTCCAACGAATTAATATAGTTATCCGTTGACAAAAATTCTTCAAGTGTCATACCTTCTTCTATTGCCAGATCTATAATATCAGTAATTGAAAAAAATGTACCAAAATTATACCCTAAAAAGTATACACCTCCTTCCGGCGTCATCCTTTCTACATGAGCACAAAGTCCTTTTTGTTCCTCACTTGGTGTGGCATCCAAATAATACAAATAATCTGCAAGCCAAGAAAGATAGTCTTTAAATTTAGATCCCGAATAATCTTCAGGCATGGTTGAGTATCTGTAATCACCAGGCCAAAACATTCCCATTAATGAAAGTTCAACTCCAATCTTATCATATTCTGAATAATTTTCCATTGCATCATCAATTACATCCGAAATAAAATTTTCATCAATTTCTCTAAAATCATTTGTTTCTTTCTGATTATCTTTTTTATTATTGCCCATAAAACACCTCTCTATATTTTAAAAAGTCCTTTTACTGTGAGTTTAAAGTCATATGTTCTAAGTTCTAAGTTCTAAGTTCTAAGTTCTAAGATTGAATTTAAATGTTGTCAAAGTCAATTAAAAATCCCCACCTTATGGCCCTTAAAATCCCCCAGTGGTGTTTATGTTTCTTTTACTTTTTGTAAACTTTTTATTCTGTAGCTTTTACCTGTTATTTTAAAAATATGGGAATGATAGATAAGTCTGTCAATTATTGCAGAAGCAAGTACCACATCTCCAAATATATTTCCCCATTCCTCAAATGGTCTATTTGTTGTTACAATTACTGAATTTGTTTCATATCTTTGTCTTATAATCTCAAAGAATTCATCTACATAGTTCAAAGGTATCTTCTTAAATCCTACTTCATCGATTATAAGCAAATCTACCTGTAGGAAAATTGCTTTAATACCGTAAAATAACTCCCATCACCTTTAATTAGAGGGCTAAAAAGCCCTCTTTTTTTATCTTTATTGTCGTAATCCCTTCGAGTCAGGTCAAAAATTCCAATGCTACGGGCAAAAAGACGGACGGTAACTGGTTGACAGGTCGTAATCCCTTCGAGTCAGGTCAAAAATTCCAATAAAAAGTTCTATCCCTAACAATAAGGGAGTAGTTATATAGTCGTAATCCCTTCGAGTCAGGTCAAAAATTCCAATTATGCGTCATATCGTTGTTTATAAAAAAAGCTATTGACGTCGTAATCCCTTCGAGTCAGGTCAAAAATTCCAATATAATAATAAATATAATGGGGTTTGCAGATGATTATGAAGTCGTAATCCCTTCGAGTCAGGTCAAAAATTCCAATAGTTTTTTAGTAAAGATATAAATAAATGCTTTACAAAGTCGTAATCCCTTCGAGTCAGGTCAAAAATTCCAATAAATGGAAAAGTTGTTTTACGTTATTTTTTGTTACATAAGTCGTAATCCCTTCGAGTCAGGTCAAAAATTCCAATAAGTTGAATTTGTTAGCCTTGAAGAAGTTGAGGATATGTCGTAATCCCTTCGAGTCAGGTCAAAAATTCCAATTATGCGTCATATCGTTGTTTATAAAAAAAGCTATTGACGTCGTAATCCCTTCGAGTCAGGTCAAAAATTCCAATATAATAATAAATATAATGGGGTTTGCAGATGATTATGAAGTCGTAATCCCTTCGAGTCAGGTCAAAAATTCCAATTTGGTAAATTTATGAGAAGTATCTTTTAGTAGAAAATTGTCGTAATCCCTTCGAGTCAGGTCAAAAATTCCAATAAAAATTCTGCGTTGTTGATTGAGTATGTGTTTGTTAAGTCGTAATCCCTTCGAGTCAGGTCAAAAATTCCAATTGCTGGTGCACTTGTTGCTTTGATTTGTTACCGTATGGTCGTAATCCCTTCGAGTCAGGTCAAAAATTCCAATGATATTGTCCCTTTAAACGGTAAAAACAGAATATTAGGTCGTAATCCCTTCGAGTCAGGTCAAAAATTCCAATGTATATTGATACTAACTTGTCTAACTTACCTGAAGTAAAGTCGTAATCCCTTCGAGTCAGGTCAAAAATTCCAATAAAATTAAAGGGGATTTTATTTATGCCACACCTATATAGTCGTAATCCCTTCGAGTCAGGTCAAAAATTCCAATAATAATGGAACTTGGTATAACGAGCTAATCGACCACGTCGTAATCCCTTCGAGTCAGGTCAAAAATTCCAATGAGTACAGGGTATTTTACACCCAGCCAGTTAACAGATTCGTCGTAATCCCTTCGAGTCAGGTCAAAAATTCCAATAATACCATTTTTAGACGGAAGTTTCTTTGTCATACACGTCGTAATCCCTTCGAGTCAGGTCAAAAATTCCAATAGCACCCCTTTTTAATACCATATTTTCAGATACTTGCAAGGGCATTTTTAAAGAAGGGGGGGTATCGATTTTTCTACTCTGTAAATTTTGATACCCCATTTTGTAACTTATTGATAAATAACGATTAAAAATTTCAAGTTCTATCCATCTAACTTTTTCCGTAACTTATTGACAATTAACAATAAGCGTTAAAAATAGCAAATTTTCAAAATCAACTTGAAATGAAGTCGCCAAAATAAAACAAATATCATAGATTGTTTTACTTATCACTCAGAACCATATTTAATTTTCAAGCTACAAAATAAATATGCGAAATTATAACATACTTATCATAAAATTTCTTACAATTTTTCTAACAATTTTCTGACAAAATATATAAAAATTAATCAATTTGGTAGTGTTTAAATATTGCAATAACATTTATTACCAATTATTTATGGTTTAATTTTTATTTTAAGTAGATATCTAAAATAAAAAACGATTCAAATCCAGTCGCCCAGATTGTTTTTGCCTGAGATTATCATCAGCTAATATTTCTACTATCAATATTCCGGTAATCTTACAAATTTTATTCTTGTTCAAATTTGTCAGAAAATATTATCCAAATATGTTATATTTGTATAAAATTTTATCAGGAGATTATAATGAAAATCCTGCATACTTCAGATTGGCACTTGGGAAGGTCACTTTACGGTAAAAAAAGATATGATGAGTTTGAGTCATTTTTAAACTGGCTAATCCAAACCATTATAGATAAAAATATCAACGTATTAATCATTTCCGGCGATATTTTTGATTCAGGCTCTCCAAGTAATAAAGCACAAGAATTGTATTACAAATTTTTATACGAAATATCCAAAACAAGCTGTAAGTATGTTATCGCAGTAGCCGGAAATCACGATTCCCCATCATTTCTTAACGCACCTAAAGAGCTATTGAAAATATTAAATGTATATATTGTAGGTTCTATTCCTGAAAATATAGAAGATGAAGTAATAACTATTTATAAAGACAACAAACCAAAGCTAATAATTTGCGCTGTCCCGTACCTTCGCGATAAGGAAATTAGAACAGTAGAACCCGGTGAAACTATAGAAAGCAAAAATCAAAAGCTTGTAGAAGGCATAAAAAATCATTATTTAGATGTCGTATCTTACGCAGTAAAAATAAGAAATAAGTTTGCAAACAATACTGACCACTTTATTCCGATTATTGCTACAGGTCACCTTTTTACAACAGGCGGAAAAACTGTAGACGGAGATGGTGTGAGAGAGCTTTATGTAGGGACTTTATCATATGTAGATGAAAATGCTTTCCCTGCTGAAATAGATTATCTTGCCCTTGGCCATTTACACATACCACAAACTGTCGGAGATAACGAACATATCAGATACTCAGGCGCACCCATACCGATGGGATTTGGCGAAGCTAGCCAGACCAAAAAATTAGTCTTACTCGAAATAAAAGAAAATAAGCTCAATATTGATGAAATATCTGTGCCCACATTTCAGATTTTGTCAAAAATTTCAGGCGATATTGAGAAAATAACGTCAAATATCTTAAAATTAAAAAATACTGACACAAACGCTTGGCTCGAAATAGAGTATACAGGGGCAAAGCACATCCCCGATTTAAAAGAATATCTGGAAGGACTTGTTGAGGGGAGTAAATTAGAAATACTTCGAATAAGAAATAAGATTATTTCAGATAAAATTCTTAACAAAATGGCTGAAGATGAAATTTTAGAGGATTTAAGTCCAATAGATGTATTTGTCAGATATTTAGATGCAGTAAATATAACAGAAGATAGAGAAGAATTAATCACTCTTTATAAAGAAATTGTTAATCATATTAATGAAGAAGATATTAATGCCCAGTAAGGAAGATATATGAAAATATTAGAGCTCAGATTTAAAAACCTAAATTCACTTTATGGAGAATGGATTATCGATTTTACTCGCCCTGAATACACAGGCGAAGGGATATTTGCAATTACGGGGTCTACCGGAGCTGGCAAATCAACTATACTTGATGCAATCTGTCTTGCACTTTATGGGCAAACACCTCGTTTAGGAAAAATAACAAAAAGTAGCAATGAGATAATGTCCCGCCATACTGCCGAATGCTATGCCGAAGTATTGTTTGAATCTCAAAAAGGGCGTTTTCGCTGCCACTGGGAGCAAAGAAGAGCAAGAAACAAACCTGACGGAAATTTGCAGGATCAAGAACATCAGATTATTGATGCGACTACAAACAAACCTATTGAAACCAAAAAAAGTTATGTCCTAAACATTATAGAAGAAAAAACCGGAATGGATTTTGACAGATTTACAAGATCGATATTGCTTGCTCAAGGAAGTTTTGACACCTTTTTAAAGGCAAATATTGAAGACAAATCAAAAATATTGGAACAAATTACTGGGACAGAGATATACACTGAAATTTCAAAAAAGGTTCATTTGCGTAATAAAGAAGAGCAACATAAATTAGAATTGTTAAATGCTCAAATAGCTGGAATTGTAGTTTTAGATGATACTGAAGAAGAAAGCTTAAAAAATGAGTTAGCAGAAAAAATAAAAGCTGAAAAAAATATATCCGGGCAGAAACTAAAGCTTGAGGCATCTTTAAATTGGATAAGAAATGTTGTTAAGTTAAAAGAAGAAGTCAACAAAATTGCCTTAAAAAAAGAACATATTGAAAAAGAAATATCACAATTTGAGCCGGATCGTAAAAAACTCGAACTTGCTAACAAAGCTTCCAATCTCAGCGCTGATTATGCTACTTTGCAAAGTCTAAGAAAAAATCTTGAAAACAGTAAAAATGAGCTATCCAAAAAACAAAAAGAAATGCCAAAATATGAAGCGGATGTTAATGAACAAGCAAAACGTCTGCAACAAGCCACAAACAATACTTTAGCTTGCAAAAATTTGCTTGAAAAATTATACCCCATATTAAAAAAAGTCAGGCTTCTTGACCAAAAGATTACTGACATTTCCAAACAAATTGCTGACACAAAAAAAGACTACATGAATATTGACTCTGAAATAAAGGCTGGATTGACAATTAAAAAAGAGGCATCAAAAAAGGCTGAACATATACTTAACAAATTACAAAATATAGAAAAATACCTCACGGAAAATGAATCGGATAAATTACTGGTAAGTAAATTATCAGCGATAGAAAATCAACTAAACAGTTTAAGTGCATTAGAAGAAAATATAAAGTTAAAACAATCAAGCTTACAAAAATACGAAAAAAGTCTTTTAAAAATAAGACAAGAAACGGCATCTCATAAAGATAAAATTGAAGAATATATAAGTATGATTAACGGCATAAAAGAAACAATTAAAACCGAACAAAAACTTTTAAGCAACAAACTACAAGGTAAAACAATCAAACAGCTTCGCGCTGAAAAAGATGAATATTTTAAAAAAATCGCATTTAGAAATATAGTCACCGAATTTGAAGAGCACCGCAAATCTCTAAAAGATGGAGAGCCCTGCCCTCTGTGCGGTTCAAAAGAGCACCCATTCGTAAAATCAAATCCCGAATTTGAAAATGAAATTGAATTAGAAATAAGTAAGTTAGATAATCTTATTGAAGAAATAGAACAAAAAGAAATTAATATACAAAATCTTTATAATAAAGAACTTGAATTAACAAAAATCTTAAATGATTTGGAAAAAGAAAATAATGCCAAAGAAAATGAAATAAAAAGCATTGAAGCAATTATGCAAAATACCGCAGAGGAGCTTCAAAACCTTACTTCTAACTATACCCAAACAGAAAACAATCTATTATCCACACTAAAATTATTAAAAATTGAAAAAATAACAGATATTAATGAATTGCTTGAAAACCTTAAATCAAGATTAGAAAAATGGAATACCAGCTTATCTGCTAAAGAAGCATTGGAAAAAGATTTGTCAGAAATAAAAAGCAATATTGGCAAAATAGAATCAAAAATTGAAACATTACAAAAAGAATTATTTAAAAAAGAAGAAGCATTAAAAAATATAAATGAAGAGTATGATAAACTTACAAGTGAAAGGCAAACCCTTTTTTCAGATAAAGACCCTGACAAAGAAGAAAATCAATTGAAATCAAATATTTTAGCAGCTGAAAAAGATGAAAATGAACAAAAATTAAAATTAGACAACTTAAAGCAACAGCTGTCGGAAATTAAAACTAACATAGAATCTTTGAAAAATACTATTATAAAAAGTGAACCAGAGCTTAAAAAATATGAAGAAAATTTTGTCAATTTACTTAACAAGTATAATTTTAAAGATGAAAATGATTTTATAAAAGCCAAGTTAACCGAAGATGAAATAAACGCATTAAATGAAAAATCAAAGATATTGGATGAGCAATATGCCATTATTAAGACAAAATTAGAAGAAACCCTAACAAACTTAAAGGCTGAAGCAGATAAAAACATTACTCAAAAATCAGAAGAAGAATTAACTTTGGCACTTGAAGAGATAAATACAAAGCTAAAAGACTTAAGGGACAATATTGCCAATATAAAGTTTAAATTGAAAGAAAATGAAGATGCAAAAGAAAAAATAAAAAAAGAAAAAGAGCAAATAGAAAAACAAGAATACTTTTGTAAACAGTGGAACAGGTTATCTTCACTAATAGGCTCTTCTGACGGTAAGAAATTTAGAAATTTTGCTCAAGGGTTAACGTTTGAAGTATTAGTTTCAAATGCCAACAGAGAGCTGATAAAAATGACCGATAGATACCTTCTGACAAGAGATGATAAACAACCGCTTGAAATCAATGTTATTGATAATTATCAAGCAGGCGAAATAAGGACAACTAAAAATCTTTCGGGAGGCGAAAGCTTTTTGATAAGTCTTTCATTGGCATTAGGACTTTCAAAGATGGCAAGTCAAAAGGTCAGAGTGGACTCATTGTTTTTAGATGAAGGTTTTGGGACATTGGATGACGAATCCCTCGAAACTGCACTTGAAACTTTGGTGGGCTTACAGCAAGACGGAAAATTAATAGGGGTAATCTCTCACATTCAAGCTATTAAAGATAGGATAAGGACTCAAATAAATATTAAAACTCTCCCCGGTGGTCGCAGTGAGCTTAGCGGACCAGGCTGTGAAAAAATATAAATATTGTTAATATTTTATTGTCAGAAAATCTCCAACAATATTGTCTATTGTATAAAGAAGAGGAGATTTTGAATGAATAATTTCGAAGAAATCAGAAAAATAGCTTCCACTTTGAGGCAAAATCAAAATTTCGCGGAAGCCCTGCCCCTTTTTAAAAAGCTTTGGGAAGAAGATGACAATAAAAAGTGGGATGGATGGGGATATGCACTTTGTCTAAGAAAGTTGGGTAAATCTGAAGAATCAATTCAAATTTGTGAAGAAGTGTTAAAAAACAATAATAACTTCGATTACATAAAAAATGTTTATGTTTGGTCCATATTTGATTATTTATCTCAAAAAGGCGACTCTCTATCAATACAAGAACTTATTGCCAATACAGAAAAAATTATAAATAACAGCTCAAAACAAGACCTTATCTACACAAAGTCAATTTTCAAAGTCATAAATAAGTTAAAAGAAAATCCCAATTATCCCGCCAATATAATTTTAAACTTTATTGACAAGTTGGATATTAACAACCTGAGCAAGACTCCATATTCCTTTGAGCAAAATGGTAAAAAAATAGAAATGGCATCAGAATATGAGCAGTATTTCATGCATAAAACAAAAGCTCTTTATGAACTTAAACAGTATGAAAAATGTATTGAAGCATGTAATTTAGCTTTAAATTCAATAAACAATTTCCACTATAATAATGATATTTGGTTTAAGTGGCGTATTGCGCTGTCATACAAAGAGCTCAAAAAGTATGATGCAGCTCTGAATAACCTGCAATATATCGTTAAAATAAAAAAGGATTGGTTTATTCAACACGAAATTGCAGTGATTTATTATATTCTCAAGAATTATGAAAAAGCCCTATCTTTTGCATTGCAAGGAATTTTAAACTTTGGCGAAATTGACAAAAAAATTCATCTTTTGATTTTACTCGCTGAAATCTTTGAAGCAAAACAAATGGAACATGAAGCAAAACTACATTTTGTATTGGCAAAAAGCATCATTAATGAAAACAAGTGGGGGACCAAGTTGCCTTCAAATCTCTCAAAAAAATATGGAAACTTTCACTTAAATAAGCTTGATATTTTAAATGAGCTGAAAAACGTTTGGGAAGAAGCTTACTTTAGCAATAAACAACAATATACAGGTGTCATTAGCAGTTATCTCCCAAATAAAAAAGCCGGCTTTATAATGGGGGAAGACAATAAAACTTACTATTTTAAAATCTCAGAACTAACTGACAAAAAAGAAAAATTTCACGAAGGGACAAAGGTAGTATTTTATTTAGAAGACTCCTTTGATGCGAAGAAAAATAAACCGGTAAAAAATGCAGTAAAAATAAAAATAGCAAGTTGCTATTGAAAAAATCGTGGGGATAAATACTCTGTTGCAATATCTTCTTGGCGAAATAAAGCATAATATACTTATCGTAAATTTTTCCACAAATTTTTCGGATAGTTTTCTGGCAAATCAAATCAGATCCCTTCATGCCGCCACCAGATATTTATTTACCTTATAATCAACTAACTCCAACAATATTGAAATTAAAAATCAAAAGTGTTAACGTACTCAGGAAAATACATTATAACTTGGAGAATTTAATGAGCGGAATTGTAAAGTTGGACGAATTATTAAAAAATATGCGCCCTGTGATATCCGAAGAAGAATATGTCTTTTGCACTGTCAAATCATTGATTTTAGATGATGTAAAAAAATTAAATCCTATATGCACATTTAAAGAAGATGAAGGTTTGACTTTGATATTAGAAAAAAATATCGCTCAAAAATATCAATTCAATTTTGATGAAATATTTAAGAAGATAACATTGCAAATTCATTCTAGCCTGCAAGCAGTTGGCTTAACTGCAGCGGTTTCAACAGCGCTGGCCGAAAAAGGCATCAGTGCAAACGTAGTTGCCGCATATTATCACGATCATATCTTTGTGCCTGCAAATAAAGCAAATGAAGCACTAAATACTCTGCAGTCACTCTCCCAAAACTCATGATAGAATATCATTGGTATGATTTTGTAGGCAATGTCGGCGTTTTTTTAATTTTGCTTGCATATTTACTGCTACAACTGAGTAAAATTAACAGCCAATCTTTAAAATTTAGCATTCTAAACGCTTTTGGTGCTTTTTTTATTATAATGTCACTATACTTTGATTTTAATTTATCGGCTTTTATAATTGAATCATTTTGGTTATTAATAAGTTTGGTAGGTATAGCAAGGTGTTTAAACATTAAAGTAAAAAATGCTAATAAGCATACCTAATATAAACAGCCTGCGATAACTATAAATTAGAGAGGCATATAAAATGAAAAAAGCAATGCAAACAATTATATTATGCATCATATATTTAACAACACTACAAGCAGCTTCCATCAAAGAATATATTGGGAAGAAAAAATTAAGCTATCAAATTGTTGACACGGGAGTAACCGAATTTTATAGCAATACATCTAGCATCCCTGCTCCAAAACCGGGAGAGCCTTTTTACGGACAAGATGCACAATATCAAATCAATCCGCCGTCTTATGTCGATAACGGAGATGGTACCATTACCGACAAAATCACCGGATTAATGTGGCAAAACACAGGCAACAGGCACAGCTGCTATAGACCCTATCTTTGAAATTAGCACAATCAAAGACACTGAAGGGAATAAACAGTATCCTTATTTTTGGACAAGCACCACCCATCTTGATAGTCAGAATCCCTACAATTCAGCCGTTTACATAGCATTTGGTGCTGCACAAGGAAAAATGAGAAATCGAATTATGGATGTTCACGGTGCCGGCTCACAGCGTAGCGATCCAAAATCAGGGAGAGCAAGCGACTATCCTCAATACTTCGGCCCACAAGGGGATTTAAGGTATGTATTTAACTATGTCAGATGCGTAAGAGATGCAAAGTAAAAATTTTATAATAATTGGGTATACAACCAAATATATAATAATCTTTATTTTAAATATTGTTGACAAATTCATTTGATATGTGTGGTATAATTTACTAAGTCATTTGCTTGGAGATTCCTATGATAAAATCAAATCTTTATATCAAGCTCTGTTTAATAATATTATTCACCATAATCAATATTGGATGTTCAACCAATACATACCACTCAAAATTGTCAGAAGAATCTACTACAAATAATAAAAATACTACGCCTAAAAGCGAAGCTGAGAAAATTTGGGAAATAGCTGATAAAGCATACAATGAAAAAAGGTATAAAGATGCGATATATTACTATGAAAAATCTTTGGCTCTTTGTGGCCAGGACTATGAATGTTATGCTGCCGATTACAATGGTCTTGGAGCATCATACGAAGATATGGGAAATAATGAAAAAGCCCTTTACTATTATGAAAAAACAGTTGAAGCAGCAAAAAAACTTGGAGATGAGGGCTGGATTGCAACAGGATATTTTCTCACTGCTTCTATTTACAATCGCCTTGGCATAAATATACCAAAAGCTTACGAATACCTTAACTATTGTAAAAAAATATACGAAAAAGACAATGATAAGAGCAGTCTGTCAATCACACTACACGAACTCGGAAAAACAGAAAGAATGTTAGGTAAATTTGAATCGGCAATAGATTCTTTTAATAAATCCAACATATTATACAAGGAACTCGGCGATGAATTTTCCATCGGGGCCAACCTAAATCAATTTGGAATAACATATTCAAAAATGGGCCAGCTTGAAAAAGCAATATCTTATTTCAAGGAATCTTTAAAAGTTGCTGAAAAAGTAAATGACCCTGAAGCTATTTCAATTGTTACAAGACAATTAGCGGATGCCTACGCAGACATCTACAATTATGAAAATGCCATGAAATACTACGAAGAAGCAATAAATATTCAAAGGAAAAATCACATCTCAAAAGAATTGGGGATAAGCCTTAACAACTTTGGCACATTATACATGGATCTTAACAGATACGAAAACGCAAAAACCCTGTATCTTGAATCTCTCGAACTTGCTAATAAACAAAACGATAACCCCACTAAAGCAACTATTCTAAATAACTTAGGCCACATAGAAAGCAGTCTCGGCAATATCGATAATGCATTTCAATATTACAACAAAGCATTTGAAATTGAAAATAAGCTCGACAGGCCTTACTCATTAACTTACCTCTTAAACAATATAGGGATGGCATATTTCAAAATTGGAAATTATGAAAAGGCGCTTGAATACCTTGAACAAGCTCTTGATATTGATAAAAAGCTCAATAATCCTCACTTAATTGAAACAAGGTTAAATAATATAGGTGCAGTATTGCTAAAACAAAAAAAATATAGAGAAGCCGAAAAAGTATTTAGTGAAAGAAAAAATCTTGAAAGTAAAATAAAACCAAACAGATTAATAAACTCAGGCCTTGTCGAAACATATATTCTAACCGGAGAATTAGATAGAGCTTTAGCAATATTAAATGAAATTCCGCCTACATGGAAAGACACCCCCACCAGACATATGGAATATTATACACAAAAGGGATTAATATTGAAAGAAAAAGGGCTTTTGCAAGAAGCCGCCATAAATTTTATGACTGCTATTAATTCGATTGAAGACAACAGACACTTGATAAACAGCAAAGAGCAATTTTTTGCCGGGGGAAATTATTACAACAGATTAAGACCTTATCGAGAGATTATAGCAGTATTTTATGAAATGCACAAAAACAGCGAATATCTTGTCCCCGGTGTAAAAAATGTAACATCGCAGTCCCAAGCATACTCAGAGCTACTCAGGACAAGAAGAAGTGCATATGATTTTTTACAGTTTGGCAATTCACCCGAAGCAGCAGCATTTTACTTTTCTGAAATGACAAAAGCAAGGACATTGCTTGAAGCAATGTCTACATCAAATAAAAATAATGATATGTCGGAAATCCCATCTAATCTAAGAACTACAGAAAATAAAATTTTGAATAACCTTTCTTCAATTGAAACAGAGCTTATAAATTCTTATAAATCTGGTGAACAAAAGACAAAAGAACTCATAGCAAAAAAAGAAGGATTGAAAAAAGAACTTGATAGTTTAATAGCAATTTTAAGAGAAAGATATCCCCGATATGCTGCAATCAATTACCCTTTACCTGTAACTGCAGAAAAACTCCCTTTAAAAGAGAATGAGTTATTATTGGAATACTCTGTAACAAATGATGCTACATATCTGTTTCTTGTTGCCAAAGGCGGGATAAAAAAAATCATAAAACTACCTGTAAGTAAAGAACAACTTGAAGAAGACATAAAAGCATTTCTTTCGCCAATGACACTTAAAAAGCCGGAAATGTTTTCTATTGAAGCTGCACAAAATCTCTACAAATTACTACTTTCCGAAGCTTTGGAAAATGTAGATGAAAATACAAAAGTAATTATAGTACCTGATGGGATACTTGGTGTTTTGCCATTTGAATCATTAATTATTCAAAAAGGAAATAATATAGAAACGTCTATATTTGTAAATGACAGGTACAATATATCTTATTACCAATCTGCCACAATACTTGCATTAAATAGAATGTTTCAAAAGAAAAATCCCAAAAAATTACTTTTTGCTATCGGCAACCCTGTTTTTACTGCTGACGATCAAAGATATATAGCATGGAAAGAGGGAAAGACTTTAACAAACTACACATTAAACGATAAAAGTAAATATGCATTTAGAGCACTTGCAATAAATGTAAAATGGGGAGCAACGACAAAAAGTGAAAATAATAAGATAGAATTTCCCCTTTTACCTGAAACCGAAACTGAAATAAAAAAGATCGCGAAAATAATGGGGACTAAGCCAGAGCCACCGGACATTCTTTTTGGGGTAGAAGCAAATGAAACCAATTTTAAATTAATAAGACCAGAGGATTATAAATACCTTCATTTTGCAACCCATGCATCACTGCCTGGAATGATTCAAGGGATAAAAGAGCCATTTATACTGCTTGGTCAAGTGGAAAATAAAAATGATGATGGTTTTTTAACACTGAGCGAAGTTTCAAAGATGAAAATCAATGCAGACCTTGTGGTATTATCAGCTTGCGTCACAGGAGTAGGAAAAGAGATAGAGGGGGAAGGTGTCGCCAATTTTGCAAGAGCATTTCAGCAAGCTGGAGCAAGTTCGGTTTTGGTTAGCCTTTGGGAAGTAGCATCTGAGCCAGCAGTGGAATATATGGAAGAACTTTATACTAACCTTAAATCTGGCAAGAGTAAGTCTGAGTCAGTCAAACTCGCAAAAAACTATATAAAATCTAAATACCATAACCCGTTTTATTGGGCTGTCTTTATATTACACGGCGAGGGATAAAAATGAGTATATCAAACGATAAGAACAAAAATTATTTTAAAATAATAGGTATTTCTTTAGTTGTTGTAATTTTATGGATACTACTTGCAAGCGTTGATGCAGGGCCAGCAGGCATAGGAATATTAGTATCTGTATTAGCATTTATTGATGCAATAAGCGGAAAATTTAATGGAAATGAAAAAGTGGTATGGGTGATTATTTTATTATTTTCAGTGATAATTGGAATAGTTTGTATTACTATTAAAGAAATATTTCCAATAAACTCTAAAATTGAGCTCTTATTTGGACTGATTTCTATTATTTTTGGAATTTCATATTTTCTGATAGGCAAAAATAAAAAGTTAAAATAAAGGGGGCTGTTATGAAAAAACTGCTATATGTTTTTGTAATTATCTTTACCATTTATGGATTTTGTTATCCTTACTCTGAAACAAATACTAAAATTGAAAAGGTTACGGTATTTATAGATTCGGCACTTATTAACAGAAGCGGAAAAATAAACATAACAAAAGGGGAAAACTTATTCATTATAAAAGGATTAACTACAAACGTCATAGATAATACAATTCAGGCTTCTATCGACAAAAATATTGGCAAAATAGTAGATGTAAAGGTTGAAAAAAGCTATACTTCAGCTGCAAATGAAGAAAAAATAAATCTGCTTTTGCAACAAATAAAAGAGGTAGAAAACAAAATAAAAATGCTCGGACAAGAAAAAAAGGCTACAGAAAATTTTATTGATATTATCGGCAAGTCCAACCCTTTTTCAGCAAGCTTAAAATTAACTGCTGCCGAACTACAAAATTACTCTAACTTCCTGGAAAACAGCCTGAAAAAATCCTACAAAGATTTGGCTAAAATTGAAACTGAAATCTCTACTCTTAATAAAGAAAAAGACAAACTGAAAAATGAGCTTTCAAACATCGGAGGTCAAAATAAGGAATCAAAAAACATTATTCTCACGGTAAAAGGTTTTAAAACTGCGGAATCAAAAATAGAATTAAGCTATCTTGTAAACGGTGCAGGTTGGAGCCCTCTTTACAATGCTGATGTAGATACTTCCAACGATTCAATAACTTTTGATATCTATACAAATATCACGCAAAGCACTGGAGAGAATTGGGAAAATGTGACTATGGAAATTTCCACGGCCAAATCCGTATCAGCCAAATTTTCGGATGTATCACCATGGTATGTGGATATTTACAAACCTTCCCAACCGGTTTTTTACAAGGAGATGAGGGCATCCAAGGCCTTGATACCTGAAGAAATTGAGGATAAGTTGGCTGGTGTTGACTCAAATGAACCTGCTGTTAAGGAAGAGGGCATATCTTTTAGCTTTATATTAAGAGATACTGTTACTGTGCCTTCAGATAATCAGCCTCATAAAGTATTTATAGCTTCTAAAAAAATTACAAAAAACAACTTAAAGGAAAAGCTAATAAAATATGTCGCGATACCTAAAAAGTCACCATATGTATTTCTTACAGGGCTCTTCAACAACCCATTTGAATTCCCGCTTTTTGCCGGCAAAGTTAACATTTTCGTAGACGGGAAATTTTTAAATACTGAAAATTTGTCGAGCACAAAAGCTCCTGCCGAACAGATTCAGCTCCCTTTGGGAGTGGATGAATCTTTAAAAGTTGAACGAAAAAGACTTAAAAAATTTACCGAATATTCAGGAATCGTTTCAAAATCTGAAAAGATATTCTTTGAGTATGAGATAGATATCCAAAACGGCAAATCAAAAGAAGTAGGAATCGAGGTAAAAGACAGCTACCCTATATCATTGAATGAACAGATAAAAACACATTTGGAAACACCTACTGATAAAGATGCAGCCATTTCAAAAGACGGAATAATAATTTGGCAAGTCAATATACCTGCCAAATCAAACCGAAAGCTTAACTTGAAATTTGACATAGAATATCCTAAAGAGCTTAAAATAAGTGGAATAGAGTAATCTAACATTATAAGAGGATTAAGTATGAAAAAAATCTTTGCCATAATTGTTTTATTGATAAGCTTTACAAATGTAATGGCTGAGAATAAAGAGATTTTCGGAATAGGCTATGGGCAAGATAGGGAAATTGCCAAAAAAGAAGCCCTTGCTGATCTTGCCACGCAAATTTCTGTAAACATCAAAAGTGACTTTGAAAGAGTCCAAAAAGTCCTAAATAATGAAATTAAGTCAAGTGCAGCAACAAGTATTATCAAAACTTCATCTGAAATCCCTCTGTTGGGGATCAAGTTTGAATATCAAGATGATGACAAGGTGATTGCAATCCTTTCATCTGAAAACAGTTTGAGTGCTTACATAAATGAAATAGAAAAACTTACAGTAGAAACCAATAAATTAAAAACTATGTCGGAGCAAACAAATAACTCATCTTTAAAATACGATTATTTGCTGAAAATATTAAGCAACCTGAAGCTTCTTGAAAAATACAAAACCGTTGCAATAATTCTCGGGCATTCTAATTTTCCTGTAATTGATATTACCGAAAGTGAAATCAAAGACCAACTTGTTAAAATTCAGCAAACCCCTGACTCCCTTGACACTGTAGTCAACATCATATCAAAAGAGCTGACATTCAATAAAATTTACATTTTTCCTGTAAAACCAAAAATGTCAGAGGAGATTACAGAATTTTCAAAATTATTAAAAACAATGCTCGCACAGAAAACAGATTCGGTTGACACCCCTGAAAATGCTGAATTTCTTCTAAGAGGAAATTACGAGGTTATAAATAATAAGATATTGCTAAACATGAATCTTTATAATAAAAATTATAATAGCATAAAAAATTATTCCCTAATATTTGATTCAAAAATAATTAATGCACAATTTCAGCCACAATATCAAAATTTTGATTACGCTCTACTTACCGGAAATGTTACAAGGTCAAACCTTAAGGTAAAAATTGGGTTTAAGGGGTATGGTACAGGCGAAGGTATTGACCTGAATGCAGGAGACAAAGTCGACCTTGTTATAAATACAAATCAACCCATTTGCTATTATATTGTAGGACACGTATTCAACAAAAATGAAAAATTCAGCTACCTGTTGCCTATAGGTGTTTATGGAGATGAATTTAAAGGTAAGATAGCCGGCGAACTTGTCAATACGAATTACGTAGTTGCGGAAAATATAGAAATTGCCCCACCCTACGGCAGAGAAGTATTGCAGCTTTTTGCGACAACATTGGGTAATGACGGAAAATGCGAATTAAACATTCCTTCTTGCCATACAAACAAGGATGGGTATTGTGTTCTTGAAAATGAACCTATCGTTAATGTGGGCAAAACAAGGGGGCTGAGCTTTAAAAACGTAAGTAAGAATATCGAAACCAGTGAGGCGATATTTAGCTTTACCACTTTTGAATAATTATATTCTGCTTACATCTGCGGATACTGTTAACGTATTTTTACAGGCTGTAAATTAATAATAAAATATTACTCATTGATAAAAATATTTAAAAATTTGTATTTTTTCTCCATATTTTCCTTTGCTTGCAAAAGGGTAATAGGTTTAATGCCATTTTCAATGGAGATAAGGGCTTCAAAATATGCGGCGATTATATCGTATTCCTTTATCTTTTTGCCGTCTACCGGATTAAAATTATCATCATTATATTTTTCAAAAAGCTCCTCTTTGCCAACAAATTTAGTTTTTCCACCTTCTTGAAATTTGCATTCAAATTCATCTTTTACAAAATATTCTATCTCTAAGTGGAGTGACTTAGGCAATAGTGGCAACACATTTTCCTTTATCTGCTGAATTTCAATCTCCTTGAGAAGCTCATCAAGCCCCTCTACCCCCCTTTTCACGGGAGAGATAATGTCTCTTGTCATCACTTCAGGTAAGTCATGAAAAATACCACCAAAAAAATAATTGTATTTTAGCCTATCACAAATTTGTAAATTAAAATTATCAAAATATCCAAGTGCTGCAACAATATACATATGTCCAAGCACACTTGTTTCAGGCATTCGCGGAGTATGTGCCCATCTTTGTTGAAACCTTAATTGCCCTACAAGGTCGATAAAATTTCTTGTATTCTCTCTGATTGTCATTATCTCTTTCACTGAAACAAGGTCATAGTGATTTTCTATTTCTGACAGGATATTTTCCCTTGTCTTTTCGATACCGTATAAATTTTTATTCATCTCATAAATTATTTTAAATTCCCAATAAGTTGCCAAATAGTGGGCAGCCTTTAAAATCTTTTTCTCAAAGGAGCAGTAGCTCTCATCAAATAAATATTTTTCAAGATTTTTAAAAAAAAGACTGTCATTGATACCGATTTTTTCTTTTATTTCGGAATATATCCATTTATTGAATTTTTCCCCATGGACACTTTTGAGCTTGTAGAAAATTGGCGGCTTGATATCTGTAGTGATTATCCTTTGAAGTGTCTCAAAAACAGAACCTTCAATAAGCTTTAGCCAGTTAAAGTTGTTGCCAAGGGTTTCTTCTATTTTACCGATGACATACGCAATAATTACCTTGTGAGCCTGCTTGTCAAGCTCCGTAAACCCCATAGACGGTCTTAAATGGTCATTCCACCTCTGGATGTATGCCGCTTCAAATATCTTTTTTATCAAAGTATTATTAATCATAGATACCACCTATACGCTGAATTTACAAAAACTCTCATACTCACAAAATTTACAAATATCTTCTTTTGGCAGGGCATAAATCTTATCTGTCATTTTCATATGGCTCATTATATAATCTATTAATTTTTTATAATCATCAATATTTTCATCTGTCAGCACTTCTCTAAAATCCCTATCTTTCTTCCCGATATAATGAATTTCAGAAATAATATCTTTTTCGTAACATTCCCTTGCAAGTAAAATATAGCATGGCAACTGTGCTGAGTTAAGACTGTCTCTCACAAGGGTAAGGTTTTTATCATCATATATATCTTTAATATCATCAAACATTTCAATTAATTTTGCCACTTTTCTTGTATAAGGGGTATTTTTCCCTGAGCCTGTCTTGTAATCAATCACTCTTATCCTTCCATCCCTAAGCTCATCCACCCTGTCAATTCTCCCCTTTAATTTTAAACCAAAATTGACAATATCCTTTTCTGTCTCCAATATCTTAAATATTTCTCCAGCACTTTTAATATTTTTAAAGTAATCTTTTACTCTTCTTTCCAATATAATCTTCAACCCTTCAATTTGAAACTCTGTCAGCCTTCCTAAAAAGTTTTTTATTCTATTGTCCCTATCTTCATATAAAAATTCAGGTAGCCTCTTTATATCTTCTAAAATTTTATACTCTACATTATCAAGCAATTTTTCATCCAAGATTTTGCCTAAAACTTTTCCAAAGTGTATCTCAAAATATTTATGAACGATACTGCCGAGGGTATCTGCCTCAAAATCTCTGTCAAACCTTACCCTATCAGGCACAGCCTTGATATATTTTAAATAATAAGAATAAGGGCATTTCATATAACTATTTAATGCAGAAGGTGAAAAATGTTTTATACTGTCAATAAATTTTGACTCTACTTCCCCTTTTGGTATGTAATTTTCAATCTTATTCAATCTCGGTATAGAAAAGGGCACAGAATCAATTTTAATCTCCCTTTTTTCATTTTTCTCTTTAATCAGCAAAAGCTGCTCTACAAACCTGCTACGGATAAATTTATCACTCCCTGTTGCCCCTGATTTAAAAAGGATATAGGTATTTTTTGCAGAATAGATGAGCCTGAAAAAATTGTATCTCATCAACATCTCTTTTTCTTTAAAAGAGGTAAGACCAAGCTCTATCTTCACCGATTCAGGCAAAAGGGGGTCAATTTTATCACCTGAAGGCAGTACACCTTCATTAACGTCAGTAATTACGATATTTTCAAAAGTCAATAGTCTCGCCTCAAGCATCCCCATTATCTGAATGCCCTGAAGCGGATGCCCCTCATATGGGATAATTATGTCATTAATTATCTCACTCAACAGCTTATAAAAAAATGGCAAATCTCCAAATCTGTCTTTGTCAATCAATCTGAAATTATTTATTACCTCAAAATAAAAGTACTGCAAAATTTGAAAACTTAATTTTGCCGTCTCCTGCCTCAATTTGCTTTCATCAAGATTATCAAATAGATTTTTAAATGCTTCTTCTAACTGTATTAAATTTTTAGTTTGTAAAAAAGGGGCTAAAAGTTTTTTAAAAACAGCTCTATTTGAATCAAGTTGAAAAACAGAAGCCTCACTTTTGACAATTTCATTTTTAATCCAATTAATATCGTTAATAATTTGCTCTTTAAAAAGGGATAGAAGGCTTGAATTTAAAAATCTCAATAGAGTTTTGGAATCAGCAGAATTTGCTACACCTATGCTTTCCTTTCTTTTAATATCAACCAAAAGCATAAAAAGTGTTTCTACAAATACCCCCACTTCCGTGCTTTTTAATGGCATACTCAAAGATATATTAAGGCTCAAATTGTCTATATTTTCCAAATAAGATAGCAACGGGAAAAGGGTTTTTGAATCCGGAAGGATTACTGCCAAATTACTGCTGTCATATTTATTTTTAAAAGATTTATATTTATCTTCAATTAGTGTTACAGCCTTTTTTGCTTCATTGTGGGTATCTGTAAACTGGAAAAAAAAGATTTTTGAAGGCTCATAAGAATAAGGCTTTATCTCTTCCTCTTCAATATTTCTGACTGATTTGCCAAGCTTTGCCATCAAATTGTCCACCACCTTAAATGTCTCAAACCTCTCAAGCCCTCTTTCTCTATCCATCAAATCCGTTTGCACATAAAAATTTATATCTGCAAACTCATCAATATTTTTAATTATTTCAACTTCCGAGTTTGAAAGGTAAACTAACCCTGTAAAGATAAAAATTGCCCCGGTATAATTTTGTCTGAAACTTTCTTCGGACGTAAGTTTGGCAGCCCGCCTGAAAATGTCACCACCATAGGTAATATTTTCATTTTCACGTCTATATTTAGCATACAAGTCTTTTAGGTTTTCAAGGATAGTTACGGCCTCAGGTAGTGCTTCTATATATTGAAAGTTTTTTATTCTATCTTCCAAAAGCTGCCTGTCTATTTCATCAAATAGCCTTGAAAGTCTCTTTGCCCAGGATAAAAGGCCTGCATCATCAAGCCCAATTCTTTTATTGAGATTTTCATCCCCTTTTATCAAATCGAGAAAATATATTTCCCTTTCAATTTTTGTGTGGAAAATAGGCAAATTATCAGAATAGTTTGTCACCACTGTCCTTGCAAACTCTTCTATTGTATAAAATTCCGTTTTTAAAGAAGTATCAATATCAATACTTTTTTCTACAAATCTGATAGGTCTTTTATTGGCAGAGATAAATACAACTTTGCCATAATTTTTCGCCAATCCCTTTAGCCTTTTAGATATAAAATTTACAAAATTTATACTCAAATCAACCTTGTAAAGCTTAAACGACATCAAATATCTCCCCAGTATCTGAATAGTAAATTATTCCTCTACAGTTATCAAAAATCTTCATATACCTTCTCATCTGAAGCTCGTGGCTTAAATCTTTTTCACCTGTTTTATAATCAATTACGGTAATCTCTCTACCTATTTTTACTACACGGTCAAGACGCATAATATTTCCATATCTGTCCACAAACTCTTTTTCATTCCAAAAGGCATCTATATCTTCAAAATATTTCCTCAAGTCTAACACAGCCTTCATCATTAACGGTTTGACATCTTCATCTGAATATCTCATTAAATTTACTGCTCTAAAATAAGCATCATTTATCATTGCTTTTAAATCTTTTTCAAAATCTACTTTGCTAAGAAAAGACATCCCCAAGTGAAACAGCTCACCTTTTAGTCTCTCCTTTTTTTCAAAATTAAGATATGTTTCCTTTTCATATATTTTAAGATGCCCTCTAAAATTTGCATTTATCTCAACTTTATCATCTTCTACAGGTTTTTCTTCATATTTAATTTTAGAGCATTTTTTCATTTCGCCTACAATATATCTTTCATTACAAGTTTTCTCAGCCTTGCAACCATATTCCGAATTTTCAAGTATCATATGCAGTAAATCGGAAGCCGATATTTGTCTGCCGTATCTATTTTCCTGAATATCCTTTTTATAATGCCCAATAATGAAAAGATTTTCCCTCGCTCTTGTATTTGCAACATACATAAGATTTAAATTTTCAACGATTTCATTTTTAAACTTTTCAAAATACTTATCTCTACCATCTTTTAAAAAATCCCTCGTCTTAGTAAGCTTTATCAGCAAGTAATCAGGCTCACCTGTAAACTCTTCAATATTTACGGCATGATATGCATCTTTTAACTTCCCTTTATCGTAAAGTTTCCAATCGTAAAAAGGGATTATGACAGTGTGACTTTCAAGCCCCTTCGACTTGTGAATTGTCATTATTTTAACAGCTTCTATATTTTCGTTGAGACTTATTGTAATATCCTTCTTTTTATTAAAATATTCTAATACATCTTCCAAAGTTTTATGTTTATCAGAGATTTTTAAAACTTCCTCTAAGAATCTTTCAAAATAAACTTTATTGTCATTATAATTAAGAATATCGGCAGAAATAATTTTGCAAAAAATCTCGTAAGGGGATAAAAATGCAATCTCACTTTTTATATTATCAAATGTCTCTTTATCTACTTTTAATTCACTGAATATTTTATCAAAATCCTGGTTTTCGGGCATAGTCATGACATTTGCGATAAAGAGCAATTTTTTAATTTCAAAATTAGATGATACTCTCATTGAATCTTCCGTCACAAAGGGAAGCTCTTCAAAATATTCCCTCATCCAGGAAACAACCAAGTCTATATCATCCTTTTTTCTTAAAAGAATCATTATATCTGATAGGGGCACCTTGTAATCATTAACTACTTTTTTAAGGGTATCAACAAATTCATCTCGATAAAAATCTTCTGGCTCGTCATTATCAGCCACATTTTGCAAAATAATTTCCAGATAACCATCATTTTCATTTTTATACTTTTGCTCTGAAGCCCCGTAAATCCCTGCTATCGCATCCATCATCAAGCTCTTAAAATCTTCACCCAAATCCTCTTCAAAAATTTCCAGAAGTTTTTCATTCAAAAGATTTGACGAGTTGAAAGTAAAATTATTAAAATTTACAATGTTTTTTGCTGAGCGATAATTTGTGTCAGTAAATTCTTCCTCTAATCTAAGACTATCGCTCTTAAGTGCTTCGTCAAATATTGTATAATCTCCACCTCTCCAGCCGTAAATGGCCTGCTTTTTATCCCCTACGATAAATAGTGTCCCCCCTTCAGATACCGCATTTTCGATAAGAGGGAAAATAGCATCAAACTGCTCTTTAGATGTGTCTTGAAATTCATCAATAAGGTAGTGAGAAATCTTCTCCCCCAATTTCAAAAAGGCATAAGAGATATCGTTTTCACTTAAAATCTCACTCACATCCTTTGCAACCTTCTGTCCATCTACGATATTTGAGATATGTTTAATCTCTTCCTCTTTATCCCTTAACCTTTTCAGCTGCTGTGCCACTACATCTGTCTCAAAACTGCTCTTCAAAAGCATATATTTCTTAAGCAAATCCACACTTTCAGTTAGTCTTGAAATAAATTCTTTCTCTTTACCCTCATCGAGAAAACCGCCTCCTTTATAAAGGCTGACAAGGGAGCCTTCAGCTAATATTTCTTCATATCTACCAAGATGTTTTATCATTTCATTAATGTCAGATTTTTTAAACTTTTTTATATTTGTCTTATTAAAAATATCTGCATGCTCAGAAAACAACTCCTGAAAATACCTGAAATTTTCAAGCAGATTAGTTTCAATTTCAGACTGTATTTCAGCAAAGTTTTTATTACCAAACTCAAGCTTTTCACATAGATTTTCAAAAAGTAGCAGATTTTCAGGAATATCGATATCTTTGTATTTACTAAGCCCATCAAATATAATCTTCTCCGGATTTACGCCGGATTGCCCCAAATCAAGAAGTTTGATTAAAAAATCGAGAAGCTGTATAAAGTTATCGGGATTAGAAACCACATCTCCAAAGGCAAGCTCAAAAATTTCATCCGATTCAAAAAACACCTCATAGTCGGGCATAATCTTTTTTTCTATTGCAAAAGCTTTTAGTATTTTATTCATAAAAGAATCAAGGGTAGTGACATTAAAATCACCGTAATTTTTTATTATATCAACGAGTAGCTTTGCTGCTTCATTTTCTTTTATACCAAAACTTTCTTTGTCAAAATCTTTGTCAGGATAAATATCTGCTAGTTTCTTTAAAAAAAGAATTATTCTGTCTTTCATCTCAGCAGCAGCCTTATTTGTGAATGTAAGGGCAACTATTGAGCCGATAGAATCGGGGTTAAGAATTTCAGGGAAATTGTCCTTAATATTCCCTTTAAAAATCAGTTTAAGCAGGTGGATATATCGAGATGCAAGCCTATATGTCTTGCCTGAGCCGGCTGAAGCCTGTGTGCAGAGACTTGGTTTAAACATAATCACCTCATCATACCAACCATTCTAAGAACCACCTTATCTAACACAAAATAAAGACAGATATTTTTTAACAGATAAATATTAGCACGATTTGATATGTGTTTAAAGGGATAAAAAATGTATCTGTAATTTTTACCGGACAAAATACGCGGTTTGATTTTTTGCAAAAAAATGCTATATTCCTGACATGGATAAAAAAAATGCGCTAAAAATGTTTGTAAATTGCTTTTTGGGCAATGCAGACGATGAAACATTCAAACTTCTTGATAGTATATCATCTCTTGTCAAAAAAAATAAAAAAGAAATTTTTTTCTTTGAAGATCAGGAAGGGGAAAATATCTATTTCTTAGCCGCAGGGCATATAAAGCTTTACAAAACAAATGATGAGGGGAAAGAAGCGATAATTCACTTTGTCAAGCCAGGTGAGCTATTTGCAGAAATTCTCCTTTATTTAAGAAACCGTTACCCTGTTACTGCAGAGGCGGTAGTAGATTCTGTCGCACTTGCTATTAACTCTAAAAAACTTTACCAATTGATAAAAGAACATCCGGATATTTCTATGAAATTAATAGGTATGATGGCTCAACGGATAAAATATTTTTTGAATATGGTTGAAAATCTCACATTAAGTGATGCAAGAAACAGACTGCTTAGATATTTAACTGTACTGGCTGATAAAAATAAAGATAATAAGGTGATACTGCCTGCAAGCAAAGGGGATATAGCAATCCTTTTGGGGATAGCCCCTGAGACATTTTCAAGACTCTTAAAAAAACTGACCGAAGAAAATATTATAAAAGTAAATGGAAAAGAGATTGAGCTTTTAGGAAATTAGTTTTTTATACCCTTAAGCCTTAAAACCCTTCGCAAAAAATCGACCAATCAAAAGAAATAATGAAATACCCAATCAAGTCTGCCCCTTTTGATAAAATAGATACCGCTAAATTTCATAATTTCTTTGATTTTTTGGCGCATTTCAGGTTTGTAACAGTGGATTTTACAATCTTTACATTTGGGCTTTGGGTCAAGAGGGCATTTTTCATCCCTCTTGAGTGCATAGTTTAAAACTTCAAAACATTCATCACAATAACCGTCAGAGTTTTTTTCTCTGTCGGAATGATTTTTTTTGCAATATACATACACAAACTTTCTTAAAATTTTAGCATCTTTCTTAATCCTTTTTTCTTTGGAAAGTGCCATTTAGTAGTCCACTCCTGCTGCTTGAATATTTGATGGGTCAAAAGCATGACAAGGTGTTACGCCATAAACCATATTACACTTTGGACATTTTGTTTCAAATGTTTCCATCTCAAACTCTTCTCCGCAGCTGCATTTTAACTTCATCGGCATAGGCATATATTGATTGCTAAACCCCATCATTCTGAGTTTATCAACTACCTGCTTTCCATTTTCAAAACTTCCCATACATCCTTCATGCATAATTAAGCCTCCTATATTTATTAATTTTATTTTAAAACTTCACCATTTCTCAATCTGTTTCTTAATTCCAAAAGCTTGTTATCAAGTGCTTCAAGCTCCGGCAATATTGCCTTCTCCTCTTCACTTGACTCAATTATTTTGGCAACACCGCCATTTTTTATAATAAGTCTTTTATCCCCCATAAGTGCCAAAATAGGGTCGTGAGTAGCCATAAGGACAATTTTTTCCTCTTTTACCAAGAGCTCTAATGCTTTTTTCCTGTCAATACCTGCATTTTCAATTTCATCAATTAAAATTATGGGAGACTTACTCAAAAAAGCTGTATCCGCAATCATTAATGACCTTGACTGACCGCCGCTAAGTGCAGTTACAGGGGTGTCCTTTGTAAACTCTTCTCCTGCAAGTTTGTTTGCCTCTTTTATAATTCTATTAACCTTTTCCTCAACATCTTGAATAAATCTGCTTTCCGCGTGAAGAGTAACAAACTCTTCAACAGTCAAATCCATTACAAAATTCATATTTTGAGAAAGTTGAGCCACAAGCTTGTGTTCAGTAGAAAATCTCCACTCTTTTTTAGGCTTTTCACCATTTATTAATACTTTTCTTTTAGTAGGGGTATCCCCCTGAGCCATCCACTCAATATCTGCCAAAAGTCTGCTTTTTCCTGACCCTGTGGGGCCTACTATGCAAACAACATCACCTTTTTTGATAGTAAGTTCAAAATTTTCAGGCTCATTTGACTTATTAAACCCTCCGATAATAGTTATCTCTTCTACCTGAAAATCATTTTCAAGCACCTCTTCCATCACTGCTAAATATTCATTAAATGCCTTTTTCAAATCTGAAAGAGTTGTACCAACATCCTCAAGTAAATCTTCATTCAACTCATTAAAAAAGGTATCCAAGTCTCTAACATCGTCTTTATCAACAGTTATTCCGTAAGACTCAAAAAAGTCTGACAGGTAAGGTTTTACAATTATAATCTTTGAAATAGGCTCTTTTAATATCGTACTCATAACTACATCTCCATCTTTCTTACATTGCCCATCTGATAGGACTCCCCTATCCTTGTCTCACCAAGACAATATGAACAAAGTGCTGAAGGCATCGAAAATCTTAATTTCTTACCTTTCAAAGTCTCTATTTCATTTGTATCTTCTATAAGACTTGCAAACTCATAAGCACCCTGCCCTGTGATACCATTTACGTGCATAATTGTAGCACTCGGATTTACATTTTTTACTCTGCTTGCAAAAACTTCCCTTTCTGCCTGACTAACAATATCACCCTTTGTAATAATCACTATGTCTGCAGATTTTAACATCGGGCCAATTTTTTTAGGTGTATTTACGCCGCTTAAATTATCAATTACACATACAGCCAATATATCCTTAATATGCGGAGAACATCTGTTGCAAAGCCCTGCACTTTCACTTATCAAAAATTCAAGATTATTTTCCATCCCCCACTCAACGCAAGCTTCAATGTTACTTACAAAAAAGTGGTCAGGGCACAATGCACCGGACAGACCTTTTTTAACAGGGATATTTTTTGACATATAAAGCTTATCATCGTCAGTCAACAAACAGTCAAATTTTACTACCCCTGCCCTATAACCCTTTTCTTTCAATGCATCTATTGTCTTTAAAATTACCGATGTTTTCCCGGAAGATGGGGGCCCTGAAATAGTTAAAAATTTCATTATTTCACCTCATCTGCACTTTTTTCAAAAACTTCATTAGTAGTTTTTATCAATTCGCCAATATCATTTGAATAAATGTAATCCCAACCAACCCACTTGAATTTTGCATTTTCAGGCAAAATATTTTTTACTTCAGGGTTTAAAGATGGGAAAAGCCCTTTGTGCGAAAGTATTTCCCCTACCTCTTTTGAAAATAGAAAGTCAGCTACAGGTTTTAAAATCTCAAGTTTACTTCTTTTCACAAGCATAAAAATAGGTGAAATAATCGCTCCATCCTTAGGCCATACAACCTTCATTGTAGACACGTCCCTAACCATCTTTGTAAAAAAGTACGGCATAATAGTTACCACAGGCTTGTCTGCCACTTTTTTCCCTGCATTTTTAACCATCTGTGCCGGATGCATTGACTTTAGCAAAATTTTACCGAGTTTTTCCACGCCATCCATACCAAAATCTTTATAAATACTTATCAAAATTGCATTAAAAAGGTCAAAGTCACCAACCGGTAGAGCAACTTTTTGATAATACTCTTCACTTAAAAGGTCTGCCCAACTTTCAGGGACTTTTAAATCACCGATTTCCTGCAAATTTACCATAAATACCGCAGGCACAGTACTAATTATCGTATAATCACCCTTCGGGTCTTCTATATCTACTCCATTAAAATCATCATTTAATTTTTCACCAAAATAAGGGTTTACAAACACCCCGTTATCCTTAAATCTGCCAATGGCTCTCTTGTCGAAAAATGTCTCAAAGCCCGCAGAAACAAAGATATCCGGAAGCTCATCTTCAGATTCCACTTTTGCAATCTCTTCTTCAAGAAACTTTGCACCTACTGAAGCTGCTTCAAGTTTATAGGTAATATTTATACCATTTTCTTCATTAAATTTTTCTGTAAAGCTGTCAAACCCTTCTAAAAGAGGTATTCTTACGGGACAAGGGAGTAAACCTTTTACTTTGATATCCCCCACTGCCACTCTCTTTTTCATCGTAACATCGCTTACGTTTCTTTCTTGTTCAACCTTCTCTTCCAAAAGTTTTACAAAGGTTTCCTCGTCAAACCCTTTTGATTTCAGGGCTGAACCAAGCTTTAAAATTTTGCCTACACTATTTAACTTATTTTCATCCTTAAACATTTCAAAACCGTTAGCAACAAGTATATCAAGTGTCTCAGGGTATTTTTCAACCAATTCTTTTATTGAAATATTTGTATCAATTACTGCTGTCATATCTGCCTCCTTACTCTTTAGTGGGAAATATACATAAAAATATTTTTTTTGAATTGATAAATGTCAAATATTGAGTAATAAAATTTAAAATCAAACTAAACTAATAAAAAGGCTTAACTTTTTTAATATTTTTGGTGTATAATAGACAAAAGTATATCAATAATTTTAATTTGAGGTAAAATGGCTCAGGAAACCGGTGTATTAAGTAAACTTAAAAGTGGCGATATATTTATGCCGTTTTTGGTAGTAGGCATTCTTATTGTAATGATAATACCCGTGCCTGCACCTCTGCTTGATATTTTCCTTACAATGAGTATCACACTTGCACTTATAATTTTGCTTGTGTCACTATACATTAAAGAACCTCTCGATTTTTCTACATTCCCTTCGGTTTTACTTATTTCTACCTTGTTCAGACTTTCGTTAAACGTAGCATCAACAAGGCGAATATTACTCCATGGTGCCGAGGGTGAAGATGCTGCCGGTGCAGTAATTATGTCTTTTGGACAATTTGTAGTAGGCGGAAATTTTGTAATCGGTCTTATTATATTTATGATTCTCGTTATTATAAATTTTGTAGTTATCACTAAAGGTTCAGGAAGGGTGGCTGAAGTAGCTGCAAGATTTACTCTTGATGCAATGCCTGGTAAACAAATGAGTATCGATGCTGATCTTAATGCAGGTATAATTGATGAAATGCAGGCAAAAAAACTCAGGGAAGATATACAAAAAAGGGCTGATTTTTACGGAGCGATGGATGGTGCCTCAAAATTTGTAAGAGGTGATGCAGTTGCAGGCCTTTTAATTACAGCAATAAATATCATTGGTGGACTTATCATAGGTGTTGCGCAGTTTGATATGACAGTAGGTGAGGCAGCAAAACGTTTTACAATATTAACAGTCGGTGACGGACTTGTAAGCCAGATGCCTGCACTTATCATTTCTACTGCAGCTGGTATTGTTGTGACAAGAGCTGGAGAACAAGCAGACTTAGGCACAAGACTTCTGGCAGAAATGTTTAAGACCACAAAAATACTTTATGTCACAGGTGCTATACTTGTATTTTTCGGTCTAATACCTGGACTTCCCAAGCTTTCATTTTTTATACTTGCTGGTATAATGTTTGCAATCGCTTATTACTCCAAATCTTCCCTTAAAGATATTGCTGAAAAAGAGGCTGAAGAACCTGAAGAAGAGCCTGATGAGGTGCCTGAAGAAAAAGCTGTAAGAGATCTGCTTGATATGGATACTATGGAGCTTGAAATTGGTTTTAATCTTATACAGCTTGTAGATGAGCAAAAAGGTGGGAATCTATTGGGCAGAATTAAATCTATTAGAAGACAAATAGCACTCGAGATGGGGTTTATAGTTCCCCCTGTAAGAATCAGAGATAACCTTCAAATTGATCCGAATAATTACGTTATTTTAATAAAAGGGGTAAAGGTAGCATCAGGCTTTGTGCTGCCTGATAAGTGGCTTGTAATGAACCCTGACGGAGATTTGAATCTTGTAGAAGGGATTGAATCAAAAGACCCTGCTTTTGGACTTGACGCCAAATGGGTAGATACTGCAGAACGTGAAAAAGCAGAGCTGGAAGGATACACGATAGTAGACCCTGCGACCGTCATAGCCACACATATCACAGAAGTAATTAAGACAAACGCATTTGAACTCGTAGGCAGACAAGAAACGCAGGATTTACTTGATAAATTAAAAGAAAAATATCCAAAATTAGTAGAAGATTTAGTCCCAAATATTTTGGATTTGGGGCTTGTCCATAGAGTATTACAAAACCTTCTCAAAGAAAGGATTTCTATCCGAAATCTTCAAACAATACTTGAAGTCCTGGCCTCATATGGTACACAATCAAAAAATGTTGATTATTTGACCGAAAAGGTAAGGATTGCACTTAAAAGACAGATTTCAGAAAGTCTCCTTGCTCCCGATGGTAAGCTTTACGTTTTTACACTGGCCTCCCCTATTGAACAATTTTTGGCAAAAAATATTCAACAAACAGATGATGGAAAAGATATTGTAGTCGACCCATCTTTTGGTCAAAAGATACTTTCCGCTTTAATGAAAAAAGTGGATGAAATAAATATGAAAGGGCTACCGCCTGTGCTCGTAATTTCTCCACCGATTAGACTCCCTTTTAGAAGATTTGTTGAAAAATTTATCCCTAATCTGAATATTATTTCTCACAACGAGATTGCAGATAATGTTAAAATAGAAACTTTAGGAAACGTGGAGATACAATTATGAAAATAAAAAAGTATGAAGTTTATGATATGAAAGAGGCGATGGCACTTATCAAAAAAGAGCTTGGACCTGATGCAGTTATCTTATCCACAAGAAAAATTGTAAAAAATGGCAGCTTCGGACTTTTTTCAAGGCCAATGATTGAAGTAACTGCTGCAGTTGACTATACCGCCAAAAGGGAAGTAAAAAAACCGAAAGAAAATTATAATCCTGCACCTGAAAAAAATACGGACGATAGTGCAGATATAAGTAAAATTACTGATATAATAAACTCTTTGGGGCTTAATAAGTTTGAAATGCTTCTTAACGATATGAATGAAATCAAGAAGCAAATCAGTGAAATGAAAACTGCAATTTCTGAAAATATTGCTCTTGATTTGCCAAAATCATTACAAGAAGTCTATAATATTATGATAAAAAACGAAGTGGATGATGTCCTCAGTTATAAGTTTCTCAAAAAGATAGAAAACCGTATTCCAGAAAATTCCACACCTTTACAGATTAAAAATATCGCTGCTCAACTTTTTGGTGATTTGATACCTACGGAAAAAAGCTATTTTTCTACTTTAAAGAAAAAAGTTTTGGCACTTGTTGGCCCGACCGGCGTGGGGAAAACTACCACTGTGGCAAAAATTGCCGCTAACCTTGCCCTTAAGTTACAAAAATCTGTTGCACTTATTTCGATAGACACATTTAGAATAGGAGCCGTGGAGCAGTTAAAAAGCTATGCAGAAATAATTGATGTCCCACTAAGAGTTGCAAGTAGCCCTACAGAATTAAATGAGATAATCTTAGATTTTGAAGACTATGAATATATACTCCTTGATACGATGGGCAGAAGCCAATACGACACGGCACAGATTGATGACCTGAAAAGTTTTCTTACTACCAATCCATTGATAAATGTAGCTTTGGTACTCTCAATGAGCTCAAACCATAGCGAACTGGGGGACACTTTTAACAGGTATTCAAAATTAAGCCCTGATTACCTGATATTTACAAAACTTGATGAAACAAGATATTTTGGAACCCTTGCAAGTCTTCCTATCTTAAAAAAAGTGCCTATACTTCTTATGACAAATGGTCAAAATGTACCTGAAGATATGGAAATTCCGGATGGCAAAAAGATTGCTAAATTCATCTTCAACGAAATACCAAATTTGTGGAGAAGTTAATGGCAGATCAGGCACAACAGCTTAGAAAAATAGCCTGGGAAAAGAAAAAGAAGGCTAAATACATTACTATTTCAAGTGGCAAAGGTGGAGTCGGGAAAACAAATTTCTCAGTAAACTTTGCCTACCTGTTGGCAAAAAACGGAAAAAAAGTCCTCTTATTTGATGCGGACTTAGGGCTTGCGAATGTTGACATCCTACTTAATTTAAGCCCCAAAAATACCATTATTGACTACTTTGAAAAAAATCTATCTCCAAAAGAGCTAATCACGACTTCAAACTATGGTTTTGACGTAATCCCAGCATCAAGCGGTTTTTCGAAGCTTGCATCTATCTCGGAAGAAGATTTTGAGAAGTTAATTGAGATTTTTGTCTATATTGATGAAAAATATGAATATATAATTTTTGATGCAGGTGCAGGTATTTCTGAAAACGTAATGAAGTTTGTTGCTATTTCGGACTACAATATAATTTTAACTCAAGCTGAGCCAACAGCAATAACTGATGCATATGCACTAATCAAGGTAGCCAACAAAGATTACGGTATAAAAGAAATAAACCTTGTAATAAACAGAATCACTGACGAAAAGGGAGCAAAAGCACTATTTGACAATTTACAAAAAATAATTGATAAGTTTCTTAAAATAGACATAAACTTTCTTGGATACCTCAGAGAAGATACTAATATTATTAAATCGGTAAAAAAGCAGCAACCTCTTGCGGTATTTAATCCAAATTCCGTTTATATAAAAGATTTATCAGCAGTTTTGCAAAAGCTAAACGGGATTACCGTTGAAATTCCCAAAAATAACATTAGCTTAAAAGATATATTAAGGAGGCTTGTATCATGACCGGATTATACAAACATTTTGCTTTTCTTGTGGCCTCTATCGCATTTATTGTTTCTTTTTTGTATAAATATATCGTATATTTTGAAATTAATTTTGAATACATTGTAAAAGATTTTATTCTCTTTATAGTAGTTTACATTGTGTCAAAAATTATTTTTGGCTATATTGAAGATATTTTTAATACATACAGGAAGCTTCTGTGACAGGTTATGACAAATATTTAGATAAAATTTCCGCTGAAGACCAAAATACTCTCGCTGAAGAGTTTATCCCTAAAATAAAAAGCTGGGTAATCAGAATCTCCCAAACTTTACCCTCATCGGTAGACCTTGACGAACTTTATTCAGCCGCATGTCTGGGACTGGTTGAAAGCTTTAAACGATTTGATAAGTCAAGAAATGTTGAATTTAAAGCATTTGCTGAAAGAAGGATTAAAGGGGCAATTTTAGACGCCCTGAGGCAAATGGATGTCTTACCGAGAAACCTTAGAACAAAAGTAAAATCTCTTGAAACAAAGATAGCTGAACTTTCTACTAAATTAGGAAGAAAACCTAACGCAGAAGAGCTTGCAGAATATACTAATATGGAACTTGATGAAGTTTTTAACTTGTTACAAGTTCTTGAAAACAACCAGGTTATTAGTCTAAACAACTCTGTAGGGGATGATAATGAAACAGACCTGGTAGACTTTATAAAAGGAACTTTTCTAAATCCTGAAGAAGCTATTGAAAAAGAAGAGCTTATAGGTTTATTATCAGATGCAATTGACAAGCTTAACGAAAAAGAAAAAGCTGTAATTACATTATATTATTATGAAGAGCTTACAATGAAAGAAATAGGTGAAGTATTAAATATAACCGAATCGAGAACTTCGCAAATACATTCAGCAGCTGTGGCAAAACTGAAAAAAAGATTGAAAGGAGCATTCTATGGCAATTAGACTGCTTGTAGTCGATGATTCCGCTTTTATGAGAAAAGCGATTGAAAACATGTTACAAAAAGCACCTGACATACAAATTGTTGGTTTTGGAAGAAATGGTAAAGAGGCTGTCGAGCTTGCCGAAAAGTTAAGACCTGATGTTATCACCCTTGATATTGAAATGCCTATTATGGATGGACTTGAGGCTCTAAGTCAAATTATGTCAAAATGCCCTACTTCTGTTATTATGGTAAGTTCACTTACTTCCGAAGGGGCTGAAGCCACTATAAAAGCGCTTGAACTTGGTGCAGTTGACTTTCTGACAAAAGATAAGTCATTTGCAAGTTTCGGTGTAATGAAGCTGGAAGATCAAATTATCGAAAAAATTAGACAATTTGCAACGAAAAAACATTTTAGAATACCAACTGCTAAACCGAAACAATCAATACAGCCTAAAACTACATTTACACCTACTGCTGTAAAAGCCGGTAGCGGTAATAAAAGAATAGTAGCTATTGGCACCTCAACGGGTGGTCCCCAGTCTTTGCAAAAGGTTATACCGCTGCTTCCGTCATCATTAAACAAGCCTGTACTGGTTGTCCAACATATGCCACCTAATTTTACAGCTTCCCTTGCAAACAGGCTAAATACGCTTAGTCAACTTACGGTTGTTGAAGCTCAAGGAAAAGAAAAACTTGAACCAAATACAGTTTACATTGCAAAAGGTGGATTTCATCTAAAGATTAAAAAAATTGGGACGAATTATTATACAGATGTGACTAATGAGCCATCTAATATGTTACACATTCCAAGTGTGGATATTATGGTGGAGTCCGTTTCAGAAAATTTTGGACGGGATGCTTTAGGAGTAATAATGACCGGTATGGGAAGTGACGGATTGAAAGGTTTGCAAAAGTTAAAAGGTTTGGGTGGTGCTGTTATAGCTCAAAATCAAGAAACATGCGTAGTTTACGGTATGCCAAGAGCTGTAGTTGAAGCTGGTATTGCAGATGAAGTTGTGCCCCTTGAATCTATTGCTGATACCATTGTCAACTACTGCAAGTAAATTAACATTAAGGAGTCTATGTGGCAGATATTTTAAGCCAAGAAGAAATTGATGCTCTACTATCGACAGTTGCTGTAGACGGTATCGAAGAAAAACAGGAAGATACTTTAAGCTATGTCCCTAAAAAAGTATCCGTCTATGATTTTAGAAGACCTGACAGAGTCTCAAAAGAACAGTTGCGCTCTATCAGAAACTTACACGATAAATTTGCCAGAAACTTCAGCTCCGTATTTTCAAACTACTTAAGGACAATAACAGATATAAATTTGGTAAGTGTAGACCAAATGACCTATGGTGAATTTCTAATGTCACTACCTGACCCAACAAGCTTTAATGTAATAAGTATGATACCGCTCGAAGGAAATGCCGTTCTTGAAATAAATCCATCTATCGTTTTCCCTATAGTTGATAAGCTATTAGGAGGTCCAGGTCAGCCTTTATATAAAATTCGCGAAATGACATCTTTAGAACAAAATATTATACAAAGTGTTATTGCTCTGATACTTAATGAGCTTGAAGATATATGGAAACAAATTATCCCTAACATCAAATTTAAAAGAGAAATAAGTGAAAACAGTCCTCAAGTTGTCCAAATTGTTGCTCAAAACGAAGTGGTCGTACTTGTAGTATTTGAGGTGAAATTCGGAGAAGTTACCGGTATGATAAATTTATGTCTGCCTGCAATTACTTTAGAGCCTATACTTGGTAAAATAAACTCTCAAGATTGGCTTATCGGAGCCAAAAAGATGAAAGGTGGACAGCACGAAAGTAAAATTATTGAGCTATTGCAAGAAATTAAAATTCCTGTCTATGCTGAGCTTGGTAAAACAACCCTGTTAGTTCAAGAAATCCTTGACCTTGCTACTGACGATGTGGTTGTACTTGATAGAAAGTCAAATCAAGATATTAAGATAAATGTTAACAACTTGGAAAGTTTTCTTGGAGAGCCCGGTATTGTGGGAGTGAAAAAAGGGATAAAAATAAAAAAGATTATTGCGGAGTTAAGCAGTGAAAAATCAATTACAACCGAACAGAGATAGTAACCTTTACAAATTTTTTGACTTATTTGGGGAAGTATTTTCAAACAGTGTAGGCACGATAATAAGTAAGCCTCTAATTTATGAGGTTGCGGATATTTTTGAATCGGATGCTGAAACAGTTGAGAATGAAAGTAAAGGGAAGGCAGGAATATATTTCAGTGATAAAGGAAACAGTGTCAACGGACTGTTAATATTTGATATTAAATTAATAACGGCTTTTGCTGACATTATGCTTATGGGTGAAGGGAACGGGGCAGATGATTTGAATCCTGATTTAATAGATGCAGTAAAAGAGCTTGCATCACAAGGGGTATCAGCGGTAAATGTCCCATTTCAAGAAAAATTTGGGACTAAAATTTCATTTGAAGTTACTAAAGTTGAAAAAATAGAAAAAATAACAATTGATAGTGATTTGTTAGTTCAAAACTATAAAATTTCATACGATAATAATGAAGAGGTTTACCAACTGGTTATTTCAGATTCAATAAAAAATATTTTGGGTAAAGAACAAGAGAATACACAAGATAACGATTTTGATTTTGATGAAATGCCCGGATTTGAGGACACTCCTAAAAAATCATCAAATAGCTTTGCGCAGTCTTATGACGGAAATATTGAAATGCTTCTTGATGTTGAAATCCCTGTCAGTGTAAGGATAGGCTCTACAAAAATGTTTTTGAAAGATATTGTGGGGATAGGCCCAGGTAATATTATTGAGCTTGACAATTATGCTGATGAGCCTATAGAGCTACTGGTAAATAACAAGCCGATTGCAAGGGGTGAAGTAGTTATTGTAGACGGATTCTTTGGAATCAGGATAAAAGAGATTATCAGCCGCGAAGAAAGATTAAAAAAATTAAGGGATGCATAAAATTTATATTTAAAATTTGAATATTTTAGTTATAATTAGACAAATACAAGTTTTTCCAAGGAGGAAATAATGGCCTACAACCACAAAATCATTACTGTTGATGATTCATCCACAATGAGACGTATTATAAAAAATACACTTATAAAAATCGGTTTTTCAAATATATTGGAAGCCGGCAACGGTATTGAAGCACTGGAAGTTTTAGCACAAAACAATGTAGACTTAATCATTACTGACTGGAATATGCCTGAGATGGATGGGCTTACTTTTGTAAAAACTTTAAGAGCTAAAGATCAGTACAAGGAGATACCTATTTTAATGGTCACCACAGAAGCTGCAAAAGAAGACATACTTACAGCCCTTAAAAGCGGAGTCAATAACTACGTAGTAAAGCCTTTTACTCCAGATATTTTACAGGAGAAAGTATTTAAGCTATTGGGACTTTAATTATGGCTGAAGAGCTAAAAGATATTGGCGAACTTATTGAAATAGCCAAAAAAATTAACAGTGGCGAATACGATATAACAAATATTTCCATTAATCCTGAAAGTGAGCTTTTTGAAATAGCAAAATATTTCAGTGACGCTGTAAAAAAACTTTCCGAAGTAAGCAATACAATGGAAGATTCTTTTGATGATTTGCCATTATTTGAAAAAGTATTAACTGAAGTTATAAATGATACAAAAAAAGCATCGGAAGAGATATTAAATCTATCTGATAACATTAATTTTATCTTAGATGAAGTAAAAGAAAACATTAAGCTTTTGAAAGATTATGTCCATTCAGGTGATTTTGAACATGCCCTTGGAGTTATAGATAGAATATTAGATAAGACAATTGAAGGGCAAGATGTCTCATTTGATATGATTGCCACATTGGAATTTCAGGATATTTCCAAGCAAAAAATTGATAAACTTATAAGGATAATAAAAGTTTTAGAAAGAAAAGTGGGTGAGCTTGTTATTAAACTTGGATTAAAAGATAACAAAATTGACATAAATACTCTAAACAGAGCCGGAAATATAGATGAAATCTTGAACGACCAAGATATAGTTGACGCTCTTTTGAAAGAGTTTGGTAATTAAAGGAGGCAAGTATGAGCTTTGATGATATGCAAGATCTGGTTAACGATTTTATTGTCGAATCAGAAGAACTTATAGAAAAATTAGACCAAGACCTTGTAGAGCTTGAACATAGAAAAAATGATCTTGATTTACTAAATGGGATCTTCAGGTGTGCTCATACTATCAAAGGTTCATCTTCATTTCTGGGCTTTGACAAAATGGCAACGGTAACTCACCACGCCGAAGAGATATTAAATAAGCTTCGTAAAGGTGAAATGGCTGTAACAAAAGAGATAATGGATGTCTTGCTTGAATTTGTCGATGTAGTCAAACAGCTAATGGATGATATAAAAAATAATTCCGATACAGCGTCAATAGATGAAACCGTAAAAAAATTAAAGTTAGCTAATGAGGGGAAACTTGTTGCCCCCTCTTCAGTAAAACCTCAAGAGCAGCCTGATAAAACTAAAGAGTCTAAAAAAAATGTTAACAAGCCTTCACAAATTAAAAAAGTCACAAAGGCCATAGAACAAACTATCAGGGTTGATGTTTCAAGACTTGACTCCCTTATGAATCTGGTTGGGGAGCTCGTTTTGAGTAGAAACAGAATCACACAGCTTGCAGTAGAGCTTGAGAAGAAATACGAAGGTGATTTTATAATCGAACAGCTTGCGGAAACTACCTCACAGATTGGTCTAATCACTACTGAACTACAGCTTGCAGTTATGAAAACCAGAATGGTGCCAATTGGAAAAGTGTTTAACAAATTTCCACGAATGGTAAGAGACTTATGCAGAGATTTAAATAAAGAGATAGAGCTTGTCATTGCCGGTGAAGATACTGAGCTTGATAAATCTGTGGTAGAAGAAATTGGTGACCCTTTAATACATATGATTAGAAACGCCGTTGACCATGGGGTTGAATCCCCTGAGGAAAGGGTTAAAAAGGGTAAACCTAAAAAGGGCACAGTATGGCTTAATGCTTACCACGAAGGTAATCACATAGTAATTGAAATAAAAGATGACGGAAAAGGGATTGACCCTGAAAAAATAAAGCAAAAAGCTATTGAAAAAGAGGTTATTACTCCTGATGAGGCAAAAAATCTCAACAAAGAAGAGGTTTTAGGGTTAATATTCAAACCCGGATTTTCCACTGCCGAAAAGGTTACCGGTGTTTCAGGTCGTGGCGTTGGGATGGATGTCGTAAAAACAAACATTGAAAAACTCAACGGTATAATAAATATTGAGTCTGAAATAAACAAAGGCTCTACTTTCAAATTAAAATTACCTCTTACACTTGCAATTATTCAGGCTCTTTTGGTAGAGGTATCAGGTGAAGTTTTTGCTATCCCTCTTGTTTCTGTAATCGAAACCGTTAAAATTAATGACAATGAAATACATAGTTTTGAAGGGCGAGAGGTCTTAAAGCTCAGAGACTCCGTGCTGTCCCTTATAAGGCTTGATGAAGTATTCCAACTTGAAGGCTCTTTTTCACAAGATATGTATGTAGTAGTTGTTGCTTTGGCAGAAAAGAGGATTGGTCTTATTGTTGACAGACTCGTTGGGCAGGAAGAAATAGTAATTAAGTCCTTAGGCGAATACTTAGGGGGAAATGTCGGCATTGCAGGAGCTACAATTATGGGGGACGGTAAGGTAAGGCTTATAGTGGATGTCTCAGGGATAATGGAAATTGCCACAAAGATGCCACGAAGAAGTAAAAGAAAAAATATGAAAAATTTATACAAGAATAGCAATAATATAAAAGCTCTTATTGTTGATGACTCAGCTACAGACAGAAAAATTATGAAACGTTTGCTAACCTCTACCGGTTGGATTGATACCGTGGAAGTTTCAAACCCTAATGATGCTATACATGCCGCACAAAAGGTCGATATTGATCTATTGATTACAGATATCGTAATGCCTGATATGGACGGTTTTGAACTTGCAAGGACACTTAGAGAAAAAGGGTTTGAAAAGCCAATTATTGCTGTTTCTTCAAGAGGTGAAGCAGGAAATATGCAAAAGGCAAAATTGTCAGGAATTGATGCATTTTTAGTTAAGCCGATTAACTTAGATGAAATGGTTGCTAAGATTAACAGCCTTGTGCAAAAGACTAACGTTTAGTTTTTTGCTTATATGTTTATTTTGTAAACACACTTACGCTTATGTGTATGTGTATGAGGTTGCAACTGATAGCAGGAGGTTTTTGACATCCTCTATTAAAGACCCTGTGACATTTTTATATCTAAACGGGGGGAAGGATGTCATTGTAAACCTTAAAGTAGTAAAAATTTATGCCGATAATAATATAAAAAGGGCTGTTGAGGATTTTAACCTTGATAAATACAATAAAAAAGAATTGTTACCAAAAAAGTATCCTGTTAATAACAATCCTGCTCCTTATATTTGGTGGAGATAGTCTGGCGCAAAACAAGAAAAATATATATGAAGTTTATGTGGAAAAAGCACCTAAAGGGATTAAGACAACTTTTCATGTATGGGCGTATACCGAAGATGATGCAAAAGAGCATCTTTCTCTAAATGGATGGAAAATCTTAAATATAAAAAAGTTTAACCCGCCTGCGCTCAATGAGGAAGCAAAAAATAACACTAACAACATCAATAACAGCAATAGCATGCTTCAAGGCACTGAGGATGCTACTTCTCACAACATGTCTCAAAATTTTAACACTAACTTTAAAAACATAAATTTTGTCGCTGATATTTACTTTGAATCAGGAAAATACAATGCCGATTTTTCAACATTTGATAATTTAACTTTTTCAAATAACAAGATTTATCTCATTTACGGCTATACGGACAGTCTTCCTGTAAAACCAAATGCTTATTTTAAAACAAATTATGAGCTGTCTATACTACGTGCTCTTGAAGTGAAAAAATATTTAATTGAAAAAAAAGGGCTCAAATATGAAAACCTGAAAATAGCGGGTTTTGGAGAATTTTATCCAAAAAAAGACAACACATTTAATGGAAGTCCTGTTAACAGACGGGTGGAAATTTATGAATACAAATGAAACCTTGGATTTTGAAAAATTTTATAATATCGGAATATCTGACTTTTATGAGCTTGCTGCATCCATTATGGATGACTTTAATTTTATTTTTCATAGAAATATAAAAGAATTGCCTGAAAAAAGAAGGGTTGAGCTCTGGCTGTCCAAAAAAAATGAATCCGACAAAGCTCTGGTGTGGATAGAAATAACCAATTCAGGCTCAGATATTTCCAAAGATATCCCAATTGAAGTCTTAAGAGCAATGAACGATGAAAATCTGACAAAGCTTTTTTTCTTCACAAATGGTGGTATATCGGAAGATAATCTTGATATCCTGGACGGAAAAAATCATTTCATATTTACTCCATCTGAAATTATAGAGACTGTCAGCGTAATTAAGGCAAAATCGGAAAACAAAGAAACCAGGGTAAAAAGAAAAAAGGTAAAAGTCCCGAGCGGATTTATATTAATTAAAAATTATCTGGAATCACATAAACAGGAAATAAAACATATTGTTTTAAAATTGGAACATATCTCCTCTTATGCTAATAAAACGCTGATTAAAGTAGAACAAACACTAAAAACCCTGGATTCTATCGAAGATATTAACAAAATCTCAGTAGAAGAAAGGGATAAATTGAAAAAACTTCAATATGCACTTTTGCCGGAGCTTATTAAAATTTCTTCTATTCAGCTTCCCCCTGAAGTCGGCCAAGCAAAAGAGCTTCTTTTTGATACCCTCAAAAATTGTATACTTTATATTGGTGCTTTGGCAGAATATGAAGCGGAAGAGGATGTAGAAAAATATAAAAATAATCTGATAACAAATCTTGATAATTTAACACAAATAGATGAAATTGTAGATAATTATAAAAAAGGTCAGATAAAGAATACTTATATAAGCTCAACAAAACTAATAGCTATTTCTATTATCATTATCCTGGTTGCTGCTATAATATACTTTAACATAAGGTGAAAAATGGATAGTTGTAGAGAGATACTCAATTTTATTGAAAATATAGTTATAGAAATTGACAGTAACTATAAAATACAATACGTAAACTATCCTGTAAAATCACTCACAGGAAAAACTTCAGAGCAGTTATTAGGGAAAAAATGTTACTCTGCCCTTTTCGGTCTAACAAACCCTTGCGAAAATTGCCAACTAAAAGATTTGATTGACAATAAACTTCCTAAGATGATTACTCACGATGTATTGACACATAGAGGTTTCAGAAAAATATATTCTGCTCAATTTAGTAAAACTACCACGAATAGTTATATAGAAATTTTAAATGACATAACTGAAAACAAAAAAATGATGGATAAATTAAATCATCACCTTAAAGAGCTCAAGGCAAAAAATGTGATGCTAAACCTTCAAAAAAGGGAAACCGAAAAGAAGCGAATATTTCTTGAAAAGATTCTTAACAGCACTGAAGAAGGATTGATGGTTATTGACAATAATTTTAACGTAATCACAAGCAATTATAAAATTAAAACATTAACTGAATATAAAGATAAAAATATTGAGAAATGCTATAATATTTACGGTTTTAATAACCAATGCCCCGAATGCCCTTTCAAAGATAAAAAAACAGTTAAGTCAGCAAGAAAAATTAAAGATAAGCATTTAACAGTAAATTTTAACCTTTTTGATGAATATGTTGTAGAGAGTGTAAGAGATACCACAAAAGAGATATATTTGCTTGATGAGATTAAAAAGCAGCAAAATGATTTAAAAGAGAAGCAACATCAGATGAAAATCCTTAATGAAGACTTACTAAAAATGAATGCCAAACTGCAGGAAGCTCAAAAACTTATTGATGATGAATTAAGACAAGTCGGTGAAATACAGACAAGTCTTTTACCGGAAAAATTACCTGACATAGAAGGATTTGACTTTGGTGCATTCTATACACCTGCAGAGCAAGCTGGCGGTGACTATTACGATTGTATAAAAATGAGCAATGGCTATTACGGGTTTACGGTAGCTGATGTATCAGGACATGGAATACCTGCGGCAGTTATAATGGCAATCACAAGAGCAATAATGAGATCATACACCTATGATGTCATTTCCTCTTCCGAAGCCCTTGCTATGGTTAATGAAATACTTTGTGATAATATTTATACCACTGACTTTGTTACTATGTTTTACCTTGTAATGAACTCAAATACATCCGAGTGCAATTTTGCCAGTGCAGGTCATAATCCATTACTATTTTTTGATAAAAGTGAAATGACTGTAAAAAGACTTACTGCATCCGGCCTCTTCTTGGGAACATTTGAAGATGTAGAGTATGAAGAGGGCAATGTCAAAATCGATACCGGTGATATCCTTTTTATGTACACCGATGGTCTGGTAGAGGCTATGAACAAATCAAGTGAACAATATGGCTACGATAGATTAATTTCTAAGTTAATTATGTTTCAAAATGAAAAATGCTGTGTTATAATAGATAATATAATGAAAGATTTAAAAGAATTCACCGAAGGCAGACCCTTCGATGATGATATTACTATATTTGTTATAAAAAAGGAGGATTAAATGTTTGATATCCAAGAAAAGAATGGAAAAACTGTTGTTTATTTGAAAGGTGAAATCAATGCACAAACAGGGTTGGAACTAAAAAACAAGGTTTTAGAAGTTTTCAAAACAAAAGATTTCGCTGCTCTCTCTTTTAAAGGGGTCGTCTATATGAACAGCTCTGGATTAAGAGAAATTATCGATTTATTAAAACAAAGCAGAAAAGATAAAAAAGAGCTTGCACTTTGCGAAATGTCAAAAGATATCAGGGATATGTTCGCATTTACCGGGCTTGATAAAGTTTTTAAAATTCACGATAGCGAGTCTGCTGCATTGGGGTAAACAATGAATATTTCATTTAAAAAAGAGTCAGGTAAACTAAAAATTTTAATGACTCAAGAGCCTGACACTAAAGATTTTGAGTCTTTAGCTAATATTTATAATGAAAATAAGCCTGTTAAGGAAGTTATCCTTGACCTGAAAAACTGTTTCTACATACAAAGTAAAGACCTGGCTCAACTTATTGCTTTTAAAAAAGTTCTAATGAAAGATGATGTCAGGCTATTTTTGACAAATGTTATGGAAAGTGTTTTACAAATACTTGAAATAACTAACCTTTTATCTCAATTTCAAATAGAAAGAGATTACTCATCTTATAGCAGTGATGAACTGATTGAATCTTTTTTCAATCCTGAGATTGCAGATGAAGTTTCAGATTTTATTGCACAAAACTATAACGAAGATTTCAAGAATAAGCTTTTTGAAGCACTAAAGACTGACGACCCGGTAATATTGGAGTATGCACTAATTACACTCGGAAAAGTACATGAAGAAGCTGTGGAAAAACTTATCCCTGAGTTTATGAACTTTGAGGTCGCAAATGTTCAAAAAGCCTCCATTTTGGTCGCCGGATGGCTCGGGCTTGATGATTTGAAAGATAAGATTTATGAATATCTTAAAAGTGAATTTATCGATGTCGCAGAAGCTGCTGCTGCATCAATATCACTTTTAAGTGATGATAATGATGCTGATAAGCTAAAAGAGCTTTTACTAAGTCCTGATGAAAGACTTAGAAAAATTGCTGCTAAATCTCTGTCACTTATCAATGATGACAAATCATTTGGTTACCTGTTAGAGGCCATCAAAAAAGAAAAAAATCCTGCTGTAAAAAGCATAATGGTCAAGTGTCTTTCATTTTTTAATAAAATTGAAGTGGCAGACATTTTAATAGACTTGCTTAAAGATGTATCAGAAGAGGTAAGGGAATCTGCTGCAGCATCATTGTCAAGAATCAACGCCACCGATAAAGTTGATAAAATAATGGAATATACCAACGATAAAGATGAAATGGTATCATTTTTTGCAATAAAAACACTTGGCAATATTTGTAGAGATTTCAAATGTGCCGATAAATTAATGCATCTGTATCCTGGCTCAACCACAAGGGTTAAGGTGGCTATTTTAGAAGCTCTGGGCAAGATTGGTGCAGATGTAAGCGATTTTTTATACCAACTTCTTGAAGAGGAGAATGAAGATTTAAGAAAAGAATCATTAAACTCACTCTACCTTCTAAACAAAGAGATGGCTATTAGTGCAGCAAAAGAGATGTTATTGAAAGACGATAGCTGGATTGTTAGGTTTAAGGCTGCAGAAATACTTGAAACTTTATCTTTGAGTGAAACTGCAAATATCTTTAAACAGGCTCTTGAGAAAGAAACTAACAGATACGTAAAAGATAAACTTGCAGGGTTGGTTGGTGAGTTATGATTGGGGCAGGCACTATAAAACTGAAAGATGATGAGTTTGCCGAGCTTTCAGATATAATTTACAAACACTCTGGAATTACGTTTAGCGCTACAAAGAAATATCTTCTTGAAAACAGACTCTCAAGAAGGATACAAGAGCTTAATTTTAACTCATTCAAAGATTATATCTACTATCTCAAGTATGATATTAAAAAAATGCAGGAAATGATAACCCTGTTAAACCTTGTTACAATTAATGAAACCTATTTCCTTAGGGAAAGACCGCAAATGGATTATCTTGTAAATAAAGTAATTCCTGAGCTTATTTCCAAAGGAAAGAGAAGTATTAAGATATGGTCAGCAGCATCATCAACAGGTGAGGAGCCATATTCTATTGCAATTTTACTAAAAGAATCAGGGCTTCTTGGAAAAGTAAGGGTTGATATTTTTGCATCCGATATCAATACTGAAGTCCTTGAAACTGCCAAAAAAGGTGAATATCGGACGGTTTCTTTCAGAGGGGTACCACCAACCATAATCAATAAATATTTTGAAAAAGATGGCTTTGTTTACAAACTTTCTCCTGAAATAAAGAGTATGGTAACCTTTTTTAAAGCAAACCTTGTAGAAAGGATGGCCTCATCAAGAGTTGGCACAGCAGACGTTATTTTTTGCAGAAATGTACTCATCTATTTCGATATCCCTGCTAAGCAAAAGGTTATGGAAATGTTTTACAACACACTTTCACCAAAAGGATTTTTATTTTTAGGACATTCCGAGACACTAAACAAAATCACCGACAAATTTAAAATGTTAAACTTTGGCGGAGGAATTGTTTACATAAAGGAGTGAAAATGGGATAGGCCCAATTGATTTACAACATGTTGTTGGCAAAATAAGTATTGTTGAAAAAGTTCAGGATGTAATGGATAAGAATGTTTTCAACAAACAACAGGTTTTGACTAATGAAGTTGGGATCAAATTAAAGCAGGAAAACGAGATTGTAGTCCAAACTGAACATGCTCAGACAAAAACAATTGATAAAAGGGAAAAAAAGGATTCTTACAAACAAAAAAATAGGGACGGTAAGAAAGATAAAAACTACAAAAGAAAGAAATTTGTCGAAGAGGAGCACGGACAAATAATCGACTTTAAAGGATAAATTATGATAGTGATTAAGATAAGAACACTTTACGAAAATGATATTAAAACCCATTACGGTAACATAATCAAAACCGAAAATAATGAGATTGTGGTCAACATCAAAACAAAAGAAATAGACGAAAACTTTATCAAAGTATGGGCAACATTCTCTGAAAATAATCAGCTCAAAGTATTTGAAGTTGAAAGCGTTAAACTTGAAAGTAATACATTGACTTTAAAGGGACTTAAAAAGATAGACTTTGACTCTGAAAGAGAATACAATAGAATTGATTATAAAGGAATTTTTAAGATAAAAAAGGTTGAACCGGGTGAAAAGCGCAAGTATGTAATTCTATCTGAAAATAACACATTCGCATCCAAAAGCTCCCTTGCTCAAAAGGTGAAAAATGTAATTCCAAACGAAAGCCTTAATAATCAGCTTATCCTGAAGTTTTTACTTGAAATGAACAATAAGCTTGATGATATTATTACCCTGCTCAAAAATAACGAAATCTCAACAGACCTAATATCTGTAAATGCAGTTGATATAAGTGGTGGCGGTCTAAGCTTTTTTTCAAAAGAGATTTTTAATGAAAATGACACTATTTACCTTGAAGGTGAAATTGCCGAGTCTTATTATAAAATCAAGTTGTCTGTCTTATGCAAAATTGTAAGCATAATAAAGACACCAAAGGGTTTTATATATGGAGCAAATTATGATAATATTGACAGAGAGATAAGGGAAGAGATAATAAAATTTATTTTTGAAAAAGAGAGAGAGCTGATTAAAGGGTCAAAAAACAGATGAATCTTTCCCTCTTTTTAATTCTGCTATTTTTACTTGTAGGAATAAGTTACTTAATACTTTTTTATTTGATATCAAAGATTAACAGACTCAATAAATTTATTTACAAAAACAATCTTAATGAATTACCTCTTATAATTGAGCAGCTAAAAGAGCTTATAATTGAAAGTGAGCGTGTTTCTGAAAATCTTGATGCAGAAATTACAAAAAAAGAAAATCTACTCGAAGATTTAAGTGTCCTTGTAGATGAAAAACTTAATAAGTATGCGTCAATCGAATCAGCAAACAAGGAAGAAAAAAAGCTAAGTGAAAAGATAAAAGATTTATACAACAAAGGATTAAGCCCTATGGAGATTGCTAAGGAGCTTTGTGTATCAGTAACCGAAGTCAATCTCGTTATAAAAATGAAACAATGAACACTATAAGTAATATAAACAACCTAACTTTAAATATCAAAAGCTCTGATTTAAATTTAAAGGTAGGGGATAAGGTAGCGATAAATGTTCTAAAAGCTATTTCCAAAGACCTATTTCTCATTAATATAAAAGGAAAACTTTTAAACGCTGCTTTTAAAACCCAACCTACCCTTTCAAGATATTTAGGGGAAGTAGCTTCCACTGACCCTTTTTTAGAAATAAAGTTATTAAATCAGGAAACTGAAAGCTTAAATGTTTTAAAAAGATTTCTTGTTAATTTTGATAAAAACCTTATAAAAAATGCACTTATCAAATTTGATGGTAACGATTTGAAAAACTTAAATGAAGCTGAGTTTAAAAAATTAATAAAAAACTCAGGGCTTAATTTTGAATCAAAATTACTGCGTGATGAAAATATTGATGATGATTTAAAATCAGTAGCATATAAAACTGGTGACACACAAACAATTGACAGTATAACGAAACTTCAAGTAACAACAATTTTAAATCAGGCACTTTTTTATACATTCACCGCCAAAGATTTTGACATTAATGAGGGGGAAATAATCTTTAAAAAGGGCGAAAAATCTAATTCCATATATATTAAAGCCAATTTTTCTGAGCTAAAAGATGTAGTAATATTTCTCACTGAAACAAAAGGGAGTATTTTTGGCACTGTAAAAACTTCAATAGATATATCAAATTTTATTAGCGCATTAAATTTACCTGGCCTTAAATTAAAATGGGAAAAACTCGATAACGCTGATATTAAAAAATTTGACATATTCAAATCTGCTCTTTCAAGGATTGGAAATATTCAAATATACGCTTAGATTATAAATATTGGTAATTTTTAACCTAAATATTTTGTTGATTTATGCCCCAAATATGTTAAATATTTTTTAATCTTTTAAGGAGGATGAGATGCATAAAATATATTTAGACGCAAAAGAGATGCCTACACAATGGTACAATATTTTGGCTGACCTGCCCACGCCGATGGAGCCGCCTATCAGCCCTTTTACAGGCAAACCTGTAACTCTCGATGAACTTAAGGCAATATTTCCACAACCATTAATTGAGCAAGAGATGTCACAAGAACGATGGATTGATATCCCTGAAAAAGTTCTTGATATACTTTCTATTTGGAGACCTTCCCCTTTAATAAGGGCAAAAAGATTAGAAGAAGCATTGGGGACACCTGCAAAAATTTATTTTAAATATGAAGGTGTTTCACCTGCAGGAAGTCATAAGCCAAATACAGCTGTTGCTCAAGCCTATTATAACAAAATTTCAGGTATAAACAAACTAACTACGGAAACAGGTGCAGGGCAATGGGGGAGTGCTCTTTCAGTTGCATGTAAAATGTTTGAGATGAGCTGTCGTGTTTACATGGTAAAAGTAAGCTATCATCAAAAACCTTATAGAAAATCATTCATGCACATGTTTGGAGCTGAAGTAATCCCAAGCCCGTCCGAATTTACAAACTCAGGACGTGAAATTTTGAAGAAAAATCCAAACTCAAACGGAAGCCTTGGCATTGCAATCAGTGAAGCTGTGGAAGAAGCAGCAGGTAGAGAAGATACAAATTACGCTCTTGGAAGCGTGCTAAACCATGTACTTCTTCATCAAACAGTTATTGGGCTTGAAGCTAAAAAACAGCTTGAAAAAGTTGGAGATTATCCCGACAAAGTATTTGCCTCTTGCGGTGGCGGGTCAAATTTTGGTGGTATCGCATTCCCTTTTGTCAGAGATAAAATCGTAGAAGATAAAAATGTAGAGTGTGTGGCTGTTGAGCCTGCAAGCTGCCCTACCCTTACTAAAGGGGTATTCGCTTATGATTACGGTGATGTTGCTAAATTAACACCTATAATGAAAATGTTTACCTTAGGTCACGATTTTGAACCGCCTGCAATTCATGCAGGAGGTCTTAGATATCACGGTGACTCACCTATTGTCAGCAAACTATATAAAGATGGACTTATAAGTGCCGAAAGTGTCCTTCAATCAGAAGTATTTAAGTACGGTATGCTGTTTGCTCAAACTGAAGGTATAGTTCCTGCTCCTGAATCTGCTCATGCCATAGCTGCTACCGTAAAAGAAGCTCTGAGATGTAAAGATGAAGGAAAAGAGAAAACTCTTCTTCTTTGTTTGAGCGGTCATGGTTTCTTTGATATGGCAAGTTATGATGCATATCTTGATGGAAAACTTGAAGATTTTGAATATCCTGAAGAAGAAATTAGAAAATCAATGGAAAACCTTCCTAAAATATAAACAACAAAGGCCTCTAAAAGAGGCCTTTTTTTATTCTACCGTAACACTTTTTGCAAGATTTCTCGGTTGATCCACATCAAGACCAAGCTCTGCTGAAATATGGTATGCAAGTAGCTGAATAACAACAGAGTTTAAAAACACAGAAAGCTCTTCAATTACTTCAGGTAATTTTATCCTGTCTTTGACACTTTGATTTTATAAGTAATTGTAGATAATAATTTTATTATTTTAGGTTTGTACATTTTGTCACTACAGGTGATTTTTAGATTAAAATTTCAACTCATCAGGGGTGGAAAGATTCTTAGGCGGTGGGATTCTAAGTGCTCTTAATATATGACTGCCCAAACTGCCAAATTTAGTTTTAAGCAGATAAGTCTGACCCTTAGATTCAAATCTTGCAAAATTCATAGAGTTAATTGTACTTCTTACATCTCTCGATGATGCTTTTATATCAGCCGTTCTAAGCTTATGTTCCAATGTCCTCTCAAGTAAAAATGCTAAAAGCAAACTACAAAGTGCCCTTTAATACGCTTCTCCGTCCAATGAAATATCGGACGTACCTCTAATTTACTCTTCATTATTCTAAAAGATTCTTCTATCTTCCACAAATTGTGATATGCATCTATTACATCTATCTCAGATAAATTCGTTTCACTTGTCTGTATACCATAATATCCATCAAAGCGCTCATCCTTCTCAATCGCAGCCTCATCAAGTTTATAACATTTTTCTTTGTTTGAGGATTCTTCCTTTAAAACTTCTTGCCACCTCTCTTAAAGAGGATTTTATCAATGATTCATTTTCAAGCAAATGATTAGCCTTGTCTATAAGTCTTTGCCTGTCTGCTTTATCCTTCTTACTCCTTTTAGAAGAATATGTTACTATTAACTTCTCATCCAAAACAGCTACAGAACCATTACCCAAAGAAACTTTATTCTTGTAATCTATACTCTTATATTTAAAAATATCCTCTTCATCCGATTTTATAAAATTGTAACCTTCATCCATAAATATCTCGGATTGAATATCTGATGGCAAACTCTTTAGTCTGCTTGCAACTATATAATCAAATCCATTATCTTTTATCAGCTTTAAATTAATCTTACTGTTTAAGCCCCTATCTGCAACTATTATAACTTTATTTAAATTAAATCGTTCATTTAATTTAAATAATGCCTTCTCAAGGGTCTTACCCTCAAAAGTATTCCCAGGAAATAGTTCATAACCAATAGGACGACCTTCCATATCAACAAGTAAACCAAATACAATCTGTACCTCATTAAACTTACCATCTTTACTAAAGCCAAATTCTCTTAAACTATCTGACCTGACACTCTCAAAATAAAAGGTCGTTACATCATAAAAAACTATATCTACTTTTAAATTAAATACGCTAAAATTTTTATAAAATAATTTATCCTCTAAAAGCTCCTTATGTTCTGACAATATATCAAGGCTTCTATAAAATGATGAAGCTCTACTTCAGGAATATTGTAATACCTATTCTGATTTGCATAAACTCCAAGCTTACTCTTAGGCTCTAATAAGTGCTCTATTACCATACGGAAACAACTCGATTGTAAATCAAACCTGGCTTTACTGTTTTTCTGTATATCATCAAGTGTCTTATCCAGCTCAAACATCTTCCAGAGCTTCTCATATATCTTATAGCCCCAATTCACTATATCAGCATCAGATATATCTTTAAACTCAGGTTTAGTAGATTCAGAAATCTCTTCTCTTATTTTATCTATTACAGTGGCAAAAGATGGGTCTTTTTTTAGGATATCTAATCTGCCTAAATTAAATAGTACTTTATGTCTTGGGACACCATTGTCGTCTCTATATGATTCTACAACTTGCAGGTAAGTATATTGTTTAGAGCGAGTTTTTTTCAAGTACATGGCTATATATACTACAAAAGTAGTAAATATGTCAAGAAAAAAATGCATAAAAACATCAATATAAAACATATTATCTATCAATAAGTTGCCACTACAAAATATGGAGCACAGAAATTAACACCCCTGTATTTACTGGCTTCTTGCCACTTTTATTGATTTTTTTAATTGAAAGTGTCAAAGTCAGGCAACAAAGGCCTCTAAAAGAGGCCTTTTTTTATTCTACCGTAACACTTTTTGCAAGATTTCTCGGTTGATCCACATCAAGACCAAGCTCTGCTGAAATATGGTATGCAAGTAGCTGAATAACAACAGAGTTTAAAAACACAGAAAGCTCTTCAATTACTTCAGGTAATTTTATGCAGTATTCGGTAAACTTTTCCACATCCTTATTCCCTTCCGTAACAGTAGCAATTACAATTCCGTCCCTTGCCTTTACCTCTTGAATATTTGCAAGGACCTTATCATAAACCTTAGAATCAGTTGCAATTATAAAGACAGGCATCTTTTTATCAATTAATGCAATAGGCCCATGCTTCATCTCACCTGCCGGATAGCCTTCCGCATGAATGTAACTAATCTCTTTTAACTTTAAGGCACCTTCAAGTGCAATGGGGTAATTTACATTTCTTCCAAGATATAAAAAGCTTGAAAAGCTTTTAAACTCCTTTGCCATCTCTTCGATATAACTATCAAGTTTTAGTGCAACTTCCATTTTTTCAGGTAATTTTAAAATCTCAGTTAAAATATTTTTTACTTCTTCTTGTTTAAGAGTTTGCTTCGCCTGAGCAAAGTATAGAGCAAGCATAAGCATAGCAATCACTTGAGTGGTAAAAGCTTTAGTAGAAGCAACACCAATCTCAGGCCCCGCATGTGTAAAAAATGTTGCATCAGATTCCCTTGGAATTGTTGAGCCTATTACGTTGCAGATGGACAAAATACCTGCACCTCTACTTTTAGCTAACCTCATGGCAGCAATAGTATCGGCTGTCTCTCCGGATTGACTTATTGCAATAAATAATGTTTCCTCATCGATTATATTGTCCCTATACCTGTATTCAGAGGCAATATCCACCTCCACAGGAATTTTTGCAAACTTTTCAATATAAAATTTACCAATAAGCCCTGCATGCCAACTAGTCCCACATGCTACAATATTAACCCTTCTATATTTTTTAATATCTATACTTTTTAACTCATCTAAAAGAAGCTCACCATTTTCAAGTGAATACTTCCCTCTAATTGTATCAATTATGGCTCTTGGTTGCTCAAATATCTCTTTCTGCATAAAATGCTTGTAACCTGCTTTTTCAGCCATTACAGGGTTAATATCTACAATTTTGATTTCTCTATCCGTCTTTTTCCCCTCAAAATCGAAGCATGTCACTGAATCTTTTGTAAGTATAGCTATGTCATTCTCTTCTAAAAAGATAAATTTATTCGTATAGCTAATAAGTGCAGGGATATCACTTGCGGCAAAGTTTTCACCTTCTGAAATACCTATAACCAAAGGGCTGTCATGCCTTGCCAAAATGATTTTATCAGGTTCATTAACTGAAATAACAGCCAAAGCAAATGAGCCTTTAATTTGTTTGACAGACACCTTTACAGCTTCAAATATGTCATCTTTGTAATTTGAATGAATAAGGTGAGCTATTACTTCTGTATCCGTTTCAGATTCAAATTTATACCCTTTATCAGCCAAATTCCTCTTTATATCAAGGTAATTTTCTATAATTCCGTTGTGGACGAGTGATATACCAAATGAAGAATGGGGATGAGCATTTTCATAGGAAGGTTTACCGTGAGTTGCCCATCTTGTATGACCAATTCCAATATTTGAAACCGGTTTTTTTTCATCTAACATATTCTTTAGATTAATAAGTTTGCCTACACTTCTATAAACATCAATTTTATCCTTATTAATTACTGCAATCCCGGCAGAATCATACCCTCTATATTCAAGCTTTGTCAGACCATCTATCAAAACATTAGGAGCATTTTTAGAGCCAATATACGCAACAATTCCGCACATTATTCACCCCTCATCTTCATCTTTTTAGCACGCCATTTTTCCACCCAACCTTCGATATTCTTTTGCTCAGCCCTTGTCACAGCCAATGCTCCGTCAGGAACATCCTTAGTAATAGTAGAGCCAGCTCCAATCAATGAGTTTGAGCCTATTTTAACAGGTGCCACAAATTGGACATCACTACCAACAAATACATTATCTCCGATAATTGTTTTATGCTTGGAAATACCATCGTAATTACAAGTAATTGTACCACAACCTACATTTACATTTTCACCAATTTCACAATCTCCAAGATATGTCAGGTGACTTGCTTTAGAGCCCTTTCCAATCAAGGCTTTTTTTGTTTCCACAAAATTACCTATTTTGTTTTCTCCAAGAAGTTTTGTCCCCGGCCTTAACTGAGCCATAGGCCCTACCGAAGATTTTGCCCCGACAAATGATTCAGTTATAAAGGAATTATCCTTAATCTCCACATCATCCTCTATTACCGAATCGACAATATGAACACCCGGATAAATCTTACATCTTAGGCCTATCTCAGTTTTACCAAACAGATACACATTTGGATATATTACCGTATCAATACCTATTTTAACATCTTCATCAATATAGCAATTTTCAAAATCCAGTATTTGTACGCCGTTTTTCATATGCTCTATCGCCATTCTTTTCCAAATCACCTTTGATGCGACAGATAATTGATATTTATCATTAATCCCTATAAACTCCTGCTCATCGTCAGCCATATATACATCAGCCCCGCTTTTGACTATATCTGTAAGATAATATTCCCCTTGAGCATTTTCATTTGTAAGCATGCTTAATCTTTCAAGTAGTATTTTGGAATTTACGAGGTAAACACCTGTATTGATTTCATTTACTTTTTTCTCATTGTCGTTGGAATCCTTTTCTTCTACAATCTTTAAGACCTTTTTATCCGCCCCGCGAATAACTCTTCCATAACCTGTCGGATTTTGAACCTTAACAGAAATAAAACTAACTTTGCTACCTTTGGCTGAATCAATAAACTTAACCAAAGTTTCATGTTTAACAAGCGGCATATCGCCACACAATACCAAAATATTTTGCTCTTTACCTTCTATTTTATCTCTTGCACACATTAGAGCGTGCCCTGTCCCTTTTTGCTCGGTTTGCTCAACAAAAACAACACCTTTATCTTTTAAATGGGCTCTTACAAGCTCACTCTGATTACCTACGATTACAACTATCTCTTCCGGGTTTAGTTTTTTTGCTTCATCCACTACATAATCAATCATAGGTTTTCCGGCAACTTCAAATAGTACTTTAGGCTTCTCAGACTTCATTCTTGTCCCTTTTCCTGCGGCAAGGATAACTACTTTAAGACTCATATTCACCTCTTGTTAAAAATTTCTTCGATTTTTTTAAATCTGTAATCAAAAATGCTCTTTAGCCTCTTAGCAATTAACATTTTATCCAAAAAATTAAAAGTAACAATATAATGAACCTCATCGCTCATTAAAGTCGAGCCATCATCAAGCTCTTTAAAAAAATGTTTATGATGCCAAAATTTATACGGTCCAAATCGTTGTTCATCAACAAAAAAATAAGGCTTATTTACATAAGTAATCTCAGTAATCCATTTAAATGGGATATTTAATATTGGAGAAACTTTATATTCTATAATTAATCCCTCATACATATCATCCGGCACCACTGAAATAATTTCAAAATTAAGCCAATCTGGGGTAATTACCGGCAGGTTGGAAGGGGATGAAAAATAATCCCAAACCTCATTAATTCCTGCATTAATTTTTTGCTCTCTATACAGTCTATTTAGCTTCAAGCCTTTTTTCCCATTCGTAAGCTGTTTTACATATCAGCTCCAAGTCATTATATTTAGGGTTAAATTTTAATTTACTAACAATCTTTTTATTATCTGCCACAAGCTCAGCCGGATCCCCTGCCCTTCTACCAGTAATTTCTACTTTAAAATTAACCCCCGTAACCTTTTTCATAGTGTTTAATACTTCAAGGACAGAATAACCCCTTGAATAACCACAATTAAATATATCGCTATCATTATCATCAAGATAATCAAGTGCAAGCAGATGTGCTGAAGCCAAATCATCTACATGAATATAATCTCTGATGCAGCTGCCATCCGGCGTATCATAATCTGTTCCAAAAACCAAAATTTTATCCCTCTTACCTGTTGCTGCTTCGGCTGCAACCTTAATCAGGTGAGTAGCATCTTTTGTGGATTGGCCTATTCGCCCACCAACATCGGCACCGGCCACATTAAAATATCGCAAAATTACATATTTGAAGTTTTCATGTGCTTTGGCCGCATCCCTAAGTATATTTTCACTCATTAGCTTGCTCATACCATAAGGATTTATAGGATTGGTTGGGCATTCTTCATTTATGGGGATATACTTTTTATCAGGCTCACCATATGTGGCGGCTGTGGAAGAAAATATAAATTTCTTTACTCCGCTCTCAACGGCACATTTTATAAGATTGGCAGTATTGGCAGTATTATTGAGATAATATTTCAAAGGATTTACCACACTTTCAGGGACGATAAGACTTGCAGCAAAATGAATAATTGCATCAAATTGCTCTTTTTTCATAAAATCTGCGACAAAATTCCAATCGGAAAGATCTGCCTCGACAAATTTGCCATATAAAACAGACTCTCTAAACCCTGTCACGAGGTTATCCAAAACAACTATCTCATGGCCGGTATAGTCACCTAGCTGTTTTACTACATGACTGCCAATATATCCTGCTCCGCCCGTTATCAAAATTTTCATACCTACGCCCTTGACTTGACCAAATGCTTTTCAATAATTATCTTTGTTGAAGCATTGGCTATATTTAATAAGACGGCAACCCTTTCCTGAGAGCTTAATGAATACAAATATTGCGCAGTTAACCCTTTGAAAGGCCCGTCGATTATCTCAATATTTTCACCCTTTTCAAACTTTTTGTCATTTTCAAAAAAGATATACCCATCTTCATCTTCCGCACTTTTTAAAGAATTAATAAAATTCTCATCTATTACTGAATAATCCCCTCTATAATTACCCAATATTCTCCTCACACCTCTTGTAAAACGTATTAGAGACAAGTTTTCCTCATCTGTTTTTAAGAAAAAATAGCATGGGAAGAGGTCTTGGTATTTTTCAACTTTTTTGCCGCCAACCACTTTAAAATATTTTAATTTCGGTGAATAAATTTCGTAATCGCTCTCAAGCCTGCTCAAATGAGTCGCCACTATTTTAAAACAATTTGGTTTATAATAAATACAGTACCAATTCATTGATTAACCCTTATGACAGCTTTTACAAGTAACAAGGTCTGCATGATATCCATCTTTAGGCCATTCATTATGACAATCAAAACACCTGTCGCCACAGCCATTATCATTTGAAGGGACAATAGAAATATTTTTTGCCGGGTCATGACATTTTATACAAGATTCCAAAGAACGATGCTCGGCAGAACCTTTCAGTGATGGATGGCAAGTCATACAATCACCAGCGCAACCGGCGTAACTGTCAGATGTCAATAATACAAAGCCTATAATTCCCACAAATACTGCTGCACAAAGTCCAAATAAAGCTCCCCTTTTTCCGTGAGACATACACTCTCCCCTTTATAACGTAACAAATTTTCAGTAAATAGCTTATCGCATTTTTTAATTATTTTTTCAACCAGCTTTCCATATCTATTATTTAAAACATTCAAATTTACACCTTCAATTAACCTCAGCCCAAATATCAAATCCTCTTTTAGAAGCTCAACTTTTTCTTCTATAACCTCAAAGTCTGTAAGGGAAGGAGTTTCCAAAAATTCAGTTACACTTTTAGGAAAAGAAAATCTAACCCTCTTATCACCTTTAATAAGCATCGAGCTTGCTCCCGCACCAATTCCCAAATATTCTTTCATTTCCCAGTAAAGCCTGTTATGGATACTTTCAAAGCCTTCTTTGGCAAAATTTGAAATCTCATACTTTTTGTATGAATTCTCTTGCAGCATCTCTTTAATTTTTAAAAATTGACTTTCTTCCACTTCAAGATGTTGCGGTAAAAAATCCGTGTCAAAGCTATATGAATATGCAGAAATATGCTCAGGATTTATTCTTATTATCGTATCCAAAGAATCGATAATTATTGCAGGCTCAATTTTTGGTATGTCAAATATAATATCGATATTTAAGGCAGTGTTTGGCAAAATTTTATTCACTAAATTTACTGCTCTAATTACATCTGATTTTGTATGTACCCTTCCCAAAAATTTTAATACTTCGTCATCCATACTTTGAACACCCATGCTTATTCTGGAAACAGAATACGATTTAAAAACATCCAAATGTTCTTTAGTAAGACTTTCAGGGTTTGCTTCGATAGTAAATTCAGCAATTTTATCCCAAAAAACAGTCTTTGAAAGATTCAGCAAAAATTTATCAAATAATCTCCAAGAAATAGATGTAGGGGTGCCACCACCAATATAAATCGTAGAAAAATCTTTAATCTCAAAGATATTAATATATTCTATTACTTTTTTCAGATACTTCTCTACAAGAGAATCTGAGTAATCTGTTTGAGAGAAGAATCCGCAGTATTTGCACTTGCTTTTGCAAAAAGGTATATGTATATAGAGTCCTTTCATTGTTTACAAATACATTATGTTTTGATATTTTAAAATAGAATTTTTAAGGATGAGACATTGGATAAGATAAAACGAATCTGGTCGTATTTTAGTAAATATAAAATTTATATAGTATTTTCAATTATTTTTTCTTTGTTCGTAGCTGCTAGCAACGGTGCGAGTGCATATTTGATAAAACCGGCACTGGATGGTATTTTCATCAATAAGGACAAGGAAAAACTTGTTATTATGCCTATTTTGATAGTTTTGGTTTATCTAATTAAGGGTATTTTTAGGTTTGGGCAAAACTACCTAATGAGAAAAACCGGGCAAAAGGTAATCGAAGAAATAAGAAACGATTTATTTGACAAAATTATTATGCTCCCGATGCGCTTTTTTTCAAACAATCAAACCGGTGTGTTGATGTCAAGGATAACAAATGATGTAAACTTGATGCAAAATTCCATCCCTTCATTTGTTACAGGAATGAGAGAAGTGTTCTCCATTATAGGTCTTGCGGCAGTGGTACTTTACCAAGATTTATATCTCGGCTCTTTTGCTCTTTTCATACTCCCACTGCTTGTGCTTCCGATAGTCAAAATCGGGAAAAAGATAAAAAAGTATAGCAAAAAAGGGCAAAGTCAGATGGGTGGAATCTCATCGGTATTACAGGAATCCTTTTCAGGGGTGCAGGTAGTAAAAGCCTTTGCAATGGAAGATAAAGAGAAAGAAAAATTTAAAGAAAATAATCGCAAGTTTGTAAATTATGAAATCAGGAAAATGTTTTATAATGAAATAAGTTCACCATTAATGGAACTGATAGGTGCCATCGGTATTGGTCTTGTTGTATATTATGGTGGCTTAAAGGTTATTAGCGGCGCATCAACTCCCGGTACTTTTTTCTCATTTATGGCTGCAATTATGATGATGTATGATCCTTTCAAAAGGATAAACACCGCAAACAACAGTATCCAAGCTGCTATCGGAGCCGCCGAACGTGTCTTTGAAATGATGGATACGGAAAATGAAATTTTACAAAACAATGGGACACTTAAATGTGACGCAAAAGATAAGGACATTGTTTTTGATAATGTTAGTTTTGCTTACGATAATGAACTTGTTTTAAAAGATATTAACTTACACATTAAAAGTGGTTCAAAGATTGCTTTAGTGGGCTCAAGTGGTGCCGGAAAGTCAACTTTTATAAAGCTTATTCCAAGATTTTATGATGTTACAACGGGCAGTATAAAAATCGGGGACATAGACATAAGAGATTTTGATGTGCATTCTCTAAGAAAAAATATAGGAATAGTAACACAGGACACATTTTTATTTAATGAATCTGTCAAATATAATATCTCTTACGGTATGGATAACGTAGCTGAAGAAGAAATTTATAAGGCTGCAAAATATGCGTTTGCAGATGAATTTATTAATCAATTGCCGGAAAAATATGACACAATAATTGGAGAAAGGGGCGTCAGACTTTCAGGCGGACAAAAACAAAGAATAACAATAGCAAGGGCAATTTTAAAAAACCCGCCCATACTTATATTAGATGAAGCCACAAGTGCACTCGACTCCGAATCCGAAAAAATTGTTCAAAAAGCCTTAGAAAATCTTATGAAAGGGCGGACAAGTATTGTAATTGCTCACAGATTGTCTACGGTACTCGATTCTGACTATATCGTTGTTTTAGATAAGGGTGAAATCAAAGGTATCGGTAATCATGAAGAGTTATTGAAAGCTTCAGATATATACAAACGACTATATGAAATACAATTTAAAGATGGTTAAAATCTAAAATGGTTAAAATACTTCATGTAGATACAGGGAAAGAGTGGAGAGGCGGGCAAAGGCAGGCTTTACTGCTTCACAAAGGGCTTTTGGAAAATGGTTTTGAAAGTTACTTGGTCGCCAACAGTAAAGGGGAGTTGATTAACAAGTTTGATAAAAATATCTTACCTTTTGATTTTAAAGGGGAAGTTAATCCTCTCAGTATTTTAAATCTAACGAAAATTATTAATAAAATAAAACCTGATATCGTACATTCACATGATGCTCATTCACTAACACCTCTTGTTATTATAAAAATGCTCGGAAAAGATTTTAAGCTGCTACATACAAGACGAGTTGATTTCTCAGTAAAGAAAAATCTTTTTAGTACACTCAAATATACAAACAAGTATGTTAATAAAATTATCGCCATATCAGAAGCAATAAAAAATATTTTAATAAATGACGGAATTGATGGTAACAAGATTGAAATTATATATAGTGGTGTAGAATTTAAAAATCCTGATAATTATGAATGCCCGGATGACTTGAAAAAAATCTTGGAAGGGCATTATATTGTTGGCTGCATCGCAAATTTTGCAGACCACAAAGACCATAAAACATTAATTAAGGCTTTTAATAAGCTATTTGAATTGAGGAAGGATGTAAAACTTTTATTAATTGGTGATGGACCTCTTTTTAATGAAGTAGTCGATTTTGCAAAAGCTTTACCATGTTTTGGCAATATTGTTTTTGCTGGTTTTAGAAAAGATGTATATTCATGTTTGAAATGTATGGATATATTTGCTATGACATCAAAAGAGGAAGGGCTTTGCACATCAATTATAGATGCTTTAAGCTTTGGACTACCAGTAATTGCAACAAAAGCTGGTGGGATACCGGAGTTGATTTTAGACAATATAAACGGGCTATTATGCAATGTTAAAAGCCATGAAGATGTTTTCTCTAAACTAATGTATATCATTGATAATGAAGATATTTTTAAAAAACTAAAAAGTAATACCCACAAAACAATAGAAGAATTTTCAAATAATAAAATGGTTGATAAGTATATTAAGCTTTACTACAAATTAGCAGGTGAAGTGTAGCATATTGTATGAAATTAAAACTTTCGGCGACAATTATAACTTTTAATGAAGAACAAAATTTGGAAAGATGTCTTAAGTCTCTGGATTTTGTAGATGAAATTATCGTAGTTGACTCCGGAAGCACTGATAAGACAATAGAAATAGCCAAAAAATATACTGATAAGGTGTATATTAATAAGTTTGAAGGGTATGGACAGCAAAAAAATTTTGCCTCTAATTTAGCAAAAAATGATATCATATTTTCAATTGATGCTGATGAAGAAGTTTCGGTAGAGCTAAAAAAATATCTGTTAGAGCATGTAGATGATATTTTCTCCCAGGGTTATTCCGCTGTTGTAACCCCAAGGCGGACCTTTTATCTTGGCAAATTCATTAAAAACAGCGGTTGGTATCCTGATTATAAAATAAGGATTTATGACAAAAATGTCTGCTTTTGGGATGATAAATCGGTGCATGAATCTTTAGTCTGCGGAGAAAAAATATTTTACATCCCTAAAAATTGTGACCTTTATCACTATTCATATAAAAATATTGAAGACCACATTAATAAAATGAATAAGTACACAACAATTTTAGGAAAAGAAAAAAGTAAACTGAGTAATCTAAGTATACTGCTAAATTTATTTACTAAACCCCCTTTAAAGTTTATAAAAATGTACTTTTTAAAAGGCGGAATTTTTGAAGGTTACAGAGGGCTTATTATTGCCATTTTAGGCAGTTTTTATGAAGTATTAAAATATATAAAAGCTTGGGAGTGCAAAAATGGTTGAATACTTTATGTATATTTTTAGTTTGTCACATTTTATATCAATAAGTGCAACTCAAATAGCGTTCGGGATTCTTTTGTTATTTTTTATTAAAGATATTGTCAAAGGAAATAAAAACATCTTTTTAGATAAAATTGTTATCTTATTCATTTTATTTATTGTTTGGACAACATTATCAAAATTTGTAAACTATGAAAACTTTAGCAGTGTTAGTAAACTAATAAAGAAATCTTTTAGCTGGTGGCACTACCTGATATTTTTTGTAACATGGTATTTATTTAAAGAAAAAAAGTTAAAGGTATCTAATGCTTTTAACTTCTTAATGCTTGGTGCTTTTTTATCCTCATGCTATGCAATATATGAATTAATAAAGAAACTTACCCCAAGGGCAGATGGTTTTTTTACTCATGCTCTGACTTATGGCAATACTATTTCACTAATAATCATTTTAGTTTTTGTCATACTAATAACTAAGTCATATACAACAAAAATAGAATTGTATTCGTATGTATTATTATTCATACTATATTATGCCTCTCTAATGTTAACTCTTTCAAGAGGTCCGATACTTTTTACAACAATAACGCTATTGATAATACTTGCAATGAAATATAGAAGTAAAGGCATACTGTTTTCTTTATTTATAGTATTTCTCTTTGCCAGCTTAATATCTACCAATGATACTTTCAAAAATAGATTCAATGACTTTTTTAATGATTCGTATAATGTTTCAACTACTTCATTTGGCACAAGAATAGTACTTTGGAAAAGCTCTCTTGAGATAATTAAAGATAATCCAGTTTTTGGAATAGGCAATAATATAAGAAAATATTTTGATAAATATATAGATGTGCCAGTTAGCTCAAAGGCCCACTCTCATAATTCATACTTAACATTGGCAATTTATCATGGTATCCCTGCTCTTGTAATACTAATGACAATATTAGGCACGCTATTGTATAGATTTTACAAATCTGATGACCAATTTACTAAATTAGCAGGGATAGGGGTAATAGTTGCTTACATGCTTGACGGATTGACAGAAAACAATTTTGGCGACACGGAAGTCTTAATGCTTTTTTGCTTTATTGTTGGAGCTCTATATTCAAAATCAGGAAAAATAAAATCATGAATAGTATTACTGATAATATTTTGTTATCCATATGTATCCCTATATATAATGCTGAAAAATATCTCCCAAACCTATTTGGGTATTTAATTAGCTTTAACGAAAATGATGTTGAAATAGTCTTAGTAGATGATTTTAGTAAAGACAATAGCTATAAGCTCTGTTTAGATTTTTCAAAAAGCCGTAAAAATGTTAAAGTTGTAAAAAATAGTAAGAATCTTGGACCGGCTCATACTTATAACAAGGCAATCTATTTAGCACAAGGGAAATATATTCAAGTCTGCGATTGTGATGATATAATATTTTTTGAAGGAGTCATTGAAGCACTTGAAATAGCTCTTAAAAATAATGCTTTCATAGTAGTTCAACCTCACGAAGAAATTATGATAGATGGAACTGTAAAAACAAATACGCCAGAAAAGATCTACAATGGTAATTCTATGTTAAGGAAATTTTGGGAAAAGTGTAACCCATTGTTATGGGGGCTTTTAATAAGAAAAGATATCATTTTAAGCAATAACTTAAATCTCCCTCCCATAAGAATGGGGCACGACAAGTATTTTATAAGAAATTACATCTCCTTATCTTTAAATTACCCAGAATTTCCAATATGCTACTCATCAAAAATTTCATATAGACACGTTAATAGAATTGATAGTATCACAAACAAGGACTTCAAAAATAAGGTAGAAGATCTTATGTTAGAATTTGAATACGCTTTTTTGCAGGGACTGACTTTTGCAAAGAAAGGTTTATTTGACTATTCATTCATGTGTGATAGTCTCAAAAAAAATGAGGCTTCTACATATTTAAGAGCTCTATACAAATCGGCTTCACACTCAAGAGTCTTGGTAGAATATAAAAGGTTAAAATATATTTTAGGCACTTCGAATAGAATGAAGAAGCAGTTTTTAAGGGCTTTGCCATTAGGATTGATTCAGCTTCTTATAGGGAGGTAATATGAAAGTAGCTATTGTTGTTGGTGGATTGCCATTTGGCGGCATAGAAAACCTTATTTTTGATATTTCTATGGCTTGCAAAAATAGGGATAATATTGAAGTAATTATTATAAACATTTCAGGAACAGGAGAAAAAATTAATGATTTTATTGAAAATGGTATAAAGGTCATTAATTTGTTTAATTCAAAAAATGGGTTAAAAGTTTACAAAATATCAACAATTATGAAGCTTAGAAAATTAATCAAAGAGCTCAATCCTGACATCATACACACTATGCAATTTTCAGGGGATTACTTTGGTAGATTGGCTTCAATAAGACTTAAAATTCCTATCATAACTCACATACACAATATAAAAAGGGAAAGGCATTTGCATAGAAGAATAATTAACAAACTATTATCATATAAAACCAATTTATACATTTCAGTATCTAAATCAGTTAAGGATCTTGTTGAAAAAGATCATAATATAGCTGGCAGAAAGAATATTGTTTTGTACAATGCTATCAATTTAGGTAGTTTTGTCTGTAAAGATAAAAGGATAGATGATAATAACATAAATTTGATAGCTGTTGGTAGACTGGTACCACAAAAAAACTTTCATTCTCTTATTAAAGCGTTTGCGGAATTGAGAAAATGTTATAGTAATTTATTTTTGATAATAGTTGGAGAGGGGAAAGAAAGGAATAACTTAGAAAGGTTAGCAAAAGAGTTAAATGTTGAAAAGTATGTGGATTTTGTAGGTTATCAAAAAAATGTAGCGTCTTACTATGAAAACTCTCATATTTTTGTTTTACCATCTGAGTATGAAGGACTCCCTATTACTCATATTGAGGCTATTGCTTGCGGGTTACCTGCTGTTATTTCAGAAAATGTACCATCTAAAGAGATTGCATCTAAATGTTCTCTTATTTGTAATACGAATCCTACTAGTATAAAAAATAACATTGAAAAATTATTGAATGATAAAGGCCTATATAAACAACTAGCAGAAGAAGCTAAAATATTAAAAGAAACTTTAGAAATTAAAAATTATGTTGAAAATTTGATATCTATTTATAAGGAAACAATAAAAGAATATGGTAAATAAAATTGTAATATTTATCAGGACATTTTCACAGTACGGAGGTGTAGAAAATTTTTGTTACAGATTTTTTAATTACCTGTTAAAAAATGGCTATGATGTTAAAATTGTTTGTGGCGAAAATAAAACCAATATTAAAGATGAAAGTATTATAGTTTTGGGATTATGGAGACCTGGTAGATTTTTAAAAACGCTTAGTTTTTACATCAAGTCTATAAAATATTTAAAAAAAATCAAAGAAAAAAATACTACAATTGTTGCTTTTGGAAAAGTAGCTGGTTGTGATTTTTATCGTACTGGCAGTAGTTCACATTTGGATTTTATGATAAAGTCTATGAAAGGCTATAAAGGATTAAGTTTTTTGACTAAAATGCTAAAGAGATTATTAAACCCAATTAATTATTACGACATCTATATTGAAAGAAAAATTTTTAAGAATAAATCCACTAGATTTATTGCAATTTCTAACATGGTTAAAAATGAGCTTATTAATAGATTTAAAATAGAAGAAAATAAAATTACGATCATAAATAATAGTGTTAATAAAGATATCTTTAATAAAGCAAATATTCTCAAGTTAAGAAAAAACAAGCGTAGTAGTTTGAATTTGAATAATAAAAAAGTTATAGGTTTTTGCTCCACCAACTTTGAACTCAAAGGTCTATCTTTCTTAATAAAATCTCTACAATACTTGCCAGAAGATTATGTAATATTAGTAGCCGGTGGCAGAAACCCAAAAAAGTATATTAAATTGGCTAAAAGCATAAATGTTGAATATAGAGTACATTTTCTTGGAAAAGTAAAAGATATGTTAGCATTTTATGCAATGCTTGATGTATTTTGTCACCCTTCTTTTTATGATACTTTTGGGAGTGTTGTTGCCGAAGCAATATCTTGCAACATACCTGTTGTCACATCAAAATCTGTTGGTGCCAAAGATTTAATTATTAACGGTATAAACGGATATGTTTTGGAAGAAATAAACGAAGAACTTATTGCAAAGTATATTCAAAAATGTGTAGAATTAAAATCTGAAAATTTTGTCGACACAGCACTAGATGATGACAAAGTTTTTAATAACTATTTAAATATCATAAAGGAACTTGCATGAAAATTCTTATAATTCAGTTGTACCAAATTGGTGACGTTGTGCTAACAACGCCAATACCAAGAGAAATTAAGAACAAATATCCGGATTCAGAAATCCATTTTTTAACTACACCAATGTGTAATGCAATACTTAAATATGATAAGAATATTGATAAAATATTTAACATTACAAGAGATAAAAATCCTTTAAAAACCTTAAAACTCATTAAAGATATAAAAAATGAAAAATATGATTACATCTTGGATTTTCAAAATAATCCTCGCACAATGTGGATATCTCTTTTATCAAATGCCAAGTATAGGGTTACTTATTCTTATACTAAGAGAAAATTTGCATATAACACACTTATTGAGCCTGATAAAGGTACAGCCACCCAAATAAAGTGCTCATTGCTTAAATCTTTAGATATTCATGATTATAACATTAGACCTATAATATATCCTGGTGAAAAAGAGATAGAAAATATTAAACAATATTTAAAAAATAATAATGTTGAAGATTTTGTAATAGTTTCACCTACACATAAAGGGAATACAAGAAGATGGCCATTAGATAATTATATAAAATTAGCAAAATATATTCATATAAAAACGGGTTTTAAGGTTATTTTTTCATACGGGCCAAATGAAGATAGTTATTTAGCCAAAATAAAAAAACACAAGCTTTACGGCAGCATATTTTTTACCAATGCATTTTCGTTATCAGAATTTGTCGCACTAATAAGTTTAGCTAAATTTCACACAGGCAACGATTCATCACCTTTTCATATGTCCGTTGCATTAAACAAACCATCTTTTGTCATACTTGGAGCATCAAGTGAAGGCTGGATTTTTCCTTCTAATGAATATAGATGGATTAGAAAGGGACTTGATTGTCAACCTTGTAAAAGCAATAAATGTAAATATGGAGACACAATTCCTTGTTTAAAAGAATTGAGTTTTGAAGATATCAAAGATGAATTTGATAAATTTTTAAGAGAGGTTGTTGGTGTTTAAAAGTGTACCTGTATTATGTTACCACAAAGTTTCATATGCTGGAGGGATAACTCCGGAAAGATTTTGTGAGCATCTTGAATATCTACAAAGCAACGGTTTTAAAACCATTTCTGCAGAGATGTTATACAACTTTATGTTAAATAACATAAAATTACCTAACAAGTCTGTTGTAATTACATTTGACGACTGTTCATTAGATAACTGGATATACGCAATCCCTTTGCTTAATAAATATAATTTCAGTGGTATTTTCTTTGCAATTACAAACTTTATAGGAGATGGACAGAAGAGACCTCAATTCCCAAATAAAAATTTACCTGAAATTTTAGATGCCAAAACTTCATTTATCAATGTATTAAAAGATTCAGACAAAACACAATTTATGAATAAAGATGAAATTTACTCTGCAGTACGTGACTTTGGGCATGAAGTATATAGCCATTCTGTTAACCATCAAATGTGTTTTAAATCTATGAAACTAATTGGTAATTATCCAGAAAAATTTCATTGGGGAATTTACGGAATATATAATGAAGTAAAACAGGGAACAAAGTACTTTGATAAAGGCTCAGCATATGCTTACGATGGATTTTGGCCCATTGAACAAAATGGAAGAGTGATATTTAAAAAAAGAAATACAGAAGAAAGATACCGCTTTTGCCTTAAAGAGTTCAAAGAAAGTAAGAATTGCCTAGAAAATATTCTAAACAAATCAATTGACTTTTTCTGCTGGCCATGGGGTCAATTTGACAAAGTCTCAACGCAGGCATTAAAAGATGCTGGATATAAAGGAAGTTTCACTCTTGAACGATTTCCTAACTCATATGGAACCAATCCTTTTTATATAAATCGCATAGGGGTTGGTGATAAAAATGATATAAAGTGGCTGCATCAAAAGCTTAAAATTTACTCAAACAAAATCACAGCTACAATATTTTTTAAAAAGTTTAAAAAGCAAAAAGAATTAAATAAGATTTTATTCATTACAGATTCCAATAAATATTCTTCAGGAGGAATTCGTCAATTAACCTATAACATTGAATCGCTATATAATTGCGGATTAGATATCTATTTAATAAGTAAAAAAAATGCTGAAATAAATAATATGGTTTCTGGATTTTGTAAAAATATTTACCACGCTGACTTTAAATATAAAATATTGGATGCCTTTAATTTATTAAATACCGTTAAAAAGGAAAATATTGATATAATTCACACGTATCATAACGGAGGACACAAACTTGGGTTTTGGCTAACATTACTAAACTTTAAAAAAAACAAACTCTTCGTAAACAGAGGGGTATTAAATAAACCAAATAACCTTTTTTATTACGTTAACCCAATCGTAAATGCTTTTACTTGCAACTCAATTGCTTGTATGAATGTTTTAAAAAGTAGATTTATAAAAAAATCAAAAATAAATTTAATCTATAATCACATAAAAGCAAAAGATGTTCCGATTAAGATCAAGCATCATAATATTCCTTATTTATGCTATATTGGGAATGATAACCCAGTTAAAGGATTTGATATTTTTAATAGTATTTTTACTGAACTTAGAAAAAAGTCAGAAATAAAAGCTTACGCCGTGGGAATAGATGCAAATAAAGTAAAAATAAATGTTCATAATGATATAAAACTTGTTGGCGAAACAAAAGATGTCTATAAGTACCTTTTAAAAAGTGATATCTTCGTTTTAACTTCACGTTCTGAAAGTTTTCCTAACGTTATTTTGGAGGCTATGAATGCTGGTTTGCCAATTATTGCATCAAGAGTAGGCGCTGTACCTGAAATTATCATAGATAATAAGATGGGTTATATTTGTGATAGTAAAAATCAATTTATAGAAAAAATAAATTATCTTATCAGCGATAAAGACCTAAGAGAGTCGATGGGCAGATACAACTCCGTAATTTTAACAGCAAACTTTGATGTACATGCCAAGGCTGAAAAACTTTTAAGAGTATACTGTGGTGAATCTTACGTGGATAAAATTTTGGAAATGTAAATATTCCATTGATTTGATGTTTATATAATTTTCAAATAAACTTCGAAAAATTTCAATTTATATAAAAGCAATCAATCCACACAAACTCACTATGATTTAACTATTTGATAATCAATATTTTTTACTTCAAAAAGTATTGACAGAGTACTTTTTCGTGGTATCATTTTAATACAGAATTTTATTAGGAGGCATGTATGTCAAAAAGTTTCAAAAAGCTCACTCTTTTAGTATCCGTATTTGCACTCTTTATTTTTGCAAGTTGTGCCCAGAAAGCACAAGTAAAGCCAGAAGGGGAAAATGCTAAAGGCCCATCCATTATGGAGCAGGTCAAAGCAGCCGGATTTGAGATAGTAGATTATGACTATGTTAAAGCAAAAGTAGGTAACGGGCTTAGAAAATTTAATCAAGTAGTCATCATTGATGCAAGACCTGAAAGAAAATACGCCTCAGGCCACATTCCAAGTGCAATCAACATACCTGACACAAAGTTTGACAAGTTTTACCCTCAGCTTGATGAGCTTAAAGTAACCAAAGATACCGAATTAATCGTTTACTGTGGAGGATTTAATTGCATCAAAAGTTACAATGATGCTAAGTACCTAAGAGACAAAGGCTTTAAAAATATCAAAGTGTATCTTGCAGGTGACCCTGACTGGTCACAGAAAAATTTTATGGAAATCAGTTTTGAATACGCAAAGTCACTTTTAAGCAAAGGTGTAATGTTTGTAGATGCAAGACCAGACAGAGTTTATGCAAAAGGAACCATTCCCGGTGCGATCAACATTCCTGACACTAAATTTTTAAAAGACCCAGCACCCTTTATGAGCATGCTCCCAACAGATAAAAACACTCAGATAGTTGTATTCTGCGGTGGATACGCATGCGTAAAATCTCACAAAGTTGCTGAAAAATTATATGAAATGGGTTACAAAAAAGTATTGGTTTATGCCGGTGGAGAGCCTGAATGGAAAGAAAAAGGCGAACAAATTTTAAAGCCGGGTGAAAAAGCTGATACAGCAGCAGCTAAAGCTACAGCTCCAACTTCATCTGCAATCAAAGTAGGTGCAGATGAAGGCACTGTTGACAAAGAATATTTTAAATCTCTAATCGACAGCAGACCCGACAATATCGTTATAGTAGACGTTAGATCTCCTTCAGAGTTTCAAGCCGGCCATGTAAACGGTGCAATCAACATCCCTGTTGATGATATGTATAAAGATTGCAATAATGTTACTACAAAATTACCAAAGGACAAATATGTAATCTTTATGTGCGCAACCGGTGGACGTGCAGGTGAAATGTATTTCGGTCTGAAGGAAGACTGTAAATATCCTGATATGAGCAGACTTTATTTTTTAGATGCCCATGTTGATTATTCCAGCGGGAAATGTGAAATTAAATAAGATTGTTAAAGGGCAGCCTATCTGGCTGCCTTTTTTGCATTTCATTAAAGATAGGGAGGTAACATAATGAAAAAGCTTTTATTTTTTATTTTGTTAGTTTTGTCATTCACAGCTTATTGTTTTGCAGATGGTTACGTGTTAAGTGATGATTATTACAAATCTGATGCCTACTCAAAGTACAAATCAAGAAGTGCACGTAAAGCTAATCCTCACAGTAAATTAACAGGCTACACAGGCGCATACTACTGCGAAAAATGTCACGAAGGGGCAATTAAAGAAGTCATGAATTCATCTCACTATAAGTGGGCCGGGCCTGTGCCTGTTAACTATCTCAAAGATAATAATGGCAAATTTGTTACAGGTGGGAAAGAAGTAGGTAAAAAATATAAAATAGGTAACTGCCCCGGCGCTTATCCACTTGCCAATTATCTTGGTATGCTTCCCAACAAAGATGGAAAAATGGTAGGGATGGGCTGCAGTAATTGTCATATCGGTGGTGGTTTTCCACCTGCAGATTTTGAAAAAGCTACTTTTGAACAAAAAAATGCTATTGAATGTCTTTACTGCCATGCTGAGAGTTATGACAAATCTAAAAGAAATGTTATAAAAGTAGGCGAAAAAGACGGTAACCCAATATTGAGACTTACCCAAGATATGAGTGACAAAGCATTACAGTCAGTTGGCAGACCTACAAATGACGCTTGTATGAGATGCCATTATACTGCCGGTGGCGGTCCTTTATTTAAGCGTGGTGTTGATTATGCAAGTGATGTAGATGTTCATGCTGCAAAAGGCATCATGTGCGTAGATTGCCACACAAAAAGGCCAAGGACTGACCATGGTATGATAAGGGGTGCAGGGCTTAACAACTGGGCTTATGACCACTACCTTGACACAGAGTCCTGCGTAAGATGTCACACAGGGCAGATTCACAAAGATGAAATTTACAACAAATGCAGTGCAGTAGCGTGTGTAACTTGTCACGTTGGAAAGACCGGCGGACTTGTCCATAAAGATTTCAGTCAGCTTCATCAGAGTGAAAAAAGTGGTTTCTGGTTGTTTAAAGTAGTAGTAAAAGACGAACATTCCGTCCCAGTAGAATATTTGTGGTGGGATAAAACTACTGGCGAAAAGCTCACCCCTACAGGCGGAAAAAATATAGAAGGCAGCAAAATTTATCCTTTCAAAAAATACACATCAAGAATACCTGTTGACAAAGATGGGAACAGACTTCCAATAAAGCTTGGACTGGTCACAAAAGGCGGTCCGGGTGAAGATAAAAATGGTAACGGAGTCGGAGATAATCTTGAAAAAGCCATTTTCATAGGTGAAAAATTAGGGACTATGGTAAGCGGAAAGCCTGACAAACCATTTTTAAAAGAATCATCTTTTGTCGGATTTAAAGATGTTACTGAATATTTTTCTGTCAGTCACGGTATTCAGCCAAAAGAGAAAGCTCTTAAATGTTCAAGCTGTCATGGTGAAAACCCTGTGATAGACTGGAGCAAATTTGGCGGTAAGAATCCAATATCAATTACAGATAAATAACATTTATGGGGGCTTTTGCCCCCCTTTTTTACAAACTTTCAACCAAACTCAAATACTCTTTATAGAAGCATTCATCGGAATAAACAAAAGTTTTCTTGGAATGATTTTTGATTTTCTCAGCTAAATCTATATAATTATCATATTGATAAACATTTTCCTTTTCAACAAGCTCAGGCAACGTGCCAATATTGGATACTACCAAAGGGACACCGGATGCCATTATCTCCATCCCTACCCTGCATATTGTCTCCGAACCAACAGACGAAACAACACCCAAGTCAAAGCTATTTAACACGGAAGCGATATCTTCTCTAAACCCTGCAAACTTAGTAATGCTATCAATTTTATAATTGACTAACTTTTCCTCTAACTCCCTTTTTGATATTATAGAATCAAAACCCACAATGAATAATCTTATATTATTGAAACCATCTTTATTATAAAGGTAAGAGATTGCTTTAATCAGTATTTCATGCCCTTTGACCGGGTCAAACCTGCCGACAATCCCAACTACAAAATCTTCATCTTTGAAATCAAACTCTTCTCTTATCCTTTTTCGCTCTGCGGTATTCGGATAAAACTTTTTAGTATCGACCCCCCCATAAATAACCTTGATTTTATCTGAACTTATCCCCATCTGTAGGTAATAATTTTTTATTTTATTACTTGTGGCTATGATTTTATCACACCATTTGTCGTGCATTATCCTGTTTAGCAAATCTGTCGAAGGTTTACGCTGGTCCCCTCTTGTGCGTAAAAGCTTAAAATTTGAAGATTTCCGCCTGTTAAAGGCAAACCACCAAAAAAACTCACCCCTGTGGCAGTTTATTATTTCAGGTTTATAATCTCTTATAAAAGCTGAAAGCTCGGTATGATTTTTATAAAATACAAATGGATTATTACTATTTAAATTTAATTCAAAGACTTCCAATCCGTACTCACAGGCTTTTTTAATAGGGGGTGAGCCGGGCAGGCCCAATACTACGACCTTATGCCCGTGCTCTTGCAAAATACGTGATAAATTTACTGCATACCATGCAGTAGCATTATACCACCTAACATTTATGACCTGCAAAAACTTCATTAATCTACTTGTTTCCTTATGTAAGTCGGTATTTCAAACTCCTCTTCATCAAAATCATCCAACGTCTTCAAGCCCCTATCTATATTTCTGATACTTTGAACCTTTTTTATAATTTTTGAGGCCTCCGGAGTCGTATTTTTGATATACTCATCCATTTTTACTGTTTTCTGAGTTTCTTTTACCCTACCAAGCCCAGTAGCCACGACAGTTACCTTGATCTGCCCCTGATATTTATCATCAATTACCACACCCTTATAAATAGCGGCATCCTCACCGGAATTTTCATATATGTATTGAGCAATATTTTGTATCTCATACATAGTCACATCTTGACCACCGGTAATATTGATTAAGATACCTTCTGCTCCTTTTATATTTGCATCCGCAAGCAGAGGGCTCATTAATGCCTTCTTGGCAGCTTCAATATCCCTATTTTCACCGCTTGCCTGACCAATACCCATAAGAGCCATCCCTTTTGACTCCATAATTGCTCTAACGTCTGCAAAGTCTACATTTATATAACCTTCACTGTTAATAGTATCTGATATACCTTGAACACCTTGCCTTAAGACATCATCCGCAATCCTGAAAGCCTCAGTAAAAGAGGTATTCTTATCAATAATATCAAGCAATCTGTCATTTGGAACGGCAATAAATGTGTCCACATGCTCTTTTAAAAACTTTAACCCTTGCTCCGCAAATTCGTTCCTTCTTTTACCTTCCCAATAGAAAGGCTTTGATACTACCGCAACTGTCAGTGCACCCATATCTTTTGCAATACTTGCGATTACCGCTGCAGCACCCGTACCTGTACCGCCACCCATTCCGGCTGTAACAAATACAAGATCAGCGCCTCTCAATGCATCTTCAATACTTTCAGCATCTTCAACAGCCGCTTTCCTGCCAACTTCAGGATTACCGCCTGCTCCCAAACCTTTTGTAAGGTTTGTCCCTAACTGAATCTTAACCGGAGCCAGGTTTTTTGATAAAGCCTGTGCATCCGTGTTAGCTGAAATAAATTCAACCCCTTCAATACCAGACTTAATCATGTTGTTGATGGCATTGCCGCCCGCTCCGCCAACTCCGATAACCTTAATTACCGCACCACTGTTAAAAGTTTCAAATTCAAACATATGCTCACCCCCGTTTATTTAGAAGAACTCGCCAAACCAGCTCTTCATTCTTTTTAAAACTTGTGAAAAAACTTTTTCGTCACTGCCTTTAGATATTTTTACCTGTTGATGCCCTTTTTTTGCTGCATGGATTGCCAAACCCACACCGGTTGCATAAACAGGATCATCTACCAAATCTTTTAAACCATAAACATTTAAAGGTCTTCCCACCCTAACGGGAAGTTCAAAAATTGACTGAGCCAAATATTCGATACCATTAAGGTTAGACAGCCCTCCAGTTACAACAATGCCTGCACCTAAAAATTCAATAAGTTGTTTTTTCTGCAATTCACCTAAAAACATTTGAAAAATCTCCTCACACCTTGCCTGCAATATCTGTGTCAGAACGGGCTTGGAAATTTTTCTCGGAGGCCTGCCCCCGACTGACGGCACTGCTATTGTTTCATCGGCAGTTGTCGGAAGCCATACGGAGCCATAAAGTTTCTTTAACTTTTCAGCCTCTGACTCAGGCGTATTTAGCCCAATTGACAAGTCTCTTGTAAAATTATTCCCTCCTAATTGTAAAACAGCCGTATGGCAAACCGCTCCTCTTTTAAATACCGCCATATCAGTTGTACCACCGCCACCATCAATAAGACAAACGCCTATCTCCCTTTCGTCATCTGACAATACGGCTTCGCTTGAAGCAAGCTGCTCCAATACTATATCATCAACGGAAATATTCGCCCTTTCGCAGCTTTTTAATATATTTTTTGCACTGCTAACAGCACCTGTAACAATATGAACATCAACTTCAAGTCTAATCCCATTCATTCCTATAGGGTCTTTAATCTCAGTCTGCCCGTCAAGGACATATTGTTGGGGTATGACATGCAGCACTTCGCAACCTAAGGGGATATCAACAGCAGAAGCCGACTCTATAACCCTGTCCACATCTTTAGCCGTTACTTCTCTATTTTTTACCGCAATTATCCCCCTTGAATTAAAACTTTTAATGTGCCCCCCTGCAATGCCGGCACATACACTTTTAATCTGTACCCCTGAAACTTTTTCCGCTTCTTTTACCGCTTCAGTTATTGAGTTTACTGTTGCATCAATGTTTATAACTACCCCTTTTCTCAATCCTACGCTCGGAGCTGTCCCAACACCAATGACATCAAGGGAATCATCATGATTTTTCTTAACTACCACTACACATACTTTCGTGGTGCCAATATCAAGCCCTACATATACATTTTCCTGTTTCATAATCTAACTCCGTCAACATAGATTCTATTTTTAACCCTTAAGTCAACATAATTAACCTTTTTATATCTCTTTAAAATCATATCAAGTCTTATTACCGATTTATTAAAACCGTCAGCATCATAACCTGACTTAATAACGATATCTCCATCCGTCATCTTTATGTATGAATCCATTAACTCTATCTTTTCCATTTTAGACAAATAGTTGTTGTCATAAAAGCTCTTAAATTTTTTCAAATTATCCTTCCAATAATTACCATACACAATAATCTTGCTTTCTTGTTTCTTTGCCTTTAAATAACTATCATCAGAAAGGTAGCTATAAACAACCCCTCCCTTATTAAAGTCAAAAAGAGGTTTCTTTTCGTAAACAACTAATTTAATTTTTGAAGGATAACTTTTGATTATCTCAACCTTTTCAACCCATTCGTCATTAAAAAAATGTGAGTAATCACTTTCGTTTACCTGAAAAATATTTTTACCAAGTATTTTTTTTGAAACACTATCCATCTTTTTTATATCAGCATTTAAAACACCAATAAGATTCACACTTTTGACTTCAAAATAAGGACTATTTAAAAACTCACTGATTACCCTATTTGAGTAATACAGCAAAAAAGCCATAATTAAAATTAACACAAAAGCACCGAACCTTTTCATAATCTTCATTAAGCAAGCTCCAACATCTTTTCAATAAGCTCTATAAAACTTAAGCCCGCCTTTCTCGCTGCATTCGGCAACAAGCTAGTTTCAGTCATACCTGGGCAAGTATTTACCTCTAAGACATAAAACTCATTGCCATCATAAATAAAGTCAACTCTGGCAGCCGAAGTACATCCTAAAACCTTTACGGACTTTAGTGCCAACTCTTTTAAAACCTCAAGCTCATCAATACTTAAACCTGTCTCAAATATATATTCAGTCATCCCTTTGGTATATTTGGATTCATAGTCGTAAAATCCTTTTTTTGGTCTTATCCAAATAGGAGGAAAAACTTCATCCCCAACTACGCTCACAGTTAACTCTTTGCCGTTTATAAACTTTTCTACAATTACTTTCGAGTCGTATTTAAATGCCAAATTAACGGCTTCAAAAAAATCTTTCGCATTTTCTACGATACTTATCCCTATCGTAGAGCCTTCCCTTGCCGGTTTTACTACACACTTTTCGAAAGGGATATCAATATCTACATTGTTTTCCAAAACAACATAATCTGCAGTAGGGATGGCGTTTGCGACAAACACATATTTTGACAACACTTTATCAAATGCAACAGCGCTTGCTGCGACATTAGAGCCGGTATATTTTATGCCAAGTGTTTCAAGTAAGCCCTGTATGGTGCCATCCTCCCCAAATTTGCCATGAAGAGCATTAAAGCAAACATCAGGTTTTAACTCAATAAGTGTTTGGGCAATACTTTTATCGACATCAACCAAAATCGCGTTGCTATAACCATTTTCAACAAGTGTATTGTATACCGCCTTGCCGGTCTTTAGAGACACTTCCCTTTCACTTGACAGTCCGCCATATAAGACAACTATTTTTTTATCTTTCATAAACACCACCGCCTAAAAATTCAGCTATTTCAAAAGAAAATTTAGTAATACTACCCGCCCCAAGCGTCACAATGACAAGGCTTTCATCTTTTATTCTTTCGTAGTATTTAAAAAAGTCACTCTCCTTGCCCAAATAAAATACATCTTTGAAGCCGTGTTTTTTTATCTCCTCTACCAACACTTGAGAATGAACACCTTCGATAGGATCTTCGCTTGCAGCGTATATGTCCGTTACAAAAACCATGTCAGAGTTAAAAAATGATTTGGCAAAATCGTTCATTAATAGCCTTGTCCTTGTATACCTGTGAGGCTGAAACACTACCACTACCTTTCTATTTTCGTAAGCTTCTCTGATTGCCTTTAAAGTTGCCTTAATCTCCGTAGGGTGATGCCCGTAATCATCAAAAACCACCACATTATCCGTTTCAAATCTTTTACTCAGCCTTCTTTGAACACCCTTAAAATTCTTGAGGGCTGCTTTAATTACGTTTACATCAATAGAAAACTCCAAAGAGATACCTATTGCAGCCAAAGAATTTGAAATATTGTGCTCACCCGGAAAATTTAATTCAAATTCACCAAGTTCCTGGCCATACGCTGTTACATTATAAGTAGTCCTAAATCCATCTTTTTTGATATTTGAGACTGTTATATCCGCTTTTGAACGAAGGCCATAGGTAACTACCTTCCTTTTGATAAACTGAAAGATATCCGCACAGTTTTCATCATCAAGACATATAAAATTTTTACCGTAAAATGGCACTCTGTTTGCAAATTCCGCAAAAGCACCCTTTATATCGTCCATATCTTTGTAACAATCAAGGTGCTCCAAATCTATATTGGTTATAACGGAAAATGTCGGATATAAAATTAGAAACGATCTGTCGCTCTCATCTGCTTCAGATATCATAATCAAGCTTTTGCCAAGACTTGCATTGTTATCCTCACTATTTAATCTGCCACCTATAACAATCGTTGGGTCAAGCTCAGCCGTTTTAAAAATTTCCGCAAGCATTGAAGTAGTTGTCGTTTTTCCATGACTACCGGCTACAACTATTGAATATTTCATCCTCATAAGCTCAGCAAGCATCTCACCTCTTCTAATGCACGGAATATACATTTCCGAAGCAGCTACAAGCTCAGGATTATCAGGTCTTACAGCTGAGGAATAAACCACCACATCCACCCCATCCACATTGCTCTTATTATGCCCTTTAAAAACTCTGACCCCCATATCTTTAAGCCTTAAAACATTGGCATTTTCACTCAAATCTGAGCCGGATACTTCAAACCCCATATTTTTAAGTACCTCAGCGATACCACTCATCCCTATACCGCCGATGCCGACAAAATGTATCTTTTTTACTTTTCCAAACATCATAAATTCATCCCTTTCAATATTATTGATACAGAGTCTTTCGTTTTAATTTCCTTCAACTTAGGCAAAAACTTTTTTTCATAATCTCTGTGTATCTCTTCAATCTTTTTGACCAATATCTCTTTGTTTAAATTATTCTCTTCTATAATCACGCCGCAGCCCTTCTCTGCTGCTTCCAGTGCATTAAAATATTGATGATTTTCAGCGGCAATTTTTAAGGGTACAAACACAGCAGGTTTTCTAACTTTCATAATTTCAAAAATAGACCCTGAGCCGGCACGGCTAACCAATATATCAGCCTTGGAATAATAGCAGTTAATATCGTCTAAATAATCCAAAAGCTCTATATTTGGATTACCAAATAACCCCAAGGATTCATATTTTGTTTTGGTCTCATTAAAAAGTTTCTTCCCTGTTTGATGTATGATTTTGTACCCCTTAGCAATTAAGTCGTTAGCACTTTCAGCCATCATATTGTTTAAAAGCCTGCTCCCCTGACTGCCACCCATAAGCATAACAGTTTTTCCAAGTTCACTCTTTGGAGCAGTCTCTATTATGCTACTTCTTACCGGATTCCCTGACACAATAGCTTTCCCTTTTACCTTTAGCGTCTTATCGAAGCTTATAAACACTTTTTTGGCATACCCTGCAAAGAATCTATTCGTAAACCCCATTACAGAATTTTGTTCATGTATATACAAATCGCACCCTCTGATAAGAGCGATTAATCCTGAAATAGCTGCAGCAAACCCTCCAAACAATATAACTTTATCATTTACATCAAAATGTTTTCTTAAACGATACACCTCTTTGGCAATACCAAAAAATATGTTTATTTTCCCTACCAAACCCCTATCAGCAAAAGGTTTAATATTTTGCTCAACAAATTTATAATTTAACTTACTCAAAATCTCCCTTTCAATCCCTCTGTCAGAGACCATAAAGATAAAGTCCGTCCCCTTCTTACTTAACTCTTCAGCCAATGCTATTGCCGGATACAAGTGGCCACCGGTGCCGCCTCCAGCCAAAATTACCTTCATGCAATCTCCCTTACACTTCTTAGTAACACTCCCATTATACCTAATTGAAAAATAAGTGCTGAACCACCATAGCTTATAAAAGGGAGTGTAATACCTTTTGTCGGTAAAATACCGATTGCAACTCCAACATGAATAATTGCCTGATATATTACCAAAAGTGATATACCAAGTGTCAAAAGTCTCTTGTATCTGTCCTTATGCATAAAAGCTATTTTAAAAGAGATGTAAAAAATATAGCATATTATCCCCAAAACAAATACCGAGCCGATAAATCCAAACTCCTCTGCAATAATAGAATATATAAAATCAGTATGTGCTTCGGGGAGAAAGTAAAGCTTTTGGGAGCTGTTGCCAAGCCCTTTGCCAAATATGCCCCCACTCCCCACTGCAGTTAATGACTGTATCAGCTGATAACCAACGGTATCCTTATACTCCCATGGGTTTAAAAAACTGATAAATCTCATTTTTCTATAATCACCCATCATTATAAGGGTAATAAGCAGCGGAATTGTCATAAAGACTGCTCCGAGAAGATGCATAATATTCATGCCACCTACAAAAAACAAACTCAGTGCCAAAAGCATAATCAAAAAAGTCGTACCAAAATCAGGTTCAAGCATAATTAATGATGCCAAAATACCAAGTAAAATTGAAGCGGGCATAAAACCTTTCGTAAAATCTTTCAACTTATCCTGCTTTTTATCCAAATAGTGAGCAAGATATAATATAGTCGTAAATTTTGCCAATTCTGAAGGTTGAATGTTTATATGAGATAAAATTATCCATCTGTGCGAGCCATTAATCTCAGGAAAGATAAACACGGAAATAAGCAAAAACAATGTTATCAAATATATTATAAAGACATTCTTACGGTAAAATTCAAGAGGTATCTGGTAAGCTATTATCATAGCAACTATACCTATAACCGAAGCAATGAATTGTTTATAGAAAAAGTAAGTTTCTGGTTTACCAAGTCTTATAGCCTGCATTGAGCCGGCTGAAAAAACAAAAATCAGACCGGTAAGCACAAGAATCACAGTAAACAAAACAATCTTTATTTTCACATCTACCATATTATCTTTATGCATTAGCTAATCCCTTTATTTCAAATACATATTTTTTGAAATATTCTCCCCTTTCCTCAAAATTTTTAAATTGATCAAAACTTGCGCAACCCGGAGAAAAGAGCACATATGAAGTGTCTCTACTTAATTCATATGCTTTATAAACAGCGTCTTTTAACAAGTTAACCTTATGGCATTTGACATGTATTTTCCCATTTAATTGACTTTCAATTTTTTCCGCAGCTGCACCATATAGAATAAGCGACTTGACTTTCTTGTTTATTAAATCTGCTAATAAACCAAAGTTTCCACCTTTGTCCTTACCCCCAAGAATTAATATGCAGTCGTCATCAATAGATTTTAACGCCACCAATGTAGAGTCGACATTTGTCCCTTTTGAGTCATTGATATAAATATTCCCTTTTATTTCAGCTACATATTCACACCTGTGAGGCAACCCTTTTAAATTACTTATAAGATTTGTAACATCCCCATTCAAATTAACAACTTCAGATGCCAGACTCAGCGCAAATGCCAAATTTACTTTGTTATGCCAACCAAACAGATTAAATTTTTGAAGATTCACATAAAAATTGCCAAATTTCATTACTTCATCTTCTATAAACGGATAAGAGCTTAAATCTTTATCAATAAATCTTGCAAAACCAGTCAACTTTTCTTTAAGGATATTATCATTTAACGCGTAAACCTTGAATTTTGTTATATCCAAAATCTTAAGTTTGGCGTTAACATAATTTTCCAAATTACCATATCTGTCGAAATGATCATCGGTAATGTTTGAAATACATGACGAATCGGCTTTGAACAGTTTGATCAAGTCAATTTGAAAACTGCTTAACTCGACCACATAAGCATCATATTGTTCCAATACTGCTTCTCCAAAAGGGTATCCTATATTACCACACGCTTTGGCTTTGATGCCGTAATTGTTTAATATCTGCTCAGTTAAATAAGTAATGGTAGATTTCCCGTTTGTGCCTGTAACTCCGATAATTTTGGCATTATTGTCAATCTTACTATAAGCAAGGTCTATTTCGTTTGTCACATTATCCTTGTCTATATTTAATTTATTTAAGTCTAATCCAGGTGAAACCACAATTGTATCGTAACCCTCTTTTACCTCTGTAATATTTGGATATGATGCCAATGAGTCATCATATATATCTATATTTGTAATCCCGTTAACTTTCAAAATTTTCTCGGCAGATTGTCCGCTTTTTCCGTATCCCAAAATAGCTGCTTTCATATTTACCTTAATTTTAAAGTACTTAGAGCAATCAGTGCCAAAACAAGTGAGACAATCCAAAATCTCACAATAATCTTTGGCTCCTGCCAACCTTTTAATTCGAAATGATGGTGTATCGGTGCCATTCTAAACAGCCTTTTACCTTTTGTGGCTTTAAAAAAACCAACCTGTAAAATTACAGAAACAGTTTCTATTACAAAAAGTCCACCTACAATTGCCAAAACAATCTCTTGCTTAACTATAACCGCAACTGTCCCAAGCGCAGCCCCGAGAGAAAGGCTGCCCACATCCCCCATAAAAACGGAAGCAGGATATGCATTAAACCATAAAAATCCAAGACCAGCCCCAACCAAGCTCCCACAAAATATTGCCAGCTCACCAGCACCCGGCACATATATAATTTGCAGATAATTAGCAAATTTCACATTACCTGCGACATAAGCAAAAATTATGAATGTCCCAAATGCAATAACGCTTGGCATCGTAGCAAGACCATCAAGTCCATCCGTCAAATTTACCGCATTTGAAGCACCCACTATTATAAATACTGCCAATACTGCGTAGAAATATGACAGGTCAACTATTAGATTTTTAAAGAAAGGGAATGTCAATTTTGTAGAATTAGCCCCTCTGTCAGCATATATAACGGAAAAAGCAACAATAATCGCTATAACAAGTTGCAATGTAAATTTAAGTTTGGGACTTATCCCTTCGGGATTTTTCTGAACCGTTTTAATATAATCATCGTAAAAACCTATCATTCCTGTGCCTGCAAAGGCAAAAAGAATTATCCAAACATAAGGGTTCTTCAAATCCGCCCACAGTATCGTAGATATTGCAGCAGATAAAATTATAAATATTCCACCCATAGTAGGTGTGCCTTCTTTTGCCTTGTGGGTTTCAGGCTCATAACCTTTTGTTTTTTGTGAAAGTTGCAAACTTCTAAGCTTTTCTATAACAACCGGACCCAAATACAAACTTAAGGCAAGGGAAGTGAGTATCGCATAGGCAGTCCTGAAAGTAATGTATTTAAAAACGTTAAATATCGAAATATATTCTGATAGCGGATAAAGAAGATTATAAAGCATTGCTCCTCCTCTTTGTATTTGTCTTCAAATAATCAACATACTCATCAAACTTTTTACTTCTTGAGGCCTTCAGTAATACAATGCCATCATTGATTGAAGAAAGCCTTTCAAGTAACTTCTCTTTTTGTGTAATTATTTCAATATATCCATTTTCATCATACTTTTTGTACTTTTCACCAAAAAAGGTAAATTGTATACCTTTGAGTGAGCAGGCAAGATTGTAAATTTTCTCATAAAATTCATCTTCAAAACCTTCGATCTCCGCCATTTCACCCACTATTGCGTATTTCTTGGCATTATTAAGCTCACTAAAATTTTTTATCGCTTCAACCAAAGACTCAAATGAACAATTATATGTATCATCTACTATTGTCAGGACGCCTGTCTCAATAACATTCCCCCTGTGCTCTTCAGGAGTAAAATTTTTAAGTGCATATTGAATGTCTCTTATCTCTAACCCTTCATCCAGTCCTAAAATAGCTGCTGCCGTCGCATTATAAACAAAGTGACGATATATGTGGTTAAGTTGCAGGTTATACTTTTTATCTTTATATTTTATGGAAAAATTCAATTTATTCCCTTCTCTATAAATATCTGAAATAACAGCAGAATTATTTTCCGAAATACCGTAACTGACAATAATGTCGGCACTATTCCCAATAAAATTTAGGCAGTTTTCATAAAGATAACTGACTTTTTTGGTATAATTCAAAAGTGTTAACTTTTCTTTTGCTATATTTTCAATACTTTTAAAGCGGCCAATATGAGATTTGCCGATATTTGTAATTATACTGACATCAGGAGAAAGATACTTTGCAAGAAGCTCAATCTCCCCAGGATTATTTGTACCGATTTCAAAAACCGCATATTCAGCGTCCAAATCAAGATTTGCCGCATTTAAGGCTACACCTATTTCATTATTATAATTTTTATATGCAGTGAAAACCTTATATTTGGAATTTAAAACATCACTTACCATCTTTTTGGCAGTTGTTTTCCCGGCACTTCCGGTAATACAAATAAGCTTTCCGCCAAACTCGGACAGACATGATCCCCCTATCTCTTTCAGTGCAATTAAACTATTTTTTACCAACACCTTAGGATAATTTATTTTTTTAAATACCTCTTCATTATCCAATATCAACAATGATGCACCATTGGCAGCTGCCCTTTCTGCAAAAAGATTACCATCAAAATTTTCACCCTTAAGCCCGATAAATATTTCCCCTTTTTTTATAGTCCTGCTGTCTATTGACACACCTTTAAAAGGTAAAAATTCGTTAACTTCAGCCGACTCAAATTTTTTCAAATATTTATCAATTTCAAATTGTCTCATTTCTCACTTATCGCCTTTAAAATTTCCTCTTTGTCATCAAAGTGAATTTTCTCTTTCCCTATTATCTGATAATCCTCATGCCCTTTACCAGCCACAAGCACAATATCACCTTCTTCAGCAATAGTTGTGGTATATTGAATAGCTTTTCTTCTGTCAGGGATAACAACCACACATTTTTTATCTTCAAACCCCTGTAAAATATCTTCAATAATTTTTTCAGGATCTTCAGTTCTCGGATTATCGCTGGTAACAATTATCTTATCCGAATATTGTTCCGCGGCTTTTGCCATTCTCGGTCTTTTTGTCTTGTCCCTGTCACCACCGCAACCAAATACAGTGATAATTCTATTCTTTTTATAAAAACTAAGGGCTCTTAAAACATTTAACAATGCATCATCGGTATGTGCATAATCCACAAAATAATAAATTCCGTTACTTTCTATTTTTTCCAATCTGCCAGGAACATTCTTTAGACTTTCAATACCTTTTCGAATAGCATCACCATTAATATTTAACATATATCCTGCACCAACAGCACAAAGTATATTTTCCAAATTATGTTGGCCCACAAGACATGAAGTTATATCCAAATCAAAAGAACCACTCTTTAGTTTACAGTTTATCCCATCCAAATGATAGTCCACATCACGCGGGACAAGATTTGCATCTTTTGAAACTGCGCATGACAGCTTTTTAATATTAATTTCATTATAAAGCTTATACCCGTATTCCCCTTCAATATTAATGACACACTTGTCAGAATATAAATCCGTAAACAGTATTTTTTTAGAATTGTAATAATCGTCCATGCTCAGATGGTAATCAAGGTGATCACCTGAAAGATTTGTAAAAACTGCTACATCAAATTTTAACCCAAATATACGATTTTGTTTAAGCGCATGTGAGGATATCTCCATGACAAGAGCATCGGCACCTTTTTTGACCCCTTTTGCTATCATACTGCAAATCTCGTACATCCCCGGTGTAGTATTATTGGCTGTTAATTTTTCGCCGCAAATATCATATTCTACAGTGCCAAGCCTTATAGTTTTTGCTCCGTTTGACTTTAATATACTCTCTACCAAATAGGATGTAGTAGTTTTGCCGTTTGTACCGGTAATCCCTATTTTCACAAATTTATTAAGGTCTATATTAAAATAATTTAAGCATATATTGTTAAATGCTTTTTTTGAATCATCCACCAAAATGTAAGGGATATTGTCAACTTTCTTTTCTGTTAATACGCAGACAACTTCCCCCGAACTATAAACATCATTAATTACCGAGTGAGTGTCAAATGCTTCACCTTTTATTGCCACAAAAATTGAGTTAGGCTTTATATCTCTATTATCAAATGAGATATCTTCTACTTCTTTCTCTAAAAGAGCAGAGTCAGAAATTTCCAACACTTTTATGTCTTTAAGAAGCTTTTCTATTTTCATTTTCCACCATCATTTTATTTATATTTAGTCTGAAATGAATTGCCATTTGCTCGGCTATCTTTTTAAATGTGTAAGCAGCCGTACTTCCGCCATAAATTGATTTTCTCGGTGAATCATAAGTAACAATCATTACATATCTCGGTTTTTCAACAGGGAAAAAACCTATAAAACTTGCGTTGTAATCCCTATATGAATAACTATTCGTTGATTTATCAAATTTTTGAGCAGTACCTGTTTTGCCGGCTATTTTAATTAATTCAGATTTGGCATTCTGGCCTGTCCCCGTTTCAACTGCAGCAATCAGAAGTTTTTTTAATAAGGTCGCAGTTTGTGCACTTAAAATTTTTTCTCTTTCTTCGGTCTTACCTTTTATAATAGTAGGTCTGACAGCATAGCCACCGTTAGCTAATGCCCCATAAAATCTCAACATCTGTATAGGGGTAACGAGAATTTCTTGTCCGATAGATACTGATGGTTTTGAAAGCTTTGACCAATCTTTTACATTTCTTAAAAAACCTGATTCTTCAGCAAACCCTTTTGTGCCTGTTAATTCTCCAAAACCATATTTTTTGAGATATTTGTAAAACTGTGCTGAGCTAATCTTTTCTGTAAGTTTGATTGTACCGATATTACTTGAATTGGCAAATATCTCTTCATATGTAAGGCGTTCAAATTTATGCACATCATTAAATATATGACCTGCATAAGGGTATTTACCGTTTTCACAATAAACTTTTTCATCCCTCTTAATAAGATTTTCCTCGGCAAGCACTGAGAAAGTAACAGCCTTAAATATTGATCCCGGTTCAAAAAGATAATAGAAGAGCGGGTCTTTCCATAATGTTTTTTCGTATTTATCAAATTCATTGGAATCGTATGTTGGTACAGATGAAGAAAAAATTATTTCTCCAGTATTTACATCCATAGCAGCGGCAAAAACAGACTTTGCCCCAATCTCTTTCAAGTCATTGTAAAGTATTGAAGTAACCACCTTCTGCAAATTTGAATCTATGGATAAATACAGACTATTTTCAGGATTCGTCTTTACTGCTCTGTCCTCAAACACAAGTGTTTTCCCTCTACTGTCTTTCAAAACTGAAACATTAACCTTTTCCCCTTTAAGAGAAGATTCAAAAAACGTTTCCACCCCTTCCAATCCTTGATTATCTATACCTGTAAATCCAACGGTTTTAGAGACTATATCCCCTTCAGGATAAAATCTGTGCTCCTGCAAAATTACTTGCAAATTGTCATCCAAACGCGTCAATTTTTTAGCCTTTTCTACATCCATCCCTCTTGCTATCCAAACAAATCTGTCTTTTTTGAATATTTTTTCCTTAGTCCTTTTTGACAATTCGATTCCATTAACCTTCAACACATAGATAAAATTTCTTGGATTATCTAATTTGGAAGCATCCACATAAACCGAGGCATTATACACATTTTGAGCTAACACTTTACCATTTCTGTCATATATTACCCCTCTATTCCTATCAAGTGTAATAACAGCAGTAGATTGCTTTTTTGAAAAGTTTTCGTAAAAGCTCTGTTTATACACTTGCAAGTAAAGAAGCCTGCCCAAAATTATAATAAGACAAACTGTCAATGCTCCGGCAATAAATGTTGCCTTAAAATAATCATTTAACATAAAAAGTATGCTCCAGGTTTATGTGACGCATCCCCAAACTTTCACTTTTTTCCGTAAGCAACCCAGTATTTGTATACTTGTACTCAATTTTCCTTAAAGATTCATACTTAATTCTGACCTTTTGAAGTTCGTCTGTAATCCTGCTGATCTGGTATCCGGTCTTGATACATGAAATTTTGACAGAAATAATTGCTATTATGATAATTGCAAGTAAAAAAATCTTAAGAAAAAAGGCTTTATTGATATTAACTTCAAATAATTTAATACTGGCAATTAAAGCTTTCATACAATTTTCTCCGCAGCCCTAAGCTTTGCACTTCTGCTTAGCTTATTATCATTTATCTCGCTTTCGGATGGAGTAACCGGTTTCTTGGTTAGTATTTTAAAAGTCTTAATTTTGCCACAATTACATATAGGTGTTTTTATCTCACAAATACAATCTTTAGCATAATAATTAAGCATATCTTTAACAAGCCTGTCTTCAAGAGAATGAAAAGAAATAAAAACTACACGCCCTGACTTTTTTATAATTTTTTCAAGTGATTTTAACAATGATTCTATAGACTCAAGCTCTTTATTTACAAATATTCTCAATGCTTGAAAAGATTTTGTTGCCGGATGAACACCAGGTTTATGAAATTTTTTAGGTACGGCGTCAAAAATTATGTCTGCAAGCTCTTTAGTTGTAGATATTTTTTCAATAGCCCTTTTTTGAATTATTTTTCCCGCAATGCGCTTAGCAAATTGTTCTTCTCCATATTTTTTAAGAATATTTGCAATTGTTTCCTCAGGATAGTTATTCACTACGGTATAGGCATCTATTTCGAGATTTTTATCCATCCTCATATCTAACGGGCCTGACCTTAAAAAAGAAAAACCCCTCTGGGGATCATTTAACTGAAAGCTTGAAGTCCCAAAGTCCGCATATAAACCGTCAACAGCCTGAATGCCTAATCCTGACAGCACACTTGAAATATTCGAAAAATTCTCATTTACTACCATAACATTAGGCAAATTAAACTTCTCCTTTAATCTCTCTATGGCATCTTGGTCTCTGTCTAAGATTATAAGCTTTCCCGACTCACCTATCTTTTCCAAAACCAGCTTAGCATGTCCGCCACCACCGCCGGTGCAATCAACATATACGCCACCTTTTACCGGTTTTAAGTATTCTATCAACTCTTTAGACATCACAGGTTTATGCATTTATCACCTGCTACAAATTTATCTCAGGAAACTGTTCAGAAATCGTATTGAACATATCCTCCACATCAATATGTTCAAACTCTGCATCCCATTTATCTTTAGGCCATATCTCTATTTTATTTCTTACACCTACTATCACGCATTCAGAAGCCAAACCTGTCTTTTCTCTCAAGATATTCGGTATCAATATCCTACCCTGTCGGTCGATGGAGCAGTCTTCAGCAGTAGAATACAGATACTTTATAAATTTTTTTACTTTTGGATCACTTGGCGGCTCCTTTTCCCACGCTTCCTCAAGCTTTGCCCACTCATATACCGGATAAGCTACAATGTGACTACCAAGTGAAACTAAGATCAATGATTCTTCGTTATATTTTGATTTAAGGATATCTCTAAATTTTGACGGAATACTGACGCGGCCTGTTTCGTTGATGGTGTGCAAACTTTTGCCTTTGAAACTTCCTAAAATTTTCATAACATTCCATACCAATAAATGACATTATATGACAAATAATACACATATACAACATTTGCTGTCAAGGGAAATATCTATAAAACTTTCTTTTTATTCAGTAAAAAACGCTTAAAAATATAACCTTTACGCAATGCAAAAAAATACATATATTGATTAGGCAGTTGCTAAGAGAACCCTGGCTTTCAATAAAAATTTAACTGAGGTGTTTAATGACACGTTTTCTAATAGTCTTATTAATTTTTGCAATCAATAATCTCTATGCCGAAACGAAAATAGGTATAGGCTCCATATTTACTGCCACAAAAAGCAATTTTGAAACAAGCGGTAATGATTATTTGAGCAAATACGATAAACCCGGGTCATACAATAATGATACAATACCCATAGGTGAGCTTAACATCTCAAAAAGATACGGCGATTCATCTATCTCCGGAGGTATAGGCTATTCCGGTGATGCTCGCGGACTTTTTATTTCCGGTAAAAAGAAAATGGAAAATTACGGTGATTTAAAAGCTCAAATATTTATTGACCCTTTTAAAAAAGGGTGGAAAAACCCATACCAATTAAACAGTAAGAGAGAAGAAACAGATATTTACACTTATGGTCTTAATTTTGAACTCAATAAAGTAATGAATTCAAACTTTTTAATTAAATATAATTTAAAATATATGGATGTCAGAAAAGATGATGTCAATTACAGCATTCTAAAAAGGGATGCTATTTTTAAAGACTTCATTGTAGGTTATAACATTAAAACAAAAATCAGAGGCTTATTGTTTATCCCTGAAGCATCTTTCAACGCTTCAAAAGCAAAAGGTGAAAGCAATAGCTATTATGGATACGGTGCGGGTTTTTCATCCCTTTATTTCAAAAGAAACCTTAAACTAATATTTAAAATAAATCTTAATAAAAAATATTATCAAGACAATGAACCTATTTTCGGGAAAAAACGTAGTGAGAATTCATATAACCTTATGCTTATTTGCAATTTTGACGACCCTTTAGGGTTTGAAAAAACTTACCTTACTCTAACTGCAGGATACTCTGAAAAATATTCAAACATAGGTTTTTACGAAGAGTCAAAAATATTCTCAGGTATTATTTTAGGATACAAATTTTAAAAAAAGTATGCCGGAAAACCGGCATACTCTATATTGTTTCACTAACTTCTTTTTTACCAAAATTTTTTCTATTTAAATATCTGTTTAAAGCATTTAAATAAGCTTTTGCACTTGCCTCAACAACGTCTGTGGAATATCCACGTCCGGTAACCTCTACACCTGAATCTTCAAAAACCACACTCACTACCACTTCCCCTTGAGCATCTTTTCCAGCTGTTACTGCATTTATTCTATACTTTTTAAGCCTGCCTTGAATTCCTGCTATCCTCTCAATAGCCTTAAAGCTTGCATCTACCGGGCCATCACCTGTTGAGGCATCCATACTGATATTACCTTTAGCATCCATAAGCTGCACTGTTGCAGTTGGCACAGCGGTATTACCACTAACAATATTTATATATTCAAGAGAAAAAGCCTCTTTGGCACTACTAGTTTGATTTTCAATGATTATTTCAATATCTTCGTCATAGACCTCTTTCTTTTTGTCAGCCAATACCTTAAATTTATTATACACTTTCTCGATATCTACCCCTTCTATATCATAACCCAAATCTTGAATTCTTTTTAAAAGAGCATGCCTTCCGGAATGTTTCCCAAGAACAAGTTTGTTAGACGGAAAACCAACACTTTCAGGTGTCATTATTTCATAAGTTGTTCTCTCTTTTAAAACACCATCCTGATGTATCCCGGCTTCGTGAGCAAAAGCATTTTTACCGATAATTGCCTTGTTTGGCTGTACTTCCACACCAGTAATAGAAGTCAAAAGTCTGCTCGTTTTGTAGATTTCATGAGTATTAATCCCATTTTCTACATCATTGAAAATATCGCGCCTTACATACATTGCCATTATAACTTCTTCAAGTGAGGCATTTCCAGCTCTCTCACCTATTCCATTAATAGTGCATTCCACCTGCGAAGCACCAGCTTTTATAGCTGCCAAAGAATTAGCAACCGCAAGCCCAAGATCATTATGGCAGTGCACACTTATCGCTGCCTTGTCAACATTTGGAACCTTGTTCATAATTGTTGAAATAATCTTTTCAAACTCCATTGGAACGGTGTAACCCACAGTATCTGGGATATTGACTGTTTTAGCCCCTGCCTTTATGACCTCCTCAACAACCTTGCATAAAAAATCAAGATTAGTCCTTGTGGCATCTTCAGCGCTAAATTCCACGTCTTCACAAAGATTTCTTGCATATTTTACCGCTTCAATAGCTGTTTCCAACACTTCTTCAGGGGATTTTTTAAGCTTATACTGCATATGTATATCAGACGTGGCAATAAATGTGTGGATTCTTGGTCTAAAAGCATTTTTAAGTGCCTCATAACCAACTTCAATATCTTTTTTATTAGCTCTGCAAAGACCTGCGACTGCCGGTTTTTTTACAGTTTCCGCGACCTTTTTGACCGCTTCAAAATCACCGGGTGAAGAGATAGGAAAACCGGCTTCAATAACGTCTACCCCCAAACGTTCAAGCTGCAAGGCCATTTTAATCTTCTCATCAATGTTCATACTAAAACCGGGCGCTTGTTCCCCATCCCTTAATGTGGTGTCAAATACTACAATTTTTCTCATCGACTTCCTCCTTTATTTTAAACTATACAAAAAAAGCCCTACCCCCGTTGGAGGGTAGGGCTTTATATTCGCCTTTGCGGTATAGAGAGTTAAATCTCCTCTATACTGTCCTCCATCGGGATCTTCTTCTTATAACGTAGTAGACCAAGTAGTAGACCTGAAAAAATATAACCGACAAAAAACAGAAAGAGAAATACTTCAGGATACATCCCTATTATGAATATAAACAACACGAAAAGAACCATTATATTAAAGGGCCTCTTAGAAATACCCTCAACCTTTTTAAAACTATAATATGGAAGTGAACTAACCATTAAAAATGCCAAAAGATATATCATAAAGACATAAGTAACAGGTATGGAAAAGTCTGTCGGATTGCCAAACACATCTTTAACAAAAAGGACACTTGTGGCTATTATTCCTGCAGCTGACGGAATCGGTAAGCCCACAAAAAAAGTGGAATCAATCTTCCCTGCCTGCACATTGAATCTTGCAAGCCTTAAAGCACCACACGCCACAAAAAGAAAAGCAGCCATCCATCCAAGTCTCCCGTAAGGGATTAAAAGCCACATATATATCAAAACAGCCGGAGCTACTCCAAACGATACCAAATCACTTAAAGAATCAAGCTGCACGCCAAATTTGCTCGTAGCATTAAGAGCTCTTGCAACCTTGCCATCCAACCCGTCAAAAACAAACGCAACCAATATTGCATATGCTGCCGCCACATAATTACCCTGTATTGATGATACGATGGAATAAAATCCACAAAACATACTCATTACAGTTAAGAAATTCGGCAAAATACATTTTTTTTCTATCAACTATCTTCTCCTTCTTTAACACCTTCAAATCTTGCAATCACAGTTTCCCCGGCTTTAACATGGTCATTAAGGCTTACCGCTATAAATGTATCCGCCGGAAAATAATGATCAACTCTTGACGAGAATTTTATTATACCTAACCTATCGCCTATTTGCAACAACTCATTTTCCTTCGCATAGCAAACTGTCCTTCTGGCTACAAGACCAGCAACCTGTTTAAATATCATTTTACCGTATTTTGAGTCCACATAGATAAGATTTTGTTCATTTTCCATAGAGCTTTCAGGCTTATCTGCCGCCAAAAATTTTCCGGGTCTATGCTCAACCTTAACAACTGTGCCGGTAACAGGCATACGGTTTACATGGACATTAAAGACATTCATAAATACACTTACTTTTTTATATGAAACCCCATCTAACTCTTCATCCTTTATTTCCACGACCTTTCCATCTGCAGCAGAAACCGCAATGTTTTCAAAAGGGGGAACAGTTCTTTCCGGGTCTCTGAAAAATATTAAAAAGAAAACAACACAAGTTAAACTTAAAACTACCAAAAGCCATTTTGGAAAAACCAAAAAAACGACAAATAAAATTGCCGCAGTTACAATAAAAGGAAAACCTTCTTTCGCTATCAAATTCGACTCCCATTATTTTTCTAGTAATTTAACAAGTATAAAAAAAAAAGCAAGAGCATTTTAACTAACACTGCTAACTTATTAGAATAATCAAACTAACTTAACACTTTTCTTAAAAAAGAGAAGGGAGGATAACCCTCCCATGATTAGATTAATTTTTAGATTTGTCTACTATTTTACTCTTACCAAGCCAGCTCATCATAGATCTTAAATTTTGGCCAACTTGCTCTATCATATGTTCTTCATCCATTTTGGTAAGTGCATTAAATGTAGGTCTGCCAGCTTTATTTTCAAGCATCCACTCTTTTGCAAACTGTCCTGTCTGTATTTCATACAATACTTCTCTCATATTTTCTTTGACCTGCGGATCTACAACTCTTGGGCCTCTCGTAATATCGCCATATTGAGCAGTATTACTGATAGAATATCTCATATTTGAAATCCCACCTTCATAAAGCAGGTCAACTATTAACTTTACTTCATGCAAACACTCAAAATATGCCATTTCAGGCGCATATCCAGCTTCAACAAGAGTTTCAAAACCATACTTTATAAGCTGAGTAAGTCCTCCGCAAAGCACAGCCTGCTCTCCAAAAAGGTCTGTTTCAGTTTCCTCCTTGAAAGTTGTTTCAAGGACTCCGGCTCTTGCACCGCCAATTGCAGCAGCATAAGAAAGAGCCAACTCTCTTGAATCACCTGTGTAATCTTGATGAACGGCAATCAAACATGGAACTCCGCCACCTTTTTCATATTCTGCTCTTACCAAATGCCCAGGCCCTTTAGGTGCAATCATAACCACGTTAACGTTTTCAGGTGGAACAATTTGATTAAAATGGATATTAAAACCATGCGCAAAAGCAAGATAGTCACCTTCCTTAAGATTTGGTGCTATATATTCTCTATAAATATCTCCTTGTGACTCATCAGGAGCCAAAATCATTATGACATCAGCCCATTTCGCCGCTTCAGAAACCTCCATTGGCTTAAGCCCCGCTTTTTCTACTTTTGACCAAGACGGGCTCCCTTTTCTAAGAGCTACGACTACATCAACGCCACTATCTTTCAAGTTGTTTGAGTGTCCGTACCCCTGGCTTCCATAACCGACTATAGCGACCTTTTTCGTTTTAATAAGTTCCAAATTTGCATCTTTTTCGTAATAAACCTTCATTTATTCCTCCTAGTGTTTTAAATCTTGTTTTGTAAAATCAGTAGTAGCCTTGCTACCTCTTGCTATTGCTACGCTACCTGTCCTTACCACCTCAATAATACCATATACTTCCAAAACATCCAAAAAAGCTTTATTTTTATCTTTAGTGCCGGTAATTTCTATAACCATGGACTCGGTAGTCAAATCTACAATCTTACCCCTAAAAGTATTTACTATTCCAAATATTTCCGCCCTATATTTAGGAGAAGCATGGACTTTTACAAGCATCATCTCCCTTTCAATATGGTCCATTTGGGTTACATCTCTGACTCTTATTGTATTAATCAATTTTCTTAACTGCTTGATTATTTGCTCAACAATCTTGTCATCACCATGCGTAACTATTGTCATTACCGAAAACTTTGGGTCGTCAGTAACGCCTACAGAAAGACTTTCTATATTGTAACCTCTTCCACTAAAAAGCCCTGCTACCCTCGACAAAACCCCAAAATTATTTTCAACTAAAACGGAAATAATATGTCTCATAATACTACTCCCCGTATATCATTTCATTGAGTGCTGCACCTGCAGGCACCATAGGATATACGTTTTCTTCTCTATCCACTCTAAAGTCCATCAAGACAGGTTTATCTTCAATCTTTAGAGACTCGGCAATGACATCGGCTACTTCTGACGGTTTTTCAGCTATCAGACCAACACACCCGTATGCATCTGCAAGCTTGACAAAGTCAGGCTGGCATTCAAGACATGAATAAGAATACCTTTTATTGTAAAATAGGTGCTGCCACTGTCTAATCATCCCTAAAAACTTATTATTAAGTATGGCAACCTTTACCCCTACTCTGTATTGGACGGCAGTGCAAATCTCCTGCATATTCATCAAGAAGCTCCCATCACCGGCAATGTCAAAAACGTGTTTATCAGGTCTGCCAAGTTTAGCCCCGATTGCAGCAGGAAAACCAAACCCCATCGTACCAAGCCCCCCTGAGCTTATAAACTGTCTGGGGTGCTTAAATTTATAAAACTGTCCAGCCCACATCTGATTTTGTCCTACTTCCGTCGCAATTATTGCCTCTCCGTCAGTAAGCCTGCATATCTCCTCAACTACAAATTGAGGTTTTATCACTTTATCAGATTTTTTATAACTAAACGGTCTTTCGCTATTCCACGCTCTTATCTTTTTCAACCACCCTTTTCTGCTTTCGGCATTCTTCTCCCAGTTAAACTTATCAAGATACTCTTCCATCTGCTTCAAGACTTTTTTACAATCACCAACTACCGGTATATCTATATCCACAATCTTACTTATTGAAGCAGGGTCAATATCTATATGAGCAATTTTTGCATTAGGCGCAAAACCGTCGAGTCTGCCTGTTGACCTGTCGGAAAATCTTGTACCGATAGCAAGTATAAAATCGGTTTCAGTCATTGCCATATTTGAAGCAAAATTACCGTGCATCCCTAACCAACCAACATAGTTCTCATGAGCACTTGGGAAACCTCCCAGACCTAAAAAAGAATTCACAACCGGTAGTCCAATCTTCTCGGATAGCTTGACAAGCTCTTCGGTAGCTCCACTTATAATTACACCACCACCAGCATATATAACCGGTTTTTTTGCCTCTGATAGCTCTTTCAAAAGCTTTTTTATCTGCAAAGGGTGACCTTCATAGGTCGGGTTGTAACCCGGCAAATCTATTTTGCCACTACACTTTGTCTTAGTTTTTCCTGCAACCACATCTTTTGGCAAATCTATTACAACTGGCCCTGGCCTTCCTGTACTAGCGATATAAAATGCTTCATTTATAACCCTTGGCAAATCATCTACATTTTGTACAAGATAGCTGTGTTTAACAATAGGTCTTGTAATCCCTATAATGTCCGCTTCTTGAAATGCATCTCCACCGATTAAAGCTGTAGGCACTTGACCGGTAAATGCCACCAAAGGAACAGAATCCATATATGCATTTGCAATGCCTGTCACAAGGTTTGTAGCACCGGGTCCACTTGTTCCAAAACAGACACCAACCTTTCCTGTTGCCCTGGCATACCCATCAGCAGCATGAACACCACCTTGCTCATGACGAGGAAGCACATGAAGAATATCAGCATCAAATAGAGTATCATAAATACCAAGTAGCACACCGCCGGGATAACCAAATACTATGTCAACATTTTGCTTTTTCAAGCATTCTACCAATGCCTCTGCGCCTGTCCTGCTCATAAATTACCCCTTATTTTTTCTAATATTTACCTGGGTATAACCCTAAGCAAACATATTTTAAAAATCATGTTTAATTACACTAAATTTTTTTAAACGATTAACACAATAATGGTCTGTTTTCAAGTAAATTTTTAGAGTTTATCAAAATATTTAAAATACCAAAAGGATACAATGAAATATAGTATAGCTATTTCAGACGCCTCTATTGACCCACTTAAAAACCACCTCTCAAGCCACCAAATTTATAAAATAATAAACTAACAACTTGCTATAAAAGCTATTTGTCTTTCTTTTTTTCTTCAAAAACAAGCTTTAGTCTTTTTAAAATAAAATCATAGCTGTTTTCATCATGATTTTTTATACATTTTGAGCAGTCTTTTATCTTATTAATCATTTTATAATCTCCTCCACAACTATCTATAAAATATAGAGGACAAAAACAAAATAAACAGTTTTGGTTTTCTATTCCATGACAAGGATAATACTCGCAGTCTTTATTGCTGAAATGTCTGTAACTGTTCATAAACTTACCCCTTTTATCCCTTACGTTGATACACAAAATCGCATCACTGAAAAACCCAACTAATGCATTTATTGATTTAACCTGTAAGATATTTTAACAGGAAATTCTACATTGTCAGGTGGTTTTCTTTCAAAATCCACTTTGCCTGCAAGTTTAAGTGTGTTTTCGTCCAATACGTTGTAACCGGAAGATTTTATCAGTTTTAAATCCTCTAACTTTCCACCTTTTGAGACTTTAATCAATACTTCAACATCCCCCTCAATCCCTCTTTTCCTTGCGAAATAAGGATAATCCAATACATTTCTAATGACTGAAAGGGCGTATTTTGAATATTTTTCCACGTCAAAATTTACCAAAAGCTCTGCATTTTGCTTCTCACCTTTATCAGCTAAAGCAAAATTATCGTTAATATTATCCGTCTTATGATAACTACTTTCCTCCTTGCGAAACCCTAATGTCTTTGTAATAAATGATCTCGATTGTTTAGCTTCAATACCCGTAATTTCAGTCTGATTGTCTGCCTGATTTTTGTAAGCTACAACTTGTTCTGTTTTGTTTATGTTGGAAATCTCTTTTTTTGGCATAGCATTTTTGTTAGTCTTAATGCTTTCTTTGACAGTTCTATTTCTTTTAGTAGTCTTAAAATCATCATTTTTTAAGGCAGTTTTTTTATCCGCAATTTTAAAAAAATAAACAGAATACCTGCCATCTGAGACTTTGCTTGGATAATCTTTTATATCGTATTGCATTAACGTAAAAATCATAAAATGAAATACAGCTGAAAGTAAAACAAATATTGCCAGTTTGCTATTTATCAACTTTTTCCACCCTTAAACTACTCTTTAAAGCATTTTTAGAAGCAGGTAGAACAATAGGCCTTTTTGAAACAGGATTTGTATCGGTTACAATAACAGTCTCATATACTGCCTCAAGAATATCATATTTAAGGACATCTTCAACTTTACCGTATTTAACAATTTGACCATTTTTAAGCACGACAATATTGCTGCAATACTCGGCTGCAAGATTCAAGTCATGAAAAATGCTTATTATAGAAAGATTAAGATTTTCGTTGAGCTCTTGCAGTAAGTCAAGAATTTTAATCTGATAATTTAAATCAAGATGTGCTGTAGGCTCATCAAGCAATAATATTTCAGGTTCTTGTACAAGAGCAGAACATATTGCCACAACCTGTTGTTGCCCTCCACTTAATTCAAACATAAATTTATCTTTGATATCTAAAATATTGAAAATTTCCATAAAGCGATATGCCTTATGTATGTCATTTTTTGTCTCAAAAAGTTGAAATTTTCTAAAATGTGGCAATCTACCGGCTAAAATATAGTCAATCACTTTAATATCTTTATTTTCAACAAATTGGCTGACATACGCCACCCTTTTGCTTCTCTCCTTCCTGTCAAGTAACAAATAATTGACATTATTTAAAAATATATTTCCTTTAAAAGGCTTAACAATTCCGGCAATTGTTTTTAATAGTGTAGTTTTACCTGAGCCATTTGGACCTATAATCCCTAAAAAAGCACATTTATTGACTTTAATATTTATCTCTCTTAATAAAAACCCGCTTTCATAGCCAGAAATCACATTCTCAAGCCTTATCACTTCCATTTTACTCTCTCTTTTCGAAAGATATTAATAAACAAAGCACCACCCAAAATTCCGGTCACAACCCCCACAGGAAGCTCTATGGGATAAATAATCTTACTTGCAATCATGTCGGATAACAGTAAAAATGCACCACCACCTAAAAAAGATGCTAAAAACAAGATTCTAAAATCATTATAAAAAAACTTTCGCATTACATGAGGGACTACAAGCCCAACAAAGCCAATCACACCTGTCACGGAAACAATAGATGCCGTTACAAGCGAAGAAATTAAAACTGTCATTCTTATGACATTCTCTACATTTACCCCCAACGTAAAGCTCTTTTCATATCCAAATTGTATGGCATTTAAATCATTGGCCATTAAATAAAAAACAAACAGTCCTGACAGTACTATAATACCCAACCAAATATTTATCATATTTTCAGCATCACTCAGTGAGCCCATCATCCAAAATATAATACCATGCAAATTTTCTGTTTTTGATACAGAAAGTATTAACATTAAAATAGAAGATGACATAAAACTTATCATTACACCTATCAGTAATAACGTCTTTATATCAAACCTATTTTCTTTAATTGCAATGTAGTAAAGCAAAAAAAGCACAAAAACAGCGCCAAGAAAACCCGCTAAAATTAGCGTAAAATAACCAAGTAACATATTCAGTGAAAGCGATATAGCCAAAGCTACACCTACAGCCGCTCCACCTGATACACCAAGGGTGTAAGGCTCAACAAGATTATTTCTAAAGACACCTTGCAATGCTGCCCCACAGACAGAGAGCCCGCCTCCAGCTAAAATCCCTAAAAAACCTCGTGGAAGACGAATTTGTGTTAAAATTGTTTTATCTATATCAGAAAATAAGCCGTTAAAAATATCAACCCCGTAAAACATATGAAAAATAAATATTATTAACATAAATAAAAACAATATAAAAAGTCTGAAAGCTGCTTTCCTGTTATTCATCTTCTGCCTTATTTACTGAAATACCAAAACCATGAACCATTATCCCGATTTCATCAATTAAGTCGATAAAATCAGGTAGTGCAGGGCTGCCCAGTCTATCTGCATTAACCATTAAAAATTTATCATTTTTAACAAAGTTTAAAAAGCCATATTTTTTGAATTCTGTTATTACATCTTGAGCCATAACCCCCATATCCATAATCAATATTGCATCTGGGTTACTTTTTAACACATACTCCTTGGATATCATTCCTGAAATAAGGTTGTGTGATACATTTTCACAATTTATAACTCCAATCATGTCGTCGATATATGTGTCTTTTGCCACAGTAAAAAGTGGATTAATGCCTACTACAAAAAATAATCTTTGTTTTTCTTTTCTTGAAAATCTTTCTCTTACTACTTTTAATTTTACTTTGGACTCCCAAAAAATTTTATGCGCAATATCAACTTTACCTGTATATTCTCCAAGTTTTATTAGAGTATCAAAAATATCTTCAATCCTTTTGGGATACTCAAAAATCTCAACCCTTATACCAAGCCTTTTTAGCTTTTCAATTGCCTTTGAATTGGTCAAAGAATTAGCAAATACCAAGTCAGGCTTTAATTTTAAAATTGTTTCGATATTTATATCTGAAACTGTACCTACAACGACTGCACTTGAACTTTTATCCCCAGCCAAAGGGCAATAGGAAGTACAACCAACAATACTATCCTTTAACCCCAAAACAATAAGCTGTTTGGTAACCGAAGGGGTCAATGAAACTATCTTTAAAGCATATAACCTAATGGGGGAAATAAGAAAAACTATACACAACAAGAAAAATATTTGAAAGCGGGGAAAAGCTCCCCGCAAACTATAAAATTTAACCATTGTCTAAAACTTAACAGATATTCCTGCCAGAAAACTTCTTGCAGTAGATGGATAATACCCTGAACCATAAACATAATCATAGTATTTCTTATCGAAAATGTTATTTACTTTTAAAAACAGTTCGTAGTTTTTTGTTACAAAATCCACCTTAACGTCACTGATAGCATATCCGCCCATTTTTGAATCTACGTTTTTATAATCATTCCCTTTATAGTAAGAGCTAAAATATCTAAAATCATAATATAACCCTACCCCGTTTTCAAACCTATAACCAGCGGTAGCTTTTACATTATGCCTTGAAACAAGAGGCACTGTTTTGCCGTTGTAGCCATCTTCAGTAAGCTTTGAGTCGATATAGTTGTATGAAGCTTTAATCAGAACTTGCTTGTTGTCGTAACCACCATTAAAGTTGAACACATATTTTCTAGTGTCAAGATTTATATTCGCCGGGCCAGTGCTATACCAATTGAAATCAGGATCAGTAAATATTTCATTATCAGAAGTTTGCTTATATGCAGATGCCGAAATATAATAGTTTACATAGTTGATTTTGTATCCAATTTCATAGGTTTTGGTATCCTGTTTGGTTATTTCGGTATTAAGTCCACTATATTCATTTATTTCATCCGTCGTTGGAAACCTAAAACTTTTATCATACCTGAAATATATATTCTGATTTTTAGTTAAACTATAGCCAATTCCAATATTATAAGCATTAGCAGATAAATTCTTAGATTCGTTGGCAGATTTATAACTATCATCCAAACCGGAAGTTCTGAAACCTAACTCAATATAAAACTTATCTAATTCAACCTTATCCGAAACAAAAAAAGATAAAATATCCCTCTCTAATTTATTCAAAAATTTATTCAAACTGTTTACCGATTTTGTGTCTAAATCGTAATTTTCAATATCAATTCCGGCAATAAGTTTGTTTTTATACCTGTTTTTATTGTAACCCAATTCATATTTTATACTATTCACATTAGACTTCAGTTCGTCTTTATTATGGTTACCCCATAATTCATAGTTTCTATTCCTACTTTTATATTGGGAATCTAATATGATTTTTCCAAGACTTCCAATATGGTAAGATACCCTAACACCTGAAAGCCATTCATAATCATGCCCGCCATCATTAGGTCTGTTAGTGTATTTTCTTCCATATGTTGCTATTTCATTCAGAGACAGTGCACCGGGGAGACCGTAAGTTGAGTCGGTATAAAGCCCATTAAATGTAATATCAAATCTATCAGCATAATAGGTAAACTCTCCATTTATTGTACCGGTATACAATTCTGAGTTATCGCGGTACCCTTGTGTGCCATATTTATTGCCACTCAACAAAAAAGAGTATCTTTCACCGGCTAAAACCCCTTCGGCATAAGCATTATAAGAGCCATATGAACCGGCATTTGTTTTAATCTTAAAAGAATTATTTATAGGTTTTTTAGTGATAATATTTATTACTCCGCCTGTTGCCCTATCGCCAAACAAGACACTATTGCTACCCAAATACACCTCTACCCTTTCTATCACATCAACAGGTATCAATGTAAGATCCGCACTACTCATATCAGCATTGCTAATCTTTCGTCCATTTATCATGAGTACATTGTTTAATCCGGCCTTATCCCCTACAAAACCACCTATATTAACTGTAACATTTTTGCGATCATAGGATTTAATATTTATACCAGGTATCATTTCTAAAAGCTCATATGTATCCCTCGGATTTATCCTTTGAATCTCTTCCGATGTCAAAATTATAATATTAGCCTGCTGTTTTGCATCTGACTCTGTAATTTTATCACCAAAAATAGTAATAGTTTTTGTTTCGACAGCAAACGCATTAAAAGTAAACAAAAAAATAGTTAAATATAAGAAAATATTTTTGAAAACCACATTATCCTCCATAATGATTTAATTTGTTGAGTTAAAAAAGTAAAATACCGAAATTAGAGAGAAACTGAAATGCTCATACAGGCCTCCTTATCCACGTAAGGTATTTCATAGGGGGTATCCTGGCTCACCTTCAACCTACTTGCCAGCCTTCCCGCTATAAAAGCAGTGGCATATTTGGCTTTCGTCAGGCTCACAGTTGCGGGACAGCGCCGGATTTTCACCGGACTTCCCCACTCTATGATTAGGCAACATTAAACAACAAATAGAATTTTGTCAATATAAGACAAAACCCTTTGAAAAAATTCAAACTATTTTAAAATTAGTTAATACATAGAAAAATACAAACAAAAAAAACTATTGAAATTACTGATAATTTATAATAATATTACCCCAATAATTTAAACAATGTTTTAATTGTTTAAATAAAACTAAACAAGGAGGCGTCATGAAGAGAAGAGATTTTCTAAAAAAAGCTGCTGCAACTACTGCTGTTGCCGGTGCATCTTTAGCCTTTGGTGCTCCTGCCGTTCATGCGGCAAAAAAATATCAATGGAAAATGGCAACTACTTGGCCACCCAATTTCCCTGTTTTTGGAGAAAGTGCTAACTTTATAGCAAAATGGATAGAAGAGATGTCTGAAGGAAGACTAAAAATACATGTATATGCCGGTGGAGAGCTTGTCCCGGCACTTCAAGCATTTGATGCAGTTGGTCAAGGGATGGTTGAAATGGGGCATGGTTGTGCATATTACTGGGCAGGTAAAGCTCCAGCTGCACAATTTTTCGGAGCGGTGCCTTTTGGTCTTAACAGCCAGCAGATGAACTCATGGATTACTGCCGGTGACGGGATGAAATTATGGGAAGAGCTTTATGCAAACTTTAACCTGAAACCATTTTTAGTTGGTGAGTGCGGTGTTCAGATGGGCGGTTGGTTTAACAAAGAGATAAACACAATTGCCGATGTTAAAGGTCTTAAAATGAGAATCCCGGGGCTTGGCGGTAAGGTTATTTCTAAGGCAGGTGGTTCAGCTGTCCTTTCTGCCGGCGGAGAGATTTACACTAACCTTGAAAGAGGGGTAATCGACGCAACTGAGTGGGTTGGACCATATCACGATTACAAAATGGGATTTTATAAAGTCGCCAAGTTTTATTACTATCCAGGATGGCACGAACCTGGAACTGCAATTGAGATGTTTGTTAACAAAAAAGCTTACGAATCTTTACCAAAAGATTTACAGCAAATTGTGGCAGCAGCAGCAGCAAAATCAAACGAGTGGATGCTAGCAGAATTTGAAGCTCAAAATAACTTCTACTTAAATAAACTTCTCACAGAGCACAATGTGAAATTGAAAAAATTCCCTAAAGAAGTGTTGCTAAAATTTAAAGAGTATACAAAAGAAGTATTGGATGACGTTACAAGTAAAGACCCAATGAGTAAAAAAGTTTATGAAAACTACAGCAAATTCCAAAAAATGATAATGGATTGGGATAAGCTTTCTGAAGTAGCATATTCTGAAATAATGTATTAATAAAAAGCAGGCTTTTGCCTGCTTTTTTAACATTTATGAAAAACAGATATTTAATTTTACTAACTTTTCTTTCTATGTATTTTATGTCATATTTTTTCAGGGTCTCTACCGCCGTCATTGCTCCTGACTTAATCAATGATTTTAAAATTTCTCCAAAAGAATTAGGCCTTTTAAGCAGCGCTTATTTCTATACGTTTGCAGCAGCACAATTTTTTATTGGGCCACTTCTTGATAAAAAAGGCCCAAGGATAGTAGTATTTTTATTTGGACTTATCGCTTCATTAGGAGCCTTTATATTTGCCTTAGGACAAAGCTTTACTGTTTCTCTCCTCGGAAGAGCTTTAATAGGGCTTGGCGTATCTTGTGCATACATGGGAACACTTAAAATTATCTCCATATGGTTTGAACCCTCAAAGTTTGCAACCCTTTCTTCCACTGCTATGGCCTTTGGAAATATAGGGGCACTTTCTGCTGCAGCGCCTCTAGCTTACTTGACATCAATTTTTGGTTGGCGCGGGAGTCTATCTTTTTTTGCCTTTATAACCTTAACTTCAGCTTTAGCAATTTTATTTTTTACAGATGACAAATTCAAAACAGATAAAAAAAGAGTAACGACGATTAATATCCCTTATAGAAAAATTTTGTTTGATAAAAACTTCCTTATAATTGCTTTTATGGAATTTTCTTGGTTTGGAAGTTTCATGGCAATTCAAGGTCTTTGGGGTGGGCCATATTTAATTGAAAATTACAATTTACCAAAAACTGCTGCAGGTAACATATTATCAATGATATCTATTGGCTTTATTTTAGGTGCGCCTGTTTGGGGATATATATCTGATAAGGTTTTAAACTCAAGAAAAAAGGTCATTATCATCGGATTAAGCATATTTCTATTAACGTTTATTGTATTAAGTAATATATTTTTTGAACACGCATCTGCTCTGTATCTAATATTCTTTATATTTGGACTTGCAGGCGGGTTTGGTGTGACAGGATATGCGCACGTTAAAGAGCTTTTCCCTGCCGAAATTAGTGGCACAGCAATGTCTTATGTCAATTTTTTTGCAATTTTAGGTGCAGCAATACTTCAACACTTTATCGGGTATGCAATTGAATATATAAATCTTGAAAACAGTGGTCACAATAAATTCTCCACGTCATTTATCATTTGTGAGATTTTTATTTTCATTAGTCTTGCGCTGTATCTCTTTGTAAAGGAAAAATCTGTTTAACTCAAAATAAAATATTTTCTTCTTTTTTACAAAAAAAAGTTTGAAAATAAACTTAAATAGAAATATAATTAAATAACTTACCAAAGGAGGTAGATTTATGGACAAAGTTAACAGACGAAGTTTTCTTAAAAAGGCATCAGCAACAACTTTAGCTGCAGCAGCTGCCGTATCATTTGGAGCCCCTGCTGTTCATGCCGAAAAAAAATATGTATGGAAAATGGTTACTACTTGGCCGCCTAAATTCCCTGTAATGGGTGTTGGGGCTGAAATGATGGCAAAATGGATAGAAACAATGTCAGGTGGTAGACTCAAGATTCATGTTTATGGCGGCGGAGAGCTTGTGCCACCTTTGCAGGCATTTGATGCTGTCGGACAAGGTATGGTAGAAATGGGGCATGGCGCAGCTTATTACTGGGCTGGAAAATCACCTGCAACACAATTTTTTGCAGCAGTGCCTTTTGGTATGAATGCCCAGCAGATGAATGCTTGGATTTACGCCGGTGACGGCCAAAAGCTTTGGGATGAAGTTTACGGGCAGTTTGGCGTTAAAGGTATGCCGGCAGGTAACACCGGAGTCCAAATGGGCGGTTGGTTTAACAAAGAAATTAACTCAATTAATGACTTTAAAGGGCTCAAAATGAGAATCCCTGGGCTTGGCGGCAAAGTATTAGCTAAGGCAGGTGGTTCGGCTGTTCTTTCTGCCGGAGGAGAGATTTATACTAACCTTGAAAGAGGTGTAATCGACGCAACTGAGTGGGTTGGACCATATCATGACTATCTGATGGGTTTTTATAAGGTAGCTAAGTTTTACTACTACCCCGGATGGCATGAGCCTGGAACAGTACTTGAAACTTTTGTAAACAAAAAGGCTTTTGAAAATCTTCCGGCCGACTTGCAAGAGATCGTTACCACAGCTGCAATCAGATCAAATTCATGGATGCTTGCAGAATTTGAATCTAAGAATAACGAATATTTACAAAAACTTATAAAAGAACATAATGTTCAGCTCAAAAAATTCCCTGATGAAGTAATAAAACAGCTTAGAGCTTACTCAGAAGAGGTATTAGCTGAAATCACAGAAAAAGACCCAATGAGCAAGAAAGTTTATGAAAACTTCAAAGATTTCAAGAAAAAAGTTACTGATTGGGCAAAAATATCAGAAATCGCTTACGCAAACTTACCATAAAAAAAAGGGGCTTTAAGCCCCTTTTAATTTATTTTGCTAACATCTTAGGTAACCAATACACTACATCCGGATAGGCAGCTACAACATACAGAGCGATAAGTTGCATAATTATGTAAGGTATAATACCCCTATATATATGCCCTGTAGTTACACTTGAAGGTGCAACCCCCTTTAGATAAAACAGCGAAAATCCAAAAGGTGGTGTCAAGAATGAGGTTTGCAAGTTCATTGCAAAAAGAATACCTACCCAAAGCAAATCCATCCCCATACTCTGAAAAATAGGGGCAACAACCGGAACTATGATAAACGTAATTTCTATAAAGTCTATAAAAAAGCCGGCAACAAAAACTATCGCCATTACGAGTGCCAAAAAGTGCATTGGTTCCATATTTGAATTTTCAATAAGTTCAACAATATATGTATCACCGCCCAAGCCTCTAAAAACTAATCCGAAAGCTGTAGCACCCACAAGAAGAATAAACACCATGCATGTGAGGGTCAATGTATCCTTCATGACATCCATAGCAGTCTGATAGTTTAGTTTCCCCTGAACAAGAGTTAAAAGTGTAGCACCAAATGCACCGACAGCTGCAGCTTCAGTAGGTGAAGCAATTCCAGCAAATATTGAACCTAAAACAGCAACAATCAGAAAAAATGGCAAGAAGAATGCTCTGAATATCCTTTTGTACATCCCCTTATCTCTGAAAGCTGCCAACTCTTCAGCTGGCATTGCAGGTGCGCTTTTAGGTTTTATAATTGCTATTATAGACAAATATATAAGATACAAAACAACAAGGGAAAGGCCAGGAACAACAGCGCCCATGAACATGTCACCGATTGAAACGTTTAAAATACTGCCAAGTAAAACTAAAACAATACTTGGCGGAATAATCTGTCCCAAAGTACCTGCAGCACAAATTGTACCGGTAGCCAGCTCAGTGCTGTAACCTCTTTTGAGCATAGTAGGTAAGCTCAAAAGCCCCATTGTAACAACCGTAGCACCGACAATCCCTGTTGCCGCAGCAAGAAGGGCTCCAACAACCACTACCGAAATAGCAAGGCCACCTCTAAGCCTTCCGAATAAAAGTGCCATAGTTTCCAAAAGCTCTTCGGCAAGTCCAGATTTTTCAAGCATAACTCCCATATACACAAAAAGTGGAACTGCAATCAAAACATAATTTGTCATTGTACCCCAAATTCTAAGAGGTAAAAGATTAAACAAATCCAAACCAAAAGAGAAATACCCAAAGATTAGAGAAACTCCTCCCAATGTGAAAGCAACTGGGAAGCCTATGAGGAGCATAGCAAACATCAATACAAACAAAATAATAGCAAGCATCATTCACTCCTTTGTATATCTTTACCGATTATTTTGGAAAAAGACTTTAAAGCCTCAGCAAGCCCTTGCAAAACAAGAAGAATAAAGCCGACAGTCACAAAAGCTTTCAATACATATCTCCCCGGCAAACCGCCAGGGTCTGGAGAGCCTTCTTTTGACATCCAGGAAAACTTTACAAAATTGATTGAAGTATAAATAACCAACATAGAGTAAGGAATAAGGAATATAAGATTACCCAGGAAATCTATCCAAGCCCTTATCTTCTCAGGCATTTTCATATAGAAAACATCTACCCTGACATGCTTGTCTTTTTTTAGAGTGTAAGCAGCTCCAATCAAAAACATCACAGAAAAAATATGCCACTCCATCTCCTGGACAGCCACTTTACTGTTATTCAACGCATATCTTGTGAAAACATCATAACACACAACAAGGACCAAAGCCGTTGAAAGCCAAGCGGCCAAATAGCCGACTTTTTCGTTAAGGCTATCTACCAAATTAACATACCATTTAATGATCTTCAAAGCAGACCTCCATTGTATTTTTGTGAGAAATCTTATACACTGCCTAAAATGTTGTCAATATTTTTTAATGGAAATTATACTTTACTTTAACAGTATATAAAAATAATTAATTATTCAACAGTTCCAAAACTCTCAAGACCTCAGGCAAAAGCTGTTTTTTTCTTGACAAAACACCCGGTAAATCGTAAATATTTTCTTCTAACTTACTATAAATAAGCAGATTTTCTAACGCTTGAAAACCACTGGTCAAAAGCACGCTCCTCTCTTCAATAATATCTGTAACCAATAAACTTGCCCAATTTAAATTTTTAACCGAAGCAACTTTTTTAACTTCATCCAATAAAATTTGTTTAATATCATTTAACTCCATTAAATTAACTGTTTCAACTTGCCCTATTCCTATCCTATATCCTTGCTCCTCAAAAATTTTAAAGTCAGTTGCCACAATACTTTCAGGTGACCTCCCCTTAAGTTTTGACGATGCCTCAAACATCTTTTTTCCGTATTCTTTATAGTCAATTCCAAGCTTTGCAGCCAAAAATTCCACTGTTTCTATATCTTCATTAGTCATAGTAGGGGATTTTAACACAACCGTGTCAGAAAGAATTCCTGATAAAAGTGCCAAAGCACTATTATCATCTATTTCAACATTGTTTAACTTATATTGCTGAAATACCAGTGTACATGTACTCCCCACAGGCTTTGCAAAAAATGTCACAGGCGACTTTGTCTTGATCGTCCCAAGTCTATGATGATCAACTATTTCAACTATTTCTGCTATTTCTGCACCATCTACGGACTGTGAAAGTTCATTATGATCCATCAAAATAATTCTGTGCTTTTTATCTTTCAACAAATCGCTTCTTGTTATAATCCCAACAAGTTTTCCGTTTTCCACAACCGGCAAACCTCGATGGTTTTCGTTAATCATAATTTTCCTTGCATCTTCCAAATAAAAATTTGGCTCGGTTATCGGAATTTTATCTGTCATGATAGACTTTATAGGGACAGAAAAAACAATCCTTCTTAGCGTCTCGGCAGTATCCAAGCATGAAAGATAAACAAAACCCTTATAACCAGTAATTTCAAAATCAAACTCTTCGGTATTGGCAATACCGGTTACAATTATCCCCGCCATATTATTTTTTATCGCATACTCGATAAAATCCCTTCTTTTGCCGACTATAAGTACAGTTTTATCAGCATGTAAATTTTTAAACCTTTTCAAAAATGTTTCAAAAGGCATCCCACCTACAAGAAAATTTGTTAAAAACTCTTTCCTATCACCTATTTTTATAAAATCACCGGGGATAACATCTTTAAAATTTTCAGGTCTGACCAAATATTCAGGCTTATTTTCTATATTATTTGGCAAAAAGAACCTCGATATTTCAAGTATACTAACTACACCTTTATACGTTTGCCCATCAACAACAGGCGTAAGTCTGACGCCAAGAGACTCAAGGTTTTTTACTGCATTGTAAATAGGCTCATCAGGGGTAGAATATATAACTTCCTTTGTCATTACATCCTTTACCTTGGGATAAATATCTCTGATAAAAACAGGCGGTTCATCACTTATATTTGAAAATACAAACTTAGTCTGGTCATTCAAGCTGCCGCATCTTGCAGCAATATATCTATTTTTATTATCAATTTTATTTTTAAGATTAGCATAAGCATATGCCGAACAAATAGAATCAGTATCCGGATTTTTATGACCGATAACAAAAATCTCACCCATTTTTCTACCTCATAAGATTTTTAGTGAACTTCTATAGAAAATTTTTCAACAAATCATATAATATGTGATATAATTTGTAAAATAAAAAAGGAGAAAATTATGAATATAATTTTAAATGAGCAAGATAATTATACCTTACTTACAATTACAGATATTAGAATCGATTCCAGTACATCCGAAGAATACAAAAACAAACTCGTTAGTTTTTTAAAACATAAACCTGTCATAGTTGACTTTCAAAAACTTGAGTTTATAGATAGCTCAGGACTCAGTGCATTTGTCTACTTTTACAAACAAGGTAAAGCCAAAAATATTGCTATAAGGTTTATAAATATATCCGATAAGGTAATGTCCATATTAAAAATGACCGGTCTTACAAAAATATTTGAAATATACGATAATTTAGAAGAGGCATTGGTCAACTTGTCATGAAACTGTCATTTGTGCTGACTCTCCCAAGCAAATTGGATATCTTGCAAAAAGTGGGGGAGTTATTGGAAAATTCTGTAAAAAATTTTTACCCAAATCATGCTGATATCGCCTTTTACTTAAATCTGGCAGTAACCGAAGCTCTTTCTAATGCTGTCAAACATGGTGCAAAAAAGGAGATAACAGTAAAAATTATTGTTGAAAATTCAGCAGTTAATATTGAGATAATTGACAAAGGTGGCAAACTTGACAAAAATCCGTCTGTGATAGACCCAAACCCTTATGACGAATCTGGAAGAGGGCTTTTTATTATCTCAAAGATAGTTGATAAAATGGAATTTATTCAAACAGGAGACTCAACAATATTTACATTGACTAAGTATTTGAAACATGACAACACTACGATAAATTAATCACAAGAATCAAAGAAGTATATTTCTCCCCTGTCTTAATATTAATCTTGCCTCTAACATAACTTATAAGCTCTCTTAACAATCTGACCTCAACAGACGGATAACTGAAATCTTCTTCGTCATTTAAAAAGTTTTTTACATTAAAATTTAAATTTATCAATTCTAACAGCAATTCACTTCCATTCTTTGTAATCCTCAAAATACTTCTGTCCGAGTGAGATAAAATTGATAACACAACAGTAAATATATTTAATAAGCTGTCCCTAAAAAAAGAAAAAGAAGCATCCTCAAATACTACCCTTTTAAAAACACCTCTGTCAAACAGCTTACGAGAAGCATCTTCCATAAGCCCTTTTATTGTTATGGTTTTTCTTTCATCGGTATATGTTTTATTTTTTAAGTTTGAAAGTATATTTAAAAACTCAATAATCATTTTCATTTCGTGAACAGCTTTTTTTATGGTATTACTTACTTCAACAATATCACCATCATATTTTTCATACAAATAATTAGCTGAGCCTTCGGCAATATTCAGATGCACCTTGAGCTCATTGCTAACCTCTTTGATAAATTTTGACACAGAATTTTGGTACTTTTCAAAATTGGATGTTTTTTCGCCTTTTTCGAAGATATTATTAATCACATCCATTAACTTGTTGTATGTAATAGGTTTATGTAAAAACTCATCAGCCCCTAACTTCTCGGCCTGCTCTATATCGGTTTCGTCGCCATAGGCTGTCAAAATTATTGCCACGGAATTTTTATTTAGGCTTTTAATTTTTTTTAAAACATCCAATCCACTTATATCACCAAGATATAAATCTATGAGATAAACATCATATTGACTTTTTTCTAATTTTTCAAAAGCTTCTTTTCCGCAAGAAGCGGTTTCCACATTAAAATAACGGCCCATCAATACCGACAGGCCGTCCCTTATCCCAATATCATCATCAATAATAAGCAAAGATTTGGTTAAATTGTCCACTATTTAGAAAGCCTCTCAATAACCGATTCAAGAAAATCTTCCGTCAAAGCACCTACGTAAAAGTTAAAAAGTGTACCGTCAGGTTTATAGAATATATTTGTTGGTATGCTTGAAATATTCATTTTCGCCTCAAGTGCCCTTTCCGCATGAAAGGTCGGATATGGGATGCCTTTATCAACTACAAACTCAGCCCCCTTTTGAACATCATCATCAATGGAAATGCCTATAATTACAAACTTATCTTTATGCTTATTATAAACCTTTATAAAATCAGGAATTTCGGCTTTACAAGGGGGGCACCAAGAAGCAAAAAAGTTTACTAACACTACCTTACCTTTATATTGAGCCTTTACCTCTTCATACTTGGCAATACTCATCTGAGGGATAATCTCAGCAGGGTTAATGTTTTTTGAACTATTATTTGAACAACCCAAAACAAAAAAAACGGAAATTACAAATAATACTAAAATTTTCCTCATCAAACTCTCCTAATATTTTTGTCAATTATACCAAAATTAAAAAAAAAGTCCACTAAGTCCATATAGAATATTTCATTTTAAATAACTTTTTAAAACCTCAAACATATCCCTCTTTTCAACATTTAAATCTCTAAAACACGCATCGTTATCACAAATATTCCCTTCGGTAAGCATAATAAACTGGTCTGTCGTAATGGGAAACCATGTGGTCTTTCCAAAAAATTTAACCAAGACTATAATAATAAACTCCGGAATAGAAAAAAGTAATACTTTCCTGCCGGTAACCCTAATTATCATCTTTAATATCTCTTTATAGGTGTAAATGTCCTTACCACATACACTGTAGGTTTTACCGATACTAACATCATCTTTTAAAGCATTCACAAACAGTTCTGCCACTTCATAAACACTTACCGGCTGCATTTTATAGCCTCCATCACCAAAATAGCTGAACAAAGGCGTCATTTTCATCAGACCGTTTAACATATTTATAAAAATATCTCCCGGACCATAAATAACGGAAGGTCTGAAAATCGTATAATTTAAGCCCTTATTTTTTAAGTATTCCTCAGCCATAAATTTTGACTTATGATAATCACTCACTGCATCTTTTCGAGTACCGTTGGCAGACATATGGATAAATCTTTTGATACTGTATTTATATGCCAAATCAACAATATTTTTTGTAGCCTCATAGTGAAGTTTTTGAAAAGTCACCCCTTTTTTTCTATCTTCCCTAATTATCCCCACCAGGTGAATTACTGCATTGCACTCTTTCAGATAATCCTCATAGCTCTCAGGTTTTAATATATCCCCTTTAACATAAATAACATTTTCCATCTCCTCAGTTTTACCTACATCCCTCACAAGAGCAACTACTATATAACCCTCTTTTACCAGCATCCTCAAAATCTCTTTCCCTACAAAACCGGTAGAACCAGTCAAAAATACTTTCACAAATTACCTCCATAGCCTTCTATCATCATATTGCCTCATAGACAAATAGGCATCCTTACAAACCAAAATGTGATCCTGCAAAATAATTTCAAGGATTTCCAGCCCGCTCTTTATTTTAACAGTCAAATCATAATCGCTATTAGAAAATTTTAAAATTCCGCTCGGGTGATTATGTGCCACTATCACAGAAACGGCACCCCCCTTAACCGCAAATTCCGCCACTTCCCGCACAAAAACGACTGCTTGATTGACTGTGCCAGTATTAAATATTTTATATTCCAATAATTCCCCTTTTGAATTGAGCAAAATAACCACAAATTTTTCCTTGTTTTCATAGCCAATTTTATATTTAAGAAAATCAAATACGGACTCAGGGGAATTCAAAATTTCTTTTTTACCCGTTACAATACCTTTTTCAATTCTAAATAAAAATTCTTTTAACAGTTTAAAAAATGTTTCCGTTTCACAACCAAGCCCCTTAACGCTTCCTGTATCGCAGGAAAATATATTGTTTAATCCGCCGCTAACCTTAATAAGCTCTTTTGCATAAGGTTTTGTATCTTTACCCCTTATAACATATCCCAACAATAATTCCAATATTTCATAGTCCTGCAAACTGTCAGGATTAGACAAAAATCTTTCCTTCAATCTTTTTCTATGCCCTAAATAATGTTTTTCCATGTATAAATAATACCATTTTTTTAAAAATTTTAAATTTAAAGATAGAAAAAAATAAAAAATGTACTATTATTAGGCTTCAAAAAAAGGAGGGCAGTATGGCAGATAAATGCAATACCAACTCTGGCTGCAGCAGTTGCTCTTCTACAGACTCCTGCGACACAAGCCAGAAACAAAATCACACAAAATTAATGATTGCACAAACCCTTGAGAAGATTAAGTACAAAGTTATGGTAATGAGCGGAAAAGGTGGTGTTGGCAAATCGACGGTATCAGTTAACTTGGCTTCTTCCCTTAGTAAGCTCGGTTACAAAGTTGGACTTATCGATGCAGATATTCACGGGCCTAATATTCCAAAAATGTTTGGTATCAAAGAAAAAGGAGTTTTATCAACTGCTGAAGGGATAATCCCTTACGAACCGATAGAAAACTTATATATTATGTCAGTAGGTTTTCTTATCAGGGATGATGATGATGCAGTAATATGGAGAGCACCGTTAAAACACAGTCTGATAGAGCAATTTTTAAGTGATGTAAAATGGGGAGAGCTTGACTTCTTACTTATCGATCTTCCCCCCGGAACAGGGGACGAACCACTCAGTGTAGCACATGTAATCGGCGACATAGACGGAAGCGTGATTGTTACAACACCTCAAGAGGTTGCGCTGCTTGACTCACGCAAGTCCGTAACTTTCAGCAAAAAACTAAATGTTCCTATCCTTGGAATAGTAGAAAATATGAGCGGTTTTGTCTGTCCTAAGTGTGGAGAAAGAACTGATATTTTCAAAACCGGGGGCGGAGAAAAAGCAGCTAACGAATTGAAGGTTAATTTTCTGGGTAAAATTCCACTTGATCCAATGGTTGTAATGCAAGGGGATTCCGGTAAACCTTATGTGATAGAATATCCAAATAATGAAGTAACCAATTCTTTCAGACAAATATCAGAAAATATAATCAAGCAACTTACTTCTAAATAATATCATTTAACAGAAATACCTTTTTAAAGCGCAAGATAGCATCTTGCGCTCTCTTTTTATATGTAGCATTATTATAGATTTTTTCTATACATATATTACACACAACAACACCTTTTACAAAAACAACAAAACCATATAAAAAATAAAAATACATATATCAAATTATATTCAATTATTATATTTAAAAATTTTATACATCAATAAATATAAAGAATCTTGACAATTATAATTTTCTATAATAATATTTAGTAAAACTTAATTTTGTTTAATTTTTAAACGTAAAAATAATTAGTTATAATATAATAAAAATCTTTGGGGGATATGATGAGAATAAAAAAGCTCATGTGTGCAAACAGGGGAGAAATAGCAATTAGAGTTTTTAGAGCCTGCACAGAGTTAGGGATAAGAACGGTTGCAATCTACTCAAATGAAGATATCTACTCACTGCATCGCTACAAAGCCGATGAGGCATATTTAGTGGGAAAAGGGCTTGACCCTGTGCAAGCATATTTAAATATAGATGAAATAATCGATATTGCCAAAAGAAAAAATATAGATGCTATTCATCCCGGATACGGTTTTCTATCTGAATCTTATGAATTTGCCGCCGCGTGTGATAAGGCTGGTATAATATTTGTAGGCCCTCGCCCTGAAACGATTAAAATTTTTGGTGACAAACAAATTTCAAAGGACCTTGCAAGAGAATGCGGCGTCCCTGTCATTGAAGGCTCGCCCGGAAATGTAAAAAATCTTGATGAAGCCAAACAAATTGCTGCAAACATTGGATATCCTGTACTTCTAAAAGCTGTTGCAGGCGGTGGAGGGAGAGGTATCAGAATATGCAATTCTGAAAAAGAGCTCGTAGAAAACTTTGAATCTGCAAAAAGGGAATCTTTAAAAGCATTTGGTAAAGATGAAATATTACTTGAAAAATATATTCACAAGCCAAAGCATATAGAGATACAGCTGTTAGCAGATAAGCATGGAAACATCGTTCATCTTTACGAAAGAGATTGCTCAATCCAAAGAAGGCATCAAAAAATAATAGAAATCGCCCCTTCTCTTAACCTACCTGAAAAAACATTGGCAAATCTTTATAAAGACTCAATAAAAATCGGTAAAATGTCAAACCTTTCAAGTGCGGCTACCGTAGAATTTTTAGTAGACAAATCTGGGAAACATTATTTTCTTGAAGTCAACCCTAGGATACAGGTAGAGCACACTGTAACAGAGCTTATCACAGGCATTGATCTTGTTCAGGCACAAATACATATTGCTGCGGGTGAGACACTTGACGGTAACAAAATATCAATTGTTTCCCAAGATTCAATTTTAAAGCATGGATATGCTATTCAATGCAGAGTAACCACCGAAGACCCGGAAAATAACTTCATGCCTGACACGGGGACGATAGAGGCATATAGAATTGCAGCCGGTTTTGGCGTAAGGCTTGATGCAGGCAACGGTTACGTAAACGCTAAAATCACCGAGCACTATGATTCATTGCTGGTAAAGGTGTGCACTTGGGCAACTCAATTTGAAAACTCAGCACGCAAAATGGCAAGAGCTCTAAGCGAATTTAGAATCAGAGGGGTAAAAACAAACATACCGTTCCTGGAAAATGTGATCAGCCACGAAAAATTTTTAAGAGGCGAAGTTGACACCACATTTGTTGATGAAACCAAATCATTGTACCAATTCAAAAAGAGGAAAGACAGAGCCACCAAGACATTAAAGTTTTTAGCTAACAACATTGTAAACAATCCTTCCGGTGTAAAGCTTACCGACGATATAATATTGCCTCCAATAAAAACACCTGTTATTAAATTCGGGGAAAAAATACCTACCGGTACAAAAGATATTTTAAACAGAAAAGGGGTAAAAGGTGTTTTGGATTATGTAAGAAATTCAAAAGAAGTCCTTTTTACCGATACTACATTTCGTGATGCTCACCAATCCCTTTTAGCCACAAGAGTTAGGACAAAAGATTTGGTAGAAATCGCAGATGCCTATGCCTATCATATGAACAATCTATTCTCCTTAGAGATGTGGGGCGGTGCTACATTTGATGTTGCATTTAGATTTTTAAAAGAATCACCGTGGGAAAGACTGCGACTTTTAAGAGAAAAAATTCCAAACATACTTTTTCAAATGCTTTTAAGGGCTTCAAATGCAGTCGGATATACAAACTACCCTGACAATGTTGTAAAAAAGTTTATAGAACTCTCCGCTAAAAGCGGAATAGATGTTTTTCGTATTTTTGACTGCTTTAATTGGCTTGACCAGCTGAAAGTAGCAATAGAAGAGGTAAAAAAGAATAACAAAATATGTGAAGCGGCAATCTGCTACACCGGGGATATAACCGACCCCAAAAAACATAAATACAGTCTCAAATATTATACAGGTCTTGCAAAAGAGCTTGCCCAGATGGGCACAGATATTATCGGCATAAAAGATATGGCTGGACTTTGCAAACCGTATGCCGCTAAATTATTGGTCAAAGCAATTAAAGATGAGACAGGCCTTCCAATACATTTCCATACACACAATACCAGTGGAAATGGCGAAGCATCCGTACTTATGGCAATAGAGGCTGGTGCCGAAATAGTTGATGCTGCGATAAGCTCTATGAGCGGTCTAACCAGTCAACCAAACTTAAATTCAATAATGGCCGCACTTGAATCCACAGAAAAACGTCCTTCTATTGACAAGGAATGGGCTCAAAATATATCTGATTATTTTGAAAGGGTCAGAAGATACTATTTCCCATTTGAAAGCGGTCTGAAGTCAGCAACAGCAGAAGTTTACGAACATGAAATTCCCGGTGGTCAATATTCAAACCTCATAGTTCAGGTAGAAGCAATGGGACTATTAGACAGGTGGGAAGAAGTAAGAAAAATGTACAAAGAGGTCAACAAAGCTCTCGGAGATATAATAAAGGTAACCCCTTCCTCTAAAGTTGTAGGTGATTTGGCACTATTTTTGGTCAGAAATGATCTGACAGTAAACGACTTATACACAAAAGGGGAAACATTATCTTTCCCAGACTCGGTGGTAAGCTTTTTTAAAGGGATGTTGGGTCAGCCTGTGGGCGGCTTCCCGTCGGATTTGCAAGAGATAGTTTTAAAAAATGAAAAAGCTATTAAATGCAGACCAGGAGAGCTTCTTAAACCATACGATTTTGAAAATGCCAAAAAAGCACTGGAAAAAGAATTTGGTAAAGAATTTTCCGATGAAGAGCTTATATCCTTTGCCCTTTATCCTCAAGTATTCAAAGATTTTGTAAAATTTACCGACGAATTTGGCAATCCGATAGTTTTGGATTCAAAATCATTTTTCTATCCACTAAGAAAGGAAGAGGAAATCTCCATAGATATTGAAGAAGGGAAGACACTTACAATTAAATACCTTGGAGTCAGCGAACCGGATGTAAAAGGGGAAAGAAGGGTTTATTTTGAATTAAACGGTCAGCCAAGAAATGTGGCTATCAAAGATAACACATTGACAGATATCATAAAATCAAACACAAAAGGTGACATCTCAGATCCAAAACAAATATGTGCAACAATGCCAGGAAAAATAACAAAAATAAATGTCAAACTAAACGACAAAGTGAAAAAAGGTGATATCTTATTAATCACTGAAGCGATGAAAATCGAAACTAAGATTGCAGCAAGTGTCGATGGAAAAGTAGAAGAAATTCTCCTTTCTGAAGGAGATAAAATAGAGGCTGGAGACCTTCTTATTAAGCTCTCTTGACTTCCATGGGGCTTTATGCCCCACCCCCCTTTTTCTTTCAAAACTTTATTTTATAAAAAAGAAGACCTAAGTATTCGTGAAGGGCTTTATAGGAATCATAAAGATATCCCATTTTAGGTAAAAAACTATCAAAAGAATATTCTGTCCTGTCTGTCTTAAAGTCAGTCGGAGCAGGGATAGCAACCAAACCTACTTTTTGAGAAAGAAACATCGCCCTTGGCATATGATAAGCTGATGTTACAATAATAACTCTGTCATAATCATTATTCTGAACAATACTCTTGGTATTAAGAATATTTTCATAAGTATCAAGGCTCTTTGTGTCCAAAATTACTCTGTCCCTTTCAACGCCTAACTCCAATAACATATCCCGCATAGCTTCAGCTTCACTTAGTATTTCACTCGACTTAAAAACTCTACCGCCTGAAACCAAAATATCTGCATTGTTATGTTTAAAAAGCAAATAGGCATAAATTAACCTTTTTAGCGGTTCAGGCATTACACTTGCCTTCAATCCGTTTTCGGGGCTTCTATCATAAACTCCACCCCCGAGCACTACAATTAACGATTTGGATATATTATCATTACTTGTAAAAGTCGGATACATATCTTCAAGAGGGAGCAATAATCTATCTTTGACAGGCTCGATACTCAAAAGATAAATCGATGTCGACAAACATAGTAATAAGATGCCTAAGGCTTTATTCTTTCTTAATAATAAATATACCCCTGCCACTAAAAGTAAGACTACAAAAAGCCCCGGAGGCAACAATGAGAATGATAATACCTTTTTTATCACGAAAAATATCATTTTAAGATACCCACTACTTTGTCAAAAACTTGCTCAACAGAAATGCTTTTTAAACAATCAAAATGCCCCTTAGGACACTCCTTTAGCCCATGCACATGGCAAGGTCTGCAAGTTATATCGTTATTTTCAATAACATAAGTATCTTTAAACTTAGGATAAAAACCATAATGGCGCGTTGTCGAACCAAATATTCCTAAAGTCTTTACTCCAAGAGCTACACCTGCATGTAAAGGGCCGGAATCAGTCGTTATTAAAAGTTTTGATTTTTTTATCTCTTCAAGCATCTGCTTAAGGTCGGTTTTGTTAACAAGATTGACAACCCCTTTCATATTAAAAATATCTCTATCACCTTGCCCTATTACCTTTACACTAAAACCTTCAACTGCAAGTTTTTCAACCAACTTATCAAAATATGGCCAAATCTTCGTATTTTTGCTGGCAAAAGGGTGCACTGCAATACTATTATCTTCTTCCACAGCTTTAATATTAATAACAGGACGTAGTTGCTCAATATCGGGTTTTTCCAATGAAAATGTTTTGATTAGCTCCTTAACATATCTTTCAGTCACGTGCTCTTGAAGGCTTTTCTCAAATATTCTAAACTTGGTAAATAGCCTTCTTTGCCATGTCTTTTTGTCATACCCTATGCTACTTGCATTACTAAAAAGCCTTAGCAGCAATGTCCTAAATTTTCCTTGCAAATCAAGGATATAATCATAGTCATTTACCTCATTTTGTAAGAAATCAAGATATTGCCAAAAGGTTAAATTTTTATCATATTTCAAGACATTATTCACATTATTATCATTTTCAAAAATAAAGCCAAAATCCTTGCCAGTCAAAATATCTATCTGGTCGAAAAATCCGGTACTTTTTATAAAGTTGATAACCCCGGTCGTCAAAATTACGTCCCCGAAAGCACTGTATCTAACAATTAATAGTTTCATTTATCCCCAACTTAGCAAGTATTTTTTCCAACACGACATTTTCATCAATATCGTTCATACATTTGAAATGTTTTTCAGGGCAACTATTTTTCCCATGGATATGGCAAGGCCTGCAATACAAATTTTTTACCTCGACAATTTCAGCATCATCCGTATATGGATAAAACCCAAATGCAGGGACTGTTGGACCAAAAAAACATAAAATTTTTCTATTATGTGCCACCCCCATATGAAGGGGTGCACTGTCATTACAAACCAATAGGTCTGACGACTTGATGGCGGACGATAACTCAGCAATGGAAGTTTTTAAGGCAAAATCAAAAAACGGCACTTTTACAAATCTTTTAAATCTGAGGTAATCATCCTCCTCACTTTTTGCCGCAAACACAAGGCTATATACACCTTTCTCATAAAGTTTATTTACAAGAAAAGCATACTTTTCAGCCGGCCACATCTTCGTTTTCCAATTGCTTGTGGGGGCAAACGCGACTACCTTCTTCCCGTTGGCGGCTATATCCAAATATTTATGTAATTTGCTAAAAAAAGTCTCATCAATTGAAATTTGAGGTTTACCAGCAATAGATTTTGCTTCTTCAAGGTCAAAACCATTTATAATCTTGCTTGCAAGCATCAAATTTCTTTCAATCTCATGCAAACTCATATCCCTGCACACTCTATGAGTGTAAACAGATGGTAAAGTTGCCTCGTTAAATCCCACTTTGATATTCGCCTTAATCATCCTAATAACCAAACTGCTCCTAAAGGATTTATGAACAGAAACTACTTTATCAAAGCCTATGCTGTTCAGCTTTATAGCAAATTGTATAAGCCCTTTTAACCCCTTGTCTTTTTTCCTTTTGTCATAAACAACAACCTCATCAATAAAATCTAAATTTTTGAACAAAGGTGCACTTTCAGGTCTTACACAAAAATAAATTTTGCACCCCGGTATTTTATTTTTCAAATATTTTAAAAGAGGGGTTGTCAATATGCAGTCCCCAATAAAAGATGGATTAAAAACCAGTATTTTCATCATAATTTAAGAGATAAACTTACCCTACCCCTTTCCTTATCAATTTTAATTATCTTAACATTTACTATGTCGCCTAACTCGACCACTTCACTCGGATGTTTGATAAACTTATCAGCCATTTCCGATATATGTACAAGCCCGTCATTTTTAAGCCCCAAGTCTACAAATGCCCCAAAATCTACAACATTACTGACTTTACCTTGCAAAATCATCCCTTCATCCAAATCATTTATATCAACCACGCCCTTCTTAAAAATTACCGGAGCGACATTGCTCCTTATATCTATTTCAGGCTTCTCCAAATTTTCTATTATATCTGCCAAAGTTTCAAGTCCAATATCTATCCTTTTGGCGATTTCTGCAATGTTTTTCCCTTTTAACGCGAGTTTAACCATCTTATGATTTTCAGGCTTCAAGGATAAATAATCAAAAAGTTTATAAGTAGCATCATAACTTTCCGGATGTATAAACATTTTATCCAACAACTCTTCTCCGTCATATATCTTAAGAAACCCTGCACATTGCCTATAAATATTTTCACCAATACCAGCAACATTTAACAGCTCTTTTCTGCTTTTAAATTTGCCATTTTCATCCCTATACTTAACAATCTTTTTTGCCAAAGATAAATTAAGTCCTGATATATAACTAAGAATTGAATAACCGGCTGTATTCAGATCAACCCCTACTTTATTGACGACATCTTCTATTACATTTACTAACTTTTCATTTAACCTATTCTGGTTTACATCATGCTGATACATACCGACACCAATAGATTTCGGCTCTATTTTTACCAACTCTGAAAGTGGATCAAGTACTCTTCTTGCGATTGATATTGCACCTCTGATTGTTAAATCCAATTCAGGGAACTCTTCATTGGCAATTTTACTTGCGGAATACACACTCGCTCCCGCCTCACTCACAATGGTATATTCTACATCAAGATTACATTTTTCAATCATATTTGCTATAAACTCTTCAACCTCTCTGCTGGCAGTTCCGTTTCCGACAGCAATGGCATTAATATTATATTTCCTAATTATTTCGGTAAGTGTTTTCTCACTTCCATCAATATCTTTCTGAGGCTCTACAGGGTATATTACCCCATAATTTAACAATTTTCCTGTCTCATCTATTGCTGCATATTTGCACCCTGTCCTAAAAGCTGGATCTATTCCTAAAATCCTCTTATTTTTAACAGGCGGAGTTAGAAGAATATTTTTCAAGTTTTCTTCAAAAACTTTGATAGCCTTTTCCTCGGCAAATTCTTTCAATTCGCTTCTAACTTCAAGCTCGATAGAGGGGAGAAGCATTCTTTTCAGCGCCTTTTGTGTGGCTGCTTCAGTGTAAACATTAAACACAATATCCTTATGCAAAATATTTTTAATGGAATTTATCCCTTTTTCCTCATCTATATTTATCTTAACTTTTAATACTTTTTGTCTTTCCCCTCTGAAAATTGCCAAAATTCTGTGGGAAGGAATATTTTTTACTTTTTCTTCATATTCATAGTAATCTTCATACACCGTGCGTCCGGTTACATCTTTTGACTTTGATGAAGCAATAACCCCTTCGTTTTTAAAAATCTCTCTAATTCTATTTTTTATATCAATATTATGTCCTATCTCTTCGATAATTATATCTTGCGCCATCTCAATAGCAATTTCAGGACTGTCCACCCCTTCAGTTACAAACTTTTTTCCTTCTTCAAATATTTTTGATTCATCAGCAGTAACTTTAATAAAATCTGATAAAGGGGCTAAGCCCAATTCTTTTGCAATATCAGCTTTTGTTTTTCTTTTTGATTTATAAGGAGCATAGTAATCTTCAACATCTTTAAGAGTTTCAGCTTTTAAAATATTTACTTTTAGCTCATCGGTCAGTTTGCCTTTTTCATCAATTAGCCTAATAACTTCTTCTTTACGTTTTTTAAGGTTTTCAAGATATTCATACCTTTCCAAAATATCCCTTATCTCATTTTCATCCATACTTCCGGTCAATTCTTTTCTATATCTTGCGATAAAAGGGACTGTATTCCCGTCAAGATGAAGCTTTAACAAATTTTCTACGTGTTTTGCTTGCTTGTTAAATTCTTTTGCCAATATTTCAACCATCGATACCTCCAAGTTAAAGAGCATTATTTTTAACCATAAAATTCAAACTTATCAAGATTTCTTTGATATTTTTGCCTGTTTCTTGAAAATATAAAAAAGTTAATTTGAATATATCAATATTTGAATAATGAGGCCCAAAGGCCTCAAAAAAAAAGAAAAAATATATAAAAAAACCTACTTTAGGGGGAGTCCATTAAACGGTGTTAATAAAAATGAACATTTTGGATTAATTACGGAGAGAGAGGGATTTGAACCCTCGGTACCGCGATTAACGGTACACTCGCTTAGCAGGCGAGCGCCTTCGACCATACTCGGCCATCTCTCCTAAAAAAAATGGCGGAGGGAGTAGGATTCGAACCCACGGTAGGGGGCTACCCTACAACGGTTTTCAAGACCGCCGCCTTAAGCCAGACTCGGCCATCCCTCCGCTAATTTCTGCGGAAAGTTTATATAATATAATTTAATTTATATTTCAAGCATTTTTTATGTTAAATTTTATTTTTTAATTCTACCCTTTAGGTTTTAAAATATATGTTGCAGTATGACTTTTCAAAAGAGTCTCAGCAGCCTTTAAGATATCGTCTTTTCTAACACTCCTTAGCATATCTATATATTTGTCCATGAAATTGTAACCAAGCCCTACGGTCTCAAAAAAAGACGAATGCCAAGCTACTTTTGCATTTGTCTGAGACTCATTTAAAATTCTGCCAATCACATAATTTTTAACACTTTCAAGCTTTTCATCATCCACAATCTCATTAACCTGACCAAGCAGATTTTTCATTGTAGCTATACTATCTTTGGCATTAGCATAGTCCAAACCTATAAAACCAACCCACCTTGAATTGCAAATCCTTGACGGATAAAAAGCGCCAACTGAATATGCATACCCTTTCTCTTTTCTAAGCTTTTCAAAATAGACAGAGCTCATCCCTCCGCCCATCAAATCGGATAATATTTTAAGAGGTATGTATTGATTATTGGTAGCATTAGGCGCATCAAAACCTATGAATAATTTAGCCTGCTGAATTTTATCATCTGTCTCTTCTAAAAATCTGTCTGCATCAATTTTTGAAGCAGAGCAATCTATTTTTACTTTTTCCCCTTTAGGTAACTTAGAAAAAATACTTTTAATTTTTTTTACATCGACGTCACTAAACTTGCCTGCGACACTTACAACCATATCTGAACCAACAATATTTTTCTCATAATATTTTTTAACATCATCAACACCTAACTTACTGACAGATTCGGTTGTCCCAAGACTGTCCATTGAATAAGTAAAACCTTCATAGGAAAGTCTGTTAAAACCTTTCATCGCCATGCTGTTAGGATTATCCTTGATACTTTCGATAGATTTTAAAATTAACTCCTTCTCCACATTAAAAATCTTGGCATCAAACTTAGGAGAATTGATAAACTCATCCAATTCTTCAAATACAAGGTTAAGGTTTTCATATGGGACTGAAAGTGAAAACTCAAGGTAATCATTTGTGATAGAAGCACCAATAGAACCACCATAAAATTCCACTTTATCAAGTAATTTACTGCTTTTTACCCAAACATCAGAAAAAAGATTGCCTATACCGTTATCTTCAAGAGTTTCCCGAAATAATCCTCCCTTAATAAACATTGATATGGAAACAGTATCCGTATAACCCCTTTCAATTGTCACAAACTTCCCGCCATTATCAAGCATAACCACCTCACCAGCAAACAGAATTTTGAAACAAAATAGAAATATTATTAAAAACAGCTTTTTCATAGTGCATCCTTTTTTGCAATTTATCAAAAAGATTAGAAATAACCTAAAAGAGTTCAATCCAAAATAATAACTTTTCTGCCTTCAACCTTTATTTTATCTTCTACCAAAAGTTTTACAGCCATCGGATAAATTTTATGTTCATATTTTAAGATTCTGTCTGAAAGGGTCTCTACAGTATCGTCATGTTTAACTTCGACAACAGCCTGCAATATAATAGGACCGTTATCAACCTTGGCATCAACAAAGTGCACTGTACAACCTGTAAACTTCACTCCATATTCAAGAGCTTGCTTTTGTGCATTCAATCCAGGAAAGCTCGGCAAAAGAGAAGGATGGATATTAATAATTTTATTTTCAAAAGCATTTACAAACTCTTCACTAATGATTCTCATAAAACCTGCAAGACATATAATATCTACATTTGCATTTTTTAAAATTTTAACAAGCTCCAAATCATAGGCCTTTCTATCACTAAAATCCTTTGGATTTACAAATAGAGCATTTAGCCCATTCTCTCTGGCAAATTCAAGACCTTTGGCATCTTTTTTATCACTTATTACCACGGATATCTCAGCATCTTCAATAAAACCGGACTTTATAGCCTCAAAGATAGCCTTAAAATTGCTCCCTCGACCACTCAATAAGACGCCAATCCTTTTCAAAAATCTACCCCCTTGACTATTACTTCAGACCCTGAATACACTTCGCCAATTTTGAAAATATTATTATTGTCACTTAATAGCTTATCCCCTTCAAAAGGGTCAACAATTAGCACAAATCCAACACCCATATTAAAAACTCTGAATAACTCTTTTTCTTCCACAAGATTGAGAGACTTTAAATATTCATAATGGAGCAAGCTTGGCATATTTTCCGGATAAACCTTTGCAGACAACCCGTTTGGCATCACACGTGGTATATTTTCATAAAAACCGCCACCGGTTATATGCACCATACCTTTTATTTTAGCACCCATTTCAATAAGATTGAGGATCTCTTTCACATAAATCTTTGTAGGGGTCAATAATAGTTCATTCAAAGTAATGCCGTCAGCGATTTCTTCATCCCCTTTCATTTTTAACTCTTTAAAAAATATTTTTCTCAAAAGGGAGTATCCATTACTATGAAATCCACTTGAGGACATCCCCAAAAGCCAATCACCGTCTTTGATACTTTTTCCATCTATTATTTTAGGTTTATCGACAACACCTACGGCAAAACCCGCCAAATCAAAATCACCTTCTTGATACATATCAGGCATTTCAGCAGTTTCCCCACCTAAAAGGGAAGCATTAGCCTGCTTACACCCTTCAACAATACCCTCTAAAACTTTTACGGACTTCTCTGCACTCAATTTCCCCGTTGCAATATAATCCAAAAAAAACAGAGGCCTTGCCCCTGTCACTATTAAGTCATTTACACACATCGCCACAAGGTCAATGCCAACCGTATCTAATACCCCCGACTCTATCGCTACCTTTAATTTGGTACCGACACCATCCGTTGAAGAGACAAGCATAGGGCATTCCATATTCTTGGCAAAAGGGATAGAGTAAAATCCGGCAAAGCCGCCAATCCCTTCCGGAACATTTTCATCAAAAGTGGAAGCAACAATCCCTTTTATTTTATTTACAAAAAGATTCCCCTCATCAATATTGACGCCAGCATCATTGTATTTGATTTTTTTGCTCATTGATATTACTCACCTTTTTTAAGCTTTTCTATTTCCTCGATAATTAATTTTTCAGCCATATCAGGGACTATTTCCCAAATTACTTTTTCCAAATTTTTAGAAATCACTTCCCTTACCACATCACGCAGAAAATCTAAATCTATTGAATCTTCTATAACTTTCTTAATCACTTCTTTATCTACAAGTAACTTTCCCTCTTCACCACTTTTTACAGAATCTTCTACCAAAACCTCTTCTTCTACAGAAGGGATTTCAGCTTCCTCTGACAACGTATCCTTTTCATCCAATTCTGCGCCAAACTCTACCTCATCAGGCATATCTACTGTCAGCTCATCCGCCACGTCTTGCGCATCTATATTTTCGCCAATATTAACATCGCTTTCTTCTTTACCAACAAATGTTTCATCAAATGATTTGTCAAAATCTTCATCAAAAACTTTCTCATCCTCCACAAGCTCTTGTAAAGAGTCAACTACACCTTCATCGGCTTCACTTACAGCCACCTCTTCCAATAAGTCTTTATCTTCTTCATCTTTTACATCTTCAAGTTCACCAAAGATATCAGTTAGTTCCGAATCTTCTTTTTGTTCAGTAACATCTTCTTCCGAAATTACTTCTTGCTCTACATCTTCTTTTACACTGCTTTCTTCAACTAAATCCGATAATATATCCTCGGAAATTGATTCACTTGCAATCAAGTCCTCACTTTGCTTTTCCTCTGCCAATACTGTGTCAAAAAGATCTTCCTCGGTTTTTTCTTCAACCTTTACATCATCGAAAATATCTTCCACCTCAACAGACTCATTTGACTCTTCCGCTGCTTCAATACTTTCATTTAACTCTAATGACTCTTCAAGTTCTACGTCCTGTTTTTCATCTGCGACTAAATCTTCCGAATGTGTATTTTCTGCCAATAAATCATCAAAGTCCTCAAACTGAGTTTCCTTCTCGGCAGTCTCTTCAGAATCTATTGATGCCAATAATTCTTCAACCGCACTGTCTTTTTCAATGGAAGGCTCTAACTCACTTTCTGAAGCTTTTACCTCTGTTGCAACTGCCTGCCCAAACTTTTCCAATTTCTCTTCAAGCAATGAAGAGTTAAAAGGCTTCACAATAAAGTCATCGGCATTTGTAGCACTTAAATTACTTTCGTTAAAATGATCAAACGCTCCTACAAGAAGGATAACAGATGCGCCGGTTTCAGATTTTAACCTGGATACATACTCATTAAGCTTTATCCCTTCGAGTTTATTATCAAGAAGTACTATATCAGGATTAAAACTTTTTATTTTTCCTTCGGCATCTTCTGCAGAAAACACCTTCTCAACTTCATATTTTTCCTCATCTACAGACAAATCAATTACCCTGTGAATAGTCATGCTATCGTCAATAAGAAGGACTTTTTTCTTCATAATCTACCTCTATTATTTTGTCAAAATCTATCAAATAATATATCACATCATTGTACTTAACCATGCCTTTAATAAACTCTATCACAAAAATTTCTTTTTCAAAAGGGAATACTTCGCCTATTTCAGATACTTCAATAACTTTTTCAACCAATAACCCCATTATTTTATCATCCCGCCCGATAAAAATAACCTCTTCGGATGAATTTCCAACATTAAGAAGTTTCTTAAAATCAAGATTTTTAATCTCTTTGAGATCATCTTCCACATCTTTTTTGCCGGCAACGTGGAGAATATCTCTTACATCAACTATAAAATGGAAATCCCCTTGTTTAAATTTAAGCCCTTTCAAAAATAACCTCTCTTATTTTTTCTTTAATTTTATCTTCATTTAGCGGTTTAATTAAAAAATCGTTAGCCCCAAGCTCAAAAGCCTTATTTTTATGCTTTTCCGTAGCCCTAGATGTTAATACAAATATGGCAGTAGAATTATCACGATAGTAATTTCTAATTTTATCAATTAGTTCATAACCATTTAACACAGGCATCTCCAAGTCGGTGATAATTAAATCATATCTCCTCTTTTCAAGTTTTTCAAGTGCATTGGCACCATCGTAAGCTTCGTCCACCGCCAAGTTCATGTCCGCAATTATCGAACTCAAAAACTTCCTGATACTGATAGAGTCATCCACAATTAATACACTATTAGGAATATATATTTTCCCCGTACTTTTCGGCTGCTCAGTGGTAGTTTTAGTATAATTTAGAGTGCCTTCTGCTTTTTCTTCGATAAGCCTTATAGGATCAATAATAAGCCTTACCTCTCCACTCGGGCTTATGGTCGCTCCTGTTATATGTCTTAAACCTTCAACAATTTTTCCAAGCTTCTTTGTGACTGCAGTTTCTCGTCCTATAATCTCATCTACGGTGATTATGTAAGGTTTTTTTATACCTTCAACAATTATCCCAACACTTCCGTTTTCAAACTGGGCATTTTCAACTTGCTTTAACAAAACACCAAGGTCGTGAATTTCATGTATTTCATCTCGTATTTTGTAGAAAAAACGTCCGCCTATCTTTTTTACATTTGCCGTATCTATATTAAAAGATTCGTAAACAGAAATTATTGGGATTGAAAATGTCTGAGAGTTTTCCCGCAATAAAAGATATTCGGAAATCAAAAGGGTAACAGGCACACTAATTTGGATACACAATCCGCTACCTTCTTTATTTATAACGGATATGTTACCATCAAGACTTTCTACTTGTCTTTTTACTACATCAAGCCCTACACCGCGCCCTGAAATCTCCGATGTACCTTCTTTGGTGGAAAAGCCCGGTAAAAATATATAATTAAGCAGTTTATCAGCCCTCATGTTTTTAGCTTCATATTCGGGCAATAAACCCTTCTGAACCACTTTTTCCCTTATAAGTTCAAGATTAAGCCCACCACCATCATCCTCTACTTCCAATATAACATATCTACCTTCACGTTTTGCCTTTAGATAGATATTACCTTCTTCATCCTTCCCCTTTTGTTTTCTAATGTCCGAGCTTTCTATACCGTGAGAAATGGAGTTTCTGACTATATGAATAAAAGATTCCGTCAACGCATCAATAAGTGTCTTATCCAGTTCAACTTTCTCACCTATAATATGTACTTTTACTTTTTTATTTTCTGCAATTGCCGCACTTCTTGCCGCTCTTGTTGCTGCGCTGAAAAGCCTGTCAATAGGGACAAGTCTTATTGATGTCAATCCTTTCTGAATACTGTCTGTCACCCTGTTGACGTAACTGATTTCTTCTGAAAAAGATTCAAAATTTTTAAAAATTTCATCAATACTCATTACAATGTCGTTACCAATTTCCTGAAGACGTCTTGAAAGTATGTTAAAGTGGTCATACCTATCAAATTCACCCTCAGAAAAACCATCCAAAAGCTCTTCCGAATAACTTTTAGCCAACTCATTTTCCGAAGATAATGTATATGAGTATTTGTCTTCAAATTCCCTGATAATTTGAACAAGTCTGTTTTTTGTATATTCAAGGTTGCTGCTTAAATCTTGAATTGCTTTTACCCTTTCATTCTGCCTATTCTTATTGGTAATAAGCTCCCCAGCCAAGTTTAATAAGCCATCAATCTTATTCAGCTTTACCCTTATATAACTGTCAAACGTCTGTTCACCTATCTGACTAAAGTTTTCATCGGCTTTTTCGAGTATCTCAGTTCTCGAAGGTTTTACCTTAGCCTGTTTTTTATCAGTAGATAATTCTACCAAATCTTCCTTAACAGAAGAGGGAACTATTTTTGAAATATTATCAATTTTAGACAAAAGTTCTTCATACAGCTCTTGTCTTAAGTCATCCTTTTTTGACTTAACCTCATTGTTAAATTTTTCAAAAATTTCCACTAAGACAGTCGTTATCCCCTGATCGATTTTTCTTTTTCCCGTCCTAAATTCATCTAAAAAATCTTCCAACTTGTGTGCAACACTTGACACATTTATAAAACCTACCATTGCGGCAGAACCTTTAATAGTATGGGTGCTGCGAAACATCTCATCAATAATAGACCAGTTTTCAGGATTCTGCTCAAGCACCAAGAGACCATTTAAAATGGTCTCAAAGTGCTCTTCACTTTCCATCAAGAAAAACTCAATCAGTTCCTGCTTGTTAATTTTAGCCATTTTTATACTCTAAATTTATCTACTGCTTCCTTAAACATTTCAGCCAATTGAGACAGTGTTGCCACAATCATATTTGTCTGTTTCACACCTTCAACCGTACCTTCTGCAATCTCTCTAACCTTTTCAATTGATACTGCTACATTATTTGCTTCTTCAGCCTGGTTAATAATCTCAAGAGAAATCTCTCTAATAGAATCCCTTGCCCTTACTAACGCTTCGTTAATATCCTTCAGTGAGTTACCTGCTTTTTCAGCCAAATCGGAACTATGCTCGATATTTACAGTACTCTCCTCAACAAGTTTTACCGTCTCTGATGTTTCCACCTGAATAGATTTGATAAGCTCGGCAATCTCCTTAGTAGCCTTCGTACTTCTTTCTGCAAGCTTTCTAATCTCATCGGCAACAACCGCAAAACCGTGTCCATACTCACCTGCCCTTGCAGCCTCTATAGCGGCGTTAAGTGCAAGAAGGTTTGTCTGGTTTGAAATCTCACTAATAACATTTGTAATATCGCCAATCTCAAGAGACCTTTCACCAAGGCTCTTAACCTTTTTGGAGGCAAGTTGAGAATACCTTTTAACATTTAACATGGCGTCAACCGTTTCATCAAGCATTGCAAGACCTTTTTCTGCAGCTTCAGAAGCACTTGCCGTAACTTCAACCGTTTCTTCAGACTTTGTAGCAGAAGCCTGGCTATTTTTCTTAAATACCGTAATGACCTCATAAGTCTTATTCAATTCTTCAATCTGAATATTCGCACCTTCACTTGTTTTTTCAGCTGCCATAAGCAACTTTTCGGTAGCATCAACAATGGAGTCACCTGCGCTCTTAATATCGTTAATAAGCTCCCTAATATTGCCTGTCATCATATTAAATGCATCTGCAACTGCGCCAAGTTCGTCAGCAGTTACTTCAGCTTCTACAGTCAAGTTACCTTCAGCAGCCTCAGAAACTACGTCCATAAGATTTATTGCCTGGTTTTGCAGACGCTTTCTGTCTTCATCCGTCTGAATATAACCGGAAATTCTGTCAAGCATTTCATTAAAACCTTCCGCAAGACTACCAAGCTCATCAGATGTCTTTGAAGCAACCCTAATATCATATTCCCCTTCCATTACCCTTTGCATAGCATTGTTAAGCTCAAAAACAGGGGCTAAAGACCTTCTCATAAGCACTATAGTAATCAAGAAAATTATAAGCGCCAAAACCGCTGTAATACCAATAGAAAACAAACCACCTTTTTTAATACTGGCAAGTTTGTAATTTTTATTTTTAAGCATACCTACATAAAACTCGGTTTTCTTAAAACTCAACTTACCAAAAGAAGCAAAAAACGGCTGGCCTTGAATGATAACCTCTTTTTCTATAAACTTATCCAACTTCAACACAGGCTTTATTTCATTGAAAAGCGCGGTAAATTCAGGCTTCTTTTCATAAAGCATCCTGTCACCATAGAGAGGATTCAATACCAAGTTTCCATCTGCATCATAAACAACCGTAAAACCATAATTAATAAGTCCTTCTTCTTTAGTGTGACAATTAGCACAGCTTCTCTGAGCTTCGTGAAATTTCATTTTTGTAAACTCAGTGTTAGCAAAACCAAGCAGATAGTTACCGTCAACAACTGCCACAAGTGCCCCATAAATGCCATTTTCATCCCCAACTGGTGAGTAATATACAACATAAGGTGTCTCTTTGGTCAGATATGACTCGACATAATATTCGTTAAGCTTTAAGTCCTCATAATATATAATTTCATCAAGAGGCGGCAATTTAATCTCTTTTTTGGAAGCTTCACCGATGATATTATAATCCAAATCTACCAGATAAACGGACGTTACATCTGTGTAGGTGCCTAAAAATCTATCCATTTCACCGGAAATCACGCTTTGCTTAACCTTGCCTTGTAAGGCAGTTTTTAAAAGTGGTGAAATGGTAAATGTCCTGATAATGCTACCAACCTCTTTATCCTTATCTTCAATCCTTTTAAATGTCCCGTCAACCCTTGTAGTTAAATCTTCAAGGATGTTTTTAACCTCAGTCTTCACAGAGCTGGAATAAACGATGTAACTTGCAGCAAAAGAAACAAGGGCAATAACAACAAGTATCAATAATATAATTCTTGATAACAAACTAAACTTAACACCTCTTTCTGCCATAACCAACCTCACTTAATTTTATAATCAATATATATTTTACTTAAATCCAAAACACCTATTAATAAACCGTTAACATCAACATACTCACAGAAAATTTCTTCTTTATCCTCTACTTCCTTACTAATCTGCTCCTTGCCTGCTTCTATAATTTGCTGAGCTTCGTCCACAAAAATACCCAACAATTCACCCTCTACTTCGACAATAACAAACCTGCTTGCAATGGTTTTCTTTACTTCGCTGACGTTTAACTTCTCACGAAGATCAATTATTACTACGATGTCCCCTCTTAGATTCAATGCTCCCAAAATTTTATGATCAGTACCTGGAATATTTGCAATTGTAGTCAATGGGACAAGCTCTCTGACTTTGTCAAGCTCAATCAAAAAACTTTTAGCACCAACCTTGCATATAACATACTTTTTTAGCCCGACAGGTTTCTCTACAACGGGTAAGCCCTTTGCTTTTTTCAATAAAACCTGCTTTATCACTTAACAAACCTCTTAACAGTCTGAATAAGTTCCTCAATCTGAAAAGGCTTAACAATATAATCATCGGCTCCCTGCTTTTTCCCCCAAAATTTATCACTATCCTGCCCTTTGGATGTCACCAATATAACTGGAATATCTTTCGTAAAATCGTTCTTTTTAATCTCTCTGCAAATCTGATATCCGTTTTTCCCTGGCATTACCACATCAAGAAGCACACAATCAAACTTTTCACCGTCAAGTGCCTTCAGTCCCGCTTCACCATCATTAGCTAACACCACAGTATATCCCTCGGCCTCAAGAGCTTTTTTTATAATCTCCCTTTCGGTCAAACTATCATCTACTACCAAAATTTTAGCCATATATACCCCCTAAATTAAATTTTCAAATATCCTGTTAATACCAAAGTGCCAATTATGTTCTTTACATACTGCCTATTGTTACCAAAAAATCTCAAAATCTCCCCTACTGTCCTTTTCCCGTCACAAAGCTCAAACAACCTCACTTCAAAAGCTTTCAAGCCATCTGCCTGCTCGGTAATTCTCTGAGGTACGAGGTTTTCGTCATATATTATTTTATTTATCTCTACTTTCTCCTCTTTAAAATCTGAAACAATCTTACCCAAATCATTATACGAAACCCAATTCTTACTTTTAAAATTATCATCCACATCAATCAAATCCACATAATATCTGCCACCACTAAGCTCAAATGCCTCGCATAGCATATTAGCAACGTAAAATATAAAACATCTCTTTATAAGACTATCTTCAAACCCCAAATTTCTCACCTGAGCATACAAAGAAACAAAATTCTCAACTTCTAAAAGGCATGTCCCGGTCACATCCTGTAATAGCTCAAAAAAATCTTCGACCTTGTCGTCCCCCTTATAACAATAAGAAATATATCCACCTGACATATAAAAATGGTAGTCAATCTCATTATTAAAAACAGTCAGTTCACCATCAAATTTTGTCATGATATCAGTTAGTTTTTCAATATTTATCGACTCACCTTTAATATCACTGATCATATAACCTGTTTCAAATTTAAGAAATTTTTCAATGGACTTTCTTAGTGTAGGCAATACGTCCTTCTCAACCTTTGATATTATTTCATCCACAACAGAGCTTGAAGAGTACTCCCTATTCTGTTCAACTTTGACATCGGCAACCTGATGCTCAGTGTTTTCTTCAAAGCTTTTGGCTTCAATATCAAGTAGCTGATCAATTGCACCGTCATCTTGCACACCGTTTTCACATTTATTTACAACCTCATTGACTTTTTCAATCAACTCATCTGGTTGAAACGGCTTTGCAATGTAGTCAATACATTTAAACTTTTCGATAAACTTATCTCCGACATCTTCAGCCTTACTTGTAATCAGAAGAACCGGAATTTCATTAAATCCATAATCCTCTCTCAAAATTTTACAAAATTGAAAACCGTTCATTTTAGGCATGATAAAGTCGAGTAAAATTAAATCAGGTGAAAACTCCTTTACAATTCTAAGCCCCTCTTCACCATTATCGGCAAGCCTGAGCTCATATTCATCCGTGCTAAAAATCATTTTAAAGAGCCTATGCATTGTAGGGCTGTCGTCAACCGCAAGAACCTTAATCATAATAAAACTCCCGAAATAAAAATCTTTTATACCTTAGCAAAGTTAGTACTACATTTAAAAACAAAAGTTGCTTCAAACCAATTATATAACCATAAAAATCAAATTTCAAACATATTTACAATACTAACACGTAAAAAAACATTTTCAATAAAAAAACATAACAATTTTAAACAATTACATGCACCCATTTTTACATTTCATGTCAATATATTCTTTTACTTTAGGCGGGACTAATTCACAAACATCACCACCTAACATTGCTATCTCCCTTATCATACTGGAACTTAAAAATATATACTTTTTATTCGGCATTAAAAATACAGTTTCACAATCGCTGTATAGTTTTCTGTTCATAAGAGCAAGCTGCAGTTCAAACTCAAAATCAGAAACCGCTCTTAAGCCCCTAAGAATAACATTTGCCCCTTCATTTTTCATGAAGTCTACCAAAAGATTACTAAAAGGTTTTACCTCTACATTTTTCAGATGTTTAACTGACTCTTGTATCATATCAACCCTCTCCTGAAGTGAAAAAAGCGGCTTCTTCCGCCTATTTTCAGCAACGCCAATCACAAGAGAATCAAACATCAATACCCCTCTTTCAACAATATCAAGATGACCATTTGTCATAGGGTCAAAAGTACCAGGATAAATCGCCTTCATTTAACAACCTCGTAAATCCTTATTTGTGTATCTGAGTAATCCCTTCTATCTATTTCTTTAAAAACCTCATCTATTTCATTAAAATCTGTATTTTTCCTCTCCTCAAAGATAATCACGGTATTTTCACCACACAAATGTCTAACACTGTTTAAGACATCTTTTGGTCTGTATTTTTCATAAGGGGGATCGATAAAGATAATATCAAAAGTAAGACTTATTTTTTTCAAAAGTGTCCTAAAGTCTCCGGTAAATACTTTTACATTGTTAGAAATATTAAAATTACTTAGATTTTGTTTAAGATTGACAGTGTCTATATCCAGAAATGCAACAAATTTTGCCCCACGGCTTAATGATTCGATACCGAAGGCACCTGTCCCCGCAAATAAATCAAGGACATATGAATCTACAATTTTACCACCGATTATAGAGAATAGCGAACTTCTAAGCCGGTCTGTCGTCGGTCTGACTCCAGATTTCTTTGGCGAATTTAGCAACCTCCCTTTCAGACTGCCCCCAGTTATCCTCACCTGTAATTATCTCCAATTTTGCACAAATATCTTTAATTGAAAACTCCTCAGAATTATTAACAGAAATTATCTTATCAGAAAAGTATTTTTTTAAAATTCCTTTATAATTTGGCAGTTTTTTTATTTCTGTCTCGCCTACTAAAAGCTTATTAAAATGCTTAATATATAAAATCAAAATAAATGTTTTTATCATATCGCCAAAAGCAGGAAAATAAATGCCTGATATGATACTGTTTTTCAGACTTAAACCATCCTGCAGCCCTATTCTCAATATCTCTATCCCTCTGGCTGCAAACTTGATATAAGCGTAAGCAGTCCTTACAAATATTTCCTCAAAACTTAATGGTGTAAATTTTCCTTCTCTCAAGTATTCAGCAAGTTTAGTGTCTTTTAAAACAACGGTAGGATATATCCTGACACCTTTGATATCTTTATTAACTAATTCATCGACAGTATATTTTAAGTCATCAAAACTCTCTTGATACATACCTGTCATGATTTGAGCAATTACATCAAACCCTGCTTTGGTTAGCTTATCTATACTTTGAAGTGCCAAATCCTTTGAATAAGGTCTATTATTAGAGGCAAGCACCATATTTGACAAAGACTGAATCCCAAGCTCAATAACCTTTACGTTATTCTCTTTAAATTCGTTCAACATTTCTTCAGATATGCAATCAGGCCTGGTAGAAAATCTAATATTAAAAAACCCTTTTTGCCGAGCTATATTGTATAAAGAAAGCCTGCTTTCTTTTGGAAGACAGGAAAAACTTCCCCCAAAGTAAGATATCTCATCCCATTTCGAGTTAAATCTTAAGAAATATTCTATCTGCTGCAATACATCTTCTTGAAGGCTGGTAACATGTTGACCTGAAATACCGTTTTGATTGCAGTACACACACTTAGTTTTACAACCCGAGAAAGGTATAAATACGGGTAAAATTTTAGGCATCTTGTTTTTGCAAAACTAACAAAGCCTTCTTAGCGGCGTCCTGCTCTGCCTTTTTTTTACTTTTACCTTTGCCCATTGCAACAGATTTACCATTTATAATTACTTCGACCACAAAAACCTTATCATGCTCAGGGCCATTTTCTGAAACTATCCTGTACTCAGGTAGCTGCTCAAAGTTTTTTTGAGTCAACTTTTGCAATTCCGTTTTTCCATCAACAAATCTGTTGCCATCTATAGTTTCATCAATTTTATCAGAAGACAAATTTATCACAACGCTTCTTGCGCAGTTATAACCACCGTCGATATAAAGAGCAGCCACAAGGGACTCAAAAATATCACATAGCAAAGAGCTTTTATCCTTCCCTCCGCTTTGTTCCTCACCTTTCCCAAGTCTTACAAAATCTCCGAGCCTAATCTCTTTTGCCATCTCGCTCAGAAACTGTTCACTAACAAAATATCCGCGATATTTGGAAAGGACCCCTTCATCAAATTGCTTATACTTGGCAACAAGGTATTCTGTAACAATCAGCTGAAGGACTGCATCACCCAAAAACTCAAGCCTTTCATAATTACGACTCAGCTTGTGCTCATGAGAATACGACTTGTGTGTTAAAGCTTCCAAAAGAAGCCCCTTATCACTAAATTTATAGTCTAGGAGCTCCTCCAAAAAACTATAATCATTCATATTTTTTCACTATTATTGAAGCATTTGTCCCCCCAAATCCAAGAGAATTGGAAAGACCTACTTTTATCTCCTTTTTAATCATTTTATTTGGCACATAGTTAAGGTCGCAGCCCTCATCAGGTTCATCTAAGTTTATTGTGGGAGGAATCTCCCCATTGTATATTGCAAGAGCCGTATATGCTGCCTCAACACTTCCTGCTGCCCCCAACATATGACCGGTCATAGACTTTGTAGAGCTGACAAGCAATTTATAGGCATGTTCGCCAAATACCTTTTTAATTGCTCTTGTTTCAATAATATCATTATAAGGTGTTGAAGTACCATGGGCATTTATATAATCCACATCTTCAGGCTTAAGTCCGGCATCCTTAATTGCCATTTCCATGCACCTTTTTGCCCCATCACCACTTTCGTCCGGAGCTGTAATATGATATGCATCCCCTGTTAAACCATAACCAACAACTTCAGCATAAATTTTAGCCCCTCGTTTTTTGGCATGCTCCAACTCTTCCAAAATTAAAATTCCCGCACCTTCCCCCATAACAAATCCGTCTCTGTCCTTGTCAAAAGGCCTGCTTGCCTTTTCAGGTTCATCATTTCGTCTGGAAAGGGCTTTCATATTGGCAAATCCGCCAAGAGCAAGAGGGGTGATTGCACTTTCACTTCCACCGGCAAAAATTATATCTGCGTCACCACGCTGAATCACTTTAAAGGCATCACCGATTGCATGGGTACCTGTTGCACAAGCAGTCACAACACTGCTATTTGGGCCTTTAAGTCCATACCTGATAGATATGGCACCACTCCCCATATTTATGATTGCCGAAGGGATAAAAAACGGTGAAATCCTCTTATTCCCTTTTTCAACATAAACAGTATGGGTATCCTCGATAGTCCTAAAACCTCCGATACCTGAACCAACGATAACACCAGCTCTGTTACAATCAACTTTGGAAAAATCAATTTTTGAATCTCTCACAGCAATCTCTGCAGCAGCCAGGGCAAAAACTATAAATTCATCAAATCTTTTTGCTTCTTTTTTATCGACATACTCATCCATGTCAAAATTTTTCACTTCAGCAGCTATATGAACAGGAAAATCAGAAGTGTCAAATTTGGTTATTCTACCAACACCGCCCTGACCTTTTCTAATATTTTCCCAATTTTCTTCTACCCCCGCACCAAGTGGGGTTACCAAGCCTATCCCGGTAATTACAACTCTTTTTTTCACTAATTTCCTCCAAAAAATTCAGGAGGCTTTAAACCTCCCGAAAAAATTAGCCTACATGCTTTTTAATATGCTCTATTGCATCGCCAACAGTTTTAATCTTTTCAGCCTCCTCATCAGGAATCTCAAGATCAAATTCCTCTTCGAAAGCCATAATAAGCTCAACTGTGTCAAGAGAGTCAGCACCAAGGTCCTCTATAAATGAAGCCTCAGGTTTAACCTCTTCAACATCAATACTTAACTGCTCTGCAATAATCTCTTTTACTCTCTTTTCAATATCTGCCATTTCTTCCTCCTAGTTTTCTTCTTAATTTATTTAATTGAAAAACATGCCGCCATTCACATGAATTGTCTGACCGGTAATATAGTCAGAATCACTTGAAGCTAAAAACAAAACAGCTCTTGATACATCTTCAACCTTCCCAAAATAACCAAGAGGTATTCTGTTTAACATCTCTTTTTTTACATCTTCAGTCAGCTCAGTAGTCATATCGGTATCAATAAAACCGGGAGCAACAGCGTTTACTCTAACCCCTCTTGATGACAGCTCCAAAGCCAGAGATTTTGTAAGCCCGGTTATGCCGCTTTTACTTGAAACATAGTTAGCCTGCCCAATATTACCGATAAAGCCAACTACACTTGAAACATTTATAATCTTTCCATACCTGTTTTTCATCATATCTCGAGCAGCTGCCTTACAACACAAAAAAGTACCTTTCAAATTAATATCAATAACATCATCAAAATCTTTCTCGCTCATCCTCATAAAAAGTCCGTCACGAGTGATACCTGCGTTATTCACAAGAATCTCTACCGGGCCAAACTCTGCCTTAATAGCCTTGAACATAGACATAACTTCTTCTTCTATGGCAACATTTGCTTTAAAAGCCTTTGCCATGCCGCCTTCTTTAGTGATATATTCAACGACTTCAAGAGCTTTGCCCTCATTAGACGAATAATTTACGCAGACCTTAGCCCCAAGCTTTCCAAAATCGATAGCAATCTGCCTTCCTATACCACGGGAAGCTCCCGTCACAAGAACTATTTTATCTTTAAACATTTAACTCTCCAGTTTATTTAAATCTTCAACGGTAGAAATGTTAAAGACGTTAACATTCTTATTAATTTTTTTCACAAGTCCTGTCAAAACAGAACCAGCCCCTACTTCCACAAATGTATTAACACCATCTGCTATCATGTTTTCCACAAGCCTTGTCCACCTGACAGCTCCGGAAACCTGTCTTACCAAAGCATCCTTAATAACTTCCTTTTTACTCTCTTTCTCAGCATCAACATTATTATAAACAGGCACATCTATATCTTTTATATTAACAGTTTCAAGATAATCTCTCATCCTCTCCTGAGCAGGTTTCATTAATGAACAATGAAAAGGAGCACTTACCGGAAGTTTTACAGCTCTTTTTGCTCCGGTTTCTTTTATCTTGGAAATAAATTCATCAACAGCGTCTGCATGACCTGCCACAACAAGCTGGCCATCACAGTTATAATTGGCAGGCTCTACTACCTTTCCGCCCGCAGAAATAGCTCTACAAAGATTCTCAATCTTATCAACATCACCACCAAGAACTGCAGCCATAGCCCCCACTCCAACAGGGACAGCTTCCTGCATAAATTTTCCTCTATTATGAACTGCTTTAACGGCATCATCAAAACTAATACTTCCCGCCGCAACAAGTGCTGTATACTCACCCAAAGAATGCCCGGCAAAAGCTACCGGATTAAGTCTACCTTTAATCACTTCCCATATTGCAATACTGCCTGTCAAAAGAGCCGGCTGAGTATTATAAGTTATTTTCAACTCATCTTCCGGGCCTTCAAACATTATCTTTTTCAAACCATATCCTAAAGCTGCATCTGCCTTATCGATTATATACTTAGATTCTTCAAACTTCTCATAAAAATCTTTCGCCATACCAACGTATTGCGACCCCTGCCCCGGGAATATTACAGCCAATCTCATAAATCACCTAAAAAGTAAAGAATGTTGAGGCCCATGTCAGCCCGCCCCCAAATGCGGCGGAAACAACATTGTCCCCTCTTTTTATTTTATTTGACTTTACGCATAAATCCAAAGCAGTAGGTATTGATGCGGCAGATGTGTTACCATATTTATCAAGAGTTATTATAACCTTGTCGTGTTCAAGATTAAGCCTCTTAGCAGCAGCATCTATAATCCTCACATTAGCCTGATGAGGAATAAAAAAGTCTATATCTTCAAAAGATAAACCGCTTTTCTCTACCGCCTCAACAGCTATTTCCGCCATAGATCTCACTGCAATTTTAAATACTTCATTCCCTTTCATAGTAAAAAGATTTGAATTTATATCGAAATTATCCCTTTCATAAAGAGCATTACTGCCACCGGCTTTACAAGTTAAGATTTCAGCATATTCCCCATCGGCCTGCATACAAACAGAGCGTATGCCTGGCTCATCACTCTTTGATAACACGACGGCACCTGCACCGTCACCTAATAATATGCAAGTATTTCTATCTTCCCAATTTATTATGGAGCTTAGCCTCTCGGCACCCACTACCAAAATGTTTTTACCTAAATTATTTTTTATTAAAGAATCTGCTATTCCTAAAGCATAAATAAAGCCGGAACAGGCAGCATTAATATCAAAAGAATACGGAGTTTTAACTCCCAATTTTGAAGCCAGCAAACAAGCGGCCGAAGGAATTAGATAATCCGGGGTACACGTAGCAAGTATTACGCCGTCAATGTCGCTATTTGAAATACCTGCTGACTTAATTGCCTCAATAGAAGCATTATAAGCCATATCGCTTGTGGTTTCACCCTCTGAAATTCTCCTCTCTTTAATCCCAGTCCTTGATGTAATCCAATCATCAGAGGTATCAACAAATTTTTCCAAATCAGCATTTGTAAGGACCTTTTTAGGAAAATAAGATCCAGTACCGGCAATTCTTGAGTAGACCATAAACACCTTCTTACTTAATCGTCTTCGGTTTTATTAAGCTTTTTTAATTTCTCTTTGATATTGTTCCAAAAACTTTCACCTTTGTCAACTTTCATCACTGAATAGCCGTCTCTGATGTTTTGCTCAATAACACCTACGATCTTTTGCTCAGCAAGTTCATGAGCTACTCTTATGCCGTTTTTAACGGCATTTGCGTTAGAACTCCCATGCCCGATAATAACTACACCGTTTACTCCAAGTAGAGGAGCACCACCATACTCTGTATAATCGGCACGCTTTTTTATCCTTTCAAATGCACCCTTGGCAAGTAGTGCACCTATTTTAGAAAGAAGTGTCCGTGTAAGCTCTTCTTTTAAAAGCTTTGAAATATAACCGGCTGCGGATTCACTGGATTTTAGAGCAATATTCCCTGCAAATCCATCACAGACAATTACATCACAAACACCCTTAAAAATCTCCTTCCCTTCCACATTCCCTTTAAAGTTTATTCCACTAAAATTTTGCAGCAACTTAAAAACCGACTTTGTGACTTCATTCCCCTTAATGTCCTCTTCACCTATACTCAAAAGCTTAACAGTAGGATTCTCAACATTTAAAACTATTTTGGCATAAGCAGCACCCATTATCGCAAACTGCAAATAGTGTATAGGCTTACAATCTACATTTGCTCCCACGTCAAGCATTACCGTATGCCCCTTCATAGTAGGTAGTACGGCTCCAATCGCCGGCCTGTCAACCCCTTCAATAGTCCTCAGAAAAAGCTTCGCAACTGCCATAATTGCACCGGTATTGCCCGCACTAAAAAACCCGGAAGCCTCGCCATTTTTAAGCATTTTAAGTGCCACATGAACGGAGGAGTTTCTTTTCCCCCTTACTATCTGTGATGGACTGTCCTCCATAGTAATGGCTTCTTCCGTGTGAACAACAAAAATTTTATCTTTTAATGCATTGGAATATTTGGAAAGCTCTTTGTTGATTAATCTTTCATCACCCACAAGGACAATATTGTAACCATACTCCTTGACGGCAGCTACAGTACCCTGGACTACTTCAGCGGGGGCGAAATCGCCCCCCATTGCATCAACAACAATTCTCATTCAGATTAAATTTCTTCTATTTTTAAAACTTGTTTTTTAGAATAGTGTCCACATGATGGGCAAACCCTGTGAGTAAGTTTTAACTCACCGCAATTATCACACTTTGCAAACCCCATCACGGTAGCCTTGATATGGCTTCTTCTTGCGCCTCTTTTTGATCTTGAACTTTTTCCTTTTGGATTTGGCATATTATCTCTCCTTTATTATATGTAACTTATTTTTGTTTCTTCTGCATCAGGTCAGCTAACGCCTTCCATCTATCATCAATATCTTCTTTACACTCGCAACTTTCAATGTTTAAATTTGCACCACATCCGGAGCAAATCCCCTTACAATCTTCTCCACACACCCTTTTTACCGGTCTCAACAAAACTGACTCTTGCATAACTATATGCTCAAGGTCAATAACATTTTCTTCGACGATATAAAAACCAACATCTTCGTCACTAAGCTCAACCTCTTTTTCCTCGTCATCATTCTTACTTTTAACAATTTCAAGGGTAATTCTCTCATTGAAAGACTCTTCAAATCTCTCAAGGCATCTGTCACAGATATCGATTATTTTAAGCTTTAAGGTTGAATCCAGTAAATAGCCATCCCCTGCAGGGTATACTATACCTTCAAAAGATTCAACAATATAATCTGTATCATCAACGCTAAATTTCTTTTCAAAACTAAAATTTTTACCCTCTTCGGGTATCTGTTCAAAGTAAATACGCATTAATCCACCTTAGAAAAAAGTGCGAAGCACTATAATTAAATGTACTGTAATTGTCAATAACGGATTTTTTAAATAAAGGCAACTTTTTTGTTGACTTAGACATCTAATGCTGTTATATGACTTCTTCCCTAAGATTGTGCTTAAATTGGAGGTCGAAAATGTTTGCGATAGTAAAAACCGGCGGGAAACAGTTTACTGTTAAACCTGGCGATATTATTAAGGTAGAGAAGTTAGAAGCAGAAAAAGGTGCTGCTGTTAACTTTAGTGATGTGCTTGCTGTTTCAAAAGATGGTGAACTTGTGCTTGGAAATCCTGTTGTTGAAGGTGCTTTGGTGGAAGCTGAAGTGATCGAACAAACAAGAGGGGAAAAAATAATTGTTTTCAAGAGAAAAAGAAGGAAAGATTATAAAAAGAAACAAGGGCACAGACAGTATCTTACAAAAGTTAGAATAAAAGATATTAAAGTTGGTTAGGAGGATATAAATGGCTCATAAGAAAGCTGGTGGTAGTACCAGAAACGGTAGAGACAGTAATAGTAAACGACTTGGCGTAAAAAGATTTGAAGGACAAGTTGTTAAAGCCGGTAATATCCTTGTAAGGCAAAGAGGTACAAAATTTAAACCTGGCGTAAATGTAGGCTGTGGAAAAGATTACACACTTTTTGCACTTACTGATGGGCTTGTAAAATTTGAAGATAAGGGCAGAAAAGGTAAGTTTATATCAGTTTACACAGAAGCTGCCAATTAATAGTTTAAATTAATCTAAAATTTGAAAACCCCTCTTTTCAAAGAGGGGTTTTTTGTTATAGTAGGAAATATGAAATTTATCGATGAAATAAAAATCAAAGTAAAAGGTGGCGACGGCGGAAACGGTTGTGTTAGTTTTCGCAGAGAAAAGTATGTCCCCCGCGGCGGCCCCGATGGCGGACACGGAGGTAACGGCGGGAATATAATTTTTGAAGGAGACAAATCTAAGCACACCCTTTTTGACCTGAACTATCTTCATATTTATAAAGCCGAAAGAGGGGAACACGGCAGAGGAAAAGATCAAAACGGCAGGAATGGTCAAGACCTTATTATCAAAGTACCCCTTGGCACCATAATAAAGAATACGGAAACAGATGAAATTTTGGCTGATATTACACAAGACGGCCAAAGGGAAATTATCGCCAAAGGCGGAAGAGGCGGTAGGGGGAATATGGCTTTTGTTACCCCAACTCAAAGAGCACCAAGATATGCTGAAGACGGAGAAAAAGGTGAAGAGCTTTCACTTATTTTAGAGTTAAAGCTTATAGCGGATGTAGGTATTATCGGATTTCCCAATGCCGGTAAATCAACCTTTATTTCGGTAGTTTCAGCAGCAAAACCAAAAGTAGCTGATTACCCTTTTACTACACTCCATCCGAATCTTGGAGTTGTCAGAGGCAAGAAGTTGCATTCGTTTGTAGTCGCTGATATGCCTGGACTTATTGAAGGTGCACATGAAGGGGTTGGACTTGGCATAAGGTTTTTAAAACATATGGAAAGAACCAAACTGCTTGTCCACTTCATTGACTCATCTGACGAACAATCAATGGTTGAAAAATATAAAATCATAAGAAATGAGATTAAAAAGTATTCCATGGAACTTTACTTGAAAAAAGAAATTATTGTTGCTACAAAAATTGATGCTGTCAACATGGAAAACCTTAACGAGTTTAAGAAGTTTATCAAAAGCAACAAGTTAGCGGATAGCTATGTAGAAATATCTTCGATAACCCGTCAGCATACAGATAATCTGATTGCATTAATTGAGGAAAATATTATAAATTTCAATAATGAAGAGACTGTCTGAGTTTTTCGATAATACTTTTTCTAAAAATGTAAACACTATCATTGAGCTAAATGGTATATGGAAAAAGATTGTCGGTGAGCAGATATCAAAGATAACCCTACCTGTAAGGCTTAATAAAAAGATATTAAATGTCATGGTGTTTGACCCGATGTGGCAACATGAGCTAAGTTTCTTTAAAAACGATATTTTAGAGAAGATTCCTGAAAAATTTGATATAATTGACATTAAATTTTTTGTTCAATATAAAAAGTTTGAAAAAGAAGAAAAATCTTTTAGAGAGCTAACTGAAAAAGAAAAAAAGATAATTGAAAGGATTGTAAACAGTATTGAAGATAATGAGCTAAAAGAAAAAATTAAAAATGCACTAACCGCTTATTTTAAGAATTTTTCATATAAAGAAAGCTTATTTCTTGAATAATTCTAATTTAACTATATACTGTTTAAATGGAGGTAAATAATGATTCTTGAAATAAAGACTTTTCCTGACGAAGTTTTAAGGAAAAAAAGCACACCTGTAGAGCAAATTGATGATAATATTAAAAAACTCCTTGATGACATGGCAGAAACCATGTATGAGGCACCCGGTATTGGTCTTGCTGCGCCTCAGGTTGGTGTCAACAAAAGAGTTATAGTAATAGACGTCACCGGGCCTGAAGAGAGAAGCGGCCTCTTAAAAATAGTCAACCCGGAAATCTTACGTATGGAAGGTGAATGTGAAGGTGAAGAAGGGTGTTTAAGTGTGCCTCAAGAGTATGCCGATGTAAAAAGAGCGGAAAAAATTACTGTAAAATTTCTTGACGAAGAAGGTAGAGAGCAGATATTGGAAACCGACGGATTGCTTGCAAGAGCATTCCAACATGAAATTGACCATCTTGACGGCGTGCTTTTCATAGATAAAATAAGCCCTTTAAAACGGGAATTTATAAAAAAACGTATAAAGAAAAAATTAAAAATGAAAAATAACTGATAAATTGGAGGGGATATGAAATTTAACGTAATTGATAAGAATTCTTTTGCAGGCAGCAAAGTCATATTCTTAACTATCGTGGATAACTTTGAGATAATAAACAAATATTTTAATAAAAAAGACTGCGAAGCAATCAAAACTTTACTCTCAAATGAATTATTGTCAAATGATGAGCCAAAGATAAAAGAAATAATTTTGACCAAAAATAAGCAATTAACAAAGCTTGTCTTAGGCTATCTCCCTAAACTTTTTGAAGTTCAAGATCTTTTGAAATTAGGATTTCTTTACGGTGAATATATAAAATCAAACAAAGTAAATACATCTTCTTTGGTTATGGTTGAAGATACTCTCGGTAAAAAAAATTATACCGAGTTCACAAAACTTGTTCTTGAAGGAGCGGGATATGGCTTATATACTTTTAACCTTTATAAATCAAAGCCTGAATTTGAAGACAAGAATATCCAGATTAATATTTATACGAGGATTAAAAGGGATAATAAAGAAATATCATCAATGTTAAATGAAGTGGAAAAAATAATTACCTCTACCTATATTGCCAGAGATTTAATCAACACACCGGCAAATGAACTTACTCCTGAAATATTTTGTCAAGCAGCCCAAAAATTAAACTTAACCAATTGCAAAATATCAATCATAAAAGATGAAGATTTAAAAAAAGAAGGTTTAAACCTTATATATACAGTAGGTGCAGGCAGTAAAAACAGACCCGCTCTCCTTAAAATATACTATAAAGGCGACCCTGAAAATAATAACCATATTGCCGTAGTTGGCAAAGGGGTTACTTTTGATTCAGGTGGCACAAATCTTAAACCTTCAGGGCATATCGAAACCATGAAAACAGATATGGCCGGAGCTGCAACCGCTCTTGGAATAGCTAACCTTTTAAGCGAGCTTAATAAAAAAATTAATGTATATTTTTATATCCCTCTTGCAGAGAATACTATCGGCTATTCTGCATATAGACCCGGTGATATAATCAGGTCCAAGTCAGGCAAAACAATTGAAATATTAAATACTGATGCAGAAGGCAGACTTATCCTTGCCGACGCATTAAGTGTAGCCGTTGAAGAAAAGGCAGACAAAATTATTGACCTTGCGACATTAACAGGGGCTTGTGTTGTAGCTTTGGGAAGTCATTGTGCGGCTTTTTTTGCAAACAATGATGAGATTGCGGAAAGTATAATGGAATCATCTGAATATACTGGTGAAGATATCTGGATGCTACCTCTTTATAAAGAGTATAAAAAAAGATTAAAAAGTAAATTGGCTGATTTACAAAATATCTCTACCAAGAAAGGTGAAGCCGGGACAATTATTGGAGCTTTATTTTTAAACGAATTTGTTGAAAATACGCCATGGATTCATATCGATATTGCAGGGACAGCATTTATTGAAGAAAGACATCCATTTTATGGTGAAGGTGCTTCTGGATTTGGTATCAGACTTCTTTATGATTTTTTGGATAACATTAATTAAATAAATATAGTGGCTGATTAGTCCCAAAATATAATTTCACCTGTGACGTTATCAGCCACGTCCACTTTACCATACTCTTTGGGAATATTTTTTTACATCTATAACTCATTGGCATCCCCATACAAAATTATATAATGCAACTTTTCAAATCAACCAACTTTGAAAACTCCGTTATTGATTTTTTCTATAATATATTATATCCTTATTCAAAAGGGGGCACTTATGGATTTTAAACAAATTGAAGCCTTTGTATATGTTGCAAAATATAAGTCTTTCTCAAAAGCTGCGGAAAAGTTGCTATTGAGTCAGCCAACAATTTCAACGCATATTAACACTCTCGAAGAAGAGCTCAATGTAAAGCTTTTTGACAGGCTTTCTAAAGAGGTTGTGCTGACTGAAGTCGGACAGGTTTTATTCCCCTATGCTGTCGATATGATGGACTTGAGGGAAAGATCTCACGAGGCTGTTAAAGAATTTTTAAATGAGGTAAGTGGAAGCCTTAGGATTGGTTCTAGCACGATTATATCCGAAATAGTTATTCCTAAAATATTAAGTGAATTTAAAAAGGAATTTCCAAAGACATATTACACTTTTGACGTAGGAAATTCTCAAACTATGGTCCAAAGGGTCGCTGACGGGGTATTGGACCTTGCTCTTGTCACAAGAAAAATACCAAAAAAAGATTTGGAATACAAATTATTTATAAAAGATAAAATAGTCCTCGGGGTCTATCAGGGGCACCCCTTTTACACAAGGGATAGCATATTTTTAGACGAAATTATGGGCGAACCTTTTATTGTAAGAGATATAGGTTCAGGCACAAGAGCAGCGGTGGAGTTAGCTCTAAAACAAAAAGGATATGACTTTGATAGCCTAAATTCAGTAGCCACATTCAGAACAACACATGCGGTAATTCAGGGGATAAAAAATAAGTTAGGTATCGGTTTTATGAGTGAAATGGCAATACAAAAAGAGATTTGTTCAAATGAAATAAAAGGGATAACCATTACAGACCTTATGGTGGAAAAAGATATTTTTCTCGTCTACAGCAAGAAGAAGTCTAATAAAAAACTACTAAAGCAATTTATTGATTTTGCCTTGAAAGATAAAAATTAAATGGGAGTAAAAGGGCAATTAACAATTGAAGAAATTTTAGAAAAAGGTCTTGAAAATTTTAGCATTATTGATGTCAGATCTCCCGGAGAGTTTAGGGAAGACCACATTCCAAACGCAATAAATATACCTTTATTAGACGATGAAGAAAGGAAAGAGATTGGAATAATTTACAAAAATATTGGCCCAGACAAAGCAAAGCTTAGAGGGGTAGAAGTCGTTTCCCCAAAACTTCCAGAATTTATAAAAGCAATACACCAGATATACCAGATAAAAAAACCCGTAGTTATCTACTGCTGGCGAGGAGGACTTAGAAGTGAGGCCTCCGTTACTTTTGCAAGACTTGCCGGCATATCAGTCTCAAAACTTATCGGTGGTTATAAATCATATAGAAAGTTTGTTTCGGAATATTTTGCCAATATGGACGAAAGTATAAAATTTATTACGCTATTTGGCCCAACTTGCTCCGGAAAAACGGAGATTTTGGAATGTATCGCTCAAAAAGGGTTCCCGGTAATAAACTTTGAAAAATGTGCAAGGCATAAAGGCTCGGTATTCGGGCATATAGGGGAGGACGACTATCCTTATATCACCCAAAAAAAGTTCGAATCTGAAGTCTTCTACAGTATGTATAAAAATAAAAGTAACTTATATTTTGTGGAAGGTGAAAGCAAAAAAATTGGCAAAGTAACTATCCCAAACAGCTTATTTAAGAAAATCAAGCATGCTTACAAAGTCTACATAGATGCGGATATAAGTTTTAGGGTAAAATTTGCGATAGAAACGTATAAACCTCAACTTTACGAAAAAGATATACACGGCTCATTACAAAACATTAAAAGATACCTTGATAAAAAAACATTCGATAAGTTAACATCTTTTCTAAACCAAAAAAACTTTGAAGACTTCACCAAAGAGATAATGTTAACTTATTACGACCCCCTGTACAAAAACGGTATAAAAGAAAATATTGATTATCAGATAAAGCTTTCAAATATTGAGGATACAGCAAATGAACTTACTAAACTTTATAAAGAAATTAATAATTTTGACTCTGTTGCTTAGCATTGTTGCATGCGGCACAAAGGTCCAAAAAACTCCGCCAAGAAGCGATTATGCTGGAGCGGTTTACGGCAGACCGTATATCATAAGAGGGGTAAAATATTACCCTTTGCAAAAAGTTAAAGAGTTTGAACAATACGGACTTGCTTCATGGTATGGAAAAGAGGAGCATGGCAAATTAACAGCAACAGGGGAAAAATTTAATATGTATGACCTTACCGCTGCCCACAAAACACTCCCTTTAGGGTCAATGGTTTTAGTTAAAAATCTTGAAAATGGCAAAGAACTTGTCGTAAGAGTTAATGACAGAGGTCCATTTGTAAAAGGCAGAATAATAGACTTGTCATATAAGGGTGCAGAAGAGCTTGGCTTTGCGGGAAAGGGTCTTGCCAAAGTAAAAATCGAGCTACTAAGCGAAAACCCTAATAGTTACGTCTACCACGGCAAATCCGTAGACCTTGATAAAGGGACTTTTTACATACAAATCGGCTCTTTCAAAAATTATGAAAACGCTTTGAGGGCAAAAAGCAGTTTTGATTCCGCTGTAATAAGACAGGCTTTTGTCAATAATGAAAACTTTTACAGGGTATGGGTAGGAAGTTTCAACAGCAGGCAAAAAGCTGAGGATACTTTAAGAAAACTATCTTACAAGCACCCTCAGGCATTTATTGTGGCTGATTAAAGACTATTAAACCAATCGCAAAGTCTTTCGGTTGCTATTATAACCTTTTCACAGTTTTTTTCTAAAAATTCTGTGTCAAGTTCCTTATCTTTTGACATGACTTCTACCGATGCAATAGCCTTTGCCCCATCAAAATCAACATATGCAAGCCTTGCAGTAAACTCATCCGCAGGTCTGCCAAAAGCTGAGCCCGGCAAAATTGCTACCCCTGTATCTTCAAGAATTTGGGAACACATCTGACTGCTGTTTAAAATAGATTTGCTTTTTAATTTATCCGCAAAATTTTTAAAACTCGGAAACATATAGAAAGCGCCTTCAGGCTTGTCTACTGATATTCCCGTACCTATAAACTTTTCATACATATAATTTCCGATAGCTTTTAATATCCTTCTTGAATTCCAAAGATATCTTTCTATTTCTATGCCACCCTGAAATGCCCTCACTGCAGCATATTGAATAGGTGCTGAGGTTGAAGTAAATGTCTCGCTTGCCACAACTGCCATTGCATCAAGAAGCCACCTTAAATTTTTAGGAAATGCAAATGTGCCAAGTCTCCATCCGCCGGCACCACACCACTTACTCAATCCAGTGCTAATTATCGTTCCTTCGGGATAATATTTTGCTATTGAATAATGATTTCCATCATGATGAGTTTCTCCGTAAATCTCATCGGACAAAACTATAATACCATATTTTCTTGCAACTTCGGCAATAGACTTTAGTTCGTCTTTGGTATATGTCAAACCTGTGGGGTTATTGGGGTAATTTAGTATCAATATTCTTGGCCTTGTGGCGTCACTGCTGCAAAATTTGTCCAACTCCTCAGCAGTTAAAAGCCATTTGTTATCTTCGGAAGTTTTAAGCCAGTAAACATGCCTTCCAATGATTTCAGCTTGAGGAGCATACGAAACCCAACTTGGAGTAGGTATAAGTAAGTCACCGTAGTAAACAAGCTGAATTATAAACATTAACTCTTTTGACCCTGGCCCTACAATTATATCCTCACTCGAAAAAGTTAAATTGTGAGCATTATTCAAATAATTTGCAATAGCTTCTCTCAACGGTTGATACCCTCTGACGGGAAGATAATCTTTTTGGTGTGCATTATTTCTCAGTTCATTAACAACGACCTGAGGCACAGGAAAAGGTGACTGCCCCAGCCCAAATTTGTAAATCTGTTTCCCTTCCGCTAAAAGTTTGTTGCTTTTTTCGTTAATGTCAAGTGTTGCCGATACCGGCAAACCTCTTACGTTTAAATTAAGATTGATGTTTGATGGCCCCATTTTAATCTCCTTAATATTGTCGATTGTCGACATTTACTTATTTTAAAAAAAATGTCAACGATAAAAATGTCAATTAGTTAATTTTGTTAAAAATGGTTAACTAAAAAATTATTTTTGATTAAAAAGATAGAGATATTCTCCATAACCTTCTTTTTCCATATCTTCAACAGGTATAAATTTTAAAGACGCAGAATTTATACAATATCTAAGCCCTGTCGGCTCCGGTCCATCAGTAAACACATGGCCCAAATGAGAGTCTGCTTTTTTGCTCCTGACCTCATTTCTAACCATAAAAAAGGTTATATCTTCCTTTGTATAAACTGCATCTTCCGTTATAGGCTTGGTAAAGCTTGGCCAGCCTGTGCCGGAATCAAATTTGTCGGTTGAGCTAAAAAGGAGTTCTCCTGAAACTATGTCGACATAAATACCGGCTTTTTTATTGTTCCAATATTCATTATTAAATGCAGGCTCAGTTCCGTTTTCCTGTGTTACTTTGTACTGTAAAGGTGTTAATCTTTTTTTTAACTCTTCCTTTTTTTCCTTACTATTCTTCCAAACTTTATTTATATATGCCATCCTGCCTGAGTTAAGTTTATACATTTTGTAATTGAATTTATCTTTTTTATAATAATCCTGATGATAGTCTTCGGCTTTATAAAACTTCTTTGCTTCAAATATTTGAGTGGCAATAGGCTTGTCAAATCTGCCCGAATTTGCAATCCTGTTTTTCGATTCCTCAGCCAGCCTCTTCTGTGTATCATTATGGTAAAATATTGCGGTATGATACTGGCTACCTCTATCTACAAACTGGCCACCATCGTCAGTAGGGTCAACACTTTGCCAAAACACATTCAATAAATCTTCATAACTAACCTTTAATGGATCAAATGTAACTTCTACCGCCTCAAAATGCCCGGTATAACCACTTGAAACATCACGATATGTAGGATTTTCAACATGCCCACCTGTGTAGCCTGAAACAACCTCTATTACACCGTCTATCTTTTCAAATGCCTCCTCAATACACCAAAAGCAGCCACCTGCAAAAGTAGCCTTTTCATAAACCTTAGCCATAGACAACCCCGTAAATACAAAAATTGTTAATATTACAAATATAATTTTATTCATAAGCCAAAGATAGTTAATATTTGGAAAAGTTCAAGATTAATTTGAATTATTCTAATTATATAAAAAATTTTGCCCTCCAACTTAGAGGGCAAAGGCAATTATAAAATATATCTGCTCAAATCCTGATTTTCAATAATATTGGAAAGTTTGTTATTCACATAATCTCTATTGACTACGACAATTTTTTCTTCGGTATCAGGAGCCTCAAAAGAGATCTCCTCCAAAACCCTTTCAATAATCGTATGAAGTCTTCTTGCACCAATATTTTCATTTGTTTTATTTACATTTGCGGCTATTGAAGCCATCTCCTCTATGCCATCATCGGTAAACTGGACTTGTATCCCATCAGCTTTCAAAAGCTCGGTGTATTGCTTCGTAAGAGAATTTTCTGGCTCTTTTAATATCCTGATAAAATCTTCTTTAGACAGAGAATCAAGCTCCACTCTAATAGGGAATCTACCTTGCAGTTCAGGTATCAAGTCAGACGGTTTTGAAACATGAAAAGCGCCCGCTGCAATAAATAAAATATGGTCTGTTTTCACCATCCCGTATTTAGTCATCACAGTTGAGCCTTCAATAATAGGCAATAAGTCCCTCTGCACACCTTCTCTTGAAACGTCTACACCTCGACTGCCAGAATCCCTTGAGCATATTTTATCAATTTCATCCAAAAAGATTATCCCAGAATGTTCAGTCCTTTTTAGCGCTTCCTTCTTAACCTCATCCATATCTATCAGTCTATTAGCCTCTTGCTGCTCTAAAATGGTCTTCGCTTCTTTGACTTTCATCTTTCTTCTTTTTTTCTTTTGCGGCATGATATTCTTAAACATTTCCTGGAGACTTGAACCAAAATCTTCCATCCCCACGTTTGTCAACACTTCAATCTGAGGTCCCAATTCATCCACGTCAATTTCTACTTCTCTATCATCAAGAGTACCAATCTCAAGCATCTTTCTAAACTTCTCTCTTGTTTCTGAATCACTTTTATCTTCCGCAAAACCTGTTGGCCTTGGTAAAAGAATATCAAGGAGTCTTTCCTGAGCTTGTCTTTCAGCCTTTTCTTGCACTCTCTGTTTCATCTCTTGCTTTACCATATTGATAGAAATCTCTACCAAATCTCTTATCATGGACTCTACATCACGCCCTACATAACCTACTTCTGTAAATTTGCTGGCTTCAATTTTCAAAAAGGGTGATTTTGTAAGCTTTGCTAACCTTCTTGCTATCTCTGTTTTACCCACCCCGGTAGGTCCAATCATGATTATATTTTTAGGCGAAATCTCTTCCTGCAATGCTTTAGGTAATTGCATCCTACGATATCTGTTTCTCAAAGCAACAGCCACTGCCTTTTTGGCATTCTTCTGACCAACAATATATTTGTCCAAAATATTTACAATCTGTTTGGGAGTTAAATTTTCCATTGAAAGTTCCATTACTCTATCACCTCTATCGTTAGCTCTGTATTTGTATATATGCAAATATTCCCGGCAATTGTAAGGGCTTTTTCAACAATGCTTCTTGAATCCAAATCAGTATTTTCAACCAAAGCAAGTGCGGCAGCGTGAGCATATGGCCCCCCTGAGCCTATTGCGGCAATTCCATTAACCGGCTCTACCACATCCCCGTTACCTGTTAAAAGGTACAAATTATCCTTATCAGCCACTATCATCATTGCTTCAAGATTTCTCAGATATTTGTCAGTCCTCCAATCTTTTGCCAATTCAACGGCAGCACGCAAAAGCTGACCGGAATACTGCTCCAGTTTCTTTTCAAATCGCTCCATAAGCGTAAATGCATCTGCTGTAGAGCCTGCAAATCCGCAAATGATATTACCATTCATTAATTTTCTAATCTTCTTGGCATTTGGTTTAAGTACTGTATGACCGAAAGTCACCTGACCGTCAGCCCCAATCGCGACCTTTTCACCCTTTTTAACCGCCAAAACCGTCGTCCCTTTAAACATCTACAACCCCTTATACAAAATATAAACAGAGACACAATATAACTACAAATAGATTTTTTTCAAGCTGTTTAACCGAACTCAAAAGCTTTTAATGCAAGAAAAGTAAAGATATCAATTAACCTTTTGTACTAAATTAAGTTTCTTACCTTTACATGTATCAGGTAAGTTTTCCTCTTTTAACATTTCGTAATAATATCCGTCACAATTTTCCGAATAAAGCAAGTCCTCCCTTTTTGCCACTTTCTTCAATACAACACCATTAGGCACTTTAAAGTTAATTTTCGCTACGTTTTTTAATAGTGTCTTTTCAATACTTGCCATAATAGGTGCAGCAATCTTACCACCAGAAGCATCATCTCCCAAAGATTTAAAGTCATCGTAACCTACCCACAAAACCCCGACATATGGCGGAAATATGGCAACAAACCACACATCTTTGCTGTCATTGGTAGTCCCTGTCTTGCCGGCAGTACCCGGGATTAAACCTTTCCCCCTTGCAGTCCCATAATCCACCACTTTTTTCATCAAATATATCGTCTGGTATGCACTCTTTTCATCTACAACCTTTTGGCATTCATTCTTAAGATATAATTCCCTTCCGCTTTCGTTTATAACTTTATCTATAAACCTGATATTGCATTTTTCACCGTAATTAGCTAAAGCTGCATATGCATTTGCTACTGTAAAAGGGGTTTGGGGGATTGAGCCAAGCGGCATAGCGTAAAATGGCTTTACATTCTCATATCCTAAAAGTGTTGCCATATTTGATACCCTTCCCAAGCCGACTGTCTCTGCAAGTTTTATGGTAAGATTGTTTAAAGAATATACCAGACCGTTTCTTATATTTGTCCTGCCCATATAAAAATCTTCATAATTTTTAGGTCGATACCAATGTCTCCCGTCTCTAAATGAATAGGGTTTATCTTCCAATACAAATGAAGGTCTGTATCCATATTTAAATGCCGTCAAAAATGTCACAGGTTTGAAAACGGAACCAACTTCCCTTTTGATTTTAAGAGCTCTATTTTTATCATAATCATCATTTATCGTACCAATTGACAATAGAGTTTTCTTATTCACATAATCCATTAGAATAAAAGAGGCTTCCACACCTTTAAATTCTTTTAATGAACTTCTCAACACGCTTTTAATATTATTGTAATTGTATTCATCAAGATTAGTATATACGTCATAACTATGCTTGTTATACTGTAAGTTTAGTTTTTTAAGCTCATCAAGCACACCATCGACATAGTCAGGATATAAAATGTTAGTTTTTGGCCTGTTAAAAATAACCTTTTGGTCATTACCTGTAACTAAACCTGACAAATCTAAAAGGTATTCATACCTGTCTTCCGGGCTTCCGATATTTTCCAGAGCGGAAAGTGCCAAAAAAACCTTTTCATTAAATGTCAATCTGCCAAAATCTTTTGAAAATAGATAAACTGAGTAACCATTTACCCCCTTTATTCCGTTATCAAACATAAAATTATTTAAAACAGATTCATATATTTGATAAACACTATACTTTTGCTCAAGCTTTTTCATAAAAGAATTTTTTAAAAAATCTATAAAATAGAAGCTAAATTTAATATTTTCCTGCTTTTTGTAAAAATCTTCCCATAACCTCTCTTTTAAAGGGTCACCCCCTTTAAGCTTAACAAACCCCGCATAGAATTGGTCAAACTCTTTAAAATCCTTATCAAATAAAATTTTCCCTCCGTAAGAAGTAAACTTCTCAAGAATCAATTTACCGTTTGCCGAATATACTTTTAATTTTGTAGTGGTCGTATCGTTATTTATTTCGATATCGGGGATTGTAATAAGAGACAAAAGATAGCCTTTATACCTGTCAAAGCCATAACTTAAAAGGATAAAATAGCAAGATAAGATAATACCCAAGATAGTTGTATAAATGAAAAATTTTCTAATGCTCATTTTTAAGTCTACAAGTTAATAACAAAACCACGTCTACTCCAAAATTACGATTTGAACATCACAAACATTAGTGTTGGTAGGCCCTGTTTTAACAAAAGCATCAACTTTTTTAAAAAAATTATATGCATCATTATTTTCTAAATAATCAAAAGGATTGATACCATAATCATTTGCTTTTTTAAGTATTTCATAGCTTGCCACCGCTCCGGCAACATCTGTCGGGCCGTCATTGCCGTCAGTCCCTGCCGACAAAAAATATATCCCTCTGTCAAGCTCATTCATTTCATTTAAAAAAGACAATGCCATCTCCTGATTCCGTCCACCTTTTCCGTTACCTTTTATCGTCACTGTTGTCTCACCGCCAAATATCAAGCAATTATATTCTTTGTAAAATTTTTTAAACCCTCTTGCAATAGCCAAAATAGATTTAGCCACCTCTTTTGCCTCACCAAATAACTCATCGGTAAAAACAAATGGTTTCAAACCGAGCTCTTCTGCTTTTTTCTTGGCACCCATAAGGGCGTGGTAATTTGAACCGATTATTATATTTTTAAGCTTAATCTTCTCAATATCATTCTCTTTTAGAGTTTCTTTTACTTGACCTGCCATCCCTTTTTTAAAATAAGACAATACCTTTTCATCACTAATACCATATTTTTTACATATGGCAATTGCATCACCAAATGTAGTGTTGTCAAAATATGTAAGGCCACTTGCAATCGTGTCCAGGTTGTCCCCTATCACATCTGACAGAATTAAATTAACACTTTCGGCACCGTTTAAATACTTTAAAAAACCGCCTCCCTTTAACTTGGAAAGGTGTTTCCTGACGCAATTTATTTCGCCAATAGTTGCCCCACTCTCAAGTAATATCTTTGTAATATTTTGCTTATCGAGCAAAGTAAATCCTGCTACAGGGGCCGCCACAAGTGAAGAGCCACCTCCGGAAATAAGAGTGATAACCAATGTGCCCTTATCAGCATTCTGTAATAAACTTATAATCTTTTCCGCAGCTTCGATGCTCTTTTCGTCAGGAATAGGATGACCTGCCTCAATCATTTCAAATCTTTGTAAATTTTCAACATGACCATACTTTGTAACCACTAATCCTTTATATTCAATGTTTACAAATATACTTTCGATTGCCTTTGCCATTTTGGCACTTGCTTTACCGATACCAATAACAATAATCTTGCTATAACTGTTAAGGTTTATCGCGTAGGAATTTGTTATATCATCAATAAAAAGGGTTGAAGAGTCGACCCTCACTTTACTTTTTATCAAATAAAAAGGGTCGACCTCTCTTACAGCACTTTTAAATATTTCCGTAAGATTTTCTAAATTACTATCTTTTTTATCCGTCATCCTTTTGCTTTATCTAGGCTGGTTCGTAGGCCTGATTAACACTTCATTCAAAGAGATATGCTGAGGAGCATCAAGAGCAAAATCGATTAATTTTGCAATGTCCTCAGGCCTTAGCATATCAACGCTTTTCTTATACTGCTGAAATGCTTCAGGAAGGTTTTCTCCCCAATCAGTATCCACAAGCCCGGGCTCAATATTTATCACCCTTACCCCTTTTGCACATAGCTCATCCCTGATACTTTCAGAAAAACCAACTACAGCCCACTTTGTAGCACAATATGTTGAAAGCCCTGCAAATCCTTTTCTCCCGGCAACTGAAGCAATATTTACTATGCTCCCCTTATTTTCTACAATATCATCTACAAATTTGTTGGTAAGATATATCAGCCCAAAAACGTTTAAATCGATAATTTCTTTAATTGACTGAGCGGTTTCAGTCCCCACAGGTGCAAAAATCCCCCTGCCCGCATTATTTACTAACACATCTATTTTTCCAAGCTTTGACTTTGTAAAATCGTGTAATTTATCTATATCTTCACATTTTGAAACATCACAGTTTAATAGATAAAAGTTACCAGATATTTTTTTTAGCTCATTTACATTTTCTGAGTTTTCAATATTTCTTGATACAAGTACAAGGTTATCCCCCTTACCAAGTAAGATTTTTGCAAGCTCAAACCCTATCCCTTTGCTTGCCCCTGTTATTAAAATGTTTCTGTTCATACTTTTACCCCTTTAAAGTAAATTATTTATACTTCTCCATTAATTAGTCAAAATAAGTCACAACCTTTTCTGTATCAGAAAGCATATCCTCAACCATTTTTCTTGCATCATCTACTCTCCCCTGCTTAATCAAATTTGTAATCTCCATTCCAAGCTTATGCACATCAATATGAGCAGGCTCTATAGCATTAAACTCAGAATCTGCTTTAAAATATTGTCCGTCAGGAGAATAGTAGAACTTTCCAAAGTTGCAATTTTTATGGTCTACAATATTAAAACTACATCTGCCATTAATCAAGCAGTCAAATATTCTATTCATAAACTTTATATGATCAAATTTTGCCTTTACAAAAATACTCCCTTTTTTAGAAAACTTAAACTTGTAAAAATTTTCTATAGCAACAGATAATTCATTGATAAACGTATCGATATCTTTCTGAAGTTTTTCAACTTCAGTCTTGGACATTTCACCCATTTCAGATACACTTACAACACTTTGAGCAATCTCTTCAGTAGCAGAGGACTGCTCCTCCACAGCAGAAGATATACTTAAAATAAGTGAATTTAATTCATCAATTGAATTTAAGATTTCACCAAAATTTTCTTTTGTTTCTTGAGAAAGTGAAGTCTGTTTATCTACGGCATCAACCACATTTTCAGCATTATCATATGACTCCTTAACATTAACCTGAATCTGCTTGATCATTGTTTCAATCTCTTTGGTAGACTGCTGGGTTTTCTCAGCTAATTTTCTTACTTCATCAGCTACCACGGCAAATCCTCTCCCATGCTCACCTGCACGTGCTGCCTCAATTGCTGCATTTAACGCCAAAAGGTTTGTTTGGTCAGCAATATCATTAATAACATTAATAATATTACCAATTTTCTTCGCATCATCTGTCAATTGGGCAATAGAATTCTTAAGGTTTGTAATGGTGCCTTTTGTAGATTCAGCATAATTTGCCACCTGATCAATAATCTCACCACCTTTTTGTGCCACTTCAACTGTTTGCTGTGCCTTGCTTGCTGAATCCTGAGCGCTCCTTGCAATCTCCATAATTGTAGAGCTCATCTCTTCACTGGCTGTTGCCACCTGATTTGCCATATCCCCTGTTTTTTCAGCCACATCACTTACTTTTACAAGAGAGTTATACAGACTGTTACTCTTTTCAATTGAGTTTGAAATTTTATACATTGTATCCAAAAAGTCATTTTCAAGATTTTCTATAAATTTATTAAAATAATTTGACAAATCAGCTATTTCATCTTTGGATTTAACCTCTATTCTTTGAGATAAATCCCCTTCACCTTCTGAAATATTTCTTAGCATGTTAGTTATTGTTTTTATGGGCTTTAAAGCAACGGTAAGTAAAAAAGTGAGTCCAACAATAAGAAGAATTCCTAATAGCAATATTACTCCCATTTTTTTGTAAAATGCAGACTTATGCATTTGTATTTCCTTGCTAAAATCATGAGAAAAAAGCAATTGCCCTATAACTGCACCTGAATAGTCTTTAATAGGAATTCTGTAAAAATACACATTCCCTATATTTCTTGTATTCTCATCCACTTTATCAAGATATTTTTTTATATCTTCTGTAAGCTTTCTATATACAAAGTTTCCTTTTTTGACCTGCCCTTCGATAGGTTTTTTAATTAAAGAATTATAAATATCTTCATTAATACCAACCGCAAACCCTACATCAAAACTATCCTTAATATCATTTAGTATATCTTCATATGAGCCTCCAAGTTCCATACTTCCTATATGTGAGCCGTTTAAAAATACAGGATACACTACTCTAATCCCCAAGCCTGCCCTGCCAACTTCAAGACCAATAACAGGCTTTTTGGACTTGTTACATTCCACGACAGTTTTTCTAAACCCACTTAAATCATCTCCAAATTTTTCAGGCTTATGAAAACGTAAAAATGTAGCTGCCTGAGGCGTATGATATTGAAACTGCTTTACCCCGTAATTTTCTTTCAAGTCTTTGAATAGTGACTTATATCTTTCGTATAAACCCTGTCTGTCCCCGGTAAGAAAAAGCGTATTTGCGACTGTATCTTCTGAAATAAGTTTTGTAGTAATCTCAAGGGTGTGAATCTCATCTTCAAGATTTTTGTCAAGTGCTTGTTTCATATTGTGAAACTTTTCTTCCTTCATACTTTCAATAGATTGGCTGAGCATACTGTAATCAAAATAAAGTGACGCTAAAATAATAAGAATTACTCCAATTATAGAGCCTATAATAACTTTTAACTTAATTGACATCAAAATCCTCCAAAATTAAATTTATAAAAATTATAACACAAAAAAACACTTTTCAAAAACATTTTTTAACATATAATCGACCTCATGGAAAAAGAGTTTAACAAGCTTGTAAAAATTATTGAAAAATTAAGAGCCCCTGACGGCTGCCCCTGGGACAGGGAGCAGACTCTATATTCCTTACGTGACCAGCTTATTGAAGAAACTTTTGAGCTTGTAGAAGCAATTGACAATAAAGATGTAGAAAATATCAAGGAAGAGCTTGGAGATTTACTGCTTCATGTAATTATGCATTCAGTAATTGCTAAGGAAGAAAATCTTTTTTCCCTTAATGATGTAATGAAAACTATTTCTGAAAAATTAGTAAGACGACACCCGCACGTATTTGGTAACACGAAAACAAAATCTGTAGATGATGTCCTTATTAATTGGGAAAAAATTAAGAGTGAAGAAAAAAAGGATAGAAAATCTATCTTAGACGGTATCCCAAAAGGCTTGCCATCTATACAAAAGGCCTACAAACTTCAAGAAAAAGCCAAAAAAGTTGGTTTTGATTGGGAAAACAGTGAGGATTGTCTTAAAAAGGTAGAGGAAGAGTTTGAAGAGTTTAAAGATGCAATAAAACACAAAAGTCCTGATGAAATTGAAGAAGAGATGGGTGACTTACTATTTTCTATCTTAAACCTTTCAAGATTTCTAAATATAAATGCTGACAATGCTCTGCAAAAAACCAATGAAAAATTTAAGAGCCGTTTTCAGTTTATCGAAAATGAGCTTTCTAAAAACGGCATCCCTTTTGACGAAGCATCTATAGAGTTACTTGAAAAATATTGGCAAAAGGCCAAACATATTTAGTTTAATTAATATTATTCAAGCCTATCTCGATTTCTCCGAGCCGCACTTTTGGCAAAATTTTAAATTTCTAAGCGTTTCCTCATTGCAGGATGGACAAATCTCATAGAGAGAATTCCCGCAATTTGGACAAAATAATGAATCTTTATAGATTGTAAATCCGCACCCGGGGCACTCTTTATTTTTAAACCTTCTGTAACTAACGGCCTTAACCGAAAATATCTTTTTCTGTATATAATATACAAGGCCACCAAAAAAACTAAAAATAATTCCTATGGCAACATAATATATAACATATTTTATAAATGGAATTTTATTAATAAAACTCAATATCAGTTTAAAAATATTTTTAGGTAAAATCATCCAAATAAAAATCAGCAATATCTTAGCAAGTAGCAGTGCGACAGTTATATTTATTGCCGTCCAGATGATAGTATATTTACTGTTTTCCCGTTTGAGCTTTAGATAGTATCTGAAAACAAAGATAAAAAGTGGCAGTACAAATAAAAATTGAATAAAGAAAATTTTAACTTTATAAATACTGACATCTCTATCATATTTTTTCTGAGCGTTGTTATATCTATACTGCAACTCTGTTACTTTTGAGGAAAGCAGGTTTGCAAGATTATCCCTTTCAACAGTCAGCTTACGAATCTCATCATTAAAGACTTCTATATTTTTATCAATATTTGTAACTCTCAGCTTCAAATCATCTTTGTCTATAATTTTTTGTTCTTTTGCCATCTTTTCCTGCAGTGATACATCATACTCTCTGAGTATTTTATCTCTTTCATTCTGCTGCTTGGAAATAAGGCTATAGTTTGTTGATATCTGTTTATTTAAATTTACCAGTTTTGATAAATCAGGCAAAATTTCTTGATATATTTTATCTATTTCAAACTTTTTGTCTATTTCATTAAAATTACATCGAGGCATTGTTTGGATATTCTTTAAGGAATATTTAGAAATCCCTGATATACAATAAGAAGGTGGGATAGGTCTTTTAGGTATTCGGCTCAAATCCCTCAAGATAGTATTACCTGCTGTCAAACCAAAAATTACCATCAAAATTAATAAAAAATAGCCAAGCTTTGATGTCTTAACTTCGCTAATATCTTCTTTGATATTTTTTTGATATTTTTTAAAAATTTTCATAATATCCCTCTCAATAAAATTAGCAAATATTAACATCGGATTATTTTTTTTACAATAAAGCTTTACTTTTAAATACCAAGCCATATAAAATAGTTAAAAAAATGGAGGTCAATATGTTTAAAAATATAAAACCTGAAGATTTAAGGGAAAATGCTTTTGAAGCAATTGGCAAGAAGTGGATGCTCATTACCCCATCAAACAGTGATGGAATTATTAATCCAATGACTGCAAGCTGGGGCGGTTTCGGTGTAATGTGGAACAAAAACGTCGCTTATATTGTAATAAGACCAACAAGATATACCTATGAGTTGATTGAAAAAACAAGAAATTTTACACTTACTTTTTTTGAAGAAGAATATAGAAAGACTCTAAGTCTATGCGGCTCAAAATCCGGCCGTGACATCGATAAAGTCAAAGAATCAGGGCTTAACCCGATTATTGAGGACAACTTTGTTTATTATAATGAGTGCAGCCTTGCCATATTTAGTAAAAAACTTTATTTCACAGATTTCAATCCCAACAACTTTCTGGATGCTGAATTAGACAAACTTTATCCTAAAAAGGATTATCATAGACTTTATATTGGAGAGATAGTCAAAATTAAATCATTATAATTTAATCAATTACCTTGCTTTCCCCTTTCGGTATGCTATAATATATATATGTAAACACTTACGAAAGGGGATTCCTATGAAAAAATACTTTTCCATTATCATCGCTTTTACTTTTATGGTATTTTATTGTTTACCTGCAGTTAGCGAAAATAGTCCTGCCTCATTAAAAGGTTTGAAAGAGGTAAAAGTTATATTTGATGTAAATGTTGGTAACCCTAATCTTTTATTAACAAGGCTTAACCTTATAGAAAAAACACTCGAAGGGATCTCAAAATACTCAACATATAAAGCAGTAGTTGCAATCAGGGGGCAAGCTTCAGATTACATGACAAAAAACAATGACCATATAAAAAAAGATGACATAAAAACAAAAGAAAAAATTTACTTTACTCTTTTAAACTTAAAAGAAAAATATGGTGTAACTTTGGAGCAGTGTGCAGTGGCACTTGGTTTTAGAGGGATTGAGCCTAAAGAAGTCTATGATATCATAAATGTAGTTGAAAATGGCTATATTTCAATCGCCGGTTATCAAAATCAGGGCTATGCTTTTATCCCAATGGACTAAAAATGTAGTTTGTTTACAAAATTATGTTTCATTATATCAAATAGTAATGCAATTAAAAATAGAGGCTCTGTGTAAACTTAAAAGAAATCGACTAATATTATTTGGTAAATATTAAATTTAGTTTAAAAAAGTTTGGGAACACTTTAACTATTTCTTAATATCTAATATAATATTTTTTTGAGTATTTTTTTTAAAACTATATATTAACTATTTAGCAAATACTCCCTTAAATGAATAATTAACTTAACGTTGACATAAAATGCTTTTTTATATATCATCTACAATGTAACAACAAAATATTATAGGAGGAATTTATGAAAAAATTTCTAACATTGTTGGCAGTTTTTGCTGCTTTTATTCTTGTAGTAGCACCTGCTCATTCAAAAACATTTGTAACAATCGGAACAGGTGGAGTAACCGGAGTATATTACCCTACAGGCGGAGCAATTTCTAAGATGGTAAACCAAAAATCTAAAGAATACGGCATTAAGGCTACTGTTGAATCAACAGGTGGTTCTGTTTTCAACATTAACGCAGTTGTAAGTGGCAACCTTGAGTTCGGCATTGCTCAGTCTGACAGACAGTATCAGGCATATAACGGCCTTGCTGAGTGGGAGGGTAAACCTCAAAAAGATTTAAGGTCTGTATTTTCTATTCACCCTGAAGCTATTACACTTATTGCTTCTGTAGACAGCGGCATCAAAACTATTGCAGATATCAAAGGTAAAAAAATCAACCTTGGTAACCCTGGGTCAGGTCAGCTTCAAAACTCAAAAGATGTATTGGAAGCTGTTGGTTTAACTGAAAAAGATGTTGTACCATTTTATGTAAAGGCTGTCGAAGGGCCTGGCCTTATTCAGGACGGAAGGATTGACGGATTCTTCTACACAGTTGGTCACCCTAACGGTAACATTAAAGAAGCCACATCAGGCAGAGTTAAGGTAAGCATAGTGCCTATCGAAGGTAAAGGTGTTCAGAAACTCATTGCCGAAAAACCATATTACGCTGTTGGCAAAATTGATATGAAAAATTATCCTAATGCAGCTAATGCTGATGCAGAATTTGTTACAACTATAGGTGTAAAAGCCACACTTGTAACAAGTGCAAATGTGCCTGAAGATGTAGTTTATGCTGTAACCAAAGAAGTTTTTGAAAACTTTGAAGAGTTTAAAACATTACACCCTGCTTATTCTGTATTAACAAAAGAAGATATGCTTCAGGGACTTTCAGCTCCACTTCACCCTGGTGCAATTAAATACTATAAGGAAGCTGGACTTCTTAAGTATGTAAACCCAGCTCTTCTTAAGTAATTATCAAGCAATATATCTACATACAGCAAAGCTCTCTTATAATCTAAGAGGGCTTTGTTTTTTTATAAAAGCAAAAAGAGGATTATCATGGTAAGTAAATATGAAAAATCAGCTGAAGACTTTCTTAAAGAAGAAAGCGGTGAACTTAGAGATGTAAGGCAATTTGAAAAATATATCATCAATTTTGTTGCCCTTTCATGGACTATTTTTCAGATGCTTTTACCAAGTGTGCTCGTCTTAAACAGTACATTTGTAAGATCTATACACTTGGCATTTGCTTTGGCACTTGCCTATTTAAGTTTGCCTATTTTCAAATATCCAAAATCATCTTTCACTAAAGCCATTTCTCCAATGGATAAAATAGCCATACCTGACTATATTTTTGCAATTGCAGGTGTTGTGTGTGCCACATATCTTATTTGGGACTGGCAAGGTCTTTCAGTGCGTTCAGGGACACCTATTCAAAGGGATATTGTTATAGGTCTGCTCATCATTGCTTTAACGCTCGAAGCAACAAGAAGATCAATCGGTACACCGCTTGCAATCATTGCTTTAGTTTTCTCTTTGTACGGTTTTTTCGCAGAAAGTATGCCTGATTTAATCGCCTTTAAAAACGTATCTATAACAAAATATATTAACCAAATTGCCCTTTCTACGGAAGGTATTTTCGGAATACCTATTGGTGTATCTGCTAATATTGTGTTCCTTTTCGTATTGATGGGAGCAATGCTTGACAAAGCAGGGGCAGGAAAATACTTTATAGACCTTGCCGTATCACTTTTGGGTGGTTTCAGAGGTGGCCCTGCAAAGGCAGCCGTAATAGCAAGTGGTCTTAGCGGAATGGTTTCAGGCTCAAGTATTGCTAACGTAGTTACTACTGGAACCTTCACAATACCCCTTATGAAAAGTGTTGGTTACCCTGGTGAAAAAGCTGCAGCTGTTGAAGTTGCAGCAAGTACAAATGGTCAGCTTATGCCACCTATAATGGGTGCAGCTGCGTTTATTATTGCAGAATATGTAAATGTGCCTTACATTCAGGTAGTAAAAGCGGCAATAATTCCTGCCTTTACTTCTTACCTTGCACTTTTATATATTACACACCTTGAAGCATGCAAACTTGGAATACAAGGTTTGCCTAAAGATAAATTGCCTGGTTTTATGAAAACTCTTTTATCAGGAATACATTATCTTATTCCTATTACTTGGTTACTAGTTGAACTCGTGGTATTAAGACATACGCCACAAATGGCTGCTTATAGGACTGTACTATTACTTATAGTAGTAATTTTTTACCAGGAAATTAAAAATGCACTTTCAAATAATACCAGCCTTAAAGATGGAATAATAAACTCTGTCAAGCTCACATTTGACGGATTCGTTACCGGAGCAAAAAGTATGGTTGGAGTTGCTCTTGCTACGGCTTCTGCGGGCGTGGTCGTTGGAATGGTATCACTTGGTATCGGCGGAATGGTAAATGAAATTGTCGATACTATCGCTAATGGAAATATTTACATTTTGTTATTTGTTACTGCAGGTGCAAGCTTACTTCTTGGTATGGGGCTTCCGACAACAGCCAATTATATTGTTATGGCTTCATTAACAGCTCCTTTGATAGTTAAGCTTGGGACATCATACGGATTTATAGTGCCGCTGATGGCAGCTCATATGTTCGTATTCTTCTTCGGAATATTGGCAGACGATACTCCACCTGTGGGGCTCGCAGCTTATGCCGCGGCAGCTATTGCGGATTCACCTCCTATTAAAACAGGTGTTCAAGGATTTATGTATGATATCAGGACAGCGATTATTCCATTCATGTTTATATTTAACCATGATTTAATCTTGGACGGAATAACATCATGGACTTTCGGCATATTCATATTTATAATTGCAACCCTTGGTGCATTGATGTTTGCAAGTGCTGTTCAGGGATGGTTTGTGACAAAAAATAACATACTTGAAACTATTTTACTCTTGGCCTCAAGTTTATTTTTCTACCGTCCGGCAATCATCTCAAACTTCTTCCACATAAATACGGACGAAGCCCACAAATACTTCTTTATAGTAGTACCAATCGTGCTTGTAACAATTGTCTATTTTATGCAGAAGATGAGAGTAAAAAAGCAAGAAGCTTTGATATAATAGCTTAAAATCTCCAAAGGGGGCATTTGCCCCCTTTTTTATTTCCCGATATACTGATTTAAGTTCATAAAAAGATTAACGGTAAAATTTATAACCATATCCATCATCCATGGGAAAAATATAATAAGACCTGCAACAACCGCTAAAATTTTGGGGATAAAAGTCAGCGTCATCTCCTGTATCTGAGTTACTGCCTGAAAGATACTTATTATAAGACCGGCAGCAAGTCCAAACAAAAGCATAGGAGCAGCTACAAGCAGTGAAATCTCAAGGGCCTTGGTCGTAATACTTACTACAAAATCAGGAGACATAACCCCTCCTTACATAAAGCTCTTTATTATTGAACCGATTATCAAAGACCACCCATCAACAAGGACAAAAAGCAAAATTTTAAATGGCAAAGAAATCATAACAGGTGGCAACATCATCATCCCCATAGACAATAAAACACTGGCCACTACAAAATCTATTATTAAAAACGGCAAAAATAGTAAAAAACCCATCTCAAATGCAGTCTGTATCTCACTTACCACAAAAGCGGGAACTAATACAAGGTCAGGGATATCATCAGCGGTCTTCGGCCTTTCATATTTTGAAATCTCCAAAAACATTAGGACATCTTTCTTTCTTGTATTTGACAAAAGAAATTTCCGCAAAGGCTTCTTAGCCTCCGCCAAAGCGGTTGTAAAGTTAACCTTATTATTTAAATAAGGAGCAAGTGCCTTTTCATTAATTTCAGTAAATACAGGTGACATTATAAAAAATGTCAAAAAGAGAGCAAGGCCAACCAATACTTGATTTGGAGGCATTTGCTGTGTCCCCATTGCATTCCTTAGAAAGGAAAATACAATTATAATTCTTGTAAAAGATGTAAGCAAAATTAGAATAGCAGGAGCAAGTGAAAGAATAGTTAGTAAAAAAATTATTTGTAAAGTTACAGATACGTCTTGAGGTGATTGAGCCTGCCCTACACCTATATTGATTGTAGGCAAAGGTATAGAATCAGCAGCCAAGGCAAAAATAGGTAAACAGAAAAGAAGAAAAAATACTATTTTCTTTTTAATTTTTCCACCTTCTCTTTAATAATTTCTTGCGTCATATCAATTTCAGTGCTATCTATCTCTTTTCCAAAAAACTTTAAATAACTTGAGAAGTCTTTTTTTCTTGAAAATCCTTCCTTTATCCTATCACACACTATTTCATCCTCAATTTTATCTAACAAAGTAATATTATCAGTAGTAATACCAACAAGATAAATAGTATTAAGTAACTCATAAAACGCAAGCGTTTTGCCAGGCATAATATCCACTTTTCCAAGTAGCCTACCTATCCCAGGTATATCAGAAGAGATATTTCTTTTTAGCATAAGCTTTAAAAACCAATAAAGTACCAGAATCAAGACAAGAATTATCAGTATGCCTAAAAACATTCTCAAGTATACACTTTTTTCTTTAGTTGGCACACTTGAAAATATAAAATCAATTTCCATTTTTCCGTCTTTATATTCTATTTCTGGCTTTAACCCTTTTTTTTCAAAATAAAAATCCAATTTTGTATTTTTCCCGTCATACTGAGAAGTGATTTTTGATATGTTATACCCCCAAATATCCTCATTCACAGAAATATTCCCTTTTAGTACAAGAGAATATACATTTTCTTGCAAAGAATCAGACACAAATAAGTTAGAGTTTGCAGGAATAACAAGCTTTATATGGTCATCACTAAGGTCAAGCTTATATTGTGAAGTAAAAGCAAAAACTGAAAAAAGTAAAAAAAGTATTACCTTTTTAATCATACAACCCATCTTTACTTAATTCAAAAAGTATTGCTTTTGTCAAAACATCAGTTATCCTGATAGCAAACTTTTCATCGATGACCATTACTTCTCCAACGGCTACAGGTTTTTTATTTACCAAAAAGTCAACAGATTCACCGGAGGTCTTGGATAATTTGATTATCGTCCCGTTTTCCCAACTTAACATTTCACCAATACTTACCAACTTTCTACCCAATTCCACATCAACATTAAGTAAGACGTTTCCGTATCTGTTTAAAACATTTTCCAGATCTATCATATCACCCCTATTGTGAAACAAATTCTGTAAAATATATACTTCTTATTGCTCCACTGGTCAAAGTTAAATTTATTCTTCTCATTATCTCCTGCTTTAAGGCCAACTTCCCCTGCGCTGTGCTGACTTCCGCGTAGGTTTTCGAAGAGAGTACTGTTAATATTATATCTCTTATTTGAGGCTTTCTTTTTTCTATCTCATCAGCCAATTTATCTGAATCAAGCTCCGCTTGCATACTAACCTTCAGATATCTTGTACCACCCGGGTCAGCCAAATTAACAATAAAGCTATCAAAAGAGTACAATGGACCGATCGTAGAAGCATCAGCTTTTGGTTTTTTAGGTGCAGTGCCTGCAGCAATTTGCTCTGCATTTGTATCAGCAGGCTTTTTAGCAAAAATTAAAAAATAAGCAGCTGCTCCACCACCTGCAAGTACCAAAACAATTAAAATAATTAATATTAGCTTAAACTTAGATTTCTTTTTCGGCTGTTCCTGTTCAGTAACTTCTTTTTCTTCTGCCATTATAACCCTCCGGATTCTGTATCTTCAAAAATATTTTTATTTGCTTCAGCAAGCTCAGGGCTTACAAAATTTATTTCAACTCTTCTATTTTTAGCTCTATTCTCAGGAGTGATATTAGGCACAACCGGATGATACTGTGCATAACCTGCCACAGATAAGATATCAGGCTTTACCCCGACAGATATAAAATATTTTGCCACGCTTACTGCCCTTGCTGTAGAAAGCTCCCAATTTGAGGGAAAGCGTGGAGTTGATATAGGGATATCATCCGTATGCCCTTCAACCATTATATTGTAAGGAGAATCTTTTATTACACCTGCCAACTTTTCCAAAATAGGTTTTGCAGCATCCTGCAAATCTGCATCACCAGGACCAAATAGTATAGAATCCATTATCCTGACTGAAATCCCTTTTTCTGTTTTGACAACAGAAATAGTCGAAGACAAATTTGCCTGCTCTATATAATTTCTAACTCCGCTTAATAATCTACTTTCTGTTTGTTTTGCTTTGGAAACAAAGTCCATCCTTGACAAAATTTCTTCTTTACCCATCTCAGATTTTTGTCCAGCTTCAAGGACTCCCAAAGCGCCCTGCAAAGAACCCAAAGCCTCTTTTATCTTCTTTTGGTCAAGAGAAGCCATAGAAAGAAGTAAAACAAAAAATGTCAAAAGCAACGTAGTCATATCGGAAAAGGTAACCATCCACTCCGGAGCACCGGCTTTACATTCAGGACATTTTTTATCAGCCATATACCCTCTTATTTATCAAACTGTGATACCCTTAATTTTGGCGGTAAGTATGCATTTAATTTCTGTTCAACTATCCTTGGGTTATCTCCTGCCTGAATAGCCATAATACCTGCTATCATAATCTCTCTTAACATAGTCTCCTCAGCTGATCTGGTTTTTAACTTCTCAGCCAGAGGTGCTGCAAAAAGGTTTGCAATAATAGCACCATAAAATGTTGTCAAAAGTGCAACAGCCATCGCAGGACCAATTGAGCTTGGATCACTCATTGTCTGTAACATTGCAACCAAACCGATTAACGTACCAATCATCCCCATAGCCGGAGCAAAAGTTGACATACTCGTTAAAATTGCCGCACCCTCTTTGTGTCTCTCTTGCATATATGAAAGGTCAGTCTCAAGAATTGTTCTAATAACCTCAGGCTCAGTGCCGTCAACTGCAAGCCTTATCCCCTTTTTTAAAAATTCATCATTAATCTCATCTTCAGCTGATTCAAGGGCTAAAATACCATCCCTTCTTGCCCGTTGAGAAAAATCCACTAATTTTCCAATCAAATCAGCCGGACTTTCCAGTTTAAACAGAAAAGTTTTCATAACGATTGTCATAACATTCAAAACCTTATTAAGAGGCCAACTCATCAGAATGATACCAGCCGTACCCCCAATTACGATAAGCACTGAAGGGATATCAATATAAACCCCTACACCGGGGCCCATTAAAAGAGCAGCAAAAACAAGAATATATGCAAGAATAATACCTATCAGCGTAGCAATATCCATAAAGTCTCCTGAACCTTTCTCTGTAGCTTTTAAAATTTTAAATTGGCAGATAAAGGTTTAGCCTTACCTGCCAACATATTATAATCTATCTTATCGACAATTCAAATAGTTTTCTTTAATTTATTTTACCTTTTCAAACTCATTAATTCTTGCAGCATCTCATCACTTGTGGTTATCACCCTTGAATTTGCCTGATAACCCCTTTGTGTGGTTATCATTGTAACAAATTCCTGTGCTAAATCAACATTTGAATTTTCAAGGGCTCCTGCTTCAACAACCCCTCTTCCACCTAAACCGGCTTTACCCATAACAGCTGTACCTGAGTTTACAGTTTCAGCAAAAAGTGAATCACCCATTTTTAATAAGCCTTCATTATTATTAAATCTTGCAATACCGACTATCCCTATCTCAATAACCTCACCATTGTCATAAGTACCTAATATTTCACCGCTTCTATTGATACTTAAACCCTCAAGTGTCCCCTGTTTATAACCGTCTTGCTCAAGTTGGGTGATTGTAGTTGGTCGTGAGGTTAATGTTAAGCCGTCAAAGTTATCAGTGGTTCCAAGTCTTATATTAACATCTGAAACAGTGTAAGCACCTGTATTATGCACCAAATCAAAAACTGCATTTGTAATAACCGTTTCATTACCAGCTAAATCTATCGACATATATTTATTAAAGGAGCCATCCGGATTAAATTGCAAATATAGGTTATCAAGAACATTTTGACCATTTTTTAGGACAACATTTTCATCACTGACTGCCGGCACAACGGAAAGTTTCCAAATATTTCTGCTTTCATCATACAAATCAAACTGATAATTAATAATGTGCTCATTCCCCTGTGAGTCGTAAATAGATTGACTTGTTATAAGTTGACCGCCATCCGCATTTTGAACGATACTATACTGCATATAATTATTGAAAGTCGTATTGTCACCATTTTTTATAACAAGATTATCAATGCTGTTAGGGATACCTTTTTCCCCCTTAACTGTTATTACACCGTTTTCCAGAGACACAAAATCTAATCCCGTAGTATCATCTCTAAAACCCAATACTTCATTTTCGATAACTGCCATCAAATCTTGTAAAGTGTCAGTTGTCTGAACAGTTTGAGCAGCTACATCCACACCGCCGACTACTGCACTTACTTCAAGCGGAAAAGTGCTTATATTTAAATATTCCCCCGTCTCGGAATAGAGTGTGTCTAATGTATCCGTATCTTTTGCATATCTGAATACGGTTTCAGAAGTAGTGTTTGCTCCGGTGGTTAGCCTGTCAAATGTGTCAAAAGTCTTGCTAAAAACATCGCTTGAAAATGATTTTTCTATTGTAAAACCTGTGATACCATCTGAGCCACCAGTATTATCATAAGATATTTTCCCAGTTGTTGAATCAAATGTTGCTTGAAAGCCTGAGGATATGTTATTTTGAATGAGAGCATTTATCTCATCTATCATCTGTCCTATCTCTTTTATATCTTCACCATATACAAGCTCTTTCTCAGCAATAAGCTTTGTATTTGCTAATTTTGTTTCACTATTTAATGTCCCGTCTATTTCGCTTAAATAGTTAATAAATCTGGTACCACCGGCAAAGCTGACAGTACCGGTACCTGAAAGTTGCAGTATACCATTTGAGCTAAGCCCTAATGTAAGACTGGCACTTAGTGTTGAAAATTCATTATTAATCTTTGTAATAACGTCGCTCAAAGTATCTGTTGATGCTATATTTACACTGCCTGAACTGCCGTTTGCAAATATTTGAATAGTAGAGCCCGCGAGTCCCAAATCTTGATCAATCTCATTGTATAAGTTGCTGACTTGTGTATTAAGATTTGCATCGGCTTTTATCCTAATAGTCTCCCCTGTAAGCATGCTAAACCTTTCACCGCCATAGCCAAATGTATTGCTCAAGTCGGTATCAGCATCATCAAGTGAAGATAGCAGTGTTTGATAAGATAAAATTGTAGGACTTGCTTCGGTACTTAAATTACCTGCAACCTTAACTTCCGTAGTGGCTCTCGGCTCAATTACCTTGTAACCTTCATCTATCCTTATATCGCCAGCAGGCCCATTTGCCGAAAGGGTATTGGTCTCCAAATCTCTCATCCACCCTTGTACTATCAAACCGGATGGCGTCACCAAATAACCATTTTTGTCAAATGTAAAATTGCCTGCTCTTGTGTAATAAGCCTGCTCTGTGTTTGAAGATTTTACCACAAAAAAGCCATCACCTTGAAGAGCAAGGTCGGTAGTCACCCCTGTGGTCTGTAATGTGCCTTGATTAAAGTTAACGTCAATAGCTCCAAGTTTACTACCCAAACCGATCTGTTTGGCATTTACACCACCGGTACCATCACCCGGAGCTTTTGCCACAGACAAAGTCTGACTCATCAAATCGGAAAATACTACCCTGCTCCCTTTATATCCAACCGTGTTTACATTGGCTATATTATTACCAACCACATCCATGCTTTTTTGATGTTGTTGCAAACCTGTTACACCTGCATAAAGCGACCTTAACATATATGCCTCCTAATTACTTATTTTCATACACAGCAAAGATACTGTCTGAAGATACTTCATTACTATCTACACTAAATTTCAGATTACCATTAAGCATGCTCACCCCACTTGCTATTCCACTGGTATATGTTCTGTAATGGATTTGGCTGCCTGAGGCATCTAAAGCATCTATTACAACTTTATACTTACCATTTGGAAGCTTATCTCCACTTGCATTTAATCCGTCCCAATTAATCTCATTCATCCCGTATGATGTCGAAGAAGGAACTATATCTGCAACCGCATTACCGTTTTCATCTATTATCTTTAGTGACAAACTTGCTGGTATATCATCAAGCTCATAACCAATCAAAGTACCGTCATCATTTAAGTTTATTGTATCACTGAAATATTTCACTTCTTTGCCAATAAAGTTTGACGCTGAGTACAAGTTATTATTCATACTGCCATTGGTTTGACTTTCAGCTAACTCTTTAATACTTTCTCCAATATTAATTAACTGTTCAAGGGATGAAAATTGAGTAGTCTGACTGATAAATTCATTATTATCCAAAGGGTTTAGAGGGTCTTGATTTTTAAGCTGTGTAACCATCAAATTTAAAAAATCATCTTTATTCAGCTCTTTTTTTGGCTCAGCCCTTGTTGAGCTTGTTGTTCCATATTGGCTTGACACTTCAGTTGAAGTTAACATAATTTCCTCCTATTGTACCCTTAAGCATATATACCGCTGACTGACTTATCTTTTTCGATTATTTCATGCTGCTCAACTTTAACACCTGTTTTAAAGTGATTACTATTTTGATTTTTTGCTTCTTTAAACTCTTGCTGATTATGATGATCACCCATAAACATAAAGTCCATATTGTCTATAACTATCCCTTTGTCGTTCAACTGCTGCTTTATGGAATCCATATTGGCAACTAAGAAATGTTTGACCACCTCTTGCTCCACAAAAATTTTCGCAGTAATTTTACCTGCATTTTCAGTGAGATGAATATTCATCTTCCCCAAAAAATCTGGCTCCAATTTCACCGTCATTTTCTTAGACTCGCCACTTTTTATAAATTCTATAATTTCAATTAAGTCATTAACCTTTGTGGGAGAGTTCATGTTTATTATTGGTTGATGGGCAGGAGTCTGCATCTTGTTATTATTGATTACAATATTTGAAATATCATTTTCCTTAGAAAATATACTTTTTATTTCATCAGATACTTGAAAGGTTTTTAATCTTGTAATGCCATCACTTTCTAATTCACTGTCAAAATTTGCCAGCATACTTTTAACATTATCGGCGACTTTATCATTTTTCAACAATACCTTGCTCAATAATTTTTCTAATTTGTCTTCCAGGCTTTCTACCTTAATATTTTCAATATTTATATTGTTTTTCAAAAGTTCCTTTTTTTCACTCAATATATCAAAATCAGCACCTTTATTCAAAAAATCCCCTGCCGCATCTTGCCTTTTTTTGTCATCTGCAAGCGATGTTAGTAACTTTTCAATAGTTGATTTATCCAGCCCGGTAAGTATGCTGAGCTCTTCTACAAATTCGGAATTTTGACTAATATTTTCCGGCAAAAACCCCAAATCCTTTATGGAACTTATTTCATTATTTGCATTTACTATATTTGCTACCAAGACATTTAAAGCCACAATTAAATTATTTTCCTGAACAGCTTTTTTTTCTGTTTTGATATTGTCTTTTAATATTAGATTAAAACTTTCTCCATCTGCCCCAGAATGTTTAAAATCTCTCAATTTATACTCTTTTGAAGCTATAGGAATATTTTGTACTATATTACTGTTCATAGAGCACCTCCACGGTGCATATAGAAAATACTGTGCCAACAATACTGTTTTGTTTTTTATATGTTTATCAGGATGTTATGAATCTATTTCACAAGCAGGGAATATATTTCCTTTGCAGCATTTTCGGAAGGGTTTAGGTTTAGGAAATAATTACTCAGTTGTTTTAAATCGTCTTTTATATTTATCTCATTTTTCAATATCTGATTAGTATGATGCAATATATTATCACTATTCATTTCTCCCTGTATCAACTCCGGTATAATCTGTTTATCAGCAATAATATTAGGCAAACCGATAAAATTCGTCTTTATTACAATTCTGCCTAAAAACTCGGTAATTTTACCCACTTTGTATAACAAAATCATAGGTGTCTGTAATATTGCAGCCTCAAGTGTTGCAGTCCCTGAACATATCCATAAAAGGTCTGAATATTTCATTACATCATAATTTTTATCATCTAAAACTTTAATTGATGTATTTTGCGTATAATGTTCAATTAAACTTTTATCTACATTTGATGCTCTTGCTAAAACAAAATCATATTTATCTTTTAAGGTTTCGTATGCTTTTATAATTTCAGGCATTAAATTGTTTATCTCTTTTCTTCTGCTGCCAGGTAAAATCCCTATTGTGATTTTTTTGTCCAAACTAAAATCTTTTTTAAACTCAGCCTTAGATTTATATTTAATCATGATATTATCAATAATCGGATTTCCCACATATTTTGCGTTTATCCCCTCTTTTTTAAAAAGCTCCTCTTCAAAAGGCAAAATACAAAGTACAAGTTCAACATATTCCCTTATCTTTTTAACTCTTGAATAGTGCCATGCCCAGACTTGAGGTGCGATATAATAAGCAACCTTAAACCCCAGCTTTTTAGCTATCTTGGCAAATCTTAAGTTAAAACCTGGATAGTCAATCAATATCACCAAATCAGGATTTTTCTCGATCAGCTTATTTTTTAACGTTTTAAACATATTGAAAATCAAAGAAGACTTCTTTAAGATTTCATCAAGTCCTATGATTGTCATTTGATTGATATCAAAATACTGTTCTTGCCCCAAACTTTTAAGTCTGGTGCCACCCGTGCCATACAAAGAAAAATCCGCCATTTTCTTTAAATGGCGGATCATATTGCTGCCATGAATATCTGCGGACTCTTCACCCGCTATGAGAAAAATTTTCATCAATCTCCTATCTTTCTACAACCTTAGGCGTCAAAAATACCAGCAATTCTTTTTTAGAGGATATATTGCTTCTTGACTTAAATAACCATCCTAAAATAGGTATATTTCCAAGCCCAGGGACCTGTTGAGTAATCACAGATTGCTCATCCTCATAAATTCCTCCGATTACAGTTGTATCCCCATTAGCCAGAAGTACCTGTGTCTTTGCTTTTTTCTCTTCGGTAGTTGCTGTATTTCCAGTTACTGAACCAAGCGAGCTTTTCTCCACCTCTATTTCCATATAAACCATTTTGTTTGCTGTAATATGAGGCTTAACTTTTAATTTTATACCTACATCAATCTCTTGAGTAGCTGTGTTATCACCAGTAGGCACTATTACTGCCGTACCACCGCTTTTTATTTCTGCCTCTTCGTTGTCAAGAGTAGTAATTCTTGGGCTTGAAATTGTCTTAGCTTTGTTTCTTGACTCAAGTGCAGACAGTGCCACATCAAGAGCAAACGTCTTTGACAAATTACCTAAAGATAATGCAAAAGCACCAGCAGGTGATGCGACCGGCAAATTTACTAAATATCCATTTCCAGAAGGGCTTGTAGCACCTGTGTTCCCCTGCAAACCTACTGTAGCCGGAAAATTATATGCGGTAGTGCTGTTATTAACCTGTCCACCCCACTGAATACCTAAATTAGTATTATTGGAATCGTAAACCTCAACTATCCTTGCCTCAATTGTCACTTGAGGTGTCGGTTTATCTATTTCCACTAAGAGATTCTTAGCTTTTTCTATATTCTCCTTTGTATCTGTAATTACAAAGCTATTCGTTCTGTTTTCAATCTGTAATTTCCCTCTCGCAGACAATACAGAGTCTAAAACCCCTTTGTAGTCACTTGCAGCTGAATAGTTAACAGGGATAATTTCAGTTACTAACGGCTCAAGCTCCTGCTTTTGTTGAGCTGCCTTAATGTCCTGAAGTTTTTTGGACTCTATTTCATCTTTTCTCGCTTTGCTAATAACCCAAACAACATTGTCTTCATCGATCTCAATAAGATTATTTTCCTGATAGATAATATCCAATGCTTTTTGGTAGTGAACATTCTTAACAAAAAGGCTTACATTACCCTTCACTTCGTTACCAAATACTATATTTTTATTGCGGCCAAAATAGATAAGTCTGATCGCCTCCCTTACATCCATATCTTTAATACTTAAGCTGACAAGCTCTTTCTTATCGTAAGTCTTAACACCTTTATCTTCTTTCTTAGCAGTTTCTTGTATCTCTTGTGCTTTTAGCACGTCCTCAGCCTTGGAGAAGTTATTAAAACTACCGCTTATCATTACACCTTCAGGCACTTTCTCAACCTTTGCATATATTTCACCGTTAGGCACAACTATAATAGAAAGTTTATCATCTATTTTACCTACAGTAACTTTTCTAAACGGCAGGTTAGCAAAAGCCATTGTATTTTTTACACTTTTTAGGGCTTTAAATCCTTTTCCAAACTCCAACACGAGGTTGCCATTGACAACTTTTTTAGTATAAACCGGATTACCGGTAAGTTTGATTATTATACTTTGGTACTTTTTTACTGCTATAGACTCTATACTGGTTATATACTTGTCATCTCTCGGAACATTAGTAACTTCATTTGACAAAATAAGATATTTGCCATTTTGACCTGCAAAAACAGGGTTTGACATATTTATATCAACTAAGAATCTGACTTTTTGAGGAGGGTAATAACTGCCAATCTTTATTCTTCTTACTATCCCTTTTCCTGACAGTGTCTTCTCAGTAATCTGACTGGTAACATCAAATATATCTATGTAAAGCAATTTGTCATTCAGGTAACCAAAATCGTATTTTACAACACCATCTAAGCCAATCTTTAAAAGTAAATTGTTGTCATCAGAAAGGTTTGATATATTTAAAACATTCTTTCCAAGCTCTACATTCTCAAACTCAGCCGAGTTAAACTCTATACCTGCGTCACCTAAATCTTTAATTTCAGACTTAACTACTTGTAAATCAACCTTTAAGTTACCATCTTTTTCATCGAAGGTGTAATTAGCATCACTATTAAGGTAGACCTCTAAAGTAGCCCCTTGCTCAGAAATAAATGCAGCAGTTTTTGTGATAATCTCATCGTTATAACTATACTTCATTGCTTCTTCACTAAATAAGGAATCAGCAGCCAAAACGGTTAGCTTATAAGGAGACTTAGAATAATAAATCTTGTATTTTACGCTATTGTCGCCTGTCAAATTTAATACATATTTCCCTTCAGCCGACTTCTCAACAGAAATAGCTTTAATCTTTTTTTGCAAAATCATATTGCCTGCCTGCTCCTTCTTTGAAGCACAGGCAATTATCAAAATAAGCGAAACTGCAACTACAAATAATTTATAAATTCTCATAAATTTTCCTCCTTATTTACCAACTTAATCTCCTTAATAACTGTTCTGATATTACCAAAAATATCTGATTCAACCTGTCTTACCTTCATTGTATCAGTTGTAATATTTATTATCACACCACTATTTTTACCTATTTTATCCCCTTCTTTAACATAAAACACCTGCTGTCCGACTTGAACAACAGCGACATTTCCAACTTCGCCGCTGAGTGATCCGGTTAATTTTATCTGATCAAGCTCTACACTCTCAAGCGGGTTATCCCCGCCGGAAGCACTGCTTGACAAATTTTCCTTATATACATCAATAACTGACACAAAAGGATTTTTCTTATTTTTGTAATCAAGGGGTTTATACTGACTTTCAAAGAGCTTTTTCAATTCCTCACCTTGAGCGACGATAGCCGTACTATCAACTTCTATAGGCTTGATTTTGCTTTTTTGCACCCCTTTTATCAAAATCGATTTTGGGAATTAATTGGTCACAACCAAAAATAAGCAATATTAACAGTAAAAAAGCTACTTTTTTAACATTCATTAGTTCCCCTCCTTAGGTACGTTGAACCTGTAAGAATTCAATGAAGCTTTTACATTCAATGTCAAAGCACCATCTTTATCTTTTTGAGGAGCTATTGAAAATGAATTGAGGTTAATTATTTTATCAAGATAATTAAGCCTGTATAAATAATTTATAAATTCCACATATGATGTCTGAAAGTTCATACTGAAATTAACTCTTGAGTGAAACTCATCTACTCTGCTTTCGCCGCCAGGCTGAAACAGAGTCACTTTCACCCCGCTTTTTTCGGCCAACCCTACAACTTCATCATACAAAACATTAAAATCTTTCTCGTTAGGCAATATTTTTAAGACGGTCTGAAATTGGTCTTCCAAAAGCTCAACCTCTTTTTTAAACTTATCGTAGCTCAGCTCAAATGGTTTAAGCTGAGAAACCTTGATTACCAAGCTGTCATATTCTTTAGCAAGCTTGTTAATCTCTTCAATTTTTGGTGTATAGTAAAAGTAGTAATAAACACCTGAAATAATCAGAAGTATCAAAACTTCTACAATTATTCGAAATTTAAACGGTATCTTAAACAATTTATCCAACATATCATCCACCTATCTTTATTTTTGCGGTGATATTAAAGTCATTTATATCCATATTTTCCACAGTTACCTTTTTGACAACCTTAAGATCAATATTGTCAAACATTTTAGTGGCATAAAGATTAAGTATAAATTCATTTACTGAGGCTGTCCTAAGGGATGAACCGTTCAAATTAACACTATCACCCTGAAAATCGAATTTAGATATCCATACGTCCTCAGGCATGGCGTACTCGAGATTACGTAATATCTCATAATAACCCTTTTGCCCCTGCTTTAATCTCTTTACCAAATCAATTTTCTTTTGCAATTCCTCTTTTCTCTTTTTAAATCCATCGACTTCTTTCTTAATTTTACTTAAACGTTTGTACTCTCTATCAAGCTTACTGACCTCATTTTTTGCAATAAGAATCTGATTATCCAAAGATGAATTGATTATAAAGCAGGAAGCCACCAAAAAGCCAACAATCATCAAAAAGAGTATTAATTCGTAAATACCCTTGTTGAGTTTCTTTCTCTTTTTTGAGGCAAGTAAATTAATCCTTATCATTTATCATCCACCTTCCTTAGGGCAAGCCCTAAAGCACAGTTAAATTTATATAAATTATTATTTATAAATTCCATATCCAAACTCTTATCAATATCTATATTTGCAAAAGGATTAAATTGACTGACGTTCATATCAAGAGTCTGCTCCAAAATGTCCTTAAGGCCGTAAATAGCTGAGCCACCGCCACAAATATAACATCTACTTGTCTTCAACTGACCACTTGTAAGTAGCATACTTATGGAGTTTTTAACCTCCATAGCCAGTTGACGGCCAAAATCCTTTATAACGCTTTGCAACTCTTCATCATATTCGATAGACTCTATATCAAACAACTTTGCAGTTGCATCCTCTCGAGTAACGCCCATATTTTTTTGAATCATTTCTATACAATTTTTCCCAGCGAAATCAACTTCACGGGAGAATTCATAAACCCCATTTTTAACAAATATTATCTGCGTTGAAGAATTGCCAATATCAACAATCGCAACTACTTCCTCTTCCACTCCATAGTTTACTTCAAAAGCATTTATCAGTGAAAATATAGAAAGGTCGATAACAGAAGGCTTTAAGCCAGCAGACTCCAAAACTGAAGATATATCCATAATTAAATCTTTTCTTGCCACCGCAATTACTACATCAACATTTTCACCCTGCTTAACATTTCCAACTATTTCATAGTCAACATTATAATCATCAAGATCTTTTTTCCCTATATACTGCTCTGCCTCCCATCTGAATGTTTCCTGAAACTGCTTTTCATCATCAATAGATAAGGTAACTTTTTTGGCAATAATTCCGGTCCCTTTTAGCGCTGATGCCACCTTTTTATGACTAAAGTTCCCTTTCTGAAATGCCTCTCTGACACACCTTGTAACCTCAGCATAGTCAACTATACTCCCCTCAGAAATAACATCTTCAGGCAGTACTACCTCAGAAATCCCCTTTAAAACATAGCCGACTTTTTTACTCTTAAGCTCAAGTACTTTAACAGAGTAGCTACCGATATCAATACCAATCAAATTTTCTTTTTTTCCAAACATAGTCCCCACCTAATATATTTCATTAAAAAAACAAGTTTTTTTACCGGTGTGGCAGGCTGGGCCAATTTGCTCTACAATATAAAGCAAGCAATCCCCATCGCAATCCAAATAAATTTTATTTATTTTCTGTAAATGCCCAGATGTTTCCCCTTTCTTCCATATAGATTTTCTGCTTCTGGAATAATAATGCGCAAAACCTGTCTCCAAAGTCAGCTTTAGTGCCTGCTCATCTGCATAAGCTTGCATCAGCACCTCTTTATCAACAACGTCTTGAACTACCACAGGAACAAGCCCGTTCATCTTTTCCCAGTCAATTTTAGCAATCATACCAAAGTTTAGCACTATTTTAAATTTTGGCAACACTTTTTCAATAGGTTATAAGTTTTTTATCCTTTAATACTTTAAAAACTGCCGCTTCTTCATTATTAGTGATAACTAATCCTCTCAATTTCATAGCATAAATAATCCTTTGCCAATCTGACTCACTTCTGCTTTTCAAGTAAACTATATCACTTTTGTGGCAAGTACCGCATTTCGCATCAATAATATTGTAATTATTTTTTAAACAACCGTAAAGCAAACTAACAAATACGAGGCAAAAGATTACCATCAGGCATCTCAACAACTCTTAAACCCCCATAAATATTCTTTAAAAGAACTTTTTCACAATCTGTGACCTCACCAACTACGCTTGCATTTTTAGCAATTTCAAGCTCTTTAAGTTTTAGAACAATTTCATCGGCTCTATCATTTTCACAAATTAAAACAGCAACCCCTTCGTTGGCAATTTCCAGCATATCAAACCCTAAAAATTCACATAAATACTTAACAGACTCTTCAATAGGCATTCTATCCTCTTCAATCAAAAATCCTTTATTACAATGCTCTTTAATCTCGTTTAATACTGCTGCAACCCCCCCGCGGGTGGCATCTCTTGCAAACTTTATCCCGTCGTAGCCAACATGTTCAAATATTTTATACAAGTTACAACAATCACTTATTATTTCTGTATCTACGTTAAGTTCATTCCTTTCGGATAGCACAGCGAGCCCATGCCTTGCAATGTCTGAAGTAATTATTACCTTATCACCTATGTTGATTTTATTATAATTGTTTAGGTCAACTGCAAGCTCACCAATTCCTGTTGTATTAATAAATATAGAAGGCTCTTCACTTCTCTCCACTACTTTAGTATCACCGCAAACAATCTTTACATCTATCTCTTCCACTGCATGCTTAATTGAATTTAATATTTTGTCGAGTTTTTCAAGACTATAACCTTCAGAGACAATAAGAGAAAGAGACAGAAATTTAGGCTTGGCACCGCTTACAGCCAAATCATTGCAAGTGCCATACACAGCTAATTTACCTATGTCACCGCCCGGGAAAAACTCTGGTTTTACTACAAATGAATCCGTGGTAAAAGAGATATTCCCATTAATCATTAATTTAGATGCATCTCTCAACTCATTTAAATAAACATTGCCAAAATATTTTATAATATAATTTTTTATAAAGTCATTAGTGGCCTTACCGCCACCGCCAAGCTTCATTGTTGTAGAAATCATATATCCCCTTTTAATCATTAAGCATTCAGATTTCATATTTGTAATATGCAGCGCAAGCCCCTTCCGAAGATACCATGCAAGGACCAACTGGATTTTCAGGGCTACACGCCAAACCAAACAAACCACACATATTTGGTAAAATCTTCCCTTTTAAAACCTCACCGCACTTACAACCATCAATCTCCGATTTATCTGAAGGACGTAACCCAAAACGCTCCGATGCATCTAAATATTTATACTGCTTTCTGATTTTTAACCCGCTGTTTTTAATAACCCCTATACCTCTCCACATCGAATCAGCAAGTTCAAAATACTTATCTACAAGCTTGTTAGCCTTTTCATTGCCAAGTGAGTTTACTACGCGACCATAGTTATTTTTTATGTAAAAATTTTTGCTATTAATCTGCCTGATTATTTCTAAAACAGAATAAAGTATATCTACAGGCTCAAACCCTGTTATTACAGCTGCTTTATCCCTTTTAATTATAGGCAAATAAAGACTCTCACCGGTTATGACTGACACATGCCCCGGGCATAAAAATCCATCTACATCTAACTCATTATCGTCTAATAATACATCTATAATTTCAGGCATTGTCTTATTTAGCATTAAAACATAAAATCCGTTCAAATTTTGACTTACAATGGTGTCTATCAGTCCTGCCGTTGCCGGGTTGGTTGTCTCAAAACCAATAGAGACAAATACAATATCTTTTTTTTGTTCGTTTTTTAGCTTTAAGACATCTAACGGAGAAATTACAACTCGTATATCCTTCCCTTCAGCTTTAAGTTCTAACAAATTCCTTCCGTCAGAACCAGGTACTTTCATTAGATCCCCATAAACTGCAACTATAACATCATTATGTTTGAGCAAATCAAATATCATATCTATTTCACCCTGAGCAGTTACGCAAACAGGGCATCCCGGACCTGAAATAAGTCTGATATTTTTTGGCAAAAGGCCTCTAATTCCAAATCTCGAAACAGACATAGTATGTGTGCCACAAACTTCCATTATGTTGTATATCTTATCGGCTTTAGACTCCTTGTAAATATTATCGAGCAGTCGTTTTACTATATCCTTATCCCTGAATTTCGATATCATCTCCATCATAATACTCCATAATTGCTTTTAAAGTTTCTTCCGCTTGAGCTTCGTCCATTTTGGAAATGGCAAACCCCACATGCACCATCACATAATCCCCCAATTCTACATCTTCAGGCAGAATCATTAGTGACACTTCTCTTTTTGTGCCTGCGATATCAACAATTCCGAATGTTTTATCTTCAGAAATTTCTACAAGCTTACCCGGTAAACCCAAACACATTTAATCACCTCATATTTCATTTATTGTATAAAGTCGGCTCTATAAATATATCTTTTGCCATCAGTAATCGCATATACAACTCCTGCCATAAACCCGCCTATATGTGCCCACCAAGCCACGCCGCCTGCCGTAGAAAGCATCAACTGTGAAGACCCATTAATAAATTGCATAAAAAACCAAAGTCCCAAAAATATTACAGCTGGAATTTCTACAATAGTCACAAATATAATTATAAATACAAGCGTCTTAACACGTGAGTGAGGAAACTTTATAAAATAATACCCCATGACACCTGACACTGCACCTGATGCCCCTATTGTAGGGATGTTTGAATGCGGATAAATCACTACTTGCGTAATCGCAGCGGCAAGTCCAAATAATATGTACATAATCGGGTATTTGTAATGACCTATCATATCCTCGACATTATCACCAAATATATATAAAAAATACATGTTACTTATAAGATGCATCCAACCACCATGCAAAAACATCGAACTAAAAAAAGGTACTATTTTGTCGCCCAAAGTAACTACTTCACCCGGTAAAAACAGCTTTACAGGCACTAATCCATACTCAAGGAAAAATAAGCTTAATGTATATCTATCCATAGAGTTTTCATACCAAAAAATTACACAGTTTAATATTATTAGTGCAGAATTGACTAATGGAAAAGAATTTGACTTAATCGAGTCTTTCAACGGAAACATAAATTACCCCACATATTAGTTGAGGGTAATATTATATATTTTACAGATTATTACAACAAAAAATGCCCGGCTATTGCCGGGCATTTAATTATTTATGACAAGTAGTGCAGCTTGTACCTTTTGGTACTTTATTCTCCTTATGGCAAGGGAAACAAAGTTGTTTGTGGAAATCGTTGTTTGTACCCGAAAGATTGGTAACTTCAAATTTTAGTTTACCCTCCTCAGGGTTGCTGTGACATTCACCGCAAGCCAATCTCTCAGCGTGCTCTTTGTGTTTAAATATTACAGGTTTTTTTGTTGACTTTATACCATGCTGCTCAGCAAGGTTAATCTCTTCAGGAGCTATTTCCATAAGCTCTGCAGGATTTCCTGCGAATTCTTTTTTCTCAGCAGCTTCAGGTTTATCTTCTGCGGCACTCTCTATTTTATCAGCTTCAGCAGCTTCCATACGCGCTTTTTCAACTTTCACCGGCTCAACGTATTCTTCTGTAGCTTTTAAAAGTTCGGCAGCTTTTTCAAATATCATGTCAAAGTATTCAGGATTATGTACCCCTTTGGAACCATCCATCTCAAGAAGTCTGACAAGTCTGTTAGCTTCATTAAATAGCTTTCTCTTGCCTTCCGGCATTTCAAGCCTTTCAGTAAACAAATTATCTCTTACTTTTTGCACATTGGCAAGCTTCTCAATATATCCCTTCTGTATGTCAAACATGACTGATGCATATGACTCATCATGACAACTTACACATTTATCAGAATTTGGCCTTGAGAACGCATCACTATGACAGTCAGAGCAAGTTAAATCTGCCATATACCATGGTGTCTCTTCAACACCTTTAACATAAGTCCCTTGCTGGATACCTTTCTGCATAGTGTGACACTTCTCGCACTCATTATTTTTAGGTGCTGAGATATTTTCATTTTTAGCTCTTTCATTATAATGGCATGCAAAACATGTTTCCATCTTAGGGAGATTATGAAACTCACCGCCGTGTGCCACGCCCAAGTGACAATCAACACAGTTTAAACCTACTTCCAATATATGTTTGGCATGATTCGGCTCAACACCAACACTAACCTTCTGAGCAAGAATATCCGGTCTGCCAAATGATTCCCTAAATTTTGGATTAACAACATTATCAATTTGTCTGAAATTAACACCAACAGACATTACATAATTTTTTCTATTATACTCATTTACTGCATCTGAGTGGCAATGAAGACATGTCTGATTTGGTACGAGCTCGGCTGCATACTCCTTATCAGTAGCACCTTTAGTCAGAATTTCAACTTTATGCTCATAAGATTTGAAAAACTCACCGTATAAGTCTTTAAGACCTCCAACCTTCGCCTTCATATATCCTACAAATCCAGGTTTTCCATGACAGTCGATACATTCAACTTCTGCAGTAGAGTGTATATTTTTTGACCATGTATGATATTCCCCAAGAGGTCCTACCTTCTCTTCAGGGTGACATGAACCGCAAAATTTAGACTCTGAAGTTATATGAAGTATTTCGACATTTGCAAAAGTAAAGCCAACAACAAGAAAAATAATAATTAAAACAAAAACAACAGGATCTTTTTTTATGAATTCTCTCAATTTACCAAGTAAGTTTCCTAACATATCCCACCTCGAGGAGAAGGGGCTCTTAAAAGCCCCTAATTATTATACAACAAAAAGAAGTATCAAAGCTACAACAAGAGCATAAATAGCAAGTGACTCGATCATCGCAAGACCGATAATCATTGGAGTCATAATCTTACCAGAAGCTCCTGGGTTTCTTGAAATACCTTCAACGGCACTTGCAACTGCTTTACCCTGTCCAAGACCGGTACCAAAAGCAGCGATACCCATACCAAGACCTGCGGCAAGATAAACCGCCCACTTAGCTGAGCTTGCATCTGCACCTGCTTCAGCAGCAAATGCACTCATTGCTGAAACAGCTAAAACTGCAGCAACGCTTAAAACCATACGTACAACTTTTGACATGTAAGCCTCCTTCTATAAAATCAGTGTGCTTCTTCAAGAGCACCACTAATATAAATCATAGATAACATCATAAAAACATAAGCCTGCAACACACTTGTAAAAATAGCCATAAAATACATTGGCAATGGTACCAAAAATGGAACCAACACGAAAAGAATCATAATTACCAAATCTTCACCAAATATATTCCCAAAAAGCCTCATAGATAAAGAAAGGGGTCTTGACAAGTGACCTATAAGTTCAATTATAATCATTAACGGAGCAAGCCATGGCACCGGACCCATAAAATGCTTAACATAATGCGCACCATGTTTTTTTATCCCGATAAAGTGATATGTAAAAAACACAATAATTGCTGGTGCTGCAGTAGTGTTAAGATTTGCAGTGGGAGAAGCAAAACCAGGGATTATACCCAACAAGTTGGAAAAAAGAACATATATTCCTATTGCAAAAATTAGAGGGATATAAGGCTCACCCTCTTCACCCATTACATCAATCCCCATTTTACGTATACTGCCGACAAGTAACTCAAACACGTTTTGCCCTTTTGTAGGGACATCACTTCTCATTCCAGATGCAATTTTACCAAGAAAGAGGACTAAAAGTATAACCACAAATGTCATCAAAACATGAATATATTTTGCCACAATCTCATGAGGCAAAAATGAAAAAATATTAAGCGGGTGTTCCATCTAACTTTTCCTCCTAACAGCAATAATAGCGCTTACAGGTAAGCATACGGCAACTACACTTAAGCCGACTAGCAAACCAGCAATATCAACCTTATAGTATTTAAACCACAAAATCATAGCAATAGCTGTCAACAGCAACCTAAACTGACTGTTAAACACCAAAGCTCTTGTGATGTTATTTTCAAAACTACCTTTTATTTTGTTAGCAAGCCCATAATAGTTTAGCAACGAAACAAGCCAGCCAAACAAAAAATTAGTAGCAGCAACATCACTTTTGAAATTCCTGAATACTGTATACAAAATCACAAAAAAAATCAACGATATAATTAAAAGAATTTTACTCGTCATTTTCGTTATCGGACATGCTCTTTTTCACAAAATATAACATATTTCTAAACCCTGCAACAATCCCAAATATCATAAAAATTAATGTCAAGTATGGCTTTGTGTTAAAATATTTATCCAAATAATAGCCCATTAAACTCCCAATACCAATAGCCGTAATAAAAGAGAAGCCGATGGTGCTTGCATTCAACATCGACCTCATCTTTTTATTAAACTTCACAAATCACCTCTACAAAATTGCCTTTAAAGATTCGTAATGCGCTTTAATTGTAAAATCCAAATCGCTATCACTATGAGAAGCTGAAACAAACATAGCTTCAAACTGACTTGGCGCCAAATTAACTCCCCTTTTAAGCATTTCATGAAAAAATTTGGCATACAGCTTTGTATCAGACTTGACCGCAACACTAAAGCTATTAACATTTTCTTCTACAAAGAACAAACAGCCCAAGGATTCTATTTTATTAAAACAAAACTTTAACCCTAACTTTTTTAAATTTTCTGCAAAACCTGCCCAAAGATAATCTGATTTTTCTTTTAAACTATCATAAAATCCTTTCTCTTTGAGCTTTTCAATGGTTTTTATACCTGCAGCCATTGCCAAAGGGTTGCCACTTAATGTACCTGCCTGATACACAGGGCCAACCGGAGATATGTGCTCCATAATCTCTTTCTTGCCACCATATGCCCCAACCGGTAAACCACCACCTAAAATTTTACCTAACGTAGTCAAGTCTGGCATTATATCAAAATATTTTTGGGCTCCACCTTCAGACAATCTGAATCCGGTAATAACCTCATCAAATATCAAAAGAGCTTCATTTTCATCACATATTTTTCTTAAACCGGCAAGAAAACCATCTTCCGGCAACACTAATCCCATATTTCCGGCAACCGGCTCTACAATTACACAAGCTATTTCATTTTTATTTTCCATGAATAGTTTTTTCACTGACTCCAAGTCATTATATTGAGCAATTAAAGTATACTTTGCAAAATCAGCAGGCACCCCCGGGCTGCTTGGCTGATTAAAAGTCAATGCACCACTGCCGGCCTTTACTAAAAGTGAATCTGAATGGCCATGATAGCATCCCTCAAACTTTATAATTTTGTCCTTTTGTGTATAACCTCTGGCAAGTCTAATGGCACTCATAACTGCTTCAGTACCGGAGCTTACCATTCTTACAAGCTCAATTGAAGGGAAAAGTTCAACAACCATTTTCGCAAGCTTTAATTCCAATTCAGTAGGCGCGCCAAAACTGCATCCGTATTTTGCCTGCTCACAAATACTTTTTACCACATCATCATCCGAATGCCCCAAAATCATCGGACCCCAAGAACAAACATAATCGACATACTCTTTACCGTTAACATCTGTAATTTTTGAACCTTTAGCTTTGGTGATAAAAATCGGTTCGCCACCTACGGAACCAAATGCCCTTACAGGACTGTTTACACCACCCGGGATGTATTTCTTGGATTCTTCAAATAAATTCATATTGCCCCCTTGATCATTTTTTCGTATTCATCATAATAGTTAAGCAGCAATTCTTCAAGCTTTTCTATTTCACATTTTATCTCTTCAAGCCTTTTCCAATTTGTAGCACTCTGCTCGGATTCTTTTGTTAATTCTTCTATTTTATTTTCCATATCAGCTATTTGTCTTTCAAGTTCGCTTAACTTGTATGTATTGATTCTCTTTTTCTTAGTCTGTTCAGACTTAGTTACACTTTCAGACAAATCCTTATTAATCGGCTCAGATGCCTTTATTTTAGACAAAACATCTTCAATATTTCCAAGTTCAATACTGTAACTGTCTCCAGTTAGACATAAAAACCTATCGCACAAACCATCCAAAAAATATCTGTCGTGGCTCACAATAATCAATGTTCCCTCATATGACACAAGGGCATCTTTTAAGGCATTGACGGTATCAATATCAAGATGATTGGTCGGCTCATCAAGTATTAATAAATTCGGCTGTTCCAAAATAAGCTTCATTAGTGAGAGCTTACTCTTCTCTCCACCACTCAACATAGCGACTTTTTTACTCTCATCCCTTTCTTCAAACCCAAACCTTGCCATTAAAGAATATACTTGATTAGTAGAATTAACATTTTCATTGTAAAAAATCTCATCAAACAACGTGTTGTTAAAATTTAAATTTTTAACTCCTTGATCAAAATAACCTATTTTTACGCTGTTACCTATCAATATCCTACCTTTTTTAGGACTGAGCTCTCCAATAATACTCTTTATTATTGTAGACTTACCGGCACCGTTTTTACCAATAACGGCTATTTTTTCTCCTCGATAGACTTCAAAATTAAGATTTTTGACAATTGGGTAAGTATAGCCTAAATCAACACTCTGAAAAGATATTACAGTTTGAGATTCTCTCCCACTTTTTTCTATATTAAAGCCTATCTTTTTGCTCACCTCAATCTCACGCAGCTCTGACTTCAATGAGTCTATCATCTTTTCTCTTGCTTTTATTTGCTTGGATTTGATGCCTGCACGATATTTTCTTACAAACTCTTCATATTGTGAAATCTGCTCTTTAGCACTTTCATTATATTTTAAAACTTCATCAAGCTCTTTTTCAAAAGCTTCTCTGAATTTTAAGTAAGGTAAGTTATACTTTTTAGCTGTTTTGTTAAACAAACACACTACTGAAGTAGCTACATTCTCCAACAATCTTATATCATGACTTGTAAAAAATACTGTTTTTTCTGTAGTTCGAAGAAAATTTTCCAACCACTCTATCATCTGTATATCCAAATGATTAGTAGGCTCATCTAAGAATAGTATATCTGCATTTGAGGATAGCACTCTGGCAAGTTTCAACCTCTCCAATTCACCGCCTGACAGTTCATCTATATATTTACTCCAATATTCCTCACAAAATCCAAGCGCCTTTAAAATTGACTTTATATTTGCCTGATACTTATAGCCGCCACCTTCTTCATACTTTTTTAGAAGTATGTCTATATCAGCAGGATTAGTTATTTCCTCCATTTTTTTCTCAATCATTAATAAATCCTTATGTTCATCAAGCATAAAATCAAATACCGAACCAACAAATTTCACTTCTTGAAATTTGTATGATAACTTTGAACCGTTACTTATAGCAATTGTTCCAGAATCTTTTTCCTCAAGACAATTAATGATATTTAGAAGTGTTGTCTTTCCTGCTCCATTTCTGCCAACGAGAGCACATTTTTCAGACTTTAGCAAAGAAAATGTTACATTATCAAAAAGTATGTATTCCCCGTAAGATTTGCTTAAAGAAGATACCGACAGTACAGTCATACTACCCTATTATCTCTTTCAGATATCTTAATGATACTTCAAACTCGGAAATAGTTTTATTCTCAATTGTTAGAATTCTATTTGCAAAATAATCTTTCAGTTCGTAAATATCGAAGCTTCCATCAGGTAAAACATTATGCTCATCATATTTACCGTAATTGTTATGCAAATGAAAACTGAATAATTTTTTACTCCACTTTTGAATCCACGAATGGATATACTCTTCAGAAAACATATTAAAGTGTCCACAGTCAAAACACAGACCTATGTCATCTCTTCCAATTTTATCTACAATTTTTAATCCTATATTGGAATCAAATTCAAATACATTTTCAAAACTTATAGGATAACTATTTTTACCATCTATTACATCTAAAAATGTATCAACAAACCTTTCTACAAACGAATCTTCTTTAAATGCATATTTATATGGATTGTAATTGTGATGTATAACCAAATTTTCAGGGCTAAGCTCGTTGCACATAGCGATAACATCACGAAGTATTTTTTTCGACTCATTTCTTACATAAGGGTTCAATGAGCCCAATTCCACATCAAAAAATACTGAATGTATAGTATATTTAATGCCTGAATGTTTTAAAAATTGTAAGCTTTTATAATCATCAAAGCTCATCAGGTATTCTATCCCAACAGAATTTATATTAGCAAACTCAACAATTTTTTTAAATGTAGACATATCTGCTTTTAAATATATATTATCCATTTTTTATTAACTCTCTATAATATTTATCTTTGGCATAGTGTTCAAGAGCAGTTAAATAAACAAAGCATTCCTTAAAATTTTTACCGGCAGCGAAAACTCCATGCCCCATAACAATTACTATAGGATTCTCATTCAGAGCACCTGCTACATTTTCCGCAAGCTCAAAACTCCCACTTTTACCACCTACAATTGGAACTAATTTTAAAAATGGCAGTACTTCAGAATAATTAAAAGTAACATAATCCTGAAAAACATCCATAAATGTTGAGTAGAGGCTATGAGTATGTATCACATTGGTGTAAATAGTTTTTTCATAGATCATTCTATGCACTATTAGCTCTGATGAAGCTAATTTGTCAGAGCTATTTTTTTTAGTTAATGAAACTTCAATAATATCCTTCTCATTAATTTCATCGAGCATGACCCCTGTCTTTGTTATAAAAATTGAATCCTGAACCCTATATGAAATATTACCAAAAAAGGACGTGCAAAGACCTGCCTCAACTACTTTTTTACCCCAATAAGCTATTTCACTCATTTTATCTCCAATACAAAATCCGCTATATCTGTATCCATCCTTCTATTAGTTGTATATACAATAGTTTTACCTTCATTTTTAAAATCTTTAAACATTTTTTTTATATTATTTTTCGTTTCATGATCCATACTTGTAAAGGGCTCATCAAATATACAAATATCATAACAGTATAATATACTCATGATAAACATCATCCTCTTTTGCCCGTCACTTAGATTGTGAGGATTTATACCTTTTAAATCATCAAAATTCAATTTTTTAATTATTTGTTCAGCAACATATTTACTCTTAGCAATAGATAAAATCTCATCGTAAACTGTATTACAAAATATAAGGTTTTCCGGAAACTGCAAAACAACCCCCAATTTAGCATCAATTTTAACAGTAATTTCACCATTAATTGGTTTTAGATTGCCTATAATTAGCTCAATCAGAGTCGATTTACCACTCCCATTTAAACCAAATATGCAGCTAATACTACTTTCATTGAATGAAACATTTATATCATCAAAGATTAATTTATCATAACCAAAAGATAAACTTCTAACAGATATTGCCATTTTCAAGCCATATAATATTATCGGAATAATCGTCAAGCAAATCTTCATGGGTAGTTATTATAAAACAAGCATTTTTTGATGACTCAATAATTGTATTTTTTAAATTTTCAATCTCAAAGTCATCAAGCATATTAAACGGTTCATCTGCTAAAATCAGATTATAACCTGCATTGATACTCATCAATATCGACATCTTTTTTAGCTCGCCACCCGAATATTCATCAATATTTTTATCTAAATTTAAATTGTACTCTATACTATCTGAGCTGAGTAAGTTTACTTCATCCTGAACTCTTCCGGTAATAAAATTAAAGTATGGAAATGAGTGAATAAATATCTTTCTAAAATCATCTTTACATTTTAATGAAAAACTACCTGATGATGGTACTAAAATATCAGATAAAATTTTAAGCAGCGTAGTCTTTCCTGAGCCAACCTTACCTTTAATTAATAAAATATTAGAAAACTCAGTTTCGTAGCTTTCAATATCTATTATTTTCTTACTGTTTATTGAGTAGGTTAATTGGTTAAAAGATAAAAAAAAAGGGGTTACCCCCTTTTTTTCTCTATTCATTTACTTTTTGTTCTTGAGTCTTTTCCGGTTTGTCAACAAATTCTATAATAGCCAGCTGAGCATTATCCCCTCTTCTGACAGAAGTTTTCAAAACTCTTGTATATCCGCCATTTCTATCTTTAAAGAGCGGAGCTATTTCTTCAAATATTTTGTGAACAGTTTGCTTATTAGGAAGCTTTCTGAGAGCAAGCCTTCTGGCAGCAAGTGTGTTCTTCTTACCAAGAGTAATAAGAGGCTCAATAAAACCCCTAAGTGTTTTGGCTCTATCTATGGTAGTTTCAATCCTACCATTTTCAACAAGAGAGTGTGCCATATTTCTAAGCATAGCAACCCTTGCATATGTAGGTCTACCTAACTTTTTTCCACCTTTTCTATGACGCATCGTTCTCTTCTCCCTCAGTTTCTTTATTATAGCCAATAGCTTCTAAATCCATTCCTAAGCTCAGCCCCATATCATTAAGGACTTTTTTGATCTCTTCAAGAGACTTCCTGCCAAAGTTTTTAGTTTTAAGCATTTCAGAATCTGTTTTAGAACAAAGCTCTGACAATGTCTTTATGTTAGCATTTTTAAGGCAATTGTAAGCTCTAACAGACAGCTCAAGCTCTTCAATGCTCTTATCAAGAAGATCCAAAATCTCACTATTATCCTTAGTCTCTTTTACCTGAACATCTTCGTACTCAGGCTCATCAAAATTGATAAAAAGTTCCATTTGATCTTTCAAAATCTTCGCTGCAAATGCTATTGCATCTTCCGGCTTTATTGAGCCATCAGTTTCCACCTCAAGTATAAGCTTGTCATAATCAGTGCTTTGACCAACCCTTGCATTGTCAACATGATAGTTAACACGCTTGATTGGACTGAATATTGCATCTATTGGTATAATATCTACCTCATCAAACTTATCTTTCATCTCTTCGGCAGGTAAATACCCGATACCTCTTTCTACAATCAGCTCCATGTAGATTTTAGTATTAGGGTCAGTTATCGTAGCAATATGCTGCTCAGGATTTAATACTTCCACATTAGGATTACCCTTAATATCCGCAGCAGTTATTGCACCCTCACCGGACTTTTCTATAAACACCCTAACTTGCTCATGTGTATGCAAACTAAGTTCGAGTGATTTAATATTGAGTATTATATCAACTACATCCTCAAAAACGCCAGGAATAGTTGCATACTCATGAGTGACACCTTCTATACGAACACCTACAACTGCAGTACCCTCAATAGTACTTAGCAGTGTTCTACGCAAGGAGTTACCTATTGTTATACCAAAACCTCTTTCAAGCGGCTCAGCAACAAACTTACCATAGTTTCTTGTAAGTTCTCCTACTGGCTCTATCTTTTTGGGCTTAATAAGGTTTTGAAATTGCATTAATATCATCAAATAATCCTCCAAGGGCCTATTACTTAGAATAGAGCTCTACTATAAGATGTTCATGTATTTCGTAGTTAACGTCGTTTCTATCAGGCAGCCTATTGATAACAGATTTCATATTATCCTTATCTACGCTCAGCCACTCAGGTACGCCTCTACCTTCTGATGTTTCAAGACAGCTCTTAATCCTCTCAACATCGTTACTCTTTTCAATTACCTTTATTTCATCGCCTGGCTTAACTATAAATGAAGGGATATTTACCCTTCTGCCATTAACTTCAAAATGATTATGTCTGACAAATTGTCTTGCTTCTTTTCTACTTCCAGCAAATCCACTTCTGTAAACAACATTATCAAGTCTTCTTTCAAGAAGTTGCAAAAGATTCTCACCAGTAATACCTTGCATTCTTGTAGCTTTTTCAAAGTATCTTCTGAACTGGGTTTCCAAAACGCCATAAAGCCTTTTAACTTTTTGTTTCTCCCTCAACTGCAAGCCATAGTCACTAATTTTCTTTCTAGCTTGACCATGCTGTCCGGGCGGATAACCTTTTTTCTCAAACGCACATTTATCTTTAAAACAACGATCACCTTTTAAATATAGCTTCATGCCCTCACGTCTGCAAAGTTTGCAAACAGGTCCTGTATATCTAGCCAATGTAAACCTCCATTAAACTCTTCTTTTCTTTCTTGGTCTACAACCATTATGTGGAACAGGTGTTAAGTCTCTTATTAAAGTGATTTTTATACCTGCTGCCTGAATGGCTCTAACTGCACTTTCTCTACCAGCGCCTGGTCCTTTTACGTTTACTTCGACTTCTCTCATACCTGCATCAAGAGCCCTTTTAGCAGCACTTTCAGCTGCAAGTTGCGCTGCATAAGGAGTTGACTTACGAGAGTTTTTAAAACCCTCTCCACCGCCAGCAGCCCAGCAAACTGCGTTGCCGTATATGTCAGTAAAAGTAACTATAGTATTATTAAATGTAGATTGAATATGTGCTATACCCTTTGGCACATTTCTTTTTTCTTTTTTCTTTCTCGGTCTAGCCATTTTTCCTCCAAATTACCACTACTTCTTTTTAATACCGCGCTTTCCAGCAAGTCCACGTCTTGTCCTTGCATTGCTACGTGTCTTTTGACCTCTACATGGCAGACTATTTTTATGTCTCTGCCCTCTATAGCAGTTTATCTCCATTAATCTTTTGATATTAAGAGATACATCTTTTCTAAGGTCACCTTCTACCTTAAGATTTTCATCAATAAATTTTCTAATTTCCGAAATTTCCTGCTGAGTAAGATCACCGATTCTTTTATTTTCATCTACGCCGGTCACATCAATAATCTTTCTCGCCGTGCTACGGCCGATGCCAAAGATATAGGTAAGACCTATTTCAATCTTTTTGTTATTAGGTACGTCTACACCTGCAATACGAGCCACAAATTTCCTCCTTAACCCTGTCTTTGCTTATGTCTTGGGTTTTCGCAGATAACCCTAATGATTCCGTTTCTTTTTATAACCTTACATTTGCTACATATAGGTTTAACACTTGCTCTAACCTTCATATTACCACCTCTTTTACTTATGCCTGTAAGTTATCCTACCTTTAGTTAAATCGTAGGGGGAAATCTCAACGGTAACCTTATCTCCCGGTAATATCCTTATAAAATGCATACGCATCTTCCCGGACAGATGTGCCAGAATAATATGACCATTCTCCAGCGCCACTTTAAACATTGCGTTAGGTAAAGCCTCTAATACTTTACCTTCAACTTCAATTACATCATCCCTTTTCCCCATTTACCTTACCTTATAATGTTAAAATTTCAGGTCCATTGGTTGTGATTGCCACAGTATTCTCATAATGTGCTGCCAAACCACCGTCTTCAGTGACAACAGTCCAGCCGTCTTCGAGGGTTTTTACCGTATAGCGCTTTTCCACAACCATGGGTTCTATTGCTAAAACCATACCAGGCCTAAGCCTAATGCCGCGGTTCGGTTTACCATAGTTTGGTATTGTAGGATCTTCATGAAGCTCTCTACCTATACCGTGACCATAGTAGTCCCGTATAACTTCAAATCCGTTTTCTTCAACATATTTTTGTACTGCATGGGAAATGTCCGAAAGTCTAAACATATGCTTTGCAAACTCAATCCCTTTAAAAAAACTCTCTCTAGTCACGTCTACAAGCTTCTTAGCAACTTCACTGCACTCACCAACTAAAAATGTCCTGGCAGCATCCCCATGGAAACCGTCAATATAAGCACCAACATCAATACTTACTATATCACCGTCCTTCAAAACATAGTCGGACGGTATTCCGTGAACCACAACTTCATTTACAGAGGCACATATAGATGCAGGATACCCTCTGTAATTTTTAAATGAAGGCCTCGCAGAACGTGAAACTATAATATTTTCTGCGAGAATGTCAATACTTTTCGTTGTTACACCGGGTTTTATCTCTTTTTCTACCTTTTCAAGAACTTCCTTTACAATTCCGCAAGCTTTTCTCATTCTTTCAATTTCAGCTTTGCTTTTAAGTTCAACCATTAAGATAAAATCCCTTTTATTTTAGCATATATTTCATCAGGCTCTCCGGTGCCATCAATTATACTAAGCTTACCAGAGTTTTTATAATAATCTTTTAACATAGAAGTCTGTTCGTGATATACACTTAACCTCTTTTTAATTGTCTCTTCTTTATCATCATTACGCTGAATAAGTTTACCGCCACATTCATCACAGATGTCACCATTTGCCGAAGGAGCAAATTTAATATGAAACCCTTTTTTGCAATTTTCACATGTCCTTCTGCCGGTAAGCCTTTCAAGAATATCTTCGTCCGGGACTTCCAAACTTATTATATGAGTAATTTCAGTATTCAGACTGTCCTTAAGCATACTGTCAAGAGCAATTGCCTGAGGAATTGTTCTAGGGAAGCCATCAAGAATAAATCCGTTTTTGCAGTCATCAGCCTGAAGTCTATCCTTTACAATACCGATTATGACATCGTCAGGGACAAGTTTCCCTTCATCCATATACTTTTTTGCCATTAAGCCAAACTCAGTCCCTTCCTTAACAGCTGCCCTTAAAATATCTCCGGTAGAAATCTGTACAATATTAAAATCTTTTATAATATTTGCAGACTGTGTCCCCTTACCGGCTCCTGGAGGTCCCAAAAAAATCATATTAATCATACGTAGCCCCTACCTTTAATCCTTCCTTTCTTTAAGAAACCATCGTAATTATGAGTTATCAAATGAGATTCTACTTTATTCATAACATCCATTCCAACTCCAATAACAATGAGAAGACTTGTTCCACCAAAATAAAATGGAACATTAAAGTTCTTAATGATCAACTGAGGTAATATTGCAACAGCTGACAGATATATTGCCCCGATAAAAGTCAATCTTGACAATGTGTAGTCTATAAACTGTGCAGTTGCCTCTCCGGGACGTTTCCCAGGGATAACACCGCCACTTTTTTGAATATTATCAGCTATATCTTTAGGGTTAAAAATAATTGAAGTATAAAAATATGTAAAAAACACTATCAACACTACATACAATACATAGTAAAGCACCGAACTCGGAGAAAAATAGTAGCCTATTTTACCTAAAACACTGCTTTGAGAAAATGAAGAAAGCATGCTTGGGAAAGACATAATTGAAGCTGCAAAGATGATAGGAATAACGTTTGCAGTATTCAGCTTTAAAGGCAGATATGAATTACCTACACTTTGTCTTCCGCCCAAACCACCTTTTCTCACATACTGAATCGGCAATCTGCGTGATGCAATCTCCATGTAAACTATACCTGCAGTTACTGCAAGTGCAATTGCTACAACTACAACTACAGTGATAATTTGTAATTCACCGGTTTTTAGTACACGTATTGTATTGTAAACTGCTGTTGGAAATCTGGCTATAATACCTGTGAAGATTATTAATGAAATCCCGTTACTAAGCCCTTTTTCAGTTATTTTTTCGCCTAACCACATAAGAAATATAGTACCGGCAGTTAATGTCACGGTAGTAACGAGTCTAAAACCCCAGCCCGGAAACATAACTATTGGAGACCCAACAGGTGAAGTCATGGACTCAAGCCCTATAGAGATTCCAAGTGCTTGAATAGAACATATAAGAACTGTCCCATATCTGGTATATTTCGTTATCTTATTTCTACCTTCTGTTCCTTGTTTTTTAAGCTCAGACAAGTGAGGAACAACTACACTCAAAAGTTCCATAATAATTGATGCAGAAATATAGGGCATTATACCAAGCCCAAAAACTGTAAGCCTGCTTAATGCCCCACCAGTAAACATATCAAAAAAACCGAGCATATTCCCTGCTTGCCTGGAAAAAAATTGAGCAAGCGCATCGGAATCTATACCAGGTGTAGGTACGTGAGTACCAATTCTGTAAACAATCAACATAAGAGCTGTAAAGATTATTCTCTTTCTCAGCTCCGGTAATGAAAATATATCTTCTAATTTTTTAAACATTAGAATCTCCGGATGTTATTTTATCTCTCCGCCAAGTTCTTTAATTTTAGCTGCAGCTGATTCGGAAACCTTATCAACCACAAATGTAAGTTTTTTAGTAAATTCACCCTCGGCAAGAATCTTTACTCCGCCCTTATTCCCTTTAATAAGATTTCTTTCAACAAGTGTTTCCAAACTTACAGTTTCACCATTATTAAATTTCTGATCTATACTGCCAAGGTTAACTATTTCATATACAGCAGCAAACTTCTTATTACTAAATCCTCTTTTCGGAATTCTTCTGGCAAGAGGCATCTGCCCGCCCTCAAACCCCGGTTTTACTCCACCACCAGATCTAGCTTTTTGACCTTTATGCCCTTTTCCGGCAGTAGTACCAAGTCCACTTCCGCTTCCTCGGCCAACTCTCTTTTTATTTTTCTTTGAGCCTGGAGCAGGTTTTAAATCATGTATCTTCATATCTTCTACCCCTTATCTAATAACTTCTTGAATAGTTTTTCCTCTTGCGGAGGCAATTTCACTTACTGTTCTAATCTTTTTAAAGCCGTCCATTACTGCGTAGAGTACGTTATGTGGATTTCTACTTCTTGTCGACTTAGCAAGTATATTTTGTACTCCTGCAAGCTCAAACAATGGTCTAGCGGCACCACCGGCAATAATACCAGTACCAGGTGCGGCAGGCTTCATTACTAATTCAGCCGCGCCAAATTTGCCAATAACTTTATGAGGGATCGTACCTTTTGAAACTGGCACCTCAACCAAATTCTTTTTAGCCATCTCAAGAGCTTTTCTTATTGCATCTGGTACTTCTCTTGCTTTACCATGCCCAATCCCAACTCTTCCGTTATAGTCACCTACAACTACTATAGCAGTAAACCTAAAAATTCTACCACCTTTTACAACCTTTGTAACTCTTCCTATATGGACTACCTTATCTACTAATTGATTTTCTGATGTACTCAATTTAAGCCTCCATATTAAAATTCTAATCCAGCTTCTCTAGCTGAATCAGCAAAAGCCTTTATTTTTCCGTGGTATATATAACCGCCCCTGTCAAAAACTACAGAAGCTAACCCTTTCTCTTTAGCCCTTTTTGCAATAAGCTCACCTACTTTCTTGGCAGTTTCAACATTACAATGTGCTTTGCAAACTGATTTCAACTCTTTTTCCAAAGAGCTTGCTGAAACAATTGTATTGCCAGTAGTATCATCAATTACTTGGGCATAAAAATACTTATTACTTTTAAATACATTCAATCTTGGTCTTTCAGCAGTACCAGAAATTTTCTTTCTGATTCTAAAATGTCTTTTCTTTCTGGCAGCATTTTTATCTATCTTAGCCACGTCTCACCTCTCTTACTTTTTACCGGTCTTACCGGCTTTTCTTACTATTCTTTCCCCTTCATAGCGAACACCTTTCCCCTTGTAAGGTTCAGGTTTTCTTATCTTTCTAATATCCGCAGCAACCTGGCCTACCAATTGCTTGTCAATCCCTCTGACAACTATTTTCTGCTGGCCCTCTACTGCAAACTCGATACCTTCAGGTGGGGAAACAATAACCGGATGAGAAAAACCAAGAGAGAGATCCAAATCTTTACCCTTTAAAGCAGCCTTGTAACCTACACCAACTATTTCCAACTTTTTCTCATAACCTTTTAAAACGCCTTCTACCATGTTATATATTAAAGTCCTGTAAAGTCCAAATAGTGACCTGGCAAGCTGAGATTCATCCTTTTTATTTACAACTACTTGATTACCATCAACAACCACAGATATTTTATTATGTAGTTTTTGCTGGAGCTGACCTTTTGGTCCCTTTACAATAATCTTTTCATCGTCTACCTTAACTTCTACACCAGCCGGTATATTAACTGGAACTTTTCCTATTCTTGACATTTCAAATCTCCAATTACCATACTTGACAAATATATTCGCCGCCGACCTTTTCGATTAGGCATTGCTTAACAGTTAAAAGCCCCTTAGATGTAGAAACTATTCCAGTTCCAAGTCCGCCCAAAACTGTGTCAAGATTTTTTGACTTAGTATACACTCTTCTACCAGGTTTACTGATCTTTTTAAGTCCTCTGATTACAGATTCACCTGTATCGGTATACTTCAAGTAAATAACGATATTCTTTTTTGTGCCGTCTTCAACAACTCTGTAATTCTTAATATAACCTTGGTCTTTCAAAATAGCAGCAATCCCTTCTTTCATTTTTGAATATGGGACCAATACTTCTTGAAAATTAACCTGCACAGCATTCCTGATTCTGCTGAGCATATCTGCGATAGGATCAGTCATTACCATTTTTTTCTCCTTTTTCTTCTCTAAGGTAATCGATATCCAACTATTACCAGCTGGATTTTCTAAGCCCAGGAATCATCCCTTCATGGGCTAATTTTCTAAAGCACAATCTGCACATATTAAATCTTCTTATAAAAGATCTCGGTCTTCCGCAGATTGGACACCTATTATATTCTCTAACTTTAAATTTCTTTTCTTTCAAAGCGTGATTATTCTTTGCAGTAGTAGCCACTTAGTCCTCCTAATTGTTAGCAAAAGGCATTCCCAAAGCCTTTAATAGCTCTCTTGCTTCCTCATCAGTCTTAGCAGTAGTCGTAATGATAACATCAAAACCTCTGATTTTATCAATCTTATCATAATCGATTTCTGGGAAAACAATCTGCTCTTTAATACCAAAAGCATAATTCCCTCTGCCGTCGAAAGAATTAGGGTTTACTCCGGCAAAGTCTCTTACCCTGGCAAGAGCAATATTAAACAATCTGTTTAAAAACTCATAGCATCTTTCTTTCCTAAGGGTTACCTTACAACCTATAGGCATACCTTCTCTAAGTTTAAAACCAGCTATGGACTTTTTTGCTTTGGTCACTACCGGTTTTTGTCCGGCAATAAGTTCCATATCCCTCAATGCAAATTCAAGAACTTTGGAGTTACTTGTAGCTTCACCAACTCCCATATTAAGAACAACTTTCTCAATTTTAGGTACTTCCATTATGTTCTTATACTTGAATTTTTCCATTAAGTAAGGAACAACTTCTTTTTGATATTTTTCATTCAATACTGACATATCTGTTCCTCTCTATTAATCTTTATCAATTATTTCTCCGCATGACTTGCAGAATCTTTGTTTGTTACCTGATTCCAAGACCTTGTAACCAAGCCTTACACCTTTGTCACACTTTTTACAATAGTACATTACGTTTGAAATATGTATTGGCATCTCTTTCTCAACTATTCCGCCTTCAGGATTAAGTTGATTAGGTTTAACATGCCTTTTCACTATATTTAAACCTTCAGCAAAAACTTTCTCCTTTGTTCTATCAATTTTAAGAACCTTGGATGTCTTGCCTTTCTCTTTCCCACTAATAACAATAATTGGGTCATCTTTTTTAAGCTTATATTTTCTAAGCATCCATTACCTCCTAAAGAACTTCGGGTGCCATGGAGACTATTTTCAAAAAGCCTTTCGCTCTAAGATCTCTGGCTACTGGTCCAAACACCCTTGTTCCAACAGGTTCAAGGTTTTTATTTAAAATTACAGCAGCATTATCATCAAACTTTATATAAGTTCCATCAGCACGACGCTTTTCTTTTTTAGTTCTCACAATCACAGCTTTTACTACAGCACCTTTCTTAATATTACTGTCAGGGATAGCTGACTTAACACTGGCAACGATCACATCACCAATTGAGCCATACTTTTTCTTAGAGCCACCCAGCACTTTTATACACATAATCTCTTTTGCACCGGAGTTATCCGCAACTTTCAATCTACTTTGAATCTGAATCATAGCTATTCTCCCTAAAATTAATTTCCTGCATCGCCAACTGGACGCTCAATTAATTTAACCACTCTCCAGCGCTTATGCTTACTAAGAGGCCTAGTTTCCATAATCTCAACCACATCTCCCGGCCTCAGCTCATTTGCCTCATCATGAGCCATAAATTTTTTACTGCGCTTGATGAATTTGTGATACTTTTTATGTAATTTAAGCGTTTCAACTTTAACAACAACAGTTTTGTCCATTTTGTTGCTAACAACAACACCGCGCCTAACTTTGCGATAGTTTCTTTCCATCTTATCCCTCTGCACGTTTTTCATTAATTATTGTGAGGATCCTTGCTATATCCTTCTTAGTCTTATTAATTTGTGAAACGTCTTCCAAATCACCTGTTGTCATCTTGAACTTTAGCCTGAAAAGGTTTTCTTTTAGCTCGCCGTGTTTGGCATTAAGTTCTTCAACCGACATATTTCTAAGTTCTGCAGCTTTCATATCTATTGCTCCTCAACCAAGGTGTCTTCTTTTTTTACAAACTTACACTTAATAGGCAGTTTGTGGATTGCAAGCCTGATAGCTTCCCTTGCCAATTCCTCACTTACACCCTTCACTTCGTAAAGAATTGTTCCCATTTTTACAGGAGCTACATAAAACTCAACAGCACCCTTACCTTTACCCTGACGAGTTTCAGCAGGTTTTGCAGTAATAGGCTTATGAGGGAAAATCCTGATATATACCTTACCGCCCCTTTTAAGGTATCTGTTAATAGCAATCCTGGCTGCTTCTATCTGCCTACTTGTTATCTTGCCATGCTCAAGAGCAACAATTCCGTATTCACCAAAAGCAAGAGTATTCCCTTTGGTGGCCTTCCCTTTAATTCTGCCCTTGAACTGCTTTCTATATTTCATTCTAGATGGCATTAACATCTTATTCTACCTCTAAATTTTTATTCTTATCTTCGATAATCTCGCCTTTAAATACCCATACTTTTATACCTGTCAAGCCATAGGTAGTAAGGGCTTCAGCAAAGCCGTAATCTATGTCAGCTCTAAGAGTCTGAAGAGGTACTCTACCTTTAATATACCACTCAGTCCTTGCCATATCAGCACCAGCCAATCTTCCCGCAACAGCTATCTTAATCCCCTGTGCACCTGATTTGATAGCTTGTAAAACAGCTTTTTTCATAGCTCTTCTGAAAGCCACCCTTCTCTCAAGCTGTAATGCTATATTTTCTGCAATTAACTGAGCATCTATTTCAGGTTTCTTAACCTCTTTAATACCAAGGTGCACATCTGCTTTAGTAAGCTTTTTAAGCTCACCTTTCAACTTTTCAATCTCTGCACCTTTCTTACCAATCACTATCCCTGGTCTGCTTGTATTCAAAGTGATTTTAATTTTGGACCCCATTCTCTCAATATTAATTTCAGATATACCAGCCAATTTTAGTTTATCTTTTAAATATTTTCTGATTTTGAGGTCTTCCATCAAGTTAGCAGCATACTCTTTCTTATTCGCAAACCAAACTGATTTCCAATATTTATTTATTCCTAACCTTACCCCGGTAGGATGTACTTTCTGACCCACTATTTCACCTCCACTATTCAGCTAAAACCACAGTAATATGGCTGGTTCTTTTTTTAATTGGGGTAGCTCTCCCATATGCACGAGGCGTGTATCTTTTCAAGAAAGGTCCATTATCAATCTTAATTTCAGATACCTTAAGCTTGCTTATGTCTCTGTAGTTTTGGTTTTCTTCCGCATTTGCTATGGCTGACTTAATTACAGCTGCAATCATCTTAGAAGCCTTTTTTGGAGAAAACTTCAAAATATTCATAGCCTCTTCAACATTTTTGCCTCTGACTAAATCAGCAACAGGCCTAGCTTTTCGCGGAGAAACTCTCATATATTTTCCTATTGCTGTAGCAATCATGATTTACCTCTACCTACCTTTTACTTTCTTATCGTCTTTTTTATGCCCTTTAAATGTCCTGGTAAGGGCAAATTCCCCAAGTTTATGTCCAACCATGTTTTCTGTTACATAAACCGGTATAAATTTATGTCCGTTATGCACTGCAAAAGTAAGTCCTACCATTTGAGGTGTTACAGTACTTCTACGTGACCAAGTTTTTATAACCTTTTTATCACCTGTTTCAACTGCTTTATCAACCTTCTTTTGCAGATGGTCATCTATAAAAGGTCCTTTTTTTAGCGATCTAGGCACTTTTTACCCCCTTACTTACGCTTTGTAACGATATATTTATTAGAAGGCTTATTCTTCTTTCTGGTTTTGTAACCTTTGGTTGGCATACCCCATGGAGAAACAGGATGTCTACCACCACTTGTCCTACCTTCACCACCACCATGTGGGTGATCAATTGGGTTCATTGCAACCCCTCTTACAGTAGGTCTAATACCTAACCAGCGTGCCCGACCTGCCTTACCTATTTTGATATTTTCATGCTCAGGATTACTTACCTGTCCAATAGTAGCTTTGCACTCAGCAAGTACAAGTCTGATTTCTCCAGATGGTAGCCTTAAGTGGCAATAAGTCCCTTCTTTTGAAAGAAGCTGAGAGTAAGTTCCTGCTGATCTCGCCAATTGTCCACCTTTTCCAGGTCTCATTTCAACATTGTGAACAATAGTACCAACAGGGATATCTTTTAATTGCAATGAGTTGCCAGGTTTAATATCAGCTTCAGAACCTGCCAATACAGTATCGCCGACTTTTAGTCCGATAGGTGCGATAATGTATCTATACTCGCCATCTGCATAAGCCAAAAGAGCAATTCTTGCACTTCTGTTTGGATCATATTCTATTGTTCTGACTTTAGCTGGGATATTTTCTTTATCCCTTTTAAAATCTATAATCCTGTAGAGTTTTTTATGCCCGCCACCTTGGTGTCTGACAGTAATTCTACCATAATTATTTCTACCGCTCTTCTTCTTTAGGCTGGTAGTTAGCGGTTTAAAAGGTTTATCTGTGGTAACATCTTTATAGTCGTCACCTGTTCTAAACCTAACACCAGCTGAAGTTGGTTTATAGCTCTTTATACCCATATTTTTCCTCTCTAAACAAACTCAAGTTTCTGGTCATTTTCAAGAACGACTATAGCTTTTTTCCAGTCGTTACGTTTTCCAACTACCAAACCAAATCTTTTTGTTTTACCTTTAAAGTTCATAGTTCTTACTTCTTTCACTTTAACATCAAAAAGTTTTTCTACAGCAGTTTTAATAAGATGCTTATTAGCTCTTTTATCAACTGCAAACACAACATGATTAAGCTTTTCCTTAAGATCGATAGCTTTTTCAGTTATTAGTGGTTTTTTTATAACATCATAAATAGTTATCATTTGGACAATACCTCCGTTAATTTTGGCAAGCAGCTCTGGAGGATAAATATTTTGTCTGCATTAATAAGATCATAAACATTAATTCCATCAAGATGTAAAAGTTTTACTTTAGGAATATTCCTAAAAGCTCTAATTGATGAATCTTCCAATTCATCAAATACTAAAAGGACTCTTCTGTCTGCACCAAAATTTTTTAATACTTGTGCTGCTTCTTTGGTTTTACCTGTTTCCACAACCAAAGATTCCAAAAATTCAATACTACCATCCTCAATCTTTGCCCTGAAAGCTGATTTTAATGCATTTCTCATCTTTTTCTTAGGCATACTGATCGAATAATCTCTTGGTTGTGGACCAAAAATAGTCGCACCACCTCTCCATAAAGGGGATCTTATCGAACCAGCACGAGCCCTACCAGTACCTTTCTGCTTCCAAGGTTTTCTTCCACCACCTGTAATTTTAGCTCTATTTTTTGTCGCATGAGTACCTGCTCTTTTGTCAGCAAGTTGCTTTACAACTACTTCATGCATAAGCCAAGGCTTTACAGGGTAAGAGATTATAGCATCATTAATTTCAATCTCTCCAACCTTCTCATTCTTTAGGTTTTTCAATTCTACAAGAGCCATGACTACCTCTATCCTTAATTATTAGATTTTGTGCTTTTCTTTATATAGATAATACCATTCTTATGTCCTGGTACAGATCCTTTAATAAGCAGCACGTTTTTATCTGCCATTACTTTGGCAATCTTTAATCCTTGTGTAGTAACAGTTTTATTGCCCATTCTTCCAGGCATCTTTTTGCCCTTAAGGGTCTCGCCCGGAAACTCACACATACCAATTGAACCAGGTGCTCTGTGGAAATCAGAACCGTGAGAAGCAGGACCTCCGGCAAAGCCGTGTCTTTTTATAACGCCCTGAAATCCTTTACCAATACTTACACCCTGTACATCAACAAGTTCACCTTCAGTAAAAATATCTACTTTTATCTCCTGGCCAACTTCAAATTCTCCGACATTGTCTGTTCTGAATTCTTTTAAAAATTTAAAGAACTCAAGGTTATTTTTCTTAAAATGGCCAGCCATAGGCTTATTGACTTTTTTAGCCTTTAATATTTTGCCAAAACCAAGTTGCAAAGCATTATAGCCGTCAGTCTCAACTGTTTTTTTCTGAACCACTACACAAGGGCCTGCCTCAACTACTGTAACCGGGATTACAGTCCCATCGGACATAAATATCTGGGTCATTCCAACCTTTTTTCCAATTATCCCTTTAAACATCTTCAAGCCCTACCTTATAATTTTATTTCTACATCCACACCTGCAGACAACTCAAGTTTCATTAGTGCATCTATCGTCTGCGGATTGTGTTCAAAAATATCCACTAATCTTTTGTGTGTTCTAATCTCAAACTGTTCCCTACCATCCTTATCTACATGGGGAGATTTAATTATTGTAAATTTCTCAATCCTTGTAGGAAGGGGGATAGGACCGATGACTTTTGCACCGGTCCTTTTTGCTGTATTAACTATATCTCTTACGGCTTTATCCAATATTTTATAATCATAGCCTTTGAGCTTAATGCGAATTTTCTGGCTGCTCATCATACCCTCTGTTATTCTATTATTTCAGTAACTACGCCAGCACCAACTGTTCTACCACCTTCACGAATCGCAAAGCGTAATCCCTGATCCATTGCTATCGGCTGTATCAAATTAACTTCACAGCTTATATTATCTCCAGGCATTACCATCTCTACTCCCTCAGGCAATGTAACTACTCCAGTTACATCTGTCGTCCTGAAGTAAAACTGTGGTCTGTATCCACTGAAAAATGGCGTATGACGGCCACCTTCTTCCTTAGTCAATATATATGCCTCACACTTAAATCTTCTATGTGGTGTAATGCTACCAGGCTTAGCCAATACCTGACCACGCTCTACCTCATCCTTCTTAATTCCTCTAAGAAGTACACCAACATTATCCCCTGCTACACCTTCATCAAGTATCTTACGGAACATCTCTACACCAGTTACTACCGTCTTCTGAGTCTCTTTAATACCTACTATCTCTACTTCATCTCCAACCTTAACTACACCCTTCTCAACTCTACCTGTTACAACTGTTCCTCTACCTGATATACTGAAAACATCCTCTATAGGCATCAAGAAAGGCTTATCAATATCTCTTTGCGGCTCAGGCACATAATCATCCAATGCCTGAACAAGCTCAAGAATCGCTCCAGCCCACTTCTCATCTGTTGGATTCTCCAACGCCTTCAATGCACTACCTTTGATAATTGGTATATCATCTCCAGGAAACTCATATGTACTCAATAAGTCCCTAATCTCAAGCTCGACAAGCTCTAAAAGCTCCTCATCATCCACCATATCTACCTTGTTCATAAATACTACAATATAAGGAACTCCTACCTGACGTGCCAAAAGTATATGCTCTCTTGTCTGTGGCATAGGACCATCTGCTGCACTTACTACCAATATAGCTCCGTCCATCTGCGCTGCACCTGTAATCATGTTCTTTACATAGTCAGCGTGACCAGGACAGTCTACGTGTGCATAGTGACGCTTCTCACTCTCATACTCAACATGCGCTGTAGCAATAGTAATACCTCTCTCACGCTCCTCAGGAGCCTTGTCAATATTACCATAATCTACAAACTCAGCCAAACCCTTATGTGCCAAAACTGAGGTAATAGCTGCTGTCAATGTAGTCTTACCATGGTCAACGTGACCTATCGTCCCTACATTAACGTGAGGTTTCTTCCTTTCGAACTTCTGCTTTGCCATAATTTCCTCCTAACTCTAACCTTTACTCTTTATTATTTCTTCAGCAATATTTGTTGGTACTTCCTCATAATGATCAAATATCATTGTATAAGTAGCTCTACCCTGAGTAAGAGATCTTAAAACTGTTGCATATCCAAACATCTCTTTCAAAGGAACATTACATCTGACAACCTGAGCATTACCGCGAGCTTCCATACCTTCAATTCTTCCTCTTCTTGAGCTCAAGTCACCCATAACGTCCCCCATATACTCATCTGGGACAACAACTTCAACTTTCATAATAGGCTCCAAAAGCACAGGATTTGCCTTCCTCATTGCCTCTTTAAAACACATCGAACCGGCAATCTTAAAAGCCATTTCAGAAGAGTCAACTTCGTGGTAAGAACCGTCATAAAGCGTAACTTTAACATCAACAACAGGGAAACCGGCTAACACACCGCTTTCACACGCTTCTTGTACACCCTTTTCAACAGCAGGTATATATTCCTTAGGAATAGTACCACCCACGATTTTGTTGACAAACTCAAAACCTTTCCCAGCTTCAAGTGGCTCAACCTCAAGCCAAACATGGCCGTACTGACCACGACCACCTGATTGCTTAATATATTTACCTTCTTGATTTACTTTCTTCTTAATCGCTTCACGGTAGGCAACCTGCGGATTACCTACATTCGCCTCTACTTTAAACTCTCTTACAAGTCTATCAACAATAATCTCAAGGTGAAGCTCACCCATACCAGAAATAATTGTCTGACCTGTTTCCTCATCCACCTTAACCCTAAAAGATGGGTCTTCCTGTGCTAACTTATTAAGTGCTGTAGAAAGTTTTTCCTGGTCAGCTTTTGTCTTTGGCTCGATAGCAACAGATATAACAGGGTCAGGGAATTCCATCGACTCGAGAATTACGGGGTTATCTTCGGCACACAAAGTATCACCGGTAGTAGTATATTTTAAACCTACTGTCGCACAAATATCACCCGCATAAATCTCTTTAATCTCTTCCCTTTTATTAGCATGCATCTTAAGCAGACGACCAACTCTTTCTTTTTTATCTTTAGTTGAGTTTAAAACATAACTTCCTGCTTCAAGATGGCCCGAATACACCCTAAAGTAAGTTAACTGCCCCATATAAGGGTCAGTCAAAATTTTAAACGCTAATGCAGCAAATGGTGCATCATCATCAGACTCCCTAACCTCTTCTTCGCCGGTTACCGGATTGACACCTTTTATTGCAGGCACATCAAGAGGTGATGGCATATAATCAACCACTGCATCAAGTAGCGGTTGTACACCTTTATTTTTAAATGCCGTACCACAAAGCACAGGGTTAAACATCAAATTTATAGTACCTTTTCTTAATCCTGCCTTAATCTCCTCTTCAGTAAGCTCTTCACCTTCGAAATATTTTTCCATAAGAGCTTCATCTGCCTCACAAACAGTTTCAATAAGATTTTTTCTATATTCTTCAGCCTTCTCAGCTAATTCAGCAGGAATATCAAGATATTCAAATTTTGCACCTAACTGGTCACCCTTCCAAGAAATTGCTTTCATCTTAACAAGATCAATTACACCCTCAAAGGAATCCTCAGCACCCCAAGGAAGCTGAATAGGAAGAGGTCTGGCACCAAGCCTATCTCTCATCATTTCAACAACATTATAAAAATCAGCACCAACTCTATCCATTTTATTTATAAAAGCAATTCGAGGAACATGATACTTATCCGCCTGACGCCAAACAGTCTCAGACTGAGGCTCAACACCGCCAACAGCACAAAATACTGCAACGGCACCGTCCAATACCTTAAGCGATCTCTCAACCTCAATTGTAAAGTCAACGTGCCCCGGAGTGTCAATAATGTTTATCCTATGATTATTCCAAAAACACTGTGTAGTCGCAGAAGTAATAGTAATCCCTCTTTCTTTCTCCTGCTCCATCCAGTCCATTGTGGCTGCACCATCATGAACTTCACCAATTTTATAATTTACACCTGTGTAGTATAAAATTCTTTCAGTAGTAGTAGTCTTACCAGCATCAATATGGGCCATAATCCCTATATTACGCTGCTTATCAAGTGGATACTTTCTTGCCACTTATTCCTCCTTAAATTACCACCTAAAATGTGCGAAAGCCTTGTTGGCTTCAGCCATTTTATGAGTATCTTCTCTCTTCTTAACAGATGCACCTTTATTAGCTGCGGCATCCATAAATTCGCCAGCAAGCCTTTCATCCATAGTCTTTTCTTTTCTAGCCCTAGATGCATTGATAATCCATCTAATTGCAAGTGCCTGCTTTCTATCAGCTCTTACTTCAATTGGTACCTGATAAGTAGCACCACCAACTCTTCTCGATTTAACTTCAAGGAGCGGCTTAACATTCTCAATAGCTTTCTTAAATACTTCAATACCTTCTTCCTGAGTCTTATTCTTAATAATCTCAAGTGCAGAATAGAATATTTTCTCTGCAACTGATTTCTTGCCATCATACATAAGGGAGTTGATAAACTTCGTTACCAAAACCTCTCCATATAAAGGATCAGGCAATACCTCTCTTTTCTTAGCTACTCTTCTTCTAGCCATATCTTATTTCTCCTACTTTGGTCTTTTAGCCCCATACTTAGAGCGGCTTTTTTTCCTATTCTGTACCCCACCAGCATCAAGTGTACCACGAATAATCTTATAACGAACACCAGGTAAGTCCTTTACCCTACCACCTCTCACCAATACAACAGAGTGTTCCTGCAAATTATGACCAATTCCAGGAATATATGCAGTAACCTCTACTCCATTTGTTAACCTTACCCTAGCAACTTTTCTAAGAGCAGAGTTTGGCTTCTTTGGTGTGGTAGTATATACCCTAACACAAACACCTCTTTTCTGAGGATTTTCCTTAAGAGCGGGCGATTTTGTTTTACTCTCCACCACAGCTCTACCTTTTCTAACAAGTTGGTTCAACGTTGGCACCTAGCACCTCCAAATTTATATAAAAGTACAAAATAATACTCTCCAAAATGAGCATCAGATATTATCAGCGCTTTTATTACATGTCAAGTTTTTATTTTGTTAAAAAAAGGGGGTTGCCCCCCTGGATTATTAATTATTTTTCAGAAATCTAAATTTTTCTGATTGGATTCTGTCTGCCCCTGTACCTGCTGGGATGAGTTTACCCATTATAACATTTTCCTTAAGACCTCTTAAGTGGTCAATCTTACCGGTACATGCCGCATCAGTAAGAATCCTTGTTGTTTCCTGGAAACTTGCAGCGGAGATAAAGCTTTCAGTATTAAGTGCAGCCTTTGTTATACCCTGCAAAATTGGTCTACCTTTTGGAGGTATACCACCTTCAGCAATTATCTTCTGCTGTACTTTAATAAACTCTGATTTATACACTTCTTCATTAGGCATAAAGTCAGAATCTCCAATCTCTTCTATAATTACTTTTTTAAGCATCTGTCTAACAATTACTTCTATATGTTTGTCATTAATAGATACACCCTGCTTTTTGTAAACTTCCTGAATTTCATTTACAAGGTACTTTTGCAATTCATCTTCACCCAAAATACTCAAAATGTCATGAGGATTAACAAGTCCATCAACAAGGGCTTCACCTGCTTTAACTCTATCCCCGTCACGAACATTGATATATTTCTGAACAGAAATATTGTAACTTTTCTTGTCCCCTGTTTCCTCATTTACTATAGTAACTTTTCTAATACCTCTGGCTGTATTTTCTATCGAAACCACACCGTCAATTTCTGCAATGACAGCTGGCTCTTTCGGTTTTCTGGCCTCAAATAACTCAGCAACACGAGGAAGACCTACTGTAATATCTTTTGTTTTTTGTGTCTCCATTGGAATTTTTGCTATAATATCACCAGGGTAAACTTCAGCTCCCTCTTCAACCGTAATAATAGCTCCAACAGGAAGTATATACCTTTGAACAGTTTTATTACTTTCATCCTTAATTGATACACGTGGCTGTTTTTTATCTCTCGTATTGCTAATAATTACTTTTTGAGCAAGTCCTGTAATAGGGTCGATATCTTCTTTAAGTGTTTCACCCTCAATAATATCACCAAAGGCAACTTTACCCTGATATTCGGTCATTATCACAGCAGCATAAGGATCCCATTCTGCCAAAATGGTACCCTGCTTAATTTCTTGCCCATCCTCTACAAGTAGCTTTGTACCGTATGAAATATTATATTTTTCAATAGATCTGCCATCTTTATCTACAATTTTAAGAACACCATTCCTGTTAAGAACGACATTTTGTCCAAACCTATTCTTTACATATTTTACTTCTTCAAACTTTGCTACACCGCCAAGTTTGGCAATAAGGCTTGACTCTTCAGCAGTAGCTGAAGCAGCACCACCAATGTGGAATGTTCTCATTGTAAGCTGAGTCCCAGGCTCACCAATTGACTGTGCAGCCATAATACCTACCGCTTCACCTGTTTCTATTTCCCTTTTTGTTGATAAATCTAAACCATAACAGTGCTTACAAACTCCATACTCCATTTCACAAGTAAGAACTGAACGAACTTTTACTCTGTCGATACCGGCTTTTTCAATCTTTTTAACTTCATCCTCTAAAAGTAGAGTATTTGCCTCTACCAAAAGCTCATCAGTAATTGGGTCATAAATATCTTCAAGAGCGTACCTACCGTAGATCCTTTCACCAAGACTTTCTATTACATCTGTACCTTCCAAAAGTGCTGTTATTTCAACACCTTTGATTGTTCCACAGTCCTCTGCCGATATAATAACGTCTTGAGCTACATCGACTAACCTTCTGGTCAAGTAACCGGCATTTGCAGTTTTAAGAGCAGTATCTGCAAGACCTTTCCTTGCACCGTGAGTAGAAATAAAGTACTGCAAAACTGTTAGTCCATCTCTAAAATTTGCAGTAATCGGAGTTTCAATAATCTCACCGGAAGGCTTAGCCATCAAACCCCTCATACCGGCAAGCTGACTAATCTGAGCCTTACTACCCCTTGCACCGGAGTGAGCCATCACATAAATAGGATTATAATACTTATCCCTTTTATTAGTAGCACTCTTATCACCACCCATGCTCTCAAGACCTTTCATCAGGTAGTCAGTGATGGTATCATTAGCCTTTGACCATATATCAATTATCTGGTTGTATCTTTCACCTGCAGTTAAAGCACCTTCCCTGTAGTGTTCTTCTATATCCCTTACTGCCTTTGTTGCCTCTTCAATAATTTTTGTTTTTTCTGCAGGGATTACAAGGTCATCAATACATATTGAGAAACCTGCCTTAGCTGCATAACTGAACCCTAAATTCTTAATACTATCAAGAAATTTAACTGTCTGATAATTACCGAGTTTATTATAAATATATTCTACCAGCTTAACCAAATCTTTTTTACCGAGAATCTGATTTATCTTATCAAACTCTACACCTTCAGGAACATGGTTAAAGAGAATAACTCTACCAGTTACGGTATCATAAATTTTACCATTAATCCTAACCTTAATCTCAGCATGTAAATCAAGTTGCCCTTGATCGTACGCTATGATAACTTCCTCAGGGCTTGCGTAAGTTTTACCACATCCTTTGGCATTTTTCATACCTCTGGTGAGATAGTAAATTCCAAGAACCATATCCTGAGTAGGTACCGCTAATGGTTTACCGTTTGCAGGTGACAAAATATTATATGCAGAAAGCATCAAAGTCCTTGCCTCAAGTTGAGCTTCCACAGAAAGAGGCACGTGAACAGCCATCTGGTCCCCGTCAAAGTCAGCATTAAATGCAGGACAAACAAGTGGGTGTAGCTGTATAGCTTTACCTTCTATAAGTTTAGGCTCAAATGCCTGGATACCTAACCTGTGAAGAGTAGGCGCCCTGTTTAGCAATACCGGATGCTCTTGAATAACCTCTTCCAAAACATCCCACACTTCTGGTCTCTGCTCTTCAACCATTCTTTTAGCTTGTTTAATTGTAGTTGCTATCCCTTTTTCTTTTTCAAGCTTGTAATAAATAAAAGGCTTGAAAAGCTCCAGAGCCATAAGCTTAGGGATACCGCACTGATGCATCTCAAGGGTAGGACCGGCGACAATTACAGAACGTCCTGAATAGTCAACCCTTTTACCGAGAAGGTTTTGTCTGAATCTACCCTGCTTACCTTTAATCATATCACTTAATGATTTAAGTGGACGCTTATTTGAACCTCTAATAACCCTTCCACGCCTTCCATTATCAAAAAGTGCGTCCACTGACTCTTGAAGCATCCTTTTTTCGTTTCTAATAATAATTTCAGGAGCATTCAACTCAATCAGTTTTCTAAGACGGTTATTTCTATTAATAACCCTTCTATATAAATCATTTAAATCACTTGTAGCAAACCTTCCTCCGTCAAGAGGGACAAGAGGTCTAAGCTCAGGTGGAATTACCGGAATCACATCCAAAACCATCCATTCAGGCTTGTTACCACTTCTCCTGAATGATTCTAAAACTCTTAGTCTTTTTGCAATTTTGAGTTTCTTTTGAACACTATTAGTTTCCTTAAGCTCAGTTTTAAGCTCCAAAATTGTCAAGTCTATATCTACTTTCTTTATAAGTTCTTTAATGGCCTCTGCACCCATCTTCGCAACAAAAGCATTTGGGCCATACTCTTCAACAAGCTTTCTATACCTTTCTTCACTTAAAAGTTCCCTTTCTTTGAGAGGGGTAGATTTAGGGTCGATTACTATATATGATTCAAAATATGTCACTCTCTCAATATCTTTGATATTTAAATCTAAGACAGCACCTATCCTGCTTGGGCTACCTTTAAAAAACCATATATGCACAACAGGTGAAGCAAGCTCTATATGCCCCATCCTCTCTCTTCTAACTTTGGACTGGATTACCTCTACACCACATTTTTCACAAACAATGCCTCTGTGTTTCATCCTTTTATATTTCCCACAAAGACATTCCCAGTCTTTTACAGGTCCAAATATTTTGGCACAAAACAAGCCATCCCTTTCAGGCTTGAATGTCCTGTAATTAATCGTTTCAGGTTTAGTAACCTCTCCATTAGACCAGCTTCTGATCTTATCAGGAGAAGCGATTTTTATTCTTATGGCATCAAAGAAAACTGGGCCTTTTTCATCCTTAAATGGATTAACTCTAACAGTTGACACATAGCCCTCCAAATATATTATTCTTCATTATTTTCTTCATTTTTTAAATCTTCCTTGGTCAAAAGTTCAACATCAAGACCAAGACCTTGGAGCTCTTTTATAAGTACATTAAAGGATTCAGGCATACTTGCCTTAAAGCTCAAATTACCGTTTACTATAGACTCATACACCTTTGTCCTACCTTCAACATCATCAGATTTAACAGTCAACATCTCTTGTAAGATATGCGATGCACCGTAAGCCTCAAGTGCCCAAACCTCCATCTCACCAAGTCTCTGACCACCAAACTGAGCTTTACCTCCAAGCGGTTGCTGAGTTACAAGTGAGTATGGCCCGGTAGACCTTGCGTGAATTTTGGTTTCAACAAGGTGGTGAAGTTTCAACATGTACATAACACCAACGGTAACTTCTCTATCAAAAGGCTCTCCCGTCCTGCCATCGTATAGAATAGTCTGACCGTCTTCATTAAAGCCTGCCTTTTTGAGCAGTTCTTTGATATCGCTTTCTTTAGCACCATCAAAAACAGGAGTAGCTACATGCAACCCGAGAGCTTTTGCAGCCCATCCAAGATGTGTTTCAAGTACCTGCCCAACGTTCATCCTTGAAGGAACGCCCAACGGGTTTAAAACTATCTCAACAGGCGTACCATCAGGAAGATACGGCATGTCAGCTTCAGGAAGTACTCTTGAAATAACACCTTTGTTACCGTGACGACCTGCCATCTTATCACCAACCATCAACTTTCTCTTGATTGCAATAAAGACCCTAACCGACTTTAAAACACCGGCCGGCAGTTCATCACCCTTTTTTATCTTATTTCTTTTATCTTTAAAGTTTTCTTCAGCTCTTTTTACCCTTTCAAAATAGATCACATTTATTTTTGCTATTTTGTCTTCAATTTCACTTTTGTTCTCTACAGGAAGAAGTATTAAGTCCGAATAATTAAGATTAAGCAATGTATCTTCATCTAAAACTGTCCCTGATTTTAAGACTCCATTATCAGTTTCGTAGTCTTCAATTAGCTTTCTATCCTTCAAAAGGGAAATAATTTTTTTCTTTCTTCCAATCTCTATAGCTTCAAGCTCTTTTTTGTGCCCCTCTTTGAGCCTTTCATATTCTGATTTTTCAATCTGCTCAGTACGCTCATCCTTCTCAATACCACGCCTTGTCATTACTTGCACATCAACAACAGTACCATTAACTCCAGGTGGCACTCTTAAAGAAGCATCTTTTACATCTCCAGCTTTCTCGCCAAATATTGCTCTAAGAAGTTTTTCTTCAGGAGTAGCCTGAGATTCACCCTTAGGTGTTACCTTACCGACTAAAATATCCCCTTCAGAAACCTTGGCACCAATTCTAATGATTCCACTTTCGTCTAGGTCTTTTACAGCCTCTTCACTAACATTAGGAATATCCCTTGTTATCTCTTCAGGTCCTAATTTGGTATCCCTTGCTTCTATTTCATACTCTTCAATATGAATTGAAGTAAAGGCATCTTCCTTAACCAGTTTCTGAGAAACAAGTATAGAGTCCTCGTAGTTATATCCCATCCAAGGCATGAAGGCCACCACGATATTTTTACCAAGTGCAAGCTCACCCATGTCTGTAGATGGTCCATCTGCAATAGGCTGCCCTTTTTCGACAAAACTCCCCTTCTTAACAATCGGTTTGTAATTTATACAAGTTTCTTGGTTAGTTCTTCTATATTTATCAAGGTCATATACATCTATTCCAAATTGTCCATCCTTCTCAAATCTGATAACAATTCTCATAGAGTCAACATATTCCACATAACCAGCGTTTTTAGCAACTATTGCCGCACCTGAATCAACTGCAACCTTTTTCTCAAGCCCCGTCCCTACAATCGGAGCACTCGTCTTGATAAGCGGTACAGCTTGACGCTGCATGTTAGAACCCATCAATGCCCTGTTTGCATCATCATGTTCCAAAAATGGAATAAGTGCCGTAGATACAGATACAATCTGCATTGGAGCAACGTCCATATAGTTGATAAGCTCTTTCGGTGCAGACAAAGACTCACCTTTATGTCTTGCTGCAATATAGTCTTTAACAAATCTACTATCTTCATCAAGCAATGCGTTTGCCTGAGCAATATAATAATCCTCTTCCTCAATAGCAGACATGTACACTACTTCATCAGTTACTCTTCCATCAACTACCTTTCTATATGGTGTTTCTATAAAACCAAACTCATTTATCCTTGCATAAGTAGTCAACGAAGTAATAAGACCGATATTTGGTCCTTCAGGAGTTTCAATAGGACATAGCCTACCGTAACTTGAAGTATGAACGTCCCTTACCTCAAAGCCTGCTCTCTCTCTGTTTAAACCACCGGGTCCAAGGGCAGACAATCTTCTTTTGTGAGTAACCTCACTAAGAGGGTTAGTCTGATCCATAAATTGTGATAATTGATAACTTCCGAAAAACTCTTTAATTGAAGCTGATAAAGGTTTTGAATTGAGCAAGTCTTGCGGAGTAAGTTCTTCAATCTCATGAATACTCATTCTTTCACGAACAGTCTTCTCCATCCTTGCAAGACCTATTCTTATGTGGTTTTGAAGCTGCTCACCCACAGCCCTTACCCTTCTATGACCAAGGTGGTCTATATCATCTACGTTATCAAGACCAAGCCTTATGTTATTTAAAACTCTTACAGTTTCAACAATATCCTCTTTTGTAAGAGTAGTTGTTTCAAGGGGGACATCAAGCTTGAGTCTTTTATTTATTTTTAATCTTCCGACTTTTGAAAGGTCATAACGTCTGTCATTAAAAAACAGGTTTTCAAAAAGTGCAGTGGCTGTTTCTATAGTAGCAGGCTCACCGGGTCTGAGTTTTTTGTAGATTTCGATTAACGCCTCTTCTTGAGAGCTAACCTTATCCATACTCAAGACATCCCTAATAGCACTGTCACTATTTTGCCTATCAATAAACAATACTTTAAAAGATTTAATCCCCGAATCGATAATCTTTTCTAAAAGTTCTTCAGAAAGAGGTGTGTTTGACTCGCAAATTACTTCACCGTTTTCATCCATGATATCATCAGCTATAAATGTTTCCTGAAGATCCTGAAATGTAATCGGATAATCTTTTATTTCAGCTTTGACAAGCTTCTTTCTTGCAGCCTTTGTTATCTTATGCCCTGCTTTTACTACGACATTCCCTTCCGTATCGGAAATATCCATACTGTTTCTTCTACCTACAATCTTCTCAGGGTCAAATTCTTTATATAGCTCATCCCCTTTGATAATTACGGTTTCAGTTTCGTAGTATGTTTTTAATATATCTTGATCTGTCAGCCCAAGTGCTTTCAAAAGGACAGTAACAGGAATCTTTCTCTTTTTATCAATACGAACATACATTATGTTCTTGGTATCAAACTCAAAATCTATCCATGAACCTCTGTAAGGAATAATTCTCGCACTGTAAATATGCTTTTCAACAACACTCTTGCCTGCTGTTGTATCCTCAAAGAATATCCCAGGTGATCTATGCAGCTGGTTAACGATAACCCTCTCCACACCATTTATTACAAATGTACCCCTGTCAGTCATAAGTGGGATGTCACAAATATAGACATCTGACTCCTTGGCTGAAAGGACACTTTTTTCACCTGTTTCTTCATCTATATCATAATTTACAAGTCTTACCTTTATTTTTACCGGAGCTGCAAATGTCGCTTTTCTTTCTATTGCCTCTCTGGCTGAGTATTTAGGTTTCTCTATTGTATAGCTTACATATTCAAGAATTGAAGTCTCATTGAAATCAGTAATGGGAAATATCTCTGTAAACACCTGCTCAAGCCCTTTCAGCTCACGTTTATCAGGTGCAACTTCAGCCTGTAAAAAATCTCTGTATGAGTTTTTTTGGACCTCAACCAGATCTGGTAGGTCAATAACGTGTTTTATTTTTGAAAAATTTAATCTACTCTTGGGAATTAAGGATTTATTCATGCTTTCCACCCGCCGGAAATATTTTAAACGGAAAATAGGAGGCGTAGTGCCTCCTACAAAAACTACAACTTATTAATATCTTAAATTACTTAATTTCAACAGAAGCACCAGCTTCTTCAAGCTTAGCCTTGATCTGCTCAGCTTCTTCTTTCTTGATACCTTCTTTAACTGGTTTTGGAGCTTCGTCAACTAATGCCTTAGCCTCTTTTAATCCAAGTCCTGTAAGCTCTCTTACAACTTTGATAACCTGAACTTTCTTATCGCCACCACTTGTTAAGATAACGTCAAATTCAGTTTTTTCTTCAGCAGCTTCAGCGCCACCAGCTGCAGGAGCAGCACCAGCAACCATAGCAACAGGAGCAGCAGCAGAAACACCAAACTTATCTTCAAGCTCCTTTACAAATTCAGCCAACTGAATAACAGTCATATTTTCGATAAATTCAATTACTTGTTCTTTAGTTATGGACATAGTAAATATCCTCCATTAATTATTTTCTTTCTTATCTTTAATTGCATTAAGTACATTAAGCAGACTTCTTGGTATGTTTGCAAGAAGTGAAACAAAGTTTCTTGTAGGTGCTGACATAGAGCCAAGCATCTTCGCAAGAAGCTCCTCTCTTGAAGGCAAATCAGCAAGAGCAATTACATCCTCTTTACTTAAGGCAGTACCTTCAAAATATCCGGCTTTTATGTCGAAATTTTTGTAATCTTTTGCATATTTTTTGAATTCCTTCGCAACAGATGCAGGATCTCCAAAAACAATTGCACAGGCAGTTGGTTCAACAAGGTATTCATCAAGCCCTTCAATGTTGTTATTCTTAAGGGCAAGCTTTAATAGTCTATTTTTAACAACTCTAAAGTCATGGCCGCTGGACTTGATAGAGTTGCGAACGTTACTAAGCTCTGTATATGTCATCCCTTTATACGAAGCAAGAAACAGGGCTGACATTTCAGAGGTTTTCTCAGTGAGTTCTTGGACGAGTTTTTCCTTGTCACTCTTTTTCAAATTTTCCTCCTTAAACTCCGGCTTATATATCAAAACCGGTTTCCACAGGATTTACGCTTAACAGCACCTGCTTCTCCAACCAGAGTTTAGTCCTTTTTAGATAAGTGCTACAGCTTTTTGCTGGTCTACTTTAACACCAGGGCCCATTGTAGTGGAAATTGTTATACTTCTTACATACTGCCCTTTAGCTGAAGCAGGTTTTGCCTTGACCAGCGACTCAAGCAAAACCATAAAGTTTTCAACAAGCTTTTTTGTTTCAAAACTTTTCTTTCCAACAGGTGCATGAACTATACCAGCCTTGTCAACTCTGTACTGAATCATACCTGCCTTCAAATCAGTAACAACTTTTTTAATATCATTCGTAACTGTACCTACTTTTGGGTTAGGCATAAGACCTCTTGGTCCTAAAACTTTTCCCAACTTACCAACTTCCGCCATCATATCTGGCGTTGCAACTACCTTGTCAAAGTCAAACCAACCACCTTGGATCTTGCTAACAAGATCACTGTCACCGACATAATCAGCTCCTGCCTCTTGAGCTTCTTTTGCCTTCTCACCTTTTGCAAAAACCAATACCTTTACCTGCTTTCCTGTACCATGCGGTAGGGTTACCGAACCCCTAACCATTTGGTCAGCATGTCTTGGATCCACTCCAAGCTTTATTGCTGCATCCACAGTTTCATCAAATTTTGCGAAAGCTGTATTTTTTGCCATCTCTATTGCTTCTTCAAGATCATAGAGCTTGAGCCTGTCAATTTTAGCAATGGCCTCTTTATATTTCTTACCTCTTCTTGGCATCTTTACCCTCTCATTTACATTTCTACTTCTATGCCCATACTGCGGGCAGAGCCGGCTACTATTTTCATAGCCTGTTCAATGTCTTTAGTATTTAAGTCAGGCAACTTAATCTCTGCAATCTTCTTAAGTTGCTCTTTAGTCAATTTCCCAACTTTTTGTTTGTTAGGATTACTTGAACCGCTCTGAATACTAAGCTCCTTTTTAATAAGGTTAGTAACCGGCGGAGTTTTTGTTATAAATGTAAAAGATCTATCTTCAAAAACTGTAATAATAACAGGGATAACCATATCACCCATGTTTTGTGTTGCAGCATTAAACTGCTTACAAAATTCCATAATATTAACCCCTCTTTGACCCAATGCAGGACCAACAGGAGGTGCAGGATTTGCCTTACCTGCAGGAATTTGTAATTTTATTTGACCCATTACCTTCTTAGCCATTTATTTTCCTCCAAAATCTATCCAACTCTTTTAATCTGTAGATAGTCAAGCTCAATAGGAGTCTGTCTCCCGAATATACTGACTATAACTCTAACCTTTTCTTTCTCAGGATTAACCTCATCCACAACACCATTAAAACCGCTGAAAGGTCCATCTATTACCTCAACAGTATCCCCTTTCATATATTTCGAAGCCATTCTTGGTGCCTGGGATTTTGCAAGGTCAATCATTGCCTTAACATCTTCCTCAGGAATAGGGACAGGATTTATTCCACCCACAAAACCGGTAACCTTAGGAATAGACTTAACCTTATGCCAATTTGTAGTGTTCATCTCCATATGCACAAGAATATAACCAGGGAAAGTTTTCTTTTTACTAATCTTTTTCTTCCCTTTCTTGAGCTCAACAACATCCTCGGTTGGTATAAGAATATCATCTATCTGTTCTTCAAGATGCTCATTCTTAATACGCTCCTCTAAGAGTTGTTTTACCCTTTTTTCAAAACCTGAGTAAGTGTGAACTACATACCAATTCTTCGACATCTTTTATTAACCTACGATAAACTGTATAATTTTAGAGAGCCCGATATCGACAATACCTATAAAAACAGATATCAGAATAACGAGAACAAGGACAACCACAGTCGTACCAATTGTCTCTTCCTTACCAGCCCATGTTACCTTCTGAAGCTCTTCTTTAACTTCTTTTAAAAAAGTGCCGACATTTGCCACATTAATCCCCTATAAAATGGCAGGCCAGGAGGGACTCGAACCCCCAGCCCCCGGTTTTGGAGACCGGTGCTCTGCCAATTGAGCTACTGGCCTACTTTATTTATTTTGTTTCCTTATGCAAAGTATGTGTCCTGCAATGTTTGCAAAACTTTTTAAATTCCAACTTACCAGTTGTAGTCTTTTTATTTTTTGTTGTAGTGTAATTTCTATTTTTACACTCGCCACAAGCTAAAATTACTATATCTCTCATTTAAGACACCTATTCTATTATTTCAGTAACTACGCCAGCACCAACTGTTCTACCACCTTCACGAATCGCAAAGCGTAATCCCTGATCCATTGCTATCGGCTGTATCAAATTAACTTCACAGCTTATATTATCTCCAGGCATTACCATCTCTACTCCCTCAGGCAATGTAACTACTCCAGTTACATCTGTCGTCCTGAAGTAAAACTGTGGTCTGTATCCACTGAAAAATGGCGTATGACGACCACCTTCTTCCTTAGTCAATATATATGCCTCACACTTAAATCTTCTATGTGGTGTAATGCTACCAGGCTTAGCCAATACCTGACCACGCTCTACCTCATCCTTCTTAATTCCTCTAAGAAGTACACCAACATTATCCCCTGCTACACCTTCATCAAGTATCTTACGGAACATCTCTACACCAGTTACTACCGTCTTCTGAGTCTCTTTAATACCTACTATCTCTACTTCATCTCCAACCTTAACTACACCCTTCTCAACTCTACCTGTTACAACTGTTCCTCTACCTGATATACTGAAAACATCCTCTATAGGCATCAAGAAAGGCTTATCAATATCTCTTTGCGGCTCAGGCACATAATCATCCAATGCCTGAACAAGCTCAAGAATCGCTCCAGCCCACTTCTCATCTGTTGGATTCTCCAACGCCTTCAATGCACTACCTTTGATAATTGGTATATCATCTCCAGGAAACTCATATGTACTCAATAAGTCCCTAATCTCAAGCTCGACAAGCTCTAAAAGCTCCTCATCATCCACCATATCTACCTTGTTCATAAATACTACAATATAAGGAACTCCTACCTGACGTGCCAAAAGTATATGCTCTCTTGTCTGTGGCATAGGACCATCTGCTGCACTTACTACCAATATAGCTCCGTCCATCTGCGCTGCACCTGTAATCATGTTCTTTACATAGTCAGCGTGACCAGGACAGTCTACGTGTGCATAGTGACGCTTCTCACTCTCATACTCAACATGCGCTGTAGCAATAGTAATACCTCTCTCACGCTCCTCAGGAGCCTTGTCAATATTACCATAATCTACAAACTCAGCCAAACCCTTATGTGCCAAAACTGAGGTAATAGCTGCTGTCAATGTAGTCTTACCATGGTCAACGTGACCTATCGTCCCTACATTAACGTGAGGTTTCTTCCTTTCGAACTTCTGCTTTGCCATAGTTCTCCCTCCGACTTTGATTTAAGCCCATGACCGGAATTGAACCGGTGACCTCGTCCTTACCAAGGACGCGCTCTAACCGACTGAGCCACATGGGCGTTTTATATACAAAAAAGCAGACGAAGACTGCCTGTCTCTCCGTCCTTTTTTTGATTCCATATAAAAAATTAAGCGGGTAACGGGACTTGAACCCGTGACCCTCAGCTTGGAAGGCTGATGCTCTAGCCAACTGAGCTACACCCGCAAAAATGGGGAGAGGAGGATTCGAACCTCCGAAGGCAATCGCCGGCAGATTTACAGTCTGCTCCCTTTGGCCGCTCGGGCATCTCCCCAAAAAAATTAAAGCTGGCGAAGGGAATTGAACCCCCAACCTGCTGATTACAAGTCAGCTGCTCTACCGATTGAGCTACGCCAGCCTAAATGCCTCTACTTGAGGCGGATGTGGATATTAATAAAATATCTTTTCTATGTCAAGCTTTTTTTTATTTTTTTTGTTTGAAAAATGAAAAAATTCGTTTCTCGCTAATTATCTGATAATGTTTCAGAAATAATCGAAGCCAATTGATTTAAAGTAAAAGGCTTTTGCAAAAATTTTACTTCTTCAATAAAAATCCCTCTTTCGCTAACAAGTTCTTCATTATAGCCCGACATAAAAATAATTTTTATATCAGGTAAATAATCCCTGATAGCATCTACAAGTGCTCTCCCGCTCATACCAGGCATTATCACATCAGTAATTATCAAGTCGATATTTTTACCATTCTCCCTTACAATATTAAGAGCATCTTCAGGGGTTGTTGCTGGAAAAACATTATAACCTATTTTATTCAAAGTATCCGTAAATGCTTCATTTAAAATCTCATCGTCTTCCACAAGGAGTATATTTGCAGCTTTTTCAGCTTTCATATCAAAAACAAATTTCTCTGTGTGTTTTTGTTTATTTTCTTCCCCCTCTTTCTCAATAGCCGGAAAATATATTCTAAATGTCGTGCCCACTCCTAACTCACTATAAACATTAATAAAGCCGTTATGCTGTTTTACAATACCATAAACAGTTGACAGCCCAAGCCCTGTCCCTTTCCCAACCTCTTTGGTAGTAAAAAATGGTTCAAATATATTTTTTATTAATGCCTTATCAATCCCGCAGCCATTATCCGTAACTGACAAACATACAAAATTTCCCGGAGTAAAACCTGAGTGTGTTTTACAATATTGTTCATCTATAAATACATTTTCTACATTGATAATAATTTTCCCTATTCCATTTATGGCATCTTTTGCATTAATACATAAATTAAGCAAAATTTGCTCAATCTGTCCTTTGTTACCTTTTATATAAGAAATATTTTCTCCTGCACTGATAATAATTTCTATCTCTTCACCAATAAGTCTTTTTAACATACTTTCAAAAGAATAAACCACATCTGCCATATTTATATTTTCAACGACTACAGGTTTTTTTCGTGCAAAAATTAACAGCTTCTCGGTAAGGCCAGCAGCTCTGTCAGCAGCAGCCATAATGTTATCAAGATAAGCAGGTAAAGCTTGTATATTATTAAGCTGCAACCTTGCAAGCTCTACATATCCCATTATCGCAGATAAGATATTATTAAAGTCGTGAGCAATCCCTCCAGCCAATTGCCCAATCGCTTCAAGCTTTTGAGTTTGTTCAAGCTGCTCTTGCAACTTTTTCTTTTCAGTAATATCTTCTTTTACGGCAACTATTTTATATATATTACCTTTTTCATTTACAATAGGAGTCAGTACGGTGTTTTCAGAATAGAGCTCACCATTTTTTCTTTTATTGACAATCTCGGCGGTAAAGCTTTTACCAGAAAGTAATGTATTCCACATATTTTCATAAAATTTCTTATCTTGTATCCCCGACTTTACTATTCGGGGATTACTACCTATTAATTCCTCTTTTTCATATCCTGTCATTCTGCAATAAGTGGGATTTACATATTCTATATCCCCGTTAATATCTGCTATTACAACACCTGCCACATTTTGCTCAATTACCTCATTAAAAATTTGCAATCTTTCTTCGAGCCTTTTCTTTTCTACAATCTCCCAAACAATATCTGCAAGATACTCCAAAGTCCTAACATCAGAGTCAGTATAGCCAAAAGGCTTATTGCCAACGCCTACAATTGCAACAACCTTGTCCCCTCTCATAACGGGACTTACAAGCTCTCTAACTATTTCAACATGCCAGGCCGGAAGCCCTCTTTTATTTTCAATACTTTTATAATCATTGTGAATGATAGATTTTTTATAACGAACACAATCAGCCCAAATTCCCGCTTTATCAACTCGATAATGATAGTTTTCAGGCAAAGCCTTACAATATTTTTCTTTGGTCGCAGTGGACCAAGCTTGTAAAGATATAACTGTTTGGTCAGGTTCAACAAAATGTAGAAAGGATATTTTGCTACGCAATATTTTTTCAATCTCATCAAGTGCAAAGGTTATAATATCGTTTATTGTATGGTATTTTGCGTAATCAAATAGATTTAACCTCAAAGAGCTTGTCTGCTCACGTTTTATTCTATTTCTAATGTCTCTTACAAGACTAATAGCATAACTTTTGTTATCAACGTCAACCGACCTTACACTTACTTCAACATCAATTAATTCACCAAATTTTGATAAATGTTTTGATAGAAATTTTAACTGTTTTTCTTCTTTGATTTTTTTTATTATATTTTCGAGAAATTCCAGATTATCACTATACACAATTTTGGATATCGGTTGACCGATAATTTCATCTTTTGCATACCCCAAATACTCACAAGCAGCATTATTAACATAGATAAAATTATTGAAGTCATGAATAAACACGGCATCAGAAAGCAAATCTGCTAATTCGAAAAGCTTAAGTAACCCTTCCATTTTAAATTATAGCACAATATTTTTTATCTACCCAGAAAATTATTCAAAGCTAGCAAATTTTTTGGGGTCAAGCTGTTTGATAGTTTTAATTGGCAATAATCCCGCAAAAATAACAAACAAAACAAGGACTAAAAGTAACAAAGATGTCTTCAGATAATTGACATGATATTCTATTGACCAGCCAAAAGACTTTGTATTTACCACTTTGATGATAATGACACTTAAAATACCACCCAGCAGGACACCATATAGTGCTCCGAAAAGACCTATTATCCCTGCAGATAATGTGTAGATTTTGGATAAAAGCCTATTGTTTGCTCCCAAATATTTTAAGATACTAATCTCCTTTCTCCTCTCAAGAGCAACAGCATAAAGCATATTCCCCACACCCAACAGAGATACGATAAGCGCTACCCCCTGAATCGCATAGGTGATTGCAAAGCTTTTATCAAAGATTTTGATAACCTTTTTTCTAATTATATCGTTGTCAAAAATATCAAGTGAGCCTTCATTATTAATAAGACTTTCAAGATTATAAATAATTTTATCTGCATCGGCCCCTTTTTTAAGATAAATACTAACTTGTGTAAATTTAAATTCATCCCAATAATTTTTCTGAAAAGAGTTATCAAAAATCATAAAACCATTTACTGTCGAATAACTTGTAAATATTTCCCTTATTTTAAATTCTTCCTTACCTTTCGGTGTATCAATTTCGATTAAATCCCCTTCTTTGAAACCATATCTTATTTTAAAAAACTCTGAAACAGCCACACTTTTGGTCACTTTAAAATTATCAATGCCATTATGATACTTTTTAACAACTTTTTCCTCACCAAAACCAAGAATTATATCCCTGCCTTGAAACTTGCCAGGCATAGCCCTAAAAGTGCTGACGGCTTCAACACCGTCTATAGATTTGATTTTCTCCAAGATATTGCCATCAAGGGGTTCAAAACAGAAATTAGATGAGCAACTTGCAGATTTTATAAAAATATCCGCCCGCAAGTTATTATCTATCCATTTTGTAAGAGAAATTTTAAAGGAGTCGATAAGTGTTACCATGCTAATTATAAGCGCCGTTGAAATGGCTACGCTTATTAAAGCGATGGCAAACCTGTATGAACTGCTGAAAATATCTGCAAAAGATATGAAGCCAGCCGTCTTAAAAATTTTTTTCATTATTTTTTCCACAATAAGGATAAGCCTCTCAAGATACAAAAAGGCAGCAGCACAAAAGCCAATCAATATTAAAAAAACTCCTACATAAGAAAGATATGGGTACTCCGTAAAATTATAATAATAATCAAGGAAACTGAGCATTACCCCAAGTATTGTAAAAAAAAGCCCAACAAAAAACCAAATCAAATAATATTTTTTAAATTTGAGCTCAAAAGTCCCCCGCCTTACAGTTTCCACAGGATTTACCTTACTTGCTTCAATTGCAGGAAAAATAGAAGATAGCAAAGATATACAAATACCTAAAAAAACTGCGTGAAAAGAATATGAATTAAAAACAAAAATACTTTTTATATACACAGGTTTAAAAATAGTGCTTATTGTATCTTCGACTACTGCAGAGGAATAAATACTCAAAATCTGTCCCAATAATAGCCCCAAAATTGAGCCTAAAGCGCCAAGAAGAAATGATTGAAAGATAAATAGAAATAAAATCTGAGATTTTGAACTTCCTAACGCCCTCAAAGTGCCAATTTGCTCCCTTTTTTTGACTACTGTGATAAATATAGTATTAAAGAGCATAAAAAAGCCCACTAAGAAAGCGATAAAACTTATAAAATAGAGATTCATCTTGAAAGACTTTAAGATTTCACCCTGGTTTTTTATAAGGACAGATTTCTTTTGCAAAAGCAGATTTTCCGGCAACAATGGTTTAATTTCATCAACTTGTTTATCTGTTAAGTTTACATCTATCCTTGACACTTTGCCCAAAAAATTAAACTTTTCTTGAAAATTTCCAATATCCTGATAAAGGCCTGACGGGACTTGGTCGGAATTTAAAATCCCTGCAACATAAAATTTTTTTATACCGCCAGCAGTTAAGTAAAGTCCATCACCTATTTTTGCTTTTAGTCTTTTAGCAATATCATCAGTTATAAATACTGCATCTTGATTTTGAAAAAAATTCTGTAGGTCTAAATTTGAATTTGCTAAATCAACATCGATGTTTTTAATTACTTTTAAGGAATCTATCCCAAATATAGGGATAACCAATTTATCTTTTTCAGACTGTCCATTTACCTTAATGACCGGATAATTTCTTATCTGCCTATCATTTAAAATTTTAATTATCCTTTCGTCAAACGGTTTTCCAAATTTATCATTAATCTCATAATTTGCTATCGGACTTAATTTTTCTATATCATTTGACATACTTTTTATTGCACTTTGTGTAGAATTTAAGATAGATAAAAATAGTCCCACGCCAAGAGCTACTCCAAATATCGAAATTAGACTAAATAGCTTCTCCTCTTTCAAATTTCTCAAAGCAAATATGAATATAAGTCTAAAATTTTTAATCACTTATCCCATCTCTAATATGGCCATCTCTAATATGGATTATTCTATCGGTAAATTTTGCAATCTCTTCGTTGTGAGTGACCATAACAATTGTAGTTTTATATTTCTCATTTAGCTCTTTTAAAATATTTAAGATTTTTTCGCCTGTAACTGTATCAAGGCTTCCGGTAGGCTCATCGGCCAAAATAATTTTAGGCTCTTTTATGATAGTGCGTGCGATTGCAACCCTTTGCTGTTCACCGCCTGATAATTGATGAGCAAAATTATTTTTTTTATTTTTAATACCAAGAATATCCAAAACATTTTCTATTTCCTTCTCTTTCTCAATTCCACTGATTAAAAGAGGGATTAAAATATTTTCATAAACTGTAAGATTATTAAAAAGGTTAAAAAATTGAAACACAAAACCAATATACTTTTTTCTAAAGTCTGTTAGTTCTTCTTCATTAAAATCGGTAACATTTATTCCATTAATGATTACTTCACCACTATCAGGCCTATCCATTGCACCTATAATATTTAAAAGTGTCGACTTGCCTGAGCCGGAAGGGCCCATTATCGAAACAAACTCTCCATCTTCTATATGTAAATTTATGCTTTTTAAAACTTTTGTTTCGCCATAACTTTTATTAGTATCTCTGAGTATTATCATCTATTTTCCCCGCCATATCTGCAATTATCTTTAATAACCTGTAAGCTCCATATACGCTTTTCCATGCAAGTCACCATAAACTTTGCTAGCACCCTCATAATAATAATTAAATGTGGATTTTGAGGCTATAAACTCCTGATCTTTCACAACTGACTCTACAAATATTTTTTTATCATTCATACTGATTTCCCATTTTATCGGGTATTTTGCAGAAGTCTTTTTTGACTTGTAAAAAACCAAAGGTTTTAATTTTATATTATTCAAATCAAGATCTATTTTGTTGCCATCTTTATCGATAATTGCAGCATAAGAGCTTTTGTCAATTTCTCCATTTTTATCCTTAATTTGATAAATTATTATTTCTCTACCATCATCAAGCATTATAGAAAACCAATCCCAACCCTTTAATTTAGATGTTTTGTAGTCCGAATTAATTTCTCTATCAAACCAGCTTTCACCGAAAACCGAATACTTATTACTGCCGATTTGCAGATAACCATTTGTATTCATTTTTGTAATAGAGAAATACAATGATGCACACTCTTCACAGCCATAGATTTTATTTGAATAACCATTTTTCCCGTTTAAAATAGGTTTTTTAACCGGTATTAGCTGTAAATTAATACTAAAATCTTTGGCTTTTGCTTTTATATCAAATCGCTCAAGACTACCAGTAATTAAATCATCAAAAACTTTCACATATAATTTGTTTTCGCTGGCCTTTGCTTCTCCGTAAGCCCCTCTTGAAGTATCGTCCTCAAAGTAGTATTTTTGATTGTTTATATCTGTAACGGCAAAATGAGAAATATAAATTCTGTTTAAGCCAAACTTACTCTTGAATTGTATTTTATTTAGATTAACCACAAATATTGTAAGCTCATACCCAAACTTTTGCCCATCTTCCGTATTTAAGTGCCCGGTGAAATACCACCACTGACTTACGAAATTATCTTTATAATAAAGGTCATTCGGCAGATTGACTTTGTCAGTCTGTTTCAATTTTACAAAATCACTTGCAAAAGCGGTATTTAATAAAAAAACTAATATTATAATAACAAATCTCAAACTCCCACCCGCATAAGATACCTATTTATGTCAAATTTTCTAATAAGGCCATTCTCTGACATATATCTCACTTTTCCGAAAATTTCTCTCTCTTTAAATGCTCTGTCATGCATACCAAAACACCATGCTATACCTGTATATCCATTTGAATCCCTTCCATCAAGGGCATATTTGTCATTTAAATATATTAAATATTTATAAGCAGATTCAATGGAGTCAGCCCACTCCATCACCTTTTTACCCCAGTACATACGCATATAGTTGTGGATTTTCCCCTTATTTATGAGTTCATGTTGAGCAGCGTTCCAAAATTTATCGTGAGTTTTGCAGTTTTCAAGCTCTTCCAATGTATAAATATACTCTTTTTTGTCATTGCTGTGAGCTTTAAGTGTATTTTTAGCCCAGTCAGGCAAAAAGCTATAAAGCTCTAACAAATCATCAGTGTAATATGTAAAATTGTGGGCAAGCTCTCTTCTGATTACAAGCTGCTCAAATAGTGTATCGTAATTTTTTGGGTTTGTATCTATTTTGCAAGCTTCTTTTAATATTTTAATAGGGCTGATAAATCCAAAGTGAAGATAAAAACTCAAATTTGACTCTACATCAAAGGCAGGATCTCCCCTTTTATCTGCAAAAAAGTCAAATTTTTCATTTAAAAATTCCATCAATAGTCTTTCAGCTTCATCCTCTCCACCTTTAAAATTGACAGGTCTTAGATAATCAACCGACTTTAATTTTTCTTCAATATCACAATTATCAAGCTCATTTTCACACTCATAGGTGCTACTTTTATAGTCAAAAGCTATATAATCATTTAAAAACTTTTCTTTTAGCTTGTTAATTTTGGGTCTTATCGTATAGGCTCCATATTCACGTTTTGAGCTTGCAAGCTCAACCGGTACAACAAGATTTGTATCAACTTCGTAAACTGTAATATCACTATTTTTAAAAACTTCGTTTCTAACGTCTTTAAGCCATTTTAAGTATGCTTTATCAGTAATAAGGATATCAGCATCATTCAAATACATTGTTACGATTTCTGCAAATTTCCCTATTTTTATGTGAAATGATATTTTTAATTTTTTAAGCTTATCGCTGAGAATTAAAAGGCCTTCGATAAAAAATTTAAAATGTCTGTAGTTGGCGCTTTTAAAGCTAAAATCTACTACAATTAGGACTTTAAGAGGCAAATTATTACTTATTGCCATATATTTTGCAAATTCAAAAGAGTAATTGTAATCCAATCTGAAAGCACCCTGCATCCAATAAAGTATATAATCCCCTTTTTTGGATGATTTTTTTATACAGGTGGCTCTTTCAAGGTAATTCATTTACCAGCCTGAGTATATCTTTTTGCATAAGATTGAATATTATTTTGTGAAATGGGAGCATTAAATACCAGTAGATTCTTCCCGCAAGCCCCTTAGGATAAAAATATGCTGTAATTGTAAAATCATCATCTAAAATTGAAAACTCTAACCACGCCTTGCCGGGTAACTTCATTTGTGCTTCAAGTAAAAGCCTTTTATTTTCAACAATATCTATTACCTTCCAAAAATCTATGCTATCCCCTATTCGCAAGTCCCCTTTTCTTCTTCCTCTATTAAGCCCATACCCGCCAACAAGTTTATCAATCAAACCTCTAATCCCCCAAAGGAAATTTAAGGCAAACCATCCATTTTCGCCACCAGCAGATTTACATACTTGAAAAAGTTTTTCGGTCTTGCTTTCATCTATTTTAATTGAATATCTGTCAGCATATATAGCTTTTGACACTTGCGGCACATAAGGCACATCACAGACTTGTGATTTACTACTGTCACACCATCTGCTAATCACCTGATGTTTTTCAATCTCATCTATTGAAAGTTTGACAGCTTCTTCAAATTCGGTAATTTTTATATCGGGAAAAATCTTTTTTGCATTATCATTTTCCAAAACACTTTCATGTTTAAGACCCATTACAAGCTCTTTTGCTATATCAAAATTTACAGGGGAAAAAAGTATTAACCAGTATGATGATAATCTCGGAGTTAATAATGGGACTGAAACAATATACCTTTTAAGCCCCATCACGTTAGCCGTCTTTAGCACCATATCTTTAAAAGTCATAGGGGGCATACCAATATCTACTTGTATGGTTTTGTAGTATATAGAAAGGGTTGCAGCCTTTAAATATTTTATAACATCCCCAATATATATTGGAGAGGTCAAAGTATTTACCCACTTTGGTGCAACCATTACAGGTAATTTTTCAACTAAGCTTCTAACTATTTCAAAGCTTGCACTTCCTGAGCCGATTATTACTCCGGCTCTAAGCCATATACAAGTAACCTTTTCTGAACTGCTTAAAATCTCGCCGGTAATATATCTGCTTTTGAGGTGAACACTCAAATTATCTTTATTACCAAGGCCACCCAAATAAATAACTCTTTTCACAGATTGCTTTTCGCAGGCTTTGATAAAATTTTCAGCACTTCTTTTTTCAGCCTCAAGATAGTCTTTGTCGCTACCCATCATATGTATAAGATAAATGGCTGTGTCAACACCTTCCAAGGCTTTTTCAAGAATCTCAATATTAAAAGTATCCCCTTGAAATACATTGCAACTTTTATTAAATTTATCTTCCAATTTTAGAGAATTTCTTACCAAAAGGTTAATTTCTACATTTTCAAGTAGTAGTTCTTCAGCAAGTCTTCTGCCTACAAAACCTGTTACACCGGTTAATAGTATTTTCATAGTCATATAATAACATAGCCCTTTAAAAAATAAATAGAATTGTTATAATTATTTTTACAAGCAAAGGGGTAAAAATGGATCCTGTAACTCATATTGGTAGCGGGCTGTTAGGTGGCTCATATTTAAAAGATAAAAAAAGTGATAAAAGCATTTATATAATCTCCGTTATAGGAGCCCTTTTGCCTGACATAGATAATATAATAGGGCTTTCCAATAATCCCGCTCTTTATCTAATCCACCACAGAGGGATAACTCACTCTTTTTTAGGTGCCATTTTGTTATCTTTTATTTCGGCATTCTTATTGAAATATATATTTTTTAAAAAAACAGACTTCAAAAAGATATTTTTAATTTTTACCTTTTTCAGCTTTGTGCATATCTTTTTAGATTTAATTACAAGTTACGGTACACAAATAGCACTCCCTTTTACCAATGAAAGATATACCCTTGAATGCACTTTTATTATTGACCCGATTTTTACCATTGCAATTTTACTATTCTTTTTTATTTCCAAACGAATATCTTCTAAAAAAATTAAGCTGGTGCTATTTAGCTTTATTTTTGTTTATCCGCTTTCAAATTTGGCACTTAAAGCTATTTATACAACTATGTTGGAAACAAAATATCCTGATAAAAAAGTTTATTTAAGCCCCTCACCATTTACCCCAATTTTTTGGAAAATAATAATGGAAGATAAGACATCTTATTATGTAACCACAAAAACATTATTTGCAAAGACTAATTTAGAAGATTTTGAAAAATATAAATCCTTAAAGACAGATAAGCTATCAGAGCTATTTACAGTCGACGGTTTTTTAAAAACTTACTACTGGTTTACAAAATACCCTATCATTCAGCAAATCGGCGAAAATACATATAAAATTTCAGATTTGAGGTTTATGTTTTCTTTAAAAAGCTTTAACATCAAAAGAGATACTCCTTTTAGTATAACACTGACTACAAATAACGATAACTCAAAGATATTAAATTACAAATACGGCTTTTAGCTTAGTTTTACAATCTTTTTAATATCGTTTGTCCCTTTTAACATTTTATAAGTGAGGCCTAATATAATTATGAATAAAACTATAAAATACCAATTAAACCAACCTATTGAGGCTACAAAAGCTTTATTTTCGGCTATTTTATGAGTCATTTCAGGATTAGCAAGCTTTAAGTTATCACGATATATTCCGAAAAATATTGAATAAAAAAACCCAATCAAGCCATAGGATAAGTTAAAGCTTAAGCCTTTAAAACTAAGGACAGTCGCCCTTTTATCCGAAGAAGTTTCATTATTCAAATAATGGCTCAAGAAAAAACCGTTCATCATAAAAGCAGCAAATAATACTACCATAGGAGCAATACCATAAAAAGGGATAAAAAGTGAAATCCCATAAAATCCTATAATAGTCATCAAAGTAAGTATAATCATATTCTTTAAAGGCGTATATTTTTCAGTCATTTTTCTTGATATCTTTGGAATAAACAGCCCAATAACAGAAATAGCAGAACCAATCACTCCAAATAGAGCTTCAGGAATCATAATAAGACGATAATACTGGCTTGTAAGAGTAACAACCATTCTGATGCTATGGTCAAATAGCATTCCAAAAAGGATCACGGAAAAGACAAATGGACTTTTTATAATCCATTTACCGGTTTGCATTGTATGGCTTAATGTGGCTATAGAAGTTTTGAAAAAACCACTCACCTGTAATTCTTTTTTATTGTCAAGCACGGGCTCTTTCATTTTTAAAACAGCAATAAAAGCTATTAATGAAGAAACTAATGTCAGGTAAAGAGGAAATCTCATAGTTTGTTGTTGAGTGAAGGCCATATCAGAGCCTAAAAAGTGCAACACTTTGTTAACCATATTCGGATCATAAATAAATGAACCTAAAGTCATTGCTACAATAAATCCCACAGACTGCAATTTCATCTGAAATTCCAGCACGCGCCCCCAATCGTCGGTCTGGCCTGTCAGCACAAGCGTATCATAGGCGATAGCTTCATCAGCACCGCTTGCCATTGCTTCGGCAATACCGCTTAAAATCCTGTTAATTAAAAATACTGTAAAAATAAGGTTTCCATTACCAAGAGGGACAAAACTTATCAGCGACAATTCCACAATCATTATGGCACAAGTGCTAACCAAAAGTTTTTTGCGACCCAAAATATCAGCTAAAGCACCGGAAGGGACTTCAACTAATACTATGGTAATTGCCCACACCACGTTAAGCATCGCAAATTGTTCAATTGTAAGACCATAATCCAAAAATAAAACGGTGAATACAGGGTAATAAAAGCGGGCATTATAAAGTACCCTCAACGCAATAAACATCTTTATGTTTGTCAGTTTAAACGGGGAAATATGTGAGTCAGTAATAAGCCAACCTCTTTAATTTTATAATTTTCAAAGATTAATATAAATTTGAAATTTTAAAAAGAAAAATTTCGGCAATCTTCTTTAATTGTTCAACAAGCGGGTATGGTTATGTAAGTCAAATGCAACTTTTTTCTTGCTTTGGATTACTTGCCGTAGAGTTCATTATAAATTTTTAAAGTCAAATCTCTTATATCATAAGGCTTTTGTATAAAATTATCATTGACTACCCCAATTTTCAAATCATCCAGTATCTTCTCATTATGACCTGAAGTAAAAATAACCTTTATGTCAGGATTAATTTCTCTTGCTCTCTTCGCAAGCTCCATACCGTCAATACCAGGCATTATTACATCAGTTATAATCAACCTTATCACATCTTTATTCTTCTGCAAAATTTCCAATGCTCCCAAGGGGTTATCAGAAACAAACACTTTATAATTTAACATTTCAAGCATCTGCTTTACACTGTCTAACACACTCTCTTCATCCTCTACCAATAGCAAACTTTCCCCGCTGCCTTGAATATATCCTTGATTTTTTATTGTAGATTGATACTCGTTATTTTCAAAATATGCCGGCAAAAATATTTTAAAGGTCGTCCCTACACCCTCTTCACTTTCCACATAAATATTACCTTTATTTTGTTTCACAATGCCAAATACCGTTGCAAGGCCAAGCCCTGTCCCTTTCCCCACATCTTTTGTAGTGAAAAAAGGCTCAAATATTTTATCTATATACTCTTTTTTTATCCCTTCGCCATTATCTGATACTGATATTAATACATATCGGCCATTTTCAAGACCCGGATATTCGGGTAGAAAATTTTCTTTTATTTCAACATTTTTCAGCTCAATTTCAATCTTTCCAACACCTTTTATCGCATCTTTGGCATTTATAAGCAGATTTGTAATCACCTGATTCAATTGAGAAGAATCAGCTTTAACATTTTCTATTTTTTCCTCACTTTTAAATATCACTTCAATATTTTCACCAACCAAGACCTTTAACATCTTTATATGTTTTTCAAAAAAATCTTTTAAATCGATTGGTACAGGTCTGATTGGCTGTTTTCTCGCAAAACTTAAAAGCTGCTTGGTAATATCAGCAGCATGCTCAGCTGCTCTTCTCATACGCATTAAATAATCATGCAAATCACCCTCAGGAGATGTTTTCAAAAGGGATAATTCAATATAGTTTAAAATAATAGTCATCATATTATTGTATTCATGAGCCACGCCACCGGCAAGTCTTCCAACAGCCTCAAGTTTTTGACTTTGCATAAGTTTTTCTTCAATCAGCTTTTTCTCTGTAATGTCAATGGCAGTCCCCAAAGCGGCAGGTTTACCATCCCACATTATTTTATCCGCAGTAAAATCCACCCATCTCTCTTCGCCATTTTTCGTAATAATCTTAAATTCATAACGATTAGGGATATCTTCCCCCCGTTGTCTTCTGAGCCCTCTATCTTTAATCATTTCCTTATGTTCAGGATGGACAATGCTCCAAAACTGAGCACCGACTATTTCATCGGGAGCATAGCCGGTGACCTCTTCAAATTCGTTGTTTACAAAAATAAATTTATCGTCTGAATATACAAATATAGCAGCTGAAGTAGTATTGGTAAGAGCCTTAAACTTAGATTCACTTTCCTCAAGTGCCCTTTTATCACTCATACTTTCCGTTACATCGACTATGACTCCAAAGACTGTGTTTCTTTCTTCATCGTATGTCGCTATAGAAAATATATCTTTAATCTCACCGTCTGAAGCATCTTTTATCTTAAAATTAAGTTCATATCTTTCACCGTTTTCTATAAGGTTTTTTAAAGCATTATCCAAAATAGGCCTATATTCTGGCAGTGGTACATCCTTCACTAATTCGTAATCAAAATTACCATTCTTTAATCCGTAAATACGTCTTGCACCTACCGACCCAAAAATTTTTCCTGTATTAAGATTTAACTCCCAGCAGCCAAATTTGGCAGCTACTTCGGCCTTATTTAACATATCTACTGTTTCTTTTAACTTAAACTCCAGCTCTTTTCTTTCTGTAATATCAAAAGCTGTCCCAAGCACTGCCGGTTTACCGTTATAAATAATCGGCTTGCCCATATATTCAGACCAATAAACTTTTTTATCTTTTGTTATCAGCTTTACTTCATATCTTGCCGGGACATCTTCACCTTTCAGCCTTGCACTCCCCCTTTCTTTAACAATTTCACGAAAATCGGGGTGGATAATATCCCAAAATTTGAGCTCATTATAAAATTCTTCTTCTGAATATCCAAAAATATCAATCATTTTTTTGTTTACATACACAAAGTTCTCATACGAAAAGATAAAAACTGCGGCATCTATAAAATCTGTCAAAATTGAAAATATATCAGAAGACTTATAAGAGCTAGCCACCCTTTTTTCCGTAATATCACGGACGCTGCCCGCAACATAAAGAAATTTACCGTCTTTAAAAATAGACTTTTTCTGATCAACCACATATCTAACATCGCCGCTCTTTGTCAAAATTCTGTAATATTGTGTTATTTGACAAGGTTTTTCTGATAACACTTCCGATTCTCTTAACACTCTGTTCAAATCATCTTTGTAAATGATATCAAGCCACTTTATCTCCCCCTGTCTAAACTCTTCCACGGTATATCCTGATATCTTCTCACCGCTGCTAATTACATCTACTGACCAGTCGGGATTGCCTCTATATATGATTATATCCAACTCGCTGAGTAGCTCAATGATTTTGAAATTGTCAGTCATATAGTTACCTTTATTTTTAATTCATATAATTATAAGAAATTACATAAAAAAACAATTAAAAATAAATTATGAATTAACAGCCATTAGCACCAGCATATAGATTTTTGTTCATAACCCTGTTTTCATAACATTTTTTTATTATCACCCTTTTTTTATTGAAAAATTATACTTAATATTCTAAACTCTCTCAGTTTTAAATAAACAATATTGGAGGACTCCAATGAGCACAACAGCTGGACAAGGTTTTGTTCAAAACTTTTTAAGCAGAGCACCGAAATGGTACAAGCTCACAATTATTGCATTTTTAATCGCCAACCCGATTTTATACTATACTGTTGGCACTTTTATTACGGGTTGGATATTGATTGCCGAATTTATTTTTACTCTGGCTATGGCGCTAAAATGTTACCCGCTACCTGCAGGCGGTCTGTTGGCCATTGAAGCAGTTGCCATAGGGATGACTAACCCAGAATCTGTTTATCACGAAGTTTTAAACAATTTCCCTGTAATACTGCTCCTTATGTTTATGGTTGCCGGTATTTATTTTATGAAAGAGGGTTTGCTTTTCCTATTTTCAAGAGTATTGGTGAAAGTTAAATCAAAAATTGCAATATCTCTTATTTTTTCATTTTTGGGTGCATTTCTGTCTGCATTTTTGGATGCACTGACAGTCACAGCGGTAATTATTGCGGTAGCATACGGTTTTTTTATGATATATCACAAAGTTGCATCAGGGAAAACTTTCTATGACGAACATACGTGCAAAGATGATTCTTGCATTATTGAGACCAACAGAGAGGATTTAGAGAATTTCAGAGGCTTTTTAAGAAACTTGATGATGCATGGTGCCGTTGGTACAGCGCTTGGCGGTGCTACCACACTTGTAGGTGAGCCACAAAACTTGCTTATCGGGCACAAAGTCGGTTGGGACTTTATAGAATTTTTTGTAGAGTGTTCAAGAGTGTCCATACCCGTATTAATAGTGGGGTTTCTTACTTGTATCCTCTTGGAAAGATTCAAGCTTATGGGTTATGGTTATCAAATGCCTGAAAACGTAAGAAAAATACTGGTTGCTTATGTAGATGAAAATGACAAAAATATTGACGGCAAAATGAAGGCAAGACTTATTGTGCAGGCTGTTGCAGGCGTCATTTTAATTATTTCACTTGCACTTCACCTTGCTGAAGTCGGTCTTATAGGTCTCATGATTATTATCCTACTAACAGCTTTCAACGGTATTATCGAAGAGCACGAAATAGGTCATGCATTCCAAGAGGCATTGCCATTTACTGCACTTTTGGTTGTATTTTTTACTATAGTTGCAGTAATTGATACTAATCACTTATTCAAACCGGTAATAGACTATGTCCTTGCCATGAGTGGACAAAAGCAGCTTGTAGCATATTTTATTGCTAACGGTGCATTATCTGCAATCAGCGATAATGTGTTTGTGGCGACTGTTTATATTAATGAGACTGAAGCTCATTTTAGTGAGATTGTACCCTACCTTCACAACTTATCCGCTGCCACTCCGGAAATTATGGAAAAGATACACCACTTCTGGAAAATGGCAGTTTCAATCAACATGGGTACAAATATCCCTTCAGTTGCGACACCAAACGGTCAGGCTGCGTTTTTATTTCTTCTGACTTCTGCACTTGCACCTGTTATCAGACTCTCTTACATGGAAATGATCAAACTTGCTCTGCCATACACAATTACAATGTCACTTACCGGACTTTTAGCTACAATGTATCTTCTTTAACTTGTCAAACATAGAAGGAAGGCTATTTTTATAGCCTTCCTCCACGATTAAATTTTATTTAACCTTTTACTTGAATTTTTCAGAAAAATTCATTAAGAATTCATAGTTTGAAATTGGAGGATGGCTATGAAAAAAATTTTAAGTGTAGCTTTACTGATGCTTTTGTTAACAACATTTTCTTTTGCAAAAACAATTAATGTGGGAATCTCTCAAATTGTAGAGCACCCTGCTCTTGATGCTTGTAGAAACGGTATCATTGATAAGCTAAAGGAGTTGGGATATGAAGAAGGTAAAAATATTCACTACGATATTCAGATTGCTCAAGGCAATGTTGCTACTGCAAACCAAATTGCCAAAAACTTTGTAGGTGCAAAAAAAGACCTCATTATAGCTATTGCAACCCCTACTGCGCTTGCAGTTGCAAACGCAACAAAACATATCCCGATAGTAATTTCAGCTATAACTGACCCTGTTGGTGCAAAGCTTGTAAAATCTCTTGAAAAGCCCGGCACAAATGTAACAGGGACAACCGATATGAGTCCGGTAAAAGAGCAACTTGCACTTTTTAAAGAGTTGGGACTTAATGTAAAAAGTGTAGGAATCATTTACAACGCAGGTGAGGCAAACAGCAGGACACTTGTTAATCTGGCAAAAAAGGCTGCAAAAGATTTAAATATAGATATCTTTGAGGCAACAGTTACAAACAGCAGCGGTGTACTTTTGGCTGCAAAATCACTTGTAGGTAAAGTTGACGGTATATATATCCCTACTGATAATACTGTTGTTTCAGCCCTTGAATCTGTACTTCAGGTATCTTATGACAATAAAATCCCTGTCATCACAGGCGATACAGATTCTGTTGAAAGGGGCTCACTTGCATCACTCGGTATGAATTATTACAAACTTGGCCTTCAAACCGGTGAAATAGCATATAAAGTATTAAATGGTGCAAATCCTGCAGAAACTCCGGTCGAGACATTGAAAGATTTGGAACTTTTCATAAACCTTAAAACTGCCAAAAAAATAGGTGTAAACATTCCTGAAGAAATGACAAAAAAGGCTGCCAAGGTAATTAAATAAATGAGTTTATACGCTTTTTTAGGTTCACTTGAACAAGGATTTGTTTTTGCAATAATGGCTCTGGGGGTGTATATCACCTTCAGAGTCCTTGATTTTCCTGACCTTTCCGTTGATGGGACTTTCCCTCTCGGTGCAGCAGTTTCTGCAATATTAATAGTAAAAGGGGTAAACCCTTTTGTTACCGTGGCAATAGCCACATTATCAGGTATGGTAGCAGGAGGTATTACCGCTATTTTAAATACCAAACTTAAAATTTTAAACCTTTTAGCAGGTATTTTAATGATGATTGCCCTTTATTCTGTAAATATAAGGGTGATGGGGCAACCAACTACAGCACTGCTTGGATATGATACAATATTTACACCGTTTGAAGCACTTGGAATAGAAAAATATATTTTAACCCCCATAATTTTTGGAATAATACTCATCGTCATCGCTATAATTCTTGTATGGTTTTTGCATACAGATATTGGACTTGCAATGCGTGCAACGGGAAACAATATGAAGATGGTAAAAGCACAAGGGGTAAGCACAAACAGGATGATACTTTTTGGTGTTGCATTTTCAAACGGCCTTGTAGCATTGTCAGGTGCACTGGTAGCTCAAAGTCAAGGCTCTGCTGACGTCAATATGGGGATAGGTACAATCGTTGCCGGTCTTGCATCCGTTATTTTGGGCGAGGCCATCATTCAAGACAGAACTGTTTTCAGAGCCGTAATCGGAGTCATTATCGGTTCGGTCCTTTATAGAATTGCCATCGCTGTTGCACTTTCATTTAAAATTGGTGCATTGCAAATGACACCTTCGGATTTAAATTTGATGACATCAGCACTTGTCACTATTGCACTCGTATTCCCGGGAATTAGAAAGAAAATAGGTTTAAAATTATGATAAATTTGGAAAATATTGTTAAAATATTTCACAAAAACACCATCAATGAAAATAAGGCTATAAAAGGTATTAATCTAAATATTCAAAAAGGTGATTTTATAACCGTAATAGGGAGCAACGGTGCAGGAAAATCCACTCTGCTTAATATTATCGCAGGCAACTTAATCCCTGATGAAGGTAAAATTTTCATTAATAACAAAGATGTAACCAAGATTCCTGACTACAAGCGTGCTGCTTTTATAGGTCAGGTTTTTCAAGACCCCCTTTCCGGCACAGCGGGAAATCTTACCATCGAAGAAAACCTTGCTATTGCCCAAAAAAGAGGGAAAAAGAGATGGTTTGGCAGAGGTGTAAAAAATAGCGACAGGAAAGAATTTAAAAAATCTCTGCAAGTTTTAGGATTGGGACTTGAAAACAGACTAAAGGATAAAGTAGGACTATTATCAGGTGGACAAAGGCAATCATTGACGCTTCTAATGGCAACCCTTGTAAAACCGGAAATATTACTCTTAGATGAACATACTGCTGCGCTTGACCCTAAAACTGCAGCAAAAATCATTGAGCTGACAGAATATTTTGTAGATGAATATAATCTTACAGCCCTGATGGTAACTCACAATATGAAGCAAGCATTGAGTCTCGGAAATAGAACAATTATGATGCACGAAGGTGAAATAATACTTGATATCAAATCACCAGAAAGGGACAAACTCACCGTTAAAGATCTGCTTGAAATGTTTTCAAAGGTTCGCGGTGAAGAAATTGTTGATGATAAAATGTTATTGAATTAATCTGATTAGTGTGAAAATTCCTTTATAAAAAAATCGGGACAATAACAGGGACAAGTGCACTCAAGATAAATCCGTGAGCAAATGCAACAATGGCAGCACTTTCTCCAGCATATTTTTCAATTATCGGCAGCGTAGTGTCCATTGTTGTAGCCCCTCCTGGGACTATGGACACATACGGTCCCACTCTTTTAGCGATTATAGGTATCAGAAGGATACTTAGAAGTTCCCGGAATACATTTGCCAAAAATGCTATGCTTCCAAGGTCAGCACTTTTCATTTTTGTAATAATAACTGCTGACAACGAATACCATCCAAAGCCGGCAGCAACTGCCAAACTGTCATTTGCACTTAAATTAATAAACAGTGATGCAATATAACCTCCGATTAACGTCCCTATCACCGTCCCAAACGGGACAAAAAAAGCAAATTTATCTTTAGTGATAAGCCTCATGACAGCATCTTTATCCCTGCCGATATCATATCCTACAATTAGCAGTAAAAGATACAAAGAATATTCGGTAATATTACCTGATTGTCCTATCACTCCTCCAGGCAATATACCAAATTGCGCGGCAAAAATACCGAGTAAAGTAAAAATAACCATCAAGAAAATCATTATTTTTGATGTCTCCTAAAAGCTCTAACCATTATAAAAACAACAATTATACTAAACAGAATACTAAATGAAGAGATAACCAAAGCATTGAGTCCAAAGTTTGCTATTTTAAGCTTAAGTTCAGGGTCTTTCCCTATCCCAACCCCCATAAAAAACAGCAAACAGAGAACGCTTACTGACATTAGTATACTTTTAACTTTTTTAACCCCGTTAATTTCCGGAGCAAAAATCCCAAACAAAATGCCGATACTTAAAAAAATAAGATATTTAACCATATTTGCACCAGAGGCATATTAATTAACAATAAAATAAAATACAAGTGATAAAATTTTAATACCTGTTCTTTTCGTCTGCAATAAGTTGATTAACATTTAAACCTTTCAGCACAAGTGCAACATTTTTAATATTCTGTCATTAATTTATCCAATTAGCATCACACTAAAATTCAAGGTTTTTGGGTGTCCTTGGGAAAGGGATCACATCTCTGATATTGGAAACCCCCGTAACAAACATTAAAAAACGCTCAAACCCTAATCCAAAACCGGAATGAGGCACTGTGCCATATTTCCTCAACTCCAAATACCACCAGTAATCTTCTTCATTCATACCCATATCGTTGATAGCCTTTTTCAGCAATTCAAGTCTATCCTCACGCTGAGAACCGCCAATCAATTCCCCAACACCCGGTACAAGCAAATCCATTGCAGCCACAGTTTTTCCGTCATCGTTTTGATACATATAAAAAGGCTTAATTGTTTTAGGATAATTAATAACAAATACGGGTTTTTTAAAATATTCTTCCGTCAGATATCTCTCATGCTCAGTTTGTAAGTCCTTACCGTATCCGACTTCAAATTCAAATTTTCTCCCTGATTTTTCAAGTATTTTTATGGCATCAGCATATTCAAGTCTTTCAAACGAAGACTCTAATATGTTATTAAGCTTGTCTTCCAAATTTTTATCAACAAAATTAAAAAATAATTCCAAATCTTCCCTGCTATATTTCAACAAGTGAGAAATAAGATATTTTACAAAATCTTCAGCCAATTCCATATTTTCCTTTAAAGTAGCAAAAGCCACCTCCGGCTCAATCATCCAAAATTCGGAAGCATGTTTTGGAGTATTGGAGTTTTCAGCCCTAAATGTAGGCCCAAATGTATAGACTTTTCCAAGCGAGCAAGCAAAATTTTCAACGTTAAGCTGACCTGACACAGTCAAATAAGCCGATTTGCCAAAAAAGTCATCCTTTAAACTTTCCTGAGTTATCCTTTTCCCCTCTTTTAAGGTAGTCACCCTAAACATTTCTCCGGCACCTTCACAATCCGACCCGGTTATAATAGGTGTATGGATGTAATAAAAACCCTTTTCTCTAAAAAAGTTATGGACTGCAAACGAAGCCTCAGAACGTATCCTAAAAATTGCGCCGTATTTATTAGTCCTTGGTCTTAAGTGCGCAATTTGCCTTAAAAATTCATCGGAATGACGCTTTTTTTGAAGAGGGTATGCTTCAGGGTCAGCTTCTCCGATAAGTGCAATTTTGTTTGCCTTAACTTCCCACTTTTGCCCTTTACCGAGAGATTCAATTAAATCCCCATATATATTAACAGATGCACCTGTATTAATATTTTTGATATTTTCATAACCTTCTATCCCCTCATCTGCTACAACCTGTAAATTTTTTAGACAAGAACCATCATTTATTTCAAGAAAACAAAAATGTTTATTATCTCTTTTAGTCCTAACCCAACCCTTAACCACAATTGAATTTATACTTGATTCAGCGTTTAAAAACTCTTTAACTGATTTATAAACCATAAACACACTCTCCAAAAAAATTTTCAACTATATAATGCTACTTTTTTTATAAATCAACAGTATATACTAAAGTATTCCATAATACTTTATTTAAAAAGTTGCTTTACTCCATTTATAAAAAACTATGCCGATGCCACATAGTTTTTTCTTGACAAATCAACGTAATTTAAATATAAGACCATTCACTTGAAAATAAGTTGTTGCCTGGGTGGTGGAACTGGTAGACACGCAGGACTAAGGATCCTGTGGGAGTAATATCCTGTGGGGGTTCGAGTCCCCCCTCAGGCATTTTTTTATATTCCATACAATCCCATAACTTTCCGGAATTACCTTTACTATAAAGCTTTTAGGCTTCCATATCTGTCCATAATAATCTACCCGATTTTACCCAAATCTAACCCTAATCAGGGTGAGATTTGGGGTGAGGTTTTCACCTTTTTCTACTACGCCAAATCACATTTTTATAATAATTTTGTATCCCCAAAATCTATTCTCAATTTTTTAGCAATCAAAACTTTACTCATGATTATTTTTTATAAAGCAAAAAAATTGGTGAGGTGATGTTATGAGCAAATCCATAACTAATAAATATCTTGAGTCGTTATCTCCGAAAGAAAAGCTCTACAGAATCAGTATCCAAGAAAACCTTTTTCTTGAGATAAGACCAAACGGAAAAAAATATTGGGTGATACGCTACACAAATGAACAAGGCAAATCTACTACAAAAACATTAGGCATGTATCCGTATGTCGCAATTCCGGAAGCCAGAAAGCAAGCTTTAGAATTTATAAGTAATGTTAAACAGGGGTTGCCAACAGGGAAAAGTTCAACCTTTGACCATTTATTTGAAGAATGGTATAAGGCTAATCTTAGCAGGTGGAAGGATGATACCGCAAAACGTAAAAAATATATCTACAATACATATATTAAAGGTTATCTCGGGAAATACGGCATTAACGAAATAAAAGGCCCAAAAATCATTAAATGTCTTAGCGATATTTTAAAGCGACAAATCCCCGAAACTTGTAATAAAGCCAAACAAGTAATTAATGGTGTTTTTAATTATGCAATTGCCAATGGTTATACCAGGTATAACCCTATTCCTGCTGTAATTGCCGGAATGGGGGTAACTATATCAAGTAAAAATAAAAATTACAGATATATTTCCGACCCAAAAACATTAAAAAGTCTTTTAAACGCCATAGATAATTATAATGGAGACATAATCGTAAAGGAGGCACTAAAAGTAGCCCTTATTACATTTGTCAGACCTTACAATATAAGGACTATGCAGTGGGATGAGATTAACTTTGATTCTTGTGAATGGAATATACCTGCGGAAAAAATGAAAATGAAGAGAGCACATATTGTACCTTTACCAAAACAGGTTATTCAAATCTTAACAAAATTAAAGCCTATAACAGGTGATTGTAAATATGTTTTTTCATTTCGTACTAAAACCAGGTGGAAAATTATGAGCGATAACACATTAAATAAGGCGATAAAATCATTAGGCTTTGGCGACAAGATGGTAAGCCACAGTGTAAGACATACGGCAAGCACATTTTTGCATGAAATGGGTTGGGATTCTATTGTGATTGAAAGACAGCTTTCTCATATTGACAAAAATACAGTAAGAGGCACATATAATAAGGCCGAATTTATTGAAACCAGAAAAGAAATGCTTCAATTCTGGGCTGATTACCTTTACGAACTAAAAGAATCAGACAAACCATTTATAAAAAGGTTGAGCACCAAATTTAAAATATCTGAAATGACAGAAATCGTATATGTATAATTTAAAAAAAGCCTCGACCCTGTAACATTATTTGTGTAAATCCTCATTTTGTTATCTACAATATTAACCATTCGTAAACCTGTCAATCCTTTCCTGAAAGTAAATATACAATTGCGGATATATTTTTGACCAATCCCTTATCCTGCCATTCCATTTACTTGATATGTCATTTATCGCTAAATACAGCAATTTAAACAATGATTCCTCTGTAGGAAATACCCCTCGATTTTTAGTGACCTTCTTCAATTTACTATTAAAACTCTCTATAGGATTAGTAGTATAAATAAGCTTCCTAACTTCTGGTGGATATTTAAATAACGTTGAAAGTTCCAACCAATTGGTTTCCCATGATTTTATTACGTTTGGATACTTCTTTCCCCATTTTTCATTTAATCTATCTAATTCAATTCTTCCAGTTTCTTCCGTTGGAGATGTATAAATGGCCTTTAAGCCCCTCGCTAATTCTTTCCTGTCTTTATAAGATACAAACTTCAGAGAGTTTCTTACCTGATGAACTATACATCGTTGAATTTCAGATTCTGGATATACCGCCCTGATAGCTTCATTTAAACCTGGTAAACCGTCTATACTGAATATAAGAACATCTTCAACACCTCTGTTCTTAAGTTCGTTTAGTACTGACAACCAAAATTTCGCTGATTCAGTCTCCATTATCCATATACCAAGGCATTCTTTTTACCTTCAAGAGTAATGCCTATTATTGCGTAAACTGCTACGTTTTTATAACACCATCAAGTCGCATCTTGTAAAATAATGCATCAAGGAATACAATTGCATAAATTGGCTCTAAGGGTCTATTTTGCCACTCTTTTGCTCTTTCAAGAACTTTATCTGTAATCCTACTGATTGCCTCAGCTGAAAACTCAAGGCCGTATAAAGATTCCATGTGGGCCTGGATATCTCTTGTTGTCATACCTTTGGCATACATCGAAATTATATGTTCTTCTATACCGGTAATATCTGTTTGACGTTTTTCACTATTTTTGGATCATATTCTCCATTACGGTCTCTTGGAACCGATAATTCTATCTCTCCATAATTTGATTTTACTTTCTTATTGCTGTAACCGTTTCGTGAATTGTTTGTTTCTTTGGATGATTTGTCATAACGGGAATAACCTAATAATTCTGTTAATTCTCCCTCATAAATTGTCTCTACTACATCCTTAATAATTGAAGATAATATCGATTGCAAATCTTCTTGGGTATTAAGCTTACCTTCTTTAAACAATTTTCTTATTTCATCCTTGTCGATAAACATATAAATCCTCCTGTTCGTTCTTTAGTTAACATATTTTCAGAAGGATTTACACAGTTTTAGTTACAGAGCCAAAGCCTCGATTAAGAGGCTTTCTTATTTCTATCCTTAATGGCATTTTTGATTACTTTAACAATTTCTTTACGCAGCCATTTACGACCACCGATATTTATCGGTCTTGGATAAATACCTTTTTTCATACCGTCATATAAGGTAGACTTCTTGATTTTTAGCAATTCTAACACCTCATCTTTAGTCAACAAATCGCCCTTCTCAAAATAAAAATCATCAACATAATTTTCAATATTTGCGCCATAAAGCTTTTTTTCATCTTGGATATTTTTCATAATATTACACCCCCTAACATATTTCTATAAAATAAAAATGAGTAAAGTTTTAATTACACTTTTTTACAATACTGCCCATATTATTATCTGAAAGAGTCAATGAATTTTGCCACGTTGTATTTATTTAAGCTTTTGCGGTACTTTCTATTTATCCGGTTAATAAGTTTATTTACTGCATAAAAAATATCTTTTCCGTAGTTTTTAGATATTTTACCTCCCTTAACTTGATTTAAAATAAAATGGTAAAATCCATTAAGCTCGTCTTGTGATAATCTCTCAAATGATTTGCATATTGTATTTGTCTCAAGATAATAAATAAAATATCTTTCAATTATCCTGTTATCTTGAGCTACTGTTGACTGACTACCCGTGATTCTAAATTGCCTTCTAAATTGCTCTAACAGATTCATAATATTACCTCCCCAAATAATAATTTGTTATTTCAAGCCTGTGATGACCCAATTCTTCAGAAATGGTTAATCTTGCCTCTACAATAAGGCTTTTTACTTCATCTGACGTCATATTCAGCTCTGATGTGGCATATTCTAAATATTCTTCTTTTGACAACCCTACTCTCGCAGGTGGCTCAAGATTAGTTAGCTCTTTATATCTCTCTTGTGCAAAATGATGCCTTTCACCATGAAAATGATAATTCTCACCAGAATGACTGTTAAAACTTTTTATAGTGTTATAGGCAAAGTTCTGCCAATCTTTAAAAGACATTGAGTCAGGGACAAGGGAATGAGAATATCTGTATTCCTTTCTAAAGTCCTTTACTTCATCTAAAATATTTAATGCCTTCTCTGTAAGAGTTACATTTCTTATCTGCCCACCTTTCGTGCCTTTTTCTATATTTGCAATTAGCTTGGATTTATTAACCCCATCACCATTAAAAAGTGCTGACTCTTTAAACCTTAATCCAATCTCTCTTTGTAAGACAACTTGCAACCTTAACGCCTCAAATCTTGTATCGCCTGTTTGAACGTATTTTTCGGATAGAAAATTGACCAAATTGTTATGTGTCTCATTTGAGATGCTTTTATCGGTATTATCGTATCTTTTACCTCTACTTAATCCTTCATGATTTGCTGATAGTCTTAAATCATCCCGACCGAAATGGTTAAAAATAGTATTTAAACTTGAAATAATATTTGAAGTATGTCCGGTTGATATTTCATTATTATTAACTCTATCTCTTAAATATTCCGCAAAGGCTGATATATGTGCCGAATCAAGATTTACAATATTTTTTATCCCAAATTCATTTTTAGCAAATTCAGCCAACTCTTTTATTGCATGTGCTGTTTTTTTAATACTCCCCTCATTACCACTTTTAACAACTGCCATTGCCAGATTAAAGCTTGCAGACTTTCTTGTTAAATCTTTTTCACCGATAAAATTTCTTCGCATAACTCACCCCCCACAAATTTTAATTACAATAAGATACCGGCAGGTAAAGTTTACCTGATATAAATTTTGGTTAATCAACCAAAATAAGTTTTGATTTTAAATTCGGTTTTTAATGGTTAGATTTTCAAGCTACTGAATATATATTTTAGCGAAATCCTCCCGACTTTAAGGCTCGAGATACCCTTGAAAATCTATAAAAACCTACATAATAGTAGGATAACAAAGGATACAATCTGCCATAAATGTATTTTGTTGTAGCAGAACCAAATACGAGACAACTGCAATTTTAAATTGCAAATAGCTCCTTACAGCAGTTTTTCTGTTTTTTCTGTAAAGTTATTTTATTGATAGCAATACAAATAACCTAATTAAACCCCAATTCATTCACATTGTAAATGTGAACGAATTGGGCAAGGTTTTTGATATACTTTTTTATATCATTTACGTTTGAGATATTAAAATCTCTTCGAGATTTGTTTTATTTATGTAACACTGTACATAAATAAAACATTATATATACAATCACTGTCGACGCAGTTCTCCTACCTATTTTTTATCTTTAACGAACTCTTGCTATATAATACAAACGAGTCAAGTTTTTTTATTAGTTTTTTTATCTTACGTGGTTGTATATAAATACTTACAAGCAAGTAAGTAAGGGGGATAATAACGGCATAATTAATTATACATTACCAAAGAAATTCATCTTTTTATACAGAATAGTTTAATTCCAATTGAAAATTTTAATTTTTGTATTAAAATAATATCGATGAATAATACTATTAATGTAATGATACTATAAGTAAATATTAAGTTTAAGATTAAAGGTAAAATGAAAAAAATACTTGACTACATAGGAAAAGAAACAAATGGTAAAAGTTACAAATCGTATAAATTTTGTATTGAAAACATTGAAGTTCCTAAACTAGAATATGAAGATAAGCAAGATATTCTTGTAAAAAAAAATAGGTGAAACAGATAAAAGTTTAAGAAATTCAAAATCTTTAGAAGGGTTAGCTAAAAAAATTGCTGGAAAGGAACCTTTATTTAAATATTTTCTTGATGGTTCAAGAAGAACTTACAAGGTTGATGATTTAGCTTATCAAAAAAAAATTTATCCAGTTATTGCTGGACAAGTTGGTGTTGGTGTTTGTTATCGAGAAAGTAAAGATTCTTTTAAACCTATTAAATTGTATAATCCACTATTTATAAGTTTACCTGCTGTTGCAAATCCAGGCAGAAATGATGATTTATTTTTTAATGATTTACTTAAAGGATTGAATGAACAGGAATTACTTAAGAAGCAAGGTATAAAGTTTGAAAAAATACTTCCTTATAATTTTTCGGCTATTAAAGATAATGAAAGATATGAAGATAGGGGAGTTTCAAAAATTCAAGAAGAGATGATTAAACTTGAAAAACTTACTGTTAAGGAATTAGTTAGACAAAAAAAATTAAGTAAAAATACTTTTTTACTTAAAGATGGTTCATTAGAATATGAATGGGATAAAACTGATTTAAAAAATATCTCATCAATTAAAAGTAATTATGCAAGTGTGGTTGGTGTATCTAAAATGTTTAATCCAGAATCTTTATCTTCATATAATAAAAATATATCAAGAATAATTGCAGATTTAAGTCCATTCCATAGAACACCAGCTTTTATGTATGAAACAGGAAGAATTCAAGGTGTTAAATTTGCAGTTTGGTATATTAGGATAAGAAAGACTTTAAGTCCTTTTGACGGTGTATTAAAGGTTGAAAAAATATTAGTATGGGAAAAGGAAGATGAAGATGGCTTAGATTCTGACGAAATTGATTTAATTAGTGCTAATATAATAAATGAGAGAAGTCCGGTATGCTATGGGCATGATAGTAGATGGGCAAAACACTTGTACCCCATTTTTTTGACAGAAAAATATATAAAGAGCAAATATTTAAGTGATTACCACTTTATAAACTTATTTTAAGTGAGGTTTAAATGAGCAAAATAATTGGTAAAGTTGCTGCAACAGAAAAAGCACCAACAACCATCGATGTTTTTTATTTTTGGACAAATAAACAAAGGATTCTTAATCCATTTGATGTTGTTAAAGTAGAGCATATTGACAACTCGATAACGTATGGTGTTATAGAGGCCATATCTCATATTACAGATTCGTCTAGCTATTTAAGCAACTTTATATCAAGTGATTTTGGTGATGTGGAGGTAGAACAATATACAAACAGAATTGGGATGAATTATGTAAAAGCTAAAGTTGTTGGCAATAACTCTAATATATATACGCCTGTTTTGGACGGAAGCAAAGTTAGTTTGGCAGATTCTGACGAAATATTGCAAGCTCTTGGCTTAGATAAAGTTAAAAATCCGATGCCTTGTGGTTATATTGAAATGTATAGGGATGAAGACAAGAAGATTTTACCTGTTAATTTTAATGCTCAATTCTTAATTGGACCGGAGGGAGCTCATCTTAATATTTCTGGCATATCAGGATTAGCTGCTAAAACATCATATTCAATGTTTCTATTAAGGGCTATTCAAGAAAAGTATGGGAGTAAACAAGATGCTGGTAATGATAATTCTGTTGCATTTGTAGTATTCAATGTAAAGGGCAGAGACCTTTTGGCAATTGATGAGCACAACAAAAACCTAAATGAAGAAGATAGAAAAATATACAAAGAAATACTCGGCTTAGACACACAGCCTTTTGAAAATGTTAAATATTTTTATCCTTATTCCGACATTTCATCTTCTAAAACTAAAACTTTCAGTTATGGTGATGAAAATGATATAGAAGCACAAATTGATAATAATAAGGCATTTAAATATAAATATATTTTTGAGGAAGATAAAAACAACCTTGATTTGTTATTCACGAATATAGAAGATTCATCAGGTACGATGGAATCAATTGTAAATTTTATTATTAATGGAAATGGAAAGTTCGGTGATATTGATTGTTGGGACACCTTAAAAAAAACAGTTTCAGAATATACACAATCAGGTAGAAAAGACTCTGATAAAGATATTTCTGTAATGAGTTGGCGTAAATTTAAAAGAATTATTAGTAAATCTTTATCACACCCGATATTCCAAAAAGCCGTTATTCCAGAAAAAAATGAAGTTAGGTTACAGGATGCTGTATCAAATATAAAAAAGAATGAAGTTTATGTTATTGATATCGCAAAATTAGACCAAGATACTCAAGCATTTGTTTTTGGAGATGTGGTACGAGCAATTTATGATTTAAAGTTAGGACAAAATGATAATAGAGATGAAAAAGACATTCCTTCAAAGGTTATTATTTTTATTGACGAGCTAAATAAGTACGCTTCAAAAGATGTTCCCAAAAACTCGCCTATACTAAGGCAAATTTTAGATATTGCAGAAAGAGGCCGTTCTCTAGGAATAATTCTTTTTTCAGTAGAACAGTTTAAAAGTGCTATTCATGATAGAGTTAAAGGTAATTGTTCAACTCACGCTTATGGCAGGACTAATGCAATAGAGATATCGAAAAGTGATTACGGATTTATTCCTGAGGTATATAAAAATATGATGACACGGTTATCTCCCGGGGAGTATATTCTAGAACATCCAGTTTTTCGCTCATTATTAAATATTAGATTTCCTAAACCATTGTATAGGCAGTTTCCAAATGGATAGAACAATGATTGAAGAAAAAACTAAAATAGGAAAAGATGTTATTGAATCGTTAACATTGGCAATGTATGATGACCCAAAGTTTATTTATAGGGAATATATTCAAAATTCTGCTGACCAAATTGATATTGCTTTAGAAAAAGGTTTGATAAAAGACAAAAACGATTGCAAAATAGAAATTACAATTGATAAAGATGAAAGAAAGATAACTATTATGGATAATGGAACGGGAGTTCCGTCAGACAAGATTTTATTTGTTTTAAAAAATATTGCTCAAGGTGTAAAGGATAGAAAAAAACATAAAGGATTTAGAGGTATTGGACGACTTGGGGGACTTGCATATTGTGACAAATTGATATTTGAAACAAGTTATTATGGTGAGGAAATAAAATCTACTCTAATATGGGATGCGAATAAATTAAAAAAAATTATAAACAATAGAGATAAAATTGAAGATGCTGCATATGTTATTGATGAAGTGACATCCCTTGAAACTGAACCTGCAATAAAGGATGAAAGATATTTCAAGGTAGTTTTGGAAAATGTATCAAATGAGAATCTTTTAGATAAAGATGAAGTCTATGAATATCTTTCAATGGTAGCACCAGTTCCTTATAAAAAAGGATTTATATTTACTAGTAAAATTTATGACAAGGCAAAAGAATATAATTTTACAATTGACGAATACAATATTTATATAAATACTGAGCAGATATTTAAAGCGTACACTGTGGCAATATACGAAGGAGAAAAGCACAATAAAAAAAGGATAGATGATATTTTTGATATTGAGTTTTTTGATATAAAAGATAAAGATGAACAAGTATTATGCTGGGGATGGTACAGTATTTCAAGTTTTTTAAAGCAAATACCATCAGTAAACATAGCAAGAGGTATAAGACTGAGAAAAGGAAATATTCAAATAGGAGATGACAGACAATTAGGACGACTTTTTAAAGAATCCAGAGGAACGTTTTACTTTTTTGGGGAAGTTCACGCTATGAGCCCAAACTTAATACCCAATGCAAGAAGAGATTATTTTACTGAAAATAATGTTTTGACTCTTTTTGAAAAGAACTTGAAAAATAAATTTAAGCACCTTCACGAAATATACCACGTCTCTTCTCAAATAAGGAATGAAAAGAAAAGGATAGAAGAAATTGCTAATTTAGTAAAAGAGTATGCTGACAAGTCTAAAAAGGGTTTCACTAAGCCAGAGGAACAAGAAGAATATGAGGATAAAATTCAGAAAGTAAAAGTAAAAGCTGAGTTTGCAGCAAAGAAAATAGAAAAAATAAAAACTAAAGCTAAATCTGATAACGTAAAAACTAAGCTTATAAATAAACTGACAGAAGGTATAGATGACAACTTGTCTATTGAAGAAGAAATTCTGCCAAAAAATAATGAGAAGCCAAAATTATTAACAGATAACTTACCTCAGTATAATCGCTCAGAAAGAAAATTAATTAGTAAAATCCTATCTATAATTGATAATGTATTACCAAAAGATTTATCGGAAACTGTTAAACAAAAAATAATTGAAGAATTAAAAAAATAATAAGATGGATAAAGTAGGAAAGAAAAAAGTTCTCTTATTGGAACCAAACTACAAAAATAAATATCCTCCAATAGGTTTGATGAAAATATCAACCTACCATCGAATGATGGGTGATGATATTATTTTTCACAAAGGTAATATAAGCGAATTAATTATTAGCTTTGTTCTTAAAAACTGCTTAAATAAACTAAAAGAAATAGCTCCTAATATTAGATGGTATATAATCAAAAGCTTAATAAAAAAATATATAATTACACATAATTCTAAAATATTAAACGAAATTATTGAGTTTACACAAGATGAAAAAAATGATGGCGATGGCACATTAATAGAAGTTTGGCTTAAATATTTTTCTGAATACTATCGGGGAAAAAAATATATTGGGGACATTTATTTCGATAGAATTTATATAACAACTTTATTTACATTTTATTGGGAAATTACTGTTAAAACAATAAATGATGCTAAAGTTTTAGTAAAAAAATTAGATGATATAAAAATAGGCGGAGTAATGGCAACTGTTCTTTCTGATGATTTAGAAAAAGAAACTGGCATTAAGCCACACAAAGGGCTCTTAGATAAACCCGGTGTTTTCGACAACAACAATATTATAATAGACCAATTGCCTCTTGATTATTCTATCTTAGATGAAACAGATTATAAATATCCTGAAAGCAATGCATATTACGCTTATATGACAAGAGGATGTATTAGAAAATGTTCATTTTGTGCTGTATGGAAAATTGAACCAAAATTTAATTCTTATATTTCATTAAAAGATAAAATTGAAGCTATTAAGGAAAAATATGGAGACCAAAGGAATCTATTGTTACTTGACAATAATGTTTTGGCCTCAAAAGAATTTCCTAAGATTATTGAAGAAATCAAAGAAAGTGGTTTTATTATTGGTGCTAAATTTGTAGAACCAAATTATTTAGATATTGCCATAAATAATTTAAAAAAATCAGTTAATGACCAAGCCTATATTAAAAAAAGTTTTGAGTTACTTCAGTATTTATTAAAAAGATTAAAAGGGCAAAAGCAACAAGACCTCTATTCGCTCTTAAAAGAAAATGATTTACTTAATATTGAAAGTGCAACTAAAGACTCAATTTTAAAGATTTATCCAGAAATTAAAGATACTTTTAATGAATATCGTAATAAAACACCTAAAACACGATATGTGGATTTTAACCAAGGAGTAGATGCAAGGCTATTGAATGAAGAAAAAATGAGGCTATTGAGTGAAATCCCCATAAGGCCATTAAGAATTGCATTTGACAGCTTAGATTATAAAGATATTTATGTGAATGCTATTAGGTTAGCTGCAAAATATAATATTAGAAACCTTTCAAATTATCTATTATACAACGAAAAAGATAAACCAGAAGACCTTTATGAGAGAATTAAAATAAACGTTATGTTAGCAGAAGAGTTAAATATAAATATTTATTCTTTCCCGATGAAGTATCATCCAATTAGTGGAGAAAAATATCTTAATCGTGATTACATAGGAGAACATTGGAGTAGAAAGTATATCAGAGCAATTCAAACTATTTTGAATGCTACTAAAGGAAAAATTGGGACAGGTATAAGTTTTTTTCATAAAGCTTTTGGCAAAGATATAAATGAATATAACAAAATATTATTAATGCCTGAAACATATATACTGCACCGGTATTTTTTTGAAGAAATTGGATTTACTAAAAAATGGTGGGATGATTTTAATAATTTGACTACCAAACAACAAATAAAAGCTTTAGAAGTTATCAAGGCTAATGATTTTTCTAATATCACTAAATATACAAAAAATGAGATTGTTAATAATTTTATTCGAGAGCACTATTCCATAAGTAGAGACGAAATAAACAATCCTAAATCAAACTTATATAAATTGAAAAAAGAGTATGATTACCAGAGAAAAAAAAATGCTCATTTACTATTATCATGTGTTAAGGCATAAAAAAAATGTAAAGGAGTATATTATGTAAAATTAAAACAAACATATAAAATCCTTGATGGATAAAGAGGCAATAAATATTTAAATCATTTAATAATGTTGTTAAAGAATAATTAAGGTGACACAATTAAATTGACATTACTCATCATTAACTAAATTTAAAAAATAAAGTTGACTTTATATTATTCTATTTTAAATTAGCAATTGTGGCTAAAATATTTAAGATTTTTGGTAGGGTTAGAGATGAGGTTAGGCAATAAACCAAGTAATAATTTTTGCTTTTACATAAATAAGTTAAGTGGTAAAACTGCGCTCCCCCCTCAGCATTTTTTTTATCCTCTTTTAAGCCTTTATCCGAGTTATCATAGTTTGCTGTCAATTCGCTTCCGCCGTCGTTCTTTCTTTTTTAGCTTTTTACCAGGGATGGAATAATCGTCAAAATCAGGCATTTCATCCCCTTTAATCGCACTATAAAAAGCCTCTTCAAGCTTCATTGCAAACTTTTCCGACCTGATGGCCGTCACGCCCAATGCAGAAACGTAATTTATAATTTCATTGTCTGAAGTCACAACTACAACACCTCTATCTTTTGTTGCATAGTCCATAATATATCTATCAGCACTGACACCTGCATCGGTAAAAACTACACTGACCCCTTTTATCTGAAACTTATCAGCCCGCTCTCCGTCAAAAACCAACATGATTTTATGTTTTTTTATCTTTTTATAACTAAAGAGCATTTCAGCCAGATAGTCCCTTTCCTCCTCAAGAATCGAAAATGGTTCTTTATGAAAAATCTTAAAAAGTAGATTGTAACCATCAATGACAAGCTTCACAAGCGCTTTTAACCTCCTTTACCAATTGCTCTTTGCCTAATATTTCCAAAACTACCCCATCTGGCACATAGTCCTGTTTGACAACCGTCAAAGCAAATTTTTCAATAAGATAAAAAATATGTTGGGTCTTAGAAAAAGGGACAACAATAGTCGCTTTATAAACTTCCGCGGTATCAATCACCTTACAATTTTTCAAAGCAAGATTTGCTGCATCCGAGTATGCCTTTACTAGCCCCCCTGTACCAAGCAAAATCCCTCCGAAGTAACGAACCGTAAAAATTGCCACATTGTCTATTCCACTATAACTGAGCACATTTAATGTCGGTTTGCCTGCTGTCCCTTTCGGCTCTCCATCATCCGTAGATTTAAGATCAACATTGCCATATTCATCTGTCTTTTTATATGCCCACACAATATGCCGTGCTTTTGGATGCTCTTGTTTTAATAAATTCAATTTACTTTCAAAATAATCTACATGAACGGCATATGACAAAAACTTTGATTTTTTTACTTCTATTTCCGCAAAACCTTCTTCCGCTAAAATAATCATATCACTTGTCTTATATTTTAATTTTTTATTGTAAACTTATAGTCTTTGTAATATATTCCTGCAAGATGAAACTGTATAGAGACCTTGAAAAATTTAACACTACAACAGATACTGTTATAACCATAGGAAACTTTGACGGTGTCCACATAGGCCATCAAAAAATTATCGGTAAAGTTGTAGAGCTTTCTAAGAAATATAGTTTTGAGCCTGTGTTGTTTACATTTAACAATCATCCCATGAGCCATTTTGGTGCAGATATAGAGCTGATTATGCCTGAAAGCAAAAAAATGCAGCTAATCTTTGATAAAGGGATAAAACATCTTATAAGCATAGATTTTACGGATGAATTTGCAAGCATGCCTGCGGAGCTTTTTGTCAGAGAACTGCTCGTTAAGAAATTAAAAGCCAGATATATCGTCGTAGGATACGATTACAGATTTGGCAAAAAAAGACAGGGCGATTTTAACCTGCTTCATATGCTTTCGGCAAAATATGGTTATAACGCCATAAAAATCGATAAAGTTGAAATAGACAACATGACCGTTTCAAGCACCAATATCAGAAAGCTCATAAAGGAAGGTAATATTGAGCTTGCCAATAAAATGCTCGGAAGAGAATTTGATATGGAAGGGGTTGTAACCGATGGAGACAATCTTGGAAAACTAATAGGATACCCAACGGCAAATATCAATCATAACAATTATATAATCCCCAAGTATGGGGTCTATATCACAAAAACATTTATCGGGCAGCAGGAATACCCTTCTCTAACAAATGTAGGAATTAGGCCGACAATCGTGGATAAAAACGAACTAAGGATAGAAACATACATCCTTAACTTTGACGAAGATATTTATGGTAAAAATGTCAAAATATCCTTTCTCAAATACTTAAGGGAAGAGATGAAGTTTGACTCTTTTAACCAATTGAAAATGAAAATTGACGAAGATGTAAAAATTGCCAAGGAGTTTTTTAAATTAAAATGAAGATAGCATTAGTTAGTTTAGGATGTCCTAAAAATCAAACAGATCTCGAATATCTTATAGGGGATTTAAAGGGAGAAAGTTTTGAAATAACAAACAATATTCCTGAGGCCGATGCAGTAATCGTTAACACATGCGGATTCATCGAGCCTGCCGTAAATGAAGCAATTGAAAATATTTTACAAGTAAACAAAGAAAAGAAAAAAGATGCCAAATTGATTGTTACCGGGTGTATGGTGGAAAGATACAAAAATGAATTTTCAAAAGAGTTCCCCGAAGTCGATTTTTTTACGGGGGTAGGTACCCTTTACAAAGTCAAAGATTATCTCCAAAATAAAGAAAGTAAAGATACACAGAAAAGATTTTATAGTAATAACAGGCTATTACTTAATACACCATATTATGCCTTTTTAAAAATTTCCGAAGGCTGTAACAACAACTGTTCCTACTGCACAATCCCTTCCATAAGGGGGAGGCTTGCAAGCAGAAACTTTAATGAAATTGTAGAAGAAGCAAAGAATCTGATAAAAAATAACGTAAAAGAAATTATCATAATATCACAGGACACTACCAAATATGGAATTGATATTTATAAAAAACCTCAAATAAAAGAGCTTTTAACCGAGATAACAAAAATCGAAGGGGACTTTAAAGTCAGGTTGTTATACCTTAACCCTGACGGTATAGATAATTCTTTTATAGATTTTGTTATTGGCAATGAAAAAATTTTAAATTATTTCGAGATACCGATACAACATTTTAGTGATAAAATCCTTAATCTTATGAACAGAAAATCTGACTCGAATAAGATAAAACAGGTTTTTGAATATATCAGGGATAAAGATAGCTCATCCATCATCAGGACAACTGCAATCATAGGTTTTCCGCAGGAAACAGAAGAGGATTTTCTAAAGCTGTATAATTTTATTGAAGACTATACACCTGATTTTGCCGGTTTTTTCCCATACTATAAAGAAGATGGAACAAAAGCTGCCACCATGGAAAATCCAAATAGCAAAAGAGTTGTAAACAACAGACTCTCAAGAATAAAAAAGTTGCAAAAAAAGAATACAATGAATACGCTTAAAAAGCTGAAAAGAGGAACAATCCAATGTTATGTTGAAAAAACAAATGATGATTTTGAATTTATTTTGGAAGGCAGAGCTCTTTTTCAAGCACCTGAAATTGACGGGAAAGCATATTTTATTGATGGAATTGCAGACAAAGGTGTAGGACCCTACACTTGTAAGATAAAAAAAATTGTATATCCCGATATATATTGTCAAATATTAAATTGACTGTTATAATGGCAAATTTAAAGATAAACTGAAATTTAGGGGAAATTATGAATAAGATTTTTTTAGTTATGGCATTGACTCTTTTAATCATTGTTGGTTGCGGGAAAAAACCGGAGCCCAATAAATCCGCGGACGTTTGGCTAAAAGAGGGTTTAACATATTTTGAGAAGGGGAAATACAAGAAAGCAGCAGAGGCTTTCGAACAGTCTATTTTAGAGGCTGACAACCCGGAAATTGCCGCACAGGCTCAGCTTTTCCTTGCTGACTCATATTTTTTTCTAAACCAGTTTGATGAAGCAATTCCATCTTACGAAGAGTATTTGGATATATACCCCGATAATGAATATGCCAAACAGGCTTTATACAGACTTGCTCTATGTTATTACAAACAGATTGACACAATAGACAGAGATCAAACAAACACAATCAAAGCCCTTGAAAATTTTAAAAAGCTTAAAGATAGATTCCCGGAATATGCAAAGACGGTAGAAACCAACGCTAAAATTAAAGAGCTGAGAGAGATGCTTGCCGAAAGGGAATATTATGTAGCAAAATTCTATTTAAGGACCAAAAAATTTAAGGCAGCGGAAATGAGGTTTAAAACTGTTCTTGAGCAATACCCAGATACAGAGATATTCCCGAAGGCAGCAATCGACTATGCAGAATATATTGTAGAACGCTCCAATAATAAAACTGAAGCCATAGCTATACTTACGCAGGCTCTGAAAAATGAAAACGGCAAAAAGTATCTTAAGAGCGTAAGTAATCTTTTAGGCAAACTGCAAGAAGAATTAAAAGTAAATTAATTAAGGTATTAATATGCAAAAAGAGAGCATTTTTCACTTGATGGAAAAAGGCAAAATCGCTTTTGAATCTGCAAAATATGAAGAAGCTAAAAAATATTTTGAAGAATTTATCGAGCATAATAAAAACTTTGCTGATGTATACTGTAAGCTTGGTTATATTTATTTCGTGGAAGATAAATATCATAAGGCAATCGATTTTTTTAAAAAAGCGGTGGAAATTAATCCTTCTTATACCGAGGCTTTGATTAATCTTGCTACATCCCTTCAATATGTCGGTGAAAATGATGAAGCACTAAAATATATGAATCAGCTAAAAAGTGTTACATATCTTGAAGGGATAGCTGACAAGCACTGTCTTGGAAAAATTTCCAACATGCATGCGGAGATTGCAGATGCTTATGTAAGTCTTTTTCTTTACAAAAATGCAATAGATGAGTATGAAAAAGCGCTTGAGCTTAACCCAGGCTTTCCGGATATTAAACTAAAATACGCGTTAGCCCTACGTGAATTTGGGGATTTTGAAAGAGCAATATTCGTATTGGAAAATCTCATTATGGAAATGGAAGGTTTTGTAGATGCATACGTTCAGCTTGGTATTACATACTATAAAATAGGCTACATAGGTTTTGCCATTTCGGCATGGAAAAAAGGGCTTGAGTTAAATAAAAATAATAAATTACTAAATACATTTCTTTATCTTGTTGAAGCTGCTAAGGAGGTAGGTTAATGCTCGATTTGAAACTTATCACAAGTAACCCAGAATTTGTAAAAGAAAGTCTAAAAAGGCGAAATACCGAAATAGATATAGATGCCATTCTTGAACTTGATGAAAAAAGACGAAATTTAATTAAAAATGTTGAAGAACTAAAAAAACTCAGAAACGATACCTCGAAAGAGATAGGCAATATTAAAAAATCAGGTGGAGATATAACGGAAATTTCCGCAAAAATGAAAAAAGTATCAGAAGATATTTCTGAAATAGATAATGTTATTAAAGAGTTGGAAGAAAAAATAAGAGATATCCTACTGACTATACCAAACATACCTGACGAGACCACACCTATCGGGGTAAGCGAAGAAAGCAATGTTTTTTACAAATCAAGCGGGGAGAAACCAGATTTTGATTTTGAACCAAAGCCACACTGGGAAATAGCCGAAAGCTTGCATCTTGTGGACTTTGAAAAAGGTGCCACCCTCGCAAAATCGAGATTTTCGGTTTACACGGGGCTTGGTGCGAAACTTGAAAGAGCTCTTATTAATTTTATGTTGGATGTTCAGTCTGAAAACGGTTACAAAGAAATCATCCCCCCACTTTTGGTAAATGCAAAAACCATGACAGGGACAGGGCAATTGCCAAAATTTGAGGAAGAACTTTTTAAATGTGAAAGGGATGACCTGTATCTCATTCCCACTGCGGAAGTACCTCTTACAAACATTTATGCAGACACAATACTCAGCGAAGAAGAATTGCCGATAAAAGTTACCGCGTACACCCCTTGTTTTAGAAGGGAGGCTGGCAGTTACGGAAAAGATGTAAGAGGACTCATAAGGCAACATCAATTTAACAAAGTTGAAATAGTAAAAATAGCCCATCCTGAAAACTCTATGGAAGAATTGGAAATGTTGCTTAAAGATGCTGAAAAGATATTACAAAAACTCGGGCTTCATTACCGCGTCATGACACTTTGCACGGGTGATTTAGGATTTTCATCAGCCAAAACTTACGACATTGAGGTATGGCTGCCGGGGCAAAATTGCTATAGAGAAATCTCTTCTTGCAGCAACTTTAAAGATTTTCAAGCAAGAAGGGCAAACATTAAATTTAGAAATAAAAATAAAAAGGTTGAGTTTGTCCATACATTAAACGGCTCAGGCCTTGCAGTAGGCAGGACATTTCTGGCCATTTTGGAAAATTATCAGCAAAAAGATGGGAGTGTAGTTGTCCCTGAAGCATTAAGACCCTACATGGGATTAGAAGTCATTAAATAGTATGGCAATAATTTACTTAATGCCAAATCCTATAAACTCTGAATTAGATTTTGTAGGCAGCAAAATAAAAGATATATTAGCGTCATCTGACTTTGTCATAGGGGAAGAAAGAAAAAATACATTAAGGCTTCTTGCAGGCTTTGGACTTAGAGACAAAGATTTTTATCTCCTAAATGAACACACCGATTACGAAGATAAATTTCGGCTTGCGGAAAAAGTTTCTAAATCTAACTCCGCTGTATTCTTCAGCGATGCCGGAACCCCTTGCGTAAGTGACCCGGGATACGACTTTATTGACCTCTGTTATGGTCTTAACATCAAGGTAAAAACACTTTGTTTTGAGTCGTCGATTATGGCTGCTCTATCAGCCTCAGGCTTTTACGCTGAAAAATTTGTTTATGCAGGTTTCCCGCCAATAAAAGGGGAAGAGAGAAAAAACTTCTTTAAACATCTGCCAGTAAACGGGATGACTACCGTTTTTCTCGAAAGGCCATATTCTATCAAAAAAATTACGGATGAGCTTAAGGTTGTAAAGAAAAGAATCTTTATCCACCAAAATATTGGATTTGAAAATGAAACCTTTTTAAGAGGATTCTACAAAGAGATAGCAAACAATAAAGAAATGTTGTCTAAGGCACCATTTGTTGTTGTCATTGAGGGGAGTAGTGCATAAACTTTTTGTAATCCTAATTTTAGTCGCTGCAGGTTCATTTGTATCGCTTCAAGCAAGCATAAATGCCAGACTTGCAAAGCATGTCGGATTTTTAGAAAGTGCTTTTATATCCTTTTTGGTGGGCACCTTAACACTTTTGATAATTATGCTTTTCAAAGGAGAAAACAACTTAAAAAACATAACTGAAGTCCCTGTATTTTACCTTACAGGCGGCATACTCGGAGCAATCTTTGTTTACAGCATAACTTATTCCATACATATTACAGGAGTCACCACAGCTCTTGCAATAACCATAGGGGTACAGCTTTTAGTAGGTGTCGTCCTTGACAAATTTGACCCTATGAATGTTATAAAGCTTAACATAAGCTTTATAAATATATTAGGTATAATACTTCTGATTATCGGTGTAGTACTTACAACATGGAGGAAATAGATTGAGTGACTTGATACTTATTTACACACAAGCAATAGTTACATTCTTTCTTGTTATCGACCCTCCCGGGCTAATCCCGGTTTTCCTTGCTATCACAAAAGGGATGACTGAAAAAGAAAGACTTAATCTTCTTAACAAGTCTATCGTTGTCGGTTTTGTATTGCTCATAATTTTTACAATCTTCGGCAGCACAATTTTATGGCTTTTTGGCATAGATGTCCATGACTTTAGGGTAGCAGGGGGCTTCTTACTTTTAATTGTAAGCCTTCAGATAGTTTTTACCAATCAAGAAAAAGATTTAAGTATATCAAAACCCGGTGTTGTCCCATTTGCTACGCCACTAATGGTTGGACCGGGTGTAGTTACTGCGACAATTGTCTTAAGCGGGACAGTTGGCATAATGAAAACATTGATTGCAGGTGCAGTTGCGTTTTTGTTTGCATACCTTGTACTGTATTTCGGGAAAAAACTTTTTAGTATACTTGGTAAAGATATTACTGACGTAATTACAAAAGTTATCGGACTTATTTTGGCTGCTATATCCGTAAGATACATCAGGGAAGGCTTTATCGGCATACTACAAAATCTTGGGTAGTACGCACTATAAATTCTGAACAAACCAATAATAACAATAAAATATAAAAAATTGGACATAATCTGGAATTTTTTGCTTGACTTTTCACTTTTTATAGATATATTCATTAACTCCTGACGCGGGGTAGAGCAGCTTGGTAGCTCGTCGGGCTCATAACCCGAAGGTCGTCGGTTCAAATCCGGCCCCCGCAACCAATTGCTTTTTATCTTGTTAATATAAATGGCGGATTAGCTCAGGTGGTTAGAGCATGCGGCTCATATCCGCAGTGTCCGGGGTTCAAGTCCCTGATCCGCCACTCTGACAATCTTCACAAAACAATCCTGCTAAACTTTTATCGCTTAAAATCTACGTCAAATTTTACCCTCAAAAAACATTTGATTTTTTGCCTATTTTCTAATATTTTAATCTTACTAAACTTGGGGGTATAATATGAACATACTTATAATCGACCCTGGCTCTACATCTACTAAGGTTGGAATATTTCATGACAACCAATTAATAAAAGAAAATTTTAAACATGAACGAACTGAGCTCGAACAGTTTGAGACAATTATAGACCAGCTCGAATATAGGTTTAATATCATTAAACATTTTATACAAAGCAACCACCCTGCCCTATCGTTTAACGCTGTTATCGGCAGAGGTGGACTGATTCATCCTGTTGAGGGTGGAGTCTATAGGGTAAACGAGAAAATGCTTAAAGACTTGAGAGCCGGGATAAATGGTCAACATGCGTCAAACCTTGGAGGAATACTTGCAAAGAAATTTGCTGAACACTATAAATGTGAAGCTTTTATAGCTGACCCGGTAGTAGTTGATGAAATGATGCCGATAGCAAGATATTCGGGGCTCAAAGATATTGAAAGAAAAAGTATTTTCCACGCATTAAACCATAAGGCTACCGCAAGAAAGGTTGCCGACAAAATAGGTAAATCATACGAAGAGGTTAATTTTATAGTGGCTCATTTGGGTGGCGGAATATCAATTGGTATTCACTCTAAAGGGAAAGTTATAGATGTAAACAACGCCTTAGACGGTGACGGACCATTCTCCCCTGAGAGAGCCGGAGGTTTACCTGTGTCAGGGGTAAAAAACTATCTTGCAAAAAACAATATTTCTATTGAAGAGCTCACTAAAATTGTGTCAAAACAGGCAGGACTAATGTCTTACATCGGCAGCGTTGATATGATAAAAATCGAAGAGGATATCAAAAATTCGGATAAATACAAGGAAGAAGTTGTCAACGCAATGGCGTATCAGATTGCAAAAGAGATATGCTCTCTCAGTGCTGCGGTAAATGGCGATATTGATGGCATCATTCTCACCGGCGGTCTTGCTCATAGCAAATATCTGGTTGACTTGATATCAAAAAGGGTATCTTTTTTGAGTAAAATCTTTGTGGAACCGGGTGAAAATGAAATAGAATCACTTTTAATGAGTGCAAAACTTGCTCTGGAAAACAAAATCCAAATCAATGAATATCGGGGGTAGTTTATGAGCATTGGCAACAATATTAAAAACCTTTTATCTGAAAAAAAGATAACACTTGAAAACCTGTCAAAATTTACGGGAATCGATACACAACAATTGGTAGATTACCTAGAAGAAAAATCCAGCCCATCCGTATCAGACCTGTTGAAAATAGCAACTTGCCTCGATACTGACATATACTCCTTTATCTACGGTCAAGAATTTGAAGGGAAAAAGGCTCAAAAGACTACACCTGATACAAGGGTAAAAATAAGCCGTAAAGATGCATACTCGTATGAAAGTCTTGCACCCCATTACCCGGGAAAGCACATTGAACCGTTTATAGTGGAAATAGAAAAAAAGGAAAATCCAGAAGTAAGTGTCCATTCGGGGGAAGAATTTCATTATGTATTGGAAGGGAAATTAAAAATTACCGTCGGCGATGAACATTTTGAGCTTAACGAAGGGGACAGCCTATATTTTGATTCTTCTGTAGCACACAGTATAAATTCCATAACTGACAAAGCCAAAATACTTGCCACAATCTACAACAGCAGCTCAATGTCACAACTTACCAAAGGCTCAAAAATGAGAGATTTAATTCAAGCAGCCAAATTACTAAAAAAACAATCCATTTGTCTAATCTGCCCCGACAAAACTTCTGCAGGAGCTTGTAAAGTTGCAATAGATGAAAATATAATTGAAAAAGTCATCTTTGTAGGGGATAAAAAAATATCCGAAGCCCTTTTGAAAGATATTCACATAAACAAAAATAAGGTAATCTTAGTGGATGTCCCCCAATCTGACGCATATGAGATAGACTGTGCAAGAAAAGGTGTCGAAATTATTAAAAACAAAGAAGCAAACCTGATAATGAAAGGTAAAATAAACACCGCTAATTTTGTAAAAGCAATTTTGGATAAAGAGCATGGGATTGCCTCAGGCAGAAGGATGTCACTGGTAAGCATTTTTGAAGTACCGAATGTTAACAGACTCATATTCCTTACTGATCCTGGCATAAACCCGACACTTTTTGTGGAAAACGATATAAATGCAAGTATAGAAATTATAAGAAATGCCATTGATGTTGCCAAGTCTATGGGGGTTACAAGGCCAAAGGTTGCTCTTCTTGATGCCAATGAGGTCCCATCGGCAAAATTACCAACCACCCTTCATGAAGACAAACTGTCTAAAATGAATTGGGAAGATGCGGACGTTTACGGGCCGCTTTCATATGACCTGGCACTTTACGAGGAAGCGGTCAGAAAAAAAGGATTAAAAGACAACCCTGTAGCGGGAAAAGCCGATATCATCGTTGTACCTCACATAGAGGGTGGAAATTTCCTTTACAAGGCATGGGTAATGACAATGGGAGCGGAAGTCGCCAATATTGTTTTAGGAGCAACTGTCCCAATTATCCTCACTTCCAGAAGTGATAGCGATATGACAAAATTTTTGACTATTTGCGCAAGTTCAATTTATGGAGAATATTTAAAAAGTATAAACAATTAAATTTGATTTTTACTTTAAGCTTTGACAATCAGATTTTGGTTGATAAATTTTAGTTTGTATAATAACATTTATATATAAAATAAATGATGGTGGGATAATGCACAACCTAAAAGATGTATCAAAAGTATTAAAATCTCTTTCCGAAGAGAACAGACTGCGAATTACCATAATGCTCCGTAAACGGGATTTGTGCGTATGTGAAATTAACGAAGTACTTCATATCGCCCTGTCCACAATCTCCGCTCACCTTAAAAATTTAAAATATGCAGGAATAATTGAAGATTCAAAAGACGGCAGATGGGTAGTATATAAACTTACCGAAAACAAACACATCAGGGAAATCGTTGATTTTCTATACGAAAAAGTAAAAGATGACAAACTTATAAAAGAAGATTTGGAAAAAGTTGACAAAATAGACAGATACTCTTGCTCTATTTAATACGACATAGAGATGTTAGAAGATTTCATATCAAAATATAAAAGTATTTTCCAAAAAGATTTCGATACTTTTTTTAAATCTCTCGAAAAAACAGAAAAAAAATATTTCAGGCTTAATACTGCCCGAAACATAGATTATCTCCAAGAGTTCGAAAAAAAAATCAATATCGAAAAAGTCAATGACTTTAGTGCATATCAGTACAATGAAACCGAAACAAATATCGTCAAATCTATCGGATTTTTAACAGGTGGAGTTTACATTCAAAACATATCTTCCCTATTCCCCCCAAAAATCTTACACAACAATTTAACAAATAAAGATAATCCAATAATACTTGATATGTGTGCAGCGCCCGGAGGAAAAACCACCTATTTAAGTGAATTATTAAACAGAAAAGGGCTCATCATTGCTAACGAAATCTCATCAAAAAGACTTAAGGCACTTAACTTCAATATTTCAAAGTATGGTGCTTACAACGTAAAGACGGTTAGCTTGGACGGCAGACTTGCCTCAAAAAAGCTGCCTCCGGTCTTTGATGCTGTCATGCTTGATGCCCCTTGCAGCAATGAAAATAAGATTCTAAAAAATGATACAGTTAAAAATTTTTGGTCAGAAGAATTTATATTAAACATGCAAAGTATCCAAAAAGACCTTCTGGATAATGCTTTTAATCTTATCAAACCTGGGGGATTAATTGTTTATTCAACATGCACATTTTCAATCGAAGAAAATGAAATGGTTTTGGAAAACTTTTTAACAAAATATTCTGATGCCACTTTGGTTAATATTAATAATGGTAATTTCCCTACCGGCATATCAGGCAACACAACAATAGACGAAAAAGTAATAAGAGTATTGCCTCATATCATGGAATACGACGGTTTCTTCATCGCACTTATTCAAAAAGATGGGGAATGTTGCAATAACTTATCCGCTAAAAACACAAGCAAATTTAATTCAACGTTAGATATCTTTAATGATAGCTATTTTAAACATTTTAGTTTTTACGAAAAAAACAATAAAATATATTTGGATATTTTAGCTAACTTTGAGAACACTCCCTTTGAAAAAATCAGATTTCAAAACAATGATTTTTTTATCGGCCAAAACTTAAAAGAATTCTTTATTTCTACGGAAGCATCCTGGGAATTTGGAGCCAGGATAAAAGATAGTTACAGATTAGAAATTGATTATAAAGAAAGTATTGAATATTTGGATGGTTATGATATAAATCACTTTTCCGAAAACATTAGAAATGGTGTATTATATTACAAAGGTATACCCGTAGGACCTTTTAAGGTTGTAAACGGTGCAATTAAAAACAAACTGGACAGATATTTCATATATAATAGGGTGTAAGTTTTGAAAAAAGTTTTGATAATAGAAGACAGTACTTTTTTTCAGGAGATACTAAAAAAAGAGCTAGAAGATTTAAATCTCAAAACTTTTGTCGCATCTAACATTCAAGAAGCTAAAAAACTCTTAGAAAATAGGCACTTTGACTTTATAACAATGGATGTTAACCTACCTGACGGCAATGGCCTGGATTTTTGCAGAGAGCTAAAACAAAATAACCAGTTTTATAAATCTCAGATTATCATAATATCTTCGGAAGATGATGCTTTGCTAAAAAAAGCAAGCTTTCATGCAGGTGCATTCAGCTATTTCCACAAAGATTATGTCGAAGGAAATCTTCGTAAGTTTTTAAAGACCACAATTTCTATGGCGCAAATAATAACCAGTTCGGCAAATCCGGTTGTAGTCATTGAAGATAGTGAATTTCAGAGTAAATATATTAAAAGCCTTTTTGATCTTGCAAATATAAGTGTAATTTCCTTTGAAGATGTAAAAAGCTCTTTAGATTTTTTTTCAAACGATAACAACATAGACTTAATCATAGTGGATTATTACCTCAAAGACAAAACCTGTGAAAGTTTGATTGAAAAGATAAGAAATAATAAGTTTTATGATAAAGTCCCGATAATAGTAACCACCGTTTTGGAAGAAAAAGAGAAAAAATATGATTTGTTTTTGCTCGGAGTAAATGATTTCGTTGAAAAGCCTTTTGACCCGAGTGAATTTTTCCTTAGAATAAGAAGCCATCTTAGGATAAAAAGCTTAATGGATATGCTTGATGCTAAAAATAAACTTTTGTCTATTAAAGCAATAACCGATGAACTGACAGGGCTTTTTAACAGACGCTTTTTTTGGGAAACCATAATAAGGGAAGCAGAAAGGGCTAAAAGGGAGAAAAAAACATATTCTATCCTTATATTTGACATCGACAATTTTAAACTTGTCAATGACACATATGGCCATTTAAATGGTGACAAAGTGCTTGTATCCCTTGCCGACGAATTAAAAAAATGTATAAGAAAATTTGACACCCTTGCAAGATTTGGCGGGGAAGAATTTGTTATGTTACTGCCAAACACCGACAAAAATAAAGCATCGGTTGTTGCGGAAAAAATCTTGAACATCACAAGAAACATCAAGTATGAATTTACCGATAAACAGATTACCGTCAGTATAGGTATCGCAGACTCAAGCGAGTGCTCTTCCTTTGAAGAAATCATACATTTGGCGGATGACAGACTGTATAAGGCAAAGAAAAACGGTAAAAATCGTTTTGAACTAAAATAAAAGTTTGGAGGAGTAAATGAAAAGGTTATTGACTATTTTCTTTTTAACAATTTTTCTAAGTCTGAGCTTTAATGTTTTTGGAAAAGATATTAAAGCCGGTTTTATCTATGTTGGTCCTGTTGGTGATGGTGGGTGGACATATGCTCATGATTTGGGCAGAAAGGAGATGGAAAAGCTCCCCTATGTAAAGCCATCTACCTACATTGAGTCAGTCCCTGAGGGGAGTGATGCTGCAAGGGTGATAACAAACCTTGTCAAAAAGGGGCATAATGTTATTTTTACCACCAGTTTTGGATTTATGGACCCGACGATCAATGTCGCCAAAAGATTTAAAGATGTGGTTTTTATGCACTGCTCAGGTTACAAAACAGCAGAAAATGTTGGAACATATTTTGGAAGGATGTATGAGCCAAGATACCTCAGCGGTATCATTGCCGGCAGTATGACAAAAAGCAATATTATCGGATATGTTGCAGCTTTCCCTATTCCTGAAGTTATCAGAGGTATCAATGCTTTTACACTCGGTGTCAGGTCTGTAAACAAAGATGCAGTAGTTAAAGTGGTATGGACTCAAACCTGGTTTGATCCAGGGACAGAACGAAATGCTGCAGAAAGCTTGCTCGATGTTGGTGCCGATGTGCTTGCTATGCACCAAGATACACCTGCTACCCTTCAAGCTGCTGAAAATAGAGGAAAATATGTTATTGGTTACAACTCAGACATGAGAAGCTATGCTCCGAAGGGATTTTTAACAGCTCCCGTTTGGAATTGGGGTGCAATATATAAATATATTGCTGAAAATGTGCACAACGGAACATGGAAATCAGAGCAGATTTGGTGGGGTATGGATAAAGGTGCCGTAGCACTTGCCCCTATCAGCGATACTGTCCCTGAAGATGTCAAAAGTAAGGTTATGAAAGTAAAAGATGAAATTATACAAGGAAAATTTAAAATATTCAGCGGACCTATAAAAGATCAGTCCGGTAAACTTATCCTTACAGAAGGAAAAACCTTTACAGACAGCGAACTTTTAGGTATGAACTTTTTTGTAGAAGGTGTTCAAGGAAACTTAAACAATTAAAAATCAATGCACCCTGGTTCTCCAGGGTGTTTTTTTGGGGTTATATGTCATCCTGTATTTTAAAAGTAGAAAATATTTCCAAGTCTTTTGCCGGTTTTGTTGCCAATGAGAATGTTTCACTTGAAATATTCAAAGGTGAAATACACACAATTTTAGGGGAAAACGGTGCAGGTAAAAGCACGTTAATGAATATTTTAACGGGACTTTACAAACCAGACAGCGGAAATATTTATATTGATAACAAAAAAGTCACCATAAAATCCCCAAAGGATGCATTAAACCATAAGATAGGCATGGTTCACCAACACTTTATGCTTGTAAACAATCACTCTGTTTTTGAAAACATTCTTTTAAGCATAAAGCTTGATTCATTTATTATTAACAAGCAAAAGTTAAAATCTACGGTGCTTAAACTTATTGAAGATTTTGAGTTAAATATAGATATAGAACAACCTGTATGGAAACTTTCCATAGGTCAGCAACAGTGGATAGAATTAATAAAACTGTTAATAAGGGATTCACAAATTCTTATTCTTGATGAGCCAACTGCAGTTTTGACCCCTCAGGAATCAGAATTTTTATTCACATTTTTAACCAAACTTAAAGAACAAGGCAAGGCGATCATATTTATCTCGCACAAAATGAAAGAGGTAATGAGTCTATCAGATAAAGTCACAGTTCTGAAAAAAGGGAGGACGGTAGCAACACTAAATAAGGGGGAATTTGACGAGCAAAAACTTGCCGAACTTATGATAAGCAACACAGAGCCCGTTCAATTAAACAAATCTGAGAAAGTGTTTAAAAATCACATCCTTGAAATTAATAATTTAAATGTAAAAAACGATAAAGGGCTTTCCGACTTGACAGACTTTTCCTTAAACTTGTATGAAGGGGAAATTTTAGGGATAGCAGGAATCACGGGAAACGGTCAAAAAGCCTTGGCTGAGGTTCTCACCGGCCTTAAAAAACCCAATTCTGGTAAAATTTTAGTCAAGGGTGAAGACATAACCTATTCAACATCAAAATCCAAATATATTTCAGGGATTGCCCATATCCCTGAAGACAGAAAAACGATGGGGATAGCCCCTGATCTTTCCATTGATGAAAACCTTATTCTAAAAAACTACTCTTCAAATAAGTTTACAAATATGTTTTTTCTTAGCAAGACTAAGATAAGGGAAAATGCAATAGAGCAAATAAAAAAATACTCAATAAAAACAGGTTATGAAGGGATACCTGTGAGACTTCTTTCAGGCGGCAATATTCAAAAAGTCATAATCGCAAGGGAATTATCCGAAAATCCGCTAATATTGGTTGCCCTTTATCCCACAAGGGGCCTTGATGTTGGCTCTGCGGAATATGTATATCAAGTGCTTTTACAAGCAAGGGAAAAAGGGATGAGCACAATACTTATATCTGAAGATTTAGATGAGTTGTTAAAGATTTCCGACAGAATAGCCGTTATGTTTAGAGGTAAAAATATGGGTTATCTCGAACCTGACAAAACATCTAAAACAGAAATCGGACTTTTAATGAGTGGTAAAAGATGAAATTCAAATTAGTAAAGAAGCCGCCTGTCAGTGGCATAAAATCTATTTTGACAACACTGCTATCCATATTTATAGCTCTTTTGATAAGCGGTATTTTCCTTGCCTTCGCAGATGTAAATCCAATTAGCGCTTACAAGGATATACTTATAGAATCAGTCGGCTCTGTTTACGGCATTACAGAAACCCTTGTAAAAACAACACCGCTTATTTTTTGCGGACTTGGTGTGGCAGTTGCCTTCAGAATGCAGTTGTGGAACATTGGTGCGGAAGGGCAGCTCTACATGGGTGCCTTTGGTGCATCGTTAGTGGCACTTCACCTTAATACCGACAGTCACTTTATAATGATTTCTCTGATGTTCATTTCGGCGGTATTTTTTGGCGGGCTATGGGCACTAATCCCCGGAGCTTTAAAAGCCATTTACAATGTAAACGAAACAATTGTAACACTTTTGATGAATTATATTGCAATATTATGGGTAGACTTTTTGATCTATGGAGCATGGAAAGACCCCAAAGGGTTTAACTTCCCCATATCAGCTGAATTTACAAGTGCAGCAAGATTAAATGAGTATTTTGACTCTAGACTGCATTCGGGTTTTTTTCTCGCTCTGTTATGTGCGTTGCTGGTTTTTATTATCATAGAAAAAACAGTCTGGGGTTATGAAATAAAGGTAATAGGGAGTAATCCGAAGGCTGCAATGTATGCCGGAATAAATATAAAAAAGAATATTATATTGGTAATGTTTATCAGCGGTGCTTTAAGTGCAATTGCAGGATTTTCTGAGCTTGCCGGGGTACAGCACAGACTGCAGCATGCAATCTCCCCGGGCTACGGTTATACCGCAATTATCATTGCATGGCTTGCCAAAAGAAGTGCCTTTGGGGTAGTAATAGTTTCCTTTCTTATGGGTATGCTTTTTGTAGGTAGCGACTCCATGCAAATCTATTATCAATTACCTGTAGCAATGGTAAGTGTATTTCAGGGGCTCATCCTTTTCTCCCTTATTGTTGCCGAATTTTTCAAAGAACATAAAATTGTAATGGTGAAAGAATAATGATTTCAATAATAATTGATGCTACTATCAGAGCCGGAACTTCCATACTTTATGCAACTCTCGGTGAAATTATTATAGAGCGTTCAGGAATTATAAATTTAGGGATAGAAGGACTTATGCTCATAGGCGCCCTTGCCGGATTTTATACTACATACACTACGGAAAGTCTTATTTTAGGGGTCTTTGCGGCGGTCTTAGTTGCAGGACTTGCCGGTCTCATTCATGGTATACTTTGCACATACTTCAAAGGTAACCAAATCGTAAGCGGCCTTGCACTTACAATGTTTGGAGTCGGGATTACGGCAGTTTTGGGAAAAAGTATGGTTGGGCAGACTATTGTTGGGTTTAAAAGAATAGAAATACCTGTGCTTTCAAAAATTCCAATCATCGGTAACTCCCTTTTTAACCAAGACATTTTAGTATATCTAAGTATTTTTCTTGTTTTTTTAATCTCATTCTTTTTATACAAAACCGTATGGGGATTAAACTTAAGAACTGTCGGGGAAAATCCATACGCTGCTGACGTATCGGGGATAGACACATATAAATATCGACTTGCAGCCACCTTTGTAGGCTCAGGGCTTGCAGGCCTTGGCGGTGCATATTTATCCCTTGCATATACTCCATTATGGATAGAAAATATGACAGCAGGGCGTGGCTGGATTGCAGTTGCCCTTGTAATATTTTCCTCATGGTCTTGCAAAAGAGCACTTTTTGGGGCATATTTCTTCGGTGGTATAAGTGCCATTCAATTGCGATTTCAAGCAATGGGGACAACAATTTCAGCCCATATATTACAAATGCTCCCCTATATATTCACCATAATAGTTCTTATTATTGCAACCATAAAAATAGAAAAAGGCTCTTCAAGTCAACCCGAATCTTTAGGGCTTGTTTATGACAGAGAGGACAGGAAATAAAAAATGACAGTAAAAGAGATGCTTCTTAAACTAATTGAGGATGAAGGCAGTATTAAGGGGAGCGTAATTAACGTAGAAAAATTTATTAATCATAAAGTATCTTGCTCACTTTACGGTAAGATAGCCGATGCTTTTATCGAAAATTTTCCACCTGACTCTTTTGATAAAATATTAACCGTAGAGTCAAGCGGTATAGTTTTGGCAAGTTTTATAGCAGTTAAATCTCAAAAAGACTTTATCTTTTTAAAGAAAAAAAAGCCTCTTACTATGAACGAATACTTCAGTGAAAAGAGCTATTCCTTTACCAAACAAGCCGAAACAGAGCTCTACCTTTCAAAACACGTTGTCAATAAAGGGGAAAGATTTCTTTTTGTTGATGATTTTTATGCCAACGGCAGCACGTCCGCTTCAGCAAGGAAGCTTGTTGAAAAAGCCGGTTGCGTAATAGCAGGAATAGGGGTAATTATTGACAAAAGTAACAATAATGATATCTTCTCAATACTTAAGCTCAAGGATATAAAACAGTAATGGTAAATCTTCTTAGAAAAAAACCAAAATATTTTAGTTTAAAACTGAAAATCAATATTCTTATATTTGCCGTAATGATTTCCATATCCTTTATCGTTTCAGGATATCTTACATACAATGCAGAAAAAAAGGCTATGGAAATGGCAAGATCATACATTAAAACTATACCATCAATAATTGACAGCTCGATTAATAACTTTATGACTGCCGGTGACAAAGAAATTGTCAGAAAACTTATATTGGAACTTTCAAATGTTGAAAATGTTATAGGAATTCACATTTTTAACCCATTAGGTGATATTTCGTGCAACTATTCTAACTTTAAGACAGAAGCACCATCGAAATATATTAATCTTGTATACCAATATTTTAGTCTTACTGAGAAATTACAGGAGATTAATACCAAAGATGTTAAAATGCTCTCCTATTACAGACCTTATGAAAATAAACCTGAATGTAAAAAGTGTCATACGGACAACGGTGATATCATCGGGGTCTTGAATATCAATGTAAGCACTGCAGGTATTTCGGAAATGCTAAGCAGTGAGATAAAAACCGTAAATATTATTATGTTGATATCTTCACTAATTGTCAGTTTGCTCTTATCAATTTTAATAAACAAACTTGTAGTTAACCCTCTGAAAAAGCTTGAAGAGGGGATGCATAAGGTAAGTGAGAATGATTTTAACAGCAAAGTAACAATTAACTCAAGAGATGAATTCGAGCTGATATCGAACTATTTCAACAATATGGTATCTTCTCTAAAACTTGCAAATGAGACAATAGACAATATGCACAAAAACTTAATACATTCAGACAGATTAACCACTATAGGTCAATTGACGGCATCATTGAGCCATGAAATAAAAAACCCTTTAAACTCAATCATGATAACATCTGACCTGCTTGCTATGAAGTGCGAAATGGCCAAAAGTGGCAAAGCAGTAAATATTGATGATACATTAAAGCATATAGATAATATCATAAATGACACCCTACGTATAAAAAACATAATCGACCAGACCTTAAATTTTTCAAGACTTAACACTGAGCAAAAGCAAATAGTGTCTGTCAGTTCCTTTCTTGAAACTATAAATATTTATGTAAAGCGGATATTATTTGATTATGAAAAGGTTAACTTTCAATTGGTGAAGGCTTCAGAGAAAGGCGACTGTCTTTTAAATATAAACAAAACGAATATTGAGCAGGTCTTTATTAATATCCTTAAAAATGCTATGGAAAGTATCCCTGAAGACCGCCATGGAAATATTGTAATCAATGTATCTTGCTCCGCTGATCATGAGTATGTCATATTTAAAATAATTGATGATGGGGTAGGGATATCTGAAGATCAACTTGATAAAATATTTAACGAATTTTACACCACAAAAAAGAACGGGACAGGTCTTGGTTTACCTATTGCAAAAGATTTGATTGAGCAGCATAATGGTAAACTAAAGATCGAGTCAAAAGTTGGTGTAGGGACAACCGTGACAATAATGCTCCCTACCGTAAAAATTTAATTCTTGGAGTAAAAATGCACGAAATATCATTTGTTATACCGGTTTATAATGAAGAGGGTAATATCAAACCTCTTTACAAGGAAGTAAAAAACATAGCTGATACCATTGCTTCCTCTTATGAAATAATTTTTGTTGATGATGCAAGTACTGACGGCAGTTTTGATGAAATTAAAGACATCGCATTGATTGACAAATGCGTAAAATATATTTCATTTCTTGAAAATAGAGGGCAATCCGCCGCACTTTACGCAGGGTTTCAAAAAGCCGAAAAAGAGGTTATAATTACAATGGATGCAGACTTGCAAAATGATCCAAGAGACTTGATTGAAATGATAAAACTATACGGGCAGTATGATATGGTAAATGGCTGGAGAAAAAACAGACAAGATACCATTTCAAAAAAAATTGGAAGCAAAATAGGAAATTTTGTCAGGAATAAAATGACAAATGAAACTATTCACGATACCGGTTGTGCTCTAAAGATTATGAGGGCAAGTATTTTGAAGAAAATTAAAATGTTTAGAGGGTTGCATAGATTTTTACCTACACTTATGAGGCTTGAAGGTGCTAAAGTGGTAGAAATACCTGTAAATCATAGAAAACGGGAAGTCGGTGTATCTAAATACAATAATCTTAACAGAGCTATTGAAGGTTTTTACGATTTAATTGCAGTGAGATGGATGATTAAGCGTTACCTCGACATTAAGATAAAGGAAGAAAGATGAACTTAACAGAGACAACACTTTTAATAATAGGTTTTACGGGACAATTCTTCTTTTTTATGAGATTTTTTGTTCAATGGATATACTCTGAAAAACAAAGAAAGAGTGTAATACCAGTGGCTTTTTGGTACTTTAGTTTGCTTGGCAGTGTGTGCCTGCTAATATATGCTATTCTGCGCAAGGATATTGTCTTTATAGTCGGGCAGTCCACAGGATTTATAATTTATATCAGAAACTTATATTTTATCAAAAAAGAAAGAGCAAAGTTAAATGCGTAATAAAAATATTTATTGGTTCATCATTATTTATTTTATTATTGCGGCATTCCCGATTAACAACATACCTCTTTTTGAAACTACCGAAGCCAGATATGCTGAAATTGCATGGGAGATGGCTGCTTCAGGAAATTATTTGGAGCCTCATTTTAACGGGATAAAACATTTTCATAAGCCACCTTTTACCTATTGGATAAATGCTGCTGGGATTAAATTGTTTGGGGTTAGCGGATTCGGTGTTAGAATTTTTGGAGTGCTTGCTTCTGCTATAATACTCTTTATGACTTACAAATTAGCTAATATTTTATTAAAAGATAAAGTCAAAGCTGAAAATTCCGTTTATATACTTTCAGCTTCACTTTTGTTTATAGCTGTTTCAAGAATAGTCTCTACGGACATATACCTGACACTTTTTACAATCTTATCTCAGTACTTCCTTTTTAACCAGATTTATGGAAAAAAGTCATCATTGAATGCCGTATGGTATGGCTTATTTTTGGGTTTTGGCTTTATAACAAAAGGGCCGATAATTTTTCTTTTTACTCTGCTTCCTTTTATGCTCGGAAAAGTGTTCTTTAAGTCTCATAGAAAAGTTTTTACTTTAAAAGATATTGCATTTGGTATTTTAACCTTTCTGATTATTTCTTTACCTTGGTATATCGCTGTAATCATCAAGAATCCTGAGCTACTCAATTACTTTTTGAAAGTACAAACTGTCGATAGGGTTGTAACTAACAGATTCCATCGCAATAAACCGTTTTACTTTTTTATACTTACATTTGCCGGGACTTTTTTCCCTTTTATAATTATTTTTGTCAAAGATTTAATCAAACATGTAAAACCAGTTACTGAAAAATTGGCCCCTTATTTTTATGTAATTGTGCCCTTTATAATTTTCTCACTTGCCAAAAGTAAGCTTGCAACTTACATTTTGCCTTTTTACCCTATTGCCGGCATCATTGTGGCGAACTCTATAGACGCTAAGATTTTTAACACCAAATCTTTTAGAATCCCAACATTAATCTTCGCAGGATTACTGCCGTTTGCCTTTATTGCTGCAATATTTGTTTATCCTGTCCTTAAAGGTTACTTACTAACTATACTGATTTTCTTTATTTTGACACTATTGCTTTTTATAAATCTTTACAAACGTTTTAATCTTTTAAACTTTAGTGTGTATATTATTTTTATATCTTTTTGTATCTACTCAACATTGCCGATATTAGGTCCTGAAATAAAAGGTTTTAAAAAAATGACTGAGGAAATCAACCTATTAGATAAAGATAAAAAATATGAGATACTTACCTATAAAACATTTATCCCTTCCATCTCATTCTACCGCCAAAAAATAACTGTTGCGGCTTTAGGAAAAGAGAGGGAGACACAATTTCAATACGACGATACTTACAAAAAGTATTACATAAAAAATATGACTGAACTTTCAGATTTTTTAAATGCTCAAGAAACTTTTTTTGTTGTCACAAAACCTGACAATATTGAAGAGATATCAAAATTTGGTTTTACATGCAAAGATTATTTCAATCAAAGAAAGTATTCATTGTATCTATGTGCAAAATCAAACAACTAAATATCTCTTCATTGTAAAACACTGTTTATAAAAAATACCATACGCACCAAATACAGTATTTGGTTTACTAATACTATACTCTTCAGCAAATAACAGGCTGAACAAGGTAAATATTTGTAACACGTGTATATTGTATACAATATCATTGACAGTTCTAATATTTTATGATATCCCTTTAATAGTTAAATTTTAACGCTGTTTGTTTGTTCAATAAAATTAGTCGAGGTGTAAGATGCCAAGAAAAGATTTAGTCACCTATCCAAAAAAAGTTTCCTACAGGAAACACACAGGAATGGTGGCCTGGTTGCTTCACAGAATCTCAGGAGTAATCATAGGCCTTTACTTGATTTTCCACATACTTGGGAAATCAGGGGTTGCAGAGTGGTTTACCTCTCTTACGGCAAATCCTGTTGCAAGAATAATTGTTCTTTTAGCTTTTACTTTCCATGCATTTAATGGCTTCAGGATTGTGTTGATCGATTTTGCCACAGGTTCAGAAAAGGAAGTATTTTCCAAACAATTTATGGTTGTTCTTTTCTTAACCGTTGTAGTGCTTATTATTGGCGCTTTTCCAATTTTTTCTTAGAGGAGGGACCACATGAGACAATTTAAGTTTAACGGTTCAAGTGATAGCGGTGTTTTTGAATGGCTGCTTCAGAGAGTGTCCGGTGTTATTTTAATATTAGTTATTTTTATCCACTTCTTCTCAATGATTAAGTCTGGCGATTGGGGACTTAAGAAGATTGTTTTGGGACCTCTTTTTGCTTTCGGTATATTCCATACACTTAACGGCTTTAAAATGATTACCGACGATTACGTAGCAAGCACAACTTGGAGAGCTATCATTCTTGCAATATACTGGATAGTTGGAATTACTCTTGCAGTATTAGCTCTCAGTGTAGTTTCAAGTTTATAAAAAATAAAGAGAGGTTAAGTTATGTCTGTAAAAGTAGAGTATCATAAATTTGATGTTGTCGTCCTTGGTGCTGGTGGAGCTGGTCTTAATGCAGCTCAGGTAGCATCTCAATATTGCAGTACTGCCGTAATTTCAGAAGTATATCCTACACGTAGTCATACTATTTCCGCCCAAGGTGGTATTTCAGCTGCACTTGGTAACTTAGAAGAGGATCACTGGCACTGGCACATGTATGATACCGTAAAAGGTAGTGACTATCTTGCTGATCAGGATTCTTGTGAATACATGACTAAACTTGCACCACAATATATAATCGAGCTTGAGCACATAGGTGTACCTTTCAGCAGAACTCCGGAAGGGAAAATTGCACAAAGGCCTTTTGGCGGTCACACTGCGGAATTTGGCAAAAGGCCAGTAAAAAGAGCCTGCTACGCAGCTGATAGAACTGGCCACGTAATGCTTCAAACTCTTTATGAAAAGGCTGTAGCTCAGAAAACTCAATTTTTCAGTGAGTTTTATGCATTGGAGCTTCTTGTAAACGACGGTGCGGTAAATGGTGTATTATGCTGGGATATCCAAAATGGCGGATTTCACCTTTTCCATGCTAAGGCAGTTGTGTTTGCTACCGGCGGATGTTCAAGATTTTATAAAACTACTTCTAATGCACACATAAATACTGGTGATGGACTTACACTTGCTATGAGAAAAGGGTTCTCTTGGTCTGACCCTGAATTCATTCAATTCCACCCGACAGGAATCTATCTTGCAGGTAACCTTATTACTGAAGGTGTTAGAGGTGAAGGTGGTATCCTTCTTAACGCTAACGGCGAAAGATTTATGGAGAAATACGCTCCAACTATTAAAGACCTCGCACCAAGAGATATTGTTTCTCGTTCAATGGTAAAAGAAGTTTTGGCTGGACGTGGTGTTGGTCCTAAAAAAGATCACGTACTCTTAAAGATTGATCATATCGGCGCTGATGCAATTATGGAAAAGTTGCCGGGTATTCATGAGCTTGCACTAGTTTTTGCCGGTGTTGATTGTACAAAAGAACCAATTCCAGTAATGCCTACAGCCCATTATCAAAATGGTGGTATACCTACTAACTATAAAACTCATGTAATCAAGGCTTTTGGTGAAAATCCAGAAGAGACAGTGCCTGGATTCTTTGCCGCCGGTGAAGTAGCATCTGCTTCTGTCCATGGTGCTAACAGACTTGGTACTAACTCCCTTCTTGACCTTGTAGTATTTGGTAGGACTGCCGGTGAGGAAGCTGCTAAATATGCAAAAGAAAACGGATTCGTTCCACTAGCTGAAGATGCTGGGAAAGAAGGTATTGAATTATTACAAAAATTCTTAAATTCTAATGGTGAATATACATTTGGACCTGTTTATACTGAACTTACTGAAACCATGGAAAAGAACGTTGGAGTTTTCAGGACAGAAGAAACTATGACTCAGGCAAAAGCCGATTTGGCAGAATTGGCTAAAAAAATGGAAAACTTTAGAGTTAACGATAAATCTAACATCTATAACTTAGAGCTCATTGAAGCCCTTGAATTAAACAACATGATTATTAACGCAAGAGCTTTAACCGAATCGGCTCTTCTTAGGAAAGAATCAAGAGGTGGTCACGCAAGGGAAGATTATCAGGAAAGGGATGATGTAAACTTCCATAAACACAGCGAAGTAACACTTGATAAAGAAGGAAATGTGATTGTTGGTTACAGGCCGGTTAGAATGAAACCACTTACTGTTGAAACTTTCCCACCAAAGCCAAGGGTATATTAAGAGGAGGGCAAAATGAGTAAATTTGTAACTTTTGAAATTTTTAGATACGACCCTGAAAAGGATAAAGAACCATACTACCAGTCTTATAAGGTTGAAATCAGAAGACCTGGTATGCTTATGCTTGAAGGTTTAAATCAAATTAAGTGGGAGCAAGATACCACCCTTGCGTTCAGACGCTCTTGCCGTGAAGGTGTTTGCGGCTCTGACGGTATTAATGTCAACGGTGTAAATATGCTATCATGTATGACAAAAATTGAAGATTTAGGCTCTGATCATCTTGTAATTCAACCTTTACCTGGTATGCCTGTAATGAGGGACTTGGTGACTGACGTAGATGATTTCTTTGAGAAGTTTATTACAGTTAAACCTTACCTTATAAGAAAATCACCTGCTCCGGACAAAGAGTATTATCAGTCTCCTGAAGACAGGAAGAAATTAGATGGTCTCTATGAATGTATCCTTTGCGGATGCTGCTCATCATCTTGCCCTTCTTACTGGGCTGATAAAAAATATTTAGGGCCTAACGCATTCTTAAGAGCTTACAGATATTTAATCGACTCAAGGGATGAAGGTGCTGAAGAAAGATTACCAATACTAAATGATAAAAACGGCGTATGGCGTTGTCACACTATATACAACTGTGTGGAGGCTTGCCCTAAAGAGCTTAATCCAACAAAAGCTATTGTTGGTATTCGCCAGATGCTTCTTGAAAGGAAATATTAACAAAAAAGCCCGCCGAAAGGCGGGTTTTTTGTTAACTTATATATCTTATTTGTACTTTTTATTTTGATTTAACTTTATCTCTTACCGTTTTGGCAAACACTTCTATATCTTTTAAAAATTTATACTCATATTGGTCTTTATAATCTTCTGCTGTTTTATTCCCCATGATTATGTCAAACAGGTCATTATCATATATATCTTTCAAAAATATATTAAATCTTTCTAAATCATCTACAGAATAGTTATTAACTACAAAGCTATCTAAAAAATCTTTAAGAAAATACTCATTTTCAAGCATCGCTCGCCTGGCACACTGAAATACACACTTTTTAAATTCCTTTGTTTCTTTTATATTATCCATTATTTCCCTCAATAATAAAAAGTCCGCTTAAAGCGGACTTTTTAAATTTATCACAAATTCTTTGCAAGCTCCATACCTGCATAAAGGGCCTTTTTATTAAGCTCTTCAGTCCCTTTTGGCACTTTACTCAATACACCTTTTTCAAGTTTCTCCACATCAAGCAGGTTAGTAATTTGATTTACAACTCCTAACGTTACAATGTTAGCTACCATAGACTTACCGATATCCTCAGCTGCTGTCTTTATGATTGGCAGTGCATATACTTTAAAGTTACCCTTTGGAAGATCTTTAACAAGCATACTATCAACTATAACAACACTCCCCTCCTTGGCATCGGCGATAAATTTATCACATGCCTCTTGAGTAAGAGCAACAAGAACGTCAGATTTCAATACTTTAACATAATTAATCTCTTCGTCACTAATAACCACTTCCCCTCTGGCAGCACCACCTCTTGCCTCAGGTCCGTATGATTTTGTTTGCACGGCCTTCTTTCCCGCATATACAGCAGCATAACCTAATATTGCTGCCGCAGTAATTGTACCTTGACCACCTGAACCACCTAATCTTATATCAACTCTTGCCATCTTATACTCCTATTTTTTTAATCCAACAGTTGCATCATATGTTTCAATGTATTCCGGCTTCTCTATCTTGTGAAGAACACCGATAGTAAACTTACCAGCCAGCTCTTCTTGAGACATATTTTTAGCTTTTTCAACATTAACAGCACTGTCTTTCATCCATAAAAGCATTGATGTAGGAGTCTTAAACTTATTCTTTCTACCAAAACCGGTTGGGCATGCATTGATAATCTCAACCACACTCAGCCCTTTATGTTGAAATGCTTCCTTCATTGTTTTTTCACAATGTGCAACATGATATGCCGTAGTCCTTGCAACAAATGTTGCTCCTGCACCAATTGCAAGATCAGTGATTGTAAAATTATTCTCTGACATACCATATGGTGAAGTTGTAGCCCAAGCACCTTTTGGGGTTGTAGGGGAATACTGGGCACCGGTCATACCGTAAATATTGTTATTAAATACAAATACGGTCATATCGATGTTTCTTCTACAGGCATGGATAAAGTGGTTGCCACCAATAGCTGTCATATCACCGTCGCCACCCATAGCCAAAACTTTTAAGTTTGGGTTTGCCAATTTTACGCCGGTAGCAAAAGCAATTGATCTACCATGAGTAGTATGCAGTGTATTAAAGTCAACGTAGCCAGGTAAACGGCTTGCACAACCAATCCCTGAAACTATAGCCACATCATTTTTATCCCACTGCAATGAATCTATTGCTCTAATAAGAGATTTCAATACTATACCATATGTACAGCCTGCACACCATATATGTGGCAGTTTCCCTTTTCTTAAATATTTAGCATAATCGTAAGCCATTTATACAAACCTCCTGATTTTTTCGAGGATTTCCCCAGGAAGAATAGGATCAAGCATTAAGCTATAAAGCCCTTCTACCCCACAGCGACCTTTTGCTACTCTTTGAACTTCAAAAGTCATTTGACCTAAGTTCATTTCAGGAACAACTATACCTTTTACTGTATTCTTGGATAATAACTTCTCAAGATGCTTTTCAGGGAAAGGCCATATTGTCAACGGTCTAACAAGACCAGCTTTAATGCCTTGATTTCTTGCCTCAACTACAGCATGTTTCGCTGACCTTGCGGTAACACCAATTGCAAACACAAGCACCTCTGCATCATCAGTCATAAACTCTTCAACTTTTACTATGTCATCATAATTTTTGTTAAGTCTTTCTATAAGTCTTACAGTGTTTTTAGTGTGAAGTACCGGATCATTTGTTGGAAAGCCATCAGATGCATGGTGAAGACCTGTAATATGATATCTATATCCGGAGCCAAAAGGTGCTAATGGCACAAAATCTTTATCCATGTCAAATGGTAAATATTCTTCAGGTTTACAATCAGGCATTGGTCTCTCAATAACCTCAAGCTCGCCTGGCTCAGGAATAACCAGTTGCTCCATCATTTGACCTATAATTGAGTCAGTCAGTATAAAAACCGGGCATCTATATTTTTCTGCAAGATTAAATGCTCTGACAGTTTCATCAAACTGCTCTTGTACAGATGCAGGAGTTACTGCAATTACAGGATGGTCACCATGAGTACCCCATTTTGCCTGCATGATATCAGATTGACTTGGCCCTGTTGGCATACCTGTTGACGGGCCACCTCTCATTACGTCAACTATTACACATGGAATTTCGCAAAGCATTGCATAGCCAATATTTTCCTGCTTAAGTGAAAATCCAGGGCCACTTGTTGCAGTCAAAGCTTTTGCACCAGCAATTGAAGCTCCGATTACTGAAGCCATAGCTGCAATTTCATCTTCCATCTGTATAAACCTTCCACCAACCTGAGGTAACCTTTCAGCCATTCTTTCTGCTATTTCTGTTGAAGGTGTAATAGGGTATCCTCCGAAAAACTTGCAGCCGGCATACAGAGCACCCTCAGCGACTGCATAGTTACCCATCATAAATTCTACTTTTTTAGCCACGTGTATCCCCCTTAATTTACTCTTTCTCTTTCTTATAGACTACAATTGCAAAGTCAGGACATCTCAGCTCACACTGCATACATGCAATACACTTTTCCAAGTCCTTTACGGCAACCTTAAAGTCAACCATTTCAATTGCATTTGTAGGGCAAAGCTCAACACAAATCTCGCAACCTTTGCACCATTTTTTATTAATTTCTATTTTCTCTGCTTTAGCCATCTACTACTCCTTAATTATTTAAGAATTTTAGCAACTGTTTCACCAATATCTGCCGGACTCACAACAACATGAACACCAGCCGCTGCCAAAGCATCCATTTTTTCTTTGGCAGTCCCTTTACCACCTGAAATAATAGCACCGGCATGCCCCATTCTCTTACCTTTTGGTGCAGTTTGTCCGGCTATAAATGCTACTACCGGTTTCTTTATGTTTTGCTTAATAAATTCAGCTGCTTCTATTTCCAAAGTACCGCCGATTTCACCAATCATAACTATAGCTTTGGTTTCAGGGTCTTCTTCAAACATAGGAAGCAGATCTTTATAACTTAATCCGATAATCGGGTCACCACCGATTCCAACGGCTGTAGTCACACCATAACCTGCTTTAACTACCTGGTTACTCGCTTCATAAGTCAAAGTACCTGACTTGGAAATTAGTCCAACAGGTCCTTTCTTAAAGATAAAGCCGGGCATAATACCAATTTTGCACTCTTCAGAAGTAATAATCCCCGGGCAGTTAGGTCCAATCATCTTCATACCTTTTTTAACTGCATAGTCTTTGGCAAACATCATATCTTTTACCGGTGTGCCCTCAGTAATTGTAACAGCAAGCTCGATACCGGCATCGGCAGCTTCCATGACAGCATCAGCAACAAATGCAGGTGGAACAAATATCAAACTAACTGTTGCACCTGTGGCCTGAACAGCCTCAACTACAGTATTAAATACAGGCTTACCAAGATGAGTCTGCCCACCTTTACCTGGAGTAACACCGCCAACTATTTTAGTGCCGTATTCCATGCACTGCTCGGCATGAAAAGTGCCTTCTTTCCCTGTAAAACCTTGAACTATTACTTTTGTATCTTTATTAACAAGAATGCTCATTATTTACCCCCTTTAGCTGCGCTAACAACTTTTTTAGCGCCATCTTTAAGATCATTGGCTGATATAATATTTTCAATTCCTGAATTTTTAAGGATTTCAGCAGCTTCTTCTGCATTTGTACCATCAAGTCTTACAACTACAGGCACATCAACTTTTGTAAGTTTGGTTGCTTCAAGAATACCGTTTGCTACCCTATCGCATCTTACTATTCCACCAAAGATATTTACAAAAATTGCCTTCACGTTTGGATCTCTCAAAATTATCTCAAAACCCTTTGCAACGGTTTCGGCACTTGCTCCGCCACCAACATCCAAGAAGTTTGCCGGTTGACCACCTTCGTGCTTTATAATATCCATAGTTGCCATTGCAAGTCCAGCACCATTAACCATACAACCCACATTTCCATCAAGCTTAATATAACTTAAACCGTACTTTCCGGCCTCTATTTCTGTAGGCTCTTCTTCAGTCAAGTCTCTCATTGCAAGAATTTCCGGTTGTCTGTACAGTGCGTTGTCATCAAATCCCATTTTAGCGTCAAGCGCTACAAATCTCTTATCTTTTGTGCGAATTAACGGGTTTATTTCGATAAGGTTTGCATCGTAGTCCATATATACGTGATAAAGTGCCTGTGCAAAACTTATAAATTTATTAACCTGATCTTTTGGAAGACCAAGGCCAAATGCAAGTTTTCTACCATGAAATCCCTGAAAGCCGATTGCAGGATCTATCTCAACTTTAATGATCTTTTCAGGGGTTTTTGCAGCTACATCTTCTATTTCCATACCACCTTCAGTGGAAGCCATCATAACGGGCTTTTCAGAAGCTCTATCTAACACCATCCCAAGATAAAACTCTTTTTCAATCTCAGCACCCTCTTCAATATAGATTCTGTGCACTGTTTTACCTTCAGGACCTGTTTGATGTGTAACCAGTGTTTTACCTAAAAGCTCCTTTGCAAACATCCCAACCTCTTCGGTAGATCTTGCAAGTTTGACACCGCCGGCTTTCCCCCTGCCTCCGGCATGAATCTGAGCTTTTACTACCCAAACATCTAAGTCTCCACCTAATTGTTGAGCAGCCTTAACAGCATTTTCTGGTTTGAATGCGACAAAACCTTTTGGAGTCGGGACTCCATACTTACGGAAAATCTCTTTTGCCTGATGCTCATGAATGTTCATAACTCACCTTCCTAATTATTATGTTTATTGTGTCCATATTTTAGCAAAATTCACTACTAATACCATTCAAGCCCCATTTCAAGCATTATTTTAAGGTGAGTTATTTTTAAAACGGGGTATCAAAATACCCCGTAAATCATATGTTAATTTTTAAAGAAATCCTAATCTCTTCATATCCTCAATAAGCTTCTTAACAGCATCAACTGAATTGTCAAACATTGCCTGCTCTTCATCGTTCAGGTCAAGTTCAACGACCTTTTCTACACCGTTACCACCTAAAATTACAGGTACTCCTACATAGAAATCTTTGACGCCATATTCTCCGTCAAGATATGCACAAACAGGTAATACCCTTTTTTGGTCTCTTAAGATAGCCTCAGCCATCTGAATTGCAGAAGAAGCTGGAGAGTAAAATGCTGAACCTGTCTTAAGAAGTGCAACTACCTCGCCACCAGCCTTTTTAGTTCTTTCAACCATAGCATCCATCACTTCTTTAGCTTTAACCTTGTCACCATATTTCTTTTCTAAAAGTTCTACTACAGGGCAGCCATTAACATTTGCATATCTCACAAGCGGCACCATAGTATCGCCGTGACCACCAAGAACCATAGCATTTACATCCTTAACAGAAACCCCAAGCTCCCAAGCTATAAATGTAGCAAATCTGGAAGAGTCAAGAACGCCTGCCTGACCCATAACCCTATTTGCCGGGAATCCAGTTACCTCTTTCATCAAGGTAACCATTGCATCAAGAGGGTTAGAGATAACTATTACATAAGAATCAGGCGCATACTGTTTGATATTTTCAGCAACAGTTTTGATTATCTTTGCATTTGTTGTCAAAAGGTCATCTCTGCTCATTCCAGGCTTTCTTGGCAAACCTGCAGTTACTATAACAATGTCAGATCCTTCAATGTCCTTATAATCGTTTGTTCCATTAACTTTAACATCAAAACCATCTACTCTTGAAGCTTCAGCGATATCAAGAGTCTTCCCTTGAGGCATATCCTCAACTATATCATACATAACCACATCGCCTAGCTCTCTTAAAGCTGAAAGCTGAGCCAAAACACCACCAATTTGTCCACCACCAATTAAAGCAATTTTTGGTCTTTTAAAAGCCATATTTTGCCCCCTTTATATTTTTTCTTGCTAATGCAAGTATTACACACTCAAACAGCACGGGGCGTAAGCCCCGTAAAATTACATTGCATCAATTATTGCATTATAAGTTGCGCTTGGCCTCATTGCTGCTTCAGCCTTAGCCTTGTCAGGTCTGTAGTATCCGCCAATATCCACAGGCTTACCCTGACAGCTTATTAAGTCTGCATCTATCTTTTCAGCATTTGCAGTCAGCTCTTTGGCAACTTTTTCAAACTTAGCTTTCAATTCAGCATCCTCATCCTGCGCTGCAAGAGTCTGTGCCCAGTAAAGAGTAAGATAAAAGCTACTACCTCTGTTATCAATCTCCCCTGCTTTCCTTGAAGGAAGCTTTTGATTTTCAAGATACATCCCTATAGCTTCATCCAAAGTTTTAGCCAATACTGCAGCTTTTTTATTGTTATAATTTCTTGCTACAAGCTCTAATGATGGAACAAGTGCACAATATTCACCCAAAGAATCCCATCTTAAATGCCCTTCTTTCAAAAACTGCTGAACATGCTTAGGAGCTGAGCCACCTGCACCAGTTTCAAAAAGTCCACCACCTGCAAGAAGAGGAACAATTGAAAGCATCCTTGCAGAAGTCCCAAGCTCTAAAATCGGGAAGAGGTCAGTCAGATAATCTCTTAAGACATTACCTGTTGCAGAAATAGTATTAAGCCCCTTTCTAATTCTCTCTAAAGAGAATCTCATGGCTTCAACAGGAGCCATTATATGCCATTCAACATCTTTTGTATCAAATTCTGGTGCATATTTTTTAACTTTCTTAATTATTTCCGCATCATGACCCCTCTTTTCATCAAGCCAAAAAACTACTGGCTCGCCTGACTCTTTGGCCCTTCTGAAAGCAAGCCCAACCCAGTCCTTTATAGGGATGTCTTTGGTCTGACAAGAGCGATAGATGTCACCCTTTTCAACTTCTTGCTCCATTAATACGGTCCCGTCTGAGGCAACAACCTGAAATTTCCCTTTGGCTTCAGCTATAAAAGTCTTATCATGTGAGCCATATTCTTCTGCTTTTTGAGCCATAAGTCCGACATTAGATACGCTACCCATAGTAGCAGGATCAAACTGTCCATTCTTTTTGCAATCTTCAATAATTTCACTGTACATAGTAGCGTAACTTCTATCAGGAATCATTGCTATTGTATCTTGCAACTCATCTTTTTTGTTCCACATTTTTCCGCCATCTCTTACAACAACAGGCATTGAAGCATCTACGATAACGTCATTTGGAACATGAAGGTTTGTAATATTGTTTCTTGAATCAACCATTGCAAGTGCCGGCTGCTTTTCATAACAAGCATTTATATCTTTAATGATTTCTTCTTTTTTATCAGCAGGCAATTTTTCCAGTTTTGCCAAGATATCACCCAATCCAAAATTAGGATTAGCGCCTATCTCTTTTAAGGTGTCAGCATGCTTTTCAAGTGCATCTTTAAAATATACTGAAACTGCGTGGCCAAACATAACAGGGTCGGATACTTTCATCATTGTAGCTTTGAGGTGAAGAGATAAAAGTACATCTTTCTCTTTGGCCTCTTTTGCAGTATCTTCGTAAAATTTACGAAGCTGAGCCACACGCATTACCGAGCTATCAAATACCTCACCTTCAAGCAGCTTCACTTCCTTTTTAACTTCAACCTTCCCATTAGTATCTACAAACTGTATTTTAACTGTGTCAGCTTTTGCCATTGTAACTGACTTTTCAGTCTCATAAAAATCACCACTATTCATGTGAGCCACTCTGCATTTTGAGTCAGTTGGCCATGGCTTCATCATCTTATGAGGATTTTTTTGAGCAAACTTTTTAACAGACTTGGCAGCTCTCCTATCTGAGTTACCTTCACGCAACACAGGGTTAACAGCAGAGCCCAATATCCTTGAATATCTCTCCTGAATCTTTTTTTCCTCGTCGGTCTTAGGCTCTTCTGGATATGAAGGCACATTGTAGCCTTTTTCCTGTAGCTCTTTAATTGCAGCCTGCAATTGAGGCACGGAAGCACTAATATTAGGCAATTTAATAATATTGGCTTCAGGTTTTTTGACAAGCTCACCTAATTCAGCTAAATAATCAGGAATTCTCTGCGCTTCAGTCAAATAGTCAGGAAAAGCTGCAAGAATCCTTCCGGATAATGAAATATCCTTTAATTCAACATCAATACCTGCTTCTTTTGCAAATTTTTTAACTACCGGGTAAAGCGCATAGGTAGCAAGTGCAGGCGCTTCATCGATTTCTGTCCATATTATCTTTGGATTCCCACTCATAAGACATCTCCTTTATTTTTTGTTTAAAATATATAACACCTTTTCAATTTACAAAACATCAAATACAGTAATGTATACTGTATACAGATATACTCCAGACTCCATATTTTGTCAAGAAATATTGAATATTTTAATAACTACACCTCACAAAGCGAATGGTTAAAAAATTTAACCATAAGAACTATCGAAAAAAACTATACTGTAACTAAACCGATGTTTTAGTAAACAAAAAGGCGCCAATGTGGCGCCTTTTGATTAAGCATACTTAAGAACAACTTTTTCCATCTTATCAAATTCTAAGTATCTATAAATCTCGTCCTTATTAGGAGTAACCTTTTCATTAAATATTTTAAAATACTCATCAACAGTCGGTAACTTTCCAAGCAGAGCTGCTATAGCTGCAAGCTCAGCAGAGCCTAAAAATACCTGTGCTCCATCACCAATCCTGTTATCAAAATTCCTTGTGGATGTGGAAATTACATTTGCATTAGAACGAACTCTTGCTTGATTACCCATACAAAGTGAACACCCGGGAATTTCCATCCTTGCCCCTATTACTGAATAAATTGAATAGTAACCTTCACTCATAAGTTGAGCCTGATCCATCTTTGTCGGAGGGGTTAGCCAAATCCTAGTTGGTGCTTCCTTACTCCCTTCCCAAATTTTTCCGGCAGCTCTGAAATGGCCTATATTTGTCATACATGAACCGATAAACATTTCATCTATTTTTGTCCCTGCCACATCAGACAAAAGCTTGACATCATCAGGGTCGTTAGGACAGGCCAAAATAGGCTCCTTAATATCAGCCAAATCTATCTCTATAACAGCAGCATATTCAGCATTTTCATCACGAGAAAGAAGCTCAGGCTTTTCAAGCCACTTTTCGCAATTTTCTATCCTTCTTTTTAATGTATCAGCATACTGGTAGCCATCTTCTATCATAGCTTTCATCAGAGCAATATTACTTCTAAGGTAATTTGCAACTGTTTCCTCTGAAAGTTTTATGGTTGCCGCAGCGGCTGATCTTTCGGCAGCAGCATCAGTAAGTTCAAATGCCTGCTCAACAGTAAGGTTTGGCAAACCTTCCATCTCAAGGATGCGACCGTTAAATATATTTTTCTTACCCTTCTTCTCTACGGTCAAAAGTCCCTGCTGAATGGCATAATAAGGTATAGCATTTACTACGTCCCTCAAAGTAATACCCGGATTAAGCTCACCCTTAAACTTAACAAGAACAGATTCAGGCATATCAAGAGGCATAAAGCCTAATGCACCCGCAAAAGCGACAAGACCAGAACCCGCAGGGAAAGAGATACCGATTGGGAATCTGGTATGAGAATCACCGCCTGTTCCAACTGTATCTGGAAGCAATAATCTATTAAGCCATGAGTGTATTACACCGTCACCCGGTTTAAGAGCAACCCCCTCCCTCTTTATAACGAATTGAGGAAGAGTCTTATGCATTTTTACATCTGCAGGTTTCGGATATGCCGCAGTATGACAAAATGACTGCATAAACAGATCAGCCTGAAATTTCAAACAAGCGAGCTCTTTCAACTCATCGGCTGTCATAGGACCTGTTGTATCTTGAGAGCCAACGGTAGTCATCACAGGCTCACATGAAGTGCCCGGCAATACACCTTCTACCCCGCATGCCTTACCAACCATTTTCTGAGCCAAAGTATAGCCTTGATTTGGCTTAGGCTTAGGATTGTCTGCCTTAATAAATATATCTGTTTCAGGAAGACCAAGAAACTTTCTTGCTTTACCAGTCAATGCCCTACCTATTATAAGATTTAATCTTCCGCCAGCCCTAAATTCATCACGCAAAGTCGGCGGTTTAATTTCAAATGTTGAAACTACTTCACCTTTTTCGTTTCTTATCTCACCCTTTTTAGTGTCAATGGTAATTATATCACCTGTATTAAGCTTAGTCACATCACACATAATAGGCAGACCGCCAGAATCTTGAGTTGTATTAAAAAATATAGGGGCAATGAGTCCACCTAATATCACTCCACCTCTCCTTTTATTCGGCACAAACGGTATATCGTCGCCAATATGCCACATTACAGAGTTGCAAGCAGATTTTCTTGATGAACCTGTCCCGACAACATCACCTACAAAAGCTACCTTGTGCCCTTGCTTTCTAAACTCTGCTATCTTTTCATTGCCACCCGGGAACCTTGTCTCACCCATAGCCAATGCATGAAGCGGAATATCAGGCCTGCTCCATGCATGCTTTGCAGGAGAAAAATCGTCCGTATTAATTTCACCGTCTACCTTATAAACGACAACCTTTATTTCGTCTGCCAAAGGTTCTTTTGATGTAAACCACTCTGCGTTTGCCCATGACTCAAGAACTTCTTTTGCAAATTTGTTGGTCTTAGAAAGCTCAGCTACCTTATCAAACGCATCATAAACCAAAATAGTATTTTTCAACCCCTTTGCAGCTTCTTCAGCCAACTCACTATCAGTCAAAAACTCCACCAAATACTGAACGTTATAACCGCCAAGCATTGTCCCAAGCATAAAAATAGCGTCTTTTTTCGAAACAACAGGAGATTTAACTTCCCCTTTAGCCACCTTATTCAACCATTCGGCCTTTACCTTAGCCGAAGGATCAACCCCGGGAGAAACCCTATCCCTTAAAAGCTCAAGATAAAATTCACCTTTCCCATCTTCGGGAGCTTCAAGCTTTTTACAAACAAAATCAGTCATCTCAGGACTTAAGGGAAGTGGTGGTATATTCATTTTTTTTCTGTCTTCAACGTGTTTTAAATAATTTTCTAACATGATTCTACCTCTCTAAAGTATTTTGTATTCTGTATACAATTTTATTTCCATTTTGTCAAAATCTTTTTAAAACATCTTTTTGAACAACAAATAACGAGTTTTCTATTTTAGACCAAATAAATCAATTTAACCAATAATTGATATAGTATTTAGTAATAATATTTTAATTATCAATAAGTAATAAAATATTTTCTCGACAAAAACATTTTTTTGAAATAGAATGGCGTTAAATTTGCACTAAACTACTAATAAATGGAGGTATGACATGGCAACACCTGATTTTTTTTATCAAGACCCATTCCCTCTGGGGAAAGAAAAAACTAAATACAGATTGCTTTCAAAGGATGGAATCTCAGTAAAAGATTTTAATGGGCAGAAAATGCTTGTGGTGGAACCTGAAGTGTTAACATTTCTTGCCAACCAGGCTATGAGGGATGTATCATTTCTACTGAGGGCAGAGCATAATGAAATGGTTGCAAAAATTTTGTCTGACCCTGAAGCTTCCGAAAATGATAAGACTGTTGCACTTGCTTTCTTAAAAAATGCAGAAATAGCTGCCAACTTCGAACTCCCGTTTTGTCAGGATACAGGGACAGCAACAATAGTAGCCAAAAAAGGGCAAAATGTTTTCACCGGTGCCAACGATGCGGAATACTTAAGCAAAGGGGTATATAAAACATACACGGAAGAAAACCTGAGATATTCGCAAACTGTGGCTTTGGATATGTATAAGGAAAAGAACACCGGGACAAATTTACCAGCTCAAATAGATATTTATGCTACTGAAGGGGATGAATATAAGTTTTTATTTGTGGCTAAAGGTGGTGGAAGCGCAAATAAAACATATCTGTTCCAAGAAACAAAAGCACTCCTTAATCCTGAAAAACTTGAAAAATTCCTTATAGAAAAGATGAAAACACTCGGCACTGCTGCCTGTCCGCCCTATCACCTTGCCTTTGTAATAGGCGGAACAAGTGCAGAAGCTAACCTTAAAACAGTAAAACTTGCTTCAACAAAATATTTGGATGAGCTCCCAACTACAGGGAATGAACACGGTAGAGCTTTCAGAGATATTGAACTCGAACAAAAAATACTAAAAGCTGCTCAAGAGCTCGGGCTTGGTGCTCAATTTGGAGGCAAATATTTCTGCCACGATGTTAGAATCATAAGATTGCCAAGGCACGGTGCATCTTGTCCAGTAGGTATGGGGGTGTCCTGCTCTGCAGACAGAAATGTAAAAGCAAAGATAAGTAAAGATGGGATATGGCTTGAAGAGCTGGATAGAAATCCTGGCAGACTTATCCCTGATGAATACAGGACAAAAGAGGAAGCGGGAATCCCTATTGATCTTAACAAACCTATGAAAGAAGTCTTAGCTGAGTTAAGTAAATACCCTGTCGGTACTGCTCTCAGACTAAATGGCACATTGATAGTAGGAAGAGATATTGCTCATGCCAAGTTCAAGGAGATTATAGATAGCGGTAAAGAAGTTCCTGAATATCTTAAAAAACACCCTATTTATTATGCAGGACCGGCAAAAACACCTAAAGGTAAACCTTCCGGCTCCTTTGGTCCCACTACAGCAGGCAGGATGGACTCTTATGTTGACCTGCTTCAGTCTCATGGTGCATCAATGATTATGATTGCCAAAGGTAACAGAAGCCAGCAGGTTACAGATGCTTGTAAAAAATATGGTGGTTTTTATCTTGGCAGTATAGGTGGACCTGCCGCACTGCTTGCCGAGAAAAATATTAAAAAGGTTGAATGTATAGATTTTCCTGAGCTTGGAATGGAAGCAGTATGGAAAATTGAGGTAGAAAACTTCCCTGCATTCATACTTGTTGACGACAAAGGTAACGACTTTTTCTCAAAGTTTAAATAACAAAAAAGCGGCCCTTGGCCGCTTTTTTTATTCTATTAAATATTGATATTATTTTGTGACCGAACCCTTCAAGCTTATAGCATACTCTTCATCAGTAAAAGGATGCATGTCAGGAAAATTTTTAAACAACCATCCGTCAAAAACCAAATCACCACCCTTGTAAACTTTAACCTTTGCAGCAGGATTGTTTTCATCGGCTGATTTAGTAGTCATCTTATTGTCAGCATCCATAACAAAATCAGGTAAGTAGTACTCTACTTCAATCGAAAGAGCAGTACCTGAGGCCTGGGATTTCTGTCCAATCAAAACCTCTGTTTCAAAATCTTTGTTAGACTTTTTATCTACCACAGACAAAATTACACTTTTATATTTTTTTGCTACATCTTCAGGGACAATTATACGTTTCTCAACCGGTGCTTTCTCAGCAGAAGGCTGCATCTGAGCTGCAGGCTGTTCAACCTGCTGTTGCTTTTGAGGTTGTGCACTCTCACTACCCTCGTCCTTTATTGTATTTTGAGAACAAGAAATTACAAACACTGCCAAACAAAGAACAATCAACCTTTTCATCCATATCCTCCGATACTAAAATTATAATTCTTAGTGTATAAAATTAAATACACTTAAAATCAAGAACTTTTTATTTGAATATTAGTTATATTTTATGTTCAAAGCCACTATCAGATATATTCTTCATCGCAGTGGAGGCTTTCAAATAGACACCTTCACCTTCCGTCACATATCCAATTCGTTTCACATCGGGAAATTTTTCTTTGCAAATACTTTCAAACTCTGCACTATTTTCACATTTAACCGTAAACAAAAGCGCAAATTCCTCACCGGAAGAAATTATGTATTCGACAGGATTTTCCAAGATCAAATCATTAAAAATACCAGTGTCAAGTTTATCCTGATCAATAATTATTTTAACACCGCTTTGTTTTGCAATGTGAGAAGCATCCCTTCCGAGTCCATCACTAATATCTATACAAGACGTTACGAAACAAGATTCACTTAAGTACTCAGAAAGAGCTGTTTCAGGTTCGTTTTTGTAGTGCAGGTATGAATCTATATTAAAATTAGTCATTCCAAGTTCCTTTTCCAAAGAAACTTTCGAAAGGCCGACCGGCCTGGACAAGTAAACCAAATCACCTGACTTTGCGCCGCTCCGCTTTAAAAGGTTTTTATGCGGTTTGCCAATCACTGTCAAAGATAAAAACATATCACTTTTACTTTTAGTGGTATCACCACCAATAAGCTCAATATTATAATTTTCCACCATTTTGTTAACGGCAGTTGCAATATTATCGATAAACGGGTATTTTTCAGGAATCGATATACCAAGCAGGCAATATTTAGGATGCCCCCCCATGGCACATATATCACTTATATTTGAAACAAATAGTTTTTTAACTACCATTTCAATAGGCGTAGTAGGCAAAAAGTGGATATTTTCAATTAGTATATCTTTTGCTACAAGATAACCGTCAAAATACGCCGCATCATCACCTATTGACAGTATATCTTCTTTGGGAACTCTTTTTAATCTATCTATAAAGTCAAATTCACCCATACAAAATATCTAAAAATTCTCTTACAACTTTTTTGGGCTCTTTGGAAGCACAAATAGCACTTGAAACCGCCACACCGGCAACCTTAGTCTTCCTAAACACGTTGACATTGTTAAGATTGATCCCGCCAATAGCAACAGCAGGGATATCTGTCATTGCAACAAGATCTAAAATACCTTCAGGACCGATAAGTGTCCTCAAGTCATCTTTTGTATTAGTATGAAATGCAGGTCCTACGCCGATATAATCTGCTTGTACTTCTTCAGCAATCTTCAAATCTTCTAAATTGTTGCACGAATACCCATAACAAATTTCAGGAAATTTTTCTTTTGCCACTTTTAAAGGGATATCTTTACTACCCAAATGCACATTTTTTACACCTAAAGCCAGGGCAAGATCCAATCTATCATTTATAACTGTCAAGATATTATGACCTTTGACTGTACTTAATACAGTTTTGGCAATATCATATCTTTCATTTATACTTTTATTTTTATCCCTTATTTGAATTGCGGTAACACCGGCATCAATAACTTCCTCCAGAAATTTTTCCAGAGGAAGCTTCAGCATTGATGTCTCCAAAATAAGATAAAATCTCAGATAATTTCTTATTTCTTGTCTATCTTTACCGCACATAACTTACCACACATTGTGCATGAATTAACATCATTGTTTTTTTGATATTTTTCTCTTGCTCTTGCTGGATCAATTGCCATAGAAAACATCCCTTCCCAATCTAGGTTTTTTCTATAAATACTCATCTGAATATCCTTATCAATGGCACCCGGATACCCTTTTGCTATATCGGCAATGTGGGCAGCAATCTTTGATGCGATTACACCTTCCCTTACATCATCCATATCAGGCAAGCATAAATGCTCGGCAGGAGTAACATAGCATAAAAAGTCAGCTCCGGCAGCTCCTGCAATAGCTCCACCTATTGCACTTGTAATATGATCATAACCCGGAGCAATATCAGTTGGGAGAGGCCCTAAAATATAAAACGGTGCGTCATTACACAATCTTTTTTGCAAAATCATATTGGCTTGAATCTGATTAAGAGGGACGTGTCCCGGACCTTCTATCATTGTCTGTACATTTCTCTCTTTTGCCCTTTCAGCCAATTCACCTAAAATAATTAGCTCATCAATTTGCCCTCTATCTGTGGCATCAGCGATGGCTCCCGGTCTGAACCCGTCGCCAAGACTTAATGTTACATCATATTTGTAAGCTATTTCAAGCAAATCGTCATAATATTCAAAAAGGGGATTTTCTTTTCCGTTTTTTCTTATCCAGTCAGCAAGTATTGAGCCCCCACGGCTGACTATCCCGCAAATTCTGTTTGACCTGTCCATTCTGGCAACAGATTCCTTTGTAACACCACAGTGCACTGTAATGTAATCGACCCCCTGCTCACACTGCTTTTCAATAGACTTTAAAAGTTCTTCTCCATCCATTTTGTTTGTAGGGATATCTTTTTCAGCTAACCTGGCAGCAACTGCATAAATAGGCACAGCTCCAACCATAACGGAAGAATTTTCCAGTATCATACCCCTTATCTTTTCAAGGTCCCCCCCGGTAGACAAATCCATTACACTGTCTGCTCCGGCATCAATTGCGACCTGAAGTTTCTCCATTTCTCTTTCATAAGTGGGGCAATCACCGCTTGTTCCTATATTTGCATTAATTTTTGTTCTCATCCTTTTTCCAATTGCCATTACATTTTCAAAGCTTCGGTTTTTATTTTTTGGAATTACAACTTTACCTTCCGCAATCAGTCTCATTAAATCTTGAATTTCAATATTCTCATCTTTGGCAACTTTCCTCATCTCTTCAGTCGGGTTAAGTTGCTTAGCCGCTTCAAGCTGTGTCATCTTTATTCCTCCAATTTTTATAAAAAAAAGCCACCGACGCGTAAACGGGTGGCTTAATGTCTTAAGTCATATCCGTTTCCTACGCCGGCATTACCCGGTTCAGGTTCAGGGGTATATCTCAGCCATTTATGGCACCCCCACGGAAATTTTAGAATTATTATAGACAACTTTTATATTAAAGCAAGAAATTAATTCAACGCAATATTGTATATATTTGATAAATATCCCTAATAAATAAGAAGTGTTTTGAATCTAAAAATTTTACTTGAATTTGAACATGAAAAAATTTATTAACTTCCAATGGATTTGATATATAAGTCAACGGAAGAAATTTTTGAAAGCTTTATAGTTAACGCAAAATTTGATATTGTTGCAAAAGAGCATAACTTCGATATACAAATCGATGGCAACATATCTTATCTCACAGGCGCACAGATACCTAATGTACTTAACATTTCGGCAATTTTTGGCAAAAAATGTATAGCGTTCATATCCGAACTTTCTGAGTTTAAAATAAAAAATTTATTAAGCGGTGTTTTTATAATAGTTACCACCTCAATTCCAAAAAAGATTACAATCCCAACACTATTTTGCAAAAACGCTGATCAACTTGGATTTACCCTTGAAGCCGCTTATGAACTTTCCCTTGAAACAAGGCTCCCCGTCAATGTAGTGCTTGGCAGTAAAGCCATAAACAGTCTTACCAAAGATTATACATTCAACATAAGCAGTCAGCAAAGCAGACAAAATATTTCAAAATCTAACATTAGAGATATTGACACTACCTTAATTGTGGAAAAACTTTCTCTTGCCGAAGCAATTCTTAACGCAAAAATGCCTAATAAATTAAAATCTAATCTATTATCCCTTAACTTTGATGGCGATTTTTTAAATTATATAATACCTCATATCAGCCCAAACTCTGTAGGGTCTAATTTTAAAGTATATAAAAAAGAAATAGAGTCTTTAAAACCGGTGTTAGAGTTATTAAACATTAAATTTGATATGGTGGAGATCAGTAACAATGAATGTAATATCAATACGAGAAATGCTCTATGCCCCGGATGTCCTTTTGTAAGTATTTTTACAAATTTGAAATTAAATGATTATTATATATTTTCGAATATAAAGTGTAAAAGCATTTACGAATCTTTTGGTATCAATCATATGAGTATGGATGAATTTTACGGACTATTGTTCGCCGAGATTAAACAGAATTTCCTTTTTATCGCCAACTATTCCGATTTTAATCAAAAATACCTTAAAAATGTGGATGTCAAAGGGAAAATTATACTTCTAAAAGACACAGAAATTGACAGAGAGTTTTTCAAGCTGACCAAATATCCGTATAAACTTGCTAAACCTAATTTTATCTTTCCGTACTCTTGCGAAAACATTAATTCGTACAAAATCCCTAAAGTAAAGTCTGAAAAATGTAGCTGTATAAGAGACGGAAAAATAGCCGACTGCATGACAAAAACTTCTTGTCCTGCCATCAAAACTGCTGGTAGCGCAATTAAGATAGACCCACAATTTTGTACAGGATGCAGAGCATGTGTGGCTTATTGCCCAAAAGGAGCAATAAAGTGAACTATATAGTCAACATGATTGGCAACTTAAGAGACTTAGAATTCTTGGATATCTTAAAGTTGACACTTATAACTGCAGAAGAATCTGACTATTCCGTCACAATATCTTCCAAACCGACAAAAAACCCTTTTGATTACGCATTAATATGTATAGAACTTAAAGGGAGCAATAAAAACAGTTACCAAAATATAATAGCTGATTTTGAAAATGCACTTTTAGATACAAAAATTGAGGCCACAATAATACAGGATACTGACTTCTATTCGCTTTTAGGTAAACTGTTGAAACAAATTGAAGATATAAACCCATCTTTTGTCATAGGCTTCCTTCTCGACAAAAATAAACATAAAGAACTTGAAGCATTTAAAGCAAGTTTCTACTAATTTAAAATATCTTCAGAAAAAACAACAGCCTCAAATCTGTATATTTTGACATCAGGCTGTTTCCAACAATCACCGCTCAACCCGGCTTTATAACATGTGTGAGTCAAAAAAGTTTCCCTGTCAAAATTATGCTCAGTCGCCACTTGCGGCAACAAAACACCTGAATAGTATCCTTTTCGTATATATATCCCATCCCTTCCTACAACAATATCCTCCGGACTGCAGGGGATCATTGGAGATAACACAGAAATTTCTATTTCACACTGTCTCAACTCATCGATATCTGCAACAGCAGGAAACCTCGGGTCACTGAAAGCCGCACTTACTGCCATTTCAGCAACATTTTCAACGATATTCACATCCTCTCTAAAATTACCTATACACCCTCTGAGCATACCATCTAAATGTAAGGTAACAAAACACCCCGAATTAAACTTCAAGCTATCAGGTATATTTTGCACATTAAAATAGGTATCATTAAGTTTGCTCTGTATACTTTCCCTTGCCACTTTAAGCAAAAATATTTTGTCTTTTTTTGTAAGATTAAAATCCACATTCATTGTTGAAAACCTGTTGATAAAAATATTTTACAACAACTTAGCCTATTGCCATATCCAATACGATAATATTTTTTACTTACATTACAATAACTTACAAACGAAGCCCTAAAAATAAGGGATAGCTTGTCAAGCATTTTTTTACACTCATATATGTTGAAAATTTGTTTACAAATTCGATATAAAAAGAAAAAAACTAACCCTCTAAAAACGGTATCCCTATGCCTAATTTTTAACCACATATTTTACCCTGTTTTTTCCGTCATTTTTTGCCATATAAAGAGCCCTGTCGGCATTTTCAACTATCTCATATAATTTATCTCCACTTTCTGGAAAGCCCGCAATTCCGATACTGACTGTTATTTTAAAATCTTTACCTTTATCTGTAAAAAGTGACTTAACTTCTATCATTTTTCTTAATCTTTCGGAAAATTCATAAGCAGAATGAACATCGGTCTCAACAAGACAAATCATATACTCATCTCCACCATATCTACCTGCAAAATCAGTCCTTCGGCAGCTATCTTTAACAATATCGGCAATTAACTTTATAACCATATTGCCATACTTATGGCCGTAGCTGTCATTTATTTTCTTAAGATCGTCAGAATCTAACATTATCAAACAAAAGGATTTTTTATACCGCATAGACCTGTAATATTCATCTTCAAGCTTTTTCAAAAACCCTTTTTGGTTTAAAAGTCCGGTCAAACCATCTGTAATCGAAAGCTCTTCAACCTTCAGACACAACTTACTAAAAACATCTCGCAAGTAGTAAGCAATATAAAAAATTAAAATATAATTAATTATGTATGCTTTAAGAAACTTTGACCCGACAATATCTTTAAAATAATAGAAATCAACCACTAAAACAGCAAGACTAACAATTACTATAAAAAAATTATTGAAAACTCTTAAAAATAAAAATATACCCAATAACTGTAACAGCAAAATAAGATAAGCAAATTCATTTAATAAAATGGTGGCACCCAAAATCAGCAAATAAAAAAGAAGTATATGCAGCAAATCACCCTTTTCGGTATTATACGCTCTATACCTTATTACGAAAAGTAAAATAAGGTATATCACATTTAAATAAAGAAATGTATTGGATATCTGATCAAAATCATATAGCAGGTTGACACCAAAAAGATAAACCCCGACAATCAGACATATATTGCTACTCAAATTGTCAAGAAATTTATTCCATGTTGTATCATTCATACTGAAATAATAGCATATATATTTATGAAAATAAATATTAATAAATTTTCAAGCCACATTAACAGTATAAATAACTTATAAAAACTTGCAGTGTATATTGCAAAAATATGAAGCATCAATTCTCAGCTACTATTTAATTGACAATTTTTACTGCTATATTTATCATCTCTAAATGTTATCAATCATAACCTTACTTACTGCCGGCTTTTTTGTCGGATTTATAGGCGGGATACTTGGTATCGGCGGTGGGTCTATTATGGTGCCTATTCTCGTTTTATGGTTTAAATACCCTATCCATGTCGCCATAGCCACATCTTTAATAACAATTGTTGCAACGAGTATAAATATCACCGGGTATAATATTGCCACAGGATTAGTAAATATCAGATTTGGACTTTTTCTTGAAACCACGACAGCTCTGTTTGCAATTTTAGGAGGGTTACTAAGCGTATCTGTAAATGAAAAGCCGATTATAATAGCCTTCTCAATTATTCTTGCATTTATCTCATTCCTATATTTTATCCGCAGAAACATAAATGACGATATAATAGCTGATAACGCAGCTCAAAGCTTCTTTGCCGCATCGTATTACGATGCTTTAAAAAAAAATACCATTTCATATAAGCCTACCAATATAATTACAACTGCCATTATCTCCGCTTTCGCAGGGCTAATATCAGGTATGCTTGGAATTGGCGGCGGTGTTGTCAAAGTCCCTGCAATGAATATATTGGCAAAGTTACCTATAAAAGCAGCAACTGCCACAAGCAATTTTATGATTGGCATAACGGCCGCTGCAGGCTCAATTGTATATTTCAACTCAGGTTTTATTGACCCTACGGTAACTTCACTGATGATTATTGGTGTAACATTCGGCTCTAAGATAGCTTCTAAAAAATTCAACAAAATAGCAGATAAAAGAGTTAAAACTCTTTTCATGATTTTTCTGATTTTTGTGGCCATTCAAATGTTTATAAAAGGTATTAAATAATGAATAAAAAGAATATATCGCTTCCAAAAATATATAAAAGAGGCGCTGATGCAAGTTTTATCATAATACTTTTAGGCCTAATAGAACTCTTGATTTTTCAAGGGGCAAACAAACCAAACACATTAAATATACTGCACCTTTTCTACCAAGCTCTTCACTTTAGCCCTTATGCAACAATGTATACAGGCTTAATATTGTTAATATCGACACCTATCGCCGTTCTATTAGCCATATTAACCATCAGTATTATTCAGAAATCCATAAAAGAGATTGCACTATCTTCCATAATTTTGGTGATAATTATAATTGCAATCATTTTTGGCATTAGATAGCAAAATAATCATAAAAATTTATTCCTAACTTGACAAAAATAATAATGTGATATATTTTCTGACTGATGAGTCAGTCAGAAAACACAAAAGACAAAATAATAAAATCTGCAATTAAAATATTCGCCGAAAAAGGCTACTGGAAGACCAAAGTATCCGACATTGTGGCCGATGCAGGATTTGCACAGGGCAGTTTCTACAACTGCTTTAACGGTAAAGAAGAATGCTTTAAAGAAATTCTGTTAATGCTTCACAACGAAACTGTCAGCCAAGTAGAAAGCATACTTTCATCACTCCCGGCAGAAGAAAAGCTCCCTGGATTTTTAAGATTTTTAAATAGAAGATTCAGGCAGTCTCAAGATATTGCTAAGATATTTCTTTATGAGGCTTTGACATGCAGTCACGAGCTTAGGGAAATATATATCTCTTTTAAACAGAAAAATTTTGAAATTTTATACTCAATTTTAACGGAGCTGAAATGCGAATACAGATTTGAAAAAGCATTCCTCTTAAATAGCTTTATAAAAAGTATGATTGAAACTTTAATTATAGAAAATAATTCAAGTATTGAAGATGTTGATAAAATTATTGATAATACGTTAAAAATAGTTTTAAAGGAGCAACAATGAAAAAGATACTTTTGATGCTTTTAATCTCGTCCAATATCTTTGCATTAAATATTGACGAAGCCGTGCAAAATGCTCTGCAAAATAACCATATTTTAAAGTTTTACGAGTCTTCAGTAAAAAGCAGCAAATTTGATACTGAATCTTCCAAGTCATTGCAAATGCCCTCTTTTTTCTTGGACTCTTCGTACACGCTACTTGATGAAGAAAAAAAACTTAACGTAGAAATTGCCCCCGGGTTAACGAGCAGTATGACTCAAGTAAAGGGCAACTACTTTGATGCAACTGTAGGTATAAAATATAACATTTACACTGGTGGTGCAGTCAGCTCAAACATTAAAATTAACCGTCACAAAGAGGAAAGTATCAAGCAAAATTATTTCGAGTTTAAAAACGAACTTATTTTTCAAGTAAAAAAGCAATATACCGAAATACTTAAACTCTTAGCACAAAAAGAGATAGCACAAAGACATCTTGATGCCCTAAATAGTCATTATTCGGATGTGCAAAATTTTTATAAACAAGGGATAGTAGCCGAATTGGATTTACTGCAAACTGACGTAAAACTGAAAGAAGCCAAACAGTCTCTTACCAAAGTCGATAATTATATCAAAGTCGCTAAGTCTGCCCTAAGCCTTTTAATAAACAGTGATGTTGAAAATTCTGAATTTTCTCTGGAAGAATTAAGCCAAAATATTATCGACAAAACAATAAACATAGACACTCTTTACGAAAAAGCTGTCAAAAACAGACCTATAATAAAGCAGATTGAATCGGAGATTAGTGCGCTAAGCGAATCTAAAAAAACTATCAAATCAGACTACTTACCAAAAATTTACGCTGCCGGCGGGTATACTTACAACAATCAAAATGATGAAATCTCCCCTAAAGGTGGTTTTTTTGGAAAAGTCGGTATTCAAATGAATATTGACTGGGATTACCCGACAAAAAAACTTAAGTCAGTCAATGAAAAATTAATCGCTCTAAATCAACAGAGGTTAAATACAATATTAAAAGTAAAACTTGAAGTTAAAGAGGCTTACGAAATGTTCCAAACTGCACTTTTAAATCTTGAAGTGGCTAAAAGTGCGGTGGATGAAGCTAATGAATATAACAGAATAATTAAGCTCAAATACGACAACGGGCTTGCTTCCAACTCTGACGTATTGGATGGACAAGCACTGCTCACAACAGCACTTAGTAACGAGAAAAATGCCTATTACGAATTATTTATAGCATACTTTCAAATAGAGAAAACAATCGGAAAAAACTTGAGGTGATTATATGAAGAAACAGGTAAAAATTGCTCTTGTACTACTCATCATTGGACTTATTGCCGCCGTTTTAATCGGTTATAAGTGGCTTGAAAACAGAAAACTGTATGCCAGCACAGATGCTTTCTTTGTTAAAAGTGACCGTATTGCCAATGTATCATTTAAAAGAATTGCGGGGAAAATAGTCAGAATGAACTTTAAGGAAGGGGATAGTGTAAAAGCCGGCGATATTCTGGCCGAAATTGATAACACCGATTACCAAACCCAACTTGAAAAAATTAATCACAGCATAAATGCACTTTTAGCCGAAAGAGATGCCTTGAAGGTTAATAAAGATAAAACAGAGAAATCACTTAAAATAGAAAAAAATATAAAGAGTGACACACTGAAATCTGTAGAGAAAGAGATTGAGTCTTTTAAGCAAAATATCAATGAAATTGACATACAGCTAAGTCAGCTTGAAAAAGATTATAACAGGTATAAAAAGTTACGAGAAGAAAAAGCAGTATCAGAAAAAAGCTTTGAAGATATCCAAACAAATCTTCAAAGGCTTAAGGCTAAAAAAGCATCACTGTCAGAAAAGCTTAAGTCACTATATTATTCAAAACAGATCGCTGAAAAAGACCTTGCTCTTGTGGATGTAAAGCTAAAAGTACTTTTTGAAATTGAAAAAAAGCTGGAATCACTGGCTGAGCAGATTAGTGCTCTACAAAAGGACAGGGAAGATATAACCAAAATGATTGAATATTGTAAGTTAGTTGCCCCGTTTGATGGAGTTATAGGGCAAAAATATGCTGAAGAAGGGGGTGTGGTAAAAGCAGGCAGCTATATTTATTCATTGGTCGATACTAGTAATCTCTATGGCTATGTATTGATGGAAGAGGAAAAAATCAATGGAGTAAATCCCGGAGACATAGCTGAAATAAAAATTGACGCTTACCCTGATGAAAAATTTGAAGGTGAAGTAGTGGAAATATTCCCTGCTTCAGCCGCCACTTATGCTCTTGTGCCAAGAGATATTTCTGCCGGAGAGTTCACTAAAGTATCTCAAAGAATTCCGATAAGGGTTAAATTTACTTCTGGCAACTTGCGACTTTTAAGAGTTGGGCTTAGTGGAGAAATAAAAATAAAAAGGTAACATATGGTTATTGATAACGAAAAACCTATATATGAACAGATTAGCTTAGTCGGACGCCTTTTAATCACTTTTGTGGTAATGACCGGTACATTTATGGCAATTTTAGACACCACAATAGTGGATGTAGTAGTGCCTAAAATGATGGCACCACTAAAAACTGATTTATATGGCGTACAATGGGTTATTACTTCCTATATGGCTTCAGCTGCCACAGCTTTATTATTGGTAGAATCTCTTGATAAAGTATTAGGGCTTAGCAGGCTTTTTATTATTGGAATAACAATTTTTACAATATCAAGCTACTTATGCGGTATCTCTTCAGACTTGACGCAGATGATAATTTTTAGATGCATGCAAGGCACCGGGGAAGCTTTTGTAGTAGCTTCAGCTCAAGCAATTTTGTTTTCCCTTTACCCTCCTCATATGAAAGGGCTCGCCATGGGGATTTACGGAATGGGTGTAAGTTTCGCTCCGGCACTTGGCCCGACACTCGGTGGTTGGCTCACCGAGCACCTTTCTTGGAGAAGCGTTTTTTTTGTAAATCTTCCTATTGGTGCCATGGTTATAATATTAGGTTTGCTACTACTGCCAAACTATTCAAAATTTAATGAAAAATTTAAATTTAACTTTACCAACTATTTTTTTCTTGCATCTTTCACAATATCGCTACTCATAATGTTGTCTAAAGGGCAGCAAAAAGGATGGTTTCAGTCCGACTATATCTTCACACTTTTTTTTATAAGTATCATTTCTCTTTTACTTTATATTATATTTGAAATTAGTTCTAAAAATAAATTGATAGATTTTTCAATTTTCAAGATTCCGCAATATAGGTATGCCTCTTTGATATTTTTCTTTACATTGGGGCTTTCAATATACCAGCTATTCTATCTGATACCGCTTTATTATGAAAACTTAAGACATTTCACTACTCTGCAAACAGGCCTACATATGTTGGGGTTTGCCATATTTATAGGACTCACCTCCCCTATAGCGGGGATACTTTCTGACAAAATTGGCGAACATTATGTTTTACTTTTCAATGCAGTATTATATATTTTAACGAGTGTATTCCTTATGCCTCAATTAAATTACTATACCCCATCCGTGCAAACCATTTTACTGACAGTTCCTCTCGGATTTTCATTGGGTAGTTTCTTTGCACCAATCACCACACTTGCCATGAGACATCTGAAGGAAAAAACAAGTCTCGGGGTAGGGTTGCTTCATTACTTGAGGTTTATGGGTGGCTCATTTGGAACTGCAATCGCGACTAACACCTTGCAATCTAAATTTAACTTCCATTTTGAAGAAATTGGAAATATTCAAAATAAGTCTCACACTTATTATTACTTTACTACTCTAAAAGAGCAGCTTTCGGGTCTTTTAAGCCCTGATATTATAGATTTGAAAATAGGTGTGCTGCTTGGCAAAGCCATGTCCGTTCAAGCTTTAAGCCATGCCTTTCAAGATGTATTCAGGCATGCAGGATATTTTGGAATTTTTGGACTTTCCTTTTTGACTTTTGTGTTTATTCATGAGATAAAAGCAAAAAAGGCTTAATAAAGGTGCGTATATGCTCACAAAAAGAATTATCCCATGCCTTGATGTTAAAGATGGCAGAGTCGTAAAAGGGACAAAATTTCTTGACTTAAAAGATGCTGGGGACCCGGTACAAGTTGCTGAAGAGTACAATAGGCAAAAAGCAGACGAACTTACATTTCTTGATATTACCGCTAGTCATGAAAACAGAGGGATTATACTTGATATAGTAGCCAAAACGGCTCAAAAGATATTTATGCCACTAACTGTCGGCGGCGGTGTAAGAACCCTTGAGGATATAAGAAATCTGCTTAATGCAGGGGCAGATAAAGTGTCAATAAATACTGCAGCAGTGAAAAACCCTGAATTTGTTAAACAGGCGTCAAAAAGATTCGGCTCACAATGTATTGTTGTGGCAATCGATGCAAAGATGGTTGGGGAAGACGCATGGGAGGTATTTACTCACGGCGGCAGAAACCCTACCGGGATTGATGCTATAAAATGGGCAATACGTATGCAAGAATATGGCGCAGGTGAAATACTATTAACATCAATGGATAAAGATGGTACAAAAGACGGATACGATATTAATCTGACTCGAAACATAGCCGAAGCGGTAAAAATCCCCGTAATTGCTTCCGGAGGGGTCGGCAACGCACAGCATATACTTGACGGTTTGACAAAGGGTAAGGCTGATGCTGCACTTGCAGCAAGTATTTTTCACTTTGGAGAGTATACCGTACCGGAAGTTAAAGAATTTTTAAAAAATAACGGCGTAAATGTGAGGTTATAAATGGACTTATCATTTCTTGAAACTTTAATCAAAATAATTCATGACAGAAAAATTAACCCTTCTGAAAGCTCCTACACTGCCAAGCTCTTTGAAGGTGGGGAAAACAAAATTATTAAAAAACTTGGTGAAGAAAATGCCGAATTTATCCAGGCTTTCTTAATACAATCTGATGACAGAATAATTTCCGAGGCCGCTGATTACCTTTACCATTTAATAGTGGCACTTGAATATAAAAACATATCTTTTGAAAGTGTTGTAGATGAACTTAAAAAAAGGCACAAGTAGCCTGATACTCGAAAAAATACTTGATGAAGTATACGATACATTAAGAGATTTGACAATCGAGGATTATGTAATTGGGCTTAACTACGTGGCTGTCCGAACAGAAGTAGGGACGGGACTTGCTTACTCATTTTTTGACAATCAACAATCGGAATGCTGCATGGATATTACCTCTCTTAATGGAATAAAAGGCAAAGAGGTTGTAAATTTTATTTATAAAAATGACTTTTTACTCAATAGTGTTTTGGTAGCGACAATAAATTCTATTTTAAAAAACGGTATTGAAGATAATTTACAACTATACGACAGATTTGATTTTAAAGATAAAATTGTAGGAATGGTAGGGGATTTTAAGCCCCTTACAAAAAATATCAAAGATACCGCAAAACGACTTGATATTTATGAACTAAAAAACTTTCCTGGCACAATTAAGCCAAACTTTGCGAAATTATTTTTAAGAGAGACCGATTACCTCATAATAACCGGGTCAACCATCGTAAATTTCACTGCAGATGATTTTATAAATTTTGCAAAAGACACATGTGAAATAATCTTTGTTGGCCCCACGGTGCCACTCTCCACCGCTCTTTCTGAAACTGCACACATTGCAGGCTCAACAGTAAAAGACCACTCAGAGTGCTTTGACATGGTAAAAAAGGGCGGAGGAATGCACGCACTTAAAAAATACTTGGACAAAAAGTGGCTTGGTAAACATTAGCTTTTTAATTTAGATTTCCTTTTTTCTATTGCCTTTTCTACCCTTTCAAGAATGAGGGACGGTTTCTTTGTTTTTACAAAGTATTCATCGGCATATAGAGATGCAAAATTCCTTTTATGCTCTTCATATGCAGTCAACAAAAAGACAGGAATATCTTCGTCAATCTCCCTTATTTCTCGCAAAACATCAAGTCCATTCTTTTCGGGCATACTGATATCAAGCAATATAATATCAGGTCGCTGCTCTTTGAAATACTTAAGCCCGACAATTCCATCCTCCGCAGTAATTACGTCAAAACCATTCTCTGCAAAAAATGTTTTGTAAAATTCTCTTATGCTGAAATCATCGTCAATGATTAAAACTTTATTCTTCATAACCACTCCTTAATGGCAATTCTATCGTCACACATGCCCCATGATTTAAGTTTTTTATTTTAATATTTCCGCCATGTTTGTTAATTATTTCTTTACATATCGAAAGTCCCAGACCTGTCCCGTGCTCTTTAGTGCTAAAAAACGGGTCAAATACCTTGCTTAAAATATCATCCGGAATACCGCACCCCGTATCCTCTATATTAACATATATTTTTTTATCATTAGACTTCGTAGAAATCTTTAAAATACCGTCTTTTTCCATTGCATGTATTGCATTCTCAAAAATATTCAATAACACCTGCTTTATCCTCTTAACATCGGCATTGACTTTTAGCTTGTCATTATCAATGTCAATAGATAGCTCAATGTTGTTCATATGCAATTTTTCGGAAATCAGCTCAATGGTTGAGTAGATAAGCTCTCCTATTTCAACTTTTTCAAAATTTAGCTTATTCTGTCTTGAATACCCAAGTATATCCGAAACGATTCTGTCTAATCTTTCAATCTCGCTGTTTACAATGTTAAGATATGTTTTCCCTTTCGGGTCAGTAATATATTTTTCAAGTTTTGAGGCAAAGCCGCCAATTGCAACAAGGGGATTTTTAATCTCGTGGGCCACAGTAGCTGCGAATTTGCCTACTTGTGCCAAAGTGCTTGTTTTGGCGACATTTTCCTTAAAATATTTAATATCTTCAACAGCAAAATCATACATTTTAAACATCTTATTGAGCTCTACGGCTACTGAAATCATTCTTACATAAAATTTAAATTGCTCCTCGGTATTTTTATCGTAAAATAAAGGTTGAGCCAGGACAATCCCCGTGGGTCCTGTTTTGGAAAAGACATTGCCCGCCAAAATTTTCCCGTGAAAACAACTTTTAATATCTTCAAATCCAATTGCACTAAGGTCGATATATTCCACTTTGTTATAAAATAAAATATCTGTAAGTATACTCTTATTATCTATATTGGCGACAAAACTTTTAAAGTTATTAAGTGCTTTATTTGACTTATCCTTAGAAACAAAAAACACACATTTGAGAGTCATTACCGCTTCATTGAACAACATAAGTCCAATACTCTTAAAGTTTCCTTCAGATAAAAGAAGATTGGAAATCATCTTGAGGCTTTCGTCAAGATTCCTGTTTTCCAAGACGCTTAACAATATATCGGAACATTTTAGCACACTTTGCGAACAATTAAGGTTTTCTTTTCTTATCTGCTGTTCAAAATATTCAGCCAATAATTCGCCATTAAGGTTTCCATTAATGCTTTTATCAAAACCAAATTTCATTTGAAGATTATTTTTATTAACAGTCAATTGCGAGGCTGTACTGCTTCCGTTACGATACTCCATGATGAGGTCATCCCCATCTGAAATAATTATTTCCGAAAAATTCAAACCAAAAAGCTTTTCAGCTAACTTAACACTATTCATATTCAATTATAACATATTTTAATTTTGAGTCGGAATTTTTTTAGCTATTTGTGATAAATTCTCTAAACTTTCGTATAAATATATACCAATCATCAGTGGTTCTATTTTGAGCAAAATCGCTCAACAAAACATCATATATTTCATAAATCTCTTTCAAATATAACGCCCTTTCAACCACCTTATCCTGAAGCTCTTCGGCAATACTTTTAGGTGCATTAACCCTTACAATTCTCAAAGGGTCTGTTCTAAAAGTGATATCAAAAGATACACTCTCCATTTTAACCTTTATGGAAAGCTCAAATACCTTTTTACCATCTTTTAAAGCGGTATAAATCTCTTTGCATGAATTGAAATCGTCAGATTCAATAGATATTTTCTCTTCACTGTTAGGGTCATAAAGGACAATATGTTTGCTAGCCTCAAAATAAAAAGAGCCGTTTTGAGTCTCAAATACATTATCACCCAAATAATACTTACCTAAAAGGTAAGTTAAAAACTCAGATTCAAGAAATGTGACATCTTTTTTGTCTGTATAAAGATTCAATTTGCTCTCCTAAAAGTTATATGGCGTAAGCTTTAGCAAGTCGTCAATCAACTTAGCATTACCTGTCTTTTTTCTTACATTTTCTACCATACTTTCCCTGTATATAGCTATTTCAAAAGCCAGTCTGAAAAGATGCTCCAAGATATCCATAACTTTGGTATTCAAAGAAGATACATATATGCATTTCTCATCTTGATTTAAAATAACCTCAACAATAGAAGTACTTGGCAGAGAGTTTTTAAGCAATTTAGTGTTAAGTGCATTTTTAATAAACTCTTTATCTGTTTTTGTAAGATATGTTTTGCCATTTTCTTGCAAAAACGCACTTTTCATCCTTTCAAATTCTATATCAAAATATTTCTTATTTACCTTTTTTTCATCTATTCTGACACCAAAAACAGCAAGTCCGTTAAAATCTGTCTCAGCAGTCAAAAAATCGGTCTGAACTGGAAAATCAAATGGAACAAACCCATAGTTTACAAACTTTTCTTCCTCAAATAAATTATTAAAACTATACTGCTCAAGGGATGACTGAATCTCTTGATTGGATAGTTTAAGCGTTTCCTGAAAATGAAGTCTGAAAAATGTCAGGCTTCCAGAAATAAGTCCCATATAATCCTCAAAAAATAGGGGGGATAGCCCCCCTTTAATTTATATATTTTTTAAAGCAGCGTGAGCAGCTGCAAGTCTTGCAACCGGAACCCTGTAAGGTGAACAGCTCACATAATTCAGTCCAACCTTCTGGCAGAAATATATTGACTCAGGGTCACCACCATGCTCACCACATATCCCTGTTTTTAAATTAGGACGTGTTTTTCTACCTTTAGTAACACCAAGCTCAACTAACTGCCCTACCCCTGAAACATCTATAGAAACAAAAGGGTCTTCCTTGTAAATCCCCTTATCTACATATTCAGGCAAAAATTTTCCTGAGTCATCCCTGCTCAGTCCAAGGGTTGTCTGAGTAAGGTCGTTTGTACCGAATGAGAAAAATTCAGCATATTCAGCTATCTCATCCGCAGTTAAAGCAGCTCTTGGCAATTCAATCATCGTTCCGACAAGGTAATTAATTTTATCATTGTATGATTTCATTACCTCTTCGGCAACTCTGTTTACCATCTCTTTCAATATTGAAAGCTCTTTAAAATGTCCCACAAGCGGAATCATTATTTCAGGCAATACTTTTACCCCTTCCTTTTTAACTTCACAAGCAGCTTCCATTATAGCATATACTTGCATCTCATAAATCTCAGGGAAAGTGATTCCAAGTCTACAGCCTCTATGACCAAGCATAGGGTTAAACTCTTTAAGCTCCTCAGCCTTTTTCTGCAACCTATCAAAAGGTATACCTGACGCATCTGCAACCTTTTGAATATCTTCATCAGTATGAGGAATAAATTCATGAAGTGGCGGGTCGAGTAACCTGATTGTTACCGGCAAGCCGTCCATAGCCTTGAAGATACCTATAAAATCTTCTTTTTGATACGGTTTGACCTTTTCAAGAGCTCTTCTTCTTCCCTCTTCACTTTCAGCCAAAATCATCTCGCGCACCGCGTCAATTCTATCTCCGTCAAAAAACATGTGCTCAGTTCTGCAAAGTCCTATCCCTTCTGCCCCAAAATCTCTGGCAATTTTTGAATCGTGAGGTGTGTCCGCATTTGTCCTTACGCCAAGAGTTCTAAACTCGTCAGCCCACTTCAAAATTTCTGCAAATTCACCTGACAATTCAGGCTCAATAAGTGTAACTTTTCCGAGGATAACTTCTCCTGTACTACCATTTATGGTTATGAAATCACCCTCTTTAACTATATTATCACCAACGGTAAATACTTTTTTGGCTTCATCTATTTTCAAAGCACCGCAACCAGCAACACAACACTTTCCCATACCCCTTGCCACAACTGCTGCATGGCTTGTCATACCGCCGGTAGCAGTCAATATCCCTTCAGACGCATGCATACCGCCAATATCTTCAGGGGAAGTTTCGTTCCTTACCAGAATTACCTTTTCCCCGGCAGCAGCCATTTTTTCGGCATCTTCAGCAGAAAATACAACCTTACCTACAGCAGCCCCCGGAGATGCAGGAAGCCCTTTTGCTATAGTGGCATACTTTTCTTTCGGGTCAATCATTGGGTGCAAAAGCTGATCTACCTGCTCCGGCAATACCCTAAGCACTGCAGTCTTTTTATCAATAAGCCCTTCTTTATACATATCGTAAGCTATTTTAACAGCTGCTTTTGCAGTTCTTTTACCGCTTCGAGTTTGAAGCATATAAAGCTTCTTCCGCTCAACGGTAAACTCAATATCCTGCATATCTTTATAGTGAGTCTCAAGTTTCTTATACACATCTTCAAGCTGGGCAAAAACCTCCGGCATTTCATCTTTCAGCCTTGCAATCGGCTCAGGAGTCCTGATACCTGCAACGACATCTTCCCCTTGAGCATTTATCAAAAACTCACCAAAAAATTCTTTTTCACCAGTAGATGGATTTCTTGTAAAAGCAACACCGGTACCGCAATCATCGCCCATATTGCCAAATACCATTGCCACAATATTTACTGCTGTCCCCCAATCGTCAGGAATCTTGTTTAACTTTCTGTAAGTTTTTGCTCTTTGATTATCCCATGAATTAAAAACGGCATTTATTGCAAGCTCTAACTGTTTTGTTGTATCCTGAGGGAATGGCTTCCCTGTTTCATCTTCAACTATCTTAGTATATTCTACCACAAGTTGCTTTAAATCTTCCGCATTAAGTTCAGTATCATTTTCAACTTTTCTATCTTCCTTCATTTTTCTCAAGACTTTTTCAAACTTGTGATGGTCTACTCCCAAAACAACATCACCAAACATTTGAATAAATCTTCTGTATGAATCATAAGCAAATCTTTCATTTCCTGAAGCCTTGGCAAGACCTTTTACAGTCTCATCATTAAGACCAAGATTAAGGACTGTATCCATCATCCCCGGCATAGAAACTCTTGCACCGCTTCTCACTGAAACAAGCAAAGGATTTTCTGTGCTTCCGAATTTTTTACCAACAGCTTCCTCAAGCTTTTTCATAGCCTCGAGAGTCTGCTCCCACATCCCTTCCGGATACCCGTGTTTTTTCTGATATTCGATACAAGCTTCAGTGGTAATCGTAAATCCCGGCGGAACAGGGATACCAAGATTGGTCATTTCAGCAAGACCTGCACCTTTTCCCCCCAATAGATTTTTGTCCTTACCATCACCTTCCGCTTTACCATTACCAAAAAAGTAGACAAACTTTTTAGCTGACATCAGCTACCCCCTGTTTAGTTTATTTCAGTTTATTTTTTCAAACTTTAATAATTTGTCAAAAGTCCCCTTTAATGATGCCAAAAGTCCGAGTCTGTTATTTTTTACATTTTCATCCTTATCCATAACCATAACATTATCAAAAAACTCATCTATAGCACTTCTCATATTTAAAAGTTCATTCATGGCCGTTCCAAAATCTTCATTTTCTATCATAGTTTCAATCTGCTTTTTGGTTGAGGTCAAAAGCTCTGCCAACCTTTTTTCATAACTTGTCGAAAATAAGCTATCGTTGTAATTGATATTACTATAATCGGCTTTTTTAAGGATATTCGCGATTCGCTTGTAACTTGCCGCAACAGTCATAAAGTCTTCGGAATCCCTCTTAGGGGTAATCTCTTTTGCTGCCTTTTCTATTTTCAATATGCTCATATAGTTGTCAGCAACTGACTCAAAAATCTCCGGGTCAACCCCCTCTCCGGCAAGAATCTGCTTAAATCTTTGAATAATAAATTCATAAACTTTGAGAGTCAGTTCTTCCACATTAAACTTTGCCTTTTGGGTCAACTGCTCAAGTGCAAACCTTATCAATTCAACGATATTAATATCAATTTTCTTTTCTCTCAGAATATTCAAAATCCCTATGGCACCCCTTCTAAGAGCATACGGGTCATTATTGCCTGTAGGGATAAGGCCTATGGCAAAGCAGCCGCATATGGTATCTATTTTATCCGCAATTGAGACCACAGAGCCTTCAAAGGTAGTCGGAAGATTATCCCCTGCAAATCTTGGCATGTAGTGTTCATTTATGGCCAAAGCCACATTTTCATCTTCCCCCTGCAATCTCGCGTATATCATCCCCATATACCCCTGAAGCTCAGGGAATTCATAAACCATTTCTGTCATCAAATCAGCTTTACAAAGTTGACAAGCTCTCTTAACAGTATCTATTTTGGATTTATCAACATCCGATGTAATCTTTTCGGCAATTTTAGTAAATCTTTCCACCTTTTCCCATGATGTACCAAGCTTTTCTTGATAAACAACTTTTTTAAGTTCATTCGCTCTTTCTTCAAGAGGAACATTCTTATCATTTTCATAAAAGAAAATTGCATCGGTAAGTCTTGCCCTTAAAACTCTTTCATAGCCATTTCTGATATTGTCATTCACAGGCTTTGTATTGGAAATACCGATAAAATAATTTAGTATATTGCCGGCAACATCAAGAATATAAAAATATTTTTGGTGTACTTTCATAGAAGTGACCAAAACTTCCTTAGGAAGCTTCAAAAACTCTTCGGAAAAACTGCCCATCACTGCATAAGGGTACTCAACAAGATTAGCGACAGTATCTAATAACTCTTCATCCACCGGGACAATAAACCCTTTTTCTTTTTCAATATTTTTAATCTGGTTTAATATCTCATTCTTTCTATCTTCAAATGTAGCAAAAACATACATTTTCTTAAGACTATCGATATAGGAATCAAAATCAGTCACAGCAAAAGAATCTTTTGCCATAAATCTGTGACCGTAAGAAATGTTTGATGCTTTGATGCCATCTATTTCAAACGGTAATATTTCCCCGTCAAATATTGACAAAAACCAATGTATAGGCCTTGCAAATCTGATATTTTTATCCCCCCAACGCATAGACTTTTTAAAAGGAACTTTTAAAACAATTTCTTCTATATGATTAAGAATAAACTCAGAGGTCGGTATCCCTTTTATACGTTTTATCCCTTGCAGATACTCCCCTTTGTCAGTTGAAACTTTAAACAAATCTGCCTCATCAATCCCTTTAGATTTTGCAAACCCCAAAGCAACTTTGGTAAGTTTGCCATTTTCGTCAAATGCAATCGAAGCAGGAGGTCCTATAATAATTTCATCCCTGTCACTTTGCTTTTCAGGGAGTCCATCAATATAAACAAAAAGTCTTCTCGGTGTACCGTTAGAAATTATTTGAGTAAAATTTATATTGTTTTGTTTGAAAAGCCTTTCAAACTCTTCCTTTAAAAAAGTATATGCAGGTTTTAATAACCCGGCAGGAATCTCTTCAATCCCTATTTCAAGCAGATAAAACGACATAATGCCTCCATATTCTGTTAAAAGGATTAAAAACACAATCAATATGCATTTTAATCCACATTTTGCTGAAAACTTATAACCTCAAGAGAGCATATTTTCAAGGGAAAGTTTAATTTGGCATCTGTCTATTAATCTTTTTTTACTCATAAAAAAAGGTTACTTCGGCAATCAATAACACAATTGCCGAAGTAACCTTTTACGCAAAACTATATGGCAGATTTTTTTCAACTTCCTTGACTTTATCCATATTTTTCAAAAGCACTCCAAGGCTGTCATATTCCCCGTCCAACAACGATTTCTTTGTGGAAGGTTTTATTCCGCATTTGTATACCTTATCTCCGGCTCTAATTACTTCCCCTTCAATATCAATCTCAATCTGAATATTTGGGTTTGCCTCAACGGTTTTTGCCAATTCTACGATTTCATCATTTGACAAAGTTACACATACAAGCCCTAAAGTTGTGGAATTGCCATAAAAAATTTCAGCAAAACTTTCTGCAATAATAGCACTAAAACCTGCCCTTTTAATAGACTGGGGAGCGTGCTCTCTGGAAGAGCCGCAACCAAAATTATTACCGGCTATTATTATTGATGCATCTTTAAACCTGTTGTCATTTAAAGGATGATTTTTAGGCTTACCGTCACTGTCAAACCTTTCATCATAAAATGCAAATTCTCCGATACCGTCAAAGGTAACACATTTGAGATACCTTGCAGGAATTATTCTATCAGTATCAATATCATCCCCTAAAATTGGTACACCTTTTCCCATTACTTTTTTTATAGGTTTAATTGACATATTTTCCCCCTTAATTTAACCCGAAAACTTCTCTGACATCACTAACTTCACCGGTAACCGCTGCTGCTGCAGCCATCGCCGGACTCATCAAAATAGTCCTTCCAGAAGATGAACCTTGTCTTCCTTTAAAATTCCTATTGGAAGTAGAAGCGCATATCTGATCCCCTACAAGCTTGTCAGGATTCATGGCAAGACACATAGAGCAGCCGGGGTTTCTCCATTCAAATCCTGCCTCAATAAATATCTTATCAAGACCTTCCGCTTCAGCTTTTGCCTTAACAGTAGCTGACCCAGGGACTGCAAGAGCCTTCACATGGCTTGCAACTTTCTTCCCTTTCAAATATTTTGCAGCTTCCCTTAAATCCTCAATACGACCATTAGTACAGCTCCCTATAAAAGCCACATCTATTTTAGTCCCTTTAATAGGGGCACCCGGTTTAAGTTTCATATATTCATATGCCTCTTTAAATGATGGATTGTCACCCATCGGCAGTTTTTCAGATATGCCAATCCCCTGCTCCGGATTTATCCCCCAAGTGACCATAGGTTCGATATCTTCCGCATTAAATACCACCACGTCATCATATTCCGCATCCTTATCAGACTTGATACTCTCCCAGTAAGCAAGCATTTTATCCCATTTCTCACCTTTAGGTGCATACTTTTTACCTTTCAGGTAATCATAAGTTTTTGCATCAGGGTTAACATACCCTACTCTCGCACCACCTTCTATTGCCATATTACAAACAGTCATTCTCCCTTCCATTGAGAGATTTTCTATTGTGCTCCCAGCAAATTCATAAGCATACCCGATACCACCATTTACGCCCAAGTGTCTGATTAAATACAAAATTATATCTTTTGCATACACACCCGGTTTGAGTTTACCGTTTACTTCAACCCTTCTCACTTTTAAATCGTTAAGAGCCATTGTCTGGGTTGCCAAAACGTCCCTCACCTGACTAGTGCCTATACCAAACGCTATCGCCCCGAAAGCACCGTGGGTAGCCGTATGGGAATCTCCACAGGCAACAGTAATACCTGGCTGTGTAAGCCCCAACTCAGGACCTACGATATGCACAACCCCCTGATACCCCGATTCAGGACCAAAAAAAGTAATCCCATTCTCTTTGGTATTTTTTTCAAGTGCTTGCATCATCTCTTCAGCCATTGAGTCGGCAAAAGGCCTTGAGATATTGTCGGTCGGAATTATATGATCACATGTCGCAAAAGTCCTATCTGGATATGCGACCTTTAATCCTAACTCTTTAATCATGGCAAAGGCTTGAGGACTTGTAACCTCATGTATAAGGTGCAAACCTATAAATAATTGTGTCCTGCCACCGGGCAGGTCGGCAACTTTATGAATATCCCACACCTTTTGAAAAAGATTCTTACCCATAAAAAACTCCTTGTTTTATATTTAGTATAAAAACATAGTATAAAAATCATAAAATTTAAAGAGTAAAGTTTAATTTGATTAAATTTTTTTAAGTATAACAAGAAAAAAGAAAGGGTGAAAATTAAAAATTTAGCCCACTCAAAAGAGTGGGCTATTAATGTTATTTTGCAGCTTTTCTTGCCTCTTCAAGCCATGCATTCCACTTTTCTTTATTTTTTGCTATCCACTGGTCAACATGCCTCTGAATATCTTGCTCGGATTTCTCACCTTCATACATCTTGGTATTTTGTTCGTTAATATCTTCCAACGGAAGGGAAAAAACACTGAAAAATGCTTTGATTGGGGGATTTTTTTCTATAAACTTATGGTTGGCAACTATATTTATATCACTAACCACAAAACCTGCCTTCAAAGGATCAGTTACAGCACCTTTAACTCCACTAACGGTCATCCTATCTTCGCCACTCTTCTGAGAAGATCTCGGAATAATTTTAGGTACATTTATCCACATCACATCTTCACCCGGCTTCAGCTTAAAAATAGTCCAGTTCGGAGCCCAAGTGTAAAAGAAAATCGGTTCCCCTTTTTGATGTCTTGCCATAGCTTCTGCCATACTTGCCGCATATGATGCTTTAATAAGATTAATATCTCCAGCCAAATCATATACTTTCATATGGTGGTCTATAACCAAAGCACAACCCCACCCGGGAGGGCATGCCACAAGATCTGCTTTACCATCACCATTTGCATCAAATGCCTTTTTAACTTCAGGCCTCTTAAAGTCATCAAGAGATTGGATGTTAAACTTGTCAACTGCACTTTTTGAAACCAAATAACCTTGGAGCCCGCCTGCCTTTACAACGGTACCGTATATTCCGGCTTTCTCTTTAAAGTTTTTAGGCGTTTGTCCCCAATGATTTGGAAACCAACCATTTGCCCAATAATCTACGTCCCCAAGAGCAACCGATTTATAGAAAAGGGCATTCTGAAGCTCTTTAGGCTTTTTAACGTTATACCCCAAGGTTTCAAGGGCTCTTCTTATAAGGGCTTCTTGAAAATAGCCGGTATCCCACGTTGCCCTTGCAGGTCTTACTGTAATACCTTTCCCCGGCATTTTCTGATAACTAAAAGCCGGAAATGCCAAAGCAATTACTAACAAACTTGTAAAAAAAATCCTCTTCATAACATCCTCCTATTTACTTTTTTTACCTATATTTTGGCTAAGCCTATCTAAGACTATTGCCATCAATACAATACTGATACCTCCGATGAATGCCAGCCCGATATCAAGATTGTTAAGCCCCTGAAAAACCGGCTCTCCTAAACCGCCCGAGCCAATCAAAGCAGCAATAACAACCATTGAAAGAGCCATCATAATTGTCTGATTGAGCCCGGCCATTATCGTAGGCCAAGCCAAAGGTATCTGCACCTTTAAAAGAAGCTGCCACTTTGTAGCCCCAAATGCTACCCCCGCTTCCACAAGCTCTTTATCAACCTGCCTTATGCCAAGACTTGTTAGTCTAACTATTGGAGGGAGAGCAAAGACAATGGTAGCAATTACCCCTGAAACATTCCCTATACTAAAAAGCATAACTACGGGGATAAGATATACAAATGCCGGAGTTGTCTGCATTGCATCAAGCAAAGGCCTTAGCGTATTTTCAAATTTATCACTTTTACCTGACATTATGCCAAGCGGGACGCCAACTATAACACAAAAGAATACCGATGCCGCTATCATAGCCAAGGTAGTCATAGATTCATGCCATAACCCCAACAGCCCAATAAATACAAAAGTAATCACTGAAAAAATCGCGAGTCTTTTTCCTGATAGTTTGTAAGCTAACAGAGCAAACAGAATTATAATTATTACAGGATTAACTGTATTAAATAACCAATCCAGCCAATCGAGCGTCTTTTCTATAGGCAACTTTACTGCTTGGAAAAAATCACGATAATTGTCAACAATATAATCGATGCCGTCCTGAACCCATTTATCCAAAGGTATAACTTTCTTATCAAACATTTACATTCTCCATCTCAGACTTATTTTGATACAAAGATTTTATAAAAGAGTTTCTGGAAATAACCCCTTTAAACCTCATATCATCGTCTACCACAGGGATAGGCACATTAGACTTAGCTAACAACTCCAATAAATTCTGCATAGGCTCATTTATATTAACCGGCTCAACTTTTTCTATTAATGCATCCACAATAGTCAACTCTCTATCATCATTAAGAATTTCCTTTAATTTATCAGCAGAAACGATACCGACAAACCTTCTATCCTTATCAAGGACATAGCCGTAGTCTCTGTCATAATTAATCAGCCTCTGTAAAGCGACTCTCGGTCCGTCTCCGGGATGCCTTATTACCGTCACTTGAGTATCTTTTCTCAGTAGGTCACCGGCTGTCAAAATATTTGCGGGGTCGACCCCTTTAAAAAATGCCTTAACATAATCATCAGCGGGATTTTTTAGTATCTCCTCCGCAGTCCCTATCTGAACAATCTTGCCACCTTCCATTATGGCTATTCTGTCACCTAATTTGATAGCTTCATCCAAGTCATGGGAAATAAACACAATTGTCCTTTTTTGTTTTGACTGCAGCTCCAAAAGCTCGTCTTGCATTTCACTTCTTATTAGGGGATCAAGCGCGGAAAACGCCTCATCCATAAGCAAAATTTGCGGGTCTACTGCCAAAGCTCTTGCAAGTCCCACCCTTTGACGCATCCCGCCTGATAGCTCATCAGGCATACTTTTAGCGTATTGAGCAAGGCCTACCTGTTCAAGGGCAGCCATGCCTCTTTCATATCTGCTTTTCTTATCGACTTTTGCAAGCTCCAAACCGAAACAAACATTATCAATAACATTTAAATGAGGCAAAAGAGCAAATGATTGAAAGACCATACTCATCTGTGTCCTTCTCAAGCTGATAAGCTCATTGTATTTCATTTTTGTAATATCTTTACCGTCAATTATAACTTCACCACTGGTAGGCTCTATCAATCTGTTAAGCATCCTTACAAGCGTAGATTTACCTGAGCCTGACAAGCCCATTATGACAAATATCTCACCTTCATTTATAGAAAATGATGCATTTTGCACCCCGACATTATTACCTGTTTTTTTAAATATTTCATCCTTCGTCAGCCCTTGATTTATAAGCTTCATAGCCTTTTCAGGGGTGGGGCCAAAAATTTTGAATAGATTATTAACAACAATTTTTTGTTTTTCGCTCATTCATCCTCCATATTGTAAAACTGTTAAAAAAGAATTACGATGCTGTTTAAGATATTTATTTTTTGGTTAGCTTTTGGTGTTAAGTAATACATAACATGGTAAGGCTAACATATTATACTCATTTGTCAACCCCCGGAAGGAAATAAATGTAATATAGGAAAAATACTATAACCGATTTAAAATATTTAAATATTCATTATTTTCTGCTATATTTTGTTATATGAGAAAAATAATTTTAATTTTTACAATACTTACAATTAGTAACATTCAGCTATTCGCGGGGGAAATTCTCATAAAACAGCTTAGCTTTGCCACAGAGCTTTTACTTAAAATTGAGAACATAAAAGTCATAAATTCAAAAATTGAAAATAATACAGCCACTATAACTTTTAATAAAAATCTTGATATTAAAGTTGATAATATTAAGGATAACTTTATCGAAAATATTAACTCAATGAATAATCAACTGGTAATAAATCTAAAAACACCTGCAAGTATTGACACAGTTGTCGGAGAAAAAGAGGTGAAAATCTTTATTACAAAAAGGAAAGTAAACAGCAATTTCAATATCCAAAATATCATAGAAAATCCGAAAGCTGTCGTTGGCAAAGAAATTGTAAAAGACCCTGTGGCAGAATCGGAACTTTTAACAATAAAAAATAGGATTGAAAATGAAGACTATCAAAACGCAATCAATCAAATAAATGACTTTATTAATAAACATGGCAATGACATATACGGTCAGGAAGCGTATTTCTTGCTTGGCAAAGCTTATATGGGATTAGGGCGTTTTTCAGATAGAAATTATGTGCAAGCATCTGCAATATTTGAAGATTTCGCCAAGAGATATTCAAACAGCTACCTTTACATAGATGCTCTTTGGAATTCCGCAATTGCAAAAGAGAGCGCAGGCCTATACTTTGAAGCAATTTTTGAATACAGAAACATTATCAGCACTATGCCAGACACTGAGCTTGCCAAAAAAGCATACGAAAAGATTGGACAGATATATGAAAACATAGGGCAATATGACAAGGCAATCGAAAGTTACAGGGAAATGCTCAGTAAGTTTCAAGTGGATAATATTAAGCTTTATGCAAAAATAGGTATGCTTTATAATCAGTTAAAAGACATAAATGCCGCATATGAGTACTTTTCCAAAATACTTGATAGCGATATTGAATATAACGAGTTAGGAGAAGATATCTTATACAACTTTGCATCAATTCTTGAAAAAAAAGAATTTTATGACAAGGCAATTTCAATAAACGAGAAGATTTACAACCTTTATCCTGAAGGGAAATATGCAGATTTGGCAATGTTTAAAGCAGCCCAAATTTTGGAAAAAACTGGAAAAGATAAACTTGCGGACCAACTTTACCTTGATGCAAAAAATAAATATTTTAACAAAAAAGGGGGGCAACTTTCTGCGCTCAGGTATGCCAAAAAATATTTGGAAAGAAATATAACTGACTATTGGATAGAGTTTTTAAGAGATGTTTTAAATTCCGATATTGATGTTAATATCAAATCTGAAGGTTATTTACTAATAATTGAATCTTATTTCAGAGAAAAGATGCTTGATAACGCACTTGAATATATTAAGATTTTTGAGTCATCTTTCTTTGACTCCCCTTATCTTAGCCAGGTATATGATGTCAAACAGAAAATCTATATGGAAAATGCAAAAAATTATTTCAAAAGCGGCAATCTCGATATGGCTAAAAACGAGCTCAGCAGACTCTTAAATGAATTCCCAGACACAAAATTTAAAAAAGAGATAAACTCAATCCTTGAGGACATTAGATTTAAGGAAATAATTGCCCTTTTTAATAATAGAAAATATCACGACGTGATTGAACAAGCTCAAGGATACATGGCCACAAACAAAGAGCTTACAAATATTGACAGATGGAAAGACTTGCTTGATAATGCTTATTACGAATACATCACAATGCTTGACACTACAGGCAACATTGATACTACTTTGCTCTTTCTGAAAGAATACTTTATAAATATAGAAAATGGAAAACATAGCAACAAATTAAAAGAAATATTGAATTCCAATTTATTACACAAATTCAGTAAGTTGGCAGAAGAAGGTAACCATATCGACATCCTAAAAACTTACTATGATAACATCTCATGGCTCAAATATTTGACTGAAAACACAAGAGATTCTGTTTTCAGTTACGTGGCGTATGCTTATTATTCACTTGGAGAAATCCAAAAAGCAAAGGAAATCATACGAAATATAAAAGGGGTAAGAAATAACGATATTTTTATCATCAAGATGCTACTAAATGAAAATACGGCTGATTACGACATAAATAAGCTCGATATCAATCAAATAAGGTTTCTAGCAAATGAATTTTATAAAACAAATCCCGTAAAAGGTATGAACGAACTCAAAAAATATACGGCAAACAGGGAATTAGCGTTTATCTTAAGAGCAAAAATGATTGAGAAAATAAACGATAATCAAATAGTAGAAAACTTTTACAATGAAATATTCAATTACGAAAATTATACCAACCAAGAGCTTATAAGATTGTTGCTAAATGGCGGAATTTATTTTTATAACGTCAACAATTACGACAAGTCCAAGCAATTTTTTGAAAAGGTTACAGCTTTGAAAAATACGGATGACGGTATGTTAGGGGATTCCCATTATTATTTGGGAAAAATATATCTTCAAAACAAAGATGAAGCAAATGCTTTAAAACATTTTACAGAAGTATCAAATAAATATAAAAATTCATCCTTTTACAAAGAAGCCGTGATGGAATTAGAGGATTTAAATTGGAAAAAGAAACTAAGAAATCAATAGATATAAATGAACTACATGAAGCCTTCAAGATATTCAGTGAAGCATCAAACAACCTCACTGCAAGTTATGAAGCACTCAAAAGTGAAGTGGCAAGGCTTAAAGATGAAATCAAAACTAAAAACCAACAACTAAAAGAATATGGAGAGCTTGTAGACACAATCTTAATGAACAGCAGTAGCGGAATCCTTACCGTAAACAGCGACAAAGAGATACTTCTTAAAAACAATATAGCTGAAAATTTAGTAAAAATTTTTGGAAATGATTTCTTAAATTTATTATATACTTTTGAAGAAACAGGCTTGTTCGAATTTAATATTAAAGACAACTACTTTAAAGTTAGCGTAAGTAAATTTAATATGAATAATGTTAGCGGCTTGATTTACATATTTGATGATATAACTAATCTAAAACTTATGGAAATTGAAAAGCAGAGGCACGAAAAACTAGCCCTTATGGGTGAGATGGCTGCAAATATTGCCCATCAAATCAGAAACCCTCTTGGCAGTATAGAGCTTTTCACTTCCCTTCTGCAAAGGGATTTAAAAGGGGATGAGCCCAAAGTCAACCTCACCAACTCCATACTAAAGGGGATAAAAACCATAAACAGCACAATTTCAAACATTCTGCTTTTTACTAAAGATGTTAAGGTAAAAAAACAGTTATACTTTATTGCAGATATTGTAGACGACGTAGTCCTTTATTTGATGCATCTTATGAAAGATAAAAATATTCAGTTTATAAACAAAATAGGTGAAAATGACACTATTTATTGCGATATTGAATTAACAAAACAGTGCATAATGAATCTTATACACAATGCTATTGATGCAGTTGACAATGGTGGAAAAATTATAGTTAGCTCATCTTCTGACGACAAATATTCAGAAATTGAAATAACTGACGATGGGCACGGAATCCCTAAAGATTTCTTAAACAGGCTATTCATCCCCTTTCAAACCACAAAAGCAAAAGGAACAGGGCTTGGTTTATCAATAGTCTATAAAATCATAAAAGCTCACGGCGGAAATATTATCCCTGAGAGCATACCTAATGAGTACACAAGCTTTAAGCTAATAATTCCAAAATAAATTTATTCAAGAGGTGGTTATGGCTGACAAAAGAAGTATTTTGATAGTGGATGATGATGATAATATGCAAAGTGCACTTCTTGAAACCGTAAAAAGGCTTGGCTTTGACGTGGATACAGCTTCAGATGGGAGTGAAGGTTTTGATATGGCAATGAAAAAAACTTATGATTTGATTATATCGGACATAAGGATGCCAAAGGTTGACGGGCTTAAAATGTACGAAATGCTTAAATCCGCAGGAATTCACACCCCCATATGCTTTATCACCGCATATGGCACAGTTGATAATGCCATCAAAGCTTTAAAAGAAGGTGCTTTCGACTTTATAATCAAACCCTTCCCTCTTCACGTTGTTGAAGAGATGATTTCAAGAGTGTTTGAAATACAGGAAGTAAAGCATGGGAAAAAAGAGGGGGAAGTAAATTTAATATTCAAAAGTAAATTTATGGAAGAGGTCTTCAATATAGCAAAAGATATAGCTCCTACTGAGGCTACCGTCCTTATCACAGGGGAATCAGGCACTGGTAAAGAGGTTGTCGCCAAATTTATTCATGAAAACAGCAGAAGAAAGGGGCAATTTATTGCTATAAATTGTGCTGCTATCCCCGAAAGCCTCATCGAAAGCGAACTTTTTGGCTATGAAAAAGGTGCATTTACGGGGGCTGTAAATAAAAAGCCCGGTAAATTTGAACTTGCTGACGGAGGCACACTCCTCTTGGATGAAATAGGGGAGGTCCCGTTAAATCTTCAAGCTAAGCTTTTGAGAGTCTTGCAGGAGAAAGAGATAGAAAGGCTCGGTTCCACAGCAAAACAAAAGATAAATGTTAGAATAATAGCCACTACCAATAGAAATTTAAAAGAAGAAGTGGAAAAAGGTAATTTTAGAGAGGATTTATACTATAGGCTAAATGTAATAAATATCGAATTGCCCCCTTTAAGAAAAAGAAAAGAAGACATTTTGGCTATGACAAGTTTTTTGGCTCTGTAACTAAAACTGTGTAAATCCTTCTGAAAATATGTTAACTAAAGAACGAACAGGAGGATTTATATGTTTATCGACAAGGATGAAATAAGAAAATTGTTTAAAGAAGGTAAGCTTAATACCCAAGAAGATTTGCAATCGATATTATCTTCAATTATTAAGGATGTAGTAGAGACAATTTATGAGGGAGAATTAACAGAATTATTAGGTTATTCCCGTTATGACAAATCATCCAAAGAAACAAACAATTCACGAAACGGTTACAGCAATAAGAAAGTAAAATCAAATTATGGAGAGATAGAATTATCGGTTCCAAGAGACCGTAATGGAGAATATGATCCAAAAATAGTGAAAAAACGTCAAACAGATATTACCGGTATAGAAGAACATATAATTTCGATGTATGCCAAAGGTATGACAACAAGAGATATCCAGGCCCACATGGAATCTTTATACGGCCTTGAGTTTTCAGCTGAGGCAATCAGTAGGATTACAGATAAAGTTCTTGAAAGAGCAAAAGAGTGGCAAAATAGACCCTTAGAGCCAATTTATGCAATTGTATTCCTTGATGCATTATTTTACAAGATGCGACTTGATGGTGTTATAAAAAACGTAGCAGTTTACGCAATAATAGGCATTACTCTTGAAGGTAAAAAAGAATGCCTTGGTATATGGATAATGGAGACTGAATCAGCGAAATTTTGGTTGTCAGTACTAAACGAACTTAAGAACAGAGGTGTTGAAGATGTTCTTATATTCAGTATAGACGGTTTACCAGGTTTAAATGAAGCTATCAGGGCGGTATATCCAGAATCTGAAATTCAACGATGTATAGTTCATCAGGTAAGAAACTCTCTGAAGTTTGTATCTTATAAAGACAGGAAAGAATTAGCGAGGGGCTTAAAGGCCATTTATACATCTCCAACGGAAGAAACTGGAAGAATTGAATTAGATAGATTAAATGAAAAATGGGGAAAGAAGTATCCAAACGTAATAAAATCATGGGAAACCAATTGGTTGGAACTTTCAACGTTATTTAAATATCCACCAGAAGTTAGGAAGCTTATTTATACTACTAATCCTATAGAGAGTTTTAATAGTAAATTGAAGAAGGTCACTAAAAATCGAGGGGTATTTCCTACAGAGGAATCATTGTTTAAATTGCTGTATTTAGCGATAAATGACATATCAAGTAAATGGAATGGCAGGATAAGGGATTGGTCAAAAATATATCCGCAATTGTATATTTACTTTCAGGAAAGGATTGACAGGTTTACGAATGGTTAATATTGTAGATAACAAAATGAGGATTTACACAAATAATGTTACAGGGTCAGTTTTTTTATAAAAAAATATAGCGAAATCAATTCAAAACCTTTAAAAGAGCTCTCTCAAGACACAGTTAATCATTTACTAAATTACGATTGGCCGGGAAATGTCAGAGAGTTAGAGCATACAATCGAGAGAGCAGTAATACTCTCCAAAGAAAAATACATTACTCCAAGGGATTTATTTTTGCACGGCATAACATTTAATGACACACCTCCAAATGGACAGATAACCCCAGCGACTTCATACGAAATTAATATTACCAAAGAGCATGACAATATCAAGTTAGAAGCCGGACTCACAATTTCTCAGATGGAGCAAGAGCTTATATTAAAAACCCTTAGAGAAGTTGACGGCAATCGAACAAAAGCTGCAGAGCTTTTAGGTATTACTGTTAGGACATTGCGTAATAAGCTCAATGAATATCGTGAAAAAGGGGTTGACCTGACAGGTATAGATTAGGTTTTGGGTAAAAAATCTTATGTTCAATAAAAAAAGCGGAAAGCCAACTGAGGCTTTCCGCTTTTAATTTATTTCAAGTTCATCATCTTTTTGAAACTGATTCTTAATCTTTCGATTGCTTTTGAAAGCTCTCCAATTTCATCTTCCCGATGGATTTCGGCAGATACATTTATCTCGCCCGTACTAATCTTATCTGCCTGATCAGTCAGTTTTTTTATAGGCTTAACGACAATTACATTCATCAAATAAACCATAATTACAAGCAAGACTGCCATGGTAATCCCAAAAAATGAAGCATAATAAATACGGTTTTGCTTAATTTGCTGAATGATATCCTCTATCGGTATTGTAATACTTATTCCACCCTCAATGCTGCCAAGTTCATAATTAGGATGACATTTAAGGCAAAATTGTGAAGTAACCATCGGTTTAACATAACGTAGTATTTTTTTATCAAAATCAAACTTATATATCTCAGCATCAGGACTCATTGTTCTAAATTTCATCAATGCCTGGTTTTCAAAAGCATCAGATAAATTTTTAGGATTAAGTGGCTTTGGACTCACAACCCTAAATTTATAATCCTTATTACCCAAACTTGCATCGGAAAGCTCTGCCAGCACAATAGATGTATTTTTCCTCGCATATCTTCCTTCTTTTACAATATACCTGTCATCTTTTATATCTTTAATCCATATACCGCCATTCTTACCAATCCATGTTTTCAAATAATCCAGCTGTTGATAAATAACCTGTGCTTGTTTCAGCTTTTGATCCATAATTTCTGTTTTTTTCTGCTGATCCATAATAAAATAAAAAGCACCAAAAATAATCAGTAATACAATAAAAATTGCAAAGTTAATCTTGGATTGAATACTTTTAAACATAACAACCTCCGGTTATAATAAAATCTAATTCTTCAATTTATCAGTTATCTTCCCTTTCATCAAATCAATAAACTTCTTTCTGTCCTCAATCTTATCTATCTCTTTGGAAAGGTTTTCTATAATAGTGTGCATCTGATAAACATTCATCTTCTCTTTCTTTTGAACATTCTTCTCAACTATCAGCGATGCAACAGGCCCTATAAATAAAGATAAGGACTTAATAAGGCAATCATTAAAATCTGAACATTCAAGACTATATTCATCCAGTACATCCCCACCACTTGAACCTGATAGTTCATCTTCATCAACATCAACGGCAGAGAGCTTTTTTAGTTCATTTATCTTTTCAACACATTCCTGCAAATCCATATGACACGAATCTGCCAGCTCATTCAAGTCCTTTTTCCCATCAATCAATATAAAAAGCCTTCTAAGTTTTATATCATTTACCTTGAGCTCATTAAGACCAATTAACTTTCGGGGTACAACATTTGGATTCATTACTTCCTCCATTAAAATAAACTATGCACGTTTTAATTTTAACACAATTTTATAAACATGCAATAAAATCAAACAGTTTAATTAAATTTTTTCAAAAATCCTGAATATTTCCTTTTAAAAAACCTTTAATCCAAATAACCTGATAACCTTCAATCAAAAAATTTTGATTCAATAAAATTTCCCTGCCCGATACGATATCAATATTTTTATCAGAACAAAAATATTTTTTAAATTTTGATAAATCAATTTTAATTATATCGTCAGACACATTTGTTATACTCAAAATACATTCATCTTCATCATTCAGATATCTGAAAACACAAAACAGTCTGTTGTCTATCTCAAAAATTTTTTGTTTAAAATTTGGACTAAAAGCTTTCTCACTACTTCTAATAGCAATTAGCCTTGTCAACAAATTCAGAATTTTTGATTGAATGGCATCTTTATCATCTAAAATCTCTTTTATCTCTTTATATTTAAAAACTTTTCTATTAATACTCCTTGTTTGTTTCTCTTTTAACACTGCTTCCCCGTCATTTTTTGTGCCGAGAAGCCCATGAATATAGATACCAGGCACCCCCACTAAGCTGAGTGCAATAGCACGAGAGGCAATAAATTTTTTTATCCCCTTATCTTCGACTGTGGAATCACCATTTAATGCACTGTACCAGGTGATATTTAGCTCATATGGAACCTCTTCACCATTTTGGTCTGTCCTGTAGGAGATATATCCACCATTTTCAATAGTTTTCAACACCATGTAGTTTATTTCCCTTTCATCCAAGATACCGCTTACAGGCAAAACCCCTATTCCATCATGAGAATCAAGAAAATTAAAAAAAGTTGCATAATCGTTAAGACTGTCTATTGTAGAAGCCCATTTTGATAAAACAGTAGTATCTTCCCTTAAAAACGCATGCAAAACAAGTGGCGGAAGAGCAAAATTATATACCATCTGAGCTTCATCATACCCATTTCCAAAATATTGTATGTTTTTCTCATGAGGCACATTGGTCTCTGTTACAAGTTTTACATATGGCGCCGTTATATCCAATATATCCCTAAAAAGTTTAATTATTGCATGAGTTTCCTTCAGGTGAGCACACTCTGTCCCCAACTCCTCCCAAAGATAAGTAACAGCGTCAAGCCTAATGAGACTTGCTCCCATCCTGACATAAAAAAGTAATATTTGAATCATTTTCGTGAGTACCTTAGGATTCCTAAAGTTTAAATCGATTTGGTCACTGCTAAAAGTTGTCCAAACAAGTTTTGGCCCGTCAATGGTAAGAAATTCAGTAAATAGAGGAGTTGTCCTTGGCCTCACAATAAGCTTCAGATGCTCTTCAGATATCATCTTTGAGGTTGAAATCGTGATAAAAAAGTCTCTAAATTCGGGGTCACCGTTTAAAAATGACTGAAACCATGCACTTTTTGATGATATATGGTTAAAAACACCATCAAACATGAGTGAGAACTCTTTGCTCAAATTATGTATATCTTCCCAAGTGCCGATTCTGTGGTCAACTTCGGTAAAATTCTTAACAGAAAATCCTCTATCAGAGCTGTAAGGGTAAAAGGGTAAAATATGAACTGAATTAAACACATTTTTAAGATATTTTTTGCAAAAATCAGCTATATGTTTTAGTGGCTTTTTATTCCCCCCCACAATCATATCTCCATATGTTATGAGAACAGTATCACGGGAAGTAAACTTTTCTCTGTTCTCGGGAATAAAATCAAATCCTTTTTTTATGTAAGCATGATGTACCTTTACAAGCCTCTCTATTTCATCATAAATCTTTTTACCTGTATCACTACCATACAGCAAAAAAAGTCTGTTTAATATTTTCCCCTTATATTTTGGCGGGATTAAGAAAAGTTCTTTAGAATAATCAGGCTCATTCAAGTAAACAGGTCTAATAATATCAACCCTCCGTAAAGCTTGCTATCGCCTCATCTATCGTTTTATATAACTTTAAAATCTTATTTAAATGGGTAATTTCAAGGATTTCCAGTACTCTGTCACTCAAAACCACAAGCCTGACATCCCCATTGTTATTTTTACAAATAGATATTTTAGACACAAGCGCACCTAAGCCGCTTGAATCGATAAAGTTTGTCTTACTCATGTCAATTACTATCTTAAAAATCCCCTTGGAAACAGTATCTGAAATCATATCTTTCAACTCAGGAGAGTTTGCAGCATCAATCCTCTCCGGTGTTTCAACAACAAAAATTTTTTTATCATCCAATAATTTTGAAGTAAAGCTCATCAACTTGCCCCCTTATGCATTGTATATATTTTATATTTTACACTTCATTAATAATAGACACATATTAATATTGAAGCTTCATAGATAATATTACCTTGATTTATTTTAAAATTCAATTAATGATTTTTGTTGCCCCGCTAATTATTTTGGAATATAGAAACAGGGCAAAATAATATTCAATTATATTTAGGGAGAATAATGAAATTAATATTTTTACCCCTTCTAAGTGCTATACTGCTCACACTCTCATCACCGGGGTTAGATTTGTGGTGGCTAAGCTTTATCAGTTTTATTCCTATATTATTTTCTCTTAAAGACAAAAAATATTTTTTTACTAAGACACTGATTTTTTCAACCACATATTATTTTTTCAATCTGTTTTGGATTAATTCCTCCGTTAGCCACTTTGGAGGGGCGCCGCTAATCATAGGGATTCTTGCGGTATTTGGATTATCCCTTTACATGTCGATATATCTTTTGCTCTTTTTTTATCTGAATTTAAAAACAGATAAAATTGTTATTTCAGCTTTAGTGTTTGTAGTAATCGAAATCTTAAGGTCAAAAATTTTTACCGGATTCCCCTGGCTTAACCTCGGGCTAATACCATATAATTCTCAAATCTTTACAAATTTCTACTCAATATTTGGCGAATACGGCGTATCTTTAATAATTATCCTTGTCAATCTATCCCTTTACAAAGTGCTTTCACAAAAAAATACCAAGCAACTTATCCCGACCGGTGTCGTTATCTTATTGCTGCTTACATCAAATGTCATTAAGCCAGAAATAAAATACAACAAATCATTAAATATATCTATAATACAGCCTGCCTATAAACAGGAAGAGAAGTGGCTACCTGAAAAAAGGGAAGAAATAAAAAATTTGGTAATCTCAATGATAGAGATTGCATCAAAATCAAAATCAGATTTAATCCTTTTACCGGAATCTGTTTTCCCTTTTTTCATTCAAGCTGACAACTTAACTTTTGGATATATAACAGAATCTTCACTAAAAAAAGATTTGCTGCTCGGAAATATCCGCTATGACCAAAAATTAAATTACTACAATAGTGCTTTCTTTTTCTCAAAAGGTAGCTACCAATATTATGACAAAATGCACCTTGTCCCATTCGGCGAGTATTTCCCGCTTAAAATAATCACAGCCCCTATCAGCAGATACTTTTTTGGGGATGCAAAAGATTTTTCAAGGGGAAAAGTGCACAAGGTATTTAACTCAAACAATATCAATATACTCCCTCTAATATGCTATGAAAGTGCTTTTTACGATATAATATTTAATGCTTTTAAAGATAAATCACCTGACATGCTTGTCATACTTTCAAATGACAGTTGGTTTGGAGATACTTTAGGCAGAGTTCAACATCTTGCCATTGATATCGTGAGGGCTAAAGAGTTTATGAGACCGTTGATAAGAGTAACCCAATCGGGCATATCAGCCTATATCAACGAAAAAGGTGAAATAATAAATAAAATTGGCAACAATAAACAAGACATAATAGAAGCTAATGTCAACATTGATAGCAATAAAAGAAGCTTTTTTTCAAAGTACGGATACATCTGGCTTGGTATTTATGCTTTAATTTCTCTTATTTTTAGTGTAAAAAGGGGAAGATATTAAAAACATAAAAACATATAAGAAACCTATTGATTTGAAAAAGAAAAAGATATAATAATGTGAAACCCAAATTTGGAGGTTGATATGTTTGGACTTGGAACACAAGAAATTTTAATAATATTAGTAATAGCACTTGTTATTTTTGGTGCAGGAAAACTCCCTCAGATTGGAGAAGGGATGGGGAAAGCCATTAAAAACTTTAAAAAGGCGGCTAAAGAAACCGAAGATGCTATAGACATCACTCCTGAATCTGACAAAAAAACTGCAGAGAAAAAGGAAGCCGACAATAACAAAGAAGCGTAAGTTTTCAGTTGCAATAGACATTGGTGCTGGCACACAGGATATTCTAATATACTGTGATGGCCAGCGGCCAGAAAATTTTATCAAATTAGTCTATCCATCCCCTACCAAAATATTCGCTGATAAAATAGAAAATTATAGCAGAGATATTTTTATTGGTGGCAGTTTGATTGGAGGCGGCCCGATAGTTTCAGCACTCAAAAATCATCTTAAAAAAGGGTTTTCCGTGTTTGTAGAAAAAAAGGCGGCAAAAACCATTAGGGATGACCTAAGCGAAGTAGCTGACTTGGGCTTTAATTTGGTTGAAGCTGTTGAAAATCCGGATATATTTTTATCAGAAATAGATTTTAACCTTATAGATACTCTTTTGAAAATATACGACAATTATGATTTAGAGTATAATGTTGCCGTACAGGACCATGGATATATTCAGGGGCAGTCTGACAGAGTCACAAGGATGAATTTCTTGGAAGATTTTTTGAAAGATGGTCTTAAAAACGCTTTCTTTTCATCAAATCACACAATAGAAACCACTTTTTCCAGGTTTAACAGTATTTACAATGCGTTATCTCAAAACGGAGTCAAAAACTTCAGCATTACGGATACAGCAATCATAGCAGCACTTGGTGCCGTTTATAATAATGAAAAATGGCCTGCAGTGACAGTTGATATTGGAAACGGCCATACTTTTGCATGTTTGGTGGACAAAGATTACAAAGTTTTAGGTTTTTTTGAACATCATACAAAAATGCTGACCCCCGAAAAGTTTAAATATTTTATTGACAAGCTCATTAACGGCAAGATAGCCAACAAAGAGATATATGATGATAAAGGGCACGGAGCAAAAATGTTCAAGCCCTATTCATATAAAAATCTTCCAATTTTGGTAACTGGTCCGCAAAGAAGGAGTTTGGTCAATGAGGGGGGAGATATAATCTTTGCGTCCCCTCTCGGCGATATGATGATTACAGGACCAGTTGGGATTTTCATGCAGCAAAACTTATTATGAACAAGATAATAATTGGCAAGTATATCCATAGAAACTCTTTTATCCACAATCTAAACCCTATCACAAAATTTTTATCCGCAATCGCTTTTTTAATTTTTATAGGGCTTAAATTCGACTTAATAAACTTTACATTTTACACAGCTATAACTGTCTTAATAGTCTACCTATCAAACATCAAGCCGATGGAAATATTGTCACTTTTGAAGCCTTTTAGGTACCTTTTGATATTTACATTTGTCATTCAACTTTTTTATGACAATGCTAACGGTCTAAATTACACCGCTGCATTTTTATACACTTCCAAATTTACACTTATGATTGTAATCTCTTCCCTTTTTACAATATCTACAAAACCGATAGATATAGTTAAAATAGTTTACATAATTCTTAAACCGCTTAAGATATTTGGAGTAAATCCGACGGAAATGGCTACCTCAAGTGTAATTGCTATAAGGTTTATCCCTCTAATTTTTGAAGAGGCAGATAAAATAATAACCGCACAAAAGCTAAGAGGGATAATTCCTAAAAAAGGTTTAAAACTGCTATTCTCCCTTCATACATTTTTAATACCGCTTTTTAATAGAGTTTTTTATTATGCGGAGCAGATTTCAATCACACTAAATTATAGAACAAATTGGGAACACATATTGACCGTCGAAAAAATGAGAAAGTGGGATATTGTCTTAATAATTTCAATAATAGCAGGGTGTTATGGAATCAGTATACTATAATAAAAAATGTATCGTAGAATATGACGGCACAAATTTCCACGGATGGCAAATCCAAAAAGATTTAAGAACCGTCCAAGGTGAAATTGAGGAAAAGCTCTCAAAAATATTCAAAAAAAGGGTCTGCATAATCGGCTCAGGGAGGACAGATACCGGAGTTCATGCATTAGGGCAGGTTTTTAATTTCAGGGCTGAAAAATACATCAACAATGACTCTCTTAGATTGGGGCTTAACAGTCTTTTAAGTAATGACATTACAATACTTAGCTGTGAAGATGTGGAACATAACTTTCATGCTCAAAAAAGTGCCAAATCAAAAACATACGTTTATAAAATACTCACAAGGGAAAATAGGTCATCTTTATTGAGAAACAGAGTGTGGTGGTTTAGGAGAAAAATTGATATTAAAAAATTAAAAGGTTATTTGGATTATTTTGTAGGGGAGCACGACTTCTCAAGTATGTGCACTAAAAAAAGTATCAAAGACAACAATATTCGCACAATAAACTTCATCAACATAAACATGGAAAACGAAATTATAAACCTTGAAATCAACGCAAACGGTTTTTTGCATAACATGGTAAGAAATATTGTCGGTACAACAATATTTCTGTACAAAAAAGATGCACCATTTAGCGAAGTAAAATATATTTTGGAAAAAAAAGATAGGGAGTTTGCAGGACCTACTGCTCCCCCACAAGGTTTGTACTTAAAAGAAGTGTTTTACTGACTTTAACCCTCTGATAGCCTTATTGTTGTCATAACCTCATACACCATATATCTTTCATACCATTTTGAAAACTCTTCATCCGCCCATCTTAAATCTTCCTCACGGATACTCTCTTTCAACAAATCATATTCCTCTTCATATTCTTTTAACTTTTCTCTGTAAGATAATGGCAGATGCTCAAACATATCTCTAAGTCTTGTTATCTCTTTTTTCAAAAAAAGATATCTTTCTCTCATACTAGCCTCCAATTTAGAAAAATTCTAATATAAATACCTTATTTAATCAAGACAAAAAATATCCTATTTTAACCCTTTAAACAGAAAGCTCAGATACACTGCCTTAAATAATGTTGAATTTTAAATTATTTAGTGTTATTTTCGAGTATGAAAAATATTTTAATCCTTGGACTTGGCAATCTGCTTATGGATGACGATAGCGCCGGTGTCATCATTACTCAAGAACTTAAAAATGAAATTCTGGAAGATGAGCAATTAAAAATTGTCGAAGGTGGAACTCTAGGGCTTGACCTCCTAAACTATATTGCATGGGCAGATAAGTTGATAATTGTAGATGCAATAGATATGGGATTTGAGCCTGGAACAGTTATCCGTGCAGAAGGTCAAGATATCGACCCAATATTTGAAAGTAAGCTTTCCCCCCACCAGATGGGGCTGAAAGATATACTTTTAGCAGCTGAGCTCATCGGTGACAGACCCGAAGAGATAGTACTTTTTGGAATTCAGGTAGAAAGTATTCAAATGAATATGACACTATCTGAAAAGGTAAAGAAAAATATGCAAAAACTTAAAAGTAAAGTCATTGAAGAACTTAATATAAGTAAAAACTTTTCAAGAGGTTAATATGATAAAATTCACAAAAATGAGTGGCTCGGGGAACGATTTTATCCTTATAGATAACAGGGATAAAAAGATTGATTACAATAAGAACTTTATTGAGAAGGTATGCAAAAGATCACTTTCAGTGGGGGCAGACGGGATAATCTTTATAGAAAAGTCAACAGTGGCAGATTTTAAATGGGCATTTTTCAACTCTGATGGCTCTGTAGCAGAAATGTGCGGTAACGGCTCAAGATGTGCAGCCAGATTTGCCTACCTTAATAATATAGCAGGTAAACGAATGAAATTTGAAACCCTTGCCGGGATAATAGAAGCTGAAATAAAAGAAGGGGTTAATGTTAAGGTACAACTTACGCAACCTTTTGATGAAAAATTAAATTTTAATGTGGATGATTATAAGTTATCTTACATAAATACAGGTGTCCCACACGCTGTCATTGAAACTGATAATATCGAAAGTGTTGATATTGTAAAATCAGGTGCTTTTTTGCGTTATCACGATCATTTTGCACCTGCAGGGACAAATGTGGATTTTTATGAAGTAGTCAATGACAACACTGTAAAAATGAGAACATATGAAAGGGGTGTTGAAGCTGAAACGCTTGCCTGTGGCACAGGTGCTGCAGCCGTTTCAATAATTGCTTCTAAAAATAATAAGTTAAAATCTCCTATAACTGTAATCACAAGAAGTGGACTGAAGCTAAAAATTTATCTTGAAAATAAAAAAGTATACCTTGAGGGTGAAGCAAGAGTTATTTATACAGGTGAATTAGACAGGGAAGCTTTTGAATACTAATAGATGGAGGATGTTATGTTTAAGGGAAGTATTGTAGCAATTGTAACACCGATGAAAAATAACAAAGTTGACGAGGAAGCACTAAGACGCTTGGTGGAGTTTCAAATCGAAAATGGAACTGACGGAATTGTTCCTTGTGGGACAACAGGTGAATCAGCAACACTTACTTATGAAGAGCATTGCCAGGTAATCGATATAGTAATCGATCAGGTCAAAAAAAGGGTACCTGTAATTGCAGGGACCGGCTCAAACAGCACTCATGAAACAATATTTTTAACAGAACATGCTAAAAAGGCGGGAGCTGATGGCGCTTTGGTAATAACCCCTTACTATAACAAACCTACTCAAGAGGGTCTTTACCAGCATTTTAAAGCAGTTGCTGAAGCTGTTGATATACCAATAATTTTATACAATGTACCTGGAAGGACAGCTTGCAATATGTTGCCTGAAACTGTCATTAGGCTTTCAAAGATAAAAAATATCGTGGGCGTAAAAGAGGCAAGCGGCTCACTTGATCAGGCCACAGAAATTATTCTTAATACCGACGATGAATTTGCACTTTTAAGCGGGGAAGACTCCTTGTCTTATCCACTATACTGTATCGGCGCAAAAGGTGTAATATCAGTAGCCACAAACATCGTGCCTGCACTTATGGCAAAAATGTGTGATGCTTTTGAATCGGGAGATTACAAAACTGCCCTTGAAACACACTTAAAGCTCTTCCCTCTTTTTAAAGCAATCTTTTTTGAAACAAATCCTATACCTGTCAAAAAGGCAGTATACTTAATGGGGCTTATTGAGGATGAAATCAGATTACCTCTTGTAAAAATGACCAAAGCAAATGAGGACAAACTTAGAAAAGTATTAATAGACCTTGGAATAAATCTAAAGAATTGAGGGATAATGTATGGTTAATATAGGCGTAATCGGTGCAGCCGGAAGAATGGGGAGAAGGATAATAGCCCTTAGCAGTGAAGACGCTAATGCCAACGTCACAGCTGCCTACGAATATTCAGAGTCCGAGTTTTTGGGACAGGATTCAGGGACTTTGGCAGGGATAGGGGAAACAGGTATAAAAATTGAATCTGATATAGAAAACGCAAAAAATAAATGTGATGTATTAATAGATTTTACAGGTGCAAAACCAACAATGAGCAATCTTGAAAAATACAGGGTAGCAAATATACCGCTTGTCATCGGCAGTACAGGTTTTGAGCCGAATGAAATCGAAAGGATAAAAGAGCTCGGCAAACAAATCCCTGTTGTATTTGCTCCAAACATGAGTCTTGGTGTCAATCTTACATTTAAAATCTTAGAAATGGTTTCAAAGGCCATAGGTGACATATATGATATTGAGATAATCGAATCTCATCATAGACTTAAAAAAGATGCTCCAAGCGGGACAGCCATGAAAATGGCAGAGGTAATTGCTAATACACTCAAAAGGGACCTTGATAAAGATGCAGTCTACTGCAGAAGAGGACTCATTGGGGAAAGGACTGACAAAGAGATAGGGATTCAAACTATTAGAGCCGGCGATATCGTTGGAGAACATACTGTAATGTTTTGTGGACAAGGGGAAAGGATAGAAATTACCCATAAGGCTCACACAAGGGATACTTTTGCAAAAGGTGCTATAACTGCAGCAAAGTGGTTAAAAGGGAAAAGCCCTGCTCTTTATAGTATGTTTGATGTGTTGGGATTGTAAAAAAAAGCGACCCAAAAGGGTCGCTTTTTTTGTTTACCTTTCATTTTTTATTCATATTTTGAAATATCTCTCACCGCACCTTTAGCGGCACTCGTAGTAAATATCGAATAAGCCCATAAGGCTTTGGAAACATTTCTCTTCCTGTTTAAAGGCTTAAAGCCTCTTTTTGCCACCTCTTCCCTTCTTCTGTTCAGCTCTTTGTCAGAAATTTCTATTGAAATTTTTCTATTTGGTATATCAATCTTTATAGTATCCCCGTCATTAATAAGTGCAATATTCCCGCCTTCTGCCGCTTCAGGGGAAACATGACCTATAGAAAGCCCCGATGTGCCACCTGAAAATCTGCCATCTGTAATAAGTGCGCATACTTTTCCAAGCCCTTTAGACTTTAAGTAGCTTGTAGGATAAAGCATCTCCTGCATACCCGGACCACCTTTTGGACCCTCGTATCTTATAACGACCACGTCTCCTGGATTAATTTTGTCAGATAAAATTGCATCTACAGCAGCTTCCTGACTTTCATATACTCTCGCCTTACCTGTAAAAGTCAATATACTTGCATCAACTCCGGCAGTCTTAACTATACACCCGTCTTCAGCCAAATTTCCATAAAGTACAGCAAGACCACCATCTTGACTGTAGGCGTTTTCTTTACTTCTAATACATCCGTTTGCTCTGTCAGTATCAACTTCCCAATAATTGTCTTGAGAAAAAGGCTCTAATGTAGCCACATTCCCCGGGGCTGCACTGTAAAACTTAACAGCCTCAGGATCATTGTTCATAATGTCCCATTTATTTAGTGCATCTTTTAGACTTTTGGAATGGACTGTCTTAACATCCGTATGAAGCAGACCTGCCCTGTCAAGTTCGCCCAAAATTCCCATAATTCCGCCGGCTCTGTGAACATCTTCCATATGGTATTTGTCAGTTGAAGGAGCAACTTTACATAAGTGGGGAACCTTTCTGGAAAGCCTGTCAATATCTGCCATTGTAAAATTCACTCCGGCTTCATAAGCTATTGCCAAAAGGTGCAATACCGTATTTGTTGACCCACCCATGGCGATATCAAGACTCATCGCATTTTCAAAAGCCTTAAAATTGGCAATAGATCTTGGTAACACTGATTCGTCATCATTTTCATAATAATCTTTAGTCAGTTCAACTATCCTTTTGCCAGCATTTACAAATAAATCTTTTCTTCTTTTATGTGTCGCAACAATTGTGCCGTTGCCAGGAAAAGCAAGCCCCAGAGCCTCAGCCAAGCAATTCATGGAGTTTGCAGTAAACATCCCGGAGCAAGAGCCGCAAGTCGGGCATGCCGAACGTTCCATTATAATCGACTCGTCATCTGTCACTTCACTGTTTACCGCTGCAACCATGGCATCTACCAAATCCATCTTTTTCAATTTTCCTCGAAGCTCAGCTTTGCCAGCTTCCATAGGACCCCCGGAAACAAATATTGCAGGGATATTTAGCCTCATAGCAGCCATCATCATCCCCGGAGTAATTTTATCGCAATTAGAAATACACACCATTGCATCAACGCAGTGTGCATTAAGCATATACTCTACCGAATCCGCAATAAGCTCCCTTGAAGGGAGACTGTAAAGCATACCGTCATGCCCCATTGCAATCCCGTCATCTATTGCGATTGTATTCATCTCTTTAGGGACACCCCCTGCCTCTTTAATAGCCTCAGCTACAATATCGCCGATATGTTTCAAATGCACGTGACCTGGCACAAACTCCGTATAAGAATTGACAATAGCAATGATAGGTTTATTAAAATCTTCCTCTCTTGTACCGGTCGCACGCCAAAGAGCTCTTGCTCCAGCCATATTTCTTCCCTGAGTTGAAGTGTAAGATCTGTATCTTGGCATAACTCCTCCATAATTTGTTATAATAGTTATTTATATCACTTTATAAAAATATCACAATCATTTTTAAAAAATATCATTTTAGTATAAAATAATATTGTCATTCGTTTTTTTTGTGGTAAAATTTTGGCATGTATATCCTTTTTAAACAAAATGACACTTTTTTTTGTGTAGATGAAAAATATGTGGAAATGTTTGTGTTATCAAAACATTTTTACAATTTTGCAATGACACCGAAATTTATATCAGGCTTTGAAAATATTAAGGGTGAAATCTACCCGGTTATCGATTTGTACGGGTTTACCAATATTTCAAATTTTGAGAAAAAAGAATATTTGATTAAGTTAGGTCAACCAATAGGTGTATTACTTTACAGCATCACAAGACCAAATATTATTGAAATCTTAGATTCTGTTCAAAAAACGAAAATAGACTCAGATTTAAAGACCATATGCGATTTTAGTTTTAGGTTTGAAAATAACACTATTTATAATCTAAATATAGCAAAGTTGGAAAATATACTAAAAGATTATCAAAAAAATATTTCAAGCGGAGAAAGTTATGATAAAGAAAGTTTTTAGCCTCAAATCAATTGTTTATTCAAGACTTGTACTTCTTTCAGCCCTATTTGTTATTTTTCTTTTTTCAATTATGCTTCTAAGCTCCAACTTAATCAAAAAACTGGATATTAAATATTCAAATATGATTAAGGAAAATTTGGTAGATTTGATAGAATCAAAAATAAGTGCCGAGTCATATTACCTTGAAAGCTCTTTTATAAAACTTCATCTTATAGCCGACCAAAACAACGGAGCGATAGAAGATATCGTTAAAAATATATCTTTAGGGGACAATACAAGATTAAATCTCTACAAACAAATAGAAAATTCATTCATATTAAGATATTCAAGTGCTGAAAAGCCTTCAAACACAATTAGTCTAAACTCAGAAATAGTGGCTGTCACATCGAGCGGTGGCAGTAAAATTTATAAAACTATAACAAAAGATTCTTTACTCTTAAACGGATATTTCGGATACACTTACAAAGGGGAAAAATATATAGTCCAAATTGGCAAAATAACCCCTATGAAATTTGATGCACTAAGTGAGTTAAACATCCACAATGATCAAAACTACAAATTTGTGGATTTTAATAATGAAGAAATTATTTACACTACTAAAGATACCAATAAAAATCCAAATGCTCATTTTATCCCAATGACAAAGCAGTATATAGAAATCAAAAGCACACAAAAAAGCGACTATACAAATGTATACGTAATTATCTTTATCGGACTTTTAACCCTTTTTATATGCTGGCTTATCACTGAAATATTTTATTATAAGTTTTCCACAAAACCTATTATAGAAATCACTAACTCTTTAAATAATATACTTGAAAATAGCAGTAAATCAGATTTTAAGGAACAGCATATTGAAGAGTACGATAAGATTTCCACAACTATTCAAGCTGTTATAGACAAAATATCTCTCCAACAACAACAAATGGAAACTCTTTTAAATAGACTACCAATACCGGTGGCAGTAATAGATATAAATTATAACTTTTTATATAGAAATTCCTCTTTTAATACTCTTTTAAGTCTACCTGATGATTTAAGCGACCAAAATTTTTTGGACATAATCCCTGAAACTTTAAAAAGCTTAGAAACCAATATTACAGCTTTTTTAAATTCACCGAAACAGAAGGATAAATTTGAGCTTTACGACCCGAAAAAGAATGAGTACTTCATAGTAAGATTTGGGAAAATCACTGATGAGAGCAGCAAGATTACAAATACCATCATACTTTTCAATGATATCACATTCCAAAAAAGGGAGCTTGAAAATCAGAAGAGAAGGAAAGAAGAGATAGAAAATATTTTATTAAATATAGAAGAATCCGTAATGCGCCTTACATCTTCGTCAAAAGAGCTTAGGATGTCTGCCGAATCTCTTAGCACTATGCTTGCGCAGCAAAACACAAGCCTTGCCGAAACAAACGTTGCAATTCAGGAGCTTACCACTTCAGCCGACAGTATTTTAAACAAAACGTCACATATCCTTGATGTCTCAAATAAAGTAGATAAGGCGTCTCAGATAGGTTTTAACGAAGTGGAAAAGTCATTTAACAAAATCAATAGCGTTATAAAGATTACTGACACTTTGACAGATACTATATTCCAGTTAAACAAAAAGACTCATAATATTAGTAAAATATTAAAAACAATTTATGAAATCTCTGAGCAGACAAATCTTTTGGCACTAAACGCTTCTATAGAATCTGTAAGAGGTGATTCCAACAGTATGTCATTTAAAATTATAGCTGAAGAGATAAGGGAATTATCTGATAAAACATACGGTTTTAGCAAAGAGATAGAGAAAGAGCTTGAAGACATTACAGATGTAGGCTCAAATTCCGTAATGATTGTGGAAGAAGCTGAAAAGCTATTAAAAGATACTTTTGAACATATGCAGGAAAATAAAGGCAATTTTGAAGTCATCAAAAATGAAGCTGACCACATAAATAAACACCTTATAGAAATTAACAATGTAATCAAAGACTTGAACAATGCCACCAATGATGTACTGACTACATCAAACGACTTAGCGATTGCCATGAAAGATGCACTTAATTCTGCCAATGAATCTCAGCAGGCTAGCAAAGATGTAGATACAGTCATTAAAAATTTAAATGAAACATTAGCCCATTTGGATAAATTGAAGTAATGATAGAAAATAACAAACTAAGAGAATTATTTGTTGATGAAGTTTTGTACCATATACGTCAAGCCCGTGACTTTTTAAATAAATCTTTTGAGTCACCTAAAGACAGCTCTGAAGTTTTTAAAATTGTCAAAGTATTTCACACGATTAAGGGCTCAGCAGGGATAATGGGGCTTGAAAAATTTGCAGATATACTACACACTTGTGAAACATTTTTTCAAGCAATAAATAAGGCAGGTTACACACCTGAAACAAAAATAAAAGCTATTAAGATTATCGACGAGATAGAAACCCTTATTTCAAATTTCCCTGACAAGTTTGACCAACATCTTAAAAATCTTGAAAACATAGTCTCATCAAAAACCAAGGATGAAGCACCCATTGACAAGTCGGAAGAAAATATCAAAAAAGATGAAATTAAAACATCGGGAATAAAAATAAACACGGATATAGTTGCACAATTAAGACAGCTTGCCCAAGAAGTAACTCAAATAGTTGAATACAGTTTTAGCCCTGTTAGTAATAAAGAGAAGAAAAAATATAAAGACAAGGTTTCTGAACTTTTTCAACATATCGAAAATATTACGCTTGTAAGTCTTGAAGAGCTCACACCTAAAATAAAAAATATTGCCCATTACACCGCAACAAAGCTCAATAAAGATATATATATAGATATAAATTTTAACAAAGTAGGTGTAGATAAAAGATTTTTTAGTATTGTTGAAGAAGCCCTGATACACCTTGTCAGAAATTCTATATCTCATGGAATCGAATCACCAGAAGTTAGAAAGGAAAAAGGGAAAAGTGATAAGGGGAGCATAATTGTCACTGCAAGCAGTCATGGGAGCAAAATAAAAATTACGGTAGAAGATGACGGACAAGGTATTAATATTGATGCTATTACAAAAAAAGCCATAGAGCAAAATATACTAACTGAAAATGAAGCAAAGACCGCTTCTACTAATATGTTGATTAACCTAATTTTCAGACCTAATTTTTCCACAGCAGAGGCAATTGACAATATTAGTGGCAGAGGTATCGGTCTTGATATTGTAAAAGAAAGGGTAGAAGCAGTAGGCGGCCTTATAAAAGTATCCACTTCAAACAAAGGGTCAAAATTCATTCTGGAAATGCCCGTCTCATTCAATATTATGTATTGTGGCATTCTATCTACAAAAGGTGCAAAAGTCGCAATTCCTCTTTATCTAATAGACAGATTTATCTCTATTAAAGAACATATGTTAATTAGAGATAATAGCTCAAATAGGATAATCTATAACGAAAAAGAATATGAACACATAAGTATTTCTAACTTCTTTGCTACAGAATCAGAATATGATGCCATTGGTGTAATAGTAATGGGAAAAGAAACGGTATTGTCTTTTGAAAAGTATGAAGGTGAAAAATTATTTTACGTCAAACAGTTAACAGGGGTGATAACATCAGTGCCAAACATAATAGGCTTTGCAGTCGATGATACTTTTAGGCCTATTGCCATAATTAACCCCCTCACCATATCAAGCTCAAACCTATACCCAATTAATAGCACAGTTGAAAATCAAAAATTTATGAAATCAAAAAAACACACCGCTTTGGTAGCTGATGACAATAACCTTATAAAAGAAATGATTTCAGACTTTTTAAAAGAGGAAAATATAGACGTCGATACAGCTCAAAATGGTGCAGAAGCGCTTAAGCTGTTTAAGAATAATAATTATGATATAATAATAACGGACATAGAAATGCCTGAAATGGATGGTATATCCCTTTTAAAAGAGGTTAGAAGTGGCAATAAGGTTGTCCCGGTGATAATACTCAGCTCAAAAGGGGATGAAAACGATATAAAACTTGCACTAAAAAATGGAGCAAACGGATATTTTGTAAAGAAATTTTTCACAAGGGAAAATTTCATTAAAAAGGTAAAATCATTATTATGAGTAATAAAATTAAGATATTTATTGTAGATGATTCCGCATATATCAGAAACTTTTTAAAATCAAATCTTAAAGATGAATTTGACATTGTAGGTGAAGCAAAAGACGGCATTGAAGCGTTAAAGAAGGTTTATACCCTAAACCCTGACCTTGTTATTCTTGACCTTATGATGCCCAAAATGAGTGGAGATATGGTAGCAAAAGCGATTATGTCCAATAAACCGCTACCAATAATAATGCTAACATCCCTTTCTGACTCTGAAATAAAAAAATCTTTTAACCTTCTAGAAAGTACCGTGGTCGAAATAGTCAAAAAGCCTATAGAGCTTGATAGCAACTTCGTTAATAACCTGACAAAAAAGATAAAAATATGTAAAAATCTTAAAATAAATAAGGTGAGCGAGTCCCTCTCTCAGTATGTTACAATGCCCAATAACATCACCCTTAAAAAAAATTATGCTTTAACAATAGGTGTTTCAACAGGTGGTCCAAAAACATTGAGAAATTTAATACCATTTTTAACCTCTATAGAAAATCTTCCGATTTTTTTGATTCAACACATAGACTTAGAATTTGAAAAAGGGTATTCTGAGTGGATTCAAGAGTTTTCACAAAAAGAGGTTATATTATTATCAAAAAAAACTGTTTTGGAAGATAAATTATATTTATGCTCAGGTAAATTTAATTTGGATCTAACAAATAATTCAAACAGGCTCTATATTGAGCTCTTACAGGCTGAGCCAAATCAGCTTTATTTCCCTTGTATTGACAAAATAGTTACAAATGTTGCCTATAGACTTAAGGATAGGCTGATACATCTTCAACTTACGGGGCTTGGAAATGACGGCCAAGAGGGTGCTTTAACAGCCAAAAAACTTGGGGCTACAATTATTTGTCAGAAACCCGAATCGGCAATTGCAAGCTCAATGCCTAAAGCGGTAGCTGATTTTGCTGATTACATTTTGGAACTGCATGAAATAAAAGAAAAAATTTTAAATATTCTGAGTGGACAATGATTCTTGCATTGGTGAAAAAAACTCTTCTCAAAGAGCAGCTCAAAAATTATTTTAAAGAAATAAAATTCTATGACTCCCCTCTTGAGCTTGTGCAGGAAATGCATAAATTTAATAAACTTGCACTTATTGTTGAGAATACAGGTTTTGAAATCAGCGGTTTTCTATTCTCGGCAATAATCGATAAGTTGATACCTGACAGGAGATTTCATATATATTTGCTTACCAACGATACTTCAAAATCTTTCCTCGTCAATAAAACGTTTCATAATATTTATACTGTGCCATATTCAGACCTATCGTTGTTAGAAAATTTATCTGAAAACGTGTGTCAATTATCTCCGGTGGAAAAAGAAGCTTTTTACGATACTTTTGAAAAAATTTTTATTACTGAAAAAATTAAAACTTTTATTCTTGATTACTCACATCTAATTTTGGAAAATATAACCGAGCCGAGCACATGGTTTAATGAATACTATGATTTAGTCAAATTAATTACGGGCATTGAAAAAACTGTAATAAAACTTTTTCTTGATACTCAGCAATTGATATTCACGAGTATAAAAGACTTTCGCCTTCATAATATTTTACATTACGAAATTACTAAAAATATAGACAACTATATTATTCTAATGCCTGAAACCTGTTATGATGTTGATAATAGTGAAGAGTTTATTAAATACAATATAGAGTCTTTTGGACAAAAGATAGGTGAAATAATATTTGTCTTTAATAAGGCAATATTTAACAATGACTCGGTTGAATCAATATTAAGATTTTTGCTTAACCCTCTTAAGTTTTTCTCATGGTACAACTCCTACTCATTCATTAAAAATAAAGCCACTTCAGGGCTTAACTCTGCAAAAATGTTTCAAAATATTTTTAAAAAGATAGAAAATGTAATGCCAAAGAATAATAACATAATTGTTTCTGCAGAAAAAACATCTTACTTTACCATAAAACATAGAGACAGCTTATATTACTTTGTGTCAACCGCTACTAACGAAATCAATACACTACTCAATGTTTATATAAATAACTTTATATCGGTTTCAAATCCAAGCTTTGCTGAACTCATTTCAGCAGTTAATAGTTTTATACATAGCAACATATTATATCTTTACCCTTTGCCTTTAGGTTTGTTAAAAATTACCGAAAATAGTGTCTTTTTTAGTGCCACTGAAGGGATATTGGCTTTTTATGAGGATGAAGATACAAAAAAAATCTTAGAAACAAACATGCAATATTTTGGAACTTATGATACAATAACCGAAGAGATAATAGAGCTTCCTTTTGGTGCTAATGTAAAGATTAAGTTATGTCCTGATGCTTTTTTCTTAACTTTAAAAGATAGAGAAAAATTAATTAAGGGGTTTTTAAAGGTTTAAAAATGTATGCCGAGAAATTAGAAGAGATAAAGCGCCTTGTAAAAGCTTACTCAGGCCTGCTTATAAAAGGGGGTCTTGAAGCTAAATTTGAGGAGATATACAAGCTGTGGGTATCAAAAACAGGAAATAACCCATTCAAACTATTGGATCTTTTAAAAAATAACCCTTTTGAACTAAGAGAATTTATTTCTGACATAACTATAAATGAGTCCTTCTTTTTCAGAAATGCCGAGCAGTTTGAATGTCTTAAAAATTTACCTCAGACACCTGTAAATAAAAAACCTGAGATTAATATTTTGTCTATCGGCTGTTCTAACGGCTGTGAACCATATTCTATAGCTATGTATATTCACAAAAATCTACCCGAATTATTTAAAAAGATCAAAATAACTGGAATAGATATCAGCAGTAAAATTATTGATGCGGCAAAGACAGGAATATATCAAAACTGGTATTTAAGACATACACGAAAAGAGTATTTGGAAAATTATTTCAAAAAAGTTGACAACGATTACGCTGTAATTAACGAAATAAAAAGCAAAGTAGATTTCTTAACGGAAAATTTCTTGGATTTTGATACCAATACTATTTACCAAGTAGTATTCTGCAGAAATTTTTTAATTTATTTTGATCCTGAAACTATTGGGCGAATTTGCCTAAAAATATCTAATCTCCTTGACAAAGACGGTTATATCATATTTGGGCATTCGGATACGCTTATGGTGCCCGGCAATATATTTGCCAAAAACGGATGCCGCTTTTATATAAATACTTCAAAAGATAGCAAAAATATTCAAAATATAACCGATATCCCTATACGAATGTCTTACGACTTAAACTCAAACCAAAGCAGACCTAAAAAAGATGAATCGGAAGTTTTCAAAAAAGGGATACAGTTTATTAAAGATGCGGTTTACTCTGAAGCAGCAAAAGAATTTGAATATCTTTTAAAAAAGATAAACCCAAAAAACTTAAGAGCTGTGACATTTTTGGCTTATTGCCATTACAGACTCGGTAATCTCAATGAAGCGCAAGAGTTGCTTGAAAGCATTATAAACAAGGAATGTATGATTTATGAGCCTTACCTTATTTACGCTATTTTACTCTTTGACAAGAAGCGATATGAAGCCTCGCTTGAAAATTTAAGAAAAGTGCTTTTTATAAATCCCGAAAGTGAAATAGGGTGGTTTTACTTAGGGCAAGTCTATGAGCAAATTAATGAGAATGCTTCGGCAATTAATGCCTACAAACGTGCAATAAATATAATTGAAACTCTGCCTGAAACTAAAAGGTATCCTCTTTCTCCGGAAATTACTGCTGAATCGTTGAAGGAATGGATTACAAACAAACTTTCAAAGCTTGGATATTAATAATATTTTAAAAAACCTATCTTCAAATAAATATTAATGAAGAATTAAAGAGTTTTAAGAATGTTTTGTTTTAACTCCGCCAAGTCTTCTTCGGAAGCTGAACCAAAGTCAACATCCTGGGTAAAGCTGTCAATTTTTTGAAGTGTTTCCTTATCAGATTTGCCAATTTCAGCCATCAAACTTGATATAAAAGATAATTTTCTGGCATCAGAGGATATACTTACCTTATCAATATTTTTCTCAGGGGCGCTCTTTTCTGAAGACGAAGCCTTACTGTATTTAACCTGCTTGTTGTACGTCCTCAAAATATCATAAATCTTTCCACCCTGAATTGTCATAGGACCGCCCAAAAATATTTTTCTACATCTCTTACATCGGCACCCTTTATAAAAACTTTAGAAAAAAAATTATTTTTTAAACTTTTCAGGTAACATCTTGTGCCAGTTAGTATTGTTTTGATATATTTTTGCAAAATTAATGACCTTTTCTTCTTCAAAATAATTGCCAAGCAATTGAAAACCCACAGGTAGACCTTTATTGTCAAAACCACAAGGTATTGACACGCCGCAGCCGCCAAAAAGGTTAAGTGAAATCGTGAAAATATCACTCAAATACATACTGACAGGGTCATTCATTTTTTCACCAAATTTAAAAGCGGTATGAGGAGAGGTAGGGGCAAGCAATACATCAACCTTTTCAAAAGCATCCATGAAATCTTTTTTAATGAGTGACCTAACTTTTTGAGCTTTAAGATAGTAAGCGTCATAATAACCGGCACTTAAAACATAAGTCCCAAGCATAATTCTTCTTTTTACTTCTTTGCCAAAACCTTTAGAGCGGGTTGACTCATACATATCTATCAAATTTTCTGCTTCACTTCTAAACGTATATCTGACTCCGTCATACCTTGCCAAATTGCTTGAGGCTTCGGCAGTAGCAATTATATAATATACGGCAATGGCATATTCTGTATGAGGCATACTGACTTCAACAATTTCAGCACCTTGAGATTTGTAAAAATCTATAGCACCATTGACACACTTTAACACATCCGAGTCTATACCGCCTTCAAAATATTCCTTCGGGATACCTATCTTTTTGTCGCGAATGTCATTATTTATGCCTTTTGTATAATCTTTCTCTACTGTTTTTATAGATGTTGAATCTTTTGGGTCATATTTTCCAACTATATTAAGGAGATGTGCACTGTCTTCAATATCTCTTGAGAATGGGCCTATCTGGTCCAAACTTGAAGCGAAAGCTACCAAACCGTATCTTGAAACTAACCCGTAGGTTGGCTTAAAACCGCAAACACCGCAGAGTGCCGCAGGCTGCCTTATAGACCCCCCCGTATCGCTTCCAAGACTTATAGGGGCAAGCCCCGCAGCAACGCACACTGCAGCACCACCGCTTGAACCGCCTGGCACCCTTTCCAAATCCCAAGGGTTTTTGGTCTTTTTGTAATAAGATGTTTCGGTGGAAGAACCCATCGCAAACTCATCCATATTTACTTTACCTAAAACGATAAATCCGTTTTCTTTTAAAAGACTACTTACCGTTGAATCATAAGGGGGATTAAAATTTTCCAAAATCTTAGATGAACAAGTAGTGTATAAATCCTTGGTAATTATATTATCTTTGAGAGCAATAGGGACACCTGCATACTTTGGCAAATTTTCCCCTTTCACCCTTTTATCATCAATAAGTCTTGCTTCATTCAACGCATTTTCATTTAAAGCAAGAAATGAATCAAGCTGTCCGTCAAATCTTTGAATTCTGTCTAAGTAAAATTTATTCAATTCATATGCAGATATTTTTTTAGATTCCAAAAGCTCCAAAACTTCATTTATGTTAAGTGTCAACAAATCCATCTCCATCACCCCTATTCAATAACTCTTGGCACTTTAAAATGGCTAAATTCCGATTCAGGTGCATTTCTAAACACGTCTTCTTCACTTAAACCTTTTTTAGCTACATCTTCCCTAAACACATTCACCACATCAAGTGCGTGGGAAGTCGGCTCTATATCAGAAGTATCAAGCTCACTTAATTTATCTATATAGTTTAAAATATTATTCAAATCAGTCCTTAGACCCTCAATCTCTTCCTCTTCAAGTCTGAGTCTTGCCAATTTTGCAATTTTCAAGACCTCTTCACGGCTCAATTTTTCAGACACTTGCTCCTCCGTTTTTTCTTTATCATATTAATATTAATTTTTTTTGTAAACGAAAAATATGCCGATACGGCTCAAATAGTTTATGTCTGTTTCTAAACAGTTAAAAACCTCTTCACGATTTTTTTAAGACCGCAAAGTTTGAAAAATACATCTACTTTTGCGTCTTCACCGCTTCCTGATATGGATATAACTATCCCTTCTCCAAACTTTTCATGCCTTACCTTAGCACCTTCCCTAATCTCACTGCCATCAGACTTTTCTTCAAATGTTTTTGGAATCTTTATTTCATTTATAAAACTTGACGCACAAGAGCTTGCCCTTTTACCGTAGTGCAACCTTGAAGAAGCATAGCTCAAGTATAGATTTCTTTTTGCCCGAGTTACCCCCACATAACAAAGCCTGCGCTCCTCTTCCAATGCTCTCTCGTCATCCATGGAGCCATACAGGGGGAATAACCCTTCCTCTAATCCGGTCAAAAAAACCGTATCAAATTCAAGCCCTTTAGCAGCATGCACAGTCATAACATTAACATTCTCCCCCGCATCTTCATCAGTAGAAGAGATGAGAGTAATATTTGAAAGAAACTCGTTTAAGGAAAGCTCCCCTTTCTCTTCCATCGCTGCGGCTGAATTGATCAATTCTTCCAGGTTTAAAATTCTCTTTTCAAAAGTTGCAACCTCTTCAAATTGTTTCATATAATCTTCATAATTAATAGCTTTAATGATATAATCAATCATTTCAGAAACAAGTGTTATTCCCTTTAAACCTTCAAATATTTTCAAATACTCTTTTATATTTTCGGCCTGCTTTGCAGTAAAGCTTTTTAAATTGTCTTTAATTGACTTAAATATATCAACATTTTGCTCAAATGAATACCTTATCAGCTTATCAATAGTAACATTTCCAAACCCTCTTGACGGATTTTTCATAGTCCTTATAAATGACTGAAAGTCATACGGGTTTTCATAAACTCTCAGGTAAGACAAAATATCCTTTATCTCCCTGCGCTGATAAAATCCGATACTTCCTATAACTTTATAAGGTATTTTCAGCTTATTAAATTCCACTTCGAAATTTCTCGACTGGGCATTTGTCCTGTATAACACGGCAATTTCATTATAACTTGTGCCATTGTCAGCTAAAACCTTTATCTTCTTTGCCACCCAAGCAGCCTCATCCTGCTCATCATAACAGCTCTTTATAAGAATTTCACCGCTCAAGTTTAAAGCGGGCAAAAGCTCTTTCCCCTTCCTAAATCTGTTGTTGGAAATCAGTTTATTGGCAGCAATAAGCACATTTTGTTGGCTTCTGTAATTATTAACCAGCTTAACTATTTTTGTATTTTCAAAATATTTGTCAAAATCGAGTATATTATTAATGTCAGCCCCGCGCCAACCATATATAGACTGGTCATCATCCCCTACGGCACAAATATTTCCATTTGCACCCGACAGCTGCTGCAAAAACACAAACTGCAATGTATTTGTATCCTGATATTCATCAACCAAAATATGCTGAAAAAGATTTTGATAATACTCGGCAATATTCTTATTCCCCAAAAATATTCTTACAACAAGGGAAACCATATCATCAAAATCAACCATATTTAAAAATGAAAGATTCTTTTGATACTCCTCAAACACTTCCGAAATCATATAAAAGTCATCATTTAAAGGCAGTTTTTCCACAAAAGACAAGGTATTTTTATAACTGCTGATTATATTCAAATAAACTTTTGGAGGATATTTCTTTGAATCTATATTTAGTTTTTTTAGTATATCTCTTATCAGAGAAATTCTATCCTCTTGGTCAATTACACCAAAATTCTGATTAAGCCCACACTTGTCATACTCAAGTCTTAATAACCTCAAAGCAATAGAATGAAATGTCCCAATCCAGAGGTTATTCACTTTCCCCCCTACCAAATGCTGAAGCCTCTGCTTCATCTCAGATGCCGCTTTATTGGTAAAGGTCACAGCCATAATCCTTTCAGGGTCAATCTGCTCATTTTCTATCAGGTTATAAATCCTGTACGTAATTACCCTTGTCTTTCCTGTACCGGCACCCGCCAATACAAGCAAAGGGCCGTTAACATAAGTCACTGCATCATATTGTTCTTCATTTAAAACTTCTTTCAAATTCATAAATTTACTTCCGCTACTGCCCTGTTATAAGCATAGGCGATATCACTTCTTCTTAAAAGACCCAAAAACTTTAGCTTTCCGTTTTCCAATTTTTCTACTACAGGCAATGCTCCAAGGTCTTTTTTGTTAAATTTTTTCAAAGCCTGAGCCAAGTTTTCATCCGGCAATAGATAGACCAAGTCACTTTTGGTAGATATCTCACCGGCAACTACAATATCTTCAATCCCTTCCTCAAAAAGCACACTTCGTATATCTTCTATAGAAATAATTCCGACAAGATTATCATCGGAATCAAGCACAGGGAAATAATTGTTACGAGCCTTTTTAAAACCTTCCTTTATCTCCCTAAAAGGGGTATCTTCGTGAAACGTCAAAATATCCTTTTCCATAATATCTTTTACAAGAATGCCATTTAACACACTCTCCTCTGCACCTCTTTTGATATTTATCCCCTGTTTTTTTAAAATCCATGTAAATATTGATTCTTTCTCCAAAAAGTTAGCAACCACGTTGGCTATTATAGCCGAAAGCATCAGCGGTAGAATTATCTGATAATTCTGAGTAATTTCAAAAATTATTAAAATCGATGTCAAAGGGGCTCTTATCATTGCAGCAAGCATAGCACTCATTGCCACAAGACCATAAGCACCGCTAAACGCAGTTATGTTAGGGAAAAGAAGATTAAACAGCCACCCCATAAATCCGCCGGTCGCAGCCCCCAAAAAAAGCGAAGGGACAAATAATCCCCCCGAGCCGCCTGAGCCAAGGGTGAAAGATGTGGCTAATATTTTTAAAACAAGAATCACAATCAATATAACTCCTACCCTTTCGGAAATAAGTATCTCGTGTATAGTATCATAACCCACACCAATTATTTCCCTTGAGAATATCGCTATAACCCCCATCAAAAGTCCACCAAGGGCTGGTTTGACAAACCTCGGAATATTAAGCTCTTCAAAATAATCTTCAAATTTGTAAAATATCCTTATAAAAGCAACCCCCACAAATGCGCACACCACGCCAAGTATGGCATAAAGGGGCAATTCCATAAAACTCTTAAGCATATAAGTAGGGGCTTCAAAAGTAACGTGATTGCCCAAATATGCTCTTGAAACTGTAGTAGCAATAACTGATGAAATAATTATAGGGCTAAAGGTCTTAAGTCCAAATTCACCTAAGAGTACTTCTGCGGCAAACATCGCACCACCAATAGGGGCATTAAAAGTGGCAGCAAGACCGCCTGCCGCACCGCAGGCAATTGCACCTTTCATCCTTTCAGTAGAGTATTTGAAAAGCCTGCCTATACCTGAGCCGATTGAAGCTCCAATCTGCACAATAGGCCCTTCCCTACCTGCCGAACCACCCGTACCAAGAGTGATTGCAGAAGAAACAGTTTTGATTAATGCAACAGAGGAGCTAATCTTTTTATTCAGAGCAATTGCCTTGATAACATCGGGGACACCATGCCCTTTAGCCGATTTAAATAACAATCCTATCAACCCAACCGTTAATCCCCCCAATGCAGGTACAAAAAGGACTTTATAAAAAGGTTCGGTTTTTAGAAGGTATAGTATAAACTCATCCTTACTGCCATATGAAAGCTTTTGAACTAAGCCGATCAAATAACGAAAAAGGATGTTGCCATATCCGGCAGCAAGACCTATTAACACTGCCACAAACGATATTTTAATCTCTTCGTGCTCATCAATAAAATTGGTAAATACTTTTAAATTCATAATTTAGCCCCGAGTGTTTATAAATGTGTTTACGTTAATTTTGTTTATATTTTATACACTTATCTTCACTAAAACCCTAACTACAGGGGTCACTTAATAGGACTATAATTCAATGTAGTCAAGTTATTTTCAAGTAAAATAATCATTTTGTTACTTACAATTTTAGTTTTACTTCTATATCTTCGGCACCCCGTTTTCATCCCATCCTCTAAGATTGTAATATTCATTTCTTAGTTTAAAGAATACATCCTTATCTAACACCTTTCCATTTTCCAACTTCTCTTCAAAAAGCCTCTTTGGTAAAGTATCAAGCTCATGAATTTTATTAGGATTTTCCCTTATGTTAAAGCGTTTGGCAAGTGCATGTATACGGTTTGACATATCTTTTAAAAATTTTTTATCTATACTTTCGTCATCATAAAGGAGTCTAAACAGTTCAACTGTTTCATCCCACCAGTAAATATCCCTAAAAAACCTGCACAAGATAAGTGTGTCTTGAACGCAAAATCTATCTTCCCAGTCCACAACATCATACGCCTTATTTTCAAGATTTTCTGGGTCAGAGTATCCTGTAAGCTCTGCACGGTAAAATCCGCTCCTTAAGTGACATCCGCCCCTCATGGAAACAGCATAACCTAAAGCAGTCCCCGGTAAAACTCTTGGGTCATATCCTGCAGGCTCAAGCCCTTTATTATGGATTGCAATATCTTCCAATCCAAAATATTTCGCTGCATGCACAATCCCTTCACTTAAAATTTTTCCAATCCCTTCCTTAAATACTATCTTTTTTATCAAGTCTTCTGCATGCTCTACATTACCATATTCATATTTTTCATCTGTTTTTCCTAAAAATGATGCTTCCATAGCAAAGGCAATAATATTTCCCGCTGTTATAGTGTCTATTCCGTATCTGTCGCACAAATCATTCAAATATAGAATATCTTCAATATTACCGATGCAACACAACCCGCCAAATGCATATATAGTTTCATACTCAGGTCCTTCCACCGTTAAATTAGGATATTTGCTATTCTCTTTTGTCTTACTAAGCTTGCCGCATGCGATAAAGCACTTTTCACAGGCCTTAGGCTTGACATCCAACACCTCTTGCATTTTTTCTGCGGTAATCAAATCATTCTTGTCAAAATACCCTTTTCGCCAATATCTTGTTGGAAAAGCACCTTTATCGTTTAAAACTTTCACACCTGCCGGGGTACCATATTTTCTATATTTGACAACTCCCGGGTCATCTTTAAATTTATCCATATAAAATTTGTATAACCTTTCAATTTCATAGATATTTTTAATATCTCTTCTTGCCTCCCCATAAAAAACTATCCCTTTAAGTTTTTTGCTGCCAAATACCGCACCTGCACCACCTCTACCAAGGCTTCGCCAATAATTGTTTTCTATCAAACTAAATTTACAAAGATTCTCCCCTGCAGGGCCAATCACTATCGCACCACATTTTTCCGCTTTTGCAAGTTCCTTTAATTTATCTTCGGTAAAATATGTATCTTTCCCCCAAAGCTCAGATGCATCATGAAAAAAAACTTCTCTATCGTTTATTTCAAGCCATAGCGGCGAAGAAGACTTGCCCCTGATTACTATAGCATCATACCCTGTCCTTGAAATATACTTTGAGATATGCCCACCTGCCGTTGAATCAAGGTAGCAATTTGTAAGAGGGCTCTTTGTGTAAAGACCAAATCTTGATGAACCCCATACCTTTAAATCGTCTGCAAGACCAGTATTTATTATTATATGGTTATCTTCATCTAATGGGTCAATTTCAGGCGGATTTAGTTCATACAGCAGATATGTACCTATCCCTTTACCTCCGCCGTAAAGCTTTAGTATGTCACTTGATATTTCTCTTACCTGATAGCTCTTTGAACTTAAATCTATATAGAGATATTTTTGATAGAATATTGACATAGCTAACCCCCTGAATCTTTTAGAAGTAGCAGATTTTAACACAAAAACAGTATTAAAGCAAATTTCAAAAGGGGGATAATTTCGATTTACCACACAAGCAATAAAAAAGCCGCCATAGACGGCGGCAAAACTTTGGGAGGTTTTATGTTACTTTACGCTTTTAGCCAAGCTTAATATTTATCCTACTGATGACCTGCAGGATTTTTCTTAAAATACTCTTTCATCTTAACTGGATCAGGAGTCATAGTATCTTTTCCTGGCTCCCATCCGGCCGGGCAAACTTCCCCGTGTTCTCTTACAAATTGCAAAGCATCTATATTTCTTAAAATTTCCTTTACATTTCTACCGATTCCCAAATCGTGAATAAGTTCAAATTGAATTTTGCCATCAGGGTCGATGATAAAAGTTGCCCTGAGAGCCATACCGCCAGGTAGTAAAACACCATAATTTTGGGAAATTTCTTTTGTAAAATCTGCAACCAAAGGATAGTTAAGTTCGCCAAGCCCGCCTTCTTCCCTTGGAGTATTTACCCAAGCAAGGTGAGAAAACTTACTATCTGTTGATACGCCTATTATTTCAGCATTTCTTTTCTTAAATTCAGGGTAAGCATCTGAAAGTGCAGTTATCTCAGTAGGGCAAACAAAAGTAAAATCCAACGGATAAAAGAAAAGCACTACCCATTTTCCTTTATAGTCTTCCAACTTCACTTTTTGAAAACCTGTCCCCACTACTGCTTCTGCTTCAAATGTAGGTGCTTGATGTGTAACTAAACTCATATATTCCTCCTTAACAATCTTTATTATAGAATGATTCTAATTTAACTTTATAAAATTGTCAAGAAGAAAATAAGACTTTTTTAATCTCTTTTTAAAATTTCGCTTTCATCGACACATAAAATGCCCCGCTGCTTTTGCCCCAAGCAGCAAAACTTTTTGCATATGATATATTTATCTCCCCAATAGGCATATCAACATTAAAACTCAACCCCAAATCTTTAAAAACATCCGTCTTCCCTTTTTCATAAAAAATCTGCCCAATTTCATAAAATGGTTCGATATATACACTGCTCACAACTTCTACGGGAAGGCCTGCATGCACATGATAATAACCATTCCCTCCGTAAACATTATTGTTGCTGTCTTCAGGTCCAAGCTCTCTGAAAGAAAAAGCTTTCATCTTATCTGGCCCGCCCAACGTGTATCTATATAAAACTGGCAATGAATCAGATTTCCCGACATATTTACCTATATTAAGTACAAATCTTTTATTAAATCTTCCTGCTATCCCCCCTTTATGTTCAAGCTCACATTCCACACCCAAAATTTTAAAGTTGTCAGAAATTAGTAAATTGTTATCAATATTTATATTAAAAGGGAAAAATGAAATTTTTGTCTGTGACATATTTAAATTTAGAGAAAAAGGTATTTTTACCATATCATATGACTTGTTATAATCATCATTTGTAAGCACAGAATTGTATACTTTTAGTTTTTCAATAAACAAACCCAAATCTATCTTATAATAATCACCATACATAGAAGATAATACCCCCAGTCTGTGACCTTTGTACTTGAAATCATCCAAATCTTTTCTAAAGTAGTTGGCGCTGTAATCAAACTTTACAATAAAATTATTCAACTTACTTAACTTCGATACGCCAAAAAGATAATCTTCCTCTTTTTTAGAAAAGGTAACGGAAGAATTTAAAATGTATTCTGAAGAAAATATGGCAAATCTTTTATATCCCACAGAAACGATAGGACCATCAACGTTATTGTATTGTAAGTCCAAAAAAAGATAATTTTTATTAGGTTTTGCATACCTCAAAGCGATATCTGCGGAATTGTTGTCTTCAATGACTGTCAATACATAGTCAGTTATATTCATTGAATTTTTTAAAACATATTGGAGATTTTCTATTTTTTTTACGGTAATTTTATCATTCGGCTTAATCCTTTTGTTGACAACTTTTCTAATCTTTCTATCTAAAATTATCGTATCTCTTAAAGTAATATTTTTAATATCACTTTTAAAATATATATTTAAGGCGTTTTCAGCTTCATTGTAATCAACTCTGTCTTCAATAATATAATTGTAATAGTATTTGTCACTGATTAACATTTTAATTTCATTGACGAGCATTGCCTTATATTTTGTATCATATGGAGTGTCTATACCATCCAAAATCAACTTGTCATTCAAATATACATTTTTAATAATTACCTTTTCTGACAGTTTTAGTCTTATTTTAAAAATCGTTCCTTGTCGGTTTATTTCCATTTCATTCTTGTAGTACCCAAGACCTTTAAGATAGTCGCCCACATATTCTCTTAATTCTTCTTCACTTGAAAGCTGTTCACCCTCAAGATCAATTTTTAATGGTTTAACAAATGATATATCCTTAGAAGTTATTTCGTAATCATATTTGACTTTTCTTTTAAAGTTTTGAACATTTACGTAAATCTCTGTTTTATCAACATTAAAGTATACCTTATCTCCAAACTCTTCCGTTAATTTCATAAAGGTCTTACCAATATGGTAGCTATCAAGCCGCTTCAAATTTTCCACTACAATTTGTTTTGCTTTTAAACTTTCTTTCGTTGTTAATCCGCTTATGTTAAATTTATATTTATCAGATGGTTTTACTTTTATGACAATATTTACTGTTTTATGAAAAGATGGCAAAAAAGAAACAATTGAATGTAGAGGGGAATTTAAATCAAAAAAGATTCGGCTAAATGATTTCTCAAAATATGTCTGATACTCGGGGAATAAAATGCCCTCAATCTTTAATTTTTTAAGAGCTCTTTCTTCCATCTCTTTTAAAAGTCTGTCGGATAATACTTTAGGATTTAAGTATTTTTCACTAAAAACAACCTCATTTCCATAAAACACCTTAACTCCGCTTAACACATAAAGCTGCCCTTCATCTATGTACATATTTAGGACACCGTCAACAAACCTGTAACTGACCTTCACATCCAAAAAACCTTTGCTTTTGTAAAATTCAACGATACTTTTTTTATAGTTTTCAAATGAATTAAGATAAACCGGACTATTCTTATAAAAACCTGCTTCCGCCTTTATTGTACTCTCAAGAAAATTTAGATTCCCATGAATTTTCAGTTTGCTTATTGTCACAGTATTGTAAATTTTCAAACTTTTATTATCAAGCTCATAGATATTTATTCCGAAAGCTTCCAGTAGTGCTTTTATGTTGTCATACTTTTGCTCTTTTGCATATTCTTCCACTTTTGCTTTGATATTCGGATGTAACTCACCGATTATTTCAAAAGCAAGTCCAATCTGACAGCTTATGCTAAAAAGAATAATAAATACTAAAACCCGCACCGCTGCTCCCGTTATTTTGTGATAAAATATTAAAATTTAACCAGTCAAATATCGTATATTCCCCTACGATATCATCCCCTTTCTCTCCACCTTTTATTCTGTACTTGATAGTCAATCTATCAGTAAATGTCCTGCCTATTGAAAAATAACCAAGATTTTGATAGCCACCCTCAATCCCCAAGTTGTTAATTCCAAAAAATTTATTTGTAAAAGACAGTATATTGCCAAATGCTTCTCCGTTAAAAAGACCTTGTATTAAATTTGCCCCCGGCTCACCGCTTGTTTTTAAATTGCCAAACCCTGTCCCCGCAGGTGATATATCTCTTATACTAATCGTATATTCAGGCAGAAATCCCTTAATTTCAAGCAATATATCCCTAAATCGATTAGTGCCCCTTGCAAAGAAATATAGATACGGAGGCTTTTGCTCGCTAAGAGTCAACTCCCCCTGAGTAATATTAAACTTTTCTCCGCCAATCGTTAGCGAAGAATCCTTGGCCTCCATAAACCCTGTTACAGATAGCCCGTTATCATACCTTAATTTTAACTTTGCATTCAGGTTGGATTTGGAAAATTTATTTAAAGTTTTTATCGGACTCTCAGTCTGAATATCGATATCTATTTTTAAAGGCAACTTTTTGTTGTTGCTCCTTTTTTTAAACTCTTTAAACGCATATTCCCCTTTTAAAATTATTATATCCCCGTAAAGCAACTCATTTGTATAGTTCAAATTACCCCTTACGGTGCCTGAAAAATTAGCGGCATTTACAAATACGTTATTATAGCGAATATACCCTGTCCCCTTTAAAATATCTTTAAAGCTAGGCGCAAAATAGCTACCAATTAAAACCATATCAAGATAATCACAACTTAGCCCCGCATAAACTTGTTGTCCGCTAAGATTAAAATTCACCGAAACATCTCGCAAATTAAGACCATAAGCAGGCACTATAATGTCTCCATTCAGTAAGGCATTGCCCTCAACTGAAATATCTTTTGATTTGAAATCATATTTAAATTGCAAATCCCCTTTGACACTTTGATGATGTAAATAATCAAGCAAGATTGCAGCATCACTTAAATCAACTTCCCCGATAAGGCTGCTGCTGTTAACGTTTATGTTGTAGACTTTGACATTATTTATTTGGTGTGTATCAAGTAAAAAGCTACTTTCAACTATATCAGCCCCTTTCAAAGTGGCATTAATCTCTCTCATCTCAAAATACTTGTTGTCTACATATCCGCTAAAATTGCCGGATATTTCAAACTCTTTAAAATCCTCTGACTTAGCTAAAAGTGTGCCCGTAATGTTATCCAGATTTTTATATTTTAATTGGCTTGTTTTTATCGTAGTATGAATTATTTTTTCTTTTACCTTTACCATTGAATATATGTCTAACTCGTCATTTCCACCCACAAAAATCAGTCCATTCAAATCACCATTAGCATTCACTCGGATACGTTTATCAATACCCTTTAAATAAATTTGCGATGATAAAATAATTTTTGGATTATCCATTTTGCCGTTTATATCAAGCGACAAGTCTACCAAATGAACAAATTCATCATCAAATTCTTTCCCCTTAAGTTGTATCTTAATATCCTTATTCCCTAAATCTACAAAACCAACATTCAAATATTTATTTTCTCCAATCTCAACCCTTTTAAAAGTTAATGTATTGTTGTTAATTACACTCCTGACTTCAAGCTGTCTCCCTTTATACCAAGCAGCAGCATCCACGATACCCGATATTTTTCCATCATACTTGATATCAAAACGTCCTGAAACATCATCAATACTGTTAAACTTAAGATTCTTTAAATTTAGTGAATAAGCCCCTTTTGATGTCGCAAAAAAGGTATTGTCATCTCTTTTTACAATCCCTTTACCTTTAACCTCTCCGCTATCACTTTTTATTACATAATTTAAACTTAAAATATTCCCGTCAAAATTAAACTCAGCTACAGCTTGATTTATTTTAATATTGTTATATTCCATAGAAGCATTATTTCTTATAACCCCTTTTAAAGAAAATTTTTCATCGTATTCGACATTAATATTGAAATTTAGATTATGGGAAATCTTCAACACATCTAACAAATAAGGGTTATCTTTTATATTGCCTTTAAACAGTCCGTTGAATTTATTTCCATCTGTCAACTCCCCTTCCCCTTGAACATCAAGAGAATTAGAGATTAAAGAGACATCTTGTACACTGACCTGTTTTTTAAATAACAAGGTGCATTTAAAAACAATGTCCTCAAGAAATTTAATATCTGATTTGATGAAAAATATCTTATCTCTATAATTGCCGTTTACTTCAACATTTTTTACATCAACACTTTTATCTTTAACAGCATATGTTACACCTTTTATTTCCTTAAATATTGTTTTAACTTTACTCGTTTTGTAATTAAGCAAGCCATCAACTATAAAAAAGTATTTGTCATAACTAATGCCTTCACTATTAAAGTATATATTCTCACCGATTTTAGATACCTGTATTTCACCGTTGAAATAGTTTTTATCAAAACTTACGTTGTCGGTAAACACAACTGCCTTTATCGAATCATTTACAAAATCTCCCGATACTACCAATTCACCATTTAATTTGGGGTTAGCCAATTTTAAAAACTTATCCCGTATCTCACCGCTAAAACCGCCTGAAAGTTTTCCATTTTGTTTTTTTACACCATTTAAACTCAAGTGTATATTTTCACCGTTTGCATTCAGCCTACTAATTATGAACATATTGTTTTCTATCTTTCCGTTTATCTGGATATCAAGCTCATCAATAAAATCAACCTTTGAGATTTTTACATTTTTCAAGTCTGCATCAAACTTGGACCGGCTTAGACTTAAATATTTTAATAAACCATTTACTTCATAATCCTGATATCCGCCTCTTACCTTCAAATCTGATACCGTAAACATATCTATAAAGTTTAAAGGTAGCCCACCCTTGCTCTCCCCTTTTGGAAAATTAATATTAATATCTCCACCCTCTATCTTGATTCTTAAAAAGCCTGAATCAAAAATTTTCTTGAGATTTGTCTCAACAGTAATGGAGCTAATTTCCCCGGCGACTACATTTGAGTTAATGTAGATGTTTGATATATCAATAAAAAAAGGCAAAAATACACTATTGACTTTGCGGATACTAACTACGCTTTTGTCGATATTAAAGAATAAAAGGACTTTTTCGTGATATTTAGCAACTAAAATATTTGATAAAATTAGAATTACCAAAGACAGTATTACAAACCAAAGAAGACTCCTAATAAGCCTTTTTAAAAACTTTAGCATTAATTTTTGCCATTATATTTTTCTATGTATTCCTTTATCCCTTTGTAAATATTTTCCGCAATGGCCTTTCTGTAATCTTTCGAATTAAATTTATTTAAGTACTTCTTATTTGACAAAAATCCGCATTCAACCAACACTGATGGCATTTTTGCCCCAACCAACACATAAAAAGGGGCTTGTTTAACACCTAAATTTTTATCACTTAGCCCTGAAGCAAGCTCATCCTGCACAAACTTTGCAAGCATTAGTGACTCTTCCAATTTTGAGTTTAACATTATGTCTTTCAAAATCCCCTGTAAATCTGACAACGACTTCTCAGTAGCCTGGTTTTCAAATGCTGCAACTTCAAGAGCTCCTTTGTCATTGGTAACGTTCAAAACATATGTTTCCACGCCGTAAGCACTTGTATTCCTGCTGGCATTTACATGAATAGACACAAAAAGGTCTGCCCTCTTTTTGTTAGCAAAAGCGGTCCTTTCTTCAAGAGGTATAAAAACATCCTGTTCCCTCGTCATATATATGTTTAAATCATTAAAGTTACTTTTAAGAAGCTCTTTCAAATAAAGCCCCACATCAAGAACCACATCTTTTTCATTTATACCATAATATGAAGCACCCGGGTCGTGCCCACCATGCCCCGGGTCAATAACTATTGTTTTGACTTTCAGCCCGAAAACCCCGGCAAGAGTACTTACACCTGACGATTTATTGGTTGTTGATGTATTAATATCTGATTTTGAAGCGACCCCATTAGGTGAACCGCTTACGTCGATAACTATTCTGTCAGGGTTGCTCATTGTAAAAACTGTAAAGTCTTTAACATTTTCACTATCAAGGACGATCCTTGTAGTCCCTTTGTCAAAAAGTCCCCATCTTACAGATTTTAACAATCCATCCTTAATTTCAATCACTTTATCTATCGACTTGTCGATATCCGTATTAAATAAATCTATAAAAAGCCTCGGTGGTTTGTTATATTCGGGATTAGCCTTAAGCCAATGCTTTTCAAATTTTGGGATATCATTTACATCTATTACTACCCTTGTATAATCGTCACTGCTAAAGTATCTAATGTTCTTTACAATTGGGTTTGAGCCGTTACTCTTTGAACTGCTAACTTTTGTGATGTTACTATTATTCGCAGCATTACTTTTTATTTCGACATCTCTTTGAAACTTTCTTTCAATCTCTTCTAACTTCTTTTTTGCCTCTTTTGCCTCAGGTCTGGTTTTAAACTTGCTTATCAATTTATTAAGCATATATCTGGCAGATGCGTAATCATCCAAAAGCACATAAATTTCTGCCGCTTGCAGATATGATTCTGCAGCCCATTTGGATTTGTAATTTACGGCAGCAAGCCTGAAATATTTAAGCGCATTTTTCAAATCTTCTCTATTTTTAAATCTATTATAGCTTTTTATATACGTCATCCCGCACAGATAAAGGGAATCATCCGCAAGACTGGAAGATGGGGACTGCCTGTAAAGTTTGTAAAACTTTTCTGCCACTAATGTATAAGACGTCCTTGTCGCACTTTTTGACTTTTCTATATAAGCCAAATCATTTTTTACGCTGTTGTAATCTCTGGTAGAAATAGCAGCAAACGCACTTGTAATGGCAAGTATCAAAATTATAACAGTAAACGCTATTTTTCTATACATAAATTAAATCTTATCCTTCAAATATTTACCTGTGTAAGATTCTTTACACCTTACACAACCTTCAGGTGTCCCTGTAAAAATTACTTCGCCACCCTTTTCTCCACCTTCCGGTCCCAAGTCTATTATATAGTCTGCGCATTTTATTACGTCAAGGTTATGTTCGATAATAACTACCGAATTCCCGCCATCAGTTAATCTTTTAAAAATCTTTATTAGTTTGTTTACATCGTCAAAATGGAGCCCCGTAGTCGGCTCATCAAATATGTAAAGAGTTTTCCCGGTTGAACGTTTCATTAGCTCTTTAGCAAGCTTTATCCTCTGAGCCTCGCCACCTGAAAGGGTAGTAGCCGCCTGACCAAGCTTAATATAGCCAAGCCCAACATCCTTTAAAACCTCAAGTTTGTGAACGAGCTTCGGGATATTCTCAAAAAACTCACAAGCCTGATTTACAGTCATATCCAAAACTTCAGCAATATTTTTCCCTTTATATTTTATATCAAGAGTGTCTCTATTATACCTCTTCCCCTCGCAAACATCGCATTTTACATACATATCCGGCAAAAAGTGCATTTCAATTTTTATATAACCTTCACCCTGACAATTTTCACACCTTCCCCCCTTGACATTAAAGCTAAACCTTCCCGGCTTATAGCCCCTCAGCTTAGCTTCCGGAAGAATTGAAAAAATCTCCCTTATGTCATTGAAAATAGATGTATAAGTGGCCGGATTTGATCTCGGAGTCCTGCCTATCGGGGACTGATCAATATCGATAACCTTATCAATATAGTCCACCCCTATTATATCTTTGTGCTCACCGGGCTTCTGCGTACCGAAACCTAACTTCCTTTTAACCCCTTGATAAAAAACATCCATGATTAGTGTGGACTTTCCGGAGCCACTGACCCCTGTAACACAAGTCATAATTTCCAATGGTATTTTTACATCTATATTTTTTAAGTTGTTAGCACAAGCGCCCACAACCTCTATATACTTTGACGGTATCTTCCTTTCACCTGAATGCTCTATCCTTTTCCTACCAAAAAGGTAGTCTGCAGTAAGTGAGTTAGCAGCATTCTTCAAACCTTCGACGTCACCTGCATACACTACCTCTCCACCTTTTCTGCCTGCAAAAGGTCCCATATCTATAATAAAATCAGATTGTAAAATCGTATCCTCATCATGCTCCACAACAATCAGGGTGTTACCAATATCTCTCAACCCCTTTAATGTGCTGATTAACCTGCCATTATCCCTTTGATGAAGACCAATGCTTGGTTCATCAAGCACATACAGCACCCCGGTAAGCCCTGACCCTACCTGTGTGGCAAGCCTAATTCGCTGAGATTCGCCTCCGCTTAACGTAGAAGCTTTTCTGTCAAGGGTAATATAATCAAGCCCAACATCTATTAAAAACCTTAATCTTCTCTTTATTTCTCTCAGTATTTTTTCCGCAACCTCTGCCTTAAACCCCTCAAAATGTATAGTTTCAACAAAGTCGAGAGCATTTTTAATATTCATTTTGGAAAATTCCGCTATATTCAGTCCGCCGATTTTAACTGCAAGACTACTCCTTTTTAGTCTCAACCCATCACATAAATCGCAAGGCATCTCGGACATAAAACTCTTTGCATACTCGACATCACTATATTTATTTGAATGCAATTTTTCTTTTAAGTAACCGATTACACCATTAAATTTACTTTTAAATTTTACCTTTTTCTCCCCTTTAAAAGTAAACATTTCAAGCTCTTCATCCACGCCATTTAACAAAATCTCTATCTTTGAGTTTTCAAGATTTTTTACCGGGGTATTCAAGTCTATGTTGTATTTTTCAGATAGTGCCAAAAGTGTGGAATAAAAATGAAAGTTATCAAAATGTGCCCAAGGCTTTATTGCACCGTCTCTAATACTTACCTCTTTGTCAGGCATAATAGCTTCCGGGTCAAAAACTAATTTTTCCCCCAGCCCGTCACATCTCGGACATGCACCATAAGGGTTGTTGAAAGAAAATGTCCTTGGTTCTATTTCAGAAAAACTTATATTACAATCTATACAGGCAAACTTTTCGCTGAAAAGCTGCTCGCCTGTATCGGTTTTTATATTCACCAATCCGTCAGATAGCCTTAGTGCCGTCTCAACGGAATCTGTTAGCCTTCTGGATATTTCACTTTTAACTTTTATCCTGTCAACCACTACACTAATATCGTGTTTGACATTCTTATCCAAAGCTATATCTTCATCAAGCCTCTTTATCTCACCATCCACATAACATCTGACATAACCTTCTTTTAAAAGATTTTTAAAAAGTTGACGATACTCCCCTTTTTTCCCGATAATTATCGGAGAAAGGATTTCTATCTTTTCACCTTCAGGGAGCTTCATAACGGTGTCAACAATCTGTTGAACAGTAAATCTTGTTATGAGTTTATCACAAGACGGGCAATAAACATCTCCTACCCTTGCATATAATAACCTCAAATAATCATGAATTTCCGTAATAGTCCCAACTGTAGATCTCGGATTTTTGCTTATTGACTTCTGCTCTATACTGATTGCCGGTGAAAGATACTCAATAGAATCTACATCAGGTTTTTCCATCAACTCGAGAAACTGTCTCGCATAGGCGGAAAGTGATTCCACATATCTTCTCTGCCCCTCCGCATAAAGTGTATCAAATGCAAGGGTGGATTTCCCCGAACCACTGACACCGGTTATAACGACCAGCTTATTTTTTGGGATATCAACATTTATATTTTTTAGATTGTGCTGCCTTGCCCCTCTTACCTGAATAAAGTTATTGCTCAAAATTATCAACCTCTTTCAAACTAATCCAACCTATATCTTCATACTTTGGCTCTAAAAAGAATAATACCGATTCCAATCTCTCTTTAATCTTCAATTTCCTATCATACATTTGAATTACAGTCCCTTCATAAACAATATCTTTGACTCTTATTTTTGGTTTTTTATATCTCATTTTACTTCTCAACTGCTCAACCTCTTTTACGATTTCATCCCTCTTTATTAATAAATCCCGCTTGTATTCCAATAGCTTTACTATTTTCGGGTTGGAAATGGTAGCTTGGGATTTCAAATCTACCTTTGAAAGCGCCTCACTTGCCTTTTCCAGCGCCTGATTTATTTTTCCCAGATATTCTTCTTTTTCTCCTAAAGTAGCTTCAAATGTATAATCCTCTCCCACCCTAACGGTAAAATTGGAAACCCCTTTGGCACCAAGTGTCATACATTCGATCTCACTATAAGCCTGAATATAACCGCCTGCCACAATGCCTCTATTTTCCACTGCCCAGATTTTACCTTTACTATATATATTGCTGTTATAACTGTATTTTTTTATATAAACATCCCCTTCGCAATATATATTTGCTTCCTCGATATATCCGCCTATAAATTCTTTTTTTGCTTTAAAAAGATTTTTCCCCTTCCCCTTTATACCACCTTTAATTTCAATCCTCTCTCCTGCAATAATAGTGCAATCATCACATATGCCGTCAACGATAACATCCTTTTGAGCCTCAATTTTAAACCCGTATAGTACATCACCTGTAACATAAACCGTGCCGTTAAAATTAATATTCCCCACTCTATAATCCACATCTTTAACTTTATAAAGAGGGTAGACAGCTAGCTTATTATTTTTAAAATCTACATGACCGTCAATTGCAGCATAATATTTAAAGTTTTCTTCCCTTGCACCATCTAATACTGTGATTTCAATATCTTTCCCCTCTTTTGGTGGTATCTCAACCCCTTTAACGGTAACCCCTGGCACCCCTTTTGTGGGAGGTCTTTTTGTAATTAAAAGCTCCCCCTCTTTCACGTTAATAATGTTAACAATATCTTTATAATCAACCTTTTCGTCAGCCTTTATCTCTTTCTTTTCAACTTTTTCCTCATAATGTTTTATAAGCTTTGCATCTTTGCCATCTATAGGCTCAACCCCGATAGCAATTTTTACATTTTCAACTATATTTCCAAACTCTGCGATAGTGACACTTTCCTTTATCGCTTCCCTTTTCAGCCCTGTCTTGATACCAAGAGCTTCCAATTCACTATAAATCTCTTCAATGTTTACCTTTTTACCCTGATTGACCGGAGGATAAACCGACAAATAAGCACGCATATCATCGTCAGTTAACTTTATTCTAAAAACACCGGGGATATCTCTGCTGACATTTATCTCCGCCTTATATTGCTCATCCGATTCCGTGACAGAAAACTCATCATTCTTTAAGTGGTAAACATCACGCAAAATTCTAAGAAACTCATCCTTTGTGGTTTTTGATACAATCCCAACAATATCAGACAATAGGTATCCTCACTGTAAATTTGGTATATTTATTCTCTTCAGATTCAACAGTTATAACTCCATTATGAGCCTGAACAATCTCTTTTACTACAGCAAGTCCCAAACCTGTGCCTTTCATTTTGCCTGAAGTAAAAAAAGGATCAAATATCTTGTCGATATTATCCTTTTTTATCCCTTTACCGTCATCAAACAATTCAAACATCAAATATCCATCTTCCTTCTTAACATCTAATCTAATATTACCATTTTCTCCTACTGCTTCAATAGAATTATTGATAAGATTAAAAAATACCCTAAAAAGTTTCTCTTTATCACACTCAAATTTAGTATCCTCTTCAAAAGACATTTCAAATTTTATGGGTGTCAAGTTGGTAAGAATGTCAGTGTGTTTTTTTATCTCGCTTAGGAAATCGCTCAATCTAACTCTGCTCTTTTTAAGATTTATCTGTTTGTTAGCAAAGTCAAGGATGTCCAGAGTCAGACCATGGATAAGCTTTACCTCAGTGCAAATAGAGTCAATGTAAAGCTTTATTTCAGACTCCCCTTCCATCTCTATTTCCATAAGCTCAATATAACTTTGAACAATCTGAAGTAAATTTTTAATATCGTGAGCAATAGAACTTGTAAACTTTCCAATTACCTTCAAATGATCTGTTTTCTTCTTCTCTTCATACAAAGAGAATCTATTTATGGCAAGCGCACACTGTGAAGCAATATACCCTGCTATTTTAACATCGGTATTATTAAAAAAATCGTTTTCTTTGTCAGTCAAATTTAAAACACCTATGACCTTATCCCTTACCTTCAACGGAAATGAGAGGTAAGATTTAGCCTTGTATCCTAACTCATCTTCACAGGAAGATTCATTGTTTACAATAACAGGCTCGCCGGTCATGGCAACACGCCCGCTAATCCCTTCGCCTACAGGTATCTCTATCTCTTTAAAGTTTACAGGGAGGTTTGTTGCCGCAATTATTTTAAGCTTGTTATCCTCAATAAGCATCAAAGATACTCTTTTCACGTTTAAAAATTTTTCAGTAATATTAAGGATTTGAGGGATAAGCTCATCCGTCTCAAAAATAGAATTCATTATTTCTGAAATTTCTACAAGTATGTCAAAAATATCTTTCTTCAATTAAAATTCCCTCAATATATTGTACTGCATATCCCTTTGTGCAGCTCTAAATCCAGCTTTTTCAATATTGTTAACAATTTCTTCAACAGTTATGCTGTATGTCGCTCCGCATGCGGCCACCACATTCTCCTCTATCATCAAGCTTCCAAAATCATTGCCGCCGAAGAAAAGGCCAATTTGCCCTATCTTTGGTCCTTGCGTTACCCACGATACTTGAATATTATTTATATTATACAGAAAAATTCTTGATAACGCCAATATTTTCAAATATTCAGTTGCAGTAACAGCCTCACCGCCAAGTTCTGTGTTGTGTGGCTGAAAAGGCCATGGGATAAATGCCGTAAAACCGCCTGTTTCCTCTTGTAAATTTCTAATTTTCTCCATATGCTCCAAAATATATTCAATACTGTCGCCTTTTTTAAACATCATAGTGGCAGTCGTCTTAAGTCCAAGATTATGTGCTACCCTCATAACATTAAGCCACTTTTCAGAGTTAATTTTGTTGGGGCTAATCCTCACTCTTTCGCTATCAACCAAAAGCTCTGCACCACCACCCGGAATAGAGTCAAGCCCTTTATCTATCAATCTTTTCAAGACATCTTCAATACTTAAATTGCTTGTATCAGCAATATGATAAATTTCAGGCGGGGAAAAACCGTGTATCCAAATATCATATCTGTCTTTAATCTTTTTTAAGAGATTTTCATAATAATCTATCTTAAGGCTTTTGTTTAAACCGCCTTGGATTAAAATTTGAGTCCCTTTAAGCTCAATGGTTTCATCTATTTTCTTAAACAAATCTTCATCAGAGATTACATAAGCATCACTGTCTGTCTCATCTCTGTAAAATCCGCAAAACTTGCATCTGCAAGAACACACATTTGTATAATTGATATTTCTATCTATCACAAATGTTACCCTATTGCCAGGATGAAGTTCTCTTCTGACCGCATCGGCTTTACTACCTATAGTTAAAAGGTCTGTGGAATTAAAAAGCTCAACAGCCTCTTCTTTGGAAATTTTATATTTCAATCGATTCATCGACATCAAGGCAAACCCCTTTTACCCCTTTACTTTCTGAGTCTTTTAGAAAACTGTCTACACCGGTACTTATAACAGGCCATGTATTAAAATGCATCGGTATTACTAACTTCGGTCTTAACATATCAATTGCATGTAGCGCATCTTTTGTATCCATTGTAAAATGTCCGCCCACAGGAAGCAACGCAATATCTATATCGTATAAATCTCCGATAAGCTTCATATCTCCAAATAATGCCGTATCCCCGGCAAAATATATTGTCTTCCCGAAAAAGTTAATAACAAACCCTGCAGGAAATCCTCCGTTTAAAACAGATTCTCCATCCAGTATGCTTGAGGAATGAATTGCCATAACCATTTTTACATATCCGAATTCAGTCTGTACCTCGCCACCGATATTCATAGGCACAAGATTGTTTAACCCTTTGGAAGCCAGATAATTTGAAATCTCAAAAATTGATACTACTTTTGAATTGTGCTTTAATGCCAGCTCAACTGTATCACCCAAATGGTCCCTGTGGCCGTGACTTACTAATATGTATTCGGCTTTTACATCGCTACTTAATCCTACTCTCACAGGGTTTTCTTTTAGAAAAGGGTCAAACAGCACACTTATACTATTTTGTGAACACAGAAAAGCGGAATGACCAAGAAAAGTTAGCTTCATAAATAACCCCTTTTGCAATGCAAACTCATTATATGTCAAAACTTATTAAATTTAAAGGATTTTTAAAATTTTTGTAAAGAAAAAAGGGGCACAAATAAGCCCCTTTAATTATTTTGCAGATTCCACGTATTCTACTATTGATTTTGCCAATACTTTCATATTGGCTTCAAATTTATCTACATCTTTCTCGAGAAGTGTCATTCTAAATCCGGGCAGACTTGTAAAGAAAGATGTAAGAGGGACAACACATATCCCTGTTGAACCGAGCAAGTAATAGACAAACCGTTTGTCAAGCTCAATATTGTCACCGGTAATCTTTTCCACAAAGCTTCTTACATTATCATCCTCTATTTTCAAATGTTGTTTACTGTTAAGCACCGCCTCATTAAAAGCAACAGTCATATAAAATGCACCATTAGTCCTATTGACTATAGTATAAGGCACATCTTTCAAAATATTGTAAGCAATATTTGAAAGCTTCTCATAATGAACTACCCTCTCTTTAACATAATTGTTATACTCTGGATGAGACATAAGCTTTGGAATCGCCATTTGAGGAAGGGTAGTCGAGCATACTTCCGCCATTTTTTGATTTAAAATTGCATCTATCAATCTTTTAAAAGCAGGGTCTTTATCCGCATTATAAACTTCAATCCATCCGCATCTTGCACCAGGCCATGGACATTCTTTTGAAATCCCCTTCATACTCATCCCCGGCACATCCCCAATTATCTCACACAATGAAACTGTTTTCTGACCGTTATATGTCATGTTGTTATAAATCTCGTCAAAAACAAGAAACAGATCATACTTTTTGGCTATCTCAACAATTTTTCTCAAAGTTTCTTCCGGATACACAAAACCGGTAGGGTTATCAGGATTAATAACCAAAATACCCACTATGGAATTATGGCTTTTAACCTTTCTTTCAAGCTCGTTCATATCAGGATGCCAATTGTTATAAGGATTCATTTTATATGTATTTGGGGGAAAGGACGCATGAAGAACTTCCGCAAGCAAATGTGTGGAATACGTAGGCTCAGGCATTATTACCCGTGCATCAACCCTCATTGAGCTATAACTTCTTGCAATGGCATCCCCTAACCCGTTAAAAAATATAATATCCTCAGGAGTTATCTGTACTCCGCCCTTTTTATTAACTTGCTCAGCAAGAAACTCTCTTGTGCTTAAAACCCCTTTTGTAGGTGAGTACGCAAATGACAAATCCTCGTCAATAACTTCTTTTATAATATCCTTCATCCAAACAGGTATCTTCTCCCCCTTAATCACAGGGTCTCCGATATTTTCAAAATAAACCTGCCTTCCACTTTTCATCAGCTCTTCAGCCACTCTAACTATGTTCCTTATTTCATAAGTTAAGCCGCTCCCGCTTTTAGCGATATCAAATTTCATAATTTACCTTCCCAAAAATGTAATATTGCCCCTTTAAATCCAGCTATATAATACACTTTTAAGAAAAAATCAGTAAAAATTTATAATTTTCCTAAAGATGTTAAAATTTTGCAGTCTCCCCGTTTTTTTAATGGAATTATGTAACTGATTGGTTTTATGTAAGAAATTGTAATAAAATAGTTGTAAGTACCTCTTTTCGCTGGTATAGTTGAATTTGCATAAACAACTAACAACCAAACAAAAAGAGGTGTTTAATTATGACTGAATTATTAAAAAAAGTGAAGGGAAAAATTAGAGTAATGGTCCATAACTTTGAAGGTAAGGTAAGTCTACCATATGGTAAATTCATTCTGGAACTAGTATCAGGGGTATTAATAACAGGAAATTGTAACATTACTGAAATATCAAGAAGCCTGAATGAGAAAATAAAACTTAAAAACACTATGAAACGTTTGTTTAATCATCTTGAGGGTAAGACTAATTTACTTGAATTAGCTAATGATTATTTATTATCACAAGCATCTACTAAAGTAGATGATAGTACAATAATAGCCCTTGATGATGGAGATATAAGCCATTTATTTGCTAATAATTTTGAGCAGTCCTGTAAAGTGAGAGATGGTAGCACAGGTAAATATCTCGAGGGTTATTATTTGAATCAGATAAGTTTATTTGATGACAAAAGTAATCAAACTTATCCTGCTTATCTTGGGATGTACAGCACAGAGAGTAAAGATTTTAAGAGTGCTAATACAGAAGGCTTAAAAAGTGTAGAAAGTTTTGTAACTAATGTTGGTAAAAAAGGCTTATGGGTAATGGATAGGGGCTATGATAATGGAGCTTATCTTGGCTATTTCCTAAAAGAATGTTTAAGTTTTATTGTGAGAATGAAGACCAACCGTCATTTAATTTATAAAGGGAAAAGCGTAAATATTGAAGAGTTAAATAAATCTATAAATAGAAGATATAAAAACGGAAAACATTTTAGATATGGATATTTGAAATGCTTTATAGAAATTAAATCAAAATTATATCCTGTCACCCTAATATCACATAAAGGAGAATTTAATAAAGAATCCCATATATTTTTAACCAATGGACATTTAAGTAAATCAGAAGAAATTAAGAGGAGAATACGTGGCTATTATAGACGTTGGGGAGTAGAAGAAAGTTATAGATTTGAAAAGCAAGGCTTTGGCATAGAGAAATCAATAATAAGAAATTTTAATTCAATAAGGTCAATGCTTGGTGCAGTAATGCTTGCTTGGTCTGTACTGGTTGATATTAATGAAGATGAAATATTACGAGAAGAAGTAGTTCTTGCCTCAAAACCCGAAAAGAAGAAACGACCTCAGTTTATTTATTATACACTTTTAAGGGGTGTAAGAAATATTTTTGCTGGAGTTAAGACATTATATCTTCACAGGCGACGAAAGAAAAATAAACTAAAACAACTGACAATAGAAGATTTCTTGTTCCCAAAAAGTTCACTATGCCATATAGTATGAAAAAAACGGGGAGACTACAGTGTTAAAATTTAATTGATAAAATTAAAAAAAGCTGTTAATTTAAAGAGTTAAATAATATATTAACTTGTAAAAACATTTTGGGGTAATAAATGAGATTGTCACAATATTATATACCAACACTAAGAGAGACACCGTCTGACGCTGAAGTTATCAGCCATAAGCTTATGCTAAGAGCGGGAATGATAAAAAAAGCTGCTGCTGGAATTTATTCCTATCTTCCACTGGGTTTAAGAGTTATCAGAAAAGTGGAAAATATTGTCAGGAAATATATGAACGAAGCCGGTGCTATCGAGACCCTTATGCCTGCAGTTGTACCTGCTGAATTGTGGAAGGAATCCGGCCGATGGTTTGTTTATGGAAAAGAATTATTAAGAATTAAAGACCGACATGACAGGGAGTTTTGTTTTGGCCCTACACATGAAGAGGTAATTACAGACATTGTGCGCAACGATATCAAATCATACAAACAACTCCCGATAAATCTTTACCAAATCCAGACAAAATTTAGAGATGAAATCAGACCTCGATTCGGCCTCATGAGAGGTAGAGAATTTATAATGAAGGATGCTTATTCATTTGACGTTGACAATGAAGGGGCAGAAATCAGCTACAATAAAATGAAAGAAGCTTATTGTAAAATTTTTGAGGCTTGTGGCTTGAAATATCGTATGGTTGATGCCGACAGTGGAGCAATAGGGGGCTCATTTTCCCACGAGTTTATGGTGTTGGCCGATACAGGGGAAGATTTTGTAATCTCATGTGATAATTGCAGCTACTCTGCAAACATTGAAAAAGCTGTAGTTGTTGATACACCTTTTGAAAATAAAGAGCAACTATCAGAAATCGAAAAAAAATACACACCTGGGCAAAAAACTGTAGAAGACGTTGCAAATTTTTTAAATTTGCCCACAAGTAAAATTGTCAAAACGATGATATTAAAAGTAGATGAAGAAATTGTAGCAGTCATGATTCGCGGTGACCATGAGCTTAATCTTCCAAAAGTGAAAAATTTCTTAGGCGGCTCGATAATTGAGTTTGCAGGAAAAGAGGACATCGAAAACGTATCAAACGGACCTGTCGGATATTCAGGCCCTATAGGGCTTAAATGTAAAATTTATGCTGACAATTCTATTAAATACTTAAAAAATTATGTTGTCGGCGGAAATGAAAAAGATTTGCACTTACTAAACGTAAACCATGATAGGGATTTTAAGGTTGATGCATTCGGTGATTTCAGAAACGCAACACCCGGAGATATTTGTCCGGAATGTCAAAAAGGTAACTTTCAGATAACTAAAGGGATAGAGGTAGGCCATATCTTCAAACTTGGCACCAAATACTCAGATAGCATGAATTGCATGTTTTTGGATAAAGACGGGAAGCCAAAACCTATGGTTATGGGATGTTACGGAATCGGGATAGGCAGGACTGCTGCTGCTTCGATAGAACAAAATCATGATGAAAAAGGGATAATATGGCCGGTGCAGCTTGCTCCATTTGAAATAGTCGTTGTTCCTGTAAATACAAATGATGAAGAAGTCACAAAAACTGCCGATAATATATATAACACTCTATTGAATAAAGGTATTGACGCTTGCATAGATGATAGAAACGAAAGGGCAGGAGTTAAGTTTAACGATGCTGACCTTATAGGGTATCCGTTAAGAATTAATGTTGGCAAAAAAACTCTTGCAGAAGGTTGCATAGAAATATATATCAGAAAAACAGGTGAGCTTATAAAAGTCAATACAGATGAAGCGTGCGAAAAAGCATTTGAAATATTAGAGGAGCTGAAAATTAAATAATGAAAGCTAAAAAACCAAAAAAGAACGAAAAACTTTCGATTCTGATTTTTAAAGAGAATGACTATTCAAAAGTATACAAAAAAAAGGTCAACACTTCTATCATTAAATATACTTTATACTCTTTGGCAATATTTTTTATCGTATCTTCTGCATCTTTCTACTTTTTGTTTAACCTCTATTCGGAAAGGGAGCAGATGCTTGCCTACGGGAAAGAGAATGAATTATTAAAGTTAAAAATAGCAGAATACAGAAACCAGATAGACAAGATAAATGAAAGAATAGTTTATCTTGACCAATTGGAAAATAAAGTAAGAGACCTTTCAAAAGTAGTTGCCGAATCGGACACACAGCTTGCTATCGGCGGAAAAGAAGTTGACCTTTCAAAAGATTTGTCCGCTGTCTCCAAAAGAAAGGAAAAGCAATACTTTGAAGATTTGAATGAAACACTCGCATCCTTATCAACTAAGTTGCAAGAAAGGGAAAATAGTCTTTCGGAATTGGTTGATATGCTTGAAGAACAAAGACTTTTTTACTTATCTACCCCTTCAATCTTACCGGTAAATGGTTGGATATCGAGCAAATTCGGCTACAGGATATCCCCTTTTACAGGTAGAAGAGTATTTCACGAAGGGATAGATATCGCTTCAATGTATGGCAGTGATGTAAAAGCTACCGCAAACGGGCTTGTAATTTTTGCGGGATATAAACCGGGATACGGAAATATGGTATCAATAGATCATGGATTTGGTTTTGTGACAAGATACGGTCATAACAGCAAACTCCTTGTTAAGGTTGGTGACAGAGTCAGCAAAGGTGATGTAATTGCAAAAGTGGGAAGCTCCGGCAAAAGTACCGGCCCTCACTGTCATTACGAGGTTTTGGTTAACGGAGTACCGGTTAACCCGCTAAAGTTTGTGGCTGATCTTGAAGAACAAAAATAACAAATTTGTCACATTTTGTTGACAAAACTTTACCTTGTATATATAATCTCGTTCCTTGTTTATAATTAAGTGGAGGTATTACTATGGCTCAAATGCGCACGATGAAAAAACCTAGCAATATTAAAAGAAAGCGCACTCATGGTTTTAGAGCTAGGATGAAAACTCGCGGTGGCAGACTTGTTTTAAAAAGAAGAAGAGCTAAGGGCAGAAAAAGATTAGCTATCTAACTTTATATTATGGACCTGTCTTTTAAAAAGGCAGAAAAGCTTAGAAAAAATAGTGAATATTTAAAAGTTTACAGGCAGGGGAAAAAGCACCACGGGCGGTATCTTTTAATATATGTAATTTTTAAAAGTGAGTATATCCGCAAAGCTGGTTTTGTTGTTAGCAAGAAAGTCAGCAAGAAGGCGGTCATACGAAATAAATTAAAAAGACAGTTAAGAGAGATATACCGGATTAATAAGCATATCCTGCCTGAAAACATCTCTATTATTACGATAGCTAAACCTGATATACTTAAGGCTGATTATAATGACATTCGCGAAGACTATCTCGAATTACTTAAAAAAATTTCTGATTCTGACAATTGATTTTTACAGTTATGCAATTTCACCTTTTCTCGGAAGAAATTGCAGATACCATCCATCTTGCTCTCAATACGCGAAAGAAGCCATCGCAAAAAAAGGGGTTGTTATTGGACTGATAATGTCCGTGTATCGTATTTTACGCTGTAACCCCTTTAGTAAGGGAGGATTTGACCCGGTCAAATGAGAATTCACACACAAATGACACAAACTACTTTATCAAAATTCTGTTGGAGGAATTATATTTATGGATAAGAGGACGTTACTTGCCGTAGTACTCAGTATGGCTGTATTAATGATTTTTCAGTTTATTTACAAACCTGCACCTGTGGTTATTGACAACACTTCTGTTGACAATGTGGCTTCCGTTGATAAAGCTGACTCGGAAAATTTAAAGGCTGACGTTGTAGAAACTCAAACCAAATCCCTTGAAGGCTCTCACGAAACAGCTGTTAAAAATTTTGAGGTGGAGACCGACAACCTGATAGTTTATTTTAATGAAAATACAGGCAATATTAATAGTGTAAGAATTAAAAACTTTGAGCATGCAGGCATAGCCCCTCAATTTCAAGCTGAAAAAGGGGACTATTTAAAAGTAAACACACTCAATGTAAAACCTACAAAAAGTAAAATATATAATAATGGTGATAAAAAGATTGTGGAATTTGACTATGAAAAGAATAATGTGATTGTCTCCAGACAATACATTATAGACCAATCTTATCTGATAACAGTAAAAGAATCTTTGGCCAACATATCTGACAGCTCAATAAGATTACCCTATGATGTTGCTATCGGACCAGGGTTAGGTCAAGGTTTTGTTGACAGCAAATATTTATTCTCAGGGCCAATGGCTTACGACGGTAAAAAGGTTAAGCAACAAAAACCTAACAAAATCGATAAAGATATCGAAGTAAAAGATGCCGAATGGCTTGGATATACTTCCAAATATTTCGCATTCATAAAAGTCAATACTGATGTAAAAAATGCAATCTTTAAAAAATATAATGATTCCGCCATAGTTAAAAGCAGCGCTGAAATTATACTAAATCCAAAATCCAAAGATGAAAAAAGTTTTATACTCTTTGTAGGACCAAAGAAATACGATTTGCTGTCATCATACGGTTATGATTTGGAAAAAAGTATCGACTTCGGAGTATTCTCTTTCCTTGCCATCCCAATGTTAAAAGTCATGAATATCTTTTACGGAGCAACCAAAAATTATGGATGGGCAATAATACTTTTAACAATCATAATTAAAATCATCACATACCCTTTAACATACAAAAGTATGTCATCAATGAAGAAAATGAAAGATTTGCAACCGAAGATGACTGAAATTAAAGAAAAATTTAAGGGTGATGCACAAAAGATGAATGCAGCCATGATGGAGTTATACAAAAAGCACGGTGTAAATCCTATGGGCGGATGCTTGCCTATGCTTATTCAGATTCCAATTTTCTTCGCTCTTTACAAAGCACTGTTGGTCTCAATCGAATTAAAAGGAGCCCCTTTTATCTTCTGGCTTGCTGACTTGTCTGAAAAAGACCCTTACTACATAACCCCGATATTAATGGGTGCTTCTATGTTTTTCCAGCAAAAGCTCACTCCTGCTGCAGGCGACCCGATTCAGCAGAAACTGTTTCTTTTTATGCCGGTAATATTTACATTTATGTTTTTGAACTTTCCTTCAGGACTTGTAATCTACTGGTTGACAAACAATATTTTATCAATCGGACAGCAAATTATTATTAACAAAAAAACTGCGTGAGGTAACTATGAAGTATTTTGAAATAGAAGCTCAATCAATTGATGAAGCTGTAGATAAAGTCGTCAATGAACATAAATACCCAAGAGAGTTTATTGAAGCTGAAGTAATAGAAGAGGGATCTAAAGGTTTTTTGGGAATAGGCAGAAAAAACGGACTATATAAAATAAAGGTCAACGATTACGAATATTTGAAAAGAAAAATCAAGTTAACTTTGACAGAGATACTTGAAAAGATGGATATTAGTAATTTTAGAATCGAAATAGTCGAAGATTATCCAAGCTGCAAATTCAACATAATCTCTGACGACTCCAACATATTAATTGGTAAAACAGCTCAGACTTTAAACGCACTGCAGCATATAATTGATAAGATTTTTAATTTAGAAGATGAAAATGACAAGCAATTTATTGTGGATGTGGAAAATTATAGAGACAGAATCCTGACTTACCTTAAGGAAAAAGCCACTTCACTTGCCGCAAATGTTCTAAGGACAGGCAAGCCGGCTAAAATGCCACCTATGGTTACAATGATAAGAAAAGAGATACATATGTCAGTTAAAGAAATTAAAGGTGTAAAGACTGAAAGTTACGGTAACGGCGACATAAAAACTCTTTACATTGTCCCTGAAAAAGGTAAAAAGAAGAGAGAGAGAAGATAATATGATTATTAAATTTCTACTAACTGCGTTTCTGATTTATATCACTTTTACCCTTTTCAGAAACAGTAAAAAGCTGTCCGGTGATAAAAAGGATGAAATAGCAGCCCCCCCCGTTGAGCTTGTAAAAGACCCGATTTGCGAAACTTTTGTTGAAATGGAAACTCCTTACAAGGTAAAATTATATGACAATATATATTATTTCTGCTCGGAAGAGTGTAGAGACAAATTTATAGCTAAAAATAAAAAGGAAGGTTAGTATGCAAATTTTTTTAGATACTGCAAATATAGAAGAGATAAAAGAGATTAGCTCTCTTGGAATATTAGACGGTGTTACAACCAATCCAAGCCTTATAGCCAAAGAGAAAAAAGATTTCAAATCAACTATCAAGGCTATTTGTGATATAGTAAAAGGCCCTGTCAGTGCTGAAGTTATTGCAACAGATTATGAAGGGATGATTGCCGAGGCTGAAGAGCTTGTAAAGATAAGTGAATTTGTTGTTGTAAAAATCCCTTTTACTTTGGACGGGCTTAAGGCTACAAGATATTTATCTGACAAAGATATTCCCGTCAACATGACCCTTATTTTTTCTCCTAATCAGGCAGTTTTGGCCTGTAAGGCAGGGGCAAGATATATAAGTCCGTTTGTCGGAAGACTTGATGATATAGGTCATGACGGAATGGAGCTTGCCATACAGTGTCAGGATATCGTTGATACTTACGGATATGAAACGGAAGTAATTGCCGCAAGTGTCAGACACCCAGAGCACGTATTAAAAATCATGGAAAATGGCATTGACATAGCAACACTGCCACACAAAGTTGTAATGCAAATGATGAAGCACCCCCTTACAGATATTGGAATTGAAAAGTTTCTCGCTGATTGGAAAAATTTAAATAAATAATTTTAGAGGAGCAGCTACCTGCTCCTTTTTTATTTCAAATATAAGTCTTCTACAACAATTTTTAAATTTTCTATAGGCCTAACGTCATAATTTAAGTTTGTAATCTTTTCTTTGCTCGAATAAATTATTATAGGCCTTTTAAAATCTTCCTTATGGTTTGAGCCGTGGATTTTATCATGCCCCGCATGGTCGGAAGTTATAACAAGAAGATACGAGTTGCCGCTGTCAAGTTTCTTAAATAGATACCCAAGCATTTCGTCTATAAAATTAAACTCTTCTATATACTCTTTCGACATCCAACCGCTTTCAGGGCCGACAATATCAAGGCCGCTTATATGTAAAAACACAAATTGCTTTTCACTTGTTCCTAAAAATTTTACAGCTTCTTCAATTGCGTTATCCCTTGAATATTTTTCATAATCCACATAACTGTCTGCAAGATAGCCAAGTTTTGGTTTACTGTAGATAAAAGCCGTTTTATAACCTGCCTTTTTAGCTGAAAGAAAAACAGTCGGTTTTTCAACCTTCTTATCCCCTTTCTTCCACACATTATCAATTTTACCGTTTTGCTCAGGTGTAAGCCCTGTAACCATAGAAGTATGTGCGACCAACGTCTTTGGTGGAGTTGTACTTTTACCCTCAGAAATGTATAGCCCATTTTTTATATATTTAAAAATATTCGGGCAATTAACTTCAGTCACAGCAGCAGGGTGTAAAGCATCGATGGATACTATAACAACTGTATCAAACTGCCCGCTAATTGCCGATAAGTTAAAAGAGAAAATTAACATAATTATTGCGTAAATTATTTTCATATCATCCCCTTTATTTATTATAAAGTGTAACGGTAAATACCGTATATTTACCAAAGGCAGACTCTACCTTTAACCTTCCGCCCATCTTTTCAACAACCCTGTAAGCAATTGATAACCCTAACCCTGTACCTGATATCCTTTTCTTGACATTTTCAGAGCGATAAAATCTTTGAAAAATTTTATCTTTCTCTTCGTCCTTTATGCCAACCCCTGTGTCATACACACTTATAATGATTTTATCACCCTCGTACTTTGCAGATATTTCAATTTTTCCAAAGTCAATATTATATTTTATCGCGTTGGAAATAAGATTATTTAAAACATGGTCAAAAAAATCTTCATCTGCAACAATAAACATATCTTCAGGAACATCTACTTTTACTTGTATATTTTTTTTGGTAATATCATCATTATAAAAATTAAGCCACTTAATAACCATCTTGCGCAGCGATATCTTTTCCCTTTTAAATTCAAAAGTCGAATATTCAAGTCTTGTTAAAATCAAAAAGTGATTAAACAGTCTGTTCAAATATCCGGCATTTTTTACAATGACTTTTTTTGCAGTCTCTTCAACCTCCTCGTCATTTTTAGTCCTTAATAAAATATCGCTATATGAAATAATTTTTGTCAAAGGTGTCCTTATTTCGTGAGCAAGAGAGTCAATTACATCTGACTTAAATTTATTTGATTTAAGAAGCTCTTGATTTTTTATGACAAGCTCATCATGTATTTTCATATATTCTGAGATTGCTTCTTTCAATTTGATTTTGAGATTTTCCTCGTTTTTAATAATTTGGTTATACATTTTATTGAAAGCCTCAGACAACTCCTGAATTTCATCTCCCGTATTAAATACGGGTATTTCAATGCTTTTATCATTAATTATCCCTTTTGCGCTAAGACTGAGCTTTTTTAAATATTTTAAAATCAACGTGTGAAGTAAAACAATTATGCCGATAAGTAATGATGTAAACATTATAAACGCAGTAGCATAAAAAAGTCTGTTGTTTGCCTTTATGGATTGTTCAATCTCCTTGAGAGGGATAAAAATGGATATCCCGCCCCTAAAATCACCAACCTTGTACCCTTGATATTCATGACATGTCAAACAGGAATCATTTATAAAAAGAGGAGCCATATATCTGTAAATCTTCCCAATCTTTTTATCATACGAAACGTCCTCATACTCTTTGGCACCATTTCTAAAAAGCTTAATAGCTTCCTTTTCAAAATCATCAGGGGCATTTTCAGGATTTACCAAAATATCGCTGGTAATATGAAAACGGAAATTGGCCATTTTATTGGCGTATTTTGATAGCTCTTTTGTGGCAATCGCAGGAACAGGCTCTATCCTATCTCTATTTTCGGCAACCCACTGCCTTGTAATAATAATCATATCAAAAAGGGTCTTGGCCTGAATCTTTGCCTGCTCAAAAATTATATTTCTTTGATGATTCCAGATAATCAGCAAAACAGGGGAAAGGGTAAATATCATTATAACGGTTAAAAATAAGATTAGCTTCGCGGAGAGTTTCATTTATCTATTTTATAGCCTACTCCGGAAATTGTCTTAATAATGTCCGGAATAAACTTTGAAAGTTTATTTCTGATATGTTGAATATGAACATCGAGACTTCTCGACCATTTATAAAGTGTATTTGTCCCCCAAAGCTCTTTGATAATCTGCTCTCGACTTACAATTTGCCCAACACTTTTCAACAGATAAACAAGCACGTCAAACTCTTTTGGAGTAAACTCTATTTTTTCATCCTTAAATGTAGCTTCTCTGCTCTTTAAATCGATAAGAAGTCCTTTGTAAGTAATTGTGTCTTGGGAATCTTCGCTACCATTTGTGCAGCATCTTCTCATAATTGCCTTGACTCTGGCTAGAAATTCCATATTTTCAAACGGCTTTGTGATATAATCATCCGCGCCATATTCAAAACACAAAACCTTTGCTGTTACATTCTCTTTGGCCGATAAAATAATTATAGGCACATCCGATTCTTTCCTTAAAATCTTACACAAATGCTCACCGTCAAGATCAGGTAATCCCAAGTCGAGTATTACAAGGGCAAACTTATTTTTTTTAAAAAGCTCTAACCCGCCAAGTGCGGTAGTGCTGCTTGCCACACTAAACCCTTCACTTGACAGCAATAGTTTTAGAAGCTGAATTATCTCAATATCATCATCTATTATAAGTATCTTACACTCATTCATACTTACAATTATTACATTAAAAAATTATCAAATCAATACTTTTGCAACTATTATTTGCTTATTTTGTTGTTGAGATAAAAGCAGGAAGATTTTAACAGGACATTTTGGATATAGGCTATTTTATTACATATTTTAAAGTAGGTCTTTTATGATTGTCAGGGCAATTATCAACACAATCCCCGCAATTATTGCAAGCGATACTATGCCCATCTTCCATAGGATTTATAACCATTGGACAAACTTTTATACATCTTAGACACATAGAGCAGTCTGTATTTATTTTTTTTACTTTCATCATTCTGTTAAGTCCCAACATAGACAAAAAGCTCCCGGTGGGGCAAAAGTAACGGCACCAAAATTTGTAATAAAAAAACTCCATTACTATTAAAATAATAATAAAAACTATTTCAAAAGTCACATAGCCAAACTTTACCATAACAAGTGCCTGTGATGAAATAACACCTGGGGCCGAGATAAGATTTAAAATAGGTATTCCTGAGACCCCCATAACAAATAATCCAACCAATAAAAATAAAAGCCTCAATATATTTGTTTTATTAAGATTTTCTTGAGAATATTTAGGCTTATTCGGTTTCAGACGCAGTTTGTTTCTAAACTTTTCAACCATCTCTGTAATTAGGTAGTAAGGGCACATAAAGCTACACCAGATTCTTCCAAAAATAAATACAAGCATAACCGGAATAATAATTGATACAAGCATTGTCAGAGTAAAAGATTTAGATGCAATAATAGCTTGGAAAACTGCTAACGGATCGGCCATTGCTACACTTCCCACATCTATGGAGTAAAAAGTCCCTTTGATAAAATATATTTCAAATATATTCAAGACTGGCACAATAAACATTAATAAAAAAACAAAAATCTGAATGCTTCTTCTGACAGTTTTAATCTTCATTGGCTTCCCAACCTTCGATGGACGTATTTATATCAAAGTCGTACTTAAACTCTTTTTTCTTACCAAATGTAGAAATACCCTGCTTACGCTCTATTAACTTTTCCCCTTTTAAAATGTCTCTATACTCTTTAGGATTAGATTTTAATACTTTTGATCTTCTGTAATAATACCCTGCATCCTTAATATCCCCCATACCTGCAGGTATAACATTTATGGCTTTCCCGTCTTTAGTCTTAACCGGGCATTTTTCCACACATATTCCGCACCCTACACACTTTTCCGTAACAACAGGAAGTATATATTTTTCCATTACGATTGCTTCATCGGTAAACGGGCACACATTGTAACATGTGCTGCAAATCTGTGCCTTACCGGTGACCTTTCCGGTCTCCTCCTCTTTGTAATATTGAAAATTTAAACACTCCTGCTGATTTATGACGGCTTTGCCAATGTTTACCTTTTCAGGTTCAATAAGATTATTGTTTAAAGCACCTGTAGGGCAAACTTCGGGACATTTCATACAAAGATAACACGCCCTTTCCTCTACAAAAATATATGGTGTACCTATCTGCAATTTTTCAAATAAGTCAGCCCTTTTTATGCTGTCATAAGGGCACACTTCTATGCATCTTGCGCACCTGATACATAGCTCCATAAACATTTTTTCAGCTACAGCACCCGGAGGCCTAAGCCTATTTTGCTTAAAAAACCCCTTAAACGGATTATTAGACAAAAAGTTTTGAAGTGTCTCTTTTAAACTCATATATTAATCTTTTTTCTATCCTTAAATCTAAAAACTTCCGGTGTAATCTCCCCTTTTTCAATCCCTTCTATCGCTTCTTCAAAATTGCAATAGTGATGCCCTATATCTATTATTTCATCGTAACTTTTAAGCTCTTCACATATTTTTTCTAGCTCCTTCTCCCCTTTAACCTCAAACACAATGATAATTCTTTTGCGATCATCGGTTATTGAATATACTTCAATCTCTTTATATTTCTTTAAAATCGATACTACCTTTTCTTCTGCATCATCAATTATATTTACAACACTGCCAACTATTAGCATAACCTACTCCTTACAAATTAAGGAGCCCCTTTAAAAGGGGCCCTTTTTTTAACTATATGCGGAATTAATATCTGTAATAACAACCTTGTCTTCTATTTTAACAGGCCCTGACACTCTCTGAATCCTAACCGCTGCAATTTTAAATTCAGGCTCTTTTGAGCCCGGGTCAACTGCATCATTGCACACAAAGTTAATCATCCTGTCAAATGCCTGATCATGCCATGGCACAAAAAGAATCCCCGGCATCGAGGTTTTGGTAACTACTGCAGGTAAAACAGATTTACCTCTTCTACTTTCGACAAGCACCATATCTCCCGTAACAATATTGTACTTTGATGCATCCGCCGGGTGAATTTCGACATAACCGTTAGGATGTGCCCTTGCGATTTCGGGAATCCTCATGGTCATAGTCCCTGTATGCCACTGCTCGATTACCCTACCGGTTGTAAGGTAAAATGGATATTGGGCATCAGGCACTTCAGCTGCCTCTTTGTAAGGTCTGAGCCAAATATTTGCCCTACCCTCGTTTTTACCATCCATGTAAAAATATACTTTTGCATCTTTTGGAATCTGTTTGCCAAATTTTGCCAAAAACCCTTCATGGTCAAACATTGGGTCCATCCCTCTGACATATCTCTTATATGTGCCTGGGTGGTCAACAGACGGACAAGGCCACTGAATCCCTGCAGGCTCTCTTTTTAATCTATCGTATGTCGCACCGTAAAGAGTATGGTCAGTATCTTTAGTAACCCTTGTATACTCTGTCCAAGCCATCTCGTTTGCCTTCATAGAATCATCCATATTCCATGGGATTAACTTCTCAAGCCCCATCCTTTTCGCTATTTGAGCTGCAATCCATATGTCAGGCTTTGCTTCAAAAGGTGGTTCAACACATTTTTCCGTAAGTTGACTTCTCCTTTCGCTACAGCCAAATACCCCGCCTTTTTCATAAATGAATGCAGCAGGTAGCACTACATCAGCAAGCTGTGTAGTCCTCGTGGGGAAGATATCAATAACTACAAGAAAAGCGTCTTTCATCCCTTTTACATATTTATTTAAATTAGGCAAAGACTGAGCCGGATTTGTAGTGGAAGTAAGCATTGCCTTTATAGGTTTGTTCGGGTCATCTTCGCCACCCAAAGAATCAAACATCTTCATTGTGTGAAATCCTGGTTTAGGATTGATTGTCCCCGGAGCAATACCCCACTCTTTTTCCACATGTGCACGCCACTTATCGTTAGTTACAGGTTTTGTCCCCGGAAGAAGATGGGCTAAGCTGCCAGTTTCCCTTACACCACCGCAAGCATTTGGCTGACCGGTAAGTGAGAATGAATCCGCTCCGGGTTTACAAATATTTCCTGTAATAAGATGCAAATTATGTATAAGGTTATTAGCCCACACACCTCTTGTCCTTTGGTTAAGCCCCATTGTCCAAAGGGTCATGGAAGCACCACTTGTAGCAAACCACTCTGCGGCTTTTCTTATATTTTCAGCAGGGCACCTTGTAAGTTTTTCAACACTTTCTGGATCAAACTGCTCAACAAATTCGGCATACTTTTCAAAGCTATAAGTATTTTTGCCATCAGTAACTCTGGTATTCTGCTCTATAAATGCCCTATCAACCCAGTTGTTTTTAATAATTTCTCTGGCCATACTATGAAATACCGCCAAATCGGTACCCGGGTCCACAGGCAACCAAAGATCGGCAATTTTTGCTGTGTTTGTTTTTCTCGGCTCGCAAACAATTATTTTTACCCCCGGATTATCGAGTTTTCTTCTCATAATCCTTCTAAAAATTATCGGGTGACACTCACTTGTGTTTGAACCTACAAGGAAGATACAATTTGCCTGCTCAATGTCAGCATAGCTTCCCACAGGCTCATCCGAACCAAAAGTAGAAATATATCCACCAACCGCACTTGCCATACAAAGTCGAGGGTTACCTTCAACCATATTGCTGCCGAAACCACCTTTCCAAAGCTTATTAAATGTATAACTTTCTTCTGTCAAACACTGACCTGACCCATAGTAAGCCACGGAATCTTTCCCGTATTTTTCATGGAAATACTTAAATTTACTTGCTACATAATCAAGTGCTTCATCCCAGCTTGCTCTTTTAAATTTACCGTCAGCCTGTCTTATCATCGGGTATTTCAATCTGTCGGGATGGTTCATCACTTTATAAGCCAAAAAACCTTTTACACATAAAAACCCAAAGTTTGTTTTTGCCTTTGGATTACCTTTTATCGATACAACTTTTCCATCTTTCACACCTACATACACACCGCAACCTGTCCCGCAAAACCTGCATGCACCTTTAACCCATTTATCTACACCACCTTCCGCATAACTTTTTTTCGGGGCTGAGACACCTATTGCAGCGGCAGTTGCAGCAGCCGCTGAAGCTTTTATAAATTGTCTTCTTGAAATATTCATAGTAATCCCTCCTATCTGTACTGCTGAACTTTATGGATTGTAAAATTGTGGGCAATATGACATGTGCTGCAGCTTAAATCTTTTGCAATATTCTTATCAAACTGGTCTGAATGACAACCTCTGCAGGTTTCATTTTTAGGTTTTGCCTGAAAATTTGCCTCATCACCATGACACACTTGACATTTAACACCTACAAAGCCATGAGCACTCTGCTCCCACTGTTTTGTTACTTCAGTTGTCAAATCTTTGTGACACTCAATACAATCAAGATTCTCCATACTGCCGGGATGTCCATTTTCAGTTTTTTCGATCCCTGTCGTTTGACCCATTTTCTTTTCAGCCTTAATGGTGCAGCCCACTAATGAAATTGCTACCAAGGCCACAACCATCAATGAAAAAATTAAGCTTCTTTTCATATCGATACCTCCGCATTATTGGTAGTCATAGAATATCAGCAAATTTGTAAAAGATTTGTAAATCTTGGATAAATTAGTGTAAATTTTGTAAAGATTATCGTTAACAATATTTTCATCATTTTTATTTCTTTTACAGAACATTAACAAGATAGCTGGTATATTTTGAACAACTTTAAAAGGAGGTTGTGTATGAAAAAGTTAGTTTTTATTTTGTCTATCCTCGCTTTGACTGCACTGTCTGCAAGTGCATTGACAGTCAAAGGGGTGCAGGTTGATGCTGACAGTGCAAAATGTATCACCTGTCACGAAGAAACACATACTGCGCCAAAAGTTTCAGACCAGTGGGCTGATAGTGCTCATGCAAGAAACGGTATCGGATGTCTTTCATGTCACGCAGCAGAAAAGGATGACTTTGACGCTATGGATCACTACGGTCAATTTGTAGCCCAACATCCGACCCCAAAAGATTGTGCACAGTGTCATGAAAAAGAGGTTGAGGAAAACACTAAAAGTAAGCACGTCTATCCATTTTGGCTTTATGCAAGTGCTGACAGAGCTGTTTTTGAGCCGATTGTCGGCACAAAGCAAGGGTGTGAAGCTTGCCACAATATTTCAGCAATGTGGCCTGACGGAAGTATAGGGGAATGCGATGTTTGCCACTCCAAACACTCTTTCAGCATTAAGCAGGCAAGAAATCCCAACACATGCGGTGAGTGTCACTTAGGACCTGACCATCCTCAAAAAGAGATCTATTTTGAATCAAAACACGGAAATATCTTCTTATCAAAAGGGAAAGATTGGAATTTGGACTATAATTCTTCCGAACTCAGTAGCATACCTTTGGAAGCACCTGTATGTACAACATGTCATATGGATGCAGCTCCCGGTGTTGAAGCTACTCACAACGTAAGTGCAAGGCTAGCATGGGAAGCTCAAGCACCATGGAGTTACAGAACTATCTGGTTTGAAGAGGAGCTTGGTGATTGGTCTAAGAAAGAAGAAAGGATGAAAACAGTATGTAAGAGCTGCCACGCCCCAAGCTTTATCGAAGATTACTTCTTGGTGTACGACCTTGTTAACTTGCAATACAACGAAATCAGAAGACAATTTGTATACTGGACAAAGTTATATGAAAGCAAAGGCTTAATTAAGCCGCTTAAAGACAAAACACTGGCAGGTAAAGAGAAACAGTTCTCAAATACCGTGCTTAATGCTAGCTGGTATACAACTGCAAGTGAGTTGATGTACAATTCATGGCACCATGAAGGCAGACGTTTCAGAATGGGATCTGCTATGCAGGCGGCAGACTACGTTCAGTGGCATGGTATATGGGAACTCCAGCATAACCTTCAGGAAATGATTGCATGGGGTGCAGAAAATGGTGTAGAAGAGGCTAAAAAGATTTATGAAAGCGATAGCCCAACAAAATTCTTCCCATACGCAATATACGATATCCCTGGCAGCATTTACTCAATAGTTACTGCAGAGCAGTTTAATGTCCCTGCATTATATCAAATCATCCCTAACTATTGGGAAAAAGTTAAGGCTAATGTTGAGCAAGCTTACAAAAAAGGTTTCCTCACCAAAGCTAAATTTGACAGATGGATGGAAAGATATAACAATAAAGATAAATATTTGGGTAAGGAGTTCCCACCGCACCCAATATACAAGGAATATGACGAGAGAAGGAAAAAAGAGCTCGTAGGTGAAGGTTCAGCTTTGGATAAAGCAATTAAAATCGGACTTCCATCTCCAGCACCAATTAACGACAAAAGATAACATTTAGGGGGCACTCGCCCCCTCTTTTACTGAGGTTTGCAAGCTGCAGACTTCAGTTAAAGAAAATAATCGGAGGACAATATGAAAAAGCTTCTAGGTGTAGTATTTTTAATTGTAATATTTGCAAGCATTGTTGCATTTGCACAGTTTGGCTCAAGTGAAAAAGGTAAAATAGTTGCAGTCTTTGATGGGAATGAGATTAAAGTCAGTGACCTAACCAATTACGTGGACACACTGTTAGGCGAAAAGTATAAAAAGATGCTTGAAACAGAAGATGGAATAAAACAAATTGCCGATTACTATATCACAAGACAAATTATATTGGATTATGCCAAAGAAAATATTAAAGGTGATGACAAGCTTCTAAAAAGTCACAGCAACGGCAATATGGATAAAGACACCATGTTGATTACCGCTGTCATAAAAAAAGAGGTTCAAGATAAAATTGTAATAGAAAAGGATGAGTTGGAAAAGTTTATGAAAGAATCCGACATAAAAGACAGGACAGCAGCATTAGCAAGGCTTGAAGCTAAAAAAAGAGCAGAATTGTTTAATAAATTTATTGCCGAGCTTAAAGGTAAGCATTCCATAAAATTCATGTAATATCTCCTCTTTTAAGTTGACAAAGCAGAGAGATTTTTATATAAGTCTCTCTACTTCTTATTTTTTGAAGTTGCCCGGGTGGTGGAATTGGTAGACACGAGGGACTTAAAATCCCTTGGGCGTTTAGCCTGTGCCGGTTCGATTCCGGCCTCGGGCATTTTTTTATATTCCACACAATCCCATAACTTTCCGGAATCACCTTTACTATAAAGCTTTTAGGCTTCCATATCTGTCCATAATAATCTACCCGATTTTACCGCAATCTAACCCTAATCAGGGTGAGATTTGGGGTGAGGTTTTCACCTTTTTCTACTACGCCAAATCACATTTTTATAATAATTTTGTATCCCCAAAATCTATTCTCAATTTTTTAGCAATCAAAACTTTACTCATGATTATTTTTTATAAATCAAAAAAATTGGTGAGGTGATGTTATGAGCAAATCCATAACTAATAAATATCTTGAGTCGTTATCTCCGAAAGAAAAGCTCTACAGAATCAGTATCCAAGAAAACCTTTTTCTTGAGATAAGACCAAACTGTTTTTTCTGTAAAGTTATCTTATTGATAACAATACAAATAACCTAATTAAAAACCAATTCATTCACATTGTAACAAAATTGTGAACACTACCTACTACTGAGTTTGAGCTAAGATCTCATCTGCGACCAATTCTGCCTGCTTTAATACAGTTTCAGTTGCAAGTTGCTGCATATCCGGAGGATAGCCATACTGTCTTAATATTCTTTTTATAATCACTTTTAGTTTTGCTTTTGCACTTTCTCTTATAGCCCAATCGATAGTTGTATTTTCTCTTACCTTTTGAAATAAAACTGTTGCTAGCTCTCTCAATTTTTCTTTTCCCATAAGTTCTCTTGCACTTTCATTATCTGCAACTGCACAGTAAAAAGCGTATTCATAGTTACTAAGTCCCATTTCTTTTGGCTCTTTATCGCTTTCTTTTATCTCTTTTGCAAGTTTTATAAGCTCGTCTATCACCTCTGCTGCTGTTAAAAGTTTGTTGTTATATTTTTTTATTAATTCTTCTAAAGAATTCATAAGTGATTTACTTTTTACAAAATTTATTTTTATCCTTCCTTTGATTTCATCGTTTATCAGCTTTTTTAGTGTTTCAATTGCTAAGTTTTTGCGTTTCATTCCTTTTATCTCTTCTAAAAAATCTTCAGACAAGATAGAAATATCTGGTTTTTTTATCCCTGCAGCATCAAATATATCAATAACACCTTTTGAAGTTATTGCTTTATCTACTATCTGTTTTATGGCTGTTTCAAAATTTTCAATCGTTTCCTCATCGTTTCTGTTAAACTTTATAAGCCTTGATTTTACAGCCTGAAAAAATGCTACTTCTTCTTTTATTTCCAGTGCTCTTTGGTGTGGAATAGCTATTGCAAAAGCCTTTGAAAGGGAAGTTACAGCGTCAACGTATCGTTTTTTTCCATTTTCAAGTCCAAGTATGAAATCTTCAGCTTCAAGAATTATTTTGAGTTTTTCTGAAGTACCAGCAGTAAAATATTTTTTGTAATCAAAACCATAAAACATATCTCTTACAACTTCAAACTTTTCAAGCATTATTTTAACTGCTTCTTCTTGAAGTTTTGCAGGTTCTCCTTTTCCTCCACTTTCTGCATAAAAAGACAAAGCTTCTTTCAAATCAGAGGCAATCCCTATGTAATCTACAATAAGTCCTCCTGTTTTGTCTTTATAGACCCTATTTACCCTTGCTATTGCTTGCATTAGGGTATGCCCTTTCATAGGTTTGTCTATATACATTGTGTGAAGACAAGGAACGTCAAAACCTGTAAGCCACATATCAACAACTATTACAAGCTTTAACTCATCTTCCGGGTCTTTAAATCTATCTGCTAAAACTCTTCTTTGCTCTTTTGTTTGATAAAATTTTGCTATTTCTGGTTCATCTGAAGATGATGTTGTCATAACCACTTTTATTTTTCCTTTTTTAAGCTCATCGCTGTGCCAATTTGGGCGTAGTTTTATTATTTCATCATACAGGTTGACTGCTATTTTCCTTGTCATAACAACAATCATTCCTTTTCCGTCCATTGCTTCAAGTCTGCTTTCAAAGTGATTGACTATATCTTTTGCTATCTCTTCTGTTCTTGGTTTTGAGCCTACTAATGCCTCAAGTTTCGCCCATTTTGTTTTTGCTTTTTCTACTTCTGAGAAACCTTTTTCGTCTAACTCTTCTTCATACTCTTTTATTAATTTTTTCCCTTCTTCTGTTAGGTCTAATTTTACAAGCCTACTTTCATAATAAATTGGGACGGTTGCTCCATCTTCTACTGCATTTGCAATGTCGTATATATCTATATAGTTTCCAAAAACCGCCGGTGTGTTTCTGTCTGTACTTTCAATGGGTGTTCCTGTAAAGGCAATATATGTCGCATTTGGGAGTGCATCTCTTAAATATTTTGCAAATCCGTATTTTATATCTCCCGTTTCTTTATCTACTTTTGCTTTAAAGCCGTATTGTGTCCTGTGGGCCTCATCTACAATAACAATAATATTATCTCTTTCTGATAAAGTTTCATATATATTGCCTTCATCTGGCCAAAATTTATGAATAGTTGTAAATACAACACCGCCAGCATCAACCTTTAATAATTCCTTTAAATGTTCCCTTGTGTCAGCCTGAACTGGTTCTTGCCTTAAAAGTTGAGTTGCTGCTGCAAAAGTATCAAAAAGTTGTTCATCAAGATCATTTCTATCTGTAATGACAACTATTGTAGGATTATTAATCATTTGAATAAGTTTGGCAGAATAAAATACCATAGAAATTGATTTGCCAGATCCTTGTGTATGCCAGACCACACCAGCCTTCTTATCTCCTACTGGCTGCTCTTTAACATCTTTAAGGCCGTATGCGGCAGGTTCTTCCCTTAAAATATTTTCTTTTTCATTATTATCTCCTACTGCTCTTAAAGTTGATTCTACCGCTTTATTTACAGCGTAATATTGATGATATGCTGCAATTTTTTTTGTAGTTTTAATAGTTATCTGTCCTTTTTCGTCCTCTTTTTTTGTTTTATCAAATAGTATAAAGAATCTAATATAATCAATAATGGTTTCTTTGTTTAAAAGCCCTTTTATTAATGTTTCAAGCTGGCTTATAAGATGTGATGCTTCTTTTTTACCATCTGCAGATTTCCAATACATAAACCTATCATAACCGGCAGCTAAGCTGCCCATTTTTGCTTCAAGTCCATCTGATATTATTAGAATTTCGTTGTATGTAAAAAGTAATGGTATTGTTTGTTTGTAAGTTTGTAATTGGTTATAAGCTAATTTTATTGTTGCGTTTTCATCAGATGGATTTTTTAACTCCATTACAATAAGCGGAATTCCATTTATAAATATAACAATATCAGGTCTTTTGTTTATATGATTTTGTATAACTGTAAACTGATTTACTACTAAAAAGTCGTTGTTTTGAGGGTTTTTAAAATCAATAAGCCGTACAATATCGCCTCTTTCTACTCCATCTTTTTGGTATGATACTTTTATTCCTTCTGTTAGCATTCTATGGAATATTTCATTGTTGGCTATTAAATCTGGTGTGTGTATGTTGGTAAGTTGTTTTATTGCATTTTCAATTGCAGTTTCTGGTAAATTTGGGTTTATATTTTTTATGGCTTTTCGTAGTCTATCAAATAATATAACCTCTTCAAATGAGCTTCTAAGTGGACTTTCTCCATCTGGGGCAATATCTGGTCCAAAAAGATAATCGTATCCTTGATTTTTAAGTAATTTAATGGTGAATTGTTCGATGGTATTTTCAGTTATTTTTGTCATCTATATTCTTCCTTAATAAAAGAAATTTTTTTCCTTTTAATATGTTTAAAATCACCATATAATTCTGATTCAGGCAATATTTCATAAATAAAAATCCAGTTAGAATCCCCTTCTTTGTTTTTAGATATTTCTCTAGCAAGATTTATATATTCAGTTAAATCATTCCCAAATTTTTTTTCATACAAGTACGAAGTTAACATGAAAATTGTATCATTACTATCTTTTACAATTTTAAATAAATCACTTATATCTAATTTAATATTATATTTCATTGCAAAAAATAAAGCATAACTCATACTTTCAAATAAATTTCTTTTTCTTCCATTTGCAAGAATATTATTTGATAATGATTTAATTAACTTATTATCTTTTATAAAAGGAATAAATAAATATTCATCTAATAAAGTAACAAGATACGGGAAAAGTAGAGTTAAATGATGCACTATATTGTAATGATACTCAATAGCATAGTTATTTAATTTCTTTTTGGAAATTATTTTTATTGCATAATTTAAAATAGATGAGTTTTTTTCATTTTTATTAAATAGTTCTAAAACAAAATCCCAAAAATTCCTTATTTTTGGCAAATTAATTTTTTCATTTTCTAAAAAGGTATGAGAGTTCAATTGATGAACCCAGTCGTTTGAACTACCAAGTGGAAGCTCCTTGATTACTGTCTTTTTGATATTTAAGGTTAGAGTATATTTTTTAAGCTCTTTAGATAAATCTAACAAAAAATTTTCCGCTTTAACAAAATTTTCAGTAAAGCATTCATAGTCATCTATATTTCTAATAAAACGATATCCCTTTTTATATAATTCGTTATCTATTTTACATAGTATAATTTCGGAAATTATGTTTGAAGAATGAGGGCCTATTAATAGTCCATTACTTTCATTGTGTTTTATCAACCTTGATGCTTCATCTATTTTGTCTGACCAATCATTTTTAGATTCTTTTGAATTTTCTCTTCCCTTTATTGCCCAAGGGATTGCATGAGAATAAATACTAGGAAAACAATTAGAAATATCACTCTTTACTAAATATTTTTTCCCAACCATCAAATTTAGCTCTGGATTTTTATCTTTGAAAAAGCTTTTATAGTTCATTTCAAAAAGATGTTTTTCCCCTCTGATTTTTCTAATATGAATTCTACTTATTTTATATTCATGATGTTTTGTAATTTTTTCAAAATACTCTTTCAAATTTTCCCAATTATGAGCTAAAGTCTTAGCCAGTTTTGCATAAGCAAATGGATTCGGAATGGATAATTGTCTCGGGATATTTACATTTCTGATATTTTCATATCTAACATAGTCTTTCCCTGACTTTACATTAAAAGGTAACTCTTTGTTTTTATCTAAATATTTATTTTTTAAATAATTAAAAAAATTTTCACTTGTAAAAATAGGGGGTAATTTATCAGCAAATAAGCCATGTCCAATTAAACCTTCCAAAAGTTCATCACTTGATATTTCATTCATATATTCATGATATTTTTTCATATTTCACCCTCACTTCTCCGCTCATTAGTTTTGGTAATAATGTATCTCGAAGTTTTTCAAGGGTGCGGATTTGAGCTAAATTAAAATCAATTTTCTGATAAATTAAATTAAAACTTTTTAAATTTTTTCTTAATTTTTCGTTTGTTTCTCTATTTCGTGGTAATTTGAATGAAAAATTTTCTATCATACCTTTTGTTATGAAATTGATTACACTTCCACGATATCCACCAGTGATTTCTGGAAGAAAATATTTGATTAATGTATATAAAAAACCAATATATTCTTCATTATAAGGAATTAAAACATATGTTCTTTGATAAGCTTCAAATTTTCCACAATATCTCTTTACATTAAAATCGCCATTTCCAGCAAGTAAAATAGCATGCCCTTCAAAGCTATAAGATGGTGCTTTAAAAATTTGTTGAGAACAAGTAAAAAAAGGATATTCTCCATCTTCGGTACAAAAATTTGCATTCTTTTTACCAGTTGTAACAGGAAAAAAATCTCCTAACTTCACTTCTTCCCAATCCTCTTTAGCATCTTCTATAAACCATTTTCGAAAAAGTGTTTGTGCCATATCTTCCAGGGTTTTATTCTGTTGGTGGAGCAGGTCTATTTTGTCGTCAATTGATGAAAGAACATCAGCAATGGCTTTTTGTTCATTGATAGATTCTGGAATGTTAACTTCTATGTTTTCAAATGTAGACTTTGTAATGGTATCAAAAACTGCTCCGTATGAAGCTTGTTTAAGTTCGCTAATTTTATATCTGAGTAAATAATACACATAATCATTAAAGGTAAAAAGGGTATTAGCACGTACACCATAAATAGATTGATTAAATGCCATTTCTTTTCCTAAAACTGCAATAACTCCTACTGTTCCTCTTGCTGATATTACAATATCCCATTTATTTAAAATTTTTGTACTGCTTTGTTCTAATCCTAATTTTGTAATCCTTTCCTTGGCTTCTCTTACATATTTTAATCTTTTATTAAAATCATTAATAGTTAGCCAGTCAATATCTCCATTCCAATAATCAGGATTACTTTTAGAAGGTGTCCCACCTCCAATCACTTCAGCAATATTTGTAAACTTAACCCTTTTCCATCCTTTAGGTATTTTTTCGCTCATTTCTATTTCCATATTTTAACTTTCAAAAGATATAAAATTCATGATTAGTTTTATTAATTGCTCTTTTTGCTCAGCAGGGCTTGCTGCTACAAGATAGCAAAGAGCAGTTAGGGTATTGCTGTTAAATTTGCTGAAAAGCTCTTCTTTTGTGAGATTTTCATATAAAAATTGCAAAAACAAAAGTGCACCAATTCGTTTGTTGCCATCTACAAAGGGATGATTTTTTATAACCAAATAGAGCAAATTTGCCGCTTTTTCCTCAAAAGACGGGTAAAGTTCATCTCCTCCAAAGCTTTGATAAATTGTATTTAGGGCACTATCAAATAGTCCTCTGTCCCTTTCAGCTCCAAAAATATCTGAAGCTTCGCCTCTTTGCAAAAGATACTCTTTTAATTCTTTAATTGCCTCTTTTGCCTCTTCATAACTTATCTTTTTTCTCTCTTTTCTTGTGATTTTAGCATCAATCTTTCCGGTGTCATACTCTTCAATCCATTGCCAAACCAAAGCGTATTTTTCTATGATTTCAAGCAAGCCTTTTGCTTCTTTGGCTGATAGGGAAGGTGTGTTGATATTTTCTTTTATAAATTTTATGGTATTTTCAAGCTCTTTTAACTTTTCTTGTGTTATTCTTTTTTCATTTATTGCATAACCTTTTATGAGGTAGTTTTTTAATACATTTGTTGCCCAGATTCTAAACTGAGTGGCTTTTTTGGAGTTTACACGGTATCCGACGGCTATGATTACATCAAGGTTGTATAAATTCATTTTTCTTTTTTTACCATCTGCTGCAACTTGTGCAATTTTTGCACAGGTTATACTTTCTTCTAATTCACCATCTTTATAAATATTACGAATATGTTTAACAACAACTGTTCTATCTACATCAAATAAAATCGCTATTTGATGTGCATTAAGCCATAAAGTCTCCTCTTTTAACTGTACTTCTATTTTTTTATCTTTGTCTTCAAAGATTAAAAGCTGGTTAGTATGGTTCATAATTTAATCTTCCCTGTTTATCTCTATCTTTTCCAGATTTTCAAGTATTAGTTTATTTAGCCTTTCTTCTTCTTTTAACTGCTCTAAAAATTTGGCTTTTAGTTTATTAAATCTCTCTTCAAAATCAAAATCATCTTCTTCATCCGGAAGTCCTACATATCTCCCTGGTGTTAAAACATAATCAAGCCCTCTGACTTCTTCAATGCTTACAGACTTGCAAAAACCTTTTATATCTTCATAGCTTTTATCTTCTTTTTGCCATTCATGGTAAGTGTCCGCAATTTTTCTAATATCTTCTTCTGTTAAAATCCGCTGTCTTCTATTGATAAGCTGTCCCATATCCCTTGCATCAATAAATAAGATTTGATTTTTCCTTGTAGTTTTGTTTCTTCTGATAAACCATAGAGAAACCGGTATCTGTGTATTTAAAAATAGCTTTGAAGGAAGATTTACAATACAATCTATAAGGTCAGCCTCTATAATATTTTTTCTAATCTCATACTCATCTTTTTGTTTTGTGGTTAATGCCCCTTTTGCCAAAACAAAACCTGCCTTTCCATGCGGTGCAAGATGAAAAATAAAGTGCTGTATCCATGCATAATTGGCATTACCTGCAGGTGGAACCCCATATTTCCATCTAACATCATTTCTTAAAAGCTCTCCGCTCCAATCACTATCGTTAAAAGGTGGATTTGCTATAACAAAATCAGCCTTTAAATCTTTATGGGCATCATTTAAAAATGAACCTTCCGGATTCCATTTTACCTGAGAGCTATCAATCCCTCTAATAGCAAGGTTCATCTTACAAAGACGCCAGGTTGTCTGATTACTTTCTTGTCCGTAAATAGAAATATCGTCAATTTTACCTTGATGGGCTAAGACAAATTTTTCAGATTGGACAAACATCCCACCACTTCCACAACATGGATCAAATACTCTTCCTTTATAAGGCTCAAGCATTTCGACTAAAAGCTCAACAACACTCTTTGGGGTGTAGAACTGTCCTCCTTTTTTTTCTTCTGCAAGGGCAAACTGTCCTAAAAAATACTCAAAAACATGTCCTAAAATATCAGATGTTTTCTCTTTGGCCTCATTAATGGATATATTGCTAAAAAGGTCAATTAACCCTCCAAGACTTATAGGGTCAATGTTTCCCCTTGCATAAACTTTTGGTAAAACTCCCTTTAAAGATGGATTTATTTCTTCTATAAGCTCCATTGCTTTATCAATGATTTTTCCAATTTCTGGGTCTTTTGCCTGGGCTTTTAAATAGCTCCATCTTGCCTCTTTTGGAACATAAAAAACATTTTCAGCTATGTATTCATCTCTATCTTCCGGGTCAGCTCCTATGTATTCACCTTCACCCTTTTTCAATTTTTCATAGAGTTCTTCAAAAGCTTCTGAAATATACCGTAAAAATATAAGCCCCAAAACAACATGCTTATATTCTGCCGCATCTATATTTTTTCTTAATTTATCTGCAGCTTTCCAAAGTCCTTGTTCAAAAGATTCTAAAACTTTTTTTTCAGCCATTATGTACTCCTTTATACTAAAAACTAATATTAAGTTTAATATAAAAAATAAAGCAATAATCAGTCCCATTTGAAGGGTTGTGGTATTTATCTACAACGACGTAAGATAAAAAACCCTTTAAAGGAGGACTTAACAATCGATAATGTAATGTTAGAGCAATTATCCAAACATTTCAAGGAAATGATACCAGATATAATGTTAAATAAGAGAGATATATTTAACACATTCGTAAAACAAGGGGTTATGGATACTACATCGGGACACCTAAGACGATATTGGGTAATATGGAGCTTAAGAGACCGAAGACTCGGGATGGCAATTTTAAATGGTTACTTTTATGCTGGACGATGTAGTACGGGCACTATTTTGTGCAGGATTAAGTTCCAGAAAGACAGGGGATGTGATAAGAAATCTTGTAGGTAGCTCTGTAGCATCTTTATTTGTAAGTGCTAATCTTTAAATACCAGAAGATGTTATAGATAAATTTAGAATCAGAACTTTTACACAAGAATATCTCATAATTTATATGGATGCAACATATGTTTCATTGATGAGAAGTCATTTAAAGAAAAATATTAAAAACAAAGTCAGAAGAACTCACTTTGATGAGATATTAAAAGAATTAGAGTATATTTTTGAGTCAGAAACAGAAGAAGAGGCTAAAGACAGGCTTATTGCTTTTATCAACAAATGGAGCAAGCTTTATAGGTATTTTAACAACATAAGAGATAAAATAAATAATTACACTTACTTTTTTAAATTTCACCCTAAGGTAAGAAGTTATTTTAGAACGACTAATTGGCTTGAAAGGTGTTTTAAGGAGCTTAAGGATAATATTAGGGTCAGGGGCTATTTTCATTCTGAGGAGAGCGCCAATAAGTTTTTATATATTTTTTAATGACAAGAGCTTGAAGTATCAGCAAAAAAAATTAAGGTACTCAGATATTCTTGAGGAGGCGTTTAATGGATAAAAATATTTCAAGGGGGATGGGTGACACAATTAAGTTGACACTACCAGGAAGATTTAAAGAAGTTTATGAATGATTATATAGACAAGTTAGATTATAATAATTTTAAAAACTCAATTAAAGATAAAAAACGCTCCAGATATTATGGAAGTATTTGGGCTGAATTATTTGAAATGGGTGAAGATTTAGAGTAACAAACATATCTTTTTAAAAAAGTAAATATAAGCGTCCTTACTAAATAGTAGGGACGCTTTTTTATTAGGGTGGGACTAAATATTCCAATTAAAATATTTCATTAAAAGTAGAATAAATAAGTAAGGGGGCGGATTTATGTTACAGATTATAGCAGACGATATATACGGACTTACAATTACAAAAGACGTAAGAGGATATAAAGTAAATAACAAATTATATCAAAGTCCTCCTTAGTTTGAAACTTAAAGTCACAAATGTAAGCTTTTAATTTAGATAGATTCTACTTTTTGTCAGCGATAAGCTTCCCGCCGACACCTACATTTTGAGGCTCATTTTCTTTTAAGAGCACAATAATTGACTCTTGAGGCATTTCAAAAAAATCTGCCGCTACTTTTGTAACATCGGCGATAAATTCTCTTTTTTTGTTTATATCTTCGACTTTTGGACCTTCCACGCTAATTATTGGCATATCTGCCCCCTTTATTTAAAATTTACAGTAAAAGCAGCCATAGTTATATCATCTGCCTGCTGAAAACTCCCTCTAAAAGTGAGAGTATCATCCACAATCACTTTAAACAATGCCGAAAGTTCAGACTGCTCAGATTTAAAAAGCAAATTTTTAAGTCTCTCGACGCCGTAAAATTCCCCTTTTTCATTCTCTGTCTCAATTATCCCGTCAGTATACATGAATACCATATCATTATTTTTAAGATTATAAGTAGTTTCTCTATAATTTATATCTTCCATAACTCCTAAAAGCGGGTCACCAAATGAAATTTCTGTTATCTCTTTGCCAGGCTGAAAAACAATAGGAGGGTGATGACCTGCATTTGCAAAAGTAAGCATACCATTATTAAGGTTTACCCGCATATATATCATAGTAATTATAAACTCTAACTTTGTTAAATCTTGATAAATCTCCCTGTTTAAAAGCGTCATTATTTTTGCCGGTGTAATATTGCTCTGAAAACTAATTATTGATTTTATTATGCTTCTTAATTCTGACATAATTAACGCTGATGCCACATTGTGACCTGAAACATCTGCTATTATCACATCAAAAACTCCATCCCTTATCTTATAAAAATCATAGTAATCTCCGCCGACAAATTCTGATGGATAACAGGCCCCCAACATTTTTACCCCATCTATTTCAGGATAAACTTCAGGTAATAAAGATTTTTGAATCCCCTTTGCAATCTCAAGCTCTTTTGATACCTCCCTCATTTTAATAAGCTCTTCCGTCTGATAATGATTATTAATCATATAGCCCATTTGGTTGGCAATACTTTGTAAAAGATTCATTATCTCTTTGCTGAATAGATTTTTATACACTTTGCTATAGCAGGAAATTATTCCCTTAACCTCATTGTCTATAATAAGCGGAATATGAGCAAAAGATATAACGTTATTCTTTTTCAAATCGATTGAAAATTCATTTAATTCTATCTGATTAATGTCATTTACCGCAAATGGCATCTTTTGAACAACAGATTTACCTATAAATGATTTCTCGGGGTCTATTGCTCTGTAACTTGTAACAAGACTTGAATGAATTTCCCCGACATACGAATACGCCGACAGCACATTTTCATTTCTTCTTCTTAGAATTACTAAATCGAAGTGGAAAGTATTTTTTATAAGCTCAAGCGCTTTGTAAACTTTAGTCTCAAGAGTATTGACACTGGAAAAAATCCTTGAGATGTCCAAAAGGACATTAAGCTCAGATATCCTTTTAATAAGTGTATCTTTAGACTCACCCACTCCATAAGAAAGTAAATCTTTAAATACGTCAATTACCTTAGTTTCACCTTTCCCTTTTATCTGGGAGTATGACTCAAATATCAGCTTTGCAGCACCGGGCCCAACGGCAGAGGATAGCATCTCCTCCGCACTATCCCTTAAAGTAGTGATTTCCGTCATATTCAGGTTATCTTTTCCCTTATTTATCATTTTTAGAAAATTATCAATCTTTTCCTGCGATACTTTTTTCCCGAAAAAGTTATTTAATATGTTTTCTATATCATCAACGGATAGCCCTTCAATAACAGAGCGTTTTCTCGCAATATATCCCAATGAAAAAGAATCTACGCAGAGAGATGCGGTTTCATCTTCCAAAGAATTCTTCTTTGTCAAAACAGACACCAGTACTAAGCCTGAAATATTAAATAAAAGGCTCCAAAAAAGGGTGTGACTCCATATGTCAAGTGTATCAAGACCGAAAAGCCCGGTAGGTTTTAAAAATTTTATACCAAAAGGTCCATATATATTAATATCATATCCTATAACGCCTGACTTTGCCAAGTATGGGATTATCAATGTATAAAACCATATAAAAAAACCCAAAGATATACCTGTTATAGCTCCTTTCTCATTTGCATCACGCCAGAAAAGCCCTAATATTATTGCCGGTGCAAACTGAGAAACGGCGGCAAAAGAAGTAAGCCCAATATTAACAAGTGAAAAAGAGCTGCCGACCTTTATAAAATAGTAATAGCCTGCCATTACCACAAACAATGTAGCCGCCCTTTTTAAATGCGGAATAATCATCCCCAAATTGATTTTAATCACAAATTTAACTATAAACGGCAACACAAAGTTATTGATAAACATATTGGCAAGACTAACCGACGTAACGATAATCATACCAGTTGCAGCGGACAAACCACCCAAATAAACAAGACTTGCAAGCCAATAGTTACCATTTTGAATCAATAGTCCGATAGAATAATAATCGGGATTCCCTCCTCCGTTAAATTTAATCATCCCTGCAAATGCAATAGGGATAACAAAAATATTTATTAAAAAGAGATACAAAGGGAAAAGAAACATTGCCTTGATAATATGTTTTTCATCCGTATTTTCAATTACAGCCATATGAAACTGTCTTGGTAGAAACATCACGGCAAACATGCTCATTACAATCAAAGCCATCCATTCAGTGCTGGCGACTCTGCTGGTGTTAATTGTGAGAATTGAATCCAATTTGCCCATTATCAATGAATTATCAGAGCTCAATAATTGATTTAATATGTCTTTAAAGCCATCAAACATAAAAAATGTTATAAAAACACCCGCAATAAGAAATATAACAAGTTTCACAAGTGATTCAAAAGCCACCACTCCAACCAGTGGTGGGTGCTTTCTGTGGTCGCCAAAATGACGAGTACCGAAAAGCGCGCCAAAAAGGCCAATTATGATTGAAACATAAAATGCAGTATCTTTAACCAAAAGCTCTTTTGTGCCAAGCGTAGGGGTATTGTAGGATAGAAGCAAGATTGTCTCATTTATAGCCTTTAGCTGCAATGAAATGTAAGGGATGACACCTACCAGGCAGAGTATCGTTACCAAAATCCCTAATTTTTTAGACTTACCATATCTAAAGCTAATAAAATCCGCAATCGAAGTCACGCTGTGATTTTCAGCAATTCTGACAAGTTTTCTTAAAAAAAACCACCATGTAAAGATTATAAGGGTCGGTCCTATATAAATAGCCAAAAATTCTATACCGTTTGAAACTGCTCTTCCTACTGACCCGTAATATGTCCAAGTAGTACAATAAACTGCCAATGTCAGGGTATAAACATAAGGGTTACAAATTAATCGGCTATCTTTTTTGTATAACTTTTCGCTGATATACCCGATAATATAAAGCAACAGGAGATAACATAAAGTCACTATAAATATAATTTCAAAATTATTCTTCATTATCAAGCTTCTTTGAGAAAACATATACGACAAATATGGATATTAACCAACCGACGAACAGATATATGTACAAAAGTGGATAGCCAAAAATAAATACCTTCCTGTCAAAAATCCCCACAAAAGGGTAATTTATCAATACAAATCCGAGAAAAAAGAAGAAAAACCATAATATAATAGTCTTGCTCATGTAATAATTATAACATAAGCTTTTAAAAAAATTAACCGATTTTAAACACTAAGATTTTCAAACACCAAATTTTAAAAATGGAAACGGGCTTTCCGCCCATCTCCATCAAGCTAACACTTCGTGCTCCGTCCTTTCTATTATTTCATTTTTCAGTTTTTCATTTAGGTTGCAAAAGTAATCGCTATAACCTGCAACCCTTACAATCAAATCTCTATAATCTTCAGGTGATTCTTTTGCCTTTTTCAATGTAGCAGCGTCAATCACATTAAACTGTATGTGATGACCGTCAAATTTAAAGTATGTCCTTACAAGCTGTGAAAGGGCATTTAACCCCTTTTCATCCTTAATCAAAGATGGAGTTACCTTCATATTAAGAAGTGTCCCCCCTGTCTTTAAATGATCCATCTTTGAAGCTGACTTTATAACAGCAGTCGGGCCATTTATATCCGAGCCTTGAACAGGTGAAATCCCCTCCGAAAGGGGCTCAAAAGCCTTTCTGCCATCAAATGTAGCACCAATAACCGAGCCAAAATATACATGAACTGTAGTCGGAAGCATATTTATCCTAAACTGCCCGCCTTTATAATTAGGTTTACCGTCAATATACCCAAAAAACATTTCAAATACCTTCTTCATTATCTCATCAGCATAAGGCTCATCATTGCCGTATTTCTTTGTCTTATTTTTCAGTATTAGGCGCTCGACTTCATACCCTTCAAAATTACTGCTCAATATTTTAAGAACCTTATCCTGTGGAATTAATTTCTTTTCAAAAACAATCTCTTTCAAGGCGGAAAGGGAATCTGTAATCGTACCTATCCCGACCCCTTGAATATAAGAGCTGTTGTATCTTGCCCCGCCAGCATTGTAATCTTTTGCATTATCAATACAATCATCTATCAAGATTGATAAAAACGGAGCGGGCATCTTTTTGGCATAAATCTCTTCAATGACCAGATTGCCTTTTATCTTTATATCCAAAAAGTATTTAAGCTGTTTCTCAAAGGCTAAAAGTAAATCTTCAAATGACTCAAAATTTTCAAAATCACCGCTTTCAACCCCTATTCTTTCACCCGTCACAGGGTCAATGCCGTTATTAAGGGTAATCTCCAAAACCTTTACCAAATTAAAATACCCGGTAAGTGTATAGTTTTCTTTACCGAATGCCCCCGATTCCACACAGCCGCTTGTTCCGCCTAACCTTGCATCTACGATATCTTTACCCTGTCTCAAAAGCTCCTGCATCACGGCATCCGCATTAAAAATAGCTGGCTGTCCAAATCCAGTCCTTACCACTTCAAGTGCCCTCTTCAAAAAACTGTCGGGATTTTTACGGCTAATATGGACACTCGCATTAGGCTGGACAATTCGCATCTCTTCGACCACATCGAGCAAAAGAAAACTCAGCTCGTTTACAGCGTCTTGCCCGTCAACATTTAGCCCGCCAAAGTTAATTTGTGCAAAATCCGTATACGTGCTGCTCTCCTCCGCTGTAACCCCTACCTTCGGAGGTGCAGGGTGATTGTTAAATTTTACCCAAAAACATTCCAAAAGCTCTTTTATCTCCTCTTTGGTAAATCTGCCGCTTTCTATATCATTCTTATAAAAAGGGTATAGATTCAAATCGAGTCTACCGGGGCTAAAGGCATCCCATCCGTTTAACTCCGTAATTACCCCTAAATGTATAAACCAATAGTGTTGTAAAGCTTCGTAAATATTTCTCGGTCTGTTTTCAGGCACATATTCACATATCTTGGCAATATTTAAAAGCTCTGCCCTTCTTTTTTCGTCTGTTTCTTTTTCAGCTAATTCCAAAGCCTTTTTTGCGTGCCGTTTTGCATATAAAATCACCCCTTCTGCTGCTATTTTCATCCCTGAAAGTTCATCCAACTTCTCTTCAAAATAAGGGTCTGATTTGTCTAACGAGTTAATTTTATTTTCTATATCTTGTATAAAATCTTTCAGCCCTTTATCATAAATCTTTCCATCGGCTACCGTATGCCCCGGTGCCCTTTGCTCCATAAATTCGGTAAAAATTCCTGCTTTGTATGCTCTCTTCCAATCATCACTAACCTTCTCAAAAATCTCCTCTCTGATAGTTTTGCCTTCCCAATAAGGGATTATCTCCTCTTCATAAATCTTAAACGCTTCTTCACTTACCTTGTAGGGGAGTTTCTCTCTTGAGTTTAAAATCTGCAAATCACCCAAAGAATGTAGGGAAATTTCAGGATAACTTGAAGTGGCCTTGGGGCATTCACCCCTTTCTCCCACAATCAGCTCATTCTCTCCGATATAAATTGTCTTATTCTCTAATATATATTTTAATGCCATCCCCCTTTTGACAGCTATGCCAATTTTCTTCCCCTCAACCGATTTGTAAAAGTCGGTCAAAAGTTTTGCCCTTTCAAAAGAAAAAGTCTCTTTTGTCTCAAGGCTTAATCTTCTTAGTTTCTTTACCCTTTCATTCATCCCACGTTCGTAATAGTCCTGTTTAAAGCTTATTACTTTGCACTCAGCTTGCTTCATCATAACTCACTCCCAATATGCTTGATTTCTCTTTTTTGTAATATTCGTCAGGCTTTGTTAAATGATTGAGCGCATATTCCATTTCACAAAGCTCGTACTTCCCTGTCATTATGTCGTGATAAAAGACTGGCTCCAATGTTATATCGCCCCGTAGAGATTCGACAAAATCCCTTATACTTTTCAGGTTATCTTCACTATCGGTCAGTGTCGGAATAACCGGAACTCTGACTATTATTTTTACTCCTGTTTTTGACAGTAATTTCAAATTTTGTAAAATTAAATCGTTTCCAACACCAGTGAGTTCTTTATGCTTATGATTGTCAAAATGTTTTAAATCATACAAAAAAATGTCGGCAAATTCGGATACTTGTAGTATCCTTTCACTTGTAGTATAGCCACACGTGTCAATGGCAATATTTATATTTTTCTCTTTAAGAGTTTTCAATGCTTCCATCAAAAAATCATACTGCATAAGAGGCTCACCGCCGCTAAAGGTGACACCCCCGGTGCTGCCGTAAAAATCAATATCTTTTTTGATAATATTAACCAAATCAGGTATCGAGTAATATTTCCCAACGGTTTTTATGCTCAGAGACGGACAAACTTCTTCACACTTTAGACAATATTCGCAGCTGTTGCGCGCAATCTTATTATCTCTAAATGTCAATCCTTTTGTGCTGCAAACCGAAACACATAATTTGCAGCCGATACATTTATCCCTATAATAAAAAAATTGAGGTTTCGAGTTTTGACTTTCAGGGTTGTGACACCATAGGCACTTCAAAGGGCACCCTTTCAAAAAGACTGTCGTCCTTATCCCCGGCCCATCATGAATACTGTATCTCTTTATATCAAAAATTAACCCTTTCATTTCGTTTCCGTATAATATTTTAAAATATATTTAAGCTGATACTCAAATGACCAATGAACATCCTTTATAAATTTCGAAGCAAGTGCAAACTCCTTTTTTTCCAATAAATTTATCAACTCATCGTGCTCTACAACGGAATCAAGCTCCCAATTCTTAACAAATTCCTTTTTTCGAGGGAAATCATATAACCTCTCTTTTGCAACTCTTATCGTTTTGAGCATAGTTTTGTTTTCCGTCAGATTTATATAAATATTATGAAAATTAAGATTGTTTTTGTAATACTCGTCAAAATTATCATTTCTCAGAGCATCTTTCATGGCATTGTTATATTTTTTCATGGCATCTATATGCTCATCTGTCATTTTATTACCATATTTTTCAACAATATAGCTTTCAGCTGATGCTATCACTTCGTAATACCATTTTATATCTTCCAAAGTCAGCTTGGAGACAATTATCCCTTTTCTTGGCAAAATATTTACAAATCCGTCCACTTCAAGCTGAAGAAGCGCATCCCTCAGGGGTGTCTTACTTATATTAAATTTATCTGCCAACGCATTCAAATTTATTGCATCTCCGCTCTTTAATTCACCGCTATTTATCATCGATTTCAAATATTCATACACTTGCTCTCGAACAGAAAGTAGATTCAAAGTCGCCATAAAACACCTTTATAATATTATACGTAAAGATATCTGATATATCAGGTACAGTCAATATTTTTTTGGGCTATATTTAATTTTAAAGAGTTAAATTCAAAATAATACATGATTGGATTTGCTTTAACCTTCAATACTATCGATATATTGTTTAAGCCAAACAGTTAATTTCCTGCTCTTTGCCTCACCATCTTTTTCATCAACATACTTAGAAACAGCATTGAAAAGTGTCACATAAATATCTTTAACGTACAGATTGGATATTATAGGGACATTCTCTCCAAAAGAGGCAGCTGCTATAACTTCTTTGCAGCTTTCCGCACTTATGGATGTGACTGAGCGGCACAGTATCGGTCTTACAGGATAAATACCGCAACTGGCGCTTTCATCCAAAAATACACACCTTCTTCTAATTGAAATCCTCTCTTCATCATCTAGCCCAAAAATCATTACGTAATTTTCCTGTATCTTTTCTTTAAGCTCAATTCTCTTATTTTTATCAAAGTTTTTATTAACATAATTAATGATATTTTTTATTTCAGGCTCAAGGGTCGCAATATTTAAGATGCAGCAGTATCCGCAACCTGCTTTGCAATCAATCTCTTTCAGATTGAACTCATTATAATTTTCACTAATTATATCATCACAAATAGACAGTAGTCTATTCAACTTTTCTTCAAACGGGGTATTCTGACTTAAAACTTCATTAAATTTGTTTTCCAATATTTCCAAATCAAAACCGCTCATAATAAAAGTATAACTTATTATTAGCGTCAATCAAGCCTATTTATAAAAAACAAGTTGCGAAAAGTGATATTTTGTGCAATTTAAAAATAATGAAAATAGTTGTAATATCTGATACGCATACAAACTCAATTAAAAGTTTGCCGCAAAAGCTTTTAGATGACATTAAGTTATCAGATGCAGTCATACATGCCGGAGATATTGTCGGAGAAAATCTTATCAGGGAGATTTTACTTATCAACCCTATCGTTTATCCTGTGAAAGGGAATACCGACCCTTATTTGCCGGATTTATTGCCCAAAAAGAGGTCTCTTGATTTTAAAGGGGTAAGTATAGGGGTTATTCATGGTGATGGTTCACCATTCGGCCTTGAAAATAGGCTTTTATATGAATTTGAAAATACCGATTTGATTATTTACGGGCACACCCACAAACCATTTTACGGAAAATTTGGAAAGCAGCACCTTTTAAACCCCGGAAGCCCTACAAATAACAGATGGACTGATAAAAACAGTTATGCTATACTAACCGTTGAAAATAAAGGTTTCTCTGCTGAAATAATTTATTTATGAGGTAATTGATATGAAAGTAGCTATAATTGGTGCCGGCAGTGCGGGGATGTTTGCCGCCTATGAACTTATGAACAAAAAAGGGGTGCAAGTCGACCTTTATGAAAAAGGGGCAGACATAAAAACTCGTACAAGAAAAGAGATTATGTCGGGATTTGGGGGAGCCGGAGCATATTCTGACGGCAAATTGACGTTGACTACCGAATTTGGCGGTTGGTTATCAGATTTTATGCCTGAAAGTGAACTTAAGAATCTTATCGACAGAGCAGATAAAATCTGGGTTGACGTCAGTGGTGTTACTGAAATTGATACAAAATCTGATTATGAAAAGATAAAAGATTTGGAATATCTCTGTTCAAGACACAGCATGAGGCTTTATGCCGCAAAAATACGCCATTTGGGCACCGATAACTGCTTAAAATCAATTTTCAATATTTACGAAAAATTTGAAAACTCTGAAAACATAAAAATGTATTGTGGCACGGGTGTTGCAGATTTGATAGTAGAAAATGATGAGGCAAAAGGGCTTATAACAGAGACAGGGGAAAAAAGATACTATGACAAAATCATAATTGCCGTTGGAAGAAGTGGAAATCAATGGATGCAAGAGATGGCAATTAAATACAATATTGAATCAGATATCAATCCTGTGGATATCGGCGTGAGGGTTGAGATACCAAAATCCGTTTCCGACACTTTCACCGATCAGCTCTACGAATTTAAAATAAAGTATTACACGTCTGAATTTGAAGACGAAGTAAGGACTTTTTGCGTAAATCCCGGCGGCTTTATCGCACAAGAAAAAAACCAAAATAACCTAATCACTGTAAACGGTCACAGTTATAAAAACAAAAAAAGTGAAAACACAAATTTTGCACTCCTGGTTTCCACAAAATTTACCGAGCCTTTTAGAGAGCCGGTCAAATACGGTCAAAACATAGCATATCTTGCTAATATGCTTAGTGGAGGCTCAATAATCGTCCAAAGGTTTGGGGATCTGCTCCGGGGTAGAAGATCAACAGAAAGTAGAATACGCAAAAACTTTGTAGTCCCGACACTCAAGACTGCGATGCCGGGTGATTTATCTTTCGTTTTGCCCTATAGATATCTTACCGACATCAAAGAAACGATACTGCAACTGGATAAGGTTATGCCCGGGATGGCAGACCCTAACACACTCCTTTACGGTGTGGAAGTAAAGTTTTATTCCCTTAGGATAAAGGTTGACAACAATCTCAAGTCAATAAATTTAAAAAATCTCTATTGTATCGGCGATGGTGCGGGGATAACCAGAGGTATTATTCAGGCTTCAGCTTCCGGGCTTGTCGCTGCTGACGATATACTAAATTCAATCTAAATATCATGACAAGAAGATATACCAAAACCATAAACGTGGGCAATATAAAAATAGGGGGAGCCTCCCCCATTGTTGTCCAGTCCATGACAAATACGGACACAAGAGACATTATTGGCACGGTAAACCAGATTAAACGTCTTGAAGATGCAGGATGCGAGATTGTAAGGGTGGCAGTACCCGACAAAGAAGCAAGCGAAAAATTAAAAGACATAAAAAAAGAGATTAATATACCACTAATTGCCGATATACATTTTGACTACACACTTGCCATAAGTTCAATTATTAATGGAGCAGATTGTGTAAGGATTAATCCGGGTAACATCGGAGGGTTTGAAAAACTAAGAAAAGTTGCAGAAGTTGCCAAAGATTACAATGTCTCTTTGAGAATAGGCGTAAATTCAGGCTCCCTTGAAAAAGATTTGCTCAAATCTTACGGTATATGTGTCAAGTCCATCGTAATTTCCGCATTAAGAAGTGTAGAATTTCTTGAAAGTATCGACTTTACTAACTTTAAGGTTTCTCTAAAAGCAAGCAGTGTCCCTCTGACTATAGACTCTTACAGAGCTTTTTCAAAACTGACAAGCTACCCCCTCCACATAGGTGTTACCGAAGCCGGGACAACTTTTGCAGGTGCAATCAAATCTGCAATAGGGATAGGTACACTTTTATCTGAAGGGATAGGGGATACTCTGCGAGTCAGCCTGACCGGTGACCCTGTAAAAGAGGTTGAGGTCGCCTATGAAATACTTAAATCATTAAACTTAAGAAGCAGCGGTCCTGAATTTATCTCTTGTCCCACATGCGGACGCACAGAGATAAACTTGGAAGAGCTTGCAGTTGAAGTTGAAAAAAGGCTGAAAAATATAAAAAATAATATAACCATTGCAGTTATGGGTTGTCCAGTAAATGGCCCCGGAGAAGCAAGGGGGGCAGATTACGGTATTGCCGGAGGTAAAGGGGTAGGACTTATCTTCAAAAAGGGTAAAATCTTAAAAAAAGTAAAATCCGAACATATCCTTGACGAGTTTTTGAACGTCTTAAAGGAAGATAATATCATAAAAGATTAAAGCCCCTGAAAAAGGGGCTTTTTTATTTGAATATTTCAAAAATTAATTCTTTGGAATAAGCACGACACCTTTTGCAACCGCATTGTTTAAAGTGCATTTACCATCAAAACAAGCATCATCGCCACTTATAATCTCACCTTTTACATCAAAGTAATATTTTCTGTATGCCTCACCATCTTTCTTTTCAAGTGCCGCCTTTCCTGTAAGAAGTCCGTTATGATACCTTTCATTTACAATAACTTCCACAGTCCCCTTTGGAAATTCTTTGTAATTAAACTCAGTTTGTGAATAGCCGCTCTGTACCACATTGTAAAGGCAACCGTCTATCTCGCTATATTTGATTTCAGGGAAACCAAACTTGCCTGAAACAAGCATATCAAAAAGCTCGCCTGCAGTTTTTGGTAACTCAACACCTTTTGCCGCGGCAATTTCACTTAAAACCTCATAGGCTGAATTGACACCTTCAGGTGCATCAATTATCTTTTCGGTCTTTGTCAACCTGTTATCTATTGTTACAAAAGTAGCTTCCTGCTCAAGATAGCTCTTTAGAGGGAAGAAAAAGTTTGCATTTCTGGAAAGGTTGTCAGTAAACATACCAAGACTCACCAAAAACTCAAGATTAACCGCATTTTTCTGTATTGTTTTATAAAGCTTGCCCGCATTAAATGTATTAAAGCCAACCGTTACAAGTGCCTTAATTTTCCCTTTTCCAAGCTCTTCAAGGAATGAAGCTGCAGAGTAACTATCACCTATTACATTTAAGGCAGTAATAAAGTTTGACTTGTCACTTGTATTTATAAAATTATAGAGTTTGTCTTTACCACCTACATAGTCGAGAAATGCAAATACAGACTTAACTTGTTTTTCTGCCTGCATATATTCATTACCAACAATAAATGAAATCTTTTTGGCATTTTTTATGTAATCTCTGATATCCGCATAAAGTCTGTCATTACTACTTTTTATCTTTTCAAACACACCGGCAAAATCACCGTAATCTGCTTTTAATGTTGCATCGACCATATATTCGTATTCACATTCGGTCAAAGTGATAGTGACAAGCTTCCCGTCATTTTTGGTGACGGCATTCATAATATCCCATTTGACACCTAACGATTCCGTCTTTAAGTCAGCACCGATAACAAATGTAAGATCAGAATCCCTCAGATTTTCAAGCTTGCCGATATTGCTGTAAGTATCGAATTTTTTAAAATATTCTCCGAAGTATGTGCCATATTCAAGCATAATATCTGTGGTAATTTTACCATCAGCAATTTTATCAGCCAAAAGTTTGGACGCTATAATATCTTCCGTTGAAAGGCTGCTTCCGACTAAAAATGCCACAGAACCTTCACCGTAATATTCTTTTACCTTATCAAGCTTTTCTACAACTGCCTTTGCAGATTCATTAAAATCTGCCATTTCAAGATTGTTATTATTTCTTTTTAATGTACTTACAACCCTATCGGGATTATCCGTATATTTGAAGGCATACCTTCCCAAAGAGCATATAAACCCGTTGTTTGCCGAAGTAGCTCTGTAAATCTCACCCTGATAAAGACCATATTCAACCTCACACCCCACAGGGCACATAGTGCACACGCTTTGAGCTCTTTCCAAATCCCATGATCTGACACTATGCTTGTAAGGTTTGTCAAGGAGTGCTCCTACAGGGCAATAATCGACGCAAATCCCGCAAAAGTCGCAATTGAGATTTGCGCCGTCTTTTGTATTTATAATATTCTCAAAACCCCTCTCCTGGATTTCAAGAGCACTGCAACCTGCAACCTCATGACACAGCTTTACGCACCTTTCACAAAGCACACAAAGATTTGCATCATGAATAATCATTTCCCAGTCAAATTTAGGTTTGTTTGGTTTTTCTGTTTTAAAGGTTTCCTCTTTTATGCCAAATCCGTATGCCGTGTCTTGGAGCATACATTCTCCCGCCTTGTCACAAATAGGGCAATCAAGCGGGTGCTTCATTAGGACAAATTCCATCATTTTTTTTCTATTTTTTACAACTTTCTCAGTATCAGTCTTGACCTTCATCCCATCAAGTGCATATGTAACACAAGCAGCCACAGGTTTGCCAACCCCTTCAATTTCTATAAGGCAAAGTCTGCAAGCACCTGTAGGTGTGATATGTTCAAGATAACACATAACAGGGATATCTATCTCATTTCTCTTGGCAACATCTAAGATTGTTTCCCCTTCTTTAAAATCGTAAGCTTTATCGTTAATATATATCTGCCCCATATCTATACCCCAACTTTAATTTTCTAATCCAACCATTGCCATTCTGACACATCTCAAACAACGCGTTGCTTCAAGATAGGCCTGCTGCTCTGTATAAGGTTTTTCAATCTCTTCAAAATGCTTAATCCTCTCTTCAGGTGACAGCTTGGCTTGATGTACTCTGTGTATAGTATGTGGTTCACAAACTGTCTCTTTCTTGTCAAACACTTTATTTTTATAAAGGGTTAACTCTAACTTCTCTTTGTCTGTCAGATACACATCCCCTTCCATCATATATCTATCCATCATAATTGCAGCCCATCTCCCTGCGCCTATAGCCTTAACTACCGTGTTTGGTCCCCATTCACAGTCACCGGCGGAAAAGACACCAGGAACATCGGTCATATACAAGTCTTCTTTTACGCTAATAGTATTCCATTTTGTAACCTTTATGCCATCTTCCTCTTTTAAGAAACTCAAATCAGGGAACTGACCAATCGCAGGGATTACAGTATCACACTCAATTATGAAATTAGAGCCGGGAACAGGCTCAGGTTTCCTACGACCGGATTCATCAGGCTCACCCAGCTGCATCTTAATGCACTCAAGCCCAACAACTTTCCCATCTTTCGCAATTATTTTAACAGGATTAATCAAAAAGTGGAATTTTACTCCCTCTTCCTCTGCATCCGCCACTTCGTAATCCTCAGCAGGCATTTCAGCACGGGAACGACGATAAACAAGATTAACATCAGTAGAACCTAATCTGATTGCTGTCCTGACACAGTCAATAGCAGTGTTACCACCACCCACCACTACAACTCTATTGCCAATCTTTATCTCTTCACCAAGTGAAAACTTCTGAAGAAAATCTATACCACTTTCAAGGACACCTTCATAGCCGTCCTTTTCACCTTCAACACCCATATCCCTGCTTTTAAACGCCCCGATAGCAATCAAAACACTATCGTAATCTTTTTTCAAGTCGTCAAGAAATATATCTCTGCCAAGCTTTGTATTGTACTGTATCTCGACACCCAACGATTGGATAATCTCAACTTCCCTTCTTAAGAGAAATCTTGGCTCCCTGTAATCAGGTATCCCCACAGCAACCATTCCACCAGGCTCAGGCAGCATCTCATATATTTTAACTTTATGACCAAGCTGTGCCAAGTAATAAGCAGCCGTAAGTCCGGCAGGCCCGGCACCTACTATTGCAACCTTTTTATCGGTAGGCTCTCTGTAAATTGGAATTTCCGGTTTTTTATGGTGATAATATTCATAATCCCAAGGTGTCCTCTTTAAAACCATAATACTTACAGGCTCATCGACAAGCCCTCTTCTGCAGTTTGCCTCACAAGGGTGAGGGCAAACCCTTCCGCAAACTCCCGGAAGCGGCATTGTTGTCCTAATTATTGCAAGAGCTTCTAAGTACCTTGCATCTTTTATGGCTTCTATAAATTCGGGAATCTTTACATTTGCAGGGCAACCTGCAGTACACGGAGCAGTCAAATGTTTCACATATTCTATATTTTTTTCTTTATCAGTCGGGTTTTTTACATCTTTAAAATGTTCAATATATTTCATAACGGGAATTACCGCAGTAGGAGCAACCGTACACTTGGCAGATTCGTTTATAGAAACTGCCATATCATATACATCGTCAAAGCTTGCGTCTTCATCCCCTTTTATAATCTTTTCAAGCCCTTCGGCAACAAGGCGGGTTCCCATACGACCGGGAAAACATCTGCCGCAGCAGCCGTAATCGCTAATCCTGTACATGTAGTTTGCAAGTGCCTGGAGAACATCCGCACCCTCTTCAAAAACTAAAAAACCGTCCCAGTTAACAAAGACATCAAGTTTTTTGCCGTTGAAATTTTCGTCGATTTTTATCGGAGCTTCGGTCCACTCCTCTTTAGGTTTACCTCTGTTATCTATTACTTTGTCTTTAAAAACACCAAAGAAAACTTTAGCCATACACCACTCCGCTATCAATAGACTTTTATAAAATGCGAAACAAAAAACTCTAACTAATTTTTAAACTTAAACCTGCAAACACCTTTATCACTACCTGAAAACGGTATACTGTATACAATTCGTATAACACAAAATTATTTTAATGTCCATATTTTTATTTCCCCCAACTTAAAACATTTTTCTATTTTTGAGATTTTGAATTATGTAAAAAGCGGATTTTTACCTGAACTATATGCTTCTTTTATGCGATTAAGGTCGTATTTAAAAAGTGCTGCCAGCAGCGCGCATTGATTCAAATAGGTAGTTTTCAATGCTCCATATTTTTTCCATCTCCTTCCGGAAGTTTGAATATATTCATCTGCACAGACTATTTTACCAATGCTTTTAGCTTTCTTTACAAAGAACAAATCTTCCATGATTGGTACTTCAGGGAAAGAACCCGCTTTTAAAAATTCATCTTTTCTGACAAAAAAACCCTGATCACCGTAAGGTTTTTTAAAAATATTTGCTCTTAGATTTGTCCCAAACTCGATAATTTTTTTCCCTTTGAAATCATCTGCTATCTTAAATCTAAAATAACCGAGAAAAGTTTGTTTTTCTCCAATAGTTTCCCTGATACAAGTATCCCAATTATCAGGTAAAAAGGAATCAGCATGGACAAAAAACAATATTTCTCCGTCAGCAATTTTTGCACCTTCATTCATCTGGACAGCTCTGCCAGGTGGGCTGACAATGACATTGCCCCCCATTTGCTCTGCAATTTTAACTGTGTTGTCGTTACTGCCACCATCAACAACAATGACTTCTATATTAAATCCTCGCTTAGCCTGATTTATAATGTTGGCAATATTTTCCTCTTCGTTTAATGTAGGGATAATTACGGAAATCTTTTTAGGGATATCTTCAAATTCGTCCACATCATTTAATTTTTTCAGTAATTTATAATTTTTAATCTTGCTAACAGTCTGATTTAATACTTTTTCACTCCCCCAGTCTATGTTTTCAAAAAGTTTTGGATTAGGTTTGTTTAAACCAATTAAATAATAACCACCATCTTTGGCTGGTCCAATCACGCAGTTATGTTTTTCAAGTAGTTTGAATGCTTCTATAATCAAATCTACTCGCAAATCGGGGCAATCGCTTCCGATTACAACAATCTTGTCAAACCCTTCATTAAAGCCTTCTTCAAAAGCAGATTTCATTTTTTCACCTAAATCGCCGTCCCCCTGCGCGGAATATTTTATATCATCACCAAGCCAATTTTTCATTTCGGCTTCAGTCCCGCCAAAATATTTTATTTTAAAAGGTATATTTGTTTTTCTAACCTGAGAAACCACAAACTCGGTCATCATCTTTTGAAGTTTTGCAGCATTAATAGCACCGATTTGGGGAATTAGACGAGTTTTTGCCCTACCTGCGACAGGATATCTTGTAAAAATTATAATTAGTGATTTGTTGTCTCTTAGCGAGCTCATCTTCTTTGAAACTTAAGCCACCACTTTAAAATCTTTGCAACCGTCGGTGTGAGTCTGCTCTTGTTGTAAAGACCTGCCACACGCTTTACCACCTCACTTTGAGTAGGATATGGGTGTATTACCCCTGCAAGCTTTCCAAGCCCTACGTTATTGGCCATTGCCACAGTAAATTCATTAATCATTTCACCTGCATGTGCCGCAACGACAGTAGCACCTAAAATCTTATCCGTCCCCTTTTTGACCATCACTTTCACAAAGCCTACAGTTTCTCCGTCAGCCTGAGCACGGTCATTTTCACTCATATCAAATTTAAAATATTCTACGCTTAGCCCTTTGCTTGTGGCATCTTCTTCATACATACCCACATGTGCCACTTCCGGGTCGGTATAAGTACACCACGGCATAATAAGTGTGCTAAGCCTTTTCCTCCCTTTGAAAAGGGCATTTTGCACTACAATCTGAGCTGCCGCATCTGCTGCATGGGTAAATTTCCATTTCATACAACAATCACCTGCGGCATAAATATTTTTATTTGTAGTTTGAAGAAAATCGTTAACCTTAATCCCTTCTCTCAAATCATACTCCACATCCACTACATCAAGATTAAGCCCTTCAACATTAGGAGCTCTTCCCGCAGCCACAAGAATCTCGTCAACCTCAATTTTTACTATTCCACTGCCATCTACACTTTGAACAGAAACGGATTTTTTACCATTTTCCAACCTTTTTACTTCAACCACTTTTGAATTGTTTAATATTTCAACACCATCATTTTTTAATACATCTTCTATTATTTTTGCCGCCTCTGCATCTTCCCTTGGCAATATTCTCGAATATTCGACAACTGTTACTTTGGCGCCCAGCCTCTTAAATGATTGTGCCAACTCGCACCCGATAGGGCCACCCCCAATTACAAGAAGATGTTCGGGAAGTTTCTCCAAATTAAAAATATTCTCATTTGTCAGATATCCGCTCTCTTTTAACCCTAAAATATCCGGAGCAACAGCTCTTGCCCCTGTGGCAATAACGGCTTTTTTGAATTTTAAAATTTTCCCATCCACTTCAATTGTATCTTTGCCTACAAAACGCCCTTCACCTAAAAACACATCAACACCTAGCCCCGAATACCTTTTTACAGAGTCGTTATGGCTTATATCAGCCCTTATCTTTCTCATCCTTTCCATTACTTTTTCAAAAGCTGACTCGGAAAAACCACAATTTTCAAAGCCATATTTTTCGGCATTTTTTAAAATGTGTGCTACTCTGGCAGACTTAATAATACTTTTGGAAGGCACGCAACCTACATTCAGACAATCCCCACCCATCAAATCTTTTTCGATAAGGGCAACTTTTCCACCCAAAGAAGCGGTCGCAATTGCGCTTATGAGACCAGCCGTGCCGGCACCAATTACCACAAGATTATAAATAGACTCAGGCTCAGGGTTAAGCCAATCATTTGGGTGCACATTGTTTAAAAGTTGCTCGTTATAAATATCTTTCGGAGATAAATTTAGTCTGCCCATAATTATTCCTTTATTTTACTTTTTGCTTTTTTGACAAGGAGAAAGAGAATTACAAATATTAACAACACAATTGATATTAAAATCCATGGTATTTCACCCTTTTGGATTGCCGTAGTCACTGCATCTGTGCCCACCACATAAAGAATTGTCCCGGGGAGCATACAGATAAACGACCAAAATACGTAAGTTAAAAAAGGTACTTTTGTAAGCCCAAAACCGTAATTGAGCAGATTAAAAGGGAAAAGTGGCACAAGTCTTGTAATGGCCACAATTATTGCTCCGTTTTTCTCTGTCATATCATCTAACTTTTTAAACTTTTCACTTTTTGCCAAAAGTGAAGCAACAAAATCTCGTGCAAAATATCTTGAAATTAAAAAACATAACGAGGCACCAAAAGTCGCACCAAATATTACAGTAATGACACCCACTACAGAGCCGAAAATAGCCCCAGCCATTATTGTCAAAGCTGACCCTGGTATTGCCATTACAGTTGCCAATGCATATACCCCGACAAAAATCACAGGCCCAAGAGCACCTTTTGCGGCAACCCACTCTCTAAACTCACCAAGCCTGTCCCCAAGCCCAAATGTCTTGCCTGCAAATATCAGTAATAAAATAATTAATACAGCAAAAACAGGCTTAATATATTTTTTCATTTAACAACCACAAGCATTTTTAGGTTCATCATTACCCTGTTTATAATCACCGCCATCAAATAATCCGTAATGATTTGAGCGGTCACCAAACACTTTGAAATGTCTTGCGTATCTTGTCTGAGATAGCATTGATGCAGTATTGCCACAAACAAGCATAGGTTTCCCTTTTTCAAATATGTGATGGTCATCCAAAATAAAAGAGTGAGGCTCTTGAACTATTGTGCCAAGATAGGTTGCAACCTGCCCGTAATCTTCACACTTATCCTCCAAATCTTCCAGTTTAAATACTCTCACAGTTTGAGAATAAAGCTTTGTCATCCCTACCTTTTGCTTTATTTCAGGGTTTGTTATTTCTATCTCTCTTGAAGAAACAACTCTTACATCAGGATACCCAAGTCTTGCTACGGCTCTTCTAAAATCTTCAATATAAAAAGCTCCGGCAATACATTCACCAATGAGGATAGGGTCACTTTTCAATTCTTCAGGGATTCTTCTTGAAGCAAATACATCAGAAAAATAAAGCTCGCCGCCCGGTTTTAATACTCTGAAAATCTCCTTTAAAAGTTTTGACTTGTCAAAGGAAAGATTTACCACACAATTTGATATCACCACATCTACTGAGTTATCCTCTATCCCCAATTTGTCAAGCTCTTCAATGTAACCCTTTTTAAATTCGATATTTGGGCTTTTAAAACCAAATTTCTCCGTCATAGAATCTATATATTTTTTGGCAACATCAAGCTGTTCATCTGTCATATCAATACCTATTACCCTGCCTGATCCCCCCACAAGTTTAGAAAGGATATAGGCATCTCTTCCGGTGCCGCAGCCAAGGTCAATCACTGTAGCCCCTTCTACAGCCAAAGGGATAGGTGAGCCACACCCGTAAAATTTATCTAAAATCTCTTCTTCAAGCTCCATAAGTATGCTTTTTACATAATCAGGCACGGCTTCGGTAGAGCAGCAAGCTGATGTCTTTAAATCATATTTTGTTTTTAAAACTTTTCCGTAATATTCTTTTATATCATCCCTATCGACAGTAGCATTTTTAATCAACATATTTGCCCCGCTTTGTTTTCTACTTATCTTACTGTTTAATTCGCTGCACGAAACGCCATCGGAATAGCATGTAAAACACCTGTGATGCTTTAAAGCTATTTTCTCCTGCATTGCTTCTTTAAGTGTACTGCCCAAATCATACTGCTCGTCATCGTCTACTAAAGTGCATGCATAGACACTTACCTTACCGTCTTTTTTTAAGACCATCTTACTGTAACTACACATCAGATTTTCTATCTCTTCTTCCGTTTTGGTTGAGTAAAGCTGATTTTTTGTTATCTCAGGTGCTTTGACTTCAGCATTAGGGAGCTTTAAATCTACAAAAGAGACTATTTCCGTTTTCTCTGGCAGGCCTGTTTGTCTAAAAAGTTTGGCAAAATTTTCAATTACTTTTAGCTGAGATTCATTCTGCGAAGCTTGACACGCAACAAATACGTCAAAGCCCATTTCAATTAACTTTTTCATTATATCAATAGACAGCCTAAATTTCCCTTTACCTCTATTTTTGTCATGAATGGCTTCATCATAAGAGTCAAGACTTATTCTAAAGAAAAGTTTATTTGGTTTGTCAGTAAAAGATTTTATTTTATCTATGTTTTTTAATAAAGGCTCCGTAGCATTAGTCAAAACCAAACAGTCCCTAAAATCCAATGAGTAATCAAGTATTTGAATAAATTCTTTATTAAAAAAAGGCTCTCCACCGGTAAAGGAAAACCTCTCTACATTAAGCTCTATAGCTTCCTGAATAAAAGGTTTGATATCTGAAAGTGTTAACTCTCCTATCCTACTGCTGTTAGGGGATGAGCCTTCAAAGCAAAATGGGCATCTCAGATTGCAAATTGTCCCCGTGTGAAACCAAAGCTCGGTTAACTTTATCGGCTTTACATATGCCCTGATTTCTCCGCTTTCAGTAAAATTCCAACTATAATCTTTTATATTATTCTTTTCTTTTAAAGTTTCTTGCATCCTTCCTCCATAATAAGTTGAAACAAAAGTTTTTTATTTTTCATTCAGACTCCAATCATATTTTATCCATTTTTGACTAAAACGATTAATATCTACCGAAGAATATTTTTTTATAAAATCATCGATTGAGTTAAAATCTTCATTGTACCACTTAAAAATAGATGACAGATATACAATCTTTTTGTCATAATCAACCACCATACCATAACTTGACTGCAAATACCCCTTTACCTGCTCAGTAAGCTGTGTATCGAGCTTTTCCCCTGCATAGGCTTCATAGCGTAACGGAGGACACCCTTTGGCTGCACATACAAGGGCAAAATGAATCCTTGGCTCACTAAAGGTTTTACGAATAATGTCATGCTCAAGATTATCAAGAGAGATCTTTTTACCAAAAAGATTGACGACCTTTTTATCCCATGGACCACTGAAAATATTTCCAATATCCTTTATTGATTTTACGGGGTAATTATCGATAATCAGCTGTAAAGTTGCGGCATTGTATAGATTAATTAAAAAAGCAAGCTTTGAGTCTGTACTCCATGATTCATACTCACTTTCCTGTATTGAAGATAATAACAACAAATAATCATCAAGTTGTTTTCTATTATTTAACAGAGATTTGTAGTCTACCAACCCGTTTATTACATACGACTGCAAAATTACGTCAAATTTTTCGTGAATATAAGCGGCAAAAGATGTCTGCAAAAATAAAAGTAGTATTAAAATTATTTTTATAATTATTCTCATTTAACTATTATAAATCAATTTAAACAAGTTACAACGATATTTTGATATCATTCTGACTAAAAAACACAGACTGTGTAGAATATTCTGCAATTCTAATAAAGAATATTCTACACTACTTTAACCAACCAAAATAACATTTCTTAGTTAACAGCTACTTATCATTTTGGCAAAAATGTTGCTTTATTTTGAAAAAAATTGTGAGGTGAAATATGAAAAAACTTTTTTTTAGTTTAATTGCTCTGTTGTTTTTAGTAGGCTGCCAAAGTGGCAAATACGAAAAAGTAAAGCCTGAAAATGGCATTGTTAAAATCCCGGTATCAAAAGTCAGTGACGGCATAATCCATTACTACGAATTTGAAAATAATGGCAGACCGGTAAAGTTTTTTGTATTGCAGGATAATAACGGAACAATCAGGGCGGCTTTTGATGCCTGCGATGTATGTTATCCCGAAAAGAAAGGTTATCGTCAGGAAGGGGATTTTGTAGTATGTAATAATTGCGGTCAAAAATTTCATGAGTCAAAAATAAACGAAGTTAGAGGGGGATGCAACCCTGCACCACTTGATAGAAAAATCAATGGACAATACCTTGAAATACAGGTAGCCGATATTAAAAAAGGCGCTTTTTACTTTTAAGGGGTGAGTAAATGACAATTTTTACTATACCTCTAAAAAACTTAAAGGTGAAATTTTTCAAAACATTAATCCTAATGTTAGTGTTTTCAATCGGGATAATTTCATCTGTTGCACTAAATAAAGTATCCTCGACCGTATCACATGCACTTGAAGAGAAGCTAAACAAATTTGGAGCCAACATACTTGTTTACCCCAAAACGGATGAGATAAATGTTTCCTACGGCGGTGTGCACCTCGGAAACTTGTCGTATGAAGTTAAGTATTTGTCAGAAAAAGATGTAACTGAAAAAATAAGAAACATTGATTTAAAAAAGAATATCAGTGCAGTAGCCCCTAAGCTTGTCAAAGCAACTAAAGTAAATAATACATTGACCGGCATTGTGGGAATCAATAAAACAGAAGAATTAAAAATCAAGAATTACTGGCAAGTAAAAGGGAAGATGATGGAACGTGAAGATGAAGTCATCATAGGGGAAAATCTCGCTTCCCGCTTAAATAAGACTTTAAATGACAGAATAGATATTTTTGAGCAATCATTTATCATTTCAGGTATTTTGGAAAAAACAGGGTCGGAAGAGGATAACTTGATATTTATGGACTTACATATGCTCCAAAAAGTCACCAATTCGGCAGACAAAATCAACTTTGTAGAAGTATCTGCCCTTTGCTCCGGCTGCCCTATCGATGATATCGTATCACAAATAAAAACAAAGCTCCCTGATACAGAAATCAATGCGGTGCAAAAGATGGTCAAACAAAGGATGTCGGCAATCAGTTTTGTGGAAAAATTGACGTCCATATTAAGTGCGGTAATTATTTTCATAGCCTGCTTTATGCTTGCAATTTTTATGCTATCATCCGTAACCGAAAGAAAAAAAGAGATTGGGATATTAAGGGCTGTGGGATATTCCAGAACAAACATATTTACAATCTTTATAACAGAAGCCTTAATAGTGGGGATAATTTCCGGACTGTTTGGCTATATCGGAGGATATTACTTGAGCTTTGAAATATTGCACATCTTAAACATAGGTGAATCCATCAAAATCACTTTCAGCATAGCGGAAAATATATTTGTTGTAGCTTCAGTCGGTATAATTGCAGTGCTTTCTTCGAGCCTGCCTGCATTTAAGGCAGCAAAAATTACGCCGTCAGAAGCATTAATAGCACTTTAGCGAGGTAAAGATGATTACTGCGGAAAACTTAAATAAATATTATCACAACGGTAACATTGAAACACACGTATTGAAAGATGTTAATGTAAATCTCAATAAAGGGGAATTTGTGGCTATTTTAGGGAAATCAGGCTCAGGGAAAAGTACCCTTTTAAATATTTTATCCACATTAATGAAGGCAGACTCCGGGAAAATTTGCTATAATTCTTTAGATTATTTTAAAATGAAGGAAGCAGATTTGAATAAAATTAGAAATGAAAAATTTTCGGTAATATTCCAATTCCACTATCTCATACCATACCTTACGGCACTGGAAAACGTGCTTTTGCCTTTTTCCAAAAGCCTTATCCCTGTCAGTAAAGATGATATAGAATATGCCAAAGAATGTCTTGATAAAGTGGGACTTGAGGGGAAGTATGACAGACTGCCCAATCAACTATCCGGCGGAGAGCAACAAAGGGTAGCAATTGCCAGGGCATTGGTAAAAAAACCTGAAGTCATATTTGCCGATGAGCCTACAGGCAATCTTGACGGTGAAAATAGTATGATAGTTGCAAATATTTTCAAGCAGCTCAATAATGAGGGCTATGCCATTTTAATGGTTACTCACGACAAAAGTGTGGCTGATTTTGCAGGCAGAATAATAACAATGAGGGATGGGCAAATTGTCAATTGAAAAATACTTTATCCCCGGCAGCAAGTTAGCCGGGGGTATAGCTCTTGTTGCCTTTATAATCGTTATGTTTTTTCACCACACAACACCTTCTGATGTGAGTATAGTGCATATTGTCCACTATTATATGCTATATCTCATAGTGATATTTATGGCTATGAATTTCGGATTTTTAGGCGGAGTATTGACATCTCTTGTAATCACAATACTTTATGCTCCATCCGTATATTTAAACATATTCAGTCTCAAACATTACCATATCAGAAGCTTTGTGGAAATATTGATGATGTATACACTTGGAATTTTTGCCGGCATTTATTCTCAAAAGTTATACAGGGAAAAATTAAAAGTCCAAAATGCTTATAAAGAGCTTGAACAGGCAGCAGAGGAAAAGATACGACTTGAAAAAGAGTACGCAAAGTCTGAAAAATTAAGGGTCATGGGGCAGCTGTCAGCAGGAATAGCCCATGAAATCAGAAACCCCCTTGCCTCACTAAAATCTGCTGCCAGACTAATCAAAAGCGGTAAAAATACCGAACAGCTTACTGACATACTGATTTCGGAAATTGACAGGCTTAACAATTTTATAGAAAGATTTTTGCAATATGCAAGGTTTGGAAAGATTGAAAACAAAAATGTACTTATCAAAAATTTTTATATGGAGCTTCTTGAATGGCTTAAACTCGCCACTAAATCTACCAATGAAAACATACAAATAATAGAAAATTATGAATGCGAAGAAAAAGCCTACATACGAGGAGATATAAACAATTTAAAGCAGGCATTTATAAATATCTTTTTAAACAGTGTTGAAGAGCTGAAAAATAACAATTCGGATAGAAAAATTATAGAATTTGCCGTAAAGTGCGAAGATGGTAAAGCAATATTCTTAATAAAGGATAATGGAAGAGGTATCCCTGACGAAATCAAGGAAAGAATTTTTGAGCCTTTTTTTACCACAAAAGATTCAGGCTCGGGGTTAGGTTTGACAATTACATCAAAGATAATAAGCGAGCATGACGGTGATTTAATCATAACAAATAATAACGGGGCTCAATTTACTATTATTTTAAAGAAGGCAAAAGATGAAGATACTGCTGATTGAAGATAATGAGACTCTTGCGACTTTAATAAAAATTATGCTTGAAGACGAAGGGTTTGAAATTGAACATCAGAGCCGTGGCGACAAGGCTTTGGAGCTTCTGAAAAAGCAGAATTTTGACATTATTATTACCGATATAAAATTGCCCGGTGCAAGCGGACACGAGATATTGGATTATTCCGTTAAAAATCAGTTAGGCTCAATCGTAATTATCATAACGGCTTACGGAAATATAGCCGATGCCGTAAATGCCATTAAATCGGGTGCCTACGACTACATACCCAAGCCTTTTGAAAATGAAGTGTTAGTAAACACCGTAAAAAAAGCCGTAAAATTTAAAACTCTTGAAAATGAAAATACTCAACTTAAAGATTACCTAAAGAGCTCTTTAAAACCAAACATTATCGGAAGCAGTATAAAATTAAAATCTATAAATGAATTAATAAACAAAGTAGCTCAAACGGATGCACCGGTGTTGTTTATGGGTGAAAGTGGCACAGGGAAAGAATTATTCGCAAGACAGGTACACTTCCAAAGCAACAGAAGCAGCAAACCTTTCGTAACGGTAAATTGTGCGGCAATACCTGAAAATCTTTTCGAGAGTGAGCTTTTCGGTCATAAAAAAGGTGCTTTTACCGGGGCTGACAAAGATAAGACAGGAAAGATAAAATCTGCAAATAAGGGGACACTTTTTTTGGATGAAATAGGGGAGCTCCCCTTTGAGACACAGGCAAAACTGCTCCGCTTTCTGCAGGAGGGGGAGATACAGCCGGTGGGAGGAAATTTTGCGGAAAAAGTAGACGTAAGGATTGTGGCTGCCACGAACAAAGACTTAAAGACATTGGTAGAACAAGGTAAATTTAGAGAAGACTTGTATTACAGGCTTAACATTTTCCCCATTAATATCCCTCCGCTTAGAGAAAGAAGTGAAGACATATATGAGCTTGCCACTTATTTCCTACAAAAATATGGATACAAACATATAAAACTTGATAATAAAACAATAGAAAAACTTAAAAATTATGACTGGCCTGGCAATATCAGGGAGCTTGAAAACACTATTTACAGAATGGCAATTTTATCAAAGGGTGACAAATTAAACACCGACTTTTTTATGGGTAGTCCTGGCAACGTAAAATCATGCCTCATGCTTGAGCTCCCTGAGGACACTTTTGATATCGTTGATTTTGAAAAAAGTATTATATTGAAGGCTCTGGAAAAATTTAATTGGAACAAGAAAAAAACAGCGGAATACCTGTGTATCCCAAGACATGTCTTGCTATATCGGATGGAGAAATATGGGATTAGATAAGAGTCGGGAAGCGTGAATCGGTATGCATTTGAGTTTGTAACGCTCTAACGTTGAACCTTGAACGTTGAACGTTGAACTTTTATTATTGTACTTTTTGTAAAAAAATTTATAATTACCTCATGCAAAACAATAATAGCTCCGTTAAAAATACTGCCCTTTTCATAGCAGCACTTTCATCATTTTTGGCGCCGTTTATGACCTCTTCCATAAATGTTTCACTGCCAGATATCGAAAAAGATTTTTTGGTCGATGCTGTCCTGCTCAGCTGGGTAGCCTCGTCATATATTTTGGCTGCCGCGATTTTTTTAGTCCCATTTGGCAAGATTGCAGATATTTACGGCAGAAAAAAGATATTTTTAATCGGGATAAGTACTTACAGTATATCCACTATTTTAATCGGACTTTCCGATTCAATATACACATTATTAGCATTCAGAGTCATTCAAGGTATCGGAAGCTCAATGGTGTTTAGCACCAATATTGCAATTATCACTTCTGTTTTCCCTTTGGGGGAAAGAGGAAAAGCACTTGGCATTAACGTTTCAGCAGTTTACGTGGGGCTGTCGCTTGGTCCTGTTTTGGGGGGAGTTTTGACGCAACATTTTGGATGGAGAAGCTTATTTCTTTTTCAAATTCCCTTTTGCATACTGATAATCTTGCTCACATTGACAAAATTAAAGGACGAATGGGCGGAATCAAAGGGTAAAAAATTTGACACATTAGGCACAACCATTTACGTATTTTCCCTTGCCTGCCTGATGTACGGTTTGACAATTGTCACTAATATAAAATCTATCTCTTTGATAATATTGGCAGTAGGATTGTTTATTGCATTAGTCCAAATAGAAAAAAGGGCTAAATATCCCATAATTGACTTTAATCTTTTTAAGACAAATATCACATTCACATTCTCAAATGCAGCGGCATTTATAAATTATTCATCCACATTTGCGGTAAGCTTTGTATTGAGCCTGTATCTTCACTACATAAAAGGGTTGCATTCGCAATATGTTGGGATGATTTTACTTTTTCAGCCTCTAATGATGGCACTATTCTCCCCCTTTGCGGGAAGACTCTCAGATAAAATCGAACCAAGGATAATTGCTTCAATCGGCATGGGGCTTATGTCTCTAAGTCTCTTTATCTTTTCAACGATTAATTTTCAGTCCAACATTTTATTTATTGCATTTACTTTGGCACTCTTAGGGCTAGGATTTGCACTTTTTTCATCCCCAAATGCCAATGCCATAATGAGCTCGGTGGAAAAGAAAGATTACGGGCTGGCCTCCGCACTACTTGGCACAATGAGACTTACCGGGCAAATGTTTAGTATGGCTATTGTTATGGTGGTTTTTACTTTGATTATTGGTAAGGTAAGGATTACCCCTGAGCATTACAATGATTTTGTTTCAAGCATCAAGATGTTATTTTTAATTTTTGGGGTCTTAAATTTTATCGGCATATTTGCCTCAATTGCCCGAGGGGATATAAAAGCATAGCAGCGGACTCCAAAATTTAAATTTCATATTGCACTTAAAACTCATAGCCAGCTTTTTGAAGAACCATTCCCCTTTAATATATAAACCCAATTAGCCATAATGGGATTTTTCTGTCATGTCCAACTTCTATGTCATCTGTCAGGAGATACCCGTTATCGCCAATTTGTGAATAACTTTTATTTTTACCACCAATTTCAATTAAATATTGATTATTTACCAAAAGATCACCTTTTTTAGGATAGTTTAAATTATAAAAATTCTTTAATTGTGAAACTACAAAAGTTTCTCTAATTGTTCCAATTTTTCGTTCCTCACAATAACAATAGTTTAAGTTTGTATTATTCAAATATATTTTCTCAGGCTTAGTAAAAATAGCATCACCTTTCACATTTGGTTTTAACGATGTTAAGATATTGCCAGAGTTTAAATATTCGATATAACGATATAAAGTATGCCTATTGATTTCAATTTTCTGAGCGAGTTTTGAAAGGTTAAGCTCATAAGGTTCCGAGAAACAGATCAATTTAATAAGTTTTTTAAGCTTAATTATATTTTTTGATTCAATTTTATATATTAGAGGTAGGTCAGACTCTACTACAACGTTTATCGTTTCCTCCAATTTTTTGTAATAAGTATTCGGGTTTTCAAAATAAAATGGATAAAATCCATACTGTATGTACTCTTTAAAATACTCCAATGGCTTTATTGACTTTAAGATATTGTAAGCTATTTCTACATGATTTTCAAAAATCTCTTCCAGTGAAAAACTTTTTAACTGTTTGCCTGTTTTTAATTCTAAAAACTCCCTAAATGAAAGGCCATTCACTTTATATCGTACCGCACGTCTACTCAAATCAGCCTTTGCATGCTCCAACCTTAAAGCACTCAAACCTGAAATTAAAACTTTTATATCAAGGAAATCATATATCTCTTTTAGTTGTCTTGCAAAATCAGGATATTTGTGAATTTCATCAATAGCTAATATCTTACCCCCTTTTGCTGCAAATTCCTTTGCCAGTTCAAATAACGACAAATTACTCATTTCTATAGAATCAGCGGAAATATAAAGCTTTTTATTTAAAGGAAGACTAATTTCTTTTAAATATTGCAGTAAAAAAGTGGTCTTACCTACCCCTCTTGCACCTAAAATCATGATTAATTTGTCGTTGAAATCAATTTTATTAAAAAAATATCGTTTATACTGAATATCTAAGCTACTGAGTAGCAATACAAATCTTTCATTAAAAAAATCTAACATATCAATCCTCTAAACATAGTCATACAGTCTATTAAACAAATTATAAATTATTTGTTTAATATATTCAACAATTATTGTTAAGAGATTTCTCTTATACACTCTACCCCTGTCAGACGGCAAAAATTTTAAACATTAAATATAACCATATCTGTTTTTATATTAGCATTAATAAAATATCGCTTTATATGTAGAAAGTAATGAAGTCAATAATACTACCAATGAAAAAATCTTTTAACTATAAAGGTGTTAACCTCATTGGAAATTAGAAATCAGGGCATTATTCTCGGTTAAGAGTAACTAACTCAAAAGTTAGTTACTCTTAAGTTAGTTGTTTCACAAATATAACAAGAGCTACTTAAGTTGGGATACAAACATATATTAATTATTCAAAAATCCACCGATTCCGCTCTTGACTTTATCTTCTAACTTATTTTTATATTTGTCTTCCAACTTTTTCTTTTCCTCATTAATCTTATCTTTTACCTTTTCCTTTAACTGGTCTTTAAGCCCACCTTTTAATTGTTCAGTAATCGATTTTGTATCGACTTTAACCCTTGGATTATCCAAACTACCTGTCAAATATATAGGAAAAATTAGCTTTTCAATCTTTTGCTCACCTAATTTTGGCACTGTCAAAGTGCTATCTTCAAGTGTTATGTCAAGAGCCATATCAATATTTACGTCACTCTCAGTAAAAATACTGCCGGCCCCTTTAACAGAGACATAACCACCTTTCAAAGGGTTATTTGTTTTTAATTTTATACTTTTAAATACATTATCGGCTTCAAGTTTATTCAAGGCAAAAGTAAGCTTGCTCGCACCGCCTTTTGCGGCCATTTCGTGAAGCGCCATTTCAAGCTCGAAAGTGTCTTTTGAAGATTTTACGGAGAGCATTGGCGGATTGTTTACAAGATATGGTTTGTCGGAGATTTCATTTAGCTGAATTGTTAATGTCTCACCAGAAAGAATATCCTGGACTTTTACATTATCTGCTTTTAATTTTGTAATTGCAAATTTCGGAGCATCAATTATAAGGTGACTCGCCTTAACATTCTGATACCCTAACGCCAAGGCCTCCCTTTTAAGCCTGTCACGCAAAGACTCCCCTTTTTCATCTTTTACTTTTTCCCCTTTATCGGCAGATTTAGGAAGCCTTTCATACCACTTTTTGATACTTTTCAATCTCTCTTTCCACTCATTTGCATTATCAACATACTTCCCAATATCTTCTCCACTCTGCGGATTAACCTGTGCAGGGGGCTCTTGTGTTTGTTCCTTTTCCTTTTCAGATTTGGCAAATACCAACAAGCTGCCGGCAACTGCCCTTTTTCCTGAAAAATTACCGCCCAATACAGATACATTTTTTACCCTTAGCCTCTTTTTCATCAATTCCATTGTGTTAAGATCGGCTATAACCTTATCTGCCGCAAAAATATTTTTATTTAATTCGTCAGAATTTGCAATTGCAAGTCCGTCAATTACCAACTTGCCGCCGGTTATGCTTGCAGATACTTTTTGAATATCAACGGTAGCGCCATTCGCTTTTTCAAGCCCCATTTTTATATATTTTTTCGCCAAGTTTCCTGCAAAATATTGTTGAAATACTAACACTCCGCCAACTATTATTCCTACCAACACAATCCCGCTGATTCTGACAGGTAACACTGATTTTTTAATTTCTCCATCACTCCCTTTTCCAAACAAAATCCAAACAAGAGCTTTGCCGACAAATGAATTTTTAAATTTGGCAAACCATGTAACATTGCTGTCAGCCATACTCATTGAAGCTCTATATATCTTTGAAAGGTAAAAGATAATCATCCCCATCAAAATACCAACAATAAGCCCGACAAGGGCTCCACCGGAAGTCAAGTAATATTCAAACCCGAAAAATGCAAGCACCGGGGCATTTATGATTTTTGTAAACAAACCGGTCGCTATATTATCAAGCAATACCCCACCAAAATAAAAAACAGCCGGTGTTGTAAGATACAAAACCAGCTTTGAGATAGAAAAGACAAAAAGAAATATCCCCAAATTTGCATTGAGCACAATAAAAAGCAAAATTATAAAGACAGATAACCCCGGTGCCCTGTCAAATCCAGGCGTAAATCCTAATACCGCACCCAAAATACAGGCAAACATTATCTGCAAAAAACTTAAATTTCCACGAAGTATCTTAGCTATCTTTTTAATCAACATTCTTACCCTCCATCCAAAACATCACTCAATAGCAAATTTTACCCGAGAAATTGTACGATTGCAAAGGAAGTAGAAATAAGTTCTAAGTTCTAAGTTCTAAGTTCTAAGTTCTAAGTTCTAAGTTCTAAGTGATTTCACTTTTCGTTAAACCTGTCAAGAAGTTATATCCTTGATTCGGTTCACATTACCTTAACGTTTGCACGTTTATACGTTTTAGCGTTCACACGTTTCTCGCTTTACAAGAATCGCATTTACCATTTTAAATTAACAAAAACACCATAAAATTTGCTTTCTACCACCGGAACAACTGATATTACATTTGTTGGTTTAGTGAAATACATACTACATAAAGCGCCTAAGCCTGCCCCAGCGAGCACGTCCTCCACATAGTGCTGTTTGGACTCAACCCTGCTAAATCCAACAAAAGATGCCCCTAAATATAAAGGGATTGCCTTTTTAAGTCCGTATCTTTTATGCACGAAAACTGCATTTTGAAATGCTACCGATGTATGTGCCGATGGGAAAGAGCCTTTCTTTCCATTTGGTCTTTTTTTGTCTATTGTAGTTTTTAATCCGTAAGTCAGACCTAAATTTGACAAAGCACTTTCTCCATACTGTACAGCACCATCTTTATCCTTCATGTACACAATTGACCCCGAGGTGGCACCAACTAATCCGGCAAGTACAATATCACCTGCCAACTCAACATCATCCAAAGCAAAACAATATGAAGAGATAAAAATATTTATTAATAATCCGAAAGCAAATAATTTAAATAGTTTCATATTACCTCAGATATTTGATGTTAAACATAAATTGTGTATATTCTCTGCTTTCATCTTTAAAATTGTAGAAGACAGGTGAAGAATCAACATCAATCATGCTTTCAGTCACATAATTTATTTTGATATTAATGAACATATTTTGACTAACAAAATATTTCCCCCCAATATAACCAATTTTAACTTTTTGTTGTTCAGGCATGTTTAGACCGCGTTTAACATATGCACCGCCAATAACTGCATGCACTTTGTCGTTAAATTCGTGATATATCTCTCCGAAAAAGCTTTTAGAGTCTCTACCAGAATAATGACCGATTATATACCCTTCATCTGTATAACCATCCCTTCCAAAATTGTGGTTATTGTAATTTACTTTCGAGATTTTAGTGTATTCAAAATGCAAATCTGTCTTCCCTGTAGTCAAATACAAACCCTGTATATAACTTGCTCCCAAAAGTGCAAAATCTTTCCCTTTATCCTCTGTCTGCCAAGGTGCAGTTATGTCTGTCCATGAATATTCCGTATACAATTTTCCGCCCTTTAAAAATCCTGTCTTTTTAAGAAATGGTAAATAAAGTGATATATCTGCACCTAAGAGTTGCTCTGTATCCCATTTACTACCCGAATTTTCTTCCTTTGCAGTAAAAAGCTTCCAGTAGTCACTAAGGCTGCTGTAAGTGGGGTTACCTTCTCCTCCATAATAAATTATCCTTGTCCCTGCGAGTTCCAACCAATCCACAGGCTTCATACTTACACGCATCCCCCACAGCTTTGGGTCTTTATTAACCCTGGCATCATCGTCATACCAGACATGCCACATATTCCATCTGAGTGCGCCAAGAATACCCAAATCATAAGGTATCTCAGTCTTAATGAGTGCTGTCAATTCAGGCTCTACATTATTACTCATCAGTAAATTACCAAAATATCCAGGACCTATTATTATATTATCTTTCATTAAAGAGAGTGCCATATGTTTAAAACCTTTCTTTACATTGAATCTGTAAAGAGAAACTTTTGCATCATCATTTTCATTGTTTTCCACAGATAAGGTATATGATAAAAGCAACAAGTCTTTTATCTGCACTCCACCTTTCAAAGATAACTTTAAGTTGTAATCTGTCCCTTTATATTCACTGCCAAGGCTATTATTAAATTGCGTATCCTTTTCAGTACTATAATTCAAATGTAAATTTAATTCCTGAATAGGATTAAATGCAACCCTACTGCTATCACGGTGAAAGGTATAGTAAGATTTAGCCTTATCAGATATCTCTTCCAAATATTTATCCACTCCAAAAAGCTCTTTTAACATATTATCATTATTAAGCAAAACAATAGTTTCTCTTTCAGCATAAGGCTTAAAGTTATCAGAAAAATACTTTGAAGGTGAAATGGCATTAGCTCTGTCAATCAAACGATAAAAATATTCATTATCTAAAGACATGGTATCTGATGTTTTATAGGTCTTTGCGAAAGCTGATAAAGCTATAAAAATTATAATTAAGGCTATTAACGTTTTTACTTTAATCACTTTGTTCACCCTTTAAAAGTTTCTTTTTTTCCTCGGGGATATTTTTTATAAATTCTATAAAAAATACTAAAAATACCGCCATAAAAAATGATGTTACAAAGGCAACAACACATATTAGAGACCTTTTTGGTTTTACCTTATCTTTCAAATCAGGCACATAAGGTTCACTTACTATTGTAAATCCATAATATTTTTGAGCTTTTGATATTACCTTTGATTGAATAAGCGACGAAATCACTTCGGCAAGTTTCGTCTTTAAAGTAATATCGGATGAATTTTCCATCTCATTCTTAAAATTGGTTATCTTTTCATCAATATTTTCAAGCTCAACCTTTTTTGTTTTTTCGCTAAGTTCATATAACAATATGTTAACAAACTCTTTTGCAAACACAGGGTCTTTATGCTGGACAGATAATGTGATATAATTGCTTTTCTTATCTTGGGATAGGTTGATTATACCTTTAACCGCATTAAAAACATAAAATTTATAATTTTGTGCAAAATCTTCTTTAGCTTTTAACTCTGAATAACTATCTTCAAAAAGTTTTTGCTCCAAGCCATTTTTCTTTACAATATCAGCTATAAATTCTTTATTATTTATCAAATTCTGCATCGCATCATAAATATTGTCACTACTGCCACCCACGGAAATCCCCGCAAGGCTTGCAAGCCCCCCAAGATTACCCATAAGTGAAGACAATTTGGAAGCCTCTCCACCTGATGGTTTTAGTACCGCCTTTGATTCATAAATATTATCCATCATCAGTGTTGCAATAACTGTAATGACTGATACCACAAACACTATTGCCGCAATCATTATTTTTCGTCGCCAAATTACGGCAAAAAGCTCGACTAAATCTATCTCGTCCTCAGCCAAATAATCGGGTGGGACAACTACATGTTCTACTTTATTATCATTCATCCTTTCCATTCAATTACCCCTAAAATAATACCTTTGTAACAGCTACGGTAGTTGCTATTTGATATAATATCTGTGTTATATCTTTGATGTCACGCATATAATTTGGGAATACCAGTTTTCTTGGAATCACAACCGTATCACCAGCCTCAAGCTTCACGTCATATATATCTTTCCACCAATAATTTTTCTTAATAAATCTGTTTGAGATAACACTACCGTCACCTCTTACCACAAAGATATCATCCTCACTCGCCAACTCAGTCATCCCTCCGCAAGCATTTATAAAATATTCTACAGTAGGTTCTTTGTCAGTAAAAGCAAAACTTGTAGCGTTATAGACCTCACCCACCACATTAACAGTACTCGGCTTTTTAGGTATTATGATCTCATCCCCGTCTTCAAGGATAAAGTTGTATTGACTGTTTGCTAACTGCTCAAAAGAATCTACTTTAATTACCACTCTTCCCTCAGGCTCTACTGTGTCAAGATTTTCTACAATCTGCTGCAAATTTGCCTGAAGATTTTTTTGAGCGGCAATATCTTCCGGGCTCAAAGATGCAGCTATCTCTTGACTTGACGAAGTCAACAAAGTCGCCTGCAATCTGTCCTTGAGCTCTTTTAACCTTTTCGTCTGTATCTCTTTGACCGATTTTCTTTTAAAAATAATATTTTTAATGTATCCATACTCCGTGATTCCACCTGCTCTCAAAATCACATCAGCAAGCTTTTCACCTTTTCTGATTACAAAATCCCCGGGGAAATACACTTCACCGGTTACTACGACTTTATCCTCACGTTTAAAATCGGAAATCTTTCTTACGTTGACTACATCATACGGCCGCAAAGTCACAATATTTTTATTTTCAAGTATATCATTCATATTTACATCAATTACACTATATTCTGTTTTTCCTGATTCTGTCTTCATCCTGACAATTTCGACTCTGTCAAGGTAAGCACTATCCTTCATATTCCCCGCAGCAATCACAAGATCGTATAAGGTCATATTTTCAGCATAATTATAAACTCCGGGTTTGTTAACTTCACCCAATATCTGCACGGTCTGCACCGGATGAAATTCTCTGAAATTATGAATCACCACCTCGTCTCTATCAGACAACTTAAACGCCGTGTCTTTTTTCAAATCAAGGGTCATAAGTCTATAGTTAAAGTCGGTCTCATTTAGCCTGTATATATGAAACACATCCATATAAACATCTTTTGTCAACCCCCCTGCTTTTACAATCAGATCACTAATAGTCATATTTTCCGTTAAAAGATATGTGCCTGGATTTTGTACTTCCCCTTCTATTTTGACATACTTTTTGAGATTCTTCTCCCAAATGGAGTGTACGATTACCTTATCATCAACCTTCAAATAAAATTCTTTCGAACTTTCATAAGGCACAAACCTTGTAAAAAATTTGCCATCCCCTTTTCTGATTATTTCTATATAATCTTTTGAAGCATCGGTAGTAAGCCCGCCAGCCTTATTAATCGCATCATAAAGAGTAACTTTATCTTCAATTTCAAACCTTCCAGGATTTTGTACTTCCCCTTTAATCTCTACTATATTTTTTGGCATTATCTCAAACCTATTTACCACATACACTTCATCAAGGGGCTTTAACTCTATATTTTGATTACCTTCAGGATTACCGAATGCTTCTTCAAGATTAAACGGTATTATGAAATATTCTTTTGTTTCCCGGTTTAGCCTTTTAATATAACCGTAGTTAAGAGATGCTTCGGGCTTTAAGTTTGATTTATCTTTAACTATATCAAGAAGCTTTTTGGTATTTTTAATAGAATAACGTCCAGGAAAATAAACTTCTCCATATAAAAATACTGAATCTTCACTTGGCTTTGTAATACTTGCCACAAAAACCTTATCCCCATCTTTGAGATAAAAGCTATTTGCTTTATCTAAAGATACATCATAGACCTCTGACGGTTTGTCATTGTAAAGTCTTTTAATATGAATCTGTTTTGAATAGCCGTCAGGAGTAAGTCCACCGGCAAATTTTATAACTGTTGACAAAGGCTCATCTTTTTTCAGCGTATAGATAGCAGGGTTTTTGACGCTTCCCGCGAGATAGACCATCTTATCGGAGCGTGGAATGAAAATCACATCATTAGGCTGCAAATAAATATCACTGTTAGTATCTCCTTTTAGTATAAAATCATAGTAATCTATAGTCGCTACAACCTTGCCGCTTCTTTTTACCACCACATCCCTTATATCAGCAATATTTGTGATACCGCCTGCTTTGGCAATAGCTGTCGTAACGGTAGATAGATTACTTATGGATTGAAATCCGGGGTTATTTACCTCCCCTACCACCAATACCCTGATTGTCTTCAGCGATCCGATTGACACGTCACTTTTTACACCTTCTATAGAGTTAAGATATCCTTTTAATATTTCTTTTACTTCTTTGAGCTTTTTGCCGGAAACTTGGACTTTACCAATCTCATTTATAAAAATAGTCCCGTCATTTTCCACAGGCACATTATATGTCTTGGTCATTCTACCCCAAAGATAGATATTAAGAGTATCCCCGGCACCAACCACATAATCATCGTCCACATTCACATTTTGGTCAGGTATCTGGCCTGTAAAATCAAATTTAAATATTTCTGCCCCAAAAATAGTTAGATTATCAAATGAAACCTCATAATTTCTATTTTTCTCTATATTTACTTTTTCTAACTTATTTTGTACAAAAACAATATCCCCATCTTTCAAAACAGCTGTCTTAAAATCACCTTTTAACAAGCTGTTGTAATTTATTTTTTCATATATTGTATTATTCCTATAAATATAAATTGTCTGAACATTCTCCAGGTTATTAACGCCGCCAGCCTGACCGATCACGTCGAAAAGTGTGCTTGTACGCTCTATATTAAAAAACCTTGGAGTCAACACATCACCAAAAACTCCTACACTAATTATTCCTGGTCTTATATCTTTAATAAAAAGATTTATATTCTGAGATTTCAATTTTTCACTTAAACTTAATTGTAGATCGGATAAATTCTTATATTCATCTACATTAATCTCGCCAATAAAGGGGATATATACTTTTGTTGAATTAACTAAAATCTTATGGGATTCCAGTATGTTATTATTTCTAAAATATTCAAGTGTTACAGTATCTCCAACTTGCAACTGAAAACTTTTATAATTAATCCCTGCCCTTTTCTCTAATACCTTAAAAGGGTTGGTTATATTATTACTTTCATAAGTCGTATTATCATAGCTTTCAGAAATTATAGATATATTATCTTTATCATAAACGCCCTTAAACTGAATATTCTTATTTTTATCGGCTATTGTCGATTTTGAAGTGCTATTTTTACTATTCAAATATTGCTGGACAAGCTCAGGATTCTGCTTTGCCTTTTCAAGAAGCTCCGGTGGAATATTTTGTAAATCAACTGCTTAAGAAAAAACATTAACTAAAAACAAAATTATTAGTGATGAAAATAAAATGAGAGCTTTCCTCATTTTTCCCCCTTTATGTATAAAATAATTTATAACATTACCTTTTTGCGACTATCTTAATTAGCAAAATTTTATAATATGTGCAATGGGTATTAGTGCTAAGTTCTAAGTTCTAAGTTCTAAGTTCTAAGTTCTAAGTTCTAAGTTCTAAGTTCTAAGTTCTAAGTTCTAAGTTCTAAGTGATTTCACTTTTCGTTAAACCTGTCAAGAAGTTATATCCTTGATTCGGTTCACATTACCTTAACGTTTGCACGTTTCAACGTTTTAGCGTTCACACGGTTCTCGGTTCACGGCATTTTAACGTTTACAAGTTTTAACGTTTTAAAATAACCATTGCAATTTTTCAGTATAATTGTTAAAATTTTGTTGCTTTTTTAAATATGATTTAGGAGTGGCCATGGAAGAAAAAAATAAACAACAAATCATACCTGTGCAATATGTACCAATACATACATACGAAGAAGATGAAATTGACCTTAAAGAACTTATAAGAACTATTTTAAAACACAAATATTTCATACTAATATTTACATTAGCAATAACTTCTTTGGCGGCTATTTATGCTTATTTTAAAAAACCAATTTATGAAATAAAGTCTAATATACAAGTTGGATATATTAGTAATAGTAATAGTAATAGTAATAGTAATAGTAATAGTAAAATATATCTCATAGAACCAAATGCTTTGCAACTGTACATAAAGGGCAATTTTGATAATTCTGAAGATGAAAATGACAAATACCCTCAAGTAGATGTTGAGATAATCAAGAAAACAAATGACTTACTTGGACTTAAAATAAGAGATTTTTCAAATGAGGCAGCATTAGACTACCTCAACAAAATACTCGATTCTGTAAAAAAAGAGGAAGATAAAAAACTTACTTCCTATACCGAGAATATTAAATCTCAAATAGACATATTGGAAACTCAATTGACAGAAACAAAAAAACAATTAACAGCTCTTGAGATTCAGCTTAAATCGACTAAAGACCCATTAATTTATCAAACAATAGCAAATAATATCAAAGAATACCAAGACAAATTATTAAGGACAAAGCTTAATATAGTCCAACTGAACTCACAAATTTCTCCACTAAATATAACAAGAACAAGCACCTTAGGTAAAGTATTAACTTATGAAGAACCTATAAAACCGAAAAAAAAGCTTATCATTGTCGTAGCTTTAGTCACAGGGTTTTTCTTGTCGATTTTCATGGTATTCTTTATGGAGTTTGTGAGAAGTTTCAAAGAAGAATAGGCTTGTGATAAGTGATAAGTGATAAGTGATAAGTGATAAGTGATAAGTGATAAGTGATAAGTGATAAGTGATAAGTGATAAGTGATAAGTGATAAGTGATAAGTGATAAGTGATAAGTGATAAGTGATTTTACTTTTTGTTAAGTTTGTCAACAATTTATATTCGTGATCTGTGATTCGGTTTACGGTTCTCGGTTCACGATTCCCGGCACTTTAACGTCTTAACGTTTTTATCATCCTCCCAAACCTAAACCTTACAATACTCCTATACAGCCAGACATAAAACCAGCAGAAAAAGACAGTAAATATGACCAAAATTGGGGTATTTTGCCAGAATATTACGGCGGGGATAGCTCCAAAAGAACAAATTAGCCAGAGAAAAGGGGATGTGGCAGAATTGCGCATAAGTTTTTCACTGCGATGAATATCAAAAACAAAAGGAACAACTCTTTTATAAATTAACATGTGAAAATGTAAACCATCAGGTTGAAAAGGTGATCTACCTTTGAGATGCTTTTTCCTATAAAATGAAAATAATACCTCGAATACCGGGTAAATTACCGCCAAAAGTGGAAACCATGGAGAGACTTGAGGATGATTTTTGACAAGGTGCACAGATAAAACAGCCATGGCAAAGCCAATAAAATAAGCCCCGCCGTCCCCTAAGAATATTTTGCCAAAAGGGTAATTCCATATAAAAAAGCCAGCAATACCACCTATCATTAAAAAAGAAATAGTATAAACAAATTGATCTTTTAATTTATACCCTACATAAGCGATCGCTAAAAATATTATAATAGATACAACTGATGCAAGCCCATTATACCCATCAATTATATTGATAGCATTAGCAACACCTGCAACACCTATAATTGTAAAAATAACAGCAATAACTTTAATATGAAAAATATTGTCAACATAAGGTATCCCGATTCTCGTCAAATAAACATCTAATAAAAAATATACCAATAATCCCGATAAAATAGCTGCCAATAATCTAATTTTTGGCGCTACTTTTCTTGTGATATCCTCTAATAATCCAAACAAAAAAATAGGTAATGAAGATATAAAAAAATATAAATATATGCTATTCTTTTTGAATACCATCAAATACAAAACCGCCACAGCAAAAGCCGCAAAAATACCTACTCCGCCAATCCTTGGCGTAGGCCTATCATGAAACTTTTGCGGTCCATCAAAATGGTCGGAGCCTATATATAAGCTTTTATTAAACAAAAAAATTATTATAAAACAAAAAGTTAAAGAAATTAAAAAAGATACAAGGAATAAGTTTGCCATGTTAACTCCGATGATTATTTCTATGTTCTACGTTCTAAGTTCAAAGTTCAACGTTGTCTGCTAGAGCTTTTTATGTAACGAACAAAGGTATTTATTAGGCTATTTATTTTTAAAAATTTTTCTTTATTTCTTCAGACATTTGTTCAGATACATATTCGTTATCTAATGCTGCATAACATAAACTTCTCACTTCAGAAGCTGAAGCTCGAGCAATCACAAAAAATTGAATAAATTCTTTATTAGAACCTCTATCAAAACCTTCTGCAATATTTGACATTATAGAAATAGCCGCTCTTTGAATTTGATCCTTAAAATTATAATCTTTATTATCTTTGAAACACTCGTAAATTACTTTCACAAGCTCCCTTCTTTCTTTCCATGCATCAATATCTTCAAACCTTTCAATCCTCATACACTTTCATCATATAACGTTGAACATGGAACATTGAACGTTTATCTTTTATCATAATTCATCTCTACCCATTTTTTATATTCGCCAGACTTTACGGTCTCTACCCATTCTTTATTGTTTAGATACCAATTCACAGTTTTTTCAAGCCCTTTTTCAAAATCTACACTTTGTTTCCATCCTAACTTATTCTTAATTTTATCACAATTTATTGCATATCTTCTATCATGTCCTGGTCTGTCTTTTACAAAAGTAATAAGCTTTTTATAATAATCTTTATCCTTACCCATTTTGTTTGCAACAATCTCACATAACCGATTTACAAGCTTGATATTCTCCCACTCATTTTCCCCTCCTATATTATATGTCTCTCCAACCTCACCTTCTGTCAAAATCTTCCACACAGCACTACAATGGTCTTCAACATATAACCAATCTCTAATGTTTTTACCATCACCATATACAGGCAAAGGTTTTTCATCCAACATATTCAATATCATAAGAGGAATCAATTTTTCAGGAAAATGGTAAGGACCATAATTATTTGAACAGTTGGAAATAGTAACCGGAAGATTATAAGTATGGTAATAAGCTCTTACTAAATGATCCGATGCCGCTTTTGAAGCAGAATAAGGGCTCCTTGGGTCATATGGCGTCGTTTCGTAGAAATAGCCCATATCGCCAAGAGAACCATACACTTCATCTGTACTAATATGATGAAAACGTTTTGTTAATGAAGAATTATGAATGTTGAATGTTAGCTTTGCTTTGTCTGATTTGCCATTGTTATTTAGCCAGTATGTGCGTGCAGCTTCTAAAAGAGTAAATGTACCTTGAACATTTGTCCTTACAAACTCTTCAGGTCCCAGTATAGAACGGTCCACATGACTTTCGGCAGCAAAATGTACCACCATATTTATATCATACTTATCAAATATTTCTCCTACTCTTTTTTTATCACAGATATCTCCATGCTCGAAAAAATAATTTTTCCCGCTATATTTTTCGGAAATATCTTCAAGATTTTTTAAATTACCGGCATATGTCAGAAGATCAAAATTTACAATTATTCCATCAAAGTTTACTTTTTCAAAAAGGTACCTAATAAAATTTGATCCAATAAAACCTGCTCCACCAGTAACTAATATATTGTAATTATTGTAGCTCACAATACCTCCTTTTTAAGATAAACATATTATCACTTTTGTTTTAAATTATGCGTTTGAAGCAACAAAAGAGATCCTCTCATAATAAAAAATTACTATGCTTAAACTTCACTTAAAGAATCTATATACCTTTTAACAGCTTCTTTCCAATCAGGCAATCTTTTAAAATTATTAGCATCAAGATTCCCTTTTGATAGACGAGAATTTTTTGGTCTTACCGCCTTAGTGGGGTACTCTTCAGAAGGTACAGGAATTACATTAACATCTTTCCCTGAAATCTTGAATATCTCTACTGCAAGCTCATACCAACTACAATAACCTTCATTTGTTCCATGATACACACCATACTTATTAGTCTGAATCATATCGCAAATTAGCTCCGCAAGATCTTTTGTATAAGTAGGTGAGCCATATTGGTCATTTACTACTTTTAATGTATCTTTAGTCTCTGATAGCTTTAACATCGTTTTTATAAAATTGTTTCCGTTAATCCCAAATACCCAAGATGTTCTTACTATAAAATATTTATTAAGTATCTCATCAACAATCTTCTCCCCTTCTGCTTTGGTAAAGCCATAATAATTAATCGGACATGTATCATGATTTTCATCAAAAGCCTCCACCCCTTTGCCATCAAAAACATAATCTGTAGAGATATAGACCATCTTTGCATCAATCTCTTTACATGCTAATGCAATATTTCTAGTACCAACAGTATTTACAGAATAGCATTTATTTCTCTCTTCCTCAGCTTTATCCACAGCAGTATAAGCGGCACAATGCACCACTACATCAGGTTTTATTGTTAAAATATTTTGGACAGTTTGAATCTCATCAGTAATATCAAAATCATTCACATCTACGCCAATTACATCTATCCCCAATTCTTTTAATCTTAGTACCACATCATAACCAAGCTGCCCATTGACGCCCGTAACAAGAACTTTAATACTAAAATTGCAATCGCTATCTTTAAGATATGGTGCATTGCCATCCTTCTCCGATAAAATAGGATTTTCAACACCCCAATTAATCCCTAATTCGGGATCATTATATTTTATACTTCTATCACACTCTTTAGAATAATACTCATCTACCTTATATTGTAATTCAACATTATCCGTAAGAGTTACAAAGCCATGTCCATAGCCTTTTGGTATAAAAATCTGCTTTCTATTTTGCTCACTCAGTTCTACAGCAATCCATTTTTTGTAAGTATCTGACCCTTTCCTCAAGTCCACAACTACATCAAGAATCTTCCCCTTAGTACACCTGACAAGCTTTGATTGAGCTTTAGGATTATTTTGAAAATGAATACCTCTCAACACACCTTTTTGGGTAGAATAAGAATGATTATCTTGCACAAAATCTGTATCCAAACCATATTTTGCAAATCTCTCTTTATTATAGCTTTCGGTAAACCAGCCACGATTATCTCCAAAACAGTCAGTTTCTATTATTAATACACCTTTCAAAACAGTGCTCTCTACCTTCATTTTAAACTCCAAACTATTAATAAGTAACCATCTTTAGCTAATAAATAATTTTGCCTTCCCCCACTTTTCTCAAATGCTCACCGTATGGTGATTTACCATACTTTTTAGCCGCGACAAGCAAAGTATTCTTATCTATCCAACCATTGTGATAAGCAATCTCTTCAATAGCTGCTATTTTTATCCCCTGTCTCTTTTCAAGTACCTTTACAAATTCAGCAGCATCTATCAATGAATCAACGGTACCTGTATCAAGCCACGCGTAACCTCTTCCAAGCAATTTGACATCTAATGTCCCATCTTCAAGATACAGCTTATTTAAATCTGTAATTTCAAGCTCCCCTCTATCTGACGGTTTTACTTTTTTTGCAAACTCTACTACACGGTTATCATAAAAATACAGCCCTGTGACACAGTAGTTAGATTTTGGTTTTTTGGGTTTTTCCTCAACAGATATCACCTTACCATTTGCATCAAACTCAACAATACCAAACCTTTCAGGGTCATTCACATAATAGCCAAAGATGGTAGCCCTGCCATTTTCAGAATTTTTGACTGCGCCTTTTAAATGGCTGGTTAGTCCGCTTCCATAAAATATATTATCACCCAAAATCATCGCACAACTATCGTCTCCAATAAAATCTTCACCTATCAAAAAAGCCTGAGCAAGTCCATCAGGTGATGGCTGAACTGCATATGATAAGTTTATGCCGTACTGCTCACCACTACCCAATAATCTTTCAAAATTTGGTAAATCATAAGGTGTTGAAATAATCAAAATATCTTTTATCCCTGCCAGCATCAATACTGACAAAGGATAATAAATCATAGGTTTGTCATATACAGGCAAAAGTTGCTTACTTGTCACCATAGTCAGTGGGTATAATCTCGTCCCACTACCACCGGCTAAGATTATTCCTTTCATAAAAGCTCCTTAAAAATATCTAATAATTTTTATATATTTAACTGTTTTAATTCAAATATTAAGCTTCAACCTCGCTCTATTATTCATTTGATTTCTTTCTTTATCAAAAACCCATCCCCATTTATTAAAATAATAAATAGCTGATTTTATGTGATAGGTTAACAATTTCCAATTCTTGTATGAACCTTTTTCATACTCATGATAAATATATGTATTTGGATAAAATACGGTCTTTGCTACTTTATGTATTCTTCTAGATAAATCAGTATCTTCTAAATACATAAATATATTTTCATCAAATAAACCTACTTTTTCTAAAACAGACGTTCTTAAAAACATAAAACAACCTGATAAATAAGGGACTTCCATTATCTTATCATAACCGGTAAACCTTAGTTCATAAATTTCATTTCTTTTTTCTATATAGTTTTTAAATGGTTGGAAATTTAAAAATCTCCTACCAAACAAATCAAAAGGGGTTGGTAATAGCTTACAAAGATATTGAATTTCACCACTAGGATATAAAATCTTCGGCATAACTAAACCAATATCTTTGTTTTTTTCCATAAAATCGTATAATTCTTCTAATGCACCTTCACCAAAATACACATCTGGATTTAAAACAAGATGGTAAGGTACTTTTTCTTCTATTGATTTCCTTAAAGCTATATTATGAGCTTTACCGAAACCCAAATTAGCATTATTGAATACATACTCAATTTTACTGTCAACAGATCTTAAAATTTCTAAATCACTAGTAGGAGAGTTATCTACAAGATAAATTTTAAAGTTCAGTTTTGATTTTAAAACGCTATAAATGGATTTTTTAATCTGCTCTATATTATTCTTATATAAGACTATAGATATTGTCAATTCTATAGTTTTTTTCATTGCAAACTTCTCCTATCTTGGTTGCATAGGCCTAAAAGTCTGTTGTTCCTTCTCAAATCTTACAAACTTAATAGGTTTATTTCTTTTATATTTCAATCCCAAAATAAATTCATAAAAGATACTAAAAATCAAAGTAATCACAAAAGTACCTATCAAATAAAACTGAAAAGAACCAATATCTACATATAAAGATGAAACAGAACTGAAAAAAACAGAAAAAAAGGCTATCCTCCAATAAGGAGGATATTTCTTCATGCTAATAAAACTCAGCGCAAAAACCCTAGAGATACAAACAAAACAACCTACTAAAAACGAAAATAACAAACTCAGGAAATAGTTCCCATTCATAAGAACTAGCACAAGTATAGGTAAATGAGGATTAGGTCCTGTACCATTGACCTCTAATCCTGCGGTAGATTTAATTAGTGCTCCTATTGGCCACTCATATCCCCTAATACCAATGATTGAAGTAAAAGGATGTAAAATATAATACAATAAGTTATATTGTCCAAATAGTTTTGTATAATCTCCAGAAATAAAAGCATAATAGTAAATATCACCCGCGGAAACGATTCTATCTACTACTCCCATGAAAGCTTGCTTGATTGTGCTTCCCCAAAATATTTTAACTACAACCGCACTTACAATAAATATACCAAAAAGATATAAAGACTTAAAATAGAATTTTATGTTTCTTTTCCCATTGAAAAGAGCGTCTAAAGTAAAAAAAACAACAATGTATTGTAGGAGAAAACCTTTGGAACCAGAAAAAAATTCGACCATAACTGCCAAAAAAATAAACAACAGAAAAATTATGCGTTTAGTTATTAAATATAACCCTATGGCATAATAAGGGAAAACGGAAGAAACACCAATACGTACTATATCGATCACACGTAATGATTTAGATACCAAAAGTCTGGCATCTGGAATACTATAAGTTTGGAATAGGATAAAACTAAGGTAGCCACTCGTAATCACGAACAATAGAAGCATGTTAACTAAATTCAGGATTCTCAAATTATCATAAGCAAACATCTCTAAAGCTTCAGATCGGCGATTTTTCTTCAAGATTGGGACACAAACTAGTGACGTTAGATAAATGCCAAGATAAAAGGAAAAGATCAGTATGGAGATTTGTAGCAAAGATGAAAAATGTATATATCCTTGTAAAAAAAAAGCAATTAGTAAAACGACGGAAGTAGCAACATTAATATTAAGGATCCCCAAAGAATCAAATTCAGAAATTCTCGCTATCTTTGTTAAATAACGAAGTATTAGAAACACCAGAATAAAAACAAAAAAACCAATTAATAGAATTTCACTTACGTAGTAATACATTTTTTGAAAACCTCTTAATTAAATACCTCAGCAATGTCAACAAATCGTATTTCAGTAAATTTATTCTCCCCAGATATTTATGTCTAATCTCAATTTCTTCAATATATCCCCGTAAGTTTACTTGATTAGAAATACCTTCATTATTGCATTTTGCTATTATAATTTTCACATTTAAAGAAGGATTTTTATTACAAAAAAGCATTAAATTTAATTCGTAATCTGCAGAAACAATATAATTACTTTGATAGCGAAATTTATCAAATAACTTTCGTCGATAAAATGCTCCTTGGTGATGTATTGTATTTCTATAATAAAGACTTGTACCGTATCGACTTTTAAACAATCTACCATCGTCATAAATAATATCCCCAAAAAGAATAAAGGCAGATCCCAAATCCTTAAGATCGATAAAAATAGATTTTAAAACATGGGAACTATAAAAAATATCTCCAGACCCTAAAAAATACACCCATTTACCCAGTGCAACATCCACTCCCTTATTCATCGCATCATAAATTCCATTATCCTTCTCACTCACCCAGTAATCAATATAATCTTCATACTTCTTAATTATATCAAGTGTTCCGTCAGTTGAGCCACCATCTATTATAATATATTCTACATTTGGATAGGTTTGGTTTATTACGCTTTGAATGGTCTCTTCAAGGTATTTTTCGCCATTGTAGACAACAGTGATGACAGTGATTAGGGGCAGTGACGTGAGAGGTGAGCTGTGAGAGGTGAGCTGTGAGAGGTGAGAGGTTATTTGTGTTTGAATGTAGTCAGGAGCGGGCTCAACTGGGTTGCCGTCGTGGTCGACTATGTACCACTTTTTTGAATGTTGAATTTTAGATGTTGGATTTTGAATTTTATTTTTATCACTAATATTATCTTTTTTACTTTCATCCATAATCAAGCATTCATCATTTACCATTAAATTTTCGTATGAAAATTTAAAATATCCCTTTGTTCTTAAACCACCTTCTCCTTTCCTTCCTTCTCCTTCAGGCAAAAAAAGCATGGTTTCAAATTTATCCTCAGGCTTTCCAATTAATTTTGAATTTTGGATTTTGAATTTTGGAATATTGATGCTAAATTTATATTCTTCTTTTATTTTGCCATTTTCGTCTAAGTAAGTGTCGTCAATTAGTTTATATAGGAGCCGTGATGGGTGATTGGTAAATCGGGATTTGGTATTCCTGACTTGTGGATTGTTCATTACTTTTTCCTTTTTTTACAATTTAATTTCTTTTGCTATAACATTAATCAATTCTAAAGAATATTTCACTTGTTCTCTCCCTTTATAATAACTGATTATTTTAAATTGCGGGTAAGCCTTTACAATTTCTTTTATACACGACAGTGACAAATTAGAATGTGCTGCCAATTCTTTTAACCCAAGTCCATTATTTTCATAAAATATTTTTTGTATGTATTCAATATTTAGTTCCTCATTTCTGAAAAATCTTTTTTCTTTTTCATAGAACACTTTTACTTTTTTATCGGCTCTTAAAGCTCTCAAAATATTATTTAAACTCCCTTTACTTTTACCATCCCATATTACAAAAGAATACTCACTATCCTTTGTCATTGACTCATCTTTTTTTTCTTGAGCAATCCTACCTTTTAAATTTCCAGTATCAACTTTTTTAATTTGGAAAAAATCACATGATACGTTTCTCGGGTTATCTAAAATAGTATAAACAACTACATTAAAATATTTTTTTGCACAAAAATATTCTTGAACCAACTTATCCACACCACCTGCATCACCTACTGAAACTTGTAATTTATTCAAAATTATTCTATCTAAGCTCTTCAATACTAAATTATCAAGTTTTTTTATAGCCATAGAGCCGCTAATAAATACTTTTTTCATCTTTTTACATCCTTAACAATTGCTAAAAAATAATTCATTTTTTTGTTGAAATTATATAATTTATACATTAATTCGCAATAAGTAGCTCCTGTCCCCACAACATCATCAATAATTAAAAACTGGCTACTATTTTCAATATTTTTAAAATCTATACTATATTTATCGAAAGATTGCTCATCGAATGCAATTAAATTTTTAGGGGCATTATACTAATAATTAGTTTATGGTTTTCATACAACAATCTTTTACTCTTTAAAACTTTACTCATTTTAATTTCATTACTCTTTTTAGAATTATTTTCCATGACAAACTCCTTTTATTATGAATAATAATATTAAATTATGGCCATTTTTCATTTTAATTAATTTAAAGTTCTATCATTCATTGGAAAAAATATATTTTTTGTAATTAAATTTAGTAAGAGTATTTGTCAGTGATAGTTGATAGTTTATTGTGATAGTTATTATTGGAAATAAATTGTTGATTATTCATTTTTGATCACCTTGTTCTTTAAAGAATTGATTAATCCATTCAGCATTTTTCTAATTTCATTAATTTGTTCTATTATATCATCAATATCTTTCAAAAATCAAACTTATCTTGATATTATTAAATGTGTTTCCAATTCATAGGCACTACCTAATGAAATATATAAAAATTGTATGAATTCCTTTGCAGCATTTCTTCCACTCCCTTTACCCTGTGGAATATCAAAAACATCAAATTCAATTATTCTATAGTATCCAAATAATTTTTTAATCTATTTTTTATATATCTTTTTCCGTAAGTTGATTTTAAATATTTTTCTCTTTTCAATGCGCCTTTTTGACTAATACAAGCTTCATAATAAATCAATTTTAGTAGTCTCCTATGTTTAGTTGATTTTACGTTTGCATTTTTGTGCTGCTAACTCTCTCACGTAAATTTGATTTATACCAACATAAAATTTCATATCTTTTTCACTCTGCAACACATACACATAAAACATTTTATTCCACAGGGCAAGCAATATTAGCAGAAATTAAAACTGCACTTCTTTTGATTCGATCAACCAAGCCATACCTTTCTTCCTGTGGAAAACCATTACGAACTCTATAAATAGATTTAATTAAAGTAATACTTTTCTTCCATACTTCCAAATCCTTATAATCAATTCCACATGCTCATCTCACTATAAATTATTACTAATTATACAAATCTCGAATCACGAATAATTCCTTTTTCAAAACCAACAATAACAATTTAACATACTGATAACTATCCTTTCTTCGTGCTATATCGACTTTAGCCAAAGATTTTAAAACTTTGATTCTCAAATATACTTTTTCTAAAATATCTATAAAAGATGGATCCTTGCCAATCCATTTTAAAAAATTTTTATTTTTTATTTTACTCTCATCAATAGATATTTTTCTATCTTTTACTAACTCTCTAACATTAACAAAGGAATTGACTAAATAATCATAATAGTTTGTTTCTAATAAATTTATTAACTTTTTCAATTTGTCCTTTTCTACTTTTTCCATTTCACCGAAAATTAAAATATTATAGTTTATTTCCCTAATCAAGTTATCATTTAAAGCTTTTTTCAAACTAATATCTTTTTTATAATTTTTATATAATTCTAATCCAAAATTAACATACTGGAACACTCAATTCTCCTCTTAAGTTTTATAATCATCTTTCTAACGATCTTTAAAAACTCTGCAAACAAGTTACAGTGCTATTCCTCCATAACATCCTATCTTTATTCTTTATAAGTATTTTAAAAATCCTATTCTTTTTAATAAGCCCCTAAATATTTTATTAAATAAATAAACATAGTCCAATCTATAATCCTTATTTTTCATGTAAAATTTTTCAATTGCATCAATGTTATACTTTTGGGCTGCAATTGAATACCGCTTAATATTTATCCAAATATTCGAATTCATTTTATCAATTAAATCTTTTCTATAATTTTCTACAAAATAAGCTGCTGCCAAATTATAATGTAATGGAAGTTTACCATTATTAGATTGAATACTAATAGAGTCTTTATGAGCTCTAAAAAAAGATAATTTTTCATTAACAAAAGCAAAATTTTTATATTGATGTGCTGCAAGAAGAAATATTAATAAATCATTACCAATAGCATGCATAGAGAAGTCACTTCCAACTTTATTGGGTATATCAATAAGCAAATTTTGCTTCAAATCTTTAAGTCTAAATAATGCACATCCTGGAGAAACGGGATAGCCTCCACTAAACAAAGCACCGTCAATATATTTTTCACTATCATATAGCCCTGTTTCACCTATAAAGTACTGATTGTCCATTTTATCTGTACCATCTACAAATATCTCTGTTCCTGTAAATACAAAACCCACATCACTATTTTCTAAAAATGAAACCGTTTTTTCCAAAAATTCTGGAGCTATCAAATCATCAGACCAAAGTATTTTTCCATACTCTCCACTAGCTTCATCAATACATCGTTTCCAATTTCTTACAGGTCCAATATTTGTTTCATTTTGAAATATTTTTATTCTTTTATCCTTATGCGCTAACTTTTCTAAAACCTGCCAAGTTTTATCTGTGCTTTTATTATCCACAATTATTATTTCAAAATTTTTATAAGTTTGATTTAATGCACTTCGTACTGTTTCTTCTATTAGTGTTTCTCTATTATATACTGGGACTAAAATACTTACTAAGTTATTCTGCATGCTGAACCTTTATTAATTTAAATGATTGTACAGAACCAAAAACTGCAAAAAATAATAATGATATAATTGTACCAATTACAATACCATAAGTACCTATGTTATATTTTTTTACAATGAAGATTGAAAGTGGAATATTTATAATCATAGCTATAATTGAAGTAATTATTTGTATCTTTAAATTGTTGGTTGCATTTATAAAATATGCAAATAAATTATTCCAAGTAGAGACTAATACAAAAGCTCCCATTGCTATAATCAACATATTATCTACTTGCACACTATTACCTATCCACAGATATATAATTTTTTTTGCCAAAAATATCAGTACAATAGTTCCTAACACAAAAAGAGCATATAATTTTAGTTGATTTTTAATAGTTTTTCTAATCCAAGCAAAATCCTCTCTATGATAAGCATCACTGTAAGCAGACCACAAAGGCGCCATGAGTAATGAATGGACAATAGTTATAACACTAAAGAGTTTAAAAACTACATCATAACTTGCTACATACTCTGGTCCAAACAATTGGGTTATTAAAATCTTATCAGTTGTAAATATTACAATGACCGCTATTTGTATAATAAAAAATTGAAAGCCCAATGATGTAATGGATTTAACATATTTTTTCCCATAATTTTTGATTCTTGGAACTAAATCTCTATTTTTACCATAAAACCATAATGACAATAAGAGACTTGACATAACTAAAGACATTCCATACACAAACGCCAAGTTAAAAAGCGAACTTTCAAAATATGAGTAAAGAATATATACAGAGATTAAAGCAAAAGCATTCGATAGAAACTGATTAAAAACTACTATCGAAGTTTTTTGCAAACCATTAAATACCTGATTAATGAGACTTAGCCAAAAATTAACAAATAAAAAAACTGCTGTTATGTTAACAATATCCTTTAATTCACTATTTGAAAGGATAGAAGTATTAAAAACATTTTGCCAAGATATAAAATTACTTATTACTAAAAAAATACCTAATAAAAACATCGAGATAAGTCCTATAATTACATAAGCTGCTGATATGTAATTTTGCGCTTCTTTTTTATCATCTTTCGCAAGAGATTCGGATATTTTGTTTCTTAATCCATTGCCAATACCTACATCAAAAAGAACTACCCATGAAACAATTGAAAGAAGTGTACTCCATATTCCATATTGCTCTTTCCCTAAATACTTTATCATTAAAGAAATGATTAAAAAACTACTTATAATGGACAATAATTTAAATATCAACGAACCTCTTACCTGCTTAAAATAGTTTTTTGTTCTATTTTCAAACATTCTGTAGCTCAATTATTTTCCTCTTACCCACTCAATCATTTTTCTAATGCCATCTTCCTTAGAAACCTTTGGTTCCCAGCCTATAAGCTCTTTTGCTTTTGATATATCAGCAATAAAAACTTTTTGATCACTTTCTCTTGGTGGTAGTTTTGTATATGTAGTTTTTATATCAAGCTCTTGTTCCAAAAATGAAAATAGTTCAAGCAATGATGAAGAGTTTTCAATCCCACCACCAATATTAAAAACTTTTCCTTTTATGTCTTCTATTTTTTCTGAAGCTTTTAAATATAAATCTACACAATCGGTTGCATACAATAAATCTCTTACTTGTTTACCATTCCCTGAAATAGTAAATGGTTCTTTTAGTTTACCTTGCTTAATCTCTACAGCTTTTTGGATAAACCATCCTACCCAGCCTTGATCATAAGTAGCAAACTGTCTACCTCCATACATGGATGAGTGTCTAAAAACAACCGTTTTTATTCCATAAATTCTATAAAAATCAAGCATATACTGATCTGCTGCTCCTTTAGAACATCCATAAGGTGAATGAAAATCAAGGGATGTTGATTCGTCAAATCCGTTTGGTTTATCTATACATTTATATCTAGTTTCTGTCTCTTCATATGTAAATTGCTCTAAATCACCATAGACTTTATTAGTTGATGAGTAAATGACTATACTTTCAGGATTATATAGCCTTACTGCATTTAAAAGATTAAAGCTCCCTCCAGCATTTACTTCAAAATCCATACGAGGATCAGCAATTGAAGTAGTCATGGCTACTTGACCAGCAAGATGATAGATTACATCCGGCTTATAGATTTTTATAGTGTTTTCAACATCATTAGCATTGCGTATATCGCCATGTATAAACACAAACTCACCTTGAGATTTGAGCCATTCAAGGTTTTGATAGCTGCCATATCTATACAGTGAATCAAAAATTATGAGTTTAGCTCCTCTTTTTAATATTTCACTTGCAATGTTTGATCCTAAAAAACCACATCCTCCTGTTATCAAATATTTCATTTGTTTACCTCTACAAATTTATTTATTTTTTCGATCATATAATCAATCGCCTCCTCACTCATACCCGGATAAACACCAATCCAAAAACTATCATTCATAATCTTATCTGTATTTGGTAAGTCTCCTATGACTCTGTAGTCTCTATTTTCTTCTAAACTTTCAAACATTGGATGTTTTAACATATTCCCAGCAAAAAGATTTCTTGTTTGAATATTATTATCTTCAAGATATTTAACTAAATCGTTTCTTGAAAATTTAACTCCATCTTTCAGTGTTATTAAAAAACCAAACCAGCTTATTTCACTATCTTTTTGAGGTTTAACTAAAATAAATTCATCAATATCTTTTAATCCATCATAAAGCATTTGCCAATTTTTTTGTCTTTTTTTAATAAACTCAGGAAGTTTTTCAAGTTGAGCAACACCAATCGCTGCTTGCATATCTGTAATTTTTAAATTAAATCCAAAATGAGAATATACATATTTATGATCATATCCTAATGGAAGTTTTCCAAATTTTTGAGTAAATCTATGTCCGCATGTATTATCTACTCCACTTTCACACCAACAATCTCTTCCCCAATCTCTCATTGAAAGAAGTATTTTTTTTAGAAGTGGATTATTTGTATAAACTGCTCCACCTTCTCCCATAGTTATATGATGAGGAGGATAAAAACTACTTGTTCCTATGTCTCCCCATGTCCCAGTATATTTACCTTTGTATTTAGAGCCAAGTGCGTCACAATTATCTTCAATTAACCATAAATTATACTTATCACAAATGTCTTTCACTTTTTCAATATTAAATGGATTCCCAAGAGTATGGGCTATCATTATGGCTTTCGTTTTTGGTGTTATTGCTTTTTCTATTTGACTTACATCAATATTAAAAGTCTCTAATTCCATATCTACAAATACAGGAACTGCCCCATATTGAACTATTGGCGCAATTGTTGTAGGAAAACCAGCAGCAACAGTGATAACTTCATCATCTCTTTTTATTCGCCTATCTTTTAGCAGTGGTGAAGTTAAAGCAAAAAAAGCAAGTAAATTTGCACTACTTCCACTATTTACAGTTAAACTAAATCTTACTCCAAGAAAATTAGCTAACTTCTTTTCAAATTCTTTTGAATATTTTCCATAAGTTAACCAAAAATCTAAGCCACTATCTACTAAATTAATCATTTCATTGTCATCAAAAACTCTTCCTGCATAATTAACTCTACTTTTTCCTTCTATAAATTTTTGACTTTGAGCTGGTTTATGCACTAATTCATAATATTCTTTTACTTTTTCTAAAATTTCTTTTTTTAATTGTTCTTTCTTACCCATTTAATATCCCTTTTATAGTATTTTTTATACCCTCTTCTAATGATATTTTTGGTTTCCATCCCAATTCATAAAGTGGCTTTACATTTTCATTTATTTCCATAAATTCACCTTCTCTATATGGTAAAACTCCAAAATTTAATTGTGTATTTATATTTTTTATTTTTTTTACTTCATTATAAATCTTCAATATAAACTCTTTAAGTTCTATTTGGCTTCCTGTTCCTACATCAAATTCGGTAAATGATTTAAAATCTTTATATTTTTCCAACATTAACAAATATACATCAACAACATCATCTATATATATAAAATCCCTTTTTTGTTTTCCTTCTGTAAAATCAATACTTGAAACATTTTGCAACATTTGATTTATTAACCAAGTTACAAATTTTGTTTCATCATCTTTTGGGCCATACATATGTTCTATCTTTAGATTTATAACTTTTATCTTATAGCTAAAATATTTTAACCATTCTATAAACTGCTTTTTAGATAAAGAATAATGATTTAGATACTTATTTAATAATGTATCAGTATTGAAAAATGTATCAGTATTGAAAAATGTAGCTGTCTCTAAAAGTCTCAAAGAAAACATAAGATTTGTATTTACAATATCTGATACTTTTTCTTTTTTTCTTCCGTAACTCGCAGAGGTATGGATAACTACATCAATTTTGTTTTCTTTAAAAGGTTTTTCAAAATTTACTATATCTATATTATAACTTTTAACTTTATCTAAAAGGTGGTTTATTCGCCAGGTATTGGAAAAGCTTCTTTTTAAGATCACTACATTATAATCTAATTGTAAAAGTCTTTCTAATAGATGACCACCTAAAAAACCTGTAGCGCCTGTTAAAAGTATGGTCATTGTACTGCCCATTCAATATGTTTTGATTTTGCATCTATAATATAATCTTCTAAATCTTTTAAGGTAAGTATAATATTTTTTTCATAAAATGCTTTGTACCAGTTTGTTGTAACTTCAAAAGTTTTTTGACTATCCCAAACATCTTTCCATTTTAGTTTGATATGTGCTTTTGAACAATCTAGTTTTAAAAGATTTGCTTCATGTGGATGTTTTTCATCAGTATTGAGTTCATAATCTATCTTTTCCCAGTATTGTTTAATATTTTTAACTACTTCTTCAACAGTAATCGCCCCTTCATCTGATGGCCCAAAATTCCAACCTTCTGCAAATTCTTTTTTACCTTCTAAAAGTTTTTGTCCAATCATTAAATAACCACTGAGTGGTTCAAGGACATGTTGCCAAGGCCTTGTTGCCTTTGGGTTTCTAATTTTTACTTTTTCATTTTTGCTAACTGCTACCATAATATCTGTGATAAGCCTGTCTTTTGCCCAATCACCTCCACCTATTACATTTCCTGCTCTACAGCTTGCAAGCAATGTGTTATGCGTCTTACCATACTCTTTTAAATTAAAAAATGAATTCCTATAACTTGTGGTTATAAGCTCGGCGCAACCTTTACTTGAGCTGTATGGATCATATCCACCCATTGGATCGTTTTCTCTATATCCCCAAACCCATTCTCTGTTTTCATAACACTTATCACTGGTAATATTTACTATTGCTTTTACTCTTACTTTTCTACAAGCTTCAAATACTTTTAATGTCCCAATTACATTAGTCTCGTATGTTTCAATAGGATTTTCATAAGAATATCTAACCAATGGCTGAGCTGCAAGATGAAACACTATATCAGGTTTATAATTCATAAAAACTTCTTCTAATTTTTCATTATCTCTAATATCTCCTCTTATATCTAGTAAATTTACTAAAAGTCCATTTTTTTGCAATAATTCAAAATGATTAGGATTTGATGGAATATCTTTTGAATATCCTATAACTTTTGCTTTCATTTGCAAAAGCCAAAAAACAAGCCAACTACCTTTAAATCCTGTGTGTCCTGTTACTAAAATAGTTTTATTTTTATAAATACCGTTAAATAAATTTTCAAAATTACTCATTCCATACCTTCCAAGGTGCATTTTTTGATTGCCATAAAGCTTCCAATTCTCTTTTATCTCTTAATGTATCCATTGGCTTCCAAAAACCTGTATGTTTATAGGAAATAAGTTGTCCAGCTTTTGCAAGATTTTCAAGAGGTTCTTTTTCCCAAATTGTATCATCTCCCTTAATATAATCAAAAATTTGAGGTTGAAGGACAAAAAATCCTCCATTTATCCAAGATCCATCCCCTTTAGGTTTCTCTTCAAATGCTTTAACTTCATTTTCATTTAAATCCAACGCTCCAAATCTTCCTGATGGTTGAACAGCTGTAAGTGTTGCATATTTGCCATGCTTTTTATGAAATTCTAAAAGCTCTTTTATGTTTATATCCCCCACACCATCACCATACGTTAACATAAATGTTTCATTCATAATATAAGACTGAATTCTTTTTATTCGTCCACCTGTCATTGTGTTTAATCCTGTATCCACAAGCGTTACCTTCCATGGTTCTGCTTTTACATTATGTATCTCCATTTGGTTATTTTTCAAATCTATTGTCACATCTGACATATGAAGGAAATAATTTGCGAAATATTCCTTTATTATATAACCCTTATATCCAAGACATATGATGAAATCATTAAAACCATAAGCAGAATAAATCTTCATGATATGCCATAAAATAGGTTTTCCTCCTATTTCTACCATAGGCTTTGGTTTTACATCAGTCTCTTCACTTAATCTTGTTCCAAATCCACCAGCGAGTATAACTACTTTCATTTAAAATCTCCTCCTACATTTAATCTAAATGATTTTAGCAAATCTTTATATATTTTCCACAATCTGTTTGATAACTTAAAAGCCAGTATTTGCTAGGTCCAAGATACCTCGCAACCCAAACTCCTACAAAAAGCCCCACAACCATACGTAAAATTTTTTCTGCAAAAAGCCAGGCAGTGTTTGCACTGTAGCGGCAGAAGCCGGGATGAGTCATTAAACGTTGAACGTGAGAAGTGAAACGTGAGAAGTGAGATGTGAAACGTGAAATGTTATTTGACATTTTTGTTCCTCAGATACCTGATGAGTCCTAAAATCTTACTTTTAATTCTTTCTATTTTGCTAAACAATTCCAGACATTCTTCGTTAATATATCCTAATTCTTTTGCAATTATCAATTGAGTATCTAACTCAGCGCATGATCCTAATGCAATATATAAAAACTGTATAAACTCCTTGGTGCTATTTCTAGCTGCACCTTCTGCTATATTACTTGGAATTGAAACCGCACATCTTCTAATCTGAGAAGTCAAACCATATATTTCTTCTTTAGGAAAAGATAAAGTTAACCCATATATTTCTTTTACCAATATTATAGCCTCCTTCCATGCATCCAAATCCTTATGTGTTTTCATAACTCTCTCACATTTCACTTCTCACTTCTTACTTCTCACTTCTTACCTCTTCCCTCTCACCTTTTACTTCTCATTCTCCAAATACCACCCATAAACCCTCTTAATCCCCTCTTCCAACTCTACCTTATGCTTCCATCCAAGAGAGTGTAGCTTGCTCACATCTGTCACTTTTCTCATCGTCCCATCTGGTTTTTGTGTATTAAAGCAAAAGTCACCTTTAAAGCCAATAATATCTTTTATTAGATATGCTAAATCCTTTATAGAGATATCTTTGCCGGTGCCGATATTAATATGAGTGTTTCTACCTTCGTTAAAAAACTCATTTGATAATGTTGAATGTTGAATTTTGAGTGTTGAATTGTTTTGTTTAATGATATCTTCGAAATTGACTTGCTCCATAAGATACACACAGGCATCTGCCATATCATCACTCCATAGAAATTCGCGTCTCGGTTCTCCCGATCCCCAAATTTCTACGGAAATTTTGAATTTTGAATTTTGAATTTTGAATGAAATACCATAATTTTTTAATATGTTTAAAATCTCTTCTTTACTTGCTCTTCCATCTACACCTTCAATTGGATTTTTATCCAAATCTTTTCTTATAGCTTCAAAGTTTTCTTCTTCTAAACATTTCCCAAGATGTATCTTTCTAATAAGAGCTGGCAGGACATGAGATTTTTCAAGGTCAAAGTTGTCATTTTCTCCATAAAGATTTGTTGGCATTACTGAGATGAAGTTTGTGCCATATTGAAGATTAAAGCTCTCACACATCTTAATGCCTGCTATTTTTGCTATGGCATATGGTTCATTTGTATATTCAAGTGGACCTGTTAGAAGGTATTCCTCTTTGATTGGCTGAGGGCATTCCTTCGGATAGATACAGGTACTACCTAAAAAAAGTAATTTTTTAACCCCATATTTATATGCATTATGGATAACATTATTTTGAATCTGAAGGTTTTCATATATAAAGTCGGCTCTGTAAGTATTATTTGCAACTATTCCTCCAACTTTTGCTGCAGCAAGAAATACAAACTCTGGTCTTTTTGCTTCAAAAAATTCTTTTACAGCAACAAAATCCAATAAGTCTAACCTTATCCACTCGATAGAATTTGTATTTAATGTTGAATGTTGAATGTTGAATGTTGAATTATTTGGCTTTCTGTTATGATAATTTGCAATAATATTTGTATATCCTTTTTCAAACAATTTTCGCACAATAGCGCTGCCCACAAGGCCAGTTGCTCCAAAAACTGCTATTTTGCTATTCTTATTCATTGGGAAGTTCCGCTAATTTAAGGTTAGTAAAGGTTGTAGAGGTTTTAGAGGTTGTAGAAGTATTAGAGGTTGTAGAGGTTTTGTTTAGTGATTTCATAAAATTATTTAAAAGATAGCCAATTTTGGATAATTTTTCCTCTAATAATCCATAGTCTTGTAGATTAATAAATCCTAAATCCTTAGATAAATAAAGTAAATATTTCAATTCTTCTAAAGAACCTCTAGAAATATACAAAAATCTTACAAATTCTTTATTTGAGCTTTTTGAGTGTCCTTCTACAATATTTGTTGGAATTGAAACTGCCGCTCTTTTTATTTGAGAGCATAATCCAAACGTTTCATCCTTTGGAAAACTTTTCATCAAATTATAAATTTCAATCACCAGCTTATGGCACTCCTGCCAAACAATCAAATCCTTCCAATTCCTCATTTTGCACCCCACACTACCCCTAATCACCCCTACTCACCCTTACTAACCCCTATTAACCCTTACTAACCCCTATTAACCCCTACTAACGCTTATTAACCTCTACTCACCTCTTCACACCCCACAGCTTCCCTGAATATCAAATCCATGCTGCTTCAACACTAGCTCTCTGTAGCTCTTTTCAAGGTCATATTTGAGCATATCATTAATTAAATCGTCGAGGGTTTTCTTTGGCTCCCAACCTAACTTTTCTTTGGCTTTAGTAGCATCGCCAAGGAGTATGTCAACCTCCGCAGGCCTGAAATATCTTGGGTCAACTTCAACAATTGGCTTGCCAATTAAATTTTTAATTTTTAATGTTAAATGTTGAATTATTTGTTCATTCACTCTAATTTCTTTTAATTTATCATTCAACATAGAAAATTCAACATTATTTAATATTCCTTTTTCATCAACTCCGCTGCCAGTAAACTCTATGTTACACCCTAATTTTTCACAGCATTTCCTTACAAATTCTCTTATCTCTGTAGTCTTACCTGTTGCCAATACAAAGTCATCCGGCTCAGGCTGCTGTAGTATCAAATACATCCCTTTTACAAAATCTTCCGCATGCCCCCAATCCCTTTTGGCATTGAGGTTGCCAAGGTATATTTTTTTATCAAGACCAAGAAATATTCTAGATAAGCCTCGTGTGATTTTTCTTGTAACAAATGTCTCACCCCTTACAGGTGATTCATGATTAAAAAGAATCCCATTGCATGCAAACATATTGTAAGATTCTCTATAGTTTACTGTAATCCAGTAAGCATATATCTTTGCTGCACCATATGGACTGCGAGGATAAAAGGGTGTCTTTTCATTTTGTGGAATTGCCTGTACTTTACCATAAAGCTCAGATGTGGATGCTTGGTAAATTTTTGTTTTTTCAGCTAACCCTAACAGTCTTACTGCTTCCAATACTCTTAATGTGCCCACGGCATCAATCTGGGCGGTATATTCAGGCTGTTCAAAGCTTACTGCCACATGAGACTGAGCCGCAAGATTATAAATCTCATCAGGCTTGACCTTTTGAACCACACTTGTCACATTTAAGCTATCGGTCAAATCACCATAGTGAAGATAAAAATTGGTCTTCTCCTCATGAGGGTCTTTGTACAAATGGTCTATTCTTTCTGTATTAAAAAGTGAAGTCCTTCTTTTAATTCCGTGAACCTCATAGCCTTTCGAAAGTAAATATTCGGCCAAATATGAACCATCCTGACCTGTAATCCCTGTTATTAAAGCTATCTTCTTTGACATTTAAACCCTCTCAAAATATAATTTTACATAATTATGTATTTTTTCATTTTTCATTATCTCATCTTTAGTAAACCAAACATATTCACTATGTTGAACATCTGGTAAATTATCCGGTATTTTAATCCCAACTAAATAAGCCAAATTTACATAATGTGTACTAATATTATTACCAAAAATACTATCATCATAAAAATGTTCAAAAACACCTAAAAATTTACTCCTCGATGTTATTTCATCATTTATATTCAATTCTTCTTTCAAAATACGCCTTTGTGCATCTTCAATTTTTTCATTTTTAAATATTCTCCCGCCGACTGTAAAGTAAAAACCATTTGCCGGTGGATTTTTTCTTTTACCTAACAAGTATCTGTTATTGTTCACCACCAAAAAGTCTATCGAGACTAACGGAGAGTTTTGTACAACAAGTTTAAAAATATCCAAACTCAACTTACTCATCATTGTGAATTTTAGTAAAATTTCCTAAAATTTTAACTTTGCAAAAAGCTGTTTTCAACATATAAAACAGTCCAACACCTAAATCAACATAAAAGACCAATTCATCATTCATAATTTATAACTCATAATCCAACAGTTACAATTAAGTTAATCCCTCTCAAAATCATCCTCAATCCTAACTATATCATCCTCACCAGTATATTCACCCACTTGAGCTTCGATAAGTATTACCGGCATATGGCCTGGGTTACCTAGTCTGTGTACTTCGCCCATCTTTATATACGTACTTTCATTAGGTCTTACAAGAAATGTTTTATCCCCCACTTGCACCTCTGCGGTGCCACTTACCACTATCCAGTGCTCATTTCTATGAAAGTGCTTTTGCAAAGACAATCTCTTGCCAGGCTTTACCATAATCCTTTTTATCTTATATTTTTCTTCATCTATCAATACTTCATATGTGCCCCAAGGGCGATTTACTTTGCTATGTTCAATTATTAATTTTGAATTTTGAATTTTAAGTTTTTCAACAATATTTTTTACTTTTTGGGTTTGTCCTTTTTTAGCTATTAAAAGTGCATCATTTGTATCAATAACGATATAACCCTCAAGGCCAATCGTAGAGATTACCTTTTTATTATTATCAGTATAATAAAAATTATTTTTACTATCTACCTCAGTGGTAAGCTCGTTACTTTTTATATCGATATTTTCTATTAGACTGTCAAAACTGCCGACATCGCTCCATTCAAACTGACCTGGGATTGCCTTTATCTTATCGCTCTTTTCCATGACAGCATAGTCTATGCTGATATTTGGAATCTTTTCCATATATCTGTCTAATATCCTAAGCTGATTGCCATTTATCTTTTTTGCATTTTCATAAGCCAATTTACTTGATTCGTATACTTCGGGAGCATATTTTTGGAGCTCTTCAAGATAGACACCCGCTTTAAACATAAACATACCGCTATTCCACAAAAACAATACTGAATACTGATTGTTAAATTTTGAATTTTCTTCTAAATATTTGATTGCTGTATCTAAGTCTGGTTTTTCGTGAAATAATTCAACATTCAAAATTCCCAATTTATCATTTAATTCAGGCTTTGCTTGAATATACCCATACCCTGTATTTGGGCAGTCCGGAGTAATGCCAAATGTCACAAGATAGTCTTGCTCTGCCAAAGCTTTGGCTTTATTTATGGCTTCGATATATCTATTTTCATCTTTTATCAAATGGTCGCTTGGAGTCACAAAAAGTATTTCATCTTCGTCGCAATGAAATGCACCGAAGGCGATTGCACCGGCAGTGTTTCTGCCAAAAGGCTCAAGGATGAATTTTGCATTGCTAATGTTAAATGTTGAATTTTGTATATTAAGTGATGCTTGCTCTTCTATCTGATCCAATGCCAAAAAATATTGCTCTTCGTTTGAAATCACCAAAAATTTTTCGCACACTTTTATATTTCTCTCAACAGTCAACTGAAACAGTGACTTGTCATCAAAAAGCTTTAAAAACTGTTTGGGCATCAGCCGCCTGCTCAAAGGCCACAGCCTCGTCCCACTGCCACCGGATAAGATTAGGTTTAGCATTTTAACCTCCGTGAAAAGTTCAAGGTTCAAGGTTCAATGTTCTATGTTCTACGTTCTACGTTCAAGGTTCTAAGTTCAACTTTCTAAGTTCTAAGTTCTACGTTCTACGTTCTACGTTCAAAGTTCAACGTTGTCTGTTAGAGTTTTTTAAATAACGAATAAAACCATTTATTAGACTATTTATTTTTAAACACCTTTCTTTTAAATCTTCAAACATTTGTTCTGATATATATTCATTATCTAATGCTACATAACATAAACTTCTCACTTCAGAAGCTGAAGCTCGAGCAATCACAAAAAATTGAATAAATTCTTTATTAGAACCTCTATCAAAACCTTCTGCAATATTTGACATTATAGAAATAGCCGCTCTTTGAATTTGATCCTTAAAATTATAATCTTTATTATCTTTAAAACACTCGTAAATTACTTTCACAAGCTCCCTTCCCTCTTTCCATGCATCAATATCTTCAAACCTTTCAATCCTCATATCCTTTTAACCTTGAAAATCGAAATTAAAAACCCTAACGTTGAACATTGAACGCCGAACTTTGAACAGTTCGTCGTCACGCTACCGCCGAGGCCACCCGTTTTAATTGGCTCTTAGAACAATGTTGATGGCAGTATACACTACTACCGCATAGATTGCAACCGAACTGTAAGTTAATTGTGTATGTGTATTTAATAACTACCCGGGACATTAAATAACTTGTAAAATTATGTCCCAATCAATGTAACAGTGAGCTATATAATGAAAAATATTAGAAATGTCAAATGGAAAATTGCGTGATCCGTAAGTCTAATTTTTGAGGATATCATCCAACTGGCAGACTTTACTTTTTAGTTCCCTTTCAATAGTGGTACCTACATTGGAGAATTAGTATCTTATCATCTTTAACAGTGTAAACAAGCCTATGCTCCAAATTTATCCTTCTTGACCAATAACCGGATAATTGAAACTTGAGCGGTTCAGGGCTTCCAAGGCCTTGGAAAGGTTCTCGTTCAATTGCCTTTATGAGCTCGTTAATCTTTCGCAATATCTTTTTATCATTTTCCTGCCAATAGAGATAATCTTCCCATGCATTTGATGAAAAAATAATATCCATCTAATCTTCAATTAATTGTTTTTTATACCCTTTGCCTTCAGACAATTCCTGAGCTGACTCATGAAGTCTACTAGCATTTGTAATACTTTTTAACAAATATGCAGTCTCTTCATACGAACGCAGGTCTTCTTCAGAAATCAGTACAACATTCCCTTTATTCCGGCGAACAATGGTAATGGGCACATGATCTGTTGAGACTTTATCCATTAGCTCAGCAAGTTTTTCTCTGGCTTTTGAATAAAAGATTGTTTCCATAAATACACCTCTAAAACCTATATATGTACACAATATTGTACAACTTCCTAAATGTCAATATAAAAAGCCGTGATTCTCAGTCCGTGATTCGTGATTCAGTTCACGGTAGCATAACGTTTACACGTTTTCCACTTCCCGCATTATGCACCACTAAAAAATGAATGACAATTCGTCAAATATTTTAACTTTTATTTGAAAAATAAGATTCTTTATGATTGAATTTTACCAATGGGGGCTAATGTGTAGGAGGTTTGAATGAAAAATCTTATATTAATAATACTTTTTGTAATACTTATCACAAGTTTTGCTTTGGCAAAAATAAATATAAATACCGCATCTAAAGAAGAGCTGGTGCAGTTAAAAGGGCTTGGAGAGAAAAAGGCCGAAATGATAATTGAAGCAAGAAAAGTAAAACCTTTTGCGTCTATTGACGAATTAAAAAATGTAAAAGGAATCGGGGATAAATTTATAGAGAATAACAAAGATAGTATTTGCGTAGGAGCTGATTGCAACTAAAATAAAAACAGCCCCCAGGTATAATAGTTCTACGTTCAATGTTCAAGGTTCTACGTTCTACGTTCTACGTTAGTGATAAGTGTTAAGTATTAAGTGCTAAGCAAGTTATAAGCATATTGTTTATTTTGACTGCTAACAATCTTTACAAGCCCGTAAGACTAACATTATCATTTAAAATCCATAATCCAAAGTCCATAATTCCTAACTCCGCGAGCATCCCCCTTGCCTAATTCAATATTTTCACTTATATTTTGTGAAAAGAAGCATTATTTACTGCGGAGACAATTATGCAAAAATTAAAAAAGCTCCCTATAGGGATTCAAACCTTTAGTGAAATAATTGAAGGGGACTACATTTATATTGATAAAACTGAAGAAGCTTATAAACTAACTCAAGAATACAAATATGTTTTCCTATCCCGTCCTCGCAGATTTGGTAAATCTTTATTTCTTGATACATTAAAAGAATTATTTGAAGGCGACAAAAAGCTTTTTGAAGGTCTGTATATTTATGACAAGTGGAATTGGGATGAAAAATACCCGGTAATACATATAGATTTCAGAGGAGATCTTTTGTCCCTACAGTCTTTGAAAGAAAGGGTAAGAAAATCTTTAAAAGATAATCAAGAAAGGCTCAAAATAAATTGTGAAGAGAAAAATAACCTATCTATTTGTTTTGAAGAGCTTATTCAAAAAGCCTCAGAAAAATATAATCAAAAAGTAGTCGTATTAATAGATGAGTATGACAAACCTATCTTAGATGTATTAGATAATATTGAGCAAGCAAAAGAGCATCGGGAATATATAAAAGGTTTATATTCTGTTTTAAAAGGTGTAGATGCCTATATCAAATTTGCATTTTTGACAGGCGTGAGCAAATTTTCCAAGGCATCTATCTTTAGCGGTCTCAATATGCTCACGGATATCTCCCTCAATCCGAAATATGGCAATATCTGCGGCTATACTCAAAAAGATATAGAAACCTCATTTATGCCTTATTTTAAAGATGTGGATTTGGAGAAGGTAAAAAAATGGTATAATGGTTATAATTTTTTAAAAGATAATGTGTATAATCCTGCTATCACCCCATTTTTATATAAGAAGTTATATTTGACAGTTATTTACGATTGATAATGCCTCCAAAATGTTGTATGTTATTTTTACCAAAAAAAGCAACAATAACAACAAAATGGAGGCAGTTTATGATAGGTGAAATTGCTAAAAATGTGAAGGAAAAAATGCTTAACATCACAAGAAATCTTCATGATTATATTACAAAGCCCCAACAAAAGTATTTGCTTGAGATGTTATCCGGATGTTTTGCAACCAAGAGTTTGAACCTTACGCAAATATCAGGCTATCTCAATGAAAAAAGCGGAGTGAAACATACACTTAAGCGACTGCAAAGGAATACATTTTCTTATTCGAATTTGGGTTTTATTTCTAATGTTTATAATATTGATTATGTATACGAAGAGACTAAGTCAGAAGATAAATTATTAATATCAATTGACGGTGGAGATTTGAGCCATTCATATGGTAAGAGCTTTGAGCTAATATCTAATGTGAGGGATGGTAGTAGTGGTCGTATTTCTCCAGGCTATCATTTAAATCATGCAGTATGCTATAGCCCATTATCAGGGAGGACATTTTCACTGTATCTTGATGTATACAGCAGCAATTCTAATGAGTTTACAAGTGAGAATTCGGAGACATTTAAGATGCTTGATATGTTGAGGGATAAGTATATTTCTAAAGGCTTATTTTTGTTTGACCGTGGTTACGATCGTGGAATTATTTTAAGATATCTTCTTCGGCATGGATTAAATTTTATTGTAAGGAGTGTAGGTGTAAGACATGTAGATTATAAGGGTAAAGGTGTGTCGGTATCGGAACTTTGTGAGAATTATATTAACAGGCGTTACAAGAATGGCGGTATTTCTTACGGTTATGCCCAGTGTTTTTATAAAGGTATGGCCGTTACCGTTGTCAGTGTTAAATGTAGTAGAGATAAGAATATGTTATATTTTCTTTGTAATGGTCATATGAGTAAGAGTAAGGAAGTATATTTTATTATTAAGTCATACTTTAAGAGGTGGCGTATTGAAGAGAGTTATAGATTTATGAAGCAACAGTTTGGAATGGAGAAATGCCTTGTGAGGAGATTTGAGTCACTTAAGACGATATTGTCGATAGTTTCATTTTGTTGGAATGTATTAAGTCAGGTGGAGTCTGATACGATTGCTGCAAAAATGTTGGATAGGATGTCTAAACGGGAAAAGGTCAATAGGAAAGGTAGGGTTGTGTGTAGGTTTATTTATTATCGTATTTCTGACGGGATAAGAAATTTACTGTTATTGCTGGAGAAAAAGCTATTTGATTTTAGGAAAAAAATTTATGAGTCTGATATGGTTAGCTTTTTTAAGATAAGTTTTTATTTGGAGTTAGGGGAAAAGAGACAGACTATTAATGGCTTAGGAAATATGAAAAGGAAGAAAAGTGTACTCGTGGCATAAGGGTGCAAAAAATGGGGTGACGGCAGGTATAATCCGTTTGATATTTTGCAATTTATAAGCAATGAATTTTTATTTAGAAATTATTGGTTTGAAACAGGGACTCCATCTTTTTTAATAAAATTAATAAAGGAGAGAAATTATTTTTTGCCAAAGCTTGCAAATTTGATTGTAGATGATAAGTTGCTTTCCAGCTTTGATATAGAAAATATTGATTTGGAAGTGATACTTTATCAATCGGGTTATTTGACGATTGAGCAGATGATTGATACAGGCAGGTCTATAGAATATAAGCTAAAGATACCAAACCTTGAAGTCCAGATATCATTAAATGATTATATTCTTCGCTATTTTTTTAATCATAAGGAAGTAACATATATTCAAAATCAAACTTTTAATGCTTTACATAACGCTGATTTTAACATAGTAAAAAATAATCTAATTTCACTATTTGCCTCAATTCCATATACAAATTTCACAAAAAATAATATCAGTTTATATGAAGGCTATTATGCTAGCGTGATTTATGCTTATCTTGCATCCCTTGGGATAAATATAATCGGTGAGGATATTACAAATAAGGGCAGGATAGATTTGACACTTTTTGCAGAAGATAAGATTTATATCTTGGAATTTAAAGTTGACGGCCAAAAAGGGGAAGCTTTAAGGCAAATCAAAGAGAGAAATTATGCCGAAAAATATTTAAATGAAGGCAAACAAATCTATCTTATCGGCATCGAATTTAGCTCTGAACAAAAGAATGTAATAAATTTTGAGTGGGAAAAAATTTCATAAGGGGAGCTAATCAGCTTTTTGACCACTTGAGTTAAACGTTTGCCATTCTCTTCAAATACTCACCATACCCACTTTTGATAACGCTATCAGCCAATTTTAACAGCTGTCCTTTTGTAATCCAGCCGTTTCTGTATGCTATCTCCTCAATACACCCAATCTTAAGCCTCTGCCCAATAACTCTACAGATAATCTCCTTTTTTCAAGATAAGCATCAAGCATTAGCTTCTAACTACTAAGTTAAATTGTAAAATACTTATTACTTATTACTTAGCACTTAGTGCTATAAATTCACAGCCTCCCATCCACAATTTCCTTATCAAAGAATCCCTTTATGTCATAAATTACAACATTAGCAGATGATTTTGACAATTCTTTTTCAATTTCCTTAAATTCTTTATGTGCAACTGCAAGAATAATGGCATCGTAATGCTGAATGTTTAATGTTGAATGTTGAATTAGCTCAAGATTATATTCCCTTTTTACCTCCTCTTTATCAGCCCAAGGGTCGTATACATCAACATTACAGCCAAAGTCGGTTAGCTCATTTATAACATCCACTACCTTTGTGTTTCTCACATCAGGACAATTTTCCTTAAATGTGATGCCAAGCACCAATACTCTTGCACCTTTTATCGTATACCCTTTTTTAATCATTAGTTTTACTACCTGATTGGCAACATATAACCCCATGTAGTCATTTATCCTACGGCCGGCAAGAATCATCTCCGGATGATATCCAAGCTCCTCTGCCTTATGTGCAAGGTAATATGGGTCAACTCCGATACAGTGACCGCCTACAAGACCAGGCCTGAATGGCAAAAAGTTCCACTTTGTACCGGCAGCCTCAAGCACCTCCAATGTGTCGATATTCATCTTGTCAAAAATCATTGAAAGTTCATTGATAAAAGCAATATTAATGTCTCTTTGAGTATTCTCTATTACCTTGGCAGCCTCAGCCACTTTGATTGAAGATGCCACAAATGTACCTGCCACTACCACTTGAGAATAAATATTATTTACAATATCAGCCACCTCTTTTGTGCTGCCTGACACTACCTTTTTAATCTTAGAAAATGTGTGCTCTTTATCCCCGGGATTGATCCTTTCAGGTGAATACCCTACAAAAAAATCTACATTATATTTTAATCCGCTAAATTTCTCCAAAACCGGCACGCAATCCTCTTCGGTGCAACCAGGATAAACTGTCGATTCGTAAACAACGATATCCCCTTCTTTTAAAACCTTTCCCACTGTTTCACTGGCACTGATAAGAGGTCTCAAATCAGGATTTTTGTGTCTGTCAATCGGGGTTGGGACTGTTACAATATAAAAGTTACAATCTTTTATTATGTCAATATTATCGGTAATTTTAAGGCCACAATTATTGGCATCAAACTCTTTAGTCAACACCTCTTTAAGCTGATCACCCGTAACCTCATTTGTAATGTCTTTACAGTTACTTAATTCTTTGACCCTTTTGCCATTTATATCAAAGCCTACGACTTTAAATTTCTTGGCAAATTCTACAGCCAAGGGGAGACCAACATAACCAAGCCCTATTACAGCAATTTTTATATTGTTCGTACGAAGTGACATAGCTGCTCCTTTCTTAAGTTCAAAGTTCAAGGTGACCCGCAATTCGTAATTTGTAATTCGTAATTCGTTTTCCGCTTCCAGGTTCACGTTTCACAGTCACGAATAATTGTGTTGTAACGTTTACACGTTTTAACATTGAACATTGAACGTAGACCTCAAAAAAACGCCCCCGAGAGGACTCGAACCTCTGACACCAGGATTAGGAATCCTGTGCTCTATCCTCCTGAGCTACGAGGGCACTCTTCGAAAATTCAAAGATTTAGGCACCTTGTAGTGTTTTTTACTGAAATTGTCAACTGTAAAAATTACTGCCATCACCCCATTTTTTGCACCTTTAAGCTACAAGTAAACTTTTCTTTCTTTTCATTTTTCCTAACTCATTAATCCGATGTCTTTTTTCCTTAATCTTAAAATAATAATCCAATTTAAAATAACACACTTTATCTGATTCATAAATCTTTTCCCTAAACCTAAAAAGTCGTTCTTTAGATGATAATAACAAGTTCATTAACCCATCTGAAATTCGATAATAAATAAATTTACATACAACCTTACCCTTACTATTAAATTTCTCCCTTTTTGCCATATTCTCTAAAAGTTTTGAAACAATTGTATCTTTCTCTATTTGGCTTAATACATTCCAACAAAAGGATACTAACGATAATATAGTCTTTAAAGATTCAAACTTCCTCACAAGACACTTTTCCAGCCCAAATTGCTGTTTCATAAATCTATAGCTTTCTTCTATTTTCCATCTCTTAAAATAAGATTTAATCCTAAAGTAAGCCTCCTTACTGCTACTTATGTGGCCTTCACATAAAAAATAAAGTTTATTCTTATTACCATGAAAGCTCACACTAATAACTGTAACTGCTCGATTGTTGTAGTAACATTTTGCATAACCATAAGAAATACCACCCTTCTTGTAACGCCTGTTTATTATACCATTGCAAATTTTATATACTGACATCTTCTCGCCCTTATATTCTAAATGCCTCTTACCTGTGCTCCTAATAACAAAATTTAAATCTTCTCGAAGAAGATATCTTAAAATTACTCCCCTGTCATAACCCCTATCAAATACAAATAAACCCTTATTTCGAAACTTATCTTTTAATTTATCCAGCATATTTAAGGTCTCTGTATTCTCACTTTTAAAGTCTTGAGATTTAGAACTATAAGCATCTAAATATAATGAAAATAAACGTTTGCTACTGGGGCTATAACACACTGCATGATTTAAATGGAAGCCATTAGCAATACGACCACTACTACCATCGTGGACTTTACCAATAAGCTCAAAGTTTCTACCATAATTGTGAACCAAATCTCCACCATCAATTGATATTATTAACCTGGAATCTGATTCTGTTTCTTTAAGTGCGTAATCAATATTATATGCATTTGAAATAGCAAGTAGATGTGAATAATTAAATGTATTTCTTTGCAACCGCTTTAATGTGTGTTTAATTCCACACTTCTCATTTAAATAACCAGATATGGCAGTAAGATTTAAACTGCGAGTAGCAAAACAACCTGAAATAATCTCAAGAATATACTTTTGTTGCGGCTTTGTGAGATAATCATGAAGGTTTCTTGTAGTGTTTAACATTTTTCCCTTCACATTTTTAGTAATTTCACCTATCATAAACTGCCTCCATTTTGTTGTTATTGTTGCTTTTTTCGTTAAAATCATAATACAACATCTTGGAGGCATTATCAATTATAAATACCTGTCAAATAACATTTCTTATGTAAAAATGGGGTGATGCCAGTAAAAATTAGCCAATGCTGTCAGAAAACTTTGCTTTGTTAATGTGTTGGCAAATATTCAAAATTGTTCCTTTCACAAAAGAGCAAATCAAAAAAACATCCTCTCAGAAAATACCTTGCAGAACGGTTGATTAATACAGAAATTTATTTCCTTAATACCCTCTTCATATTTTCAAACTCTTCTTCAGTGATTTCACCTTTGACATATCTTGCTTTCAAAGTTTCAAAAGCATCATCGTATCTATCGCTTTTTGAAAACAGCATGCCAGGAATCTTAAAAAGTAGTAACAACACAAAAATGATTGCTACTATCCAAATTCCCATTCCGAAAATCCACATAAAACCGTGACCTCCATAAAAATCATACATCATAACTATCTCCTTAAAAAGAGCGGGGCAAAACCCCGCCTTTTACTTACTTTTCATCTGCTTTATTATCTACAAATGGTCCCATAACATTGCCCCATGGGTTTACATGAAAGTCAGACTCGTTACCTGCGGCATCTTTGACTTCTACTTCATACATTGTCCCCATAGGCATATTAAACTTTTCGGTTTTGACTATTTCATAACCTTTAAAGTTTTTGCTAATTATCTCTTGGACACTCTTTACAGCTTCCTCTTCAGTCAGCTGTTTGGCATTACCGTTTTGGAATTGTCCAGGGCATCCTCCGGGGCCATAACCGTAACCTTGACCACCCATCATCCCGTAACCGTAACCACCCATCATACCAGGTCCATAGCCTTGGCCACCCATCATACCGTAACCTTGACCACCTGCATACCCGCCATGGGCAAAAGCCAGAGCTGCCGAAATCATAATAGCTCCTGAAATTAAAATTAGTTTTTTCATAACTGCCTCCTATTTGTTTGTTGTGCCTATTATAGAGCACAGCACGTGCCAAAACTTGCCAAATCCATAATATACTAATAAATAAACAGTTTACAAAATCCATACTAATTTGATATGTGTAATAAGGAAACAATCTGTAACCTTTTTACACAACATATAAGAATCCATTTGACAACTTATTTTATTAGGAGTAATTGAGCTTCCAAAATTATCTTGCCTTGGAGGATATATGCAATCCGGATATTTCAGCGAATTTAAACCTTCACTTTTTTCCGTCCTTAAGCATAGATACGGGATGAAAAATCTCTCATCAGACATGATTAGTGGTCTGATTGTCGCAATCATTGCCCTTCCTTTGTCAATGGCATTTGCAATTGCAAGCGGTGCTTCCCCTGAAAAAGGGCTTTATACTGCAATTATTGGCGGCTTTCTTATCTCCTTCTTTGGAGGAAGCAGATATCAAATAGGAGGGCCTGCGGGTGCATTTATAGTTATAATTTACGGTATAATTTACAGACAGGGCATTGATGGCCTTTTGATTGCAGGTATCATGGCAGGACTTATTTTAATTCTTATGGGCTTATTGAAGCTTGGGACTGTGATAAAATTTATCCCTTACCCTGTCACAAAAGGTTTCAGTGCAGGGATAGCTGTCATAATATTTGTAACTCAGCTAAACGATTTTTTCGGAATGAGCATAAAAAAGGTGCCCGCTGAATTTTTTGAAAAACTGGTTGAGTATTCAAAACATATAGGCAATATAAACCTTTCTGCCACAATAGTAGGTATAGTATCTATTCTTATTATTGTTTACTCTAAAAAGATTACAATGAAAATCCCCGGCCCGTTCTTAGCAGTCGTATTTGGTGTAGCAGTAATTTACCTTTTGAAGCTTCCTATTGAAACGATTCAAGACAGATTCGGCTCCATACCAAACGGTCTACCAACCCCTACATTTCCAAACATAACAATTGATAAGATAAAGGCACTCATCCCCGATGCAATCACCATCGCGGTTTTAGGTGCTATTGAATCCCTTTTGAGTGCGGTAGTTGCTGACGGTATGACAGGGGATAAACATAGGTCAAATATGGAGCTTGTTGCCCAAGGAATTGCCAATATTGCATCCCCATTGTTCGGTGGTATCCCCGCTACAGGTACAATAGCAAGAACAGCCACAAATATCAAAAACGGCGCGTACTCTCCTATAAGCGGAATCTTCCATGCAATCTGGGTTTTACTGTTTATGTTGCTGTTATCTCCTGTAATTGTAAAAATACCTTTTGCCACATTAGGCGGGATACTCATAGTAGTAGCTTATAACATGAGTGAACTTGAGCATATAAAAAATTTGTTTAAAGCACCAAAAAGTGATATCGCAGTATTTTTAACTACATTCTTATTAACCGTCATGGTAGATTTAAACGTTGCCGTTCAGTTGGGTATGTTGTTATCCGTACTCTTATTTATGCGTAGGATGATCAGCTTAACCGCCGTAAGCAAACTAAATATAACCTTGGATGTTGCTGAAGACTCAATGGATGACGGAATGGATGACAAAGATGCGATTGCCAACAAAGTAGTGCCAAAAAATGTGGAAATTTACGAGCTTAGCGGCCCATTTTTCTTTGGTGTGGCCGATAAGGTAAAAAGCGTCCTCACTTCGTTAGAGGCATACCCTAAAGTTTTCATCTTACGTATGCGATATGTCCCTATGATAGATGCCACCGGTATGCATGCTCTAACTGAAATATGTAGCGAATACAAAAAACATGGTACAAATGTCATACTCTCAGGGGTATCTCCGTATGTCAAAAAGCTGCTTATTCAAGGCGGAGTAGATAAAATCATCGGTGAAGAGAATATAGTAGACCATATTGATAAGGCACTATCAATAGCGAAGAAATATGCAGAATGAGATTACGCAGGCTAAAAAATGTTTGACAAAACTATACTTGAAGAATATTAAACAAAAGCGCTAATATTGTAGAATTTATAATATGAGGTTGTAAGGATAAAATGTAATGGTGAGCACAGGGGACCTGTTTTTAATTTTTTGCGGTTTGTTTGTCATTATTGCATTGGTGACACAAAAAATTAAGAATCAGGGTATACTTGTCTCACTCTTTACAGCCATATTTACCTACGTATTTATTGTAGGTGTTTTTCCAGGCTATAATTTTAATATCCGGATAAACACATTTTTTTGCCAAGCTTCCGGTCAGATTGATGGTCTGAGCAAATTTTTCCTTATACCCCTTTCCATAATTTCTGTTTGCGCATTTCTTTACTCTTTTTATTACTTTCCTGAATCAGGTCATAAAAAAGAGTGGACGATTACAAGCATATTTTTCCCGTTGATGACCTTTGCAATGGTAATGATTGTGTTGGCAAAAAACCTTATAATGTTGCTAATATTTTGGGAAATCATGGCCGTTTCCGCATTTTTCTTGCTTATAACCGAGCATAAGCACCATGAAGTCAGAGATGCCGCAAAGCTATACATAATATTAACTCATTTTTGCACTTTCTTAATATTTGTCGCGTCAATTTTGATTTATAAATATACGGGGTCTTTTGATTTCCCCAAAGCAGGTTCTCTGGACGCAAATACGACACTGGGTATCGGTATTTTTATATTTACTTTGCTTGGATTTGGGATAAAGGCTGGAATTTTACCGCTTCACATTTGGCTACCTTCAGCCCATGCAAATGCCCCAAGCAGTGTTTCGGCAATAATGTCGGGACTTATGATTAAAATGGGAGTATACGGAATCATCAGATTTTTATCTTTCTTCAATAACCCACCTTTATATTGGGGACTAATAATATTTGCAGCCGGTATTACCTCTGGAATTATCGGGGTCGTGCTTGCAATTGGTCAACATGATATAAAAAGGTTGCTTGCATACCACAGCATAGAAAATATAGGCATAATACTTATGGGCTTTGGGCTTGGTCTTGCCGGCATGTCCACAGGCAATGATATAGCTATGGTTTTGGGCTTTACAGGCTCAATATTCCACATTTTAAACCATGCCACTTTCAAATCTCTTCTATTCCTTGGTGCCGGTGCTATTATCAACGCATCAGGGACAAGACAGATGGACGAAATGGGGGGACTTGGCAAAAAAATCCCTTTTACATTCGGTACTTTTTTAATAGCATCGGCTTCCATATCAGGTCTTCCACCTTTTAACGGATTTGTCAGCGAGTTATTTATATATCTCGGGATGTTTGCGATTATTAGCAAAAGCAGCCTGTTGCCACTAAATTTCTTACAGCTGATGGGGATTCCGGCTCTTGCACTTATAGGAGGACTCGCTTCAGCGTGCTTTTTAAAGGTCAACAGTGCAGTATTTATGGGCTCTAACCCAAATCTACAAAATACTCCCCAAAGTAAATTTCAAGAGCCTTTTTCTCTGAAAATATCTTTGGGCATACCTGCTCTTATATGTGTAAGCCTTGGAATTTTTCCTTATATTTTAAAATCTCCGCTTGAAGATGCAATTTATACAATAACAGGTCACCATTTTGACCTTATCAGGTATTTCCCATTTAAAGAGCTAAGTATGTTTATTGCGATTTTTTATGTGTTATTGATTTTTGGACTTTTGGTATTCAAATTAATTTTCAAAAATAAAATAGAATATGCCGAAGAAACATGGGGGTGCGGCTATATAAAACCAAATCACAAGTTTAGATACACAGCTACTTCTTTTGCCGAAATTATTTCAGGCATCTTCAACTTTATCTTAAATACGCATTTTCATCGCAAAGAGGTAAGAGGGATTTTCCCTGAAAGGGTATACTTTAAATCTCATGTTCCCGATGTATTTCTTGACAATACAATTTTGCCGTTCTTCAAATTTTTAGGCAACATATTATCCCCAATAAGAAAATTGCAGGCCGGAAATCTTAATCTTTATCTTCTCTACAAACTTATAGCCATTGTATCCCTTGTGATATACGGAGTGATTTTGATATGGTGAAAATACTTTCTTTAATATCTATACTTACTGCGCCTGTATTTATTTTCAGCACTATTGTAAAGGTAAAAGCCTTTTTCGCAGGGAGAAAAGGCGCACCGTTTTTTCAACCGTACTACGACTTGATAAAATTATTTAAAAAACAGATAACAATTAGCAAAGATACAAGCATTATATTTATACTCGGGACAATAGTTACTCTGACAGCTTCAATAATGACGCTTCTCTTTATCCCTATCATTGCTAATGACAGTTTTTTTTCTTTTAACGGTGATATAATTTTTGTCGCATATATGATGGCACTTGGCAGATTTTTTATGGTTTTGGCTGCTCTTGACACTGGCTCAAGCTTTGAAGGGATGGGCTCTGCAAGAGAGGCCACATTTTCTATGTTGTCTGAACCTGCATTGTTTTTAGCATTAATGGCAATCGTGGGCAAAAGCGGCTTAATATCATTTGAAAACAGCTTTGCCCAAATATCACCAAACCTGTGGATGACAAGCGGAATTGGCTTTCTGCTAATTGCAGTTGCACTTTTTATAATTATTCTTGTGGAGAATAGCAGAATACCGATAGATGACCCTAATACCCACCTTGAACTAACAATGATACATGAGGTAATGATACTGGACCACAGCGGTCCGCTCCTTGGAATAATGGAAATATCCGCACTTTTAAAAATGTTTGCATTCATATCAATCATTGTTCATGTCGTTTTTCCGTTTAACTTTAACAATATTTTGGCAAACTTCTTATTCTACTACTTTGGCATGCTTACTGTTGCAGTAGTAATAGGAATTATCGAATCCACCATGGCAAGAATTAAATTGAAAAAGATACCTACTTTTCAAATCATTGTAGTCGTGCTTGCAGGGATTGGAATGTTTTTAACTTTGGAGTAACTATGGAAAATTTTGTAGTCAACCAGCTGCTTATAGTTGTATTGCTGCTTAATTTTGGGATATTGGGAAGCAGCAGAATAAGATTTCATATCAGACTTCTTGCCTTACAAGGCTTTATCTTGGGTATTATCCCTATTTTTTTGTATGAAGAGGTTGCTTTGCATTCAATCGTTGTCGTTATTTTCCTTATCGTATCAAAGGGTATCCTAATCCCTCTTTTTTTAATGACATCACTGAAAAAGGTAAAAATAAACCTTGAAGTGGAAAACTTTATCAGCTTTATGCACAGTGTCGTTATAGCGGCAATAGGTACAACATTAATATTTGTCTTCTCAAAGTTACTCCCCGTAAACGGCGAACATAGCAGCACCTACTTCATTCAAGTATCAATCTCTACAATATATGTAGCTTTTATAATCATAATATCACGAATAAAAGCAATTTCATCCGTAATAGGATATTTGGTGCTTGAAAACGGGGTATTTATATTTGGTTTTCTAATTGCCCGACATATACCTTTTTCCCTTGAATTAGGTTTTTTGCTCGATTTAATAGTTGGTATATTCATTATGGGGATAATACTGAATCATATTGATAGAGAATTTTCTTCAATAGATGTTACTCAACTCAAAAGTTTGAGGGATGAATAATGTATCTTCTGGTATTTATAGGCGTAATACTTGCACTAACAATTCTGAGCATCTTAATTAATGATGATAAAAAAAGGCCTATAATCATTTTGATATGCGGCTTATTCAACTTTGTCTATAGCATTTACATTTTTCAATACGTTGACCATTCTCTGCTCCCCAATTATATAAAATTTGACAGCATCGGCAAAATTATCTATCTTTCCTATTCAATACTTTTCTTTTCATTGTCAGTGTATGCTTCAAATTACCTAAAAATACGCTCAGATAGAGGAAATAGGATTTTTATTATTTCAATGATGGCAAATCTTTTGGCAGCTCAGTTTGCATGTATGGCACAAGATTTTGGAATATTATGGGCATCGATGGAAGCTGCGACACTGTCAGTCACACCACTTATATATTTCAATAAAACCAAATTTTCCATTGAAGCTACTTGGAAGTTTATACTTCTTACTTCAACGGGCATTGCCGTAGCTTTGCTCGGAACATATATGCTCGGATTTACCGCACTTCAAACAGATGGGCAAGGGACTATTAATTTTTTAAAGCTGCAAAGTATAGTTCCAAAAATGGATACGAAATGGTTGTTTTTTTCTGCACTTTTTATGGTAATAGGCTATTCGTCAAAAATAGGGCTTGTCCCCTTTCATTGGTGGAAACCTGACAGCTACGGAGAAGCTCCCGGGCTTATAGGGGGGCTATTGTCAGGCGGACTTGTAAGTTTGGCTGCACTTTGCTTTTTAAGAATTTATCAGATACTTTCTAAGAGTGAAGTTTTAGTCTATATCAGCCATATTTTACTTATACTGGGGATTTTGTCGCTGGCAATTGCAGCTATTTTTATATCAAATCAAAAGGATTTAAAAAGACTGCTTGCTTATTCTTCCATAGAGCATGTAGGGATAATTGCCGTTGGGCTTGGCATAGGGAAGATGGCAATTTTCGGAAGTTTACTGCATATTGTTTTTAATACCATTGCAAAAGGTGTATTATTTTTAAATGCAGCTGACATACAGAGGGTATACGGTAATAAAAAAATTCCAAATATAAGCGGGTTGATGTCTATCTCCCCTACAATGGGCTGGATTTTTATTTTGGGTTTGTTTGCGGCAGCAGGTTCCCCCCCTTTTAGCCTATTCATCAGTGAGTTTTATATATTTCTTTATGGTTTTAAATATGATTATAATGCAGCGACCTTAACCGTAATAATTTTATTGGGATTTATTTTTGTAGGGATAATCAGAGCGGGGATTAATATCGCCTACGGAGCACAAAGTGAAGCCAACAAGCAGTTAAAAGAGTTCAAACCGACAAAGGCAATGTTATTGTCAGAACTGTTTTTGCTTGCAATCCTTTTAATCCCTTTATTTTACTTTCCACACAATATTCTCAAAACAATAAAAGATTCCCTTTTACTGTTGGGGGTAACCAATGGTTAAAATCAAACAAAACCCTGCTATAATAAATTTGGAAAACCTGCCGTTTCTTGCCTCTGACGATTTTTTAGAAAAAATTATCAGTTCCGTTGAAAACTCAGGGCGGATAGCATCTTATTTTGTCTACAAGCACAGAGATAAATTAAATGCCGTTGCCATAATAATGTTTGATGAAAAAAAAGAGTTTGAAGTATTTGCTGCTAAAGTTAATAAAAAACTAAACTCCATTACTCCCAAGATTCCGCAAATTTACAATTTTGAACGAGAAATTTTCGAACAGTATCCGGATGCAATAAATGGTGATAAGCTCAAGCCATTGAGATTTCACAAACCGTTTGAGGGTAAAAGGCAAAATTACGATATCGGTGATATGGAATTTTACGAAATAGATTCACATGAGACTCATCAGGTGGGTGTGGGACCAGTACATGCAGGAATCATAGAGCCGGGACACTTCAGGTTTAACTGCTACGGAGAAAAGGTGCTTTCGCTGGAAATATCTCTTGGTTATCAACACAGGGGTATAGAAAAATCTTTAATCGGCGGACCATATAAAGATAGTTTTTACAAAATCCAAACCGCTTCAGGCGATTCAACTATTGCACATACAATCTGCTATCTTGCAAATTTGGAAAATTTATCAGGAATCGATACTGAAACTGACTCAAAGCTTAAAAGGATGGCTGCATTGGAGCTTGAAAGGATTGCCAACCATGTAGGAGACCTCGGTGGACTTGCCACTGATATAGGCTTTTTACCTACCGCATCTTACTGTGGGAGAATAAGGGGTGATTTTTTAAATATGACTGCAGACTTGTGTGGCAACAGGTTTGGCAGGAGTATGCTCGAATTTGGCGGTGAAAAGGTAGAAAAAAGCCTTTTTGAAAAAATTATAAAAAAGATTGAAGCAACAAGGCCAAACCTCCTGGGTGCAATAGAAATGTTATGGAATACCCCTTCGGTAATGAGCAGGTTTGACAATACGGGGGTATTACCTAAGAAGATTGCCATGGAAATGGGGATAGTAGGATTACATCGCCGAGCAAGCGGAATCAACAACGATATCAGAAAAGACTTTCCATTTTTGCTATACGATAAATACTTTAAAGAGATTCAAACTGACGATCTTAATGGAGACGTTTTGGCAAGAGGTCTCGTAAGACATAGAGAGATACTCACTTCTTTATCCATTCTTACGAACATCGCAAACAACATTAACGATAATGCCCCCAAACCTAATACAAACAGTAAGCTTTATCCCAATACAGTTTCGATAAGCTTTAGCGAAGGGTTTAGGGGTGAAATATGCCATGTTGCAATTACAGATGAGGCCGGAAAGCTTTTAAGGTATAAAATAGTCGACCCGTCTTTTCATAACTGGAATGGGCTGGCATATGTTGTAAGAAATGAAGGGATATCCGATTTTCCGCTTTGTAATAAAAGCTTTAATCTTTCATATTGCGGGTTTGATCTTTAAGGGGAGAGTATATGTTTAACGTGTTAAAGGAAAGATTATATCAAAGATACAGAACAATAAAATTTCCTTTTGATACTCAAAATATGCCGGAAAAATTTTTGGGTTTGCCAGAAATATCAAACATGACAAAAAACGAATTGGAATATTTGCAACAGCTTTGCCCGACAAATGCTTTTATTTGCCGAAATGATGAAATAGGTATCGACCTCGGCAAATGTATTTTTTGCGGGGAATGTTTGAAACACACAAATAATATTCATTTTTCAAAAGAGTATACTCTTGGCACCACAGACAGAAATGACCTGATAATCACAAATCAAAAAAGAAAAATCGATAAATCCACCAAACAATTCTTATTTAAAAGATTATTGAAGAAATCCTTAAAACTAAGACAGGTGAGTGCAGGCGGTTGCAATGCCTGTGAAGCTGACGTAAATGTGCTTGGCACAATAGGCTGGGACTTGGGGAGATTTGGAATTCAGTTTGTAGCTTCCCCAAGGCATGCAGACGGTATCTTGGTAACAGGCCCTATTACAAAAAATATGGAAATAGCGTTAATGAAAACCTATGATGCTACACCAAAACCCAAGATTGTCATAGCATGCGGTGCTTGCGCGATAAGCGGCGGTCCTTTTTTCAATTCTGACGAAGTTGTTGGCGGGGTTGACAAATTATTGGAAGTTGACCTTTTTATCCCCGGCTGCCCTCCACATCCGGCTACAATTCTTATATCTTTGTTAAAATTCTTAGGGAAAGTTTAGCAAAAAATCACTACATCAATAGCTCAATGTAACTTCTTTTTGCTAAAAATATGTATTTCACATAAAATTACAATATTTTATTTAAACTTAACATAAGCCCTTGATGTGCATAAGAATAATTACTTGACATTTGAACGACTATTCACTATACACTCAAATAAAACGTTATTTGAGGAACATATGGAAAGAATCAACTTTTGGAAACACAAAGATAAAATGATAATCTTTTTTGATTTTTCGGGTTGCAATGAAGAAGAATTTATGAAAACCCTTGAAGACGCAAGAAATATTGTAAGACGCTTAAAAAAAGATGTACTGCTCACACTTGTCGATGTAACAAATACGGAATCCAATGACCGCACAAACAAAGCAATCAAAGAATTTGCCGCTGAAAACAAACCATACGTAAAGGCAGGCGCCGTAGTAGGGGTATTTGGCTTAAAAAAATTAGTTTACCAAATAGTTATGAAGTTTACAGGCAGAAACAACCTTAAGCTTTTCAACACAGTGCAAGAAGCAAAAGACTGGCTTGCCTCACAATAACTAAACTCTGCGTACATTAACGTAGCCATAAAACTATAAATAAACTATCCTCCAAATAGGTATGGGTATCAAATTACATATTAGTAACATGCTCAAAAATTAAAGTAATATTACACGCACAAACTATTGCATAACATAAAAAGTTCAAATATAATGTTAAGCTTAAATTTAGTCAGGAGGCATATATGATACCAATGCTCGACATAAAAAGGGAATTAAACGATATCGGAGATGAAATAAAGATGGCTGTTGACAACTCCATCAATGGCACAATGTTTATTTTGGGTCCAAATGTAAAAAAATTTGAAGAAGAAGCCGCAAAATATTTAGGGTGCAAATATGCTGTTGGTGTGGCAAGCGGAACGGATGCTCTGCACCTTGCGTTAAAGGCAATCGGCATAAAGGAAGGGGATGAGGTTATCACTACCCCTTTTACATTTATAGCTACAGCGGAAGCTATAGTGTATTGTGGTGCAAAGCCTGTCTTTGTAGATGTGGATGCAGAGACATTTAATATCGATGTCAAGCAGATAGAAAGTAAAATAACCGACAAAACAAAGGCTATTTTGCCGGTGCATCTTTTTGGCAATCCTGCAAATATGGATGAAATCCTCGCCATAGCCAAAAAGCACAATTTAAAAGTAGTAGAAGATTGTGCTCAATCTTTTGGAGCCACATATAAAGGGAAACAAACAGGCAATATCGGTGATGCCGGATGTTTCAGCTTTTTCCCCAGTAAAAACTTGGGATGCTACGGTGATGGCGGACTTGTAACAACAAATGACGAAGGAATTTACAAAACACTCATTGCCCTCAGAAATCATGGTTCATACACAAGATATTACCATGAAGTTATCGGGTTTAATTCAAGGCTTGATGATATTCAGGCGGCAATATTAAGCGTCAAACTTAAACATATCGACCGTTTTAACCAGGAAAGAAGAAACGTGGCAAAACTTTACCAAAAGTATATGGGTGATATTGTAAAATATCAAAAAGAGACTGATAATGCCACAAATGTGTATCATCAATTTACGGTAGTGGCAGAAAAAAGGGATGAAATAATGAAAGCGTTAAGCAGCTCCGAGATTGCTTCGGCTATCTATTACCCCGTCCCGTTGCATTTGCAAAAAGCATTCAACAATCTAAACTATAATAAAGGGGATTTGCCGGTAGCGGAATATTTGGCTGAAAAAGTCATATCATTCCCTATCAACCCTTATCTTGAAGATGAAGAGGTATTAGTTATTGCAAACACGGTAAAGGCTGTTTTATAAATAATAGATGGAAAAAATTTTATTCTCTCTGGCATATTTTATAATAAAAGCCTACTCATCTACCTTTAGATATAAGGAGTACGGCACTGAAAATTTAGATTTGTTAAAAGGGAAAAGAATTGTCTTTGCCATTTGGCACGGGCAACTTTTCCCTTTCGTATATCTTTACAAACACAGAAATATAATTACTATCGTTTCGGAAAGTAAAGACGGCGAGATTGCAGCAAAACTCCTTAACAAATTTGGGTTTGACACCTCCAGGGGCTCTTCTTCCAGAAACGGGACAAAAGCCATAATCGGCTGCAAACGGATAATGGTCAAAAAGAATCTAAGTGCTGCAATTACCATTGACGGGCCGAAAGGACCAAGACTTGTTGCTAAGCCGGGTGCCGTTTTTCTTGCCAAAATAACAGACCAGGTCATAATACCCGTAGTGTGCCATGCAAGAAAAGTATTTAAATTTAACAGTTGGGACAGATTCATAGTCCCTTACCCTTTTTCAAAAATTAAAGTATATTATGGGAAACCTATTATCGCAGACAAAGATACATCCAAAGAAAGTATCGATTATTCCCTTGAAGAACTGCAAAAAAGTATGTTAGAGTTGACACGTGAAAATTCTCCTGATTTTGTATAATATCTTGCTTATTGCTCTTTTGCCGTTAATCTTGCCAATAGGATATCTGGTGGCACTGAAGAGAAAAGAGGAAAAATGGTATTTTGAAAGATTCGGGTTTATTGTTTTTGACAAAAAACCTGACAAAACCATATGGATTCATTGTGCAAGCGTCGGCGAGGTCTTGAGTGTCAAATCATTAATAGAAAAAATAAAAAAGGAAATGCCAGGTTATAATATAGCTGTTTCAACCGTCACTGCTACCGGTAAAGATGTGGCACTCAAAAATCTCAATGCCGATTTCATATTCTTACTCCCCCTGGAAAATTACTTTGCCATCAAATATCTTACATCATTTTTAAACACAAAATATTTTTTGATCATTGATACAGAGCTTTGGCCCAATCTGATATTTGCCGCTCATAAAAATGCAAGACTTATCCTTGTAAACGGCAGATTGTCAGAGAGAAGTTATCCAAAATACAAGCTATTCAAACCAATATTTAAAAGGCTGTTAAGTAACTTTGAGCATATCTTTGCAAAAAGTAAAATCGACGCCGAAAGGCTTGCTGACATCCTTGATAGTCAAAATAATATATCTGACATAGGTAACATAAAAGTTATAAATATTGAGTCTTCTGACAACAACTTCGAATTTAATGGAAAAATATTTCTTGCGGCAAGCACACATCAAGGGGAAGAAACTTTTATAAAATCTGTTTTTGAAAAGGTGAAGGATAACTTTGACCACCTGATAATTGCTCCAAGACATTTAAACAGGGTAAAAGAGGTTTTTGAGATATTTTCCGAGCCTTTTGACACATCTTTATTGTCGGAAGATAAAAAAACAAAAGTTATTATTGTGGACAGCTTCGGGATATTAAAAAATCTATACAGTTGTGCACAAAAGGTCTTCGTAGGCGGCTCTGTCGTAAATGTAGGCGGGCATAATATTTATGAAGCATTAATATTTAAAAAAGTAGTCGCTGTCGGAAAACATATGCAAAATTTTACGGAAATTTTCGAACTTGCCAAAAAATACAATATCGTATTTACCGTTGAAAATGAAAACGATATGCTGGAATATTTGAAAGCGGATAAATTTACAAATGCAGATTTTGAGGGTTTTATCGCAGAAACTAAAGCTATTGCCGAAAAGCCTATAATAGAGATTGTAAACTTTTTAAAAAATGAAGATACTGATTTTAATACTAACCAAAATATTTGAATCTTTGAGCTATCGCTCTCTCATAAAGACCGGTCGATTTTTAGGCCTTGTAGCATATTATTTGCTCCCCGGCAGAAGAAAGGTTGCTGTCAAAAATGCCGAGATAATTGGAGTATATTCCCCCAAAAAAGTTGCTAAAGAAAGTTTTAAAAACTCGTTTTCGGCTTTTCTTGAAATTTTTCATACAAAAAAGATAGACAAAGATTTTCTTGAAAAGAATGTGGAATTTGACTTAGAAACGGAGCAAAAATTATCGGATTTTAATAAAAAGTACGGCTCTTACTTTGTAGCAGGTGCTCACTTAGGCTCTTGGGAGCTGGTAGCAAAAATATTTTCCCTAAAATATGGCAAACAAACCTGTATTGTAGGCAGAAGAATCAAAAACAAGGATGTGGACGATTTAATTAGAAAATTCAGGGCAGATGAAAATATCACTTATCTTAGCCACCGAAATATTGCATTTGAAATAGCAAAAATTGCAAACCAAAATACGGTCATAGGGACTCTGCTTGACCACAGTGCTTTGGGAAAAGATGCAATTTATGTAGATTTTTTTGGTCACAAAGCATCTTTTATTGCCGGTATCCCCATCCTTTCCGTTAAAAAAGATATTCCCATCATCCCTTTGTTTTGTATTAGAGAAAAAAATGACAAATTGAAATTTATTTGCTACGACCCTATTTTGCCTGACAAAACATTAAAACCAAAAGATCGAATACTTGACGTAGCCAGAAAAATCAATATGGTTTACGAAGATATAATAAAAAAATACCCTGACCAGTGGTATCTTATTCACAAAAGGTTTAAACGGGTGAAAAAAGATGGGGATGATGAAAAAACCTACAGTCTTTATTGACAGAGACGGCACAATTAACAGGGATGCAGGCTATATTAACAGCCTTGACAATTTTGAAGTCTACCCATTTGCGTCTCAAGCAATAAAATTATTAAGGGATAACGGATATTTGGTTGTGGTAATTACAAATCAGGCCGGGATAGCAAGGGGTATATTTACGGAAAGTTTTTTGGAAAAAATTCACAATAAAATGAGAAAAATTTTACAAGAAAACGGAACAGATGTAGACGGAATATTTTACTGCCCACACTACAAAGGGTCTAAAATACCTGAATATAACGTTGACTGTGAATGCAGAAAACCAAAAACCAAAATGATTGATGATGCAATCAATGCACTGCCAGTTGACAGAGATAATATGTACATGATTGGCGATAAATATACAGATATCCAGATGGGGATAAATGCAGGGTGTAAGACAATTATGGTAAAGACAGGCTACGGTGCCGGTGAAATTGAAAATGATTGTCACAAATGGACTAAAAAACCTGATTTTATAGCTGATAATCTACTGTTGGCGGCACTTGCAATTTTAAACAACAAACTTTAATTACCAATAAATTAGGAGTCAAAATGAGTAAAAGAGTTATCGTTGCTATGAGTGGCGGTGTAGACAGTACGTTGTCCGCATATTTGATGAAGGAAAAAGGGTACGAAGTCGTAGGAATAACACTAAAACTTTTTGACGGACAGGAAAAATACCTGTCTGATGCCGAAAAGATGGCAAAAGAGATAGGTATCAAATGGCATATGGCCGACTACTCAAATGAATTTAAAAGGGACATCATAAACTACTTTATCAGCACCTACAGACGGGGGAAAACACCTAATCCCTGTGCGTATTGCAACAGATTCGGTAAATTCAATTATCTCCACAGCGAAATGCTCAAATATGATTGTGAAAAAATTGTTACCGGGCACTATGCAAGAAAAATATATATAAATGACAAGCCATTTATAGCAAAAGGCTTGGACAAGAAAAAAGACCAGTCCTATTACTTGACACTTTTGGAAAATTACCAATTAGATGTAATCGAATTTCCTCTCGGTGAGATGGACAAAGTTACTGTAAGAAAACTTGCCGAGCAATATGGGCTAAGTGTCCACGATAAAAAAGACAGTCAGGACGTATGCTTCTTGGAAGGCGGAGACTACAGGGATTATCTCAAAAATAAGATTAACGTAAACAATTTCAGGACAGGTGACTTTATCCTTGACGGGAAATCTCTCGGCAAACACAACGGAATAGAGCTTTATACGGTAGGCCAGCGGAAAGGTTTGGGGCTTTCATACCACGAGCCTTTATATGTAAAGAGCATTGACCCCATTACAAATAATATTATCCTCTGTAGAAAAACGGACAGCAGCATAAAAGGGGTAAAGATTAGAGATGCAATTTTTAGTACGGATAAAAAAATATTTAAAGCCAAAGCAAAACTTAGATACAGAATGAAAGAAGAAAGTTGTCTTGTGGAAATTCATCCCGAAAACAGAGCATTTCTCCTTTTCGACAGACCTCAATCTTTCCCTGCACCCGGACAAGTAGCGGCAGTTTATGAGGATGACATACTCCTTGGCGGGGGATTTATTGAAGACTTTTTTTAAAAGGTTTAAAAGTGCCATTGTGGCATTAAGTGGCGGTGCAGACAGTGCCGCCGTTTTAAAACTCACTTGTGAACATCTGCCACCGGAAAATATCTTGGCAGTTACATGTGTAAATAATCATGTCTTTCGCTATGAAATTGATAATGCAAGACTGATAGCCGATGCCCTTTGTGTAGCCTGGAAACCGTTTTATATCGATTACGATGATAATTTTATAAAAAATAACGAACAAAAATGTTACTACTGCAAAAGAAGCATTTTAGCTCATATAAACAAAATCAAAAAATCTGAAAAAATTGACGTCATCTTTGATGGCACAAATCTTGACGATTTGAATGATTACAGACCCGGGATGAAGGCTGTCAAAGAATATGGCGTCGTATCCCCTTTAAAAGAGCTTGGACTTACAAAGTCCGACTCACTTAAGATTGTAAATAACACTTTTAAAAGTATCCATTTTCACGACGAATCTTGCATAGCAACAAGAATATTAAATAATCCCATACAAAGCGAAGACATTATAAAAATAGAAAAGATTGAAGACAGATTGAGAGATATTTATCCCGGCATAAGGGTTAGAGTCGGGGACAACATAAAAGTTGAGTTTAAAAAACTTAGAAAACTTGACAAATCAGATATTGAATTTTTAAAAAAAGTTATTAAATTCCAATACGCTGACAAACATATACACATAGATTATTAAATAAGGAGGAGCAGATGGCAGCAGAAAAGTTCGAATTTAAAGCCGAAGTCAAAGAGCTTTTGAATCTTGTAATCAATTCACTATATTCAAACAGGGATATCTTTTTAAGGGAGCTGATATCAAACGCTTCGGATGCTATCGACAAGGCAAGATATTTGAGCCTTACCAATCAGATTAAACTAAGCTCAAACGATTTTAAAATCAAAATAACCCCCGATAAAGAGAAAAAAATCCTCACAATTTCAGATAACGGTATCGGGATGAGTAAAGATGATGTCATCAACAATCTCGGCACAATTGCCAAATCGGGCACAAAAGAATTTATGGAGATGATAAAGCAGGTTAAAGAAACAGGTGATATAAACTTAGTCGGTCAATTTGGTGTAGGGTTTTACTCCGCATTTATGGTTGCGGACAGGATAGATGTCATTACCAAAAAAGTAAGCGAAGATACGGCTGTAAAATGGTCTTCAAAAGCTGACGGAAATTATGAAATAGAAGCTGCTGAAAAGGAGAATTCCGGGACAGACATTATTCTTCATCTCAAAGACGATGCAGATGAATACCTTGACGAATGGAAGATAAGGGAAATTGTCAAGAAATATTCAGATTACATCGAATATCCTATTGTAATGGAAGTTGAAAAAGATAAAAAGGCTGAGGAAGAGACTCTCAACTCCATGAAAGCAATCTGGATGAAAGACAAATCGGACATCAAAGAGGAAGAGTATAAAGAATTTTATAAGCATATATCCCATGATTTCAATGAGCCTTTAGATTACATTCACTTTAAGGCGGAAGGGACTTTGGAGTTTACCGCATTGTTGTATATTCCGTCCAAAAGACCTTTTGATATTTACTATAAAGAATACAAAATGGGACCAAGTCTTTATGTAAAAAAAGTTCAGATTATGGATGCCTGCGAAGATTTAATCCCTACGTATTTAAGGTTTGTAAAAGGGGTAGTGGAATCTAATGACCTGCCTTTGAATGTTTCAAGAGAAATGCTTCAAAATAACAGGATTGTGACCCAGATAAGAAACAATATAACCAAAAAAATATTAGGTAAATTGGATGAGATTAAAAAGAACGATTTCGAAAAGTATGAAAGATTTTACAAAGAATTTGGAAACGTCCTAAAAGAGGGGATTCATTATGACTTTGAGAGAAAGGAAGAGATTGCCAAATTAATGATATTTAATTCCTTGAAAAATGAGGAAAAGAAAATCGACTTTGATACTTACATCGAAAATATGGCAGAAAAGCAAAATGAAATTTACTATATCACAGGCGATTCTCTTGAAGAAATCAAGCAGTCCCCGCACCTTGAATATTTCAGAGACAAGGGGATAGATGTAATATTTATGACAGATGAAATAGATGGCATCATCATGAGCGCACTAATGGAATACAAAAAGAAAAAGGTTAAATCCATTCTTAAAGGTGACCTTGAAATTGATGAAAATATCAAAAAAGAGAAGGAAGAAAAGGAAAAGGAATATAAAGATTTGTTAGAAAGGATTAAGGATGATTTAAAAGATTATGTTTCGGATGTAAAGGCGGGTATCAGGCTCAAAAACTCCTTATGCTGTCTTGTAGGTGATGAAAATGAGATGGATGAGACTATGAAAAGACTACTTGAGTCATTAGGGCAAGCTGCTCCAAATTCCAAAAAGATTCTTGAAATCAATCTCTCCCACCCTGTAATGCAAAAGGTCAAATCTCTGTATGAAGTTGACCCCAAAAGTTCCAAAATTAAAGAGTATAGCCAGCTAATCTATGACCTTGCACTAATTTTAAACGGTGAAAAACCGGTAGACCCGTCAAACTTTGCCTCAAAAATATCAGAATTTATGGAAAAAAATATTTAATATAAGCCCCTGAAAAGGGGCTTTTTTAACATTATATCTCTCCTGATTTCTTTTTCAGCTGCCTTTGGCAATATTTATAGATTTTTATGGCTTCAAATACCCTTTCAACTTCCGATTTTGTAAAGTCCAAATTTCTGCTGTTATCAATGATAAAATCCGCATATTTTAATTTCTCTTCCTGAGGCATTTGGGATTTGATTATCTTAACGGCCAAATCTTTATCAATCCCATCCCTTTGCAAAAGTCTTTGCAACTGTGTTTCTTCATCAACATATACAACCATCACTGCATCAAATCTGTCATAAGTCTTCTTTTCTATTATCAACGCCGCCTGAGTCAAAATTATCGCCTTGTCATCTTTCCCTTTGATATCTGAAACAAGCTTCCTTTCATATTCCAAAATAGCCGGGTGGACAATCTTTTCTAACACTTCTTTTTTCTCAGGATTATTAAAAACAATCTCTTTCAGTCGCCCTCTGTCTATTTCACATTCACTGTTAAGGATATCCTTACCAAAAAATTCAACTACACCGTTATATGCAGCCTCCCCCTTTTTCATAACTTTTCTGCTGATTTCGTCCGCATCGATAGTATAACATCCAAGCGTTTCAAACATTTTAGCCACCGTACTCTTCCCGGAGGCAATATTACCCGTCAAACCTATATACATTCGCACCTCTGCTATTTCCCACCAAACTAAGCACTTTTAGGAATTTTAACAGAAAAATATAAAACACTCAAAACTAAAATTTGACAAAATTTCATTTTCCTATAAAACAAGCTCATGCAAAAAATTAAAAATAAATCGGGATTTTTCTCAAAAAGACTTTTTGAAAAAATTGAATATCTGATTGGTGAGTATGAGTTTGATACCGCCGAAAAGATGCTGAAAAGACTCTTATCAAACACTAATTATGACAATAAGGTAAGGGCATCCTTTTACTCGCTTCTTGGAAAAATAAGATACCTTACCGGACAATTCAGTGCAGCAAAAAGGTATTTCAATACCGCCATTAAACTTCATCCGGGCTGCTATGAAGCAAATTACAATCTCGCCAACGTTTACATGTTTGAACAAAATACAACAATGGCTGCAAAATTAATCAATACCAACTTGAAATTAAACCCTGGCAACACAAATATCCTAATTCAGCTCATGTGGAGCTATGTGCTTTCAGGGGAAAATAAAAAAGCGGACGCACTTTACAGAAAGCTTGTCAAAGAGAAAAAGCTCGAGCCTCAAAGTTTTGCTGATTTGGCAATGGCTTACGTATCCAAAGGCCATTTTGAAAATGCAAGAAAGATAATCTTTGTGGCACTTGGAAATTTCCCTGACAGTTATATCGCGGAAGATACGCTTTACGAGATTAATGAAATTGAAAAAAATTATAGAGACTACCGAAAGGAAATTTTCTTTAAAAATATCGGGCGTATCAATTTTCTGCCCCAAACTTATACCTCAGCACTTAGAATGATTGTGGAAGGGATGTCTTTGAGAGGTTATTTTAGATTTGAGATAGAAAAAGCCGCAGAATTTTTGATATTTCTAAACAATGAAAAATTTGAATATTTAAATCCAAAACTCCTTGCAGCCGTGATAGAATATAATATATCCATATGTATCGGGGAAGAAGAAAATATGAGAAATATTATCCTAAACAGCTACAAAGTAAACAAGAAGACTCTTACAGAGCTTATGCAACAGGTTAATCTTATTGCAGCCAGCAAAAATTACGAGTTGTGTGATGAAATATTAAGTGAATATGATGAGCAGTTTGGCAATGAAGAGCCTTTCGGAGATGATAATGAATAAAAAAAATTTGGGAGATTTGCTCCTTGAATACAAACTTATAACTCAGGCTGATTTAGACGAAGCTTTGAGGCTACAAAACAAAGGGGAAAAAAAGAGAATCGGAGAAATCTTGGTAGAGCTTGGAAAGGTAGCCGAAGATGATATACAATATCTCATAAGCAAGCAGCTTAATATCCCTTTTGTATTTTTAAGAGATACCATTCTTGATGATGACCTAATAAAGAAATTTTCCAAAGATTTTCTTATCAACAACAGAATTATCCCCCTGTATGAAACAGATAATGAAATTTCAGTTGCGACAAACGACCCTTTCAATTTTGAAGCAATTAACAGATTTAAAGAGATAACTGGCAAAAATGTAAGTGTATCCGCCTGTTCATCAAAAGATATTTTGGATAAACTGCAGCATATAAAATACTTTTATTTGGGCAAGCTTGAAGAATCCCTTGATAATCTGTTAACAAGTTTGAAAGAAACGGCTTTTTACCGCATCGATTTTATACAGGACGATACATTAAAAATTAACGTTTCAGGCTCATTTGCATTTCAAAAAATATACGATTTGGACTTTGGCCATGTCAGTGTGGAAGAGATACTAAAATATTTTAATAGACTTGAATACGGATACTTTTATGAGTCATTTACAAATTCAAAAGGATTTGCCCTTTTTGTCTATCCTATTTTAGAATTATCCAGTATTAATATTATAAATATATTCGGCATATTTCCTGACAAAATGCCCCTTTTCACTGACCTAAATTACTACGGGAAACTTAATATTTTTAAGTCTGAACTCCCTTTACCGGGTTATAACTTTATCTCTTTCAAGCGGTTTATACTCGGCAACAATATTATTAATCTGATTGACAATTTTGGTGATAATCTGCCGGAAAACTCACTGCTCCCTGTTTTGTGTGAATCTTGCAAAGGGGGAAAATGTAAAAATTGCGCTAACTTAGGTTACCGTTTTGAGGTGAAACATGGCTAAAATCGATGCTTTTTTCAAATATATGATTGAAAATGATGCAAGTGACCTGCATTTGAGCGCCGGATGTAAACCGAAAGTGAGAAAACATGGTGAATTGGAAGAGATAAAATATCAGGAGCTCACAAATGATATACTAAAAATGCTCCTTTTTGAAATAATTACTGAAGAGCAAAAGAAACGATTCCTTGAAAAAAAAGACCTTGACTTTGCCTATGAGATGCCCGGAGTAGCAAGATTCAGAGCAAACTATTTTTACCAAAAACGAGGGCTTGGAGCAGTCTTTAGGATAATCCCTTCAAAAATATTGTCTGCTCAAGACTTGGGACTGCCGGAAAGTATATTGCGGTTTACAAAATTATCGAGAGGGCTTGTTTTGGTAACAGGACCAACAGGTAGCGGTAAATCCACTACACTTGCGGCAATGATAGATTATATCAATTCAACAAGAAAAGACCATATATTGACCATTGAAGACCCGGTAGAATTTGTCCACGTAAACAAACAGTGCCTTGTAAATCACAGGGAAGTATCCACTCATACCGAGTCTTTCAGTGCTGCACTAAGAGCTGCACTGCGAGAAGACCCCGATGTGATTTTAGTAGGTGAAATGCGTGACCTTGAAACAATAGAGCTTGCCATTACTGCTGCAGAGACAGGGCACTTGGTGTTTGGGACTCTGCATACAAACTCCGCAGCCAAAACGGTTGACAGAATAATAGATGCCTTCCCTGCAGGGCAGCAAGCCCAAATTAGGACAATGCTTTCCGAATCTTTGAAGGGCGTTATCTCTCAACAGCTACTTAAAAGATGTGACAAGCCGGGACGTGTAGCAGCCCTTGAAATACTCTTTGTAAACAGTGCAATTGCCAATCTTATCAGAGAGGGGAAAACATTCCAGATACCTTCTATGATACAAACGGGGAAAGGGGACGGGATGCAGCTTATGGATCAGTCCATCATGGACTTTTTGATGCAAAAAGTAATCAGCCCCGAAGAGGCTTATCTCAAAGCAAACGATAAAAAATCTTTTGAAAGATTTTTAAACAGCTAATGGATGGGCTTTCACTTTTTAAAATCAAAAATTTTATTAGCAAACACTTTATACCTTGTGAATTAAATTCTGTCTATCAGACCGATGAAGGCATTCTTCTTGATATTTATAAAGATAGGAAAGAGATTATCCTGTTTGACGTTAAAAACAATATTATTCTTTTTAACCCCGATGTTTCAAAATTATCAAAACTGGGCTTTTTTAACAAAAAACAAGCTATTTTGGAAGTAAGTCAAAGAGGCTACGATAGGATATTGGAATGCAAAATTGCCAGCAGAAAGCAAAGCGGCAAAATTGAACACTTTTATTTTATTGCTGAAATTATAGGCGGCAACTCCAACTTTTTTATCTTAAATGAAAACCGGAAAATTATTTTTAGACTGTCTGAAAACAATGTGGATAAAGACAGAGATATATCTGTAGGTGCTGTTTACCAATATTTTAAACGTAACAAGATATTTACCATTGATACCATTAAAAGTGAAAATATAAAAACGTTTAACGACCTTGAGGGTTTTTATCCGCCTACCGCACAATTTGCAGACACTTTACTAAAGGGAAAAGGGTACGAGTATACCGTTAAAACAATAAAAGATTACCTTAATGATGAATATCTTTATATTGACGGCAAAGGGAAATTTTACCCTTTTATGATAAAAGATACTTTACAGAAAATTAAAATATCTTCATTAACGCCGAAAAATAAAGCCAAAAATGACGAAAACACGTTAAAAAACAAACTTTTGAATCTGATTGCCAAAAAAATTACAAAAGAGGAAACACTTTTAAAAAAGTTGAAAGAGGAGTTAAAAAAGGCCTCAGAATATGATAAATTTAGGCTTGAGGCCGAAATTTTAAAATCAAATTATCATCTGCTTAAAGATAAAAAAGGGGTAGCTACCCTCAATTATTACACTGAGAGCGGTATCGAACAGATAACCATTGATACCGATAAATTGGGTAATATTGACGAAAAAATTCAAAAGCTATTTGAAAGGTATAAAAAGCTAAAAAGAAGTATTCCTCCGCTTGAAAATCGAATATCGGAGATAGAGTCAAATATTTTAAGCTTAAAAGAGGAAGAGTTTAATATTGAAAATGCCGCAACAAATGAGCTTGCGCTGATATATCAATCTTATTTTAACAAAAAGAAAGAGGTCAAAAAAAGGGAAATAGTCGATAGGATAAAAAAGATAAGCTACAAAGACTATGAAATACTAATAGGTAAAAATAGCAAATCCAACCATGAGCTTGTGTTTCACATGGCATCAAACACGGATATTTGGATGCATGCACAAAAAATACCTTCCGCACATATTATTGTTAAAAGTAGCAGTCAAGCAGACATTCCGGAAGATATTTTAATTTTTGCAGGCAGAATCACCGCATATTTTAGCAAGGCAAAAAATGATAAAAAAGTAAATATAGATTATACTATCAAAAAATACGTAAAAAAGCCCCCCAAAACAAAGGAGGGCTTTGTAACTTACTCAAACTTTAAAACCATAACCGTTGAGCCCTTAACTGAAAAAGAAGCCAACGATTTATCATTAACCTAAATTAAACCTCTGCAGGCGTATATTTATCTTTGGTCTTTTTCAAATATAACCACATCAAAATAACAATAACTACACCTGCTATGTTTGAATACGTTTCAGGCCAAAATAATAACCATGCGGCAACGCCAAGTATTATTCGCTCGACCCAATTTATTTCTCTTATAAAATATCCTTCAAAGAAGGTCGCAAATATAAACAAGCCTATCGTGCCGGTAATAATATTTTCAATAGTTGTTACCAGTGGTCCCTGAAATAATATGGCCGGCTCATAAATAAACATAAGCGGAATAATGTAAAGCCCTTTGGCCAACTTCCAAGACTCCAAGCCCGTTTCAAGGGGTTTGCTCCCTGCAATCCCCGCTGCGGAATATGCCGCCAAACAAACGGGAGGGGTAACATTTGCATCTTGAGAATACCAGAAAATCAAAAGGTGTGAGGCAAGAAGCGCTCCCATTGCAACATCGGGTGGCACAAGGGCTGTCATCTGCTGAACAACATTCGGGTCAAGGGCCATCTCCGGAGTAAGACCGAAATGGGCGATTAGGTAATCTTTCATCAATAGTGATACAAGTGATGGTGCAGCAAGTACGGCCAAAACAATATATGATGCAGTTACTGGCAATCCCATCCCAAGTATTAAAGAAGCCAGTGCAATTAATAAAATTGTAAAAAAAACACTGCCACCGGCAATGGAAGTAATCATCATGGAAAACTTAACACCCATTCCAACCATTAAAACAATCCCTACAATAATCCCTGAGCAAAGTAATATCACACCGGTAGTTACCATATTTCTTGCACCCAAATAAAGTGCATCCAAGATATCTTTAAATCCCATTCTTGTCTTTGGGTTAAACCAACTGGCAACTACCACTGCCAAAATACCCATGGAAGCTGCATACGTAGGAGTATACCCTTTAACAAGTAAAAACATCAAAGCAAAAATAGGTATAAAAAAGTTCCAACCGCTTTTCATTACCTCTCTAAACTTCGGTAATTCATCTTTAGGGATAGGTTTTATACCTCTTTTTTTTGCCCTTAAATGAACAAAAAATGCAACACTCAAAAAATACATAATTGCAGGGATAAAAGAAACCGCAACAATTGTAAGATAAGATATCTGAGTCCACTGAGCCATGATAAAAGCACCTGCACCCATAATAGGCGGCATCAACTGTCCGCCTGTACTTGCAGCGGCTTCAACACCACCTGCAAATTTAGGGCTAAAACCTATCTTTTTCATCATAGGTATAGTTATCGAACCTGTCCCAACGGTATTTGCCACTGCACTCCCAGAAACAGAACCCATAAGTCCGCTTGCAAATACAGCCATTTTTGCAGGCCCGCCGGTTGTATGCCCCATAAGGGATACTGCCAAATTAATTATAAATTCACCGGCTCCTGATTTTATAAGAAAGGCAGCAAAAAGGACAAATAAGAAAACAAACGTAGATGAAATTGTTGCAATTGTACCAAATAGTCCGTCAGGTGCAAAATACATCCTATATAAAAGTCGCTCTATAGTTACACCGGGGAAATTCCATAACCCGGGGATTATTTTCCCTAAAAAAAGTGAATATGAAATAAAAATAATTGCAAGAATCGGGATTAACCAACCGGAAGTCCTTCTTGTAATTTCCAGCATTAAAATTATTGCCACACTTGCCGCAATCAAGTCCATAGTTACGGGAATTTCATTTCTAGCATGCAGGGCATCTTCAAAAAATACCAAATAAAGCCCTACTAAAAAAGAAAGTATCGCCAATATATAGTCCAGCTTTAGTGTTTTATTGGCAAGAGTTCGATTAATCGGATAAATAAGAAACCCTAAGAATAAAACAAAACCGTAATGCACTGCATTTCTCTGAATTTCAGGCATAATGCCAACAGTATTTACCCAAAGATGAAATAGGGACATACATATCCCAAAAAAATAAAGAAATTTCTGCTGCTTTCCATCAAACACTCTTTGGACAGTTATCGCTTCACCACTTGCATCCGTTTGAACACCATCTTCAACAATGTCTTCTTGTGTTTTCTTTTTGAAAAAAAACATGGCTTCTCCTTTTAAATAAATCTACAAATGGAGGGGAGTACCCCTCCACAAATTTGCATTACTTCAAAAGCTCTTGTGGTATATCAAGCCCAACTTCTTTATAATACTTTACAGCACCAGGGTGAAGCGGCACTGGAAGCCCGTCCAAAGCCTCTTTGATATTCATTGCAGTTGTTGCTTTATGAATATTATTTAAAAATGGAAGATTTTCATAAATTGTCTTAGTAATCTTGTAAACAACATCCTCAGGTAAATCTTCTCTTACTGCCAAGAAGTTAGGCTGAGCAATTGTTTTAATTTCTGTCTTTTGGCCGGGATATGTGCCTGCAGGAATAGTATATCTTACCCAAATAGGATATTTGGCTCTAATTTGTTTTAGCTGCTCATCAGTAAAATCAAGCACCTTTACTTTATCTGCACCCATTTGTGCATAAAGCTGAGTAATTGAAGATACAGGGACACCTGCTGGAATATTTGCTCCGCCAATACGATTGTCCATCATAGCCTGAACAGACGGGTTATATCCAAGATACTCAAGGTCAAGAGAGTCAGGATCAATACCTACAGCAGAGAGGATTGTCCTTCCAGAGCCTTCAGTACCACTACCCCTTTTACCAATAGAAAACTTTTTAGGAAAATCTTTCAAGTCGATAATTGTGCCTGTCTTTACATATTTTGCCAAAATCGGAAAATGTTCAACATTTTTCCAAAGCATAGTAATTGATCTGAAAGACTTTACAGGTTTGCCTTCATAAGGCCCGGTACCATTATAAGCATTCAAACCAAAAAGGGCTTGCAAAATAGCAAGGTCAGCTTCTTTGTTGTTTAACATCTGGATATTCTCACCGGAACCGGCAGAGTTAATAGCAGTAGCGGTAATCTTATCTGAATTCGCAAGTTTAATACTCAAAAGTGTTCCGATTGCGACACCTACAGGATAATATGTCCCGCCCGTTGTAGCCGTAGCAATTATAAGCCTTTGCTCAGCTCTTGCTTTACTAATGCCAACAGTTAAAGCAAAAACAAAAACTAACATCAAAGATAAAACTTTTTTCAACATATGCATTCCTCCTTTTAAAAGTTGGTATGTTTAATGAAAAAAATATGCCAAAATAGTTATGCATAAACTTTGATTTTAATACATTAAATGAGCGTTTTTCGCTCATACAGTGAGCTAATGGCGAACATAATTAGAATTATAAAAGAATGTTGAGCAAAGATAGAGTATTAAGCACTATGTGATTTTTCACTATGTAAAAGAAAGTAATAAACCTGCCCCAGAGAGATACTGCCATCGTTTGACGGAATATTTTTATGCACAAACACGTTAAAACCTTGCTGCTCTAAAAGTGCAATTGTTTTTTCCAGCAAAAAAATATTTTGGAAAACACCACCGGAAAGGCAAATCTTATCCAAGAGATGTTTCTCTCTCATCAAAATAGCCGATTTCAGCACTATATGAGTAACAGTGTTGTGAAATTTTGTTGCGATTGTTGCTGTTTCGACTCCATTGATGAAATCATTTATTACGGAAGCAATTATATTTTTTATCCTTATTTCATTATCAATGATTTCAAATTCATAAAATTCATTAATATCTTTTCTGCATATCCCTTCAAGGGCAATCGCCGAATGTGCTTCAAACTCATTTTTTTCTATAGATAGCAAGAATGCCCCTATGCCCTCAAAAAATCTACCCATACTCGATGTTTCTATCACGTTGATATTATTCTCAATCATTCTTTTAATCAAATTATAGTCTTTCAACTGCTTATCATTTAAAAACCCGGTATCCATATTAAAATATGCGAGATATGATAAAAACATTCTATAAGGGTTTTTGATAGCTGTCTCACCGCCTACAAGAGGCGTGTATTCAGGATGAATTTCACGGAATAAGCTACCTTTTTTTACAAATATTTCACCACCCCAAATTTTGCCGTCATCCCCAAGCCCAACTCCGTCAAAAATTACCCCGATAACATTATCTTTCAAATTATTTTCAGCCATATTGGCATACATGTGGGCAACATGGTGTTGAACACTGTAAATATTAACTCCAAAGGTGCTTGCAAATTTGGTTGTAAAAAAGTTAGGGTGCAGGTCAGTTATTAAAACTTCAGGCTCAACCTCAAAAAGATTTTTCATCCTATTATAAACTTCAATGTAAAAATTTTGTGTTTCATAATTTTCCAAGTCCCCGACATACTGACTTATAAAAGCAAAATCATCTTTCAAAAAACAGATAGTGCTTTTAAGATTTGCCCCAAGCCCCGCCACTTGTATTTTATTTCTATTTTCCATAACCACCGGAAGAGGTGCATACCCTCTGCTTCTTCTTAAAATATAAGGCGCCTTTTTGATAAATGTTACAAGGGAGTCATCTACCCTATTTACAATATCTCTGTTATTATGAATAAATAGGTCACAAACATCCCCCAAAATTTTCTCAGCACTCTCAGCATCTATTGCAATGGGCTCATCCTTTTTATTACCGCTTGTAGCAATAAGAAAATCCCCCTTGAACCTTTCAAACAAGAGTAAATGAATAGGGGTATATGCCTTCATAATCCCTATATTTTTACCTAAAGGATTAATATGTTTAAAGTTATCGTTATCCACATATTTAATCAGAATGGGAGATATTTTGCTTTCAAAAAGTTTTTCCTCTTCTTTTGTTAAATTAATCCCATATTGTAAAAGAATATTTTTGTCTTTTACCATAAGTGCAAAGGGCTTAAACCGCCTATTTTTAAAATCTCTCACCCTATTAACCGCATCAAGGTTAAAAGCATCGCAAATAATATGATACCCACCGATGCCTTTAACTCCTATTATTTTGCCGCTATTTAAAAAATCTGCTGCAATATCAAGTAGTTTATCCCCTTCAAAATTTTTAAAGTAAATTTTTGGCCCGCATAAATGGCAACCGTTTGGTTGAGCGTGAAATCTCCTGTTTGTCACACTTTCATACTCACATTTACAAACATCACACATCTCAAAGTATTTCATTGAAGTGTTTATCCTGTCATAGGGGATATTTTCAATAATCGAGTATCTTGGACCGCAATTTGTACAATTTATAAATGGATAGAGATACTTATGGTGACTCTTATCAAAAAGCTCTCGCTTGCAGTCATCACAAATTGAAGTATCAGGGGAAACAAATGTCACCCCTTCGCAAATAGAGGATTCCTTTATGTAAAACTTATCAGCTTTTTCCTCACTGGCAACCTCTTCAACATTATAATCAAGGACATATGCCAACGGAGGGAGATTATCCAATATTTTATTTAAAAAATTCATCCCCGTTTCAACGGAAGAATCCAAAACTATTTCAACCCCATTTGTATTGTTAGAAATCCATCCTTTAAGATTATCAGTGAGCGCAAGATTATAAACAAAGGGGCGAAAACCTACCCCTTGCACAATACCTCGAATAGATATGCGGCAAGCCATTATTTTTTCCAAAAGTAAGGGAAGAATATCACCAAAAATGTATAAATTTCAAGCCTTCCTGCAATCATCGCAAAACTTAAAACCCATTTAATAAAATCTGTAAAAAAAGCATAATTTTCGGCTGGACCTACTTTACCAAATCCGGGCCCAATATTCCCCACGGTAGCAAGAGCGGTAGTCAAAGAGGTCAGTATGTCTTCACCAGTAAAAGAAACGATTAGTGTGACAACAAGGATTGTAAATATATAGAGAAAGAAAAAACCTGATATGGCGTAGACTATATCTTTTTTAATGGTATTTCCCGAGATTTTTAAAATAAATACACCTCTTGGATGTAAAAGATATTTCATTTCATTAAGCCCCTGTTTTAAAAGGGTAACGATTCTTAAAACCTTAATCCCTCCGCCCGTGGAGCCTGTGCACCCACCCACAAACATTAAAGCAAAAAGTATTACCTGAGAAAAATACGGCCATTTTTCATAGTCTGCCGAAGCAAAACCTGTTGTAGTCAAAATTGTGGCAGCTTGAAAAAAAGCATACCTGAGACTTTCCTGTAGAGTCGGGTAGTAGTTATGATATAAATTTGCAGCAATTAATAATGAAGATATTACAAAAATACCCACATAAGCTCTTAATTCACTGTCTTTTAATACAAACTTAAACCTGCCTGTCATAAATCTGAAATGTAGTGCAAAATTTACACCGGCAAGAAACATAAAAATCGTAACCACTACCTCCACAAAAGGGGAGTTAAGACCTGTTACGCTTGCATTCTTGGTAGAAAATCCGCCCGTTGCCATTGTGGCAAATGCGTGGGTTATCGCATCAAAAAAGCTTACCCCTCCGAGCATCATTAACACCGTCTGAAGTAACGTCAAACCTACATATATACTCCATAATATCTTTGCAGTCTCGGCTATCCGCGGGGAAAGTTTATCTACCGTATGCCCAGGGGCTTCTGCTTTTACAAGCTGTAAGCCACCAATACCTAAAATTGGTAAAATCGCGACTGTCAATACAACAATACCCATTCCACCGAGCCAATGTGTCAAAGCACGCCATAAAAGAGCCGACTTTGCCACCCCTTCTATATCTTCAAGGATTGTTGCTCCTGTCGTAGTAAATCCTGAAGCCGTTTCAAAAAAGGCATCCGTAAATGTTTTGATTTCACCGCTTAGATAAAACGGTATCGCACCTATAAAGGAGATTGCAATCCAGCTTAAAGTCACAAGCAAGAATCCATCCCTTATCCCTAAGTTGGGCTTTACACGATTAGACATTGTTTTATACAAAATTCCACCAACAGCGGCAAAGAAAACAATCGTTTTCAAAAAAGCAACGGCCACGTTATATTCACCATAGTAAATGGCAGTACCAGCAGGAATAATCATAAATGCCGACAAGACAATGACAAGTACAGCAATTACTCTAATTACACTTAAAAGATTCATATCAGACTATTACTGACTCTTCGAGCTTCTTTATCGACTCTTTTTTAGCAAACACAATAACATTGTCACCAGGCTTGATTTCAAAATCACCGCCAGGGATATAATCTTCATAATTTCTATTTACTGCGACAATAAGTGTTTTTTCAGGTAGATGCAGGTCTTTGACAAGCTTGTTTGCTATTGAGCTTCCGGGAGAGACTTTAAACTCTATCGCTTCAGCCATACCGTCAAAAATCGTGTGAACTGCCTTGATATTCCCTCGCCTGATAAATCTCAAGACAGCACTTGCAGAGCTTATTTTTGGACTTATGGTAGCATCTATCCCTAAATTTCTCGATATCTTAAGGTAATTAGCTTTGTTCACCAGTGCAATAGCTCTTTTTATCCCAAGAGTTTTGCCATAAACCGCAGTTAATATATTTAATTCTTCTTTATCGGTAGTTGTAATAATCAAATCGTGTTCATCAAGCTGCTCATCTTCAAAAATAGAATCATCCGAAATATCACCGTGCAGTACAGTTACATCAGGGAACTTTTCAGCCAAATTTTTGCAAACATCATAGTCACTGTCGACAACAGTAACCGACCTTCCGCGAAAACTTAGCGACTCAGCCACTTTGCTACCTATGCTTCCACCACCGATAATTAGCACTTTTTTTATTTTTTTGCTTTTAATACCACTCTTTTGTAAAAACTGATAAATACTTTTCTTTGTACCGACGGCAAAAATATGGTCATTACTTTTGACAACCGTTTCTCCGTGAGGAATAATTATATCATCATCCCTTAATATCCCCGCAATAAGAAAATCACCCGTAACAAGCTGCCTAATATCTTTTATACTTTTCCCGTCAAGATTGCACTCTTCATCAACATAGACATCTCTAAACTGAACATCCAAGTCTTCAAAAGAGAAGACATCGGTAGTCGCACCATGCTCTACAGTCTTCACAATGGATTTGGCTGCTTCAAATTCAGGGTTAACGGCAAAATCGATTCCAATCTTTGTTTTGGTAAACATTCTTGTCTTACCATATTCAAGATTGCGCACTCGAGCCAGTTTCACCGGCACATTAAATTCATTTGCCACAACAAAGCAGGAGATCATATTTACTTCATCAGAATTTGTAACGCTGATAAATATATCCGCCTGTTCAATCCCTGCCTGCTTCAAAGTATCGATATTAGTCCCTTCGCCCGTTAAAACAAGACAATCCAAATGACCAGAGGCTCTTTTGGTTTTTTCGGGGTCTTTATCGATAAGGATAACATCCTTCTTTTCGAGAATCAGCTGTTCCGCGATGTTGTACCCGACTTCCCCTGCACCGATAATAACTACTCTCAAATTGCACCTGCTAAATTTTTATAAAAAAATATTATACACATATTGATACAAAGATAAATGATTTTTAAAGCTCAAATCACCCGATTTCTTCTTATTCCGGGAAAAAAGAGATTTAGTCATATAGGGCGATATAGACTTTTAAGAGGGAAAGATGCCTGCATCAGGTGCAGGCATTTAAGCTTTTTTGACTTTTCCGGCCTTAAGACATTTGGTACAAACTTTCTTTCTGACAACAGAACCGTCAGTTTCCACAACTCTTACTTTATGAACGTTAGGGTAAAATACCCTTTTAGATACGTTGTGGGCGTGACTTATTGTATTTCCAAACATAGGGCCTTTTCCACAAATATCACACTTTCTTGCCATTTTAAGGTCCTCCTATATATTTCTTGATTTTGAGAAGACGGAATGCTAACATAAATATGATAAAATAATCAAGTCTTTTTTTAAAGGAGGAAGCTATGCTTAACAAAAATATGAAGATTTCAGATGTTTTAAAAAAATACCCAAAATGTGTGGAAGTTTTCAATAGCCTCAATATGGGATGCATCAGTTGCATGGGGATTCAAACAGAAACCCTTGAAAAAGGGTGCCTTATGCACGGATTGGACGTAAACATTTTGATTAAAGAGTTAGAAAAATTCATAAATGAAAATTACAAAGCTTAATGATATTTTTATAATAGACTCTGGAGCACTGAATACAATTTTTATTGACACTGGTGACGGCGTGACTTTATTTGATACCTGTCTAAGTGTCGATGCGGCAAAAAAGCTCAGTAAAACTATAGGCAAAGATGTAGTAGCAATTTTAAACACTCATTCCCATGCTGACCATATTGGCGGAAATAGCTTTTTCGAAAATAGAAATAATTGCAAGACTTATATTCATAAAAATGAATTATCTTTTTGCTCTCTTCCTGAACTTGAATCCGCTCTTCTTTATGGTGGAGCGTCATTTAAAAAGGGTAAAAGCAAATTTTTATGTGCCAAACCTCTGACCAATGTTTCAACCTTTGAAAACCATACAAATTTAAAAGCTGAAGTAATCGAACTTTTCGGGCACTCTCCTGGACATTGCGGCTTTAAAATTAACAATATATTATATGCAGGGGATGCCATATTTTCAAAAGAGGTTATCGAAAAGCACAAAATACTTTATCTTTATGACGTTGAAGAATATGTTAATTCCCTTAACAAGCTAAAAAATACAGATTTTGAATACATAGTCTTTTGTCACAAAGGGGTATTATCTAAAGATGACACAAATGGCTTAATTGATGAAAATATAAAACATACCGAATTCATTTCCGGAATGATTACAGACACTTTAAAAAAGATGCTATATGCCAACGCAGATGATATCTCAGCAAAGATAATGAATGTATTAAATATCCCGTTTGAAGCAGAATATTTCTTACTTGTATCTTCTACCATAAAAGGTTATTTAAAATATCTTGAAAAACTTGAAAAAGTTACTGCTATAATAGACAATGGTGTAAAATGGAAACTGATTTAATTCATTTAAAGTTAGATTTTACAGAAAAAATTTATGCTTTTTCTGACGAGATAAAACCTCAAATAACCCCTTACGCCGAATATGACAAAATTGATTTCAAGGAAATATTCGGTAACGAAAATCCCGTTAATGTTGAGATAGGCATTGGCAATGGTGAATTTATAGCCCATTATGCCAATCTTAACAAAAATGAAAATTTCCTTGGGTTTGAGGTTTATAAAAAAATCATTCGAAAAGCCATTAAAAGGTGTGAAAAGCTTGATAGCAAAAATGTAAGGTTGATACATTACGATGGAGCTTTTTTTGTAAATCTTTTGCCAAGCAACAGCGTAAAAAATTTTTATATAAACTTTCCTGATCCGTGGCCTAAAAAAAAGCACAACAAAAGAAGACTATTAAAAACAGACTTTCTGCAGCTCTTATCGGATAAACTTGTAAAAGACGGACATATCTTCATAGCAACAGACCATAACGATTACGGTGAAGAGATAGCAGAAAACCTAAAGCCAGTGGTCTCTCTGACTTCTTGTTTTGAAAAACCTTATGAAACAGACCTTATAGACTATTATCAAACAAAATATTATAGAAAATTCGCAATACCGGGGAAAATACATTTTTTTAAACTTAAAAAAGTTTAATGCGAGGCGATATGAAGAAAATTTTGGTATTTTTGCTGATTGCACTATCAACCTCAACGCTTTTTGCAAAAAATGTATACTTTCTTGAAGTAAAAGGGGTGATAAGCCCTTTCACAAGCAAATATATCAGAAATGCTATTGAGCTGACAGAGAAGGACTCAGGCTTTCTTGTGCTTAAAATAGACACACCCGGAGGTGTGCTTGACTCGACGAGAAAAATCGTTCAGGATATTTTTGAAAGCGATATAAAGGTCATATCGTTTGTTTCCCCTCAAGGGGCAAGAGCAGGCTCGGCAGGTACTTTTATCGTATTGGCATCAGATTTAGCTGTTATGGCCGAAGGGACCAATATCGGTGCTGCCCACCCTGTAAGCGTTACAGGGAAAGATATTGAAGGGGAGATAGGTAAAAAGGTTGAAAATGACACAGCTGCCTTCATAAAATCAATCGCTGAAAAGAAAGGTCGCAATATTGATGCTGCTCTTGATACTGTGCTAAATTCAAAGAGTTATACTGCAAAAGAGGCTATAAAAAACGGACTAATTGACTATATTGCAAACTCTGACAGCGACATACTTGAGTTAATAAAAAAAGAATATCATGAAAATAATTTAAACAGCATATACATCAAACCAAACGTCTATGAAAAGATTTCCATATTTTTATCCGACCCCAATGTCTTAATCCTTCTTTTAATTATTGCAGTACTAAGTATTTTTTTAGAACTAAAAATGCCGGGGACGTTTGTTTTTGCGGGAATAGGAATCGTAGCAATTATTTTGTTTTTATTTGGCATAAATATTATCCCTTTAAATTATATGGCTCTTTTGCTAATATTGGCAGGGATAGCACTTTTGGCTCTTGAGATTTTTATCCCGAGCTTTGGACTTTTGACGGTGGCTTCAATCATAAGCCTTATATTTGGGATGAAGTTGCTCTTTAATAAAGAGGGGAATATGGAAATTGGTGTTTCATATACCGTTATTGCAACCACAATCATTTTCATTATCGCAATTGCCGTAATTATCGGAAGGCTTGTGTTAAAAGATTTTAAAAAGAAACCTGAAACAGGGATGGAAAAACTTATTGGAATGACCGCTGTCGTAAAAGTTTGGGAAGGGAGCAAAGGCAAAGTGTTTATTAACGGTGAATACTGGGATGCTGTCGGTGAAGAAAGTTTGAAGCCGGGAGATGAAGTAGAGGTCTACAAATACAAGGATATGCTTCTGTATGTCAAAAAAAACTGATTTTGTATTCATACTCGACAAATTTAACAGATTTTCAATTCGCGCTCTAATTTGCGCTTTTGAAAAATTTTTTCCCGAATATTCATACTCTGTGGTAAATTTTGAAAATATACCGCAGTTAAAATTAAAAAACAGTATGATATTCTGCTCTTTTAATAGCCTTAATTTTACAAAATATATCAACATTGTGTCAATGCTCAAGACGGAGGGAAATATTTTAGTCTGCGGCGGTCCACACCCTTCCGCCAGACCTGAAAAGATGGCTGAACTTTTTGACTGCGTCTGTGTGGGGGAAGGGGAATTTGTACTAAAAGAGATTGTGGAATCTCATCTTCAAGGAAGCTTACAAAAAGGGATTTATAAAAATAATACAAAAGTTAATCTGGATGAATTTGATGCCTACCCCAAAAAAGTATTAATGTTTGGTGCCATTGAAATAATGAGAGGGTGTCAATACAGATGCAGCTACTGTCAAACACCTGCACTTTTCCCCGGGAAACTTAGGCATAGAAGCATAGAAAGCATATTAAATAATATTCGATACTCATACAAATATGAGAAAAAAGATTACCGATTTATCTCCCCCGATGCCGCATCTTATATGTATGACAAAAGTATAAATATCAACGCCATTTACGATTTATTGACTGGGATAAAAAAGGTCACTGAAAATAGAGCGAGGATATTTTTCGGCTCTTTCCCTTCAGAAATAAACCCTTATTTTGTCACAGAAGACCTTGTAAAAATCTTAAAGGAATTTTGCTATAACAGACGAGTTGTAATTGGCTTGCAAACTGCATCAAAAAGTCAGCTCAAAAAAATTAACAGGTCTGACGAAATTAACAAAGTCGAAAATGCCATTGATATCTTTTTAAAATATGGATTTAATGTGGATGTGGATTTTATATTCGGCCTCCCTTTTGAAACGGAAGAAACATTGAATGAGACTTTTGCATGGATTTCTGATTGGCACAAAAAGGTTAGAATTCATTCACACTACTTTATGCCTCTGCCGGGGAGTAAATGGGAAAATGAATCCCCTACCCCTATCCCTGACAAATTTATAAAAGAGATAAAAAAGTATGAAGGGAAAGGGAGAATTTTTGGGCAGTGGCTGACCCAATTAAAAATTGCACAAAATATAGCAAACGAGGACAATACATGTCAAATATGCAAGATTTAATGAAATTTCCCTGCTTGCATACTTTTAAAATAGTCGGGAAAAACAGCGAAAACTTTAAATTATCGGTGAGAGAATTATTTTTTGATGTTGATATCCCTGATCCAAAGGCAAGCAGAGATGAAAATTTTATTAGCTATACAGTTACGGTAATGGTAAAATCTTATGGAGAGCTTGAAAACATTTACAAAGCAATTACAAACATTGAAGATTTGAAATTTTATTTGTAACCCATTATAAGGGCTGAATAAGGAGCAGATATGAAGCTTAAAAAAGTAAAAATCGGTGAATTACTCTTAAGTAAAAATCTTATTACAGAGGCGCAGCTTAAAGTTGCCTTAAGCGAACAGGCAAGGACAGGGAAAAAACTTGGTGAGATACTTATCGACCTTAATTATATAACCGAATATGACCTTTTAAAAGCAGTATCTGAACAAGTGGGTGTAGAAATGGTCTCCATTTCTGATTATGAGCTGACTGCTGACCTTAAAAAGCTTATCCCTGAGCAGATTGCAAGAAAATATAAAGTAATACCTCTTAAATATTCTGATAATCTCATCACACTTGCAACAAACGACCCGATGAACATAGATGCTATGGATGAACTTTCAAGAATGACACGGAAAAATATTTTGCCTGTACTTTTGACTACTGATGACCTTTATTATGGCCTTGAAAAAATCTATGGTACGGAAGACAGATTGTTCAAGATAGCAACGGATGTAGAAAAAAAGATAATCGGCAACCTTTCAGATGATGAATTTTTGGAAAGCTTGTCTCAAGATGCCCCGATTGTAAACTTGGTAGATGGTATTTTAACAAAAGGGATAAATGAAGGAGCAAGTGATATCCATATTGAGCCTGATGAAGATAAGCTCAGGGTCAGATATAGAATTGACGGTATTTTACATGAAGTATTGGCAGTCAACAAAAGTCTGCACTCACCCATAACTTCAAGGATAAAAATTCTTGCAAATATGGATATCGCGGAAAAAAGAGCTCCTCAAGACGGGAGATTTAAGATTAGAGTAAATTTCAAGGATATAGACTTCAGGGCTTCGACCCTCCCTACATACTACGGAGAAAAGGTTGTCTTAAGGATACTTGACAGAAGCAACGTTGTCCTGGATTTGAAAAGTATCGGGATGAGTAGTCAAAACCTTGAAATTTATGAATCCATTATTTCAAAACCGTATGGGATTATATTAATAACAGGACCTACCGGTAGCGGTAAGACCACAACATTATATGCTACCCTTTCAAAACTAAACTCCGTTGAAAAAAATATTGTAACCGTTGAAGACCCAATTGAATACAATTTTAAACTTATCAATCAAGTGCAAGTGGATGAATCCGCAAATGTGACTTTTGCCTCCGCATTAAGGTCTATTTTAAGGCAAGACCCTGATATAATAATGGTTGGTGAAATAAGGGATAAAGAAACTGCAGAGATATCAATACAAGCTTCACTTACCGGTCACTTAGTCCTATCAACGATACACACTAACGACGCGGTAAGCGCAGTTGTAAGACTTATGGATATGGGGATTGAACCATTTTTGGTAGGCTCCTCACTGATAGGAATTGTCGGGCAGAGATTGGTTAGAAAAGTATGTATGAATTGTGCTGTTGAATATACCCCGCCACAAGAATTTCTTGATAGAATTGGAGAAATAGAAGAAAATGTACGGTTTGTAAAAGGGGAAGGATGCCCTGAATGCCATTATACGGGATACCAAGGGAGGATTGGAATTTATGAAGTGCTTAAAATAAATTCTAACTTAAGAGAAATGGTTGTAAAAGGTGCAAACAGTGAGGAATTGAGAAAAGCAGCCATACAAGGCGGATTTTCAACGATGTTTGACTCAGGTCTTAAACTTGCAAAAATGGGCATTACAACCATTGAAGAAATCTTAAGGGTTACCGTTATAAAGGACGAATAAGCGTGAGGTAACATACAAATAGGCATGAATATATTGCAGCCATATTTTAAGCCTATATGAAAATATAGCTGTTATACCATTATGTTGGCCATATTCGGCAACTTTAGTTAATTTTGTCCGGGCTTTCAAGTTTTGCCAAAATCAAAGGTTTAATCTTCTCATTAAAAAGCTTGTCAGACAACTTATTGCCGTTTAAATCGGTAACAGCAAATGAGTCAACAACCCTGTCAACGTCAGTGGAAATTTTTGCACTTTGGACATATATGCCATTCTCTTCAAATATTTTTAGAATATCATACAAAAGCCCTTTATAGTCATAAGTAAACACGTCGATAACAGAATATTGGGAAGAGATTTCATTATCCAGATTCACTTTGCTATTTAAATGACGTTGCAACTTCTTTTTACCAAAAAGATTAATTCTGCTCTTTTGCAGCATGGAATCGATATCTTTTTCATTTAGCAAAATGCTGTCTATTGTGCTCTTAAGTCTATCCATGGCAGTTTCAACCTGCTCCAAATCTACATTTTCAAGTGAAACCTGAAATGTATCCACGGCTATGTTTTTGCCAAAAGTATATATTTGTGCTCCTAAAATATTGAAATCCATATAAGCAATAGCACCTACCAGCTTTTTCAAAATACCGGCTTTATCTTTTGTGCAAACCATAATATTAATCGCGTGAATATCCTTTCTTATGGCATATTCCACCAGCGAAATATTGTCTTTGAGGCTTGAAGCCATCTTAATATGTCTGTAGATATGTTTTATTTTATTGGAAAATATATAATCATCTTCAAGTATGCCAAATATGGCAAGAAGCTCTTCGTCCCCCGCAACCCTTTCCAACAACCTTTTCTTCTTGCTTTCAACAATATTTTTAAACTCAGTCTGTATATCATCCTGATCAAACTGATAATAAGCCCTTTGGTACAATTCTTTTAATAGTGAATTTTTCCATTCATTAAATAAATTGCCCCCTACGGCATTCATATCCGCATAAGTCAAAAGAAACAGTAACCTTAATTCTTCTTTATTGTTTAAATGGCTTATAAAGTGCTCAATGACTTCAATATCATGAATATCACGCCTTTGAGAGATATGACTCATCAATAGGTGTTGCTCAACAAGATTATAAATAGTATCGGTATCATCCATATTCATTCCCAATCTTTTGCAGATTATCTTAGACATTTTAGCCCCTACAACAGAGTGGTTTTTCCCCTGCCCTTTTCCGATATCGTGAAGAAGAATTGCAAGAATCAGTAAATCTTTTCTTTCAAGCTTTTGGAATTCATTTTGGTAATCTGCATATTGGGATGGCAGAGCATCATGAAGCTTATCGATATAGCCTACCGCCAGTATGGTATGCTCATCAACTGTGTAGTGATGGTACATATCAAATTGCGGTTTACAAACTATTTTATCAAATTCGGGAATAAATTTTTGCAAAACCCCTGTATCGGCCATGAGTGTTAATATTTTTGAAGAATAAGGTGTTTTTGAAATAATTTTAATAAAGACTTCTCCGTATTTTTTCACGAAACTATCCGAAATAAGATAAAGACTTTCTTGCAAAAGCTCTTTCAGGGAATCTGACAGTCTTAAAGAATATTGAGCTGCGTAATAAAACACATACAAAATATTTTTATGATTTTCTAAAAAATAAGCTTTATTGTTGGTTGTAATAAAATTTTCATATTTAAATAGGTCGGTGGCAATGCTTTTGACAGACTTCGATGCCCTATCTTTAAAAATAAATTTAACAATTGTATTGTCTATAACTTTTCGACTTATATCCCTGATTTTTCTTGCAGCTTTGTAGTAATCCATTAGAAATACTTCTACCGCCAGCATACTTGACGTGTTCATATATCCAAGTATTTCGGCGATATTTGGCTGACTGTCAATGCTCAAGACATCATATTTTCGGTTATGGAAATAGTGAATCTCTATCCTTATTCTGTGAATAAATTCTGCTGACTCAACAAGGTCATCATAATCAGATATATCTATAATCCCTGCATTTATAAGATTTCTAAGTGTATTATCATTATAAAGGGTTTTTGAAATCCAATAGATTGTGTTTACATCCCTTACTCCACCTTTACCTTCTTTGATATTCGGTTCAATTTTATATATTGAATCTCTGTATTTCTTTGCTCTGTTTCTTTGCTCGGAAACCTTTTGAAGTAAAAACTTCTCTTTTCCTCTATTAATAACCTTTTCATTCAAGATTTTTAAAAAATCATTATATATATCAATCTCACCGACCAAAAATCTATTATCAAGAAATGAAGTCTTAACGACCTCATCCTCGAGAGCAGCATCGGTAATCTCCGACAACTCTTTAATTTGAATGCCCGGTTGAAGTTTCAAATCCCATAAGGTTGTGGTAAAAATATTAATCAAATCTTTATCCGAATCACTTAACGCCTTCCTATGCAATATAAGAATATCTATATCGGAATACGGAGCCATCTCCTGCCTTGCATAGCCCCCAATAGCTAATAAACAAATATTTTTTGATTGATTGTCTATCAAGTTATAAATTTCTTTTACGGTATCATCACAGAGTGATGCAAGCATGCCCATCATTTGCCAGGATATTCTGGTATTTTGTCTATTCTCTTTTATATATTCAAAGCGATGCCAGAATTTATTTTTTAAAGATTTAATATCAATTGTAGATAAACTTTTCAAAGTAGACATCCTTTATGAAATTGCCACCATACTTGGCCTCGAGATTTTTCTTTATCGTACTTTTTAAAAATTCTTTCCCTTTTGCAGTAGACACATCGCTTACCTTAAACTCCGAAAGTGTATTGGCAATTACTGCTGCAGTAATTGCATCATTTTTGACAATTATTTTTTGGCTCGACCTGTCAGTGACCGTAATAGTCATATCAAGACGATAATATCTTTTCTCTCTGTCTCCGGTCCCTGCCACAATATCCCTGAGCTGCACCGCATATTCATCACCTAACTTAACATCTCTAATCTTATAATTTTTAAAAACAGTATCGTTTTTAAAATCAACCTTTTTAACCAAAAGTCCTAAAGATAAATTCAAATGACTCCTTAAAGAAAATATTAAGAGTCCTATTAGCAAAACAACAGCCAAAAGTATAATTAGATTTTTTTTATTCATACACACAATATAACAAAACAGAAAAAATTTTTAAATAAAATACTTCACTTTTTTTATCTAAGGTATAAAATAAAAAAGCACCCGATTTTCAAAGGGTGCCAAGGTAACTTTATGTGTTGAACCTACAGGGTATATTAAAGATATACATAATATAATAAAGTTCAACCATAAATTTGAAAAAATTGGAGAAAATGTGAAAATATATTTTTATACACAAGGGTGCAAAGTCAACCAAGTCGAAACAGAAAATTTAAAACTTGATGCAGAAACAAAAAATATCAGTATTGTTAACACAATAGAGGAATCAGACATCGTTATCATAAATTCTTGCGCGGTAACCGATAATGCGGTAAAAAAGTTTAAGAGTTTCATAAAAAAAACGAAGACCAACTTCCCCGGCAAAAAAATCGCCATAACGGGCTGCGGAGCGGATATGCTCAAAGAAAAGGGGAAAGATTTGGCTGACATAGTCATCACAAATTCGGGGAAAGCAGATATATTTGAGTATATTTTAAAAGAAAAAGATAATTTTGACGACATTGAAACAGTCGAGCATTTTGAAGAATTTAGTGAAAATCTTGTTAGAGACAAAACAAGGGGTTATCTAAAAATTCAAGACGGTTGTGATGCTTACTGCTCGTATTGCATTATCCCCAGTCTACGAGGTAAACCCAGAAGCAGAAAAATTGAAAGTGTCGTAGCTGCTTTTAAAAATTTTATTGCAAACGGTTACAAAGAGGTAGTCCTTGTTGGTATTCATATAGGGAAATACGGTAAAGATATAAATTCCTCTCTGAAGGATTTACTTAAAGAGCTTGTTAAGATTGACGGTGAATTCAGAATAAGACTTTCATCTTTGGAAGTAAATGAGATTGATGATGAATTAATACATCTTATTCTTACAAATAAAAAATTTTGTCCGCACTTTCATATCCCTCTTCAAAGCGGGTCTGATAAGATTTTAAAACTTATGAACAGAAATTATTCAAAAAATGAGTTTATACAAACAGTTAAAAAGATTAAACGCATTAATCCGGATGCAATAGTAGGCGGAGATGTAATTGTAGGATTTCCCGGCGAAGGGGAAGATGAGTTTGAAGAAACCAAGCAAACAATTTTTGATGCAGGATTAAACTATATACATGTATTCCCATACTCGGAAAGGGAAGGGACAAAAGCGGTAACAATGCCGGACAGTGTGCCTGTAAAGATTAGAAATGAAAGGGCAAAACATCTCAGAGAAATCGCTGAAAGTCTTAAGTTTAATTTTGCAAAAAAGTTTTTTGGGCGTGAAGTTGAAGTTTTGGTGGAAAAAGATAATAAAGGGCTTACAAGCAATTATCTTGAAACGGAAATTTTAACAAATGCAGTCAGAAATACTTTTATTAAAGGGGAAGTGGTCAGTATCACTTTTGACGGAAATTTAATAATACAGAGGTTATAATGGGTAAAAAAATAGTAATTGTAGGCGGAGTGGCTGCAGGTGCAACGGCTGCCGCAAAAGCAAGAAGAGTCTCTGAAGATGCCGAAATAACAATTATAGAAAAAGGCTCTTATATCTCTTATGCTAACTGCGGACTGCCTTACTACGTCGGTAAAGTTATCCCGCACAAAAAAGATATCATTTTGCACAACAAGAAGTCTTTTGGAAGCAGATTTAACACTAACATCTTGCTTAATACAAAAGCGACATTCATAGACCCTGTCACTAAAAAAATTGTGGTTGAGACAGATGAAGGGCAAAATGTAATCGAATATGACAAACTTATCCTTGCAACAGGGGGGAAACCGATTATCCCTAAAATTGAGGGGATAGAGAGTGTGGATTATTTCTTCGTCAGAAGTGTGGAAGATGCGGAAAAAATTGTAAAAAAGATTGAATCTTCAAAAAATGCACTGATTGTTGGCGGTGGTTACATCGGGATAGAGATGGCTGAAGCCCTTTATCATGCAGATATTAAAACAACTCTCGTAGAATATGAAAAAAACATACTGCCTGCCTTTCCGCCCGAGTGCTCACTCAAAATTTACGACGAAGCATTAAAATGTGGCATCGATATTAGAACGGGGACCGCCCTTGTGAAGGTTGAAAAGTTTGACGACAAAATAAAATGTTACTTTTCCGATCAAAAAGAGCTTGTGGTAGATTTTCTAATCCTTGCTACAGGTGTTACACCCGACACCGAGCTTGCTGAAACGGCCGGCATACAAATTGGCGAGCTTGGCGGAGTCCTTGTAAACGAAAAAATGGAAACTTCAGTTATAGATATTTATGCTGCAGGCGATATGGTAGAAAAGCATAATCTTATTACCGGAAAAAATGTACTAATGCCTCTTGCCGGTCCCGCCAACAAAGAGGGGAGAGTAGCCGGATGTAATGCTGCAGGGGGGAATATGACTTTTAAGGGGGTCATAGGTGCTTCTGTGGTGAGCTTTAATAATGCGGTTGTGGCGCACACGGGACTTACTCTAAAACAGGCGATAGATGCCGGGTTTGATGCTGATGCCGTTTATGTGGAAAATGCACAGCATGCGGAATATTATCCAAACCCCAAATTTATATTCTTAAAATTGATATACGAAAAGAAAACAGGAAAAATACTCGGAGCAACCGCCTCGGGAGAGGAAGGGGTCCCAAGAAGAATAGATGTAATCTCTACTGCCATTTACGGCAATCTGACAGTATTTGACCTTGAAAATATTGATCTTTGTTATTCACCACCACACGGCTCTGCCAAAGATGTAGAGCATATGGCAGGTTATGTGGCGGCAAATCAGGTAAGGGGTGAAGGCTTTGGAATAACCCCCGAATATTATTTAGAGCTTGAAAAAGGGGAATGGCATTTTCAATTATTGGATGTAAGGACAAGTATCGAATACAAAATGTACCATTTGGAAAATTCAATAAATATTTATGTAAACGATTTGAGAAATAACCTTGAAAAGCTGGATAAAAATACACCGGTTGTGGTATACTGTGCCGTGGGCTTCAGAGGGTATCTCGCCACAAAAATTCTAAGAAACTTAGGATATAAAGCCTACAATATTTTGGGCGGAATAGAGGCTATAAAGAGATTTAAAAAAATAAATTAGGGGGATTTCATGGATGTTTTAATGAAAACGGATTTTGCCGACATGAAACTTGTCGGTAGAGGAAAGGTAAGGGATATTTACGACCTTGGAGAGCATCTTCTGATTGTAACTACCGACAGGCTTTCGGCCTTTGACGTAATTTTGCCGACAGGGATACCAAAAAAAGGTTACGTATTAACTCAACTGTCAAAATTTTGGTTTGATATGATGAGTGATATTGTGGAAAACCATATTGTAACTACCGATATAGACAAGATGCCTCCTGTCTGCCAAAAATACAAAGAGCAGCTTGAAGGCAGAAGTATGCTTGTCAAAAAAGCCAAACCTTTTATGGCTGAATGTGTGGTTAGAGGATATTTAAGTGGTTCAGGGTGGAAAGATTATAAAACAACAGGTACAGTTTGTGGAATAAAGCTTCCATTAGGGTTAAGAGAGTCAGAAAAACTTCCCGAGCCTATATTTACACCTGCAACTAAGGCTGAGGTAGGAGCTCATGACGAAAATATTGATTTTGAAAAATTTAAAAAAATAGTAGGGGAAGAGAATGCAGAAAAATTAAAAAACCTTGCCATTCAAATCTACTTAAAGGCTTCTACATATGCAGAAAAAAAAGGTATCATTATAGCTGATACAAAAATGGAGTTTGGGCTTTATAATGGAAAAATAATCATCATCGATGAATTATTGACACCTGATTCTTCAAGATTTTGGTTTAAAGAAAAATATGAAGTAGGAAAACCTCAACAGAGTATGGATAAACAATATGTCAGGGACTACCTTGAAACTTTGGATTGGGATAAGACAGCACCCGGGCCAGAACTTCCTGCTGATGTTGCTGCACAAGCGTCAAGAAAGTATCTTGAAATCATGGAAATTTTAACAAAATAAACATAAAGGGGTGACCTGAAATGGTTACCCTTTTTTACCCTTCAACACACTTTACATATATCAATTACTTCTTATTTATCATTCATTATCATTTGCATTTAAACGATTTAACATCTATAATTATTCTATCATGTGTATGGAAATCTCTTTTCTCGGCGGTTTGGGTGAAATAGGCATGAATATGTATGTCTATGAAACGGAAACAACCGCCATAATCGTTGATTGCGGTGTTATGTTTGCTGATTTATCTCTGCCGGGTGTTGATTATATAATTCCTGACTTTTCATATATCTACAATATAAAAGACAAAATAAAAGGGATTGTAGCAACCCATGGGCACGAAGACCATATAGGCGGAATAAGCTATCTCTTGAAAAATTTCAATGTTCCTATTTACGGCGGGAAACTAACTCTTAATCTCTTAAAACACAAGCTTACCGAAGAGAAAGTAAAAGCTGAACTAAAAGTGATTTCAGATATGGAGTGTGTTGTTATAGATGATATTTCAATATCTTTCTTACAAATAAATCATTCTATCCCGGATACCTTTTGCATAAAAATAAAAGGGAAAAATAATACATTTATCCATATGTCCGACTTTAAAATCGACAAGACGCCCATTTCTCAAAAACCTTTTTCAGAGGAAAGGGTTATTAAATTTTTGGAAAATGAAGTGATAACGGGTATTTTAATAGATTCAACAAGTTGTCAGCGGGAAGGGGTGTCACCGTCAGAAAAATCTGTTTACGAAGATTTATACAAAATAATATCTTGTGCTTCAGGCAGGGTATTCTTTACCACATTCTCTTCAAATATTGACCGTATCAGTCAAGTATTGGATATATGTGAAAAATTAAAGAGGAAAGTAGTTATAGAGGGGCGGTCAATAACAAAAAACATAAATATTGCCACTCAGCTTGGCTATCTTAAATATAACCCTGAAAATATCATCAGTTTGAGTAATGCTAAAAAATATGAAGACAATAAATTGTGTTTTATAATTTCAGGTTGCCAAGGGGAAGTAAATAGCACCCTTTACAAAATTGTTTCAAAAGAGAGAAACTCTTTGCAGGTTAAAAAAGGGGATTTGTTTATAATCTCATCACGGGTAATACCAGGCAATGAAAAAAATCTCGCGAAAGCTATAAATCATATCTTCTATTATGAAGCTGAAGTTGTTGACATAGAAAAGGAAAATATCCACGTTTCCGGTCATGCTTATAGGGAAGATGTTAAAATAATTACATCACTAATAAGACCAAAATATTTTATACCTATCCACGGAGAATACACTCACTTAAGGAAAAATATCCAAAATATCACCGAAGATTTAGACTTCAGCTCATCAAATTGTATCTTTACTGAAAATGGGAAGAAAATCGCTTTTGATAATAATCAAAATTTAATAAGCGTTTCAGATATACCTTTCGGCAAAACATATATAGACACACGCGGAGGGTTTATCTTTGGAGAAGAGGAATTAAAAATAAGAAAAAATATGGCAAGGGACGGCGTATTTTTATTAAGCTACTCTCTTAGGGAAAATGACTTTAAAATAATAGATTTAAATGCCATCGGTTTCACACTTACCAATGAGTTGCAATATTACATAAAAAAACAGATAAACGACAATATAGGCTTACTTATTGAATCTTCTCTAAGTGGTGAGTTTGAGTTTGATGAAATATTAACAAAATTTATTAAAAAAATTTTCAAAAAAAGGTTTGACCGAAGACCGGAAATTAAAGTAATTAAAGATGGTTTCAATATTTTATAATAATTTGTAGGAGTTTTTCATGTTTGAATATATACTGCTCGGTTTGTTGCAAGGGGTAACAGAATTTTTGCCGGTTAGTAGCTCAGGGCATCTTGTAATAGCCCAATCGTTGATTAAGGATTTCCATCAACCGGGTATCTTGTTCGATGTTATGCTTCATTTTGCCACCTTTATGGCAGTAATAGTATACTTCTGGAAAAAGATAAAAGTGCTTTTAAAAGGTTTTTTAGGGATATTTGTGCCAGGTTTTAAAATAACATACTTTGACAACAAAACATATATTTGGGGGATATTTTGGGCAAGTATCCCAACAGGGGTAATCGGGCTTTATCTAAATCATAAGGCAGAAGTGCTGTTTAGCTCAACTACTATGGTTGGGTATAGTTTGATTTTGACTTCACTTATCCTGTTTTTTTCTGACAGAAAAAATCCAACAGGAAGGATAACACTTGGCAAATCTTTTTTGGTTGGTATAGTACAAGGGCTTGCCGTAATACCGGGCATTTCAAGATCAGGCTCAACCATTTCGGCACTTATATACATGAATGTAAAAAGGGAAGAAGCTGCTGAATTTTCATTTTTAATGGCACTGCCTGCAGTTTTGGGCGCAACAATTTTACAGCTAAAGGATTTACCTGTTTTAGACTACACTCTTGTTACAAATTACGCATCAGGTATGATAGCGGCATTCCTGGCGGGGCTTTTTTCCATCCATGCATTGTTACTTTTCATAAAAAGGGCTTCACTTAAAATATTTGCTCTTTACTGTTTGGTAATTGGTATTATAAGTATTGTATGGCTGTAAAAAACACACTTTTATTTAAAATATTTATTGTCTTAAATGCCTTTTTTATAACTTTCACAACTTTGTCATTATTCTCATATTCTGAAAAAGACCCGAGCTTTTCAAATATAATTTTTTCCAATTATGAAATTAAAGTGAACAACTTTTTTGGTAAAATCGGTGCTTATTACGCTGATATTTTGGGCAATATTTTTGGATGGGCATCATTTATACTACCATTTCTTCTTATTTTTATTTCTATCGGGCTATTTTATAAAAATGTTGAAAGACACAGAAAGGTCAAAAGATTTATTTTTGATTTAATTTTATCGTTTTCTTTTATCAGTTTTTTGGCTCTTTTTAGTGGTTTTTTGAATAACAATGACCCTATTTTTAATGAGAAACATATGGGTGGAATTATTGGAAGTGTCGCAGCCACATTTTTACAGTCAATTCTCGGCAAGTATGGCGGTGCATTATCTGCGATTTTTGTTTTAATAATAATTTTAATACTACTTTTTAGAAATTACGAAATAATGACACTTCGATTTAATTTCACACTGCCTGACTTTAGAAATGTTTTTAATAGAACAAAAAAGGGGAAAAAGTTACCCAAGGGGAAAAAGGCACATTTAGCAAATGATGAACCTGAAGCAGTGATAGATGATGAACCGTTAAATGTTGAGAATGAAGTAACAATCAAAGAAATTTCCAAAGTTGCAATTCAAAGTAAAAAGGCAGAATATACTGTTCCAATTGATCTTTTGGAAGACTTTGAAACCACAGAAGTAACCGAAACCGAAGCTGAACTTAAAAGAAAAGGGAAACTTCTTGAAGAAAAGCTCCTTGAATTTGGTGTGGAAGGGAAAATTAAGGAGATTCAACCGGGGCCCGTGGTGACTTTATATGAGTTTGAACCCGCACCGGGGATTAAAATAAACAGGATAGCAGGGCTTGAAGGGGATTTGGCAAGGGCCATGAGTGCCGTAAGTGTAAGAATAATCGCCCCGATACCCGGTAAATCTGTGGTAGGAATAGAGCTGCCAAATAAAAAAAGGGCAACCGTTTACCTCAAAGAACTTATCAGCTCCTCAAGTTTTGTAAAAAGCAGCTCCCCTTTAACCATAATCCTTGGGAAAGATATTTCCGGTAAGCCATATGTCTCTGATCTTGGAAAGATGCCTCACCTTCTTATAGCTGGGACAACCGGAAGCGGTAAATCTGTCTGTATAAACACCATCGTGTGTTCAATACTTTTCAAATCCTCTCCGGACAAAGTAAAATTTGTCATGATCGACCCTAAAATGGTAGAGTTAAGCTCTTACGAGGATATACCGCATTTGGCAGCCCCTGTTGTCACCGACCCCAAGCATGCGGCTACGGTTTTAAAAAATGTTGTAGTTGAAATGGAAAACAGATATGAAATTTTGGCCGAACATAAAGTAAGAAATATAGACTCTTTCAATGAACTTGCTTCAAAAAACAATAATGAGCTTACCACAATGCCTTACTTGGTAGTAGTAGTTGATGAGTTTGCCGATTTAATGATTGTTGCGGGTAAAGAAGTAGAGCAGTCGATTATCAGAATTGCCCAAATGGCTCGTGCAGTTGGGATTCATTTAATACTTGCCACACAAAGGCCTTCAGTCAATGTTATCACAGGCATCATAAAAGCAAATATGCCAGCAAGACTCTCTTTTAGAGTATCTTCCAAAACAGACAGCAGAACTATTCTCGATCAAAATGGGGCGGAGATTCTACTTGGTCGCGGTGACTCGCTTTTTATCCCACCTGGCAGTAGCGACCCTGTAAGGGTTCACGGATGTTTTGTCAGTGAAAAAGAGGTAAGTGATGTCGTGGACTACCTGAAAAGATTAGGACAACCTGAATACAATATGGACCTTGTAAAAGAGGAAACTGTGGGGATAGATGAAATATCTGAAGATGAAATGGACGAAAAATATTACGAGGCTCTCGATTTGGTGCAAAAAAAAGGGATGGCATCGATATCAATGATTCAAAGATATTTAAAAATAGGATATAATAGAGCGGCCAGAATAATGGAAATTATGGAAAAACAAGGGGTCGTAGCCCCAAGTGACGGAACATCAAAACCAAGAGAAGTATTAATTAAAAATGATTAGAAGGAGTCAATATGGCAAATCTGACAACAAACTACTTAGGACTAAATTTGAAAAACCCGGTCATAGCGGGAAGCTCAACACTCACTTTTTCCATTGAAAACATAAAAGCTTTCAGCGAGCTTAATGTCGGTGCAATTGTTTTAAAATCACTGTTTGAAGAAGAGCTTGCCTCTGAGGCAAATGACTTTGTAACAGACTTTCACCCGGAATCATACGATTACAATTTAAGTGATGTATCGGTTTTATATGGGAGTAAGCCGTATATTGATTTTGTAACCAAAGCAAAAAAAGTTTCAAATGTACCGATAATTGCCAGTGTCAACTGCACCGGAGAAAAATGGTGGACAGATTTTGCTAAAAGTATAGAAGATGCAGGAGCAGACGCAATAGAAATAAATTTATCCTATATGTCATTCAATCCTGAGGAGGACCCAAGAAAGATTGAAGAAAAATATTTTAACACTGTAACCGGCGTAAAATCAAAAATAAAAATCCCTGTGGCTGTTAAAATTGGCCATTTTTTCACAAATATTCCTTATATGGTAAAAAATTTAAAAAATTGTGGAGCTGACGGGGTTACTCTTTTTAACAGATATTACAGAGTGGGAATAAATCTTGATAAAAGGGAATACATGCCGGCAAATGTTTATAGTAGTGCGGACGAAGCATATTCCGTTTTAAGATGGGTTGCTATCTGTTCAAACCTTGTAGATATAGATATATCAGCATCAACAGGAGTACACTCACCAGACATCGCTCTGCAATACATTATGGCCGGAGCTAAAACCGTGCAAGTAGTATCCAAAACATATAAAAATGGAGTCGAATCTATAAAAGAGATTATTGATGGTATAAACTTTTATTTAGATAAGAATAGTATAGAAAATATTTCAGATATTTACAAAGAGATTAAAATCAATAATGAAGTTAAAAGGCTTGAAAGATTGCAATATATGAAAATTGCCAACAATAAACTGTTTTAAGTGCATTATTTAAAAAATGAATGTTAGAGCTATAACCGCTTTGCAATACGGTTGTAGCTCAAATTTGTAGTGCAATATCCATACGATATTGTCGGAGACTATAAATGTTTGACTTTTTGAATCAAACCAGTTCCTTTGTATTTTACTTTTTAATATTTATAAGAATAGGCGGAATTCTCTTCACTGCCCCTTTTTTTGGCAGCACAATAATTGACAACAGAGTCAAGATTTTTTTCTCCCTAATCCTTGCTATCTTGGTTTATCACCTTGTTCCACCGGTAAATTTTACAAACATAAATACTGTGCTATTGATATTAATAATCATAAAAGAGCTTTTAATAGGAATTATGATTGGGATGATAGGCAGATTTCTATTTGTCGGAGTTCAATTCGGGGGGCAAATTATCGGTTTTCAAATGGGATTTGGAGTGGTTAATGTCCTTGACCCTCAGACTAATTCCCAAGTGTCTATCATTGCACAGTTTCAAAATATAGTGATGATTTTGATTTTTTTAAGCATCGGCGGGCATAGATTGATTATTCAATCCCTTGTCCAGTGTGTGCAGGTAGTCCCAATAGGCTCATTTGTAATCCCAAACGGCTCATATATATTTATCGTAAAATTATTCTCTCAAATATTTATAATTGCACTAAAAATAATCGCTCCCGTGTTTGTGACACTGATTATTACTCACGTAGTAATGGGTATTATTGCACGTTTGGTTCCACAGATTAATATTCTGATTGTCGGCTTTCCTATTCAGATTGCCGCAGGTCTTATAGTAGTAATATTTAGCATGACATATTTTTACAGTGTTTTTGAAATCATAACTTATGATTTTTTTAATAATGTATTAACAATTTTTAAAATGTTAGGTGGATAATGCCGGAAACCGATTCTGACAAAACGGAACAGGCCACCCCCCGAAGAAGACAAAAGGCCATTGAAGAAGGGAATGTACCAAAAAGTCGTGAACTTTCCACTGCACTTATACTTATGGTCAGTATCCTTTTTATGTATTTTTACACGCCGATTATTATAGACGATTTTAAATTGTTATTCACTGAAATGCTACAATACTCAAACCTTAAGCTTAATAAAGACTCTGTCTACCTGCTTATGTTATTGTCATTTAAGTTCTGCGGCAAAGTGGTTTTACCCCTTTTTGCAATTCTCATATTTGTTGGAGTCCTTACAAATATTGCACAATTCGGATTCATATTAACTCCAAAGGCTTTAGAGCCTAAATTTGACAGGCTCGATCCAATCAAAGGATTACAAAATCTCTTTTCAAAAAGGAGTCTTGTAGAGCTGGTCAAATCTATTTTTAAGATTTTTGTTGTCGGTTTTGTAGCTTACTTGGTGGTCAAATCAAAGATTAGTGAAATAATAAGTCTTGCCAATGCAGACCCTCTGGTCAGCATTACTTTCCTTGGTCAAATTATTTTTGAACTCTCATTTAAAATTGCTCTGCTAATGCTTTTTTTGGCCGTATTAGATTTTTTTTACCAAAAGTGGCAATATGAAGAAGATTTAAAAATGACAAAACAGGAAGTTAAAGAAGAGTTTAAGCAGATGGAAGGGGACCCTTTGATAAAAAGGAGAATTCGAAGTCTGCAAATGGAGATGGCAAGAAAAAGGATGATGGAAGAGGTCCCTAAAGCTGATGTTGTAATAACCAACCCCACCCATTATGCAGTGGCAATCAAATATGAAGCCGGCAAGGATAGAGCACCAAAAGTGGTTGCAAAGGGGCAAAGACTAATTGCACTAAGAATCAGAGAGCTTGCCAAAGAACATGGAGTATTGATTCATGAAGACCCGCCAATAGCGCGCTCCCTTTTTAGCTCAGTAGAAATTGGAGATGAAATCCCGGAATCATTGTATAAAGCGGTGGCAGAAATATTAGCTATCGTGTATAGAATGAAAGGGAAAAAAATAGTTTAGAGTGACCTTAAACGATAAAATCTATCAGCAGAAGATAAGTAGTTGAGTTTATCAAAAGATTGGTTTATAAAGCTCTGGGTTTGGTTTTTCACATTATATTTAATAAATTAAATAATATAAAAAGAGGTTGTTTTATGAACAAAGAAGCGCAATATTTTCGGGACTTTAATGAAAGACTTATGCTTGCTGAAGAGATGCTGCCTTTAATAGGAAGACTTTACAGAGAAAGAAGCGTTGTTTCATACCTTTACGGTAAACCTTTGGTTAACAAAACTGCCATAGAAATCTTAAAAGAGCATAGATTTGCCAGGCAGATTTTGGAAAACGAGCTTTCCGTCAGAGAAACTTACCCTGTATTAAAAGCTGTAGAAGGCCTTAACATTACCCCTTGCAGATTGGATATTGGTAAACTCACCACAAAATTTATTAATTCAGGTACTGCAAACTTGGATGAGTTTCTAAAATCCGAATTAAGTGAAGTTTTGGGTAAAAGTGAAAATGTCCTTGATAAACCTCAAGATGTGGTACTTTACGGATTTGGAAGAATAGGAAGGCTCCTTGCCAGAATATTGATTGACAAAGTCGGCAAAGGGGACAAGCTCAGATTAAGGGCAATAGTGGTAAGAAAAGGGAAAGATAATGACCTTGTCAAAAGAGCGGCACTTTTAAGAAGAGACTCTGTCCATGGTCCATTCAACGGAACTATAATTGTAGATGAAGAGGAGAATGCTTTGGTGGCAAACGGTGTAATGATAAAAGTAATCTATGCCGATTCACCAGAAAATGTTGACTATGAGTCTTATGGGATAAAAGATGCTATTGTTATTGACAACACAGGAAAATGGAGAGACAGAGAAGGTCTTTCCAAGCATTTGAAGGCAAAAGGTGTATCCAAAGTGCTTTTGACAGCTCCTGGCAAAGGTGATATCCCAAATATTGTTTATGGAGTCAATAACAATACTATTGACCCTAACGAAAAGATACTTTCGGCTGCCAGCTGCACAACCAATGCTATTGTCCCTGTTTTAAAAGCTATCAATGACAGATTCACCATTATATCAGGGCATATAGAGACTTGCCACTCATATACCAATGATCAAAATCTGTTGGATAATTATCACAAAAAAAACAGAAGAGGCAGAAGTGCGCCACTTAATATGGTAATTACAGAAACAGGTGCTGCAAGTGCTGTGGCAAAAGCATTGCCCGAGTTAAAAGGGAAATTAACGGGAAATGCCATACGTGTCCCAACCCCAAACGTTTCCTTGGCAGTCTTACAATTAAATTTGGCTGAACAAACTACTAAAAAAGATGTAAATTCTTACTTGAGGGACATTTCCTTAGACTCTCCACTTCAAAATCAGATAGATTATACCAATTCTCCTGAAGTTGTATCTTCCGATTTTGTAGGCTCAAGATATGCATGTATCGTAGATAGTGAGGCTACCATTGTAGATGGAAATAAGTGTATTTTATACCTTTGGTATGACAATGAATACGGTTACAGCAACCAGGTAATAAGGCTTGTGCAAGAAATTGCCGGTGTAAATCTCAAAACTATCCCTGCATAAATTAAAGCGACCCTTTAGGGTCGCTTTTTTATATCAATGCTTCAGGTGAAAGCCCTATTCTGATTGCACCCCAATGCTTACCTTGTATATATATCGGAAACGATAAATCAGCTATAATCTCTCCTGTATCGCGCATATAAGTTTGAAGCAGAAACTTAGCTTGACTTTTAGCCGCCCTAAGTCCCACCGTATCATTGAAAATCCTCTTATCACGGCTATTAACAAGGTCAACCTCGTAGTTTCCGGTAAGTGGCTTTGCATATTTGCTGCAATGAGTAGGAGCATAGCCTGCAGAGTCCACACAGAGCACAAAAATACCTTTAGGGACTTCACGTAGGGCCTCATCATAAATAGGTCTTAATATCCTTTCAAAATAAGAGTCATAGCTTGTCGAATATTTAGTTGGATTTGTATTTGGTATAGGCTTGTAATTTTTATCAAACACGTTAGTATTTCTTGCAATCTCCATTATCTTTTCGGCGCAAATATTTCTGTATTTTTCCCCGATTAAAATCACCTGCTCGACCTTACCTTCACCAACTCTAAATTTTGAAACAAGCTCTTGCATAGTTTCCGTTTTATCATTCAGCACTTTAGTGGCATCCAAAGACATTCTCATCCTGTTGACCACTTCACTGCTTATATTGTTAATTTTGTTGACGTTTTCGTGAATTTCAGAGTTTGTAATAGAGATCTCTTCAATGGCTGAAGCAATCTTTAAAAGCTGTTCACTCGTATTTTCAAAATCCTCAATCATAGCACTAAATTGATTGGTAGAATGTTCAATCACTTCATTTGTGTCCTTTACAAATTCATAAATACTGTCTGTCCCTTTTTTGGTCTCAATAACATTTTTGTTCATATTGTTAATATTTTCTGAAATTTCAGAGGTGGCATCTTTTACCTTTTCCGCTAACTTTCTTACCTCATCAGCGACCACGGCAAACCCTCTGCCATGCTCACCTGCCCTTGCTGCCTCTATTGCAGCATTTAAGGCAAGCAAATTGGTCTGGTCAGATATTTCATTGATAAGTTTGGTGACTTCCATAATCTTTTCAGAATTTTTACTTAATACATCCGTTGTTGATTTAAATTTTTGGAGGTTTTCATCTACATGATGCACCTTATTTTTTATATCCAACATCCCGCTGTACGATGTTTTTGCGGCTTCAAGGTTATTTTTTGTAGATTCGGAAATAAAGTTTGCATTTTCTGCTACTTCATTTATTGCGGCGGTTGCCTCATTGCTTGCATTAAATATCAATTCCGCTAAATTGCTCTGCTCACTGGTACTCTGCTCCGTATCCTGAATATTTTTGAGGACTTTTGCGCTTTCTACAGCGATAATGACACCGTTTTCCCTAACACTTGAAAGCATACTTCTGATACTTTTTATAAATCTATTATAGCTTTCTGATAATGTTCTAAATTCATCATAGCTGACACAAGGCAGATCTTCTGACAAATCACCTTCACCGTGACTAACAGTATCAAAACTTTGCACCAATAACTTGACTGGCCTTACGATAAGATGCCTCATAAAATAGATCATAACAAAGACTGAAAGTATACCGATGCCAATAACAGTCAGATAAAGCACAAATATATTATCAAGGTAAGAAAATATACTTTTTAAAATTTCATCGTTGATATTGGCACTTTTAAGTATGTTGTGCAATTTGCTTGCAAAAATATAAAACGTCACGACATAAATAAGATGTAAAAATATCAAAAAACCAAAATTCCCGATTAACTTCTTGGTGATAGAATTAAAAACTTTCTTTTCAAGACCGATATAAATTTTTTTAAAAAATTCCATAAAACCCCCATTAAAACTATGTTTTGATTAAACACAGCATAATACTGTCTGTAGTGATAGTATAAGATTGTATATCGACTAATTCAAGCAAAACTTTAAATTAAATAAAACAACGTTAGGAATATTGAAATATTCTAAATTAACTTCCTGTTACAATAATCTTTGGTGTTATAAATATCATTAGTTCATCAAGTGTACTTGCTTTTGACTGGCTCTTAAACAGTGCACCTAACAGCGGTATTTTACTAAGATACGGCACTGCGCTGTTGCTGTTAGAAGTAGACTTTTGGTTTAGACCACCGATAATGGTTGTCTCTCCATTTTTTACCATAAGGTATGTTTCAGCTTTTCTTGTAATCTTCAGCGGATAACCGTCAACCTCTCGAGTAAAGTCAAGCTCACTCTTTTCAACTTGCACATTAAGAAGGATATTATTATCAGGAGTAACCTGAGGGGTTACCGTTAGCAATAATTTGGCCTCATCCTCTTCTATATTAGTAGTATCTGTGGTCGTTACTTTATATTTAAACTCTACACCGCTTTCAATATGCGCTTGCTGATTATTCATTGTTACGATTTTGGGCTCCGATACAATTTTTGCCTCGCCACTTTTTTCCAACGCCTGCAATCTAACATCAAGCAATAATGACCCGGTAGCCGAACCCAATAAAATATTTAATGCGCCTGCAGGCTCAGTGACTGGTAAATTTACCGCATAACCGCTGGCGCCGCCACCCACAGAAATACTGTTTGGGAAATTATAGCTAGTGCTGGTAGCATTATAATTTGCGCCCCACTGTATCCCCAAATCCCTGCTTCCAATTTTGGACATCTCCACAATTTTAGCTTCTATCAAAACCTGTTTTAAAGGTTTATCTACCTTATCAATTATCTCTTTTAGCTTATTAAGCTTTGTTTTACTGTCAGTTATTATAAGAGCTCCGCTTGTATCATCAATTACTATTTTAGCATTTGCAGATATGTAATTTTTCAAAATCTCTGACAGCTTTTGTAAGTTTATATATCTTGGGTAATAAAAGAAATCCTCTGATTCTCCAAGACTACCTTCACCTACCTTATTGACATATAGTATATTATTTTCAATTTTGTAAGTAATTCCGGACGCTTCACTTATATTTTTCATAGCATCTTCAAAAGTAACATCTTTCAGATATATAGATATTTTACCGGAAACAGTAGGTGGTATGACAACATTGAGCTCTTTAGTTTTGGCAATAGATGAGACTACAGTCCGAATATCTGCATCTTTAAAATTTACTGAGATCTTATCCTCAGCAGCATAAAGATTAAAACTAAACAACAATATAATGAATACAATTATTCTTCTCTTAATTGTCTCTGACATCTTTTACCACCTTTTTCCCGTTATTTAGGAATGTTACTCTATTAAGCTCAATTTTTATTATCTTGTAACCTTTAATAACATCACCTTCAGTGTATATTTCATCATCAATAATGGCAAAATATCTGTTATTCATCTCAAAAACACCCGTTAAAGAAATCGCCATTGAAATGTTCTCTCTTTTTTCGGAATCAACCATCGGCTTAGATGTCTCTTTTAATTCAAACCTTTTAAGGCTTGTCAGATACCTGTAGTTATCAGGTAAAGTGTCAGTAACAAGAAAATCTCCCGCAAAAACAACACCTGTTATCAGTATAAATATCAAAAAATATTTCATTGTTTCCCCAAGTATTTACTTTTTATGCTCATGGAAACATCCATATATTTTGTGCCATTTTTAATGGAATACGAAGAAATATCCATAAAACTCACGGTATTTTCAACCTTATCTATAAATCTGACAAGGTTTAACGAATTTGTCTTAAAATTAAGCTGAAACTCGTAAGTATAAACACCATCAGTGATATTGGAAGAGGTAAGGCTTACCTTATCAATATCTATACCACTTTCAAGCAAAAATGTTTTTAAAATATCACTAACCTCATCAGCAGTCTTTACCTTTTCATGTAACAAAATATTTTTAATCTTTTGTTCCAATATAGATTTTCTAAGTCGTTTTAAATCTTCAGGAATTTTTATCAAATTATTAAAGGTACCTATATTTGAAGCGATCTGATTATCCACATCAATAATTTGATTTTTTGTAGTTTTTATCTTTTGACTAATAGGCTCATAGATATAGCGAGCAAATACATAATCAACCAAAAAAATTAGCAAAACAGCAAGTATTACAATATCTCGGGTCTTTATTTTATCCATCTATCCCCTTCATCTTAACTACAAGTGAAAAGTTTAATTTCCCATCCTTTTTCTCAAGACTTTGAAAGTCCGCCGAAACTATACCTTTACTTTTATCCAATATACTGTAAAATCTATAAAATTCTTTCGGGCTGTCTGAGACACCCTCTATTCTAAACACCCCTCCGGCGTAGCTCATATTTACAATTTCATTTTTGCCTGTCAAAAGCTCAAGCAAGGTAATTATATCGTAAAGTGCGGAATTAGACTTGTATTTAACCTCTTTTATCTCGTTTTCAATACTTTTGAGTGCGTTCAATTCTTTAATCAGATTTTGTTTTTCATTCTGATATTTTAACAGTTTATCATTTAGAGCCAATATTTTATTGTTTTCCCTTTTTTTAAAGAAATAAGTTTTCTGAAGATCTCTAAGTTCAAATACTTTGTCAGTATAAAGCATGCCTATGAAGATAATATTAAATATAAACACCAACAAGCAGACCTTTAAAACTACCCCTTTAAATATATCGTATCTATATTTTTCTGGTAAAAGGTTTATCTCACTTTTTGATAACATCTTACTTGTAAAAAACTTCAAAACTTGCTCCTTAGTGCTGCTCCAATAGCTATTTCAAGTGCTGTAGCGCCGACCAACAGCTCTTGCATATCCTCATCAACAGAAATGTGCTGCAAAATATTAACTATTTCTGTTTCAACATTAAACAGTTTTGTAAAATAAACATTCACCTTATTAACATTTATAAACTTTCCTGAAACAATTATTTTATCAATCTTCTCATTTTTAAAACTACGATAAAACATATCAAGTGTTTTTTGGACCTCTACCCCAGCCAAATCAAGAGAATCTATAATTGCATCTTTCATATTCACCGATTCAGGGTCATTTATGTCCTCATCAAAAAAACCTTTGGTTTCAAACAGATTCTTTGCCTTTTCAAAGTCAATACCACCAAGTTTTGCAAAATTATCAATTATGTTTTTATAGCCAAACGTTACAAGTCTTTCTGCCAAGAGCGTTTTGCCTTTTGTAACCATAATAAGTATTTCATCATTCATTACATGAATCTTAAGTGCTGTCTCGCTTGGCGTATACAAAGACCTCCCAAGAGCATCGATGTCTGATTCTAAAGCCAACAATTTAAATTTATGCTCTGTCAGATAGCCGGCAACCTCATCCACATATTTTTTTGGTGCACCGCACACGTAAGCCGCAATTTCTTCTTCGATTTCATTATATAAAAAATCTATATAATAATCTGATAAAGAAATATTGTACCGTTCTTTAAAATTTGCATATAGCCTATTCTTCAAGTCAGGAGTATTTTTCGGAAAGACAAATATATTTTTTAGCACTTCATAAGAGCAATCAACTAAAATAGTGTACTTGGACTTATCCTCTATATTTAACAAAAAAACCAAATCTTCTGCTTTAATCTCTACAATATCTCTAATATCCGTGCTAAAAAATGAAACAAGTTTAATTTCACTTTTTTTCTCAAAAGTGTATGCCTCAACCTTTGAATTTAAAAGTGCAATGACATTAATACTTTTTATAACATACCCCTACTTTTAAGATATTTTTCCAAAAGCTTTGTTTTTACTACAAGCTTATTTTTTACTTCATTTGACTCAGTCTTACTAAGTGCTTCCATATATGCCTTATATGCATCTTTTAAAAACCCTTTTTCTTCCAAACTTGTTGCATACACCAAATAAGTCTCAGGCTTAATTTCAACAGCTTTGTCAAAGTAAACCTTCATACTCCCGATATCACCTTTTCTGCCAAAAGAATACAATAAATGATGTAAATATTCGGGATTTTGTTTATTTTTATATTCTTTTTTAAGGATAGCTATCGCCCTGTCTGGATTGCCATAGATACTTTCATAAATACCAAGTAGGCTGTCATCAGTATATTTTTTAGCAATATCTAAAGCTTCAACCTTATTATTATACTTTATTGCCTTTATAAAATCATAATATGAAGAATCAATCTGAAACTTACTGTAGTCTTTGACAACTGCACTAAACTTAGTCTCATATTCACCAATAGAAGGGAATTCTGCTCCTTTAAAATAATCGGAAGTTTTAATCTTATAAAAATAAAACCCGCCAACAAGTAAAATTAGCAAAAAAAATACTGTCAAATACGGGTCAATATCAAAAGTTGAAAAACCTTTCTGCCCATAACCTTTGACCTGTCTTGCATCTTTTTCACTTTTTAAATACTTAGCAAGTCTGCTCATACTTACTCACAATCAACAACATCAATATATTTATCACTTTTTACGACCCAACCCACATTTAACCCACAGTCAACATTTACCCATCCGTCATTCTGCTTTAGAATATCACACTTTAACCCTTCAGGCAATCTTTTTATTACATTATCAATTAATAACGGCTCTGCCCTAAGATTTACTGAGACCTTTGTAAAGACACACTCTTTTTTAATAGTCTCACCAGCTAAAGTCTCCTCTGTCATATTATCGACATTCTTTACAATTTCATTTTCCTGGTTAGTTTGAGAAAGAGTTGAAACATTTTGTTGTAATTTTTTTGTTGCCACAAAATTTTGTATTAGCTTTTTAGCGTCTGAAAGCACAAAACCTGTAAATATAACAGCTATCAACATCACAAGTGCAAGAATTTTTTTATAGTTAAATTGAGCCTTTTTATTACTCCCTCTATAAATGGATGCAGCCTCTCTGACTATAGCCTTATCAATCTGTTTTTTCCCCAGACTTGCCGCAATAACCAAACAATTTTCACAAATTTGGTTTATCTCTCTTGGGTTTCCTCTTGTAATATTATAAATTTCTTTAATAGCCGATTTGGCAAAAATATGTTTTCTAAAAATTGATGCCTTAGAAAGCCTGTGCTCTATATAAAATTCGGTCTCTTCCAAAGTAAGACTAGAAAGACTAATCCTTATTGCAATCCTTTGATTTAACTGTCTTAACTTATTCTCACTTAATCTTTCTTCAAGCTCATTTTGCCCTACAAGAATAATTTGAACAAGCTTAGCATCCTCTTTTTCAATATTTGATATCTGCCTAATCATTTCAAAGGCTTCAAAAGAAAGGTTTTGTGCCTCATCAACTATAATTATAGCATTTTTTCCTTTGTTGTAATTAGATACTAGAAACTCAGCCAACCTATTATATAGTTTACCGCTATTCTCACCTTTTTCGTAAGGTATTTCAAAATCCTCTACAATTTGCAATAAAATCTCTTCAGGACTCATAAGAGGGTTAAGTATCAATGATGACTCGCAGTTGACAACGGTATTCAGCAATACTCTACAAATAGTCGTCTTCCCAGTGCCAACTTCACCTATAAGGCTTATAAAACCTTTTTTTTGCTCTATACCAAATTTGAGTAAGTTAATAGCATCCTCATGAGAGTCAGAGGCATAAAAATACTGTGGGTCAGGTGTTATCCTAAAAGGGTCATCTTTTAAATTAAAAAATTTTTCAAACATTATCTTTTGTATTTAACCAAAACTTTTCTTTTTACATCACCTATATAGCCAGTAGATTCAACTTTGTAAATATCTTTATACTCGGAATCATTTAAAATATCACCAATATCAGTCACAATAAAGTCAATATTTCCGTTTCCTATAGTATATGGGCCGTAACTCCCCGGGCTTTTATTATCCACAATAGCTATTTCAACCCCACTTTCAGCCAAAAAAAGTGCTTTAGTTGATAAAAATTCTTCACTGGAGCTTATGCTTTGATTTGTTAACATTGCCACAAGTGCCATACCGATAAAACCAAATACCACCAGCATAAATACTGCAACAATTATTGACATCCCTTTGTTATTTCTACGGCACATTTCTAATATTCACCTGATGCTTTTGTGTAATGCTTACATCGTTTTTCTTTAATGTCAAATCAATATTTACAACTGCATTACGCCATCTGTTTCCAGGGTCATAAGTAAACTTAACACTATCAACATAGCTGCCTAATATGTTGCAGATGCCAACATCTTCACCTGTAATACTATTATCAATGGTATACCCAAAACATCTTTTTATATAATTCCCGGATTTAAATATTGTAACAGGTGTGTCAACCACAAAGAATCTGTTATACGGAGAATATTTTTGAACCTTTTTATCTAACGTTACATTATTGGTAGAATTATCAATGATTTGATAAACTCTGGACATATCATAAAACTGATTATCTTTGGTGTTATATATAGAAATATTGTCCCCCATCTTTAAAAAACCTGACTCAGTTAACTTAATCTTCTTTTTGTCAGACAACCTCTCATAATAAGATGCATCAGAAAACAATGCAAATTGTAAAACAGTATCCGAGCTATGAAGCCTTACTGTATTAGGAATGGTATTTCTAAGCTCCCTATCAATTCTCTCAATAATAAACTTTGATTCACTATACAGATAATCTTTTGTCACAGTATCAGAGTATCCGGTAAAAACTGATGATATTATCCCCACTCCAAGGCTGACAACAATACCTAACAGCAATATTGTAATAATAATTTCAATTAGGGTAAAACCTTTTTCAGCTGAACACTTAAACAAATGAAGCCGATGGTATTTTATATTGTCCAAAATTCTACTCACAAAATTAAACTTTTTTCCAAACATTCCCTCATTATTCAAATATCTCATTTACTAAAAATTTCCCTTCAGCCTTTTTAATGTATAGTTTTCATTTAAGCTATCTTTACCAACTGTAACGGTTATCATTTTATAATTATCTTTATTATTGCAATCCTCTGTCACACTATTACCCACAACATGTGCGTAAGAAACTGTTATGGTTATATTATAGTCACCTTTTAAATCTAAATCGGTTGATGAATAGCTTTTTCCCACACCGCATGAGTCCACATAGTCGTCAATATCATCATATTTTTTTATTTGAGCTTCATTAGGGCCAATAGTTATTTGATTTAACCCTATACTACCACCTCCATTTGGAGTATTTTCGTCAAATTTTTTAGCTGCAACAATCTCCATTACCGCTTGCGCAGTTTGAACGGCTTGTACCCTCAAAAGCGGGTCAGATGTTTTTCCAAGGGTCTTGTAAAAAAGCACCATTATCCCCATAACACCTAATGAAAAAACTACAATAAAGATTACAATTTCAATTAAAGTAAACCCTTTGTTTTTAATAAATCCCCCCTGCATAAGGATCAAGCTTTACCACTTTCCCGTTTACATTAAATATTGTCGTTGATTTGAGTAGACTTTTATCACTTTTAATAGGTCTACCAAGATAATCAAAATATAATTTGTTGTCTGAGATTTCAGAGTTTGTCATATTTAGATTTTGAGACACATTAACCTCATCTCTATCTGCATCAGGCAGTCTCTTGACTGTAATATTGTCCAACATTTTATATCTATTCCCGCTTATTTCTATCCCGTATAACCCACCGCTAACCATAGCTTTGTGCTGAATAAATCTTAGATGTGTCTTAAATCTTGTTACTTCAGCTTCTTCCTTAAACCCCTTTGTAGTCATTTTTGGTGCAATATATATACTAATTATACCAACTAAAATTATAACGATAATTAGCTCTATGAGTGTGAACCCTTTTTTGCTATTAATATTTCTACCTAACATTGTTTTTCCATAAATATATAATTAAATTAACTTATTTTTTAACTTCAAGCTATTAAGATAATCAACATAAGTACTTTTTATTCTTAGAAATATTTCTTCACTTGTTGTTTGATTGTATATGTGAGAGCTTAAATTTCTATCCTCAATCATATCAAGTATTACTTCATTATCGCTAATAATACCTGCTTTAAAAGCTTCTTTAATACAATTTCTGGGTGAGTTACATTCAATTCCCTCATAAGAAAGCAAAGCTTTCAGTGCCTTCCATAATAGCTCAATGGTAAACTCAAACCGCTGTATTACCCCATCTTTTTCAAGTTCACCTTGTGCAATTTTTATTGATTCTGTTAACCTTTCTAATGCATTTTCAAAATTTTGGATTTTAAGCAGAACATCACTCTTTTTCATAAAGCACTTTTCCCGTCTCAATTATTTTAGTATAAAATTTATCATCAATATCAGGTAAAAATACCATATCAACACTATATATGCCACTTAATTTATCTATTTTTTCTTTTAACTTTCTTTTTTCTCGAAAGCTGAGCTTTAAATCCACAGCTATATCAATGTCAGAATTTTCACGAAAGCTATCACCAGCTCTTGAGCCAAATAAGATAATTTTATTTGGAGAATATTTAGTTAATTCTTCTACAATATTGCAAATAATAGCATTAATTCTCTTACTGTTTTTTTTACTCACACTAATATCAGACATTAAACTATATTTATAACCTCATTACCTAAATTTTATCTCGCCGGCACCTCTTGCCAATCGATTATCCTGTCTCTGCCTCTGTAAATGCCAAAAGTTACTGTGCCTCGTGATTCATTGTCAAATATATCATTAAGCCAATTATAATATGGAGCTGTGGAAATATCCAAGCTCAAATCGACACTCCCTTCGTTATTTTCACCAGGTGCAGACAAAGTAACCTCACCAACACCTCTACTAATGCTATTTACACCAACTATTGTTGTTTCTCCACTATTAAGGTTATCAGTAAAATTATCCAAAATAAAATGTCCAATTTCAACACTTGTGGTGTTGTCTTCAATAATCTTCCAATTACTACCATCATAATACTCAGTAACCACCTCTGCCGTAACATTATCAAGCTCGCTTCCATAAGCATTATGAATATTAAGCCTTCCAAAATACATTGTGCTGCCAGTAACATTTACTCGTTTATCTACAAAATCAGTAGACAGCTCACCATCATTAGCATTTGTAATTTCAATACTAAAGTTAGGGGTAAAAGGATTAACGAGAGTATTCACATTTCTGTCATAAGTAACATTATCATAACCAAAAGTTACCTCACCTGTTCCATTACCTTTAACCAAAGTTAATGATGCCTTATCAAATGTAATAGGTAGATAATTACCATCTATCCCTTTTGTTTGGTTATCAGTTGCAGGATAGTTTAAAGTGATTTCATTAGCATCCAGCTTAAAATAATCACCTCTATAGTTTGTAGTTGTTTGATTATCTTTATTGACTGCTCTAATTATAAAGGTTGGCCTTAAAGCGTCTTGATATGTTGTAGTTTGGCCTACATAGTTAAAATTTCCACTCTGGTTAGCAAGTGTCCCATTGTTGATATTATCTATAACAAAATTATAAGGTATAAACCTTCCAATATTTGCACTTGTGCCTGATATAGGGCCTGCACCGAAATAATCATCGTCAGTAACAGTAAATGTTATAATTCCAACTTCACTAAAGGTTTGGTTATCAATAGATGCCTCACCATCTGTAAAATCAAGAGATGTAACACCAATTGTTCCATTATTACCACCTGAAGGTTCTACTAAAGTATGAGTTACAGAAATATTTTTTTCTGAATAATTTTTTGTTACAGGATTATTTGATAAATCTGTATCAGTGTCACTTTGCCAACCTACCGCTTTTGCTGATAATTTAAACTCTTCACCTGCTTTTTTGAATACTGTGCTATTTGCACCGTTATCAGCTTGAGAGTCATTATCAGACGTATAAACATAGTAGCCAAATGGCTTAAAAACTGCTGTATCAGAACCAACAGCATAAACTGACCCATTATCATAAGTAGCTGTAAAACTTAATTTACCAGCCTCTTTGTAAATAACATTAAAAGTAGCTGTTCCATTGTTGTCAAAATTAAGTGTTATTTTATTAGAAAGTGTAATATTGTCTATTTCAGGTGCAGTATTTGTTGGATTTGCACTTAAATTATCAAATGTAAAATTAACATCAAGACTTGTATTTTGAAATGCAGGTATACAGGCTTGTGTCTGGTCATCTTTGCGCACAGCCTTAATTGTCACATCTTGAGGTTTATAGGAATATGTATCTGCAATATCGAAAATAAATCCTGAGTCGTAGAATGTAACTACACAATTTGGATCCCATGAGCATTTATAAATTGGGGTATCTGTTGGCGTTGGATTAGCTGAGGTAATTGATAAGGTGGTTTGGCCTGGTTCAGTTTTTTTTAATCCGGTTGTTATAAAACTATCTCCATTACTTATGCTAACAGGATTAGTTAGCCAACCAGCTCCACTATCTGCTGATAAAGTTATATCAATAACGCCATTTGTATACTTTTGACTGCAATCATCATTTACACATGCTGTTATTTTCACATCGGTAGGCTGGCATGTCAGGGCTGTTGGAGAACTATCTATTAAAAGATATTTATAACCACTACTTTCCACTACTCTTATATTGTCTATCCAGCTACCATAGCTATCGTCAGCATCTTGCGTCTCACCTATTGTAAAATTATCACTACCAGTACCGGTAACAGTTATTGAGGCAGTTTTCCATTCACTAACACTAAACATACTATCTGGTATAGATAGCACCACTTCCCCATTCCAAGTGACTGTAACATTATCCTTATGACTACTATCCCTTTTTTTGTAATCAAATTCAATTGTATATTGTTTTCCAGGTTCGGTTTGCAAAATTTGCCATATTCTATCCACATCGCCGCCATTTCCATCAATTTCAGCAAATACAACTCCATCGCTTGCCGGTTTTTTTGTAGTATTTTCCCAAGTTTCTATTATATATGACTTATTTGCCACGTTCCAACCGCAAACATTTTTTCTATGATGCACAGTGCCACCTTCAATATTATTAAATGTTTTAATAATATTAGAATTACATAATGTCTCAAAGCTAGGATTGGCAATTAGATTACCATTTTCGGGCACACAACAACAAGGTGGCACTCTATCTGTCCCGTCCCAATTTTTCCCGGCTTTTTCATTATTATAGATACTTTGAACTTGCGAATCTGTAAGAATTTTATCGTAGATTTTTACTTCATCTAAATATCCTTGGAAAAAGGTATGTGTACCTGCAGTATCATAAATGCTACCAATATATTTAAAGCTATTTCCAATTAGACCAGAATCTGTTTGACCAGATTTATCTAAAACACCATCAATATATATTTTTATATTACCATTATTGGCATCTCTTGTTAAAACTACATGGTGCCAAATATTATCGTTAATAGGTTTGGTTGATTTTGAATTATTGTAGTTGTCCCCTTTAGATACTCCTATGTGACCGCTTGCGTCTATCCAACCCCAAAAAATATCATCTACACTCCCTGCTACTTCTGTCCCTATAATACCTGGTGCTTTCCAGTCAGTGTCACTGCCTGTTTGTGATGTTTTAATCCAAAAGCTTAGAGATGCTGTACCTTTAAGTATATCAGCTGCTGCTTGAGGAATTTCTATATAATCATCCACCCCGTCAAAATAACCAACCCTACCAATACTACCACCAGCGGTGTCATTATCCACAGTAATTGGACCATTAACAGATGTTCCATCGTAACTGTTTGAACCACTATCTTCTACTTCAAAAGTTGACAAATCATTATCCCAACTACACTCATCAAAGTAATAATCGGCAATGGGCTTAGGTATTACAATAATATTGTTAATTGATGCAGAGCCATAATTACATTTAGATTTTTTAGCGTTTGAAACATTATTAGGACCATTGCAGGTTTTTTTATCATTTTGCTGATATGTAACTGTATATGGAATATCTAAGGTGCCATCACTATTTCCATCTGTGCAACTTACAACAACATTACTTACTTTTACAGTAGAGTTACCATTTTTTTCAAAATCACTACAACTGTCACCATCAATATCAATCCAAGAATCAGAATTACTTTTACTACTATCAAATGTGGCAACAGAACAGCTCCCCGTTTGCAATCTAGGATCATTATTGTTTTCTCCCACAAAAAAACCAATATCATATCTTTTAGCCTTGTTATCTTTTAGTGTCACTATTATATCAATTGTTGTTGATTGACCTTCTATACAAGTAGTTGAGTCTCCATTTGTTAGTATATCAACAATAGTTGTAAACTCACCAGCATTGCAGTTTAAGGTTTCATTAGTTCTTTCTCCAGCACACGAAAGATTATTAGTTGCAAACACTTCATAATCATATGCATATATTATATTGGTAATTAACAACATATTAACCAATAATAATATAGGCAATAAAAGGTTATTCTTGTTCATCAAACACCATCTTTTTTGAAATAATATTCTTTTAAATCAAATGTTACCATAATCTTCACTGCTAATATCCTTATCAAATACTTCCCATAAAGATATCTCTAAATCAAACGTTTTCATGTTTAATGTTTCATCCCAGTTGAAAATCTCAGGTGCGCCATATTTCCCTCTTTTAAGTATGTATCTTTCAATATATTCTCTTTCCGGATAAATTATTATATACTCTTTTACACCAAAACGTTCATAAAGATGAAATTTTTCTCTTTTATCTTTAAGCTCAGTTGAAGGGGAAACTATTTCAATAATTAGTGCTGGTATTTCAAAAATATAATCAGTTTTTTTATTTTTATCACACACTATAAATATATCAGGCTGAACTATATTATACTCATCAAAAACAACATCCATTGGTGCTTCAAAAAAGGAACAACTCTTTAATTTATCTTTTTGCAAACCAATTTGCCAAGTTATATTTCTGCTTATAGCCTGATGTTTTCTTACAGGAGATGGGCTCATATTATACGCATCACCATTAATAATTTCCCACCTTTCATCATCAGGCCAATTTAAATAATCTTGATATGTATATTTTTTGTCAGTTTTTTTAGCTAAAGGTGGCATATAGATTTCTCCGAGTATAACTCATTTTAAATTTTAATACTTATTACTTTTTATTTCAAGCAAAATACAACCATTTAACATTTTTACATTTTTCATATTGACATATCGCAATTTATTGATATGTTATCCGTATGATTAACTTTCTCAAAACAATTGCCGACGAGCAAAGACTAAGGATATTAAACCTTTTGCAAGAAAAATCACTTTGTGTTTGCGAAATAGAAAAGGTCTTAAAATTAAAGCAATCTACCCTCTCCACACATCTTTCAAAGCTAAAAAATGCGGATATAATCATTGGAGAAAAAAACGGCAAATGGATTTACTACTCCATTAACAAAAAGTTAGACTCCGACTTTTATTCAATCCTACAATCAATCTTAAAAAATTTCGGCGCAACCGATACAGCCTTAAAAGATATATCTATTTTAAATAATCTCGAGTCATCTTGCTCTGACAACAAGACAATCCTCATTGTATGCACAAAAAACTCTTGCAGAAGCCAAATCACTGAGGCTATCCTAAAAAATAACACCACTTTTTCCGTCTTTAGTGCAGGCACAAACCCGGGTACTATAATAAACAAAAATGTCAAAACCTTTTTAAAGGAAAAGTTTCCTAATAAAAACTTTTTCCCAAAACACATCAATAATTTCTTGGAAGAAAATTATGACACGGTTATTTTTGTATGCAAAGAAGCATACAAATCCCATAAAAACAGCATTAATGCCCAAAAAATACTATTTTGGGATATAGAGGATATAGATTTTGATGATGTAAATTTTGAACAAATAGATAAAGCCTATAACGATATTTATGAACATTTAAAAGAGGAGAATTTGATATGAAAAAGAGGCTACTTTTCTTGTGCACGGGCAACTCGTGCAGAAGCCAGATGGCTGAAGGCTATGGAAAATTATATCTTGGCGACAAATATGACGTATATTCTGCCGGCATTGAAAAACACGGACTCAATCCCTACATGGTAAAGGTCATGACTGCTGACAATGTGGATGTCAGCTCTCACTATTCAAAGACGTTGCAGGATTTAGGCAATATCGATTTTGATGTGGTAGTTACAGTATGCGGCCACGCCAATGAAACGTGCCCAATGTATTTAAAAGAGGCAAAAATCATTCACAAAGGGTTTGATGACCCTGCAAAATTTGAAGGGAGCGAAGAAGAAAAAGTAAAGGTATTTATAAAAGTGAGGGATGAAATTAAAGATTATATAAAAGGTGAATTGAAAAATTTATTGGAGGAATTTTAAATGTCAAACAAAAAGATGAGCTTGTTTGACAGATATTTGACCCTTTGGGTGGCAATCTGTATGGTAGTTGGAATTATTTTGGGGAAATTAATCCCCGGAGTCATTGAATCTTTGAGAAATATTGAGTTTGCCAAGGGCTCACAAATTAATCTCCCTATTGCCATTTTAATATGGTTGATGATTTACCCGATGATGCTAAAAGTAGATTTTTCTTCCGTGCTAAACGTTGGTAAAAATCCAAAAGGGCTATTGATTACTGGATTTGTAAACTGGCTTGTTAAACCATTCAGCATGGCTCTCATTGGTTATCTGTTTTTCAAAATATTTTTTGCCCCGTTAATCGGGCCTGAGCTTGCTGACCAATACACAGCAGGGGTGATTATTTTGGCGGCTGCCCCTTGCACAGCTATGGTTTTTGTATGGAGTTATCTTGTGGACGGCGATCCGGGATATACTCTTGTGCAGGTTGCTTTTAATGATTTGATAATGCTCATTGCTTTTGCTCCGGTCGTTAAATTTTTGGTTAGTGGTGCCTCAAATCTCACAGTGCCATTTATGGTATTATTTTACTCGGTGGTAGTTTTTATTGTAATCCCCCTTGCTCTGGGTGCATGGACAAGGTCAGTATTGTTAAGAGTCAAATCTGAAGAGTGGTTTAATAATTTTATACAAAAACTTCACCCTGTGGCAATATCTGCCCTGCTATTGACTCTTGTGTTAATATTTGCTTTTCAATCTGACAATATTACCACAAGATGGTTTCATGTCATACTAATTTCAATCCCTATATTAATTCAGGTATATTTCAACTCTTCTATCGTATATCTGCTAATGAAGTTTTTCAAAGTCAATCATAATATTGCAGCTCCGGGAGCACTCATCGGTGCAAGTAACTTTTTTGAGCTTGCTGTTGCAACAGCAATTACACTTTTTGGACCCGAATCAGGTGCAGCTCTTGCTACAGTGGTAGGGGTATTGGTAGAAGTCCCTGTAATGTTGTCTGTAGTTAAAATATGCAATATAACAAAGGGGTGGTTTTGTCATATGTAAAAGGTTCTAAGTTCAATTTTTGAGTTCAACATTTGAAGTTAAAAGCTATAAGAAGGAAAAATATAAAAAAGGCGGCTCAACTGAGCCGCCTTGTCCTATATGCTATTCACAACCGTCAGTACCAATAATAACTTCTGTAGAGTTGTCAGTTTTAACATTATAAATTACTCCACAATCAATTGATGTTGTAACTGTAGGAGCATTTGTTCCGGTATAGTTAAAGTAATAAGCTGTAGTTCCAACTGTTCCATTATCAAACTTATCAGTATCAAAGTTGACAGCTACACCTATACCTTCTGACGTTGCCAAAGGATACCCTTTACTATTTACTTTAACCACTTGCCCATCAACGGTTATATTATCTGCACTTTGATTATCCTGAATAAGCCACTTAGCTCTGACTATGTCTTTAGCAGCGTTTACTGCACCGCCCAAACCTTTAACAACTGAAATCTTTGCATCTTTTGAAAGATTGGCAAATTTAGGCACAGCTACAGCAGCCAAAATACCGAGAATTACGATTACGATCACTAATTCAATTAGTGTAAAACCTTTTTTATTCATAATAAACCTCCATTAAATACTGATAGAATACTATCTTTTTCTCCTTAATTGTCAATATATTTTTAACTATTCTTAAATATTTATTCAAAACCTAAGCAAAGAACAACACATAACTAATGGTATGTTTACTTTTTTGGACTATACATAACATATTGTTAACATTTAAAAATAAGAATTGACATAAATTAATTTAGAAAAAAAGCGGGTGACCGGACTCGAAATAAGCTTTAACATATTACTATAATTGACTTTTTCTGTAACGCACATATTTTTACTCGCTTTTTTACTCATTTTTCATCATCTCACTTTACTCACTTTACCCGTAAAATATGCTTAAATTGTGAATATTTTTCAATAGCAAATTTTAACCCTGGTTTATTGCGATTCTGATTATACACTACCGATTTTAAGGGCTTTTACTGGGAAATAATTATACATTTAACATTAACAGAAATGGAGAAAAGACGAATAACCAAATCAGAAAAGAGTCATAAAAATTATAGATAAGAAAAATTGTAGCCATCTCCTAACTTCATTAAAAAATATCCGGATAACGATTTACGAGTCTCGCATTACGGTATAAGTCGTAATCCCTTCAAGTCAGGTCATAAATTCCAATAAATTTATTTGCAGTATGCTTTAGAGAAAAAACGCTTGAGTCGTAATCCCTTCAAGTCAGGTCATAAATTCCAATTAAACAACAAATAATTGAGATATGGAGGAAGTATGAACAGTCGTAATCCCTTCAAGTCAGGTCATAAATTCCAATTAATATATAAGACACTTTTTTTCATCAAAAACTGACAAGTCGTAATCCCTTCAAGTCAGGTCATAAATTCCAATGTTATATACTTATATCCATCCACTTACAAAGCTGGAAGGGTCGTAATCCCTTCAAGTCAGGTCATAAATTCCAATCAGTTTATTAGCCTGCTTTGCCAGAAATATAAGTATGTCGTAATCCCTTCAAGTCAGGTCATAAATTCCAATATACAAGGCAGATTTTCGCAAAAGACAAATTAAAGTCGTTTGGTCGTAATCCCTTCAAGTCAGGTCATAAATTCCAATACGGGGTGTCTGCTTAAAATAAAAATATAAGTCGTAATCCCTTCAAGTCAGGTCATAAATTCCAATTGCTTTGGGCTTCTCCACACAAGCCCACAAACGAACAAAGTCGTAATCCCTTCAAGTCAGGTCATAAATTCCAATGAAAAGGTCAAGCAAGAGCTTATTGACACTTGTCTCAGTCGTAATCCCTTCAAGTCAGGTCATAAATTCCAATAAAGAGTTGGCAAAGTTTTTAAGCGGTCTTGATAGTTTGGTCGTAATCCCTTCAAGTCAGGTCATAAATTCCAATGTTGAAACTGAAGTTTCTGAAACCGAAGTTACCGAAAAAGTCGTAATCCCTTCAAGTCAGGTCATAAATTCCAATAAGAGTTGGCAAAGTTTTTAAGCGGTCTTGATAGTTTGGGTCGTAATCCCTTCAAGTCAGGTCATAAATTCCAATGCTTATTGACACTTGTCTCAAAGATAAGCCGTTAATGAGGTCGTAATCCCTTCAAGTCAGGTCATAAATTCCAATAGCACCCCTTTTTAATACCATATTTTCAGATACTTGCAAGGGCATTTTTAAAGAAGGGGGGGGTATCAATTTTTCTACTTTGTAAATTTTGATACCCCATTTTGTAACTTATTGATAAATAACGATTAAAAATTTCAAGTTCTACCTATCTAACTTTTCCTGTAACTTATTGACAATTAACAATAAGCGTTAAAAATAGCAAATTTTCAAAATCAACTTGAAATCAAGTCGCCAAATTAAAATAAAAACCATTGTTTGTTTTACTTATCACTCACAACTTATTCAGCTTTCAAGCTGCAAACTCTTTCTAATTATACCACCTTTAAAATAGATATCGCAACTTTATTACGCATTTTTTAAATTTTTATGAAATAATTTTACTCAGTCAAACTATTATTCCTGACTGTTTTCGGTTATCTTTCTAATTTTAGCAACTTTATCAAATGCTGTAAAAAACTAATAAAAAAACTTGACTAGCTTATATTATATAGCAAGAGTTCGTTAAAGATAAAAAATAGGCAGGAGAACTGCGTCGACAGTGATTGTATATTTAACGTTTTATTTATGTGCAGTGTCACATAAATAAAACAAATCTCGAAGAGATTTAAATATCTCAAACGTAAATGATATAAAAAAGTATATCAAAAACCTTGCCCAATTCGTTCACATTTACAATGTGAATGAATTGTGGTTTTATTAGGTTATTTGTATTGTTATCAATAAGATAACTTTACAGAAAAAACAGAAAAACTGCTGTAAGGAGCTATTTGCAATTTAAAATTGCAGTTGTCTCGTATTTGGTTCTGCTACAACAAAATACATTTATGGCAGATTGTATCCTTTGCTATCCTACGATTTTGTAGGTTTTTATAGATTTTCAAGGGTATCTCGAGCCTTAAAGTCGGGAGGATTTCGCTAACATATATATATTGAGTAGCTTGAAAATCTAACCATTAAAAACCGAATTTAAAATCAAAACTTATTTTGGTTGATTAACCAAAATTTATATCAGGTAAACTTTACGTTGGTATCTTATTGCTACTAAACTTTATGGGGGGTAAGTATGCACGATAATGGTTTTATTCGCTTAAAAGATGTACTTCAAATTTTTAAGGTTTCTGAAAGCACTTACAGGAGAGGAATGAAAGCCGGGATATTCCCTAAGCCCATAAAATTAAATATGGGGGTTAAATTATGGCGGTTGTCAGATATCACTGAATTTATTGAAAATGCCAAAAATGAAGATTAAAAAAGGATATCCATTTAGGATACCCTTTCTACTATTGAGTAAGATTCTATACTTGACTTGGCAAGCTTTATTTTAATAGCTGACGGTCTCTCAGACTTTTTAAGTTTATCAAGATAGTCAGCCCAAGCCCGCAATACCATCTTTTTATCTTCAAACCTTTCCGACCTATTGTAAGCTGCCTCAATTTTATTTCTCTTTTTATGGTCAAGAATAAGATTTAAAACATCAACAGGAAAACCCATTTCCGCCATACTGCTCATAAAACTTGTCCTAAGTCCATGTGCTACTGTTTCATCACTGCTAAAACCAATTCTTCTTAAAGCCAAATTAAATGTATTTTCACTTAATATTCCGCTTTTGGAATAAAATGAGTAAAAGATATACTTTTTATCACCGGTATATTGTTTCATTTCCTTCAGTAAGTTAATTGCCTGATTTGATAAAGGCAATCTTAAAGGTGTTTTCATCTTCATATCTTCAGCCGGAATATCCCAAATCCCATTTTCAATATCTATATTTTCCCATTTAGCTGCCCTGACTGTATAGCTCCTTTGGGCGGTTAGCAAAAGAAATTGTAAAGCCATTTTTGTTATATTATTACCCTTATAGTACTCTAAACCTTTTACAAGGTTACTTATACCCTCTGGGTCTGTTAAAGCGGCATAGTTTTTTCTTACAGGTTTTTTTACAAGCTCTTCCAATTCACTGGCCGGGTTTATTTGTATATAACCAAAGCTTTTGCTTTATTAAATATATTCTTAATAATCACCACTACCTTTTCCAATGTATGAAGGGCATCTCTGTCTTCAATGACTTTTACAACTTTTAAAATGTGGTTTATCGTTACCTTTTGTATCAGCATATCACCCAATATCGGCTTAATGTCCTTCTCATAAATTTGCTTCTTTCTTTTTCTTGTGTAATCGGACCATCTGTTACTTTTTAATTCAAAATACTTATAAAACATGTCATTCACCTTAATTTCCAATGATAGAGGAATGCCCATTTTTTCTGCATTACTCATTTTATCTCTACGGTCAAAAGCTTCGGTATATGAAACTATCGGATATTCACCAATAAGTTTGTCAGAATTATTGCTTTGACGGTAATACCACACCTTTCTGCCATTTTCATAAACATAAATATACAGCCTATACGATACCCTCTCTTTTAAAATATTTCCTTCGACCGGTTTGAGTTTCTTAATTTCTTTTTCTGACATATTCTTCTTTGCCATAAAAACACCTCGCAATTTTTATTTGTAATATTTGCGAGTAAAGTTTTGATGAGAGAAAATGTAAAAAAGCATAAAAATTTCTTACAAATTACTAATAAACAAGTACTTTGTCTTAAAAACGAGTAAAGAATGCCCAAAATATGACTTTTTACTCGTTTTTTTACTCGTTTTTTCGAGTAAAAATAGTTATTGACAAAAATATGAAAAGTCAAAAAATATCTGCAAATATTTGTAAAATAAGGTAATATGAAAGGATATGACACCGAATGACGGACGCAAAAAAAGCGGGTGACGGGACTCGAACCCGCGACCCTCAGCTTGGGAAGCTGATGCTCTACCAACTGAGCTACACCCGCACGGATTATTCATTTAATACTTTTTTTAAAATTTGTCAATCGGCCAATTTAAAGAGCCGTGAATCGTAAACCATGATTCGTGTTTTGGAAAGCACAATCTATATTTAGCAATAAGTTAATCTCTCACAATATCATAACATCAGGATAAATAGTCACCAATCACTCAAATATCTAAACCCCAGTACTGTATACTGCACAAATGAAACTATCAGCATAATAACTACAGCCCATATACTTAATTCTAAAAAATAGTTCATTGTTATCGTAATCTGATTTAATATTATCAGTATCAGCATCATAAATTCACAAAATGCGGTAACCTTGCCTACAATAGTTGGGGATATTTTAAATCTTTTTGACTTAATCAGCAAAAATAGCCCGCCTGCTAAAATATAAATCTCTCTAAATATGATTACCGCTATCAAAATGCTATTAAACTCTATATCTTTATTAAAGTAAACCGTTACAAGTCCTACAATCACAAGCAATTTGTCAGCTATCGGGTCAATTATCTTGCCCAATTTGGATGTCTGATTAAATTTTCGAGCGATAAATCCGTCCAGCCCGTCAGTCACAACCGCAATAAAAATTAAAAATAGTGCTGTATAAAAATTTGAAATGTATATATTGTATGCGGCAAAGGGGATTACAAAAAACCTAAATATTGTTAGAATATTTGGTATGGTAATAATTTTCATAGCAAATTATAACACAGGATTGAGGAAACTGCATGTTTTTGCCAATAACACCGGAAGAAGTTAAAAATTTAGGATGGAGCAGCATAGATATAATTTTTATCACTGGTGATGCCTATATCGACTCATCTTATATCGGAGTGGCTGTTCTTGGTAAATATCTGTTGCATAAAGGTTTCAAAGTAGCAATTATTCCTCAGCCTTCTCTTGATAGTGACGAGATTAAAAAATTTGGCCAACCGAATCTTTTTTGGGGAGTTACAGCCGGAAGTGTTGACTCCATGGTGGCAAACTATACATCCCTTCTAAAGAAAAGAAAAACCGACGACTACACGCCTGGCGGGTTAAACAATAAAAGACCTGACAGAGCAGTAATTAAATATGTCAATCTCATTCGTCAACACTTTAAAAACACCAAACCAATAGTTATCGGTGGAATTGAGGCAAGCCTTAGAAGGATAGCCCATTACGACTATTGGTCTGACTCCATAAAAAGGTCTATACTATTTGACTCAAAGGCTGATTACCTCGTCTACGGAATGGCCGAATTGACCACACTTCAAATAGCACAGTCCCTCAAAAATAATTTACCAATTAATGACATAAATGGGCTTTGCTACATTTCAAAAGAGCCTGCTGATAACTATATTAGGTTAGCGGATTACGATGAATTGCTAAAAGATAAATTCAAACTTGCCGATTGTTATATGCAACTTTATGCAAATAATGACCCGTTAAATGCAGTCGGGCTTATGCAAAAATATGACAACCGTTACCTTATCCACAATCCGCCAATGAGGCATTTAACCGAAAGCGAAATAGATGAGATTTACAATCTTGACTATGAAAATAAACCACATCCAATATATAAAGAAAAGATTAAGGCAATTGAGACAATAAGTGACTCCATTACCACTCACAGGGGGTGCTACGGTGAGTGCAATTTTTGTGCAATTGCCGTGCACCAAGGGACTACCATTGTTTCTCGCAGTGAAGATTCAATATTAAACGAAGTTAAAAAATTATCTCTTAACACAAATTTTAAAGGATACATCAAAGATTTGGGCGGACCTACCGCAAATATGTATAAAGTTGAATGTGCTAAAAAACTCAAATTTGGCAAATGTAAAGACAAAAGATGCATAGCCGATGGAATTTGCAGCTCTCTGAAAATCTCTCACCGTAGTCAGATAAATCTGTTGGAAAAGGTTTCAAAAATACCATCAGTAAAAAAAGCATTTATTGCATCAGGTATAAGGCCTGACCTGATTTATAACGATTCTTCTTATGGCAAACATTACTTAAAAAGACTTATAGGTGAGCATGTATCCGGACAACTCAAAATTGCACCTGAACATGTTGATGAAAAAGTGCTAAAATTGATGGGTAAGCCGTCTCAAAAAGAGCTCTTAAAAAAGTTTGTCAAAGATTTTTATGAAATATCTAAGCAGTATGGTAAAAAACAATTTCTAACATACTATATGATCGCTGCTCACCCCGGTTGCGACATAAATCAGATGAAAGATGCCAAAGACTTCATGGAAAAAGAGTTGCATTGCAATCCTGAGCAAGTTCAGATATTTACACCTTTACCTCTAACTATTTCATCATTGATGTATTTCTTAGAGTATGACCCGTTTGAAAAAAAGAAGATTTTTGTGGAAAAAGGATTAAAGGGGAAAAGACTTCAAAAAGAGTTATTTTCTGCCAAGTTTAAACCCCGTAGTAAAAATCCCGGTAAAAACAAGCAAAATACCCGTAATATGAAATAGATATATCTTCTCTTTCAAAAAGATATAAGACAATATCGTACCAAACACAGGCATCAGGTGCACCATAGGGCCTGCCTTATTTGCACCTACTTCCCTTACCGCCCTATTCCAGCAAATAAAAGCCAAAACAGATGCAAATACTGCAACATAACCTATTGTAAACGCCTCATTTAAACCAACAGAAAATGTATATCCCAAATATAATTCAATCAGATAAAAAGGGAGCAGCATTAAAGTCCCATAAATAATTATAGTCATCAAAAAAGTAAGCCTATCTATCTCTTTGGGCAAACTTTTCAACAAGACAGAATACAATGCCCAAGATGTAGCAGCAAGTAAAATCAAAATATCCCCAAAGTTAAATTTCATAGTAAGCAATATCCTCAAATCCCCTTTAGTCATTATCGTAAAGACACCTGATATTGAAACAATAATCCCAATTAACTGCACAAAAGTAATCCTTTCTTTATAAATCAATGCGGAAAAGATGAAAATTATAACAGGGGTAAAGGAATTGACAAGCACGGCATTCACGGCGGTAGTATAGTGCATCGCCATATAGACAAGTGCGTTAAATGTGGTCACTCCAAGAAATGACACAGCTAACAAATAGTTAGTATGTTGCTTTACAATATCCCAGTTATTAATAAACTTTTTCAGCACAAATGGGGCAAGGATTATACCTGCAACTGTCCACCGCCAAAACACAAGGGCAATTGGCGGGATAGATGCAGCCATCCCTTTACTCAACACAAAATTTCCTGACCAAAAAAGTGCACTTAAAGCCAGTAATAAGTATGGCATTTTCACCTCTGACTGATATAATTAAATGAAACTTTATAAATTATCAACAAGTTTTAGCAGGAGGTCAATGTGAACGAAAAGATATTGTGGGAATTTTTGCAGGAGCATCTCAATGCAATTTACTCGGGAAATTTTGAAAAATACAAAGATTCGTGTGTAGAGGACTTAGGTCTTTATGAATGGTTTGTGGCTCCTCACAGAATTGACGGACTTGATTTTCATAAATTTATGATGGAAGCCGACTGGGCAGGCACTCATAACAAATTTAATATTATGCTTCTTGACAAACGGGCACAAATTTATGGAAATTGTGCAATACTGTCATACACATTAGTAGTATCCTCAAAAAATGAGGAAATCGCACACAAAGTCGTAAATGAAAGTAGAGTGGTAGTCAATTTTGATGGAAAATTAAAAGTAGTGCATGTCCACAAAAGCCCGGGAAAATAAAAAAGGGGGCTAAGCCCCCATATAATTATTCGGTACAGTCTATTTTTGCAGCTAATTGTCTCGTGAGAGAATTTCTCGCTTTTACACTCTTTTCAGCAAGCTCTGCCAACATTTTAGCCCTTTCAGGGAACATCTTTGCTACAGCTCTAAATCTATTTTCTGTCTTCATAAAATCTTCGACAGACATTGTCGGCTCTTTACTGTCAATAGTCAAAGGATTCTTACCTTCATTTTTAAGCTCAGGATTAAATCTGTAAAGCATCCAATATCCTGAGTTAACGGCAAGCTTTTGTTGCTCAACACCTTTTGACATATCGATACCGTGAGCAATACAATGAGATTCGGCAATGATAATAGATGGCCCATCATAACTTTCAGCCTCAACAAATGCCTTAATACACTGAGCAGGGTTTGCAAGAGAGACTTTAGCCACATAGATATGACCATATGTCATTGCAATCATTGCAAGGTCTTTCTTTTCGGTTCCTTTACCAGCAAATGCAAACTTAGCAATCGAACCAATAGTTGTAGATTTTGAAGCTTGTCCACCTGTATTAGAATACACTTCTGTATCAAGCACAAGTACATTTATATTCTTATTATCAGCAAGCACATGATCTAAACCGCCATAACCAATATCATAAGCCCAACCGTCACCACCAACAATCCAGACAGATTTTTTCACCAGATAATCGGCAAGCTCAAGGAGTTTTTTAGCCTCTGGAGCATCTATTGTCTTAAGCGCTTCTTTCAAAGCTTTTACCCTGTTTCTCTGCTCTTCAATTTCAATTTGAGTTTTTTGAGGAGCAGTCAAAATCTCATCCACCAACTTGCCATCAAGCTTGTCTTTTAAAGAATTCAAAATCTCAACCGCCTGCTCATTGAATTTATCAACGGCAAGCCTCATACCGTAACCATACTCTGCGTTATCTTCAAACAGTGAGTTACCCCAAGCCGGTCCCAAACCATCCTGTCTTGTAGTATATGGAGTAGTCGGTAAGTTTCCTCCGTAGATAGATGAACAACCTGTAGCATTCGCAATTATAGCCCTATCACCAAAAAGGTGGCACATAAGCCTGACATATGGTGTTTCACCGCAACCGGCACAGGCACCTGAAAACTCAAACATATGAGGAGCAAGCTGACTCCCTTTGAGGGTTGTCTTGTTATATTTTGAAGGATCAAGCTCAGGTATTGAAAGGAAAAACTTTAAGTTTTCTCTTTCAGTCTCACGCAATGGCACCTGTGGTACCATGTTAATTGCCTTATGTGTTGGGTCAGTTTTGCTCTTGGCAGGGCAGTTAAATACGCATGCACCGCAGCCGGTACAATCTTCAACTGCAACCTGGATTGAAAACTTCATCCCTGCAAATTCCTTGCCTTTGGCATCGGTATATTTAAATGTAGCCGGAGCATCTTTTAAAATTTCCTCATCATAAACTTTCATCCTTATTGTAGCATGTGGACAAACAAAAGAACAGATACCACATTGGATACATACTTCTGGATCCCATTGAGGCACATTTATAGCAATATTTCTCTTTTCGTATTTACTTGTACCCACAGGGAAAGTACCGTCAACAGGCAACCAAGAAACAGGTACATCATCCCCTTCATTTGCAACCATTTTACTGATAGCTTTCTTCACAAATTCAGGAGCGTCAGGATCATTGATATATTTACTCATTTTTATTGAGCTGGTTACAGAGCTTGGGACTTTTACTTCATAAAGCTCGTCAGCACCTGCATCTACAGCTTTTTTATTCATATTAACTACACTGTCACCATATTTACCGTAAGTTTTTTCAATTGCCTTTTTGATAGATTCAACCACTTTGTCAAATGGTGCGACATTGGCAATCTTAAAAAATGCAGTCTGGAGTATTACATTTACCCTATTGCCAAGCCCAATCTTTTCAGCAATCTCATTTGCATTGATAACATAAAACTTTGCACCTTTTTCAATAAGCTGTTTCTGAACCTCTGCAGGAAGTTTATCCCAAACTTCATCAGCTGAATAGATACTATTAAGAAGGAAAGTGCCGCCCTTTTTAAGCTTTGTAACTATGTCATACTGCTCAAGGAAAGAAAAATTATGGCATCCTATGAAATCGGCTTCCTGAACAAGGTATGAACTTTTGATAGGCTTCTTCCCAAATCTGACGTGAGAAGTGGTCATAGAGCCTGACTTCTTTGAGTCATAAACAAAGTAAGCTTGAACATTACTGCCGGTCAATTCACCGATAATTTTTGCAGAGTTTTTATTTGCGCCTACTGTACCGTCAGACCCAAGTCCAAAAAACATACCATTGAAAACACCATCCTGTGGAGTAAGCCAGCTCGGGTCATATTTGAGGCTTTTATTTGTCACGTCATCTTCAATACCAACGGTAAAGCTATTAATTGGCTCTGCCGCATCAAGGTTATCAAATACTGCCTTAACCATTGCAGGGGTAAACTCTTTTGAACCGAGCCCATATCTGCCACCTATAATTATAGGATATCTGTCAAATTTAACCATTTTCTTCTGCATAGCTTCGCCGATAGCAGTCCTAACATCAAGATAAAGCGGCTCGCCAAGTCCGCCCGGCTCTTTTGTCCTGTCAAGCACAGCAATTTTTGAAACAGATTTTGGTAAAGCCTTTACAAAATCCTCAAGTGAAAATGGTCTGTAAAGTCTTATCTTCATAAGACCTACCTTTTCTCCGAGAGAATTCATATATTCAACAGCTTCTTCAGCGACATCAGCACCTGAGCCCATCATAATAATCACTTTTTCAGCATCAGGAGCACCGATGTAGTCAAAAAGATTGTATTTTCTACCGGTTAGTTTAAAGAATTTTTCCATCTCCTGCTTGAAAATTGCAGGAGCTGCTTCGTAAAATTTATTAGAAGCTTCTCTTCCCTGGAAAAATACATCGGGGTTCTGAGCAGTACCCTTTATTGTAGGGTGATCAGGGCTCAACCCTCTTTCTCTATGAGCTTTGACAAGCTCATCATCTATCATCTCTTTCATTACTTCAAAAGGGATCTCTTCAGTAGTTCTAATCTCATGGGAAGTCCTAAATCCATCAAAGAAATGTAGGACTGGCACTCTTGACCTGAGTGTAGCAGCCTGACCGATTAGAGCAAAATCCATTGATTCTTGAGGATTATTAGAAACAAGCATAGACCAGCCTGTCTGACGGCAAGCCATAACATCAGAGTGGTCACCAAAAATTGAAAGAGCATGTGTAGCAACTGCCCTTGCACTTACATGGAAAACTGTAGGTGTTAGCTCACCAGCTATTTTATACATATTAGGAATCATCAATAACAGACCTTGTGATGCAGTAAAAGTAGTAGTCAAAGCACCAGCAGCCAAAGCTCCGTGAACTGCACCTGATGCCCCACCTTCAGATTGTAATTCTACAACTTTCGGAACTGTACCCCAGATATTTTTCTTGCCCTTAGCACTGTATTCATCAGCGAGCTCTCCCATTACAGACGATGGTGTAATCGGATAAATGGCAATAACCTCGTTGGTAGCATGCGCAACATAAGCTGCAGCAGTATTACCATCAATGTTGACAAATTTTTTCTCAGCCATATTTCCTCCTTATTTTATGTATGACACAGATTCTTGATTTTCTTATATTACAGCTCTTAATTTATAACATCGGCCTTTTACTTCGTCAATCTTTTTAAGGCTTTTTTTAGCAATATTCAATATTTTTTAATTTAACTAAAAAATATAATGCTTTTTTAGTACCGTTGAACAAATTATTCAAAAATTCCGCTAATTAGCTATATTTTATTTTTAAGAAATACTTACCAAGCAAGATACATATCGTCTATTTTTAAGTGAAATTAACCTTTTGCGAATTTTTTAACACTGCACAACATTTTTATTTTCTGAAAAAAATATAATAAAAGATAGTTTTGTTTTATTTTGGCAAATAACGCAGATCTTGACTATCAATCGACTATTGACACTGTGCAATTTTAATGGTATTCAACTCCTTCTTTCTGGAGAGATGTCCGAGTCTGGCCGAAGGAGCACGATTGGAAATCGTGTGTACCGTTCACCCGGTACCGAGGGTTCAAATCCCTCTCTCTCCGTTTTTCTGTTTTATAAATGTCTATCAAATAATCATACTCCACATATTTCTAAATTCAAGTAACGCAAAAGGACTTACCAAAGAAGATTCACAACACGTTTAAGTTAATTTATCTAAATTTGTGCTATAATATGGATGCCAATTTCCATCAATAAAAATTACAGTGAGGTGCATTATGAGTGCGAAGAAAATCCTGATGTTAGTCGGAGACTTTGTAGAAGATTATGAAGCAATGGTACCTTATCAAATACTAACAATGGTTGGACACAAGGTAGATACCGTCTGCCCCGGCAAAAAACCAGGTGACACTGTCAAAACAGCCGTGCATGATTTTGAAGGGGATCAGACTTATTCTGAAAAGCCTGGGCACAACTTTGCAATTAATACTGATTTTGATAAGGTTGACGTAAACAACTACGACGCACTTGTAATACCCGGAGGCAGAGCCCCCGAATATCTAAGATTGAACGCAAGACTTATCCAGATTGTTAAAGAATTTGCCGAAACAAATAAACCAATCGCTTCCATTTGCCACGGGCAGCAAATTTTAGTGGCAGCTGATGTGCTAAAAAATGTATTTTGCACAGCATACCCTGCAGTTATGCCGGATATCGTAAAATCAGGGGGTAAATGGTGCAACGTTAATGATACTTTTTCAAACGCCATTGTGGATAAAAATTTTGTAACGGCACCTGCATGGCCTGCACATCCCGAATGGATGAGAAAGTTTTTGGAAATGTTAGGCAGTAAAATTGAACCTTGAAAGATTTTAGTAAAATATGGCGGGGCTTTCCCGCCTTTTTTTATTTATTATTAAGCAATTCCTTCTTCTTCAGCCAAAAATCAAAAGATCTGCCCGGAACAAAGATGTCAAGCCCTACAGACACAACGTCTTCAAGCGGATTTGTAACAATATGCTCCTGATTACCGTCTATGTAAGCAGTATCCATTTCATCCAGCACTACAGCCCCGTCCTCTTTTGTCCAAATTTCCAATTTACCTTTTAGGACAATCAAAATCTGAGCATTGGGATGAGAATGCTTTGGGGAAGCATGCTTTGGCGGTTTTACAAAATGCTCTATAGATATATCATTTTGGTTACAAAGACTCACCCTTTTCCAATCCTTCTCAGGCTCATAACTCTCGGCATTATTAAATCTAACCACTTTCATATTAAAACCTCCTTGGCTTCAATTTTCAAAAAACACTACTTTGTATATAATTTTTCCCAACATTATCTGAGAAACATTATCAATTCACACACTCTCTACTTTAAGAAATTTATTAACTATATCTTTTATAGAAAACCATTTATTATCCCTTTTTACTGCTATTATTTTCCCTCTTTTTATAAGCTGTCTTGCACTCGATGGGCTATAACCTATATCAGATAATAAATCTGATACCAGTTCTAATTTTTTGCCTTGCCTTTCAAGAATACCTATAATTATTCTGTCCAAACTGTCTATTAGACTCTCTAATATCAGATTTTTCAACAGTTTTGATTTTGTAGCCTTAAGTTGACCAATAATTTCGTCCCCATTTGGATGCTTATTTTTATACTTTTGAAAAACCTCAGATATTTGAACATCAATCTCTTCGAGCCCCCTATAATAAAGTTTTTTATTATCTTCATCACCCTTAATTACCACAAGTGGATACCCTTTACTAATAAAAAGATAATTTAAAATTATTCTCCCCGTCCTTCCGTTGCCATCAATAAAAGGATGAATCTCTTCAAAGAAACCATGTGAAATCGAAATATTATTAAAATTAAAATCCTTTTCAGTATGATTAATGAAATCTACAAATATATTAGCCCAATCTTGTACATAACTTTCAGGTGGATTGAATTTTGCTCCTGCAACCTTTATTTCACCTTTTCTGAACTCACCACTATTACCAAGGCTTTTATTTATCTGCCTTATCAATGGTATCCCAAATAAAAATTCTTTCTGTTTATAATTTTCATAAGCAAGCTCATAAATAAATGAGGCTGTTCTGAAATAGTTAAAAGCTTCCTCTTCTGTCCTTGTCATAGGTTGATTTTTTAACAAAACAGTTTTTAGCTCTTTTTCCGATACAAAATATCCTTCAACTAATATAGAGTTTCTTGTTTCTTCTCCTAACAGATATAGCCATTCTTTATTTATTACTTCCGGCTCAGGAAGACCACCTAAACCCTCTAATATGTCTTTCCTTTTTTTAATCAGTTCCTCACCATTCATTTGTCACTCTATTTTTATCATTTAGACGCTAATTTAAGTTATCACAAATAGTTTGTTGTGTCACGCAAACAAGCAGATTTTTAAAACGTGACACATCTAAACTTATATTGCAAGTTTTTACCATACTATTCGTTAATGTCAATTTAATTGTGCCCCTATCTCCCTTGAAATCTTTTTATCATTGATGGTGTAGCGCCTCCAAATTGAGCGTCTCTAAATCAATTTATTTTACTGATATTTAGAACTTATAAATACAAAATATAATGTCAGAATAAAAAATATACAGAGAATTGAATATCTCAAATGTAACCGATAGGAAAAAGTATATCAAAAACCTTACCCAATTAAATAATATTTACAATATGATGAATCGATAAAGCAGGTTATTTATTATCAACAAGATAAACTTACAATATGAAAGGATATGACACCGAATGACGGACGCAAAAAAAGCGGGTGACCGGACTCGAAATAAGCTTTAACATATTCCTATAATTGACTTTTTCTGTAACGCACATATTTTTACTCGTTTTTTTACTCATTTTTCATCATCTCACTTTACTCACTTTACCCGTAAAATATGCTTAAATTGTGAATATTTTTCAATAGCAAATTTTAACCCTGGTTTATTGCGATTCTGATTATACACTACCGATTTTAAGGGCTTTTACTGGGGAATAATTATACATTTAACATTAACAGAAATGGAGAAAAGACGAATAACCAAATCAGAAAAGAGTCATAAAAATGATAGATAAGAAAAATTGTAGCCATCTCCTAACTTCATTAAAAAATATCCGGATAACGATTTACAAGTCTCGCATTACGGTATAAGTCGTAATCCCTTCAAGTCAGGTCATAAATTCCAATGGAAAGCCTAACTGCTGAAGAAAGAGATGTTTTCTTAAGTCGTAATCCCTTCAAGTCAGGTCATAAATTCCAATTTTTAACAATTTCTGACGCTGGGGATTTAATCAGTAATTGTCGTAATCCCTTCAAGTCAGGTCATAAATTCCAATTGGGTGAGGGTGAAGCTGATGATAAATAGACTTGTAAAAAGTCGTAATCCCTTCAAGTCAGGTCATAAATTCCAATACTATAAGGTAGAGCGCATCGCCGTTCCTGAGAGTAATGAGTCGTAATCCCTTCAAGTCAGGTCATAAATTCCAATTAAACAACAAATAATTGAGATATGGAGGAAGTATGAACAGTCGTAATCCCTTCAAGTCAGGTCATAAATTCCAATTAATATATAAGACACTTTTTTTCATCAAAAACTGACAAGTCGTAATCCCTTCAAGTCAGGTCATAAATTCCAATGTTATATACTTATATCCATCCACTTACAAAGCTGGAAGGGTCGTAATCCCTTCAAGTCAGGTCATAAATTCCAATCAGTTTATTAGCCTGCTTTGCCAGAAATATAAGTATGTCGTAATCCCTTCAAGTCAGGTCATAAATTCCAATAGATGGAATATAATGTGGGCATTTGCGATGGAAAGGGAGTCGTAATCCCTTCAAGTCAGGTCATAAATTCCAATAAGGAGGCAGAGATGTTTAGTTTCACAATGAAAGCATTGTCGTAATCCCTTCAAGTCAGGTCATAAATTCCAATATGTTTAGTTTCACAATGAAAGCATTGGGTCTTGCATTAGTCGTAATCCCTTCAAGTCAGGTCATAAATTCCAATGAGTTTACAAGGAGAATTGTAGACCATGTTGGGTAAAAGTCGTAATCCCTTCAAGTCAGGTCATAAATTCCAATGAAAACAATAAAGAAGTTATATTTGTAGGCAACCATAGGGTCGTAATCCCTTCAAGTCAGGTCATAAATTCCAATAAGATGCCATTTGTTAAAAGAAATAAGAATACTGTTTTGTCGTAATCCCTTCAAGTCAGGTCATAAATTCCAATCAAAAGGTCAAGAGTTTAGGACTCTTGATGAGCAAATGTCGTAATCCCTTCAAGTCAGGTCATAAATTCCAATAATATTACTGTAAACAGTAACAGTAAAGTAGTCTTTAATGTCGTAATCCCTTCAAGTCAGGTCATAAATTCCAATAGATATAAAATTCAGAGCGTGGGATGAAGAGAATAAGTCGTAATCCCTTCAAGTCAGGTCATAAATTCCAATGTGCCTCCGTCTGTTCATGCCACCGGTTTTCAATATACTGTCGTAATCCCTTCAAGTCAGGTCATAAATTCCAATGTTGTTCCCGATTTGTGTTTAATCATTTTTTAGTAAAATGTCGTAATCCCTTCAAGTCAGGTCATAAATTCCAATGCAGATGCTGGGGCCTCCGCTGACACTCGGTTTAAAGTCGTAATCCCTTCAAGTCAGGTCATAAATTCCAATAGAAGAACAAATTAGAAATGCTTTAGAGCAAGCAGAAAAGTCGTAATCCCTTCAAGTCAGGTCATAAATTCCAATAGCACCCCTTTTTAATACCATATTTTCAGATACTTGCAAGGGCATTTTTAAAGAAGGGGGGGGTATCAATTTTTCTACTTTGTAAATTTTGATACCCCATTTTGTAACTTATTGATAAATAACGATTAAAAATTTCAAGTTCTACCTATCTAACTTTTCCTGTAACTTATTGACAATTAACAATAAGCGTTAAAAATAGCAAATTTTAAAAATCAACTTGAAATCAAGTCGCCAAATTAAAACAAAAACCATTGTTTGTTTTACTTATCACTCACAACTTATTCAGCTTTCAAGCTGCAAACTCTTTCTAATTATACCACCTTTAAAATAGATATCGCAACTTTATTACGCATTTTTTAAATTTTTATGAAATAATTTTACTCAGTCAAACTATTATTCCTGACTGTTTTCGGTTATCTTTCTAATTTTAGCAACTTTATCAAATGCTGTAAAAAACTAATAAAAAAACTTGACTAGCTTATATTATATAGCAAGAGTTCGTTAAAGATAAAAAATAGGCAGGAGAACTGCGTCGACAGTGATTGTATATTTAACGTTTTATTTATGTGCAGTGTCACATAAATAAAACAAATCTCGAAGAGATTTAAATATCTCAAACGTAAATGATATAAAAAAGTATATCAAAAACCTTGCCCAATTCGTTCACATTTACAATGTGAATGAATTGTGGTTTTATTAGGTTATTTGTATTGTTATCAATAAGATAACTTTACAGAAAAAACAGAAAAACTGCTGTAAGGAGCTATTTGCAATTTAAAATTGCAGTTGTCTCGTATTTGGTTCTGCTACAACAAAATACATTTATGGCAGATTGTATCCTTTGCTATCCTACGATTTTGTAGGTTTTTATAGATTTTCAAGGGTATCTCGAGCCTTAAAGTCGGGAGGATTTCGCTAACATATATATATTGAGTAGCTTGAAAATCTAACCATTAAAAACCGAATTTAAAATCAAAACTTATTTTGGTTGATTAACCAAAATTTATATCAGGTAAACTTTACGTTGGTATCTTATTGCTACTAAACTTTATGGGGGGTAAGTATGCACGATAATGGTTTTATTCGCTTAAAAGATGTACTTCAAATTTTAAGGTTTCTGAAAGCACTTACAGGAGAGGAATGAAAGCCGGGATATTCCCTAAGCCCATAAAATTAAATATGGGGGTTAAATTATGGCGGTTGTCAGATATCACTGAATTTATTGAAAATGCCAAAAATGAAGATTAAAAAAGGATATCCATTTAGGATACCCTTTCTACTATTGAGTAAGATTCTATACTTGACTTGGCAAGCTTTATTTTAATAGCTGACGGTCTCTCAGACTTTTTAAGTTTATCAAGATAGTCAGCCCAAGCCCGCAATACCATCTTTTTATCTTCAAACCTTTCCGACCTATTGTAAGCTGCCTCAATTTTATTTCTCTTTTATGGTCAAGAATAAGATTTAAAACATCAACAGGAAAACCCATTTCCGCCATACTGCTCATAAAACTTGTCCTAAGTCCATGTGCTACTGTTTCATCACTGCTAAAACCAATTCTTCTTAAAGCCAAATTAAATGTATTTTCACTTAATATTCCGCTTTTGGAATAAAATGAGTAAAAGATATACTTTTTATCACCGGTATATTGTTTCATTTCCTTCAGTAAGTTAATTGCCTGATTTGATAAAGGCAATCTTAAAGGTGTTTTCATCTTCATATCTTCAGCCGGAATATCCCAAATCCCATTTTCAATATCTATATTTTCCCATTTAGCTGCCCTGACTGTATAGCTCCTTTGGGCGGTTAGCAAAAGAAATTGTAAAGCCATTTTTGTTATATTATTACCCTTATAGTACTCTAAACCTTTTACAAGGTTACTTATACCCTCTGGGTCTGTTAAAGCGGCATAGTTTTTTCTTACAGGTTTTTTTACAAGCTCTTCCAATTCACTGGCCGGGTTTATTTGTATATAACCAAAGCTTTTTGCTTTATTAAATATATTCTTAATAATCACCACTACCTTTTCCAATGTATGAAGGGCATCTCTGTCTTCAATGACTTTTACAACTTTTAAAATGTGGTTTATCGTTACCTTTTGTATCAGCATATCACCCAATATCGGCTTAATGTCCTTCTCATAAATTTGCTTCTTTCTTTTTCTTGTGTAATCGGACCATCTGTTACTTTTTAATTCAAAATACTTATAAAACATGTCATTCACCTTAATTTCCAATGATAGAGGAATGCCCATTTTTTCTGCATTACTCATTTTATCTCTACGGTCAAAAGCTTCGGTATATGAAACTATCGGATATTCACCAATAAGTTTGTCAGAATTATTGCTTTGACGGTAATACCACACCTTTCTGCCATTTTCATAAACATAAATATACAGCCTATACGATACCCTCTCTTTTAAAATATTTCCTTCGACCGGTTTGAGTTTCTTAATTTCTTTTTCTGACATATTCTTCTTTGCCATAAAAACACCTCGCAATTTTTATTTGTAATATTTGCGAGTAAAGTTTTGATGAGAGAAAATGTAAAAAAGCATAAAAATTTCTTACAAATTACTAATAAACAAGTACTTTGTCTTAAAAACGAGTAAAGAATGCCCAAAATATGACTTTTTACTCGTTTTTTTACTCGTTTTTTCGAGTAAAAATAGTTATTGACAAAAATATGAAAAGTCAAAAAATATCTGCAAATATTTGTAAAATAAGGTAATATGAAAGGATATGACACCGAATGACGGACGCAAAAAAAGCGGGTGACCGGACTCGAACCGGCGACCTCAACCTTGGCAAGGTCGCGCTCTACCAGCTGAGCTACACCCGCGGCTACTTATGCGAGTGGAGGGACTTGAACCCCCACGCCGAAAGACACTAGATCCTAAGTCTAGCGCGTCTACCAGTTCCGCCACACTCGCAAACTTATAAAAGGGTGAGTGACGGGGATCGAACCCGCGACAACAGGAGCCACAATCCTGGGCTCTACCAACTGAGCTACACCCACCATAAAAAACGCGCCCGAGAGGATTCGAACCTCTGACCTACGGATTAGAAGTCCGTTGCTCTATCCAGCTGAGCTACGGGCGCACACAAGAAAACCCCTCTTATCAAGGACTGATACCATTATCAAAACACCTTAAAAAAGTCAACATTTTTTTGCGTCAAAGTATATTTATGTGCTAAAATATGTTCAGGGGTCGAGATGAAAAATATTAGTATTGATGACAACATACTCAAATTGTTGGAAAAATCAGGAAAAATTGAAAAGTTTACACCAGGGACGTTTATTTTTAAAGAAGGGGACGATGCGGGTTCTGTATATGTTTTAAAAAACGGCACCCTTGAGATATTGAAGCAAGATGATGCAGGCTCACTTTATGTAATAAATACCATAAGTGACATAAGCATATTTGGTGAAATGGCTGTATTTCTCGAAAACAAAAGGTCAGCATCGGTCAGAGCCAAAACACCTGTGGAAGTAATAGCTTTTTCAAAGAATACATTTTTGCAGGCGGCATCCAAAATACCTAAATTTAATTTTTCAGTAATGAGCTCACTCATTGAGAGATTGAACGAAATTAACAATAAATACGCTAACGCACTGGAATATAAATTGATATCGACAATATGTTTTTACCTGATTGACACATTTGTGAACAAAAAAATTAAAAATATAGGGATTCACCTAAAAAAACTAACAGAAATGATGCACTTGGATCAGCCGGAAATATTAAAAGCTCTCTTTGTTTTGGAAAAGGAGGAGGTAATTTATACGCTTGACACCGATAAGATACCAGAAATTACATTTAAATTGGATGAAGAAAAAATGTATAGCTTTTTAAGAAAATCTCTCTACCGAAAGCAGTAATCTATTCTTCGGATATACCATAAATCCTTTGAATCACCTTAACCTTGTCTTCAAAATCAAGTGTAGAAATAAGAACACATATCTCATCCGGTTTAAAATCTCTGCACACCTTAGGTCTGTTTTCATAATTGCCGCACTTGCCGTCTTTGCATAAAAATTCACAAGGGGTGCCTGCCGGCTTTTTTAGCGTAGATATATCATACGCCACACAGCAGGCACCACACATAAAGCACTTAATTTCTTGCTTTGACATAATTAATTAATTTTCCAAGCCCATCAATCTCAATTTCAACGGTATCCCCTATATTGAGCCCGCCAACCCCAGATGGTGTGCCTGTGGCGATAATATCACCCGGCAGAAGGGTCATTACGTTTGAAATAAATGAAATAAGAAAAGGTATTTTAAAAATCATATCTTTTGTATTGCCATCTTGCCTAATTTCTCCGTTTACCCTGCACCTTACTCCGACATTCTCATAGTCAAAGTCGGTTTCAATAAAAGGGCCGAATGGGGCAAAAGTGTCAAATGACTTTGCTCTTGTAAATTTGTTTTCCTTCTTTTGTATGTCTCTTGCAGTGATATCATTTAAGCAGGTATAACCAAACACATATTTCATAGCATCTTTTTCGGAGACCTGGCTGCATTTTTTGCCGATAACAACCGCAAGCTCAGCCTCATGGTCAACCTTATTTGACATCGGCGGATATAAGATATCCCCTTTATGAGCATTAGCGGCTGTTGAAGGTTTTAAAAATATCAACGGCTCAGTAGGGACTTCATTGCCAAGCTCTTTGGCATGTTCAGCATAATTTCTGCCGACACAAACAAATTTTGATGGGATTACCGGCGGTAAAAATGTCACATCGTCTTCACTATAAACCTCGTCTGTAACAGTATAATTGTCAAAAAAAGAACCTATTATCCTCTTTATCTTACCATCCTCATAAATCCCTTTCATTTCAACTTTGTCTTTGGAAAATCTTAAAAACTTCATAAAGCCTCCTTATAATTTGAAGTTATATATTTTATGGCATCATCTTTTCCCTTTAAATTACCTGTTGATAGTTTAAATTTTACGTCTTTTAATATTTTTTTGAAATTTTCAGAGGGCTTAAGCCCAAGCTTGATTAAATCATCTCCACATATAAGTTTACTCTTTTCAAAATCGATATCATTTCTCAGACTCTTTATTTTATCTATAGTGCCTAAAATCTTATTAAGCTCTATTGGTTTGCAACTATTATCTCCTATGGTAATCACGTACAGATAATCAAGCAACTCATTGTAGTCAAAGATAAACATCTTCAATGTATTATCTTTGGCATTATTGACGGCATATCTTCTGATTTTAGTGTGATTTTCTATCATAGCTTTGATAAACTTTATCTCTTTCGCGGAAAAAGTAAGTCTTCTTAATATTTCACAAGCAAGTTTTGCACCTTTTGTTTCATGCCCAATATATTTTCCGTGTGTCTCAAGATATTCGGGCAGCCCTTTTCCAATATCGTGCAACAAGGCCGAAACAAATAGCAAAAAAAGTTTTTCCCCTTCGATACCAATTTGTCTCCCGTAATCATATGTGCTTCTTGTGGCACAAAATGTATGCTCATAAGGGTCATGATTGTGGTATATCCCCCTGTCTTTTCCTTTTAAATCTTTTAATTCCGGAATAATTATGTCAAAAATTTCTAACTCTTTCATATAATCAAAGGCTTTTAAAAAATACTCACCTAAAACCGTTTTCTTAAGCTCTGCATAAACTCTTTCACTTGCCACACCGCTTAACTTTTCACGGTATTTTTTTATAAAATCAAAAGTCTCTGCAGTTATTTCAAAATCAAACTCACTTAAAAACCTAAAAGCTCTTAATATCCTAAGGGGATCATCCAAAATACTTTCTTCGGAAACAGCGCGTATCTTTCTTAAGAGGATGTCAGTCAAATCACCAAAAATGTCCCCTTTCAAACTCATAGCCAAATTATTAATGGTAAAGTCTCTCTTTAACAAATCTTCTTCGAGGCTAATCCCCCTTGTCTTTGAAACATCTATAGAAAAACCTTTTTTAACAATCCTTACATTATCTTTAAATTTTATCGGTGTGGCATTTATTTTGTTTGCAAATACTTCTGCAACCTTCTCATAATCTTGCCCAAAAGCAATGATATCCAAATCAGATATCTCTCTGTCAAGAATCAAGTCCCTTACCGTTCCACCAACCAAAAATATCCGAATGTTGTATTCATTTTCCATCTGTTGCAATTCTTCTATATACGGTATCTGTTTGATTTTACCTGAAAGGTTTTTTATAGTTGTCAATCTTGGCCTCTATACAACATACCAATTATTTTTTTGTAAATCTCATAAGGTGGTTCGCCGATTTTTTCGGCTACTTTTACCACATCTTCATATTCAGGGCTGAATTTGACAAAATCTTTAAAATTACCATATTTTACATTTATTTTATGTCCTTGATAATCTACTTCTTTAAATTCTCGCTCTGCGATAATTCTATTTACATTGTAATACCTAAGGCCAAAGGAAGATGTCTGTTGAAGTAAAATAGCTGCGACGGTATCAAGATGCCTGCTCTCGACTAAGGCTGAAATCTTGCAAGCGGGTCTGTTCTTTTTCATAAAAACAGGGGTAAAAAAGACATCTTTACAGCCGCAGTCAAAAAGTTGTTTCATAACATTATCAAAAAATTCCGACGGCATATCATCTATATTTGTCTCAACAACGACAATACCTTCATCGCTCTTATCAATTTCACTTAACACCAATAATCTCGAGATATTAGGCAAGCTTTCAAAGGTTTTTGTCCCGGTAGCATAGAAAATATTTTCCACATTCCCGCTAATATCGTTTGTAAATTTAGTGCTAAAATATTTCATCAAAGCTGCCCCTGTCGGGGTGGTAAGCTCTTCGTCAATATCAATTCTTTTAAACTCAACCCCCTTTATTATCTCAAGGGTGGCCGGCGCGGGTACGGGGATTAGCCCGTGAGCTGACTTGACTATACCGCTTCCAATCTTAATTTTCGATGCGACAATTTCCGGTCGTTTTAGCTTATTATAAAACCAAGAAGCACCCAATATATCAATAATGGAGTCTATGGCACCCACTTCATGAAAGTGGACTTCATCTATAGATTTGCCGTGTATCTTCCCCTCAGCCTCAGCAATAAGTTCAAATATTTTTATAGCATCTGTTTTTATATTCTCTTCAAAATCAGAGTTAAAGATAATATTTTTTATATCCCTAAAATTTCTATGGATGTGCGGCTCTTTTTCAATGTCTATAGACAGGCGCTTGCATAGAATCCCATTCACAAATACATTTTGTAAAAGCAGCTGCACTTTCGTCTTTAATAAGCTTGACACTTCGGCTGAAAATTCTTCCAAACCACCGTAATGCTGCGACAGCAACGCCAACGCAATATCACCTGAAATGCCTGAAGTCATATCAAAATAAAGCATACCTATTTCCTAATAAAATTTTTCAAAAAAAATCTCTTTTTCAACACAGGGTCATTCTCAAACTTACTTACGGAAGTAACATTTTCAACCGTATAAAACGCATTGGAGTTATATTTATTAACAAGTTGAATAAATTTTCTGGCACTTTTTCTTTTCATAATCCCAAAGATTACTTTTACAGGGCCATCCTTCCCTTCACCGTCTACTGAGGTAACAATAAAATTTTCATTCCTAAGCACTTCAACAAGCCTTTCGGCGTCAAACCTTGTCACTACCCTAATAAGGACATTGCCCAAAGCAAGCTTTTCTTCCAAAATCATCCCTACATAATTGCCGGTAGCAAACCCTGCAGCAAAAGCCACATAATATATAGGGCTTGAAACATACATTATTACTCTGGCAACAACAACTATCCAGATAAGTACTTCAAAAAAACCTAAAATACTCGCCTGAACTCGCATCCCCTTTGAGACTAAGATAATCCTAACCGTCCCAAGACTTACATCTACAATTCTTGACAAAAATATAAACATAAAATTTAATAATATTTCCATTTAACATCCTTTATAATAGCTGCAAATAGTATTTAGCTCACATATATCGCACTTTGGCTTTCTCGAGGCACATATCTCTCTGCCAAAAAGTATAACCTGATGAGAAAAAATATTCCATTTCCCTTTGGGAATAATTTTCAACAAGTCATTTTCAATCTTGTCGGGATTATCATTGTTTGTCAACCCAAGTCTTTTTGATACCCTTTTGACATGTGTATCTACTACAATCCCTTCGGGGGTGAAGCAGTTCCCAAGGATTACGTTGGCTGTTTTTCGTCCGACACCCGGAAGACTCAATAAGTCTTGCATATTTGACGGGATGTTACCACTATAACTTTCAATAAGCTTGATTGCCATATTTTTTATATTTATCGCCTTATTGTTAAAAAAACCTGTTGGTCTGATAATATTTTTCAGCTCATCAATATCTGCTGTGGCAAAATCTTTGGGGGTCTTATATCTTTCAAACAAGGATTTGGTAACAGAATTTACCCTTTCATCCGTACATTGAGCACTTAAAATTGTAGCCACAAGAAGCTCAAAAGGGTTTCTATGCCTAAGCGAACAGCTCGCTTCAGGGTATCTTTTATCAAGAAACTCTAATATCTTATTTATAGCAGATTGTTGCATCGCATATGCCAAATGTCATAGGGTTAAACTTTACCTCTTTAAACCCGGCATTCAATATCATCTTTTTATAAACATCCTTTTTAGGAAATTTATATACGGAATCAGGCAGATATGAGTAAGCATTCTTATTCCCCGAAATAAGCCCGCCGATAAAAGGGAGGAGCTTCGTAAAGTAAAATCTGTAAATCTTTGGAAAAATTACACCTTCAGGTTGAGAAAATTCAAGTATGCAAAGTCTTCCACCGGGCTTTAAAACTCTATACAGGTTTTCAAGCCCTTTTTGTTTGTCTACAACATTTCTAAAACCAAAAGCTATCATAATTCTATCAAAAGAATTCTCTTTAAAAGGCAAAAAATGGGCATCTGCAGCCAGTAAAGGCTCTGTAATCCCTTTTTGCTTGGCGATACTAAGCATATTTTTACTAAAATCGGCACCAATAACATTTACACCACTTACTTGATTTTTAAGCTCTAAAATCATATCACCCGTTCCGCAAGCAAGGTCAAGAACAAGCATATCTTCAATAAGTTCCATCTTTTTGATAGCTTTTCTTCTCCAAGCTACATCACGCCTAAAGCTTAACAACCTATTCAGCAAATCATATTTGCCTGCAATATTGTCAAACATAGATTGTATTTGTTTTGATTTATCTTCCAAGTTAGCTCCTTCTTTTAAAAAATCAGATTTTTAAGACTGCACAGGTAAAATCATCAAGCTGCTGCTTTCTATCTTTTACGCACTCTTTATAAAGATTTTTTACAAAATCTTCAAGGGGTGTATCTTTTATTTCCATTAACCTGTATTTTAAATTTTCATAGTCAATATACTCTATTATTCCGTCAGTAAACAGAAAAAGCAAATCCTCATTAGATAATTTGATTTTCTCAATACCGTATTCTTCTTTCATAATCCCCATCGGCAAAAAAGAGGAGTGAAGCTCTATTATAGCATCATCTCTTACAATATATGCCGGCTCATGCCCTAATGATATATATTTTAACTCCAAGCTTTTCTTATCTATTACCCCAAAAAACAGCGTAATAAATCTGCCACCAAGATTTTTAGATAACAAAAAATCTGACAACTTGTTTGTCAAATCAACTAAATCGTAGTGTTTAACATTTTTAAGAAGCTCTGCCACTGTGCTCATTACGACAGTTAACACTGCAGCCGCATAACCCTTACCACACACATCTGCAATACACAAAAATATTTCATCTTCGTTATCTGTTAAATATAAGAAATCACCGCCGGCTACCTTTGCGGGAATGCTGACTCCATAAGCCTTAACCTCTGAATTAAATACTATCTCATTGTTTACAAACATATTTAATATTTCAGCCGTCTTATCCATTTCTGATTCATATACTTTCATCTCCACCATCTTTTCGTGTGCATATGCATTTTCCATGGCAATTGTCAATATACTGGAAATAATCTCAGAAAACTCCACATCCGGCGCGAAATCAACACTTACATTAAAAAGGATTATTCTAAGCTTATACTTAGGCTCATAAATAAAAAATATATTCTCTACATTATACTTATCTGCCAACAAATCTTCTTTGAAAAAATACGATTTATCTAACCTGTAAATAATCTCTGACAAAGGCTCCCCCTTGACTGTTATCTTCGCCAAGTCATCCTCTTTGACACCTATCGGGACAAACTTATCACCATAAAGCACGCAACTTGCCTCTGCAGAAAATACATCCATGAAAAGGGCAACCCCGGTGGAAAGTAAATCGTCAATAGAGAGATTCCTAAAAATATTGCTGACAACTTTTACAAAATCTATCTTTTTTTGATACTCTACATATACTTCTGTCCTTTTATCCTTAATAAGTATTTCAAGATACCTCTGTGAGATTCTCTCAATATTCTCTTTCAGAATATTTAGATTTGTTTTATTCGATATATTGATAAGTATTGCTGCAAAAAGGGAAGAATTATGGTGTATATAAAAAATCGAATCAAATTTTAGTTGTTTATCAAAATAGTTTATAGCCACATCTTCTTTAAAATCTGACTTATCAAACTGTATGTCTGAACTATCAAAAAATAAATCACCCTCTATGTTTTTACTTACTACAATCTCGCTCAAGTTATTTTCAAACTTTAAAATGCAAAAACTTACCGCACCTATTTCATTCAATAATTCCGCAATACTTTCGAAATACTCATCTACAACAGAAGCTGCTAACACTTTAATCAATTTTTGATAGCTCAATCTTAACCTTCCTCCTCAGATAAAAAGTCTTCTATTTTCTTTACGAATAATTCTTTATCTACTCCGATTATTTTGGAAATATCTTCGCTGCACTCTCGTATCATTTCAGGATCATTTGCAATGATATTTGCAAAATACAATACGGCAGAATTTATTTCGGGACTAAATTCATGGTGGTTTTTGACCCAGAAAATAATTTGTTCGGCAATATTCCATTTTTTTAAAATAATCATAGCAACATCAATATGGTTTAGGCCCAATTGCCTTTTTTCGTCCGCTGCTCCTGTAACTTTTTCATAAATAAAATCGACCAAAATAGCCTTCCCTATGTCATGAAAAAGCCCTGCCAAGTAAAGTGCATCGCTATCAAGCTTTTGTTTTGAAAGATTTGCTATCTCTTCACAAAGCCTTGCTGTTATAAAAGAATGCTCCCACATCTTTTGACCACTTGTCCCGTAAAGCGAAAAGTTTTTATTAAACATCTCGGCTGTAGAAAGAGAAATTGCAATATTTTTTACCGTCCCAAGACCAAGATATATTGTAGCCCTTTCTATGCTTGTTATTTCTCGTCTCATCCCATAAAAAGGTGAATTAATAATCTTTAATACTTTAGAAGCAACACCCTGATCAGTTTTTATCTTTGCCACAATATCGTTAATTTCCACATTCTCTTTTGAAGACATAGCAATAAGCTCTCGTGCCACTTTTGGCAGTGGTGATATACTCGTAGCCTTTGCAATAATTTTAGCTTTTAGGGTTTCATACTTAAGCAGCTCTTGTGAGTCGCTATTTATGCCAAAAGACTGCATTTTTTCCAGCAATATATCTTGCTTTATCGGCTTAGAAAGTATTCCTGCAATTTTATACTGTTTTAATTTGAGAATAATTTCTCTATCCGGTTTATCAAGAATAACAAATACCTTTGAATCTTTCAAACCATCTAATTTCCTTATATCATCAGCAACTTTTACTTCAAGCAAAATTATATCAGCAGTACCGGCATCTTGTACAAAGGAAATTTTATCATTAAGGTGCCTGTAAATATCCAAAAAAGTTTGATTATCACCTTCAAAATATACTTGATACATTATTCACTCTTAAATTTATAGATTTCCTCCAACAGCTGCTTTGGGCTAAAAGGCTTTGTGAGGTAAGAAGTTGCTCCAAGCTCTACCCCTTTTTTTATATCATCTTGGGTAGCCTTAGCTGAAAGCATAATTACAGGAATATCTTTTAACGAACTATCCCCCTTTAACCTTTCCAAAGTCTCAAGACCATTTAGCTCCGGCATCATCACATCAAGCACTATCACGTCAGGAGATTCTTCTTTAGCCCTTTCAAGGGCCTGAGCCCCGTTAGAAACTTCTATCACATCAAGTCCACTCTTTTTCAAATGCAATGACACGACCTTTCTCAGTCGCAATTCATCATCTGCTATCAATACCTTCATTTTAACTGCTCCAAAATAATTTTGTTATCTATCATAGTAAATTTTACACCAACGCTATTTAAAATTTGACCAAATAAGCTGAAGATTTCAGGATATTTATCATTAAGTTTTTCACTGCTAATCTCTATCTTTTCCGCCAGAGAAATATTTAAAGCTCCTGAAGCAAGCTTTATAAACTCATAAAGGATTATTTTGTATATATTTTTAAAAATAAAATTATCAGTTAGCACTGTATCATTTTGATAATCTTTTACAATATTAAGCTCGCTACTTGTAATATATCCGTTTACTGATTTTAAAAACTCTTCGGTAATTTCCTTGACGCTGACTTTTTCCTTATTGACACTCTCATCACCACTTAAATATTTAAATACTATATTAAGGCCTATATCATATAAATCCAAAAGGTAAGCTGCCTCATACACAATATCAAACTCTTCACTTTCAGTCTCTACAAAGCCTACCTTAAGGCATTCTATCGTGGTAACTATTTCTGTAGTAAATGTCCTGACATTATGAGAAAAAAACTCATATACCTTATTTAATTTTTTATCCGACATTGACTTCCCCTGATGATTTTAATCTAATTATATCATAGATAGTATTAAATGAATAATCAAAGTCTTCCGATTCACTCCACACAAGTGCGGTTTTAAACCCGAACTTTTTTGATGCATTTAAATTTCTATGAGAATCTTCAAAATAAATTGACTCTTTAGGGTTAATACTCAGTTTATCAATAAGTTTCAAATATGCAGGCTCAAAAGGTTTCGGAAATTCAAGGTAGTCTTCAATGGAAAAAATTTCTACAAACTGCTCCAATATCCCCAAACTTGAAAGAGTATTGATAGCATGCAAACGAGAGCCGTTTGTAAATATTATCTTCTCACCGTCTATATCTTTTAAGACTTCTATTAGCTTACAATCTTTGCCAAGCAGATTGGCATAATCTATATCATGTACAAAATCCAGATAATCTTGAGGTTTTACCTTATAGTGCCTCATAAGCCCAAGCAAAGTAGTGCCGTAAGTATTCCTATAAAAAATCCTTAATTCATCAACACCATCAAGTTCTAAAACTTCTTTCATAAATACGTTTATACGCTTATCGATTTCATTCAAAACACCGGAAGAGGGGTTATACAGAGTATTATCCAAGTCAAACACTAATTTTTTCAAAAATTACCCCTTTTAAAAGATTTTTATTGTGTTAAAATGATATTATAAATTACTCAAAAAATAAAGCCTTTAAACTAAGGAGGAATAATGGACTGTATATTTTGTAACCTAATAAAAGGGAATCTTCCGTGCAGCAGATTCTATGAAGACGAAAATTTTGTTGCAATTCTCGATATCAGGCCGGTCAATCTTGGGCACGCACTTTTAATCCCAAAAAAGCACTTTGTAAATGTGCTTGATGCTCCGGATGATGTATCTGAAAAAGTATACCCTGTTATCAAAAAAATCACAAACGCTATGAAACAGGCATATAAATGTGACGGTTTTAACATTATTCAAAATGTAGAAGAAGCCGGAGGGCAAGAGGTCTTTCACTCCCACATTCATATTATACCTCGATACAAAGAGGATGGAATACGATTTGGGATACCACATAAATCTTATGGCTCTCAGGAAGATATGTGCCTTTGGGCTAAAAAAGTGGCTGATATTTTAAACAGATAGAGGCGGAAAGAGTTTTCCGCCCCTTTTTAATTATTTTACAGGTTCATAACCTGCTTCTTCTATTTCAGCACAGATTTTATCAAGGTTTACAACGGCTTCGTCAAATACAACCTTAACACTCTTTTCTGCTAAGTTTACTTCAGCATTTTCTACTCCGTTGAGATTTTTGAGTGCTGACTCCACAGCATTTTTACAATGGTGGCAACTCATCCCGTTTACAGTAATTTTTAATTCTTTCATTTTCTTCCTCCAACATGTTTATTTTTGTGTATCAAAATATTATTAATTGCCAATTTCAAACTTCCATCTTTTAAGCCTAAGAGCATTACTTACCACAGAAACAGAGCTAAAAGCCATCGCTGCACCTGCTACGATAGGGTTTAAAAATCCGGATGCTGCAATAGGTATACCGATAATATTATAAATAAGCGCCCAAAAAAGATTTTGCTTGATATTTTTTATCACTGCTCTACTAAGCTCAATACTCTTTGCCACTCCAATAATGTCCCCTTTCACAAGGGTTATATCTGCAGCCTCAATAGCAATGTCTGTGCCGGTGCCAATTGCAATACCGATATCAGCCACCGCAAGCGCCGGGGCATCATTAATACCATCCCCTACCATCGCCACAATTTCCCCATTATTTTGAAGCTCTTTTATTTTATCAGCCTTTTGGTCAGGTAGCACTTCTGCTATAACATTATCTATATTTGCTCTTTTGGCAATTTCCACAGCCACTTCCTTGTTATCGCCGGTTAACATATACAGTTTCAACCCTTTCCCCTTTAAAATATTAATCCCTTTTAAGGAAGAGTCTTTTATCTCATCCTTCACAGTAATTGCTCCCAAATACTTCCCATCAAAAGCAACATAAACTTTTGTGCCAACCTCTGAAGTCGACTCATTTGCATCAGTTATGTCAATATGCTCTTCAATAAATTTTTTTGAACCTACCAAAACAATTCGTCCGTCAAGCTCACCTTTTATCCCTTTGCCCGGGACTGCCTCAATATTTGAAACATTTAAAAATTCACCCTTATAATGATTGACTATGGCTTCAGCAATGGGATGCTCCGAATATTTTTCAACAGATGCCGCTAATTTTAATGTAAAATCTTTATCTTCAGCTAAAATATTTGTCACAACAGGCTTACCTATCGTAATCGTCCCCGTCTTATCAAACACAACAGCAGTTACCTTATGCAATTTTTCAAGATATTCCCCACCCTTAAAAAGTATCCCGTTTTCTGCTGCCTTACCTGTCCCAACCATTATGGATGTAGGTGTTGCAAGCCCTAAGGCACAAGGGCAGGCAATAACAAGTACCGCCACCATATTGATTATGCTTAAGTTCAAGTTATGATTGCTACCTAAAAAGTACCAATAAACAAATGTCAAAACTGATATCCCTATTACTGCCGGAACAAAATATCCTGATATAACGTCGGCAAATCTTTGTATAGGAGCTTTTGAACTTTGGGCTTCTTCAATAATTTTAACTATCTGAGCAAGCATGGTATCTTGCCCTACCTTTGTCGCTTTATATTTAAAAGTATTGTTTTTATTGACGGTAGCCCCTATAACCTCTTCTCCAACCCTTTTTTTAACAGGGATACTTTCCCCGGTAATCATTGATTCATCTATATATGTTTCACCTTCAATAATTACTCCATCTACAGGCAATTTCTCTCCGGGCCTTACAATTATAATATCCCCCTCAACCACCTCTTCAGTCAAAATCTCCTTCTCTACTCCATCTTTAATCACTTTTGCTTTCTTAGGTGTCAAATCTATCAGTTTTGAAATAGCCTCTTTCGTCTTCCCTTTTGCCCTTTCTTCAAGATATTTTCCCAACAATATCAATGTGATTAAAATAGCAGAAGTTTCAAAATACAAATGTCCACCTGAAAAAATATTATATAGGCTAAAAAAGTAAGCAGCAGATGTGCCAAGAGCTACCAAAACATCCATATTTGCACTGAAATGTTTCAGATTAGCATAAGCCCCTTTATAAAATTGAAAACCGCAATAAAACTGAACCATCGTCGCGAGGAAAAGTTGAAAATACTTATTAGATAAAAAATCAGGGATAAAGTACAGATTAAAAATCATATCAAACATTGACAAAAGAAACGGTATTGAAAAGGTAATAGATAATATGAGCTTAAATTTTTTCTCTTTTACTGACTTGTCACTTTCTTCCAAAATCTTATTCTTTATAGCGATAGGCTCATAACCAAGCTTTGTAATCTTTTCAGCAAGATGACTTTCATTCAGTAACCCTTTTGCTACATAAAAAGTCCCTTTACCCATGGTAAGATTTACCACAGAGCTTAAAACCCCAGGCATTTTTGCAACCTGCTTCTCTATTCTGCTTGAACAGGCTGCGCATGTCATCCCCTTTATATCAAACTCGATCTTTTCCTTCTCTACCTCATACCCCAAACTCTCGATTTTATTAACAATATCATTTAAATTAACAGAATCTTCAGCTTCAAAAGAAACCTTTTCCGTTGACAAATTTACGTTTGGATTCTGGATATTTTGCAGCTTTTTAAGCATCACTTCAATTCTTCTTGCACAAGCTGCACAAGTCATACCTTTTACAGATAAGTTAAAACTTTTCATATTCGCCTCACTTTGCATACCCTATGGGGGTATATATAGACAAACTTGAAAATAAATCAATAAGGAAAGTTCAAGGTCAAAAGTTCTACGTTCAACGTTCTATGTTCTATGTTCAAGGTTCAAGGTTAAAACGTGTAAACGTTACAAAACGTAAACCGAAAGCCGAATAATGAAATTCAAATCACGATTTATGAATAACGACTCACGGTTTACGAATTACTTACTACTTAGTACTTAACAGTTATTTATTTATAGAAGAGAAGTTTTATCGCAAAGATGATGATGCAAACCGTGACAAAATATTGAATAAATTTATTCCCTTTTTTTACACTTACTGTTGTACCTAAATTAGCACCTATTATGCTTCCAGCACCGAGGATAAGCCCCAAGGTAAAATTTACTTTTGCATTCATTATAAATATTACAAGTGCAAATAGTGTAAAAATAAGTATTACAAACGTCTTAACAGCATTACCTGCCACAAGGTCATACCCTGTCAGCATCATACCTGCCAAAATCAAGAAACCAACACCTGCCTGTATAAAACCTCCATAAATTCCAATAAGAAAAAACACAATAAAGATTACAATTTTTCTTCTTAAAGAAAAATCTTCATCCTGCTTAGTCTTTAATTTATTAAGAGGATTATACAATGTTATTAGAGTGATAACTATCATCAAGATTGCAAGATATTTTTTAAATGAATTTTCACTGATAATAGTAGCCCAATATGCCCCAAGTAAGCTCCCCAAAGTAGCAGGGATAGCCGCAAAAATCGCAAATTTTACGGGGAAAACACCATATTGATGAAATTTTCTTACAGCAAAAAGACTTTGGAGAAAAATACCTAATCTGTTTGTCCCATTTGCCACAGTAGGGGGGAGCCCCATAAAAATAAGAAGAGGTATCGTTAAAAATGAGCCGCCGCCGGCAATCACATTAACAAATCCGGTCAAAATGCCAACTAAAAATAGTAATATTTCTTTCATAAAGACTTAATAATATAATTTTTAATAAATGTCATCAGAAATTAGGCCTGCAGCCACCCCATTTTTTACACTCTTATGCCATGAGTACACTTTACTTTTTTCATATTTCCTTCGCATTCTTAGCAAGTTACCTATCGTACATTGCCTCCATTTTGTTGTTATTGTTGCTTTTTTGGATGAAAATAATATGCAACATCTTGGAAGCATTATTATTGTGACTAAATGTCAACTATATAAAAAAAATGGGGTGATACCAAAAGAATTCAAGCCTCCTTAATAAACAAATCACCTATCTGGCTTTCTATCTGTTTTATTTGAAATTGTTTATCATAAATATGATCAAAATTATCTAAAAGTATCACCATCTTTTTTATATGAGTATCTATGCCTCCAATTACTTCTACGATATCATCATGAATCTCCTTTAATCCAACATTATTCCATATGGGTTCATGGTGAAATATTCTATTTCTTAATTTCCTTATTTCATTGAGTTTCCGAGAAAGGTATTTGCGGTTTCTATTTTTTCTCAGCAAATCAGGAAAAACTTTTTTGATGATTTTATGCCATAGTTTAACATCATATCTCTTGTTAAATAAACTTGTCCAAAAGCCAAAGTTAAGTTCCGCAATAATTTTACCTTTTGTCAAATCTTCAGTCCTTTTTGTTATTTCATCTTTAGCTTTTGATACAAGTACTAATTCATTTTTTTCTAACATGCCGTATTTATCTTCATACCAATCATCAAATCCAAAATAATCAATAATTGCATTATTAATACTGTTTCTTAAAGAAATTTCCAGAATTTGTAACAAAGGATAAAAGCATTCTGACAACTTTATATTCCATATATAATGGGATAAGATTATTTTATCATCTTTTGTTTTTAATATTTTCTCGTATGGTGTTAATCTATCGTTTGATAAATATGTTCTGATAGATGTCGAAAAATTAGCTTGCATTTTACCTCATTTTTCTTATACTTAGTAATGCAGCCCACGGGCAAATCCTCTCACGCTACGAATGTAGCGGTGACGAACCCGTGGTTTTTTCTTTTTATAGTTAAAAAACTATTCAGTTGCAACATGTTAAAATCTGCTATCACCCCATTTTTTGCACTCTTATGCCATGAGTACACTCTTCTTTCTTTTCATATTTCCTTCGCATTCTTAGCAAGTTACCTACCGTACATTGCCTCCATTTTGTTGTTATTGTTGCTTTTTTGGATGAAAATAATATGCAACATCTTGGAAGCATTATTATTGTAACTAAATGTCAATTATATAAAAAATGGGGTGATGTCAGAGATTAGACCTCTTTTAAAAAATAAATTTATTCTTCAAGGCCTATAAATCTGAAATTTTGTGAATCAAACAAGCCTTTATCACTCATTTTAAGGTCAGGGATAACTAAAAGTGCCATAAATGAAAGTGTCATAAATGGTGAAGTCAACTTGCTCCCCATATTTTTTGCCATAACATCAAGCTTTTTATACATTTTTGCTACATTGTAGCCATCATCACCACTCATAATACCGGCAAATGATAAAGGTAAAATCTCATCTGTCACCCCGTCACTTGCACTTATTCCACCCTCATTTTCCATTATAAGATTTACAACACGACAAAGGCTGTCATTGTCACAACATACCGCAACAATATTGTGTGAATCGTGTGCCACGCTTGAAGCAATTGCCCCTGATTTTAGCCCGAAGTTTTTAATAAAACCTACCGCAGGTTTTGATTTTTCATAGCGATTTACTACCGCAATCTTTAAAATATCTCTACTTGTATCGGCGACAAGCTCACCTGCAATAGAATTTATCTTAAATCTTTCTCTGCCTGTAATCAGACTGTTGTCATGCACAGTGATAACATTTACTTCCATATCTTTTTCGCTTTTAATTTGAAAATCTTCCTGGCTTAATTTATATTTCTTAAAATTATTAACCTTTTCAAATGACTTATATGGGTACTCCGGTCTACCGTTTCTGGCAACAATTTCACCATTTATGTATGTTCTTAGTACTTCAAAATTTTTCAAATCGGAAACCACAATAAAATCTGCACTGTCCCCTACCTGTAAAAGCCCCACGTCAAGTCCGTAATGTTTGACGGGATTAAGTGTTGCAGCCTTTAGTACCTTAAAAATATCAACACCAAGCTCCACGGACTTTTTCACGAGAAGGTTTATATGCCCATCCACAAGGTTATCAGGATGCAAGTCATCAGAGCAAAACATACAGCTATTAGGATATTTTTCAATCAAAGGAAAAAGTGCATCATAATCTTTTGCAGCAGAGCCTTGCCTTATCTGAATTTTCATCCCAAGATTTATTTTTTCTTCAGCTTCCTCAATACTTACAGACTCATGGTCAGCACCTATCCCTGCTTCAATATATTTTTTTAAATCTGCTCCTCTTAATTTTGGAGCATGACCGTCGATTTTTTTGTTCATTTTTTTTGCAATTTCAATCTTTTCAGCCACATTTTCATCATTATAAATTACGCCGGTGACGTTCATCATCTCCCCTAAAAATTTTAAATCGTATTTTTCAAAAAGATATTTTATATCTTCAATATCAATTTTGCCCCCTGCCGTTTCAAAATTTGTAGCAGGGACGCAGGATGGCACACCAAAATATACTTTTATAGCAGACCCTTGTGCATTTTGGTGCATAAATTCTACACCTTTTCTACCTAATACATTTGCAATCTCGTGTGGGTCAGCCACACAGGCAACAGTCCCATGAGTCGAGGCTATTCTTGCGAATTCGTATGGAAGAAGCATTGAACTTTCTATATGAATATGAGAATCAATAAATCCCGGTAATATGAATTTGTCCGACTTTAGATTTTCCCTGACAATATCCTGTATTCTGCCATTTTCAACCACAATATACCCGGGGTAAATCTCCTCCTTTATAACATCTACAATATTTCCCGAAATTTTCATTTTATTTGCCGCCTAAGATTTCTCTATTTTTTCAATCGAGATATTAAGCTGCCCGGAGCTTTTAAGATAAACCCTTAATATTACAAAATATATCCCGAGCACAACAAGGGAGACGACTGCAGTAACAATATCTTTTGAAAATACTTTATCAACTGTCACAGCTATTATAAGCATTAAAATAATAGGGATGATATATGCCGTCAAAACAGAAAAAAGAAGGCTCTTTTTAGATAATGAAATTATTACTTCACTGCTTATATCTATATTCTGGTCAGATGTTATGGTAAAACTCTTTTGAGAAGTTTCTCCACCATGGCAGCTCCCCCCCATAGAGCATGATGAGCAAGCAGACATAGGCATCACTTCCACTACGTATTTATTTTCATCAATCTTCTTAACGACTTTGCCTCTATGCGTTATTTTTTTTGACATAAATTTTTTCTCCTAATTTGTTATCAATTGCAAATCTGCTATGATACACTTCAAATATTATTGTAGGATTTTTTTGTAATACTTTCAATTCCGTCCCCGGCAAAATCCCCATAGACAGAAGTTTTTTCATCGATTCCACATCAGAAGAATCAATGTTTTCAACAATATAAGTTTCTTTAACCCTGGCATCATTCAAATTCATTAATACCCCCAAGCAGTAAGTAACATATTTAATAAAATACCGAATATAAAAGCAAATGGTATTACGGACAAAAATATAAGTACTGATGTCTTGGCACCCCTTTCTTTAATCATAACAGCAAACTGTGCAACACAGGGGACAAAAAGGGTCAATACTACTGCAGCAACCACCATCTGTTTGTTTGTCATAAAATTCTGAATATCGTATAGCCCCGCTGCTCCAAAATCCCTTCTGAAAAAACCGTATAAAAATATTTCCCCCATCTTGTCAGGCAAGCCTGCCCACTTTGCGGGGAATGTCAAAACATATGTCAAAAAGTCAAATATCTTTGTAATCTTCCCTATCCATATCAGAGCACTTATATAGATAAATATAGGGATAATCTCAAAAGCATACCATTTTAGTCTCGAAAAGGTTTTTACCATTACATTGCCAAATTTTGGCATTCTAATCGGCGGCACCTCCATAAAAAATGTGGCACCTTCCCCTTTGGTATATTTATTAAGCACATAACCGGAAATCAGAAAAATAACCAAAATCGACACAAACCATGTCATGAGCATCGAAAAACTACCCCCCAAGAGTCCCAAAATTACACCAAGCTGAGCAGAGCAGGGGATAGTAAGAGCAAGGAGAAATGTCACCAAAAACCTTTCCCTTTTTGTCTCAAGAGTCCTTGTGACGACGGTCGCCATCGTCCCGCATCCAAGCCCCAAAATAAGAGGGATAACTGACCTTCCGCTCAAACCGATTTTCTTTAATATTTTATCAAGAAGCATTGAGATTCTCACCAAAAACCCCGAGTCCTCAATTATCGAAAACATTAGAAAGAAAGTGGACACTACTGGCAAGACAATCGCAAAAGCGTATCTTACACCAAGGGTGATTATCCCGTAATCTCCTGCAAAAAGGTTAAAAAATATGCTGTCGCCAAGTATTTTTGTAAAAAAGGCATTTACATAAGGGTTGATAAATTCTTCAAACACTTTTACTTCAATTAAATCAACCAAAGTGCCCGCTCCGAAACCGCCCACAAATTTGTAAAAACCGAAATATAAAATAACAAACACCGCAAAAAAACCGAATATTGGGTGCAGTGTCAGCTTATCCAATAACTCTTTTACTTTGGATGTTTTAACACTCTTATCCTCTAAAATATGCTCTTTTATAATTTCCGCAGCCATTTTGTGTCTATCATATGCTATATGCAGACTTATATCTTTGTCATAAAACTCACTTACCTTACTTTTAAGCTGATCTATATCTTCGTTATTTTTAAGTAAATTATATGCCTCATTATCATTTTGCAGCAAAAGTGTTGCTACGCTCCTTTTGCTAATCGGATATTCCCCTTTGATGAGGTCGGCAACTTCACTAATAGCCTTTTCTATCTTCTCAGAATACTCCACGGTAATAGGCTGATATTTATACCTTTTTTCAGCAACACTTATTATCCTTGAAATAAGATTATCCAGCCCATATCGTTTTGTGGCAATTGTACACACAACGGGGATACCAAGATCGTGCTCAAGGTGGGAAAGTTCGATGGCAAGCCCTCGCATTTTAAGCTCATCATACATGTTAAGCACAAGGATAACAGGCAGATTTGCTTCCAACAACTGCAAGGTAAGAGGAAGCATCCTTTCTATATTTTTTGCATCAATGACATGAAGTATCACATCAGGCTTCTCTTCCAAAATAATCTTTTTGGTTACATTTTCCTCTTCCGTGATTGTAACCATATTATAAAAACCGGGAGTATCTATTATTTCAAGCTCGTGGTGACTGCCAATCTTTGTAGTCCCTTTTGTGATAGAAACTGTAGTCCCGGGGTAGTTTGATACGGATGCATATTTGCCTGTAATATGATAAAATAGCAGACTTTTACCTACATTGGGGTTTCCTACCAATAAGACTTTATATTTTTGAGCACCTGTCATACGTCCTCCTATCAATTACGAGGAAAGTTAGACAAACCTAACAAAAAAGTCAATACTTTTTTTCATCTCAAAAAAGTTTTTATATCAATCGATTATAAATTCAAAACCACCCGTTCTCAATGTTTCAACTGACAACTTAAACGCATTAATAATTGTTTTGATATCTGCTCTTGTGTGTGCGGCAGAAACAAAGCATGTCCTTTTTTCCCATGTATAAACATCGTTACAGATTAAAATTTTAAATAGTAAATCAAGCTCTAAAGGCTCTAAAATCAAATCGTATTTGCCAAGCCCAAAAAATCTAAACATTGATTCGCAATAATCAAGCCTGAGAGGGATATTTTCATCTTTAAAATAGCTGTTTAACGAATCAGCAAGATAGGTCATGTTGTTTCGCATCTCATCATATACTATATTTCTTCTCTTTTTTATCTCCGTCAACGATGCTTTTGCAGCAGCAATTGACAAAGGATGTTTGTAATAAGTCCCGGCGTGAAATATCACGTTATCATGCGGCATACTGTCATCTCCAAATTGCCACATTCCGCCATCCAAAAGCTGCATATATTCATCTTTGCCCGCAACGGCACTTATCGGCATTCCACCACCTAACGCCTTGCCATAGATAACCAAGTCTGCAATCACATCAAAATACTTTTGAGCACCTCCCGGGTGTATTCTAAATCCCGTTATCGTTTCATCAAAAATCAGTGCTACCCCTGTATTTAAGGTAATCTCTCTTAAATTTTGCAAAAATTCTTTCGGCCTCAGTGCCGGGTTTCTGCTTTGGACAGGCTCAACCATTACTGCTGCAATCTCTTTCGCATTTTCCTTTATAAATTCTAATGACTCTGTAGCCCCATAATCCAAAACATACAAATCTCTTACAAAGTTATCCGGTGTCCCAATAGAAATCGGCTCAACATTTTCACAACTTCCTACACCGAGCACCCCGTCAAATGTCCCGTGGTATGAGCCTTTAAAGATGACAATTTTATCTTTGCCGGTCTTCCCCCTTGCAATTCGGATTGCCGTCATAACTGCCTCAGTCCCTGAGTTGCAAAAAGCTACCCGCTCTACTCCTGTCAGCTCAGAAATAAGCTCAGCCACCTCAGCAGACAATTTAAGCTGAGGACCAAGCTCAAGCCCAAGCTCAAGTCTTTCTGAAATAGCTTCTTTTACAAAATCAGGATTGTGCCCCCAAAAATTGACACCATACCCCATAGCGATATCTGTCAAAATATTTCCGTCAATATCCTCAAAATGCGCTCCTTTTGAGCTCTTTGAAAATATGGGGAATATAAGCTCTTTGATACTTTTTTTAAAAGTCAGAGCATTCATCCAGTCGCAATAAACAAATCTTTTCTCCTCAATCCATTTTTTGGAAGACTCAAACTTTTTGCCGTAAAGTATTGAAAATTCATCTATAAATTTTTGCTGTCTATCAGTTAATCTGTCTTCAAAAAGTCGCATCGACCTGTGATTGACCTTTGCCATGGCACGCTCCAAGTTTAATTTTCTTGTAAATATCAATATTTTTTACTATAAGCAATAAATAAAAATGTGAGTTTGGGTAATTTATAGCACACAATTTAGAGAGGGAGAGATGATCAAATCTGAAATTTCAAAAAGGGCATTTTTTATATCACTCAACAGTAAATCCAATGAAAACAGACTAACTGTCAGTATGCTAAACAATATTTACTCCGCACTTGAAAAAGGGGAAAAAGACAAAAACATTGATGTCATAGTCATAAAAAGCGAGCTTGAGTATTTTTCAAAAGGTGCGCCTATCGATGAGCTTGTCAAGTTTAATGAAGCTGAATCAAAAATTTATGCTAAATTAGGCCAAAATATCATAAAAAAGATACGAGAGATTAAAAAACCTGTAATTGCTTGTGTATGCGGCGACACTTTAGGCGGTAGCTTTGAGATTGTACTTGCCTGCGATTTGATTCTTGCCACAAGCGATGCAAGATTTGGATTTGACGAGGTAAATTTCGGACTTATCCCGGGGTTTGGCGGCAGTCAGATAATTGCCAAAAAATCTCACGAAACACTTGCTAAATACTTGGTTTTTACCGGAGAAAAAGTCGATGCGGACTTTCTTAAAAGGTATGGCATATTTTTAAGCACCTACAAAGATAAAAACGAATTGGAGTTAAATTTAAATTTAATTCTCGAAAAGTTCGAATCAAAAAGCCTCTTTGCAATAGGCCTTGCTAAAGAGACAATCAATAACGGACTTGAAACGGATTTTAACCAAGCCCTCCTCATAGAGCAAAACGCCTTTACCGTAGCCTTTGCCAGCAATGACAAAATTGAAGGGATGAGCGCCTTTCTTCAAAAAAGAGCACCACAGTTTAAAGACAGGTGGGAAGATTTTGAGGAGATAAAATAGTCTATAAATATGGATATAGAAAAACTTAATAAACTAATAAGTCAGGGGGAATCTGAAGTTGTAGAGTTTAAAGCTTCTTTTGATAAAGAAGCTATTGAGTCAGTTTGTGCCTTTGCTAATGCAAAAGGGGGTAAGCTTATTGTTGGTGTTACAGACAATGGCATATTGAAAGGCTTAAAAATAAATGATGAAACATTCCAAAGTTGGATTAACCAAATTAAAACATCAACATCTCCCTCTGTCATACCTGAAATCGAACAAGTAGAGGTAAAAGGAAAATCGATAGCAGTGATACATGTAACTGAGCAACCTATCAAACCTATAAGTTATAAAGGAAGATACTTTAAAAGGATAAACAATTCAAACCATCAAATGTCACCAACTGAAATTTCCGATGAACATTTAAAAACCATAAACTCAAGTTGGGATTTTTTTCAAGACTCTATGCATACTATTGAAGACATTTCATTTGAAAAAATAAACCGTTTTATTTCAATGGCTAACCAAAAAAGAGCTTTTCCTATAACAGATGATCCATTGACTGTTTTGACAAAACTTCAAGCAATCAGAGATAATAAAATCACATTTGGTGCGTATCTACTATTTACTAAAGACAATCCAATAATGTCCACAATTGAAATGGGGAGATTTATAGATGATATTAGTATCAAAGATGATGTAACCATTAGGGAAGATTTATTCTCTGAGGTCGAACTAATAATAAATTTTATTTCCAAACATATAAATAAAGCCCTTATCTTTACGGGAAAACCGCAACGAGAAGAAAAGTGGGATTACCCTATGGAAGCTATAAGAGAGATAGTTATAAATATGATTGTACATAGGGACTACAAAAGTAGCTACGACTCAATCATAAAAATTTTTAACAATAAAATAGAGTTTATAAATCCGGGCGGGTTGCCGGAAGGATTAACCATTGAACATCTAAAGTCGGGGAATTTTATCTCAACTCCAAGAAATAAGTTAATTGCCACTCTATTTAAAGAAGCAGGCTTAATTGAGAAATATGGATCAGGAATAAAAAGAGTCATAGATGCATTTAATAAGGCCTTTTTACCTGAGCCAATTTTTGAAAGCACTAACAACTTTTTCAAGGTAACAATATTTAACACTAAAGATTATGTTGCACCAGAAATTGCACCAGAAATTGCACCAGAAATTGCACCAGAAATTGTGACAAAATTGATTGAAATAATCACAAAGAATCCCTACATCACTGTTGATGCAATCAGTAAAATTATAAATAAAAGTACAAGAACTACAAAAAATTATATGAGCATATTAAAGAAAAAAGATATCATCGCAAGAGAGGGAAGTACAAAAAAAGGTAAGTGGATAATAAATAAAAATATGGAGTCAAAATGATAAAATTTACAATTAACCAAGAAATAGCCGTAATAGAGCTTTTCCCGGACGATAAATTTAATATTTTAAATATCCCAACAATAATCAAATTAAGGGAGACCTTTAAAGAAATTTCTGTCTCTCAGGCAAAGGTAATAAGGGTCAAGGGGCATGGCGGCTCATTTGCCGTAGGGGCTGATATCAGGGAAATGATTAAATACAGCGGATTTACCGCAAAGAAATTTTCGATACTCGGCAACTCTCTTTTCAGGCTTATGGATAGTATCCCTCAGGTAATCATCGGCGAGATCGACGGATTTTGCATGGGGGGTGGGGTTGATTTTGCCGCAAGCTGCGACTTTAGGCTTGCCACAAAAAAGAGCAAATTTGCTCATCCCGGTGCAAAGCTTGGAATAATTACTGGTTTTGGAGGGACACAAAGATTGCCAAGACTGATGAAACCTGCTTATTTACAAAAATTATTTTTGTTTGGAGATATGGTGGATGCCGAATTTATGAAAGAAGCTAATTTTATCTTAGAAACATTTGAAAGTGTTGATGAGATGAATAACTTTGCCGACAATTTTGCCAAAAAAATCGCAAGTAAAAACAAACTGTTTTTAGGGGAATATAAATCTGTTATTGGGAAGTGAATAATGTTTTACGTTCAATGTTCAAGATTCTACGTTCTACGTTCTACGTTAGTGATAAGTATTTAGTATTAAGCACTAAGTAAATTTATATTGTTTATTTTGACTGCTAATAATCTTTACAAGCCCGTAAGACTAACATTATCATTTAAAATCCATAATCCAAAGTCCATAATTCCTAACTCCGCGAGCATCCCCCTTGCCTAATTCAATATTTTCACTTATATTTTGTTGAAGAAGTATTATTTACTGCGGAGACAATTATGCAAAAACTAAAAAAGCTCCCTATAGGTATTCAAACCTTTAGTGAAATAATTGAAGGGGACTCCTGTCTTTGACACTTTGATTTTATAAGTAATTGTAGATAATAATTTTATTATTTTAGGTTTGTACATTTTGTCACTACAGGTGATTTTTAGATTAAAATTTCAACTCATCAGGGGTGGAAAGATTCTTAGGCGGTGGGATTCTAAGTGCTCTTAATATATGACTGCCCAAACTGCCAAATTTAGTTTTAAGCAGATAAGTCTGACCCTTAGATTCAAATCTTGCAAAATTCATAGAGTTAATTGTACTTCTTACATCTCTCGATGATGCTTTTATATCAGCCGTTCTAAGCTTATGTTCCAATGTCCTCTCAAGTAAAAATGCTAAAAAGCAAACTACAAAGTGCCCTTTAATACGCTTCTCCGTCCAATGAAATATCGGACGTACCTCTAATTTACTCTTCATTATTCTAAAAGATTCTTCTATCTTCCACAAATTGTGATATGCATCTATTACATCTATCTCAGATAAATTCGTTTCACTTGTCTGTATACCATAATATCCATCAAAGCGCTCATCCTTCTCAATCGCAGCCTCATCAAGTTTATAACATTTTTCTTTGTTTGAGGATTCTTCCTTTAAAACTTCTTGCCACCTCTCTTAAAGAGGATTTTATCAATGATTCATTTTCAAGCAAATGATTAGCCTTGTCTATAAGTCTTTGCCTGTCTGCTTTATCCTTCTTACTCCTTTTAGAAGAATATGTTACTATTAACTTCTCATCCAAAACAGCTACAGAACCATTACCCAAAGAAACTTTATTCTTGTAATCTATACTCTTATATTTAAAAATATCCTCTTCATCCGATTTTATAAAATTGTAACCTTCATCCATAAATATCTCGGATTGAATATCTGATGGCAAACTCTTTAGTCTGCTTGCAACTATATAATCAAATCCATTATCTTTTATCAGCTTTAAATTAATCTTACTGTTTAAGCCCCTATCTGCAACTATTATAACTTTATTTAAATTAAATCGTTCATTTAATTTAAATAATGCCTTCTCAAGGGTCTTACCCTCAAAAGTATTCCCAGGAAATAGTTCATAACCAATAGGACGACCTTCCATATCAACAAGTAAACCAAATACAATCTGTACCTCATTAAACTTACCATCTTTACTAAAGCCAAATTCTCTTAAACTATCTGACCTGACACTCTCAAAATAAAAGGTTGTTACATCATAAAAAACTATATCTACTTTTAAATTAAATACGCTAAAATTTTTATAAAATAATTTATCCTCTAAAAGCTCCTTATATTCCGATAATATATCAAGGCTTCTATAAAAATGATGAAGCTCTACTTCAGGAATATTGTAATACCTATTCTGATTTGCATAAACTCCAAGCTTACTCTTAGGCTCTAATAAGTGCTCTATTACCATACGGAAACAACTCGATTGTAAATCAAACCTGGCTTTACTGTTTTTCTGTATATCATCAAGTGTCTTATCCAGCTCAAACATCTTCCAGAGCTTCTCATATATCTTATAGCCCCAATTCACTATATCAGCATCAGATATATCTTTAAACTCAGGTTTAGTAGATTCAGAAATCTCTTCTCTTATTTTATCTATTACAGTGGCAAAAGATGGGTCTTTTTTTAGGATATCTAATCTGCCTAAATTAAATAGTACTTTATGTCTTGGGACACCATTGTCGTCTCTATATGATTCTACAACTTGCAGGTAAGTATATTGTTTAGAGCGAGTTTTTTTCAAGTACATGGCTATATATACTACAAAAGTAGTAAATATGTCAAGAAAAAAATGCATAAAAACATCAATATAAAACATATTATCTATCAATAAGTTGCCACTACAAAATATGGAGCACAGAAATTAACACCCCTGTATTTACTGGCTTCTTGCCACTTTTATTGGAAAATTTTCAAGTGAAAGTGTCAAAGTCAGGACAATTATGCAAAAACTAAAAAAGCTCCCTATAGGTATTCAAACCTTTAGTGAAATAATTGAAGGGGACTACATTTATATTGACAAGACAAAAGAAGCCTTTGAATTAATTGAAAGTTATAAATACGCCTTCTTATCCCGTCCTCGCAGATTTGGTAAATCTTTATTTCTTGATACATTAAAAGAATTGTTTGAAGGCAACAAAAAGCTTTTTGAAGGTCTGTATATTTATGACAAGTGGAATTGGGATGAAAAATACCCGGTAATAAAGATAAGCTGGGCCGGTGATTTGAGTTCACTTGAAAGCCTAAAAGATAGAGCATTTGATATATTTAAAGCCAACCAAAGGATACTTGAAATAGATTGTGAAAATGCAGACAATGCATCATCTTGTTTCAATGAGCTTATTCAAAAATCTTACGAAAAATACAATCAAAAGGTAGTAATATTGATAGACGAATATGACAAACCTATTCTTGATGTGATTGAAAATATTGAACAGGCTAAGATAAATAGGGAGTTTATCAAGGGGTTGTATTCTATAATCAAAGATAATGATGCCTATGTCAAATTTGCATTTTTGACAGGCGTGAGTAAATTTTCCAAGGCATCTATTTTTAGCGGGCTCAATATGCTCACGGATATCTCCCTCAATCCAAAGTATGGCAATATCTGCGGTTATACTCAAAAAGATATAGAAACCTCATTTATGCCTTATTTTAAAGATGTGGATTTGGAAAAAGTAAAAAAATGGTATAATGGTTATAATTTCCTAAAAGATAATGTTTACAACCCTTTTGATATTTTGCAATTTATAAGTAATGAATTTGTATTTGATAATTATTGGTTTGAAAGCGGCACACCATCTTTTTTGATTAAGCTCATAAAAGAGAGAAATTATTTTTTACCGAGTTTAACTAATCTGATATTAGATAAAAAAATACTTTCCAGCTTTGATATAGAAAATATTGATTTGGAAGTGATACTTTATCAATCGGGTTATTTGACGATTGAGAAGATGATTGATACAGGCAGGTCTATAGAATATAAGCTAAAGATACCAAACCTTGAAGTCCAGATATCATTAAATGATTATATTCTTCGCTATTTTTTTAATCATAAGGAAGTAACATATATTCAAAATCAAACTTTTAGTGCTTTACATAACGCTGATTTTAACATAGTAAAAAATAATCTAATTTCACTATTTGCCTCAATTCCATATACAAATTTCACAAAAAATAATATCAGTTTATATGAAGGCTATTATGCTAGCGTGATTTATACTTATATAGCTTCACTTGGCTTTAGGCTGATTGGTGAAGATGTTACAAACAAAGGCAGGATAGATTTGACACTTTTTGCAGAAGATAAGATTTATATCTTGGAATTTAAAGTTGACGGCCAAAAAGGGGAAGCTTTAAGGCAAATCAAAGAGAGAAATTATGCCGAAAAATATTTAAATGAAGGCAAACAAATCTATCTTATCGGCATCGAATTTAGCTCTGAACAAAAGAATGAAATAAATTTTGAGTGGGAAAGGGTATAGGTGGTATGTTCTACGTTCTACGTTCTAGGTTCAACGTTCAACGTTCTAGGTTCAATGTTGCTTTTAGCTTAACACTTAGCACTTAGCACTAGTTAAAAATGCCGGGTTGCCCCGGCGAATATTTTAAGATTTGCTGTCAAACAAGAGACCAATCATCTCTTTGACATTTTTTGACAATTTTAATGCTTCCTCAGAAGGTATCTGCCTGATCACCTCTTTTTCGTCGCTGTCAATCACCTTCACAATCACTTTGTCAACTTCTTTGTCTACGACAAACTGGCGTTTTACATTCAAATTTTGCAGTGTTTTGTTAAGGTCCTCAACGGCAGACTTTACCTGCTCCTCTGAGGGTTGCCTTTTTTCTGCCACAACCTGCTGAGCCTGTTGCTTAGCCACATCTTTTGAAGCCGCATCAATAGGTTTTGATGCTTGCTCCACCTGATGAGCTGTGACATTTCTTATAGTATCCAACATTTTAATCACCGCCTTTTTAGTTTAGAGCAGGGATGACCCTGCCCTTAAATTTTGTTACCGCCAGTTTACTGAAGAAGTTGTAAAGCCATCTGTGGTAACTGATTAGCTTGTGCAAGCATTGCAGTACCAGCTTGAGAAAGGATTTGGTTCCTTGTAAATTTAGCCATCTCTTCAGCCATATCAAGGTCACGAATCCTTGACTCAGAAGCAGTTAAGTTTTCTCTTGTAGTATCAAGGTTTGATATTGCACTTTCAAGCCTGTTAATCTGAGCACCTATTGTAGCCCTTGTGCTTGATACAAATTCAAGTGCCTTGTCAAGCTTTGTAATAGCTTTTTGAGCTGAAGGCTGGTCAACCATCAATACATCATCAAGCCCAAGTGATTTGGTATCAATCTGAGCTATGTTTACATTGATAGCCTGCCCTTCGTTTGCACCAATCTGAAGGTCTGTAGAGTTGTCAACAAGGTGCAGTTTGACATCTACTGTACCAGTTGTTGATGAAAAATCTATTGATTTAGTTGACGTATTCCAAGCCCTTGAGATATCAAGAGAAGAGTCAATCTTAACATTTACACCTGCAATAACATTTTTCAGCGTATAGTCATTTACTACATCACTACCTACCTCTTCACCAGTGTGAGCATTGGTTACTGTAAGAGTAAGCTCTGAATCTTCACCTTCTTGAATTGTAGCAAGTGACAGTCCATCTATAAGAGACTGGTCTCCTATGAATGATAGCTTGCTATCTTCCCCAAGTAATGCTGATTGAATAACAAATGTACCTTCAACAGCCTGGTTCCCCGCTGTAGGACTTGTCACATAATCAACCAAATGCTCATCAATACTGCTTCCAGCACCCATTCCTAAATCATTTTTTATGGCATTTGTAAGCTTGGTTTCAAAATCTTCGATAGTATCACTGCCTTCAAGATAGATAGTAGTCTGTTTACCATTTCCAAATATTGTAAGCTCCTGAGTACTGTCAAACAAGTTTCTGCCGTCAGCTGTCACAAATCTAGCGACATCTTTTAATTGGGTAGAAGTTGTAGCCCTATCGCCTGCTCCTGCAACATCAAATACTATTTGAGTTCCAGTTGAAACATCAGCTGCTTTTTGCATTACTATGTCAAGCTTTCCAGTGTTGAGTGAGCCGGTAGCTGTATCCATTTGTGCAATATAAAGTGTAGTCCTTGCATTTTCAGCTGAACTCACAAAATTTGCGACTTCAATTTCAAGCCCAGAGTTACCATATGCATCTGTAATAGTTAATGCAGCGTTACCAGCAGTAGAAGCATCAACAGTACCTGCATCAATTTGTGATAACAATGCTTTATCACCTGCCACAAAATCACCATTTGTATCAGCAGCACCAATTGTTAAAGTTCCGCCATTAAAAGCACCTGTAACTGTAGTAAAAGCACTTGCCGAATCATCAAAACTCATTGAAACCCAATCACTTACCTGGCCAGTAGTTGCATCAATAAACCTTGCTCTAGCTGCATTTGAAATATCAGTTGCTTGTACAGAAATATCTATATTGGTTAAAACCTCAAACTCTATATATCCTGTACCATTTACTGTTGTACCTGCAGCTGTTGTTATTGTAGTGATTCCATTATTAGTGCCAGTAGCAGTGTCAGCTCTATATTTTGATATGATCTTCACATCATCTGTGGCCACATTAGTTTTACTAATATCAATATCATATGCTGATAAATCACTGTTATTTAAAGTTGGCAACAATCCTGAGATATTGTCAATTTTTTCAACTTGTGCGGTTGTTGAAGAATCTAATTCTGCTGCCAATGCCCCATCTTTTAATGTCATAACATCAGTCTTATATACATAGTTTGTACCAGGAGTAGCATTAATATTGATATTGTAGTTACCTTCAGCTACTTTACCAAGCACAGAAACATCGATTTTATTGCTATCACTTGACCAAAGGGCAGTAGCATCGCCGTTTAACAACTTCTTAGTGTTAAACTCTGTAGAAGATGAAATACGGTCTATTTCAGATTTAAGCTGATCTACCTCTTTTTGAATCTCTTTACGGTCGTTTGATGTGTATGTGCCGTTTGCAGCTTGTACTGCCAATTCTCTCATCCTTTGGATGATGTTTTGTACTTCTTGCAAAGCACCTTCACCGGTCTGCAGCATTGATATACCGTCTTGAGCATTCATACTTGCTCTTTTAAGACCGCTGATCTGCCCTCTTAATTTTTCACTAATTGCAAGCCCTGATGCATCATCACTTGCGTGGTTAATCCTAAGACCTGAAGAAAGCTTTTCCAATGTCTTAGCTGTTGCAGAATTTGTCTGCCCCAAATATCTTTGAGATGTTAACGAAGAAATATTGTTGTAAATTGTAAGTGCCATAACTTACCTCCATGTGTTTTTTAATTTTGGCATCCTTGCCTTTTGTTGTTCAACGTTCAAAGTTCAACGTTCTACGTTCAAGGTTCAACGTTTAACGCCACTTCCTGCTCAACACTTAACACTTAGCGCTTAATACTGCTTTTCACCTCCTTAACAACTTTTCTCTACAAAACAAAAAGGGCCGACATGGTCTAACACCACATCGGCCCGATTGTCTCAGTACCTCTAACCTATTTAGCTTTCTGACTACCTAATCGAACAAGGCGAAAAAAACTTTAGAAAAATTTTATTTTCTGTAATTTTTATTTTTCAATAACCTTTAACCCATTAGTTAAAGCTATTATTTATTTCATCCAAAAAATACTGTTTTTCCCCAATCATGATAAATAAGATGCAATATTTTGATTATTACTCTAAAGTATCAAACATACTAAATTCACTCTTTGCTATCTCCCCATTCATAATCACCTTTAAGATTTGCTCAATATTGACATCCATCTTTGAAAATACATCTTTTGCCCTGCCATCATAGCGCTTGCCAAACATCTTTATAGCGGTATCAATCAATTCATATTTATTAGTCACCCATACCATAAGGCCATTGTCAATTTGATATTTATCATAATGAGATACAAAACTTCTTGTAGAAATTGTCGGAGTGCCGAAATAACAACTTTCTGTGTTAAGTGTGCCACCACCGCCGATAAAAAGTGAGGCGTAAGCAAGAAGGTGTTGGATAATAACTTTTTCCTCTAATACATAGCAGTCAGGAAACTCTTTTTTGAGGTAGTCTGATTCGTATCTCGGAATAAAGATTATGTTTGCCCGTGTCTTTTCTCTTATTTGGTTAATACACTCGTAAAGTATCGGATATTTTTTATCTACATAGCTTGCTTTATACTCCTCTTCGCGCACAAGGATATAAGGCTTATTCATATCGATATTGTATTTTTTAAAAATATTTTTTACATAATCAAAATCCGGCTTAAAATTTTTAAGCCATATAACAGGGTCGATAAAACCATATTCATAAATTTGATGCTGCTCAAGGGAAAAACGCATAAATATTTCATCAGGCACGACAAACGGTTTAAATACTTTATCTGAAAGCGGCAAGGTGAGTCTTGCCTGAGGTAAAGCCTTTCTAAAGTCAGCTCTATAGTCGGACAACGGGATATCATAAAAATTTATTACAGGTATCCCAAGACCAAATGCCACTCTGTTTGCATCTACACTGCAAAGGGACACAAGTTTTTTTACTTTAAAAATCGAAATATACTCGATCAGCGCCTTTTGCCTTTCGATGGACGCAGAAAGCTTATCTTCAAGGCGCGCACCACCAAATACCCCGCGGTCAACAAAGTCAATGTTGTATAGTTTTAGCAAGTCAATGATTTCGCTATACCCTTCACCCGAACGAGTAGTAATCAGGGACTCATGCCCATTTTCTTTAATTGCTCTTATGATAGGTGTAAAAAAAAGAACTGATTTAGGTGTAACAAGGTCAAACCAAATCATTAAATAAGCCCTTTTTTCTTATATTCTTCGTACCAAAATGGGCGGATTGGGATTACATCATTTTCACTAAAAATAAAGCCATATTTGCCACCGGAATAATTAATCATTCCCACAGCTTTTACATTTGGATTAACTATTTCACATTTATTAGCGCAAGTATAAAGGCAATCTTGATGACACTCTTTATTTTCTATCTTATCTAAAATATTGACTCCTGTTTCTAAGACTTTGTCAAAAGAGCCTGCCTCTCTTATATTACCAAATTTTAAATAAGGTAGCCACAAGAGGCAAGGATAAACATTTCCATAAGGGTCTATATCAATACTTCTTGCGCCCATATAGCAATTAAAATCTATTTTCTTTCCTTCAAAAACTGCCTTTTGTAAAAGATATTTACTTGCATATCTGCTCTTGTCATAACCTATATTTTTCAGCTGTTCATCAATTAACTCCAGCTCCTCTTTTGTAAAAATAAAATCATCTTGCGACAGTTCTTTATTAGTCAAATTATCTTTTTTATTTCTGTATCTATCAGGATTATATCTGCCATAGCCGATATAAAGCCCTACTCCTAATTTTTTTGCAAAATTATAAATCCACTCAATAAGATGCAAATTTTCTTTGTAAATTGTAAATTGCAATCTTAATACAACACCTTTAATCTTTTTAAGTCTTTCGATAGTTTCTAAAGACTTTTTAAATCCATCTTTATGTAGCCTTATTTTAGAATTAGTCTCTTCATCACCATCAAGAGAAATATCAAGCCTTATCAAATTCATTTTTTTTAAAGCATATTTGGCAATTTCCTCATGTCTGTCAGGAAACCAGCCGGTAATAGGTGAATCAATAACAGTGTCCGGGTGATACTTGACTATTGAATCTATCGCTCTAAAATAATTATCGGTCAAGTGTGGCTCACCACCGGTAATATGAACTTTTTTAAGATTTAAATATTTGGATGAAAATATACTATCCATCTCTTGAGAGTTAAGCTCTTGCTCAGTCTTTTTTGGTAATTTCCAAATAGAGCAGTATCTGCAAGGGCCAGGGCAAAATTCGGTTATCGTGTAGGAGATGTCTTCAATGTTGTATATTTGCATCTTCAAATTTATTAACATATTTTAAATTTTTTATAGATAATTGATCACCAAATTTAGCACCTAAATCAAAATAAAACTTTGATTTTTCTAATTTATTTTCCATTAAAAATTTAACTCCAAGATAATTAAATCCTTGGGGTAAACCATTTTTTGCCGCTTTCATAAAATATTCTTTGGATTTTTCTTCATTTTCTTCTATAAAATTTCCTATTCCTCTGCAGTATACCATTCCCAAAAAATAAAATGTTTCCGCATCTATCTCAGTTTTAAAATAATCAATGTATTTTTTCATATACTTTTTTTTATCTGCATCGAAAAAAAGTCTGAAAAATAACAATTTAATAATTTTAGACGCATTGTTATCTAAATAATAATCAAATAAAATTTCTAACGCGATTTTTTCATCTTTTTTACAACCTAATCCATAATAATAAATTAAAGCTAAAACTAATTTAGCATCTTTATTACCTGAGTCAATCTCATTTTTCCAATAATTTATATGAACTGTTGATATACCTTTAAAACGCAAACCTAATAAATTATCACCATTTAGGTAACCTAATTCTGCCGCTCTTACCATAAAAGGAGAAAATAAAGTAAGGTATTCCCTCATATCGTATAAAACTATTCCTATACTTATATTTAATAAAGCATCTGGGTTGTAAGAAAAAACAGGCAAGTTTTTTAAATAAAAACCTATATCAAAATTAACATCAAAGGGATTATTAATAAATGAAGATATATATTGCAAAATCTGCTCATCATAATCTTCAAAATTTTTAAAATTAGCTCTATGTAATTCTTTTATATTTACTATATCTACTTCTTTATATCCTTTAATTAAAAACTTATTATTGCAAAATTCTAATTTAATATTTCCTAAATGTTTTTTATTCAAATGACCTCCTATAAGTCTAAAATTTTCTTTTGCCATATCACTTGCAATAATATCTTTAACAGTTAAATTACCTTTATATTTATGATTCTGATGCAGAGCAGTAATTGCTTTAGAAACATCTACTAATATTAACTTATCACGAAAAGCTTTGCTTATTAGCCAATTATCCCAATACATACCACCAATTGATAATTTTGGAAATCGGTCGTTAAGAAAGTTCCTATGAAAGAAAAAGTAGTCTATGGATAGCTCAGTATCTTCTTTACTTTCTTTTCCAATATTAAAAATTTTATCCCACCAATGTATATCCCTAAAATCTATTTTGTTTTGTATATTAATATTAATTCTTTTACCAACTACTAAAAAATCTTCTTTAATTTCCTCTATTATTTTTTTAGCTACTTTACTAAAATTATCTAACAATATAATGTCACTGTTAACAAAAACTATATAATTAGCATTTATGTTATTTTTGATAAGCTCAAAAGCTGATTTCAGACATGGTTTATTATGCTCAGTGTACTCAAGACCCTTTATGTATTTAACTTTTGTCGGAAATTGATATTTTTTAAAGTTATTATCACAAAGTAAGTAAACTTCATTCTCTACAGATAAATCTAACCAACTATTAATAGAATTAAATTGAATAATTTCAAACTCATCACTAAAATCCTTAGGTATCGCCACAAAAGCAATCTTGGTAGAAAACTTACTTTCCGATAAGATTTGAGGTTCATCAATAAGACCCCAGCTTTCTGTATTAAATATTTTTGGTTGATTAGAATTCTTGATTGCTATCCTGTAATACTCTAATTCTAAATCTGAAATTCTAAACCCCAATGGATATTTTTTTTCAAATTCAGATTTCTTTTCAGGAACAAACCCTGAGTCGTGCTCAATATGATATATACATTTCTCATCAGGCAAAGTTACTTCTTTGATCCCAGAATAGACAGCCTGGTACTCTAATATTGAATCTAAATGAAAAGAGTACTTATCAAATTCTGGATAACCACGTAACTTCTCCCAATTATCTTTATGCATTAATTGAAAGTCGCCGCAAGCATTGGTAAAAAAATATTCTATTTTTTCTTCAAGCTTTCCACTAAAAAGATTAAATCTTTCTATATTGGACAGTAAGTTTACTATGAGAAACTCATCTTTTCTATAATCTTTAGAAGAAAGAGATGTATAACCATTTACTCTAATAACACTTTCTTGGCAATATTCAATTAAATCTTGATAAGATTCAAAGTCAAGCATTTTATTATCAACATCGACTCTAATGGCCCTATAAATTTTATCTTTTTCTAACGTCATTTCGCTTAAGAATCTAAATAATTCTTCTGAAAAAATTATATCAGCATTAGTGCACAAAATAAATTCCCCTAAAGATCTTCTTATTCCCACATTCTTAGCAATCATTTGGTATAAGAAAAGTCTATTTGAATATTTATATTTATTGTGAACAGTTGAGGGAACATTATAATAAAATATATCACAAGAATCAGGTTTGCTATCTATATTCATATATTTAGAAATAGAAGGTTTATAATCAGGCGTATTCCATTCAACTATTACAACTTCAATAGGAAAATGGTACTTACTATTCAAATAAAATATAGAATTTAAACAATTTTGGAATCTTTTAATAAAATCTCCACCATGATTATCGTTTCTAACTGGAATTACAATTGATAGATAAGTATTACCCATATCAAAACTCATTTTTTTATACCAAATAAAATCCAACTTGGATTGATCCAATATAAGTTTTTAAAATATAAACTTAAATTTTCTTTCATCAATTCAATAGCATCTATTACTCCCTTTACACATTCAAAATCATCATAAACTGGTGGACAGTAATCATGCCATATCATAATTCCACCACTCCTTAATAATGGAATGGACTTCTCAGTATCATTTTTGACAACTTCAGTCTGGTGTCCGCCATCAACTAAAACCGAGTCAAAAAAACTTTTAGGATAATTTGATGTATCCCAATCTCTGCTGTCACAATATATTTGACAAACCCTATTGCCTAAACTTTTATTAAGGTAATGCCTTCCTATAAAACCAAAAGTATCTGTTTGGTGACTACTTTTCCATTCAAAACCTATTTTGTTGGCCCATGCTTTTACAGACTCCAATTCATCTGTATAAACTCCATATGTTATGTCCCCATTAACAAATTCTCCAAAGGGCAGGTTTATTGTCCATACAGTTGCACTACATTCTTCCAAGCAATAAAGCAAACCAGCCCCCTGCCATGTACCAAACTCCAGATGCCTCCTTGGCTTAACATTTCTGTAAATATAACGAAAAATGGGCTGATCATCAATGTCCATCTTCCATAATGCTAAACTTTTATTATTATTTATATTTAGTTCTTCATAGGAATTTAATATTTTATTTAAATTTGTGAGTTCTATAGTTTTAACAAATCCGTTCATAGAGTTCTTCTTTTAAACAATAAAGTAAATGGTTCTACATCTACAAACTCATAATTTTTTTTGAAAATTATATTTTCATGATCTAATACTGATCCTTTATCATAACCAATATTTTTCATCCACTCTATAGCATGATAAATTGATGTATTTCTCAAACTTAATGCATGATTTAATTCTACAATGACAAAAGGGTTGAATTTTTTTAATGTTTTTTCTGCTCCTTTTAAAACTTCAAAATCATATGAGTCAACATCTATTTTTATTAAATCAATTTTATTAACATTTTCTCCCTCGATAAAATCATCAATGGTTATAAATTCGAAACTCTTAAATTCAGCCTCTTTACCCCAAATCTTGTAGATTTTGTCTCTTTTTACACATGTTGTATCAGCTAAAGCCTTGTGAATAATCTTAACATTAGTTATCTTATGGTATTCTAAGTTGTTCTTTAACTTTACAATAGTATCGGTAGGTTCAAAAGCATAAACATAGCCTTTATTCGCAAGTTTAGCAAATAATATTGTATAATAACCTATATTTGCTCCACAGTCTAAAATAATCCAATCATCTTTACAATTATCTGTTACCCATTTCTTGGTTTCAAGCTCACAATCAGGATAATACCACAAAAACTCATCATAGTAGTCTATTAACTCAATATTTCCAAAATTTGGTACTTTTGTATAAATAACATTTTTCATTACTATAAAACCCCCTCAAATAGTGAAGTAGTTTTGCTTTCTAAATTTCTTCCCGATTCTAACCACCTCATTTTTATTATAAATTCATACAATTCTTTAATTGTTGGTTTTTTATAAATACCTTTAGTTACATAGTCACTCCAAATCTCATTATCATTTGCCAGTGTCCATTCATTCCAATGATGCCATTCACAATAACAACTACTATTAACATTACATTGAACTTTCTTACTATAGAGGTGAAAATTAAAAATATCTGAAATTTTAATCTGATTTGTTGAACATCTAACTATTGTACAATCAGAATTAATTTGAAAACCATCCAAAGTTCCTGCTTTACACTTCCTTGAACATAAATAGTCTAACCTAAAAAATCTTGAATTATAAAGAAGAGATGTTCTGTATTTTGTAATTAAGCTTTTTAAAAACTCTTCCCTAAAAAAATAAGTATATTCTAGAGGCACAAAACTTGTTGGAATACTGATTTCCCATAGTTTTTCGAATAGATCCAAATCTCTATATTCGTTGTTAGGATGAACTATAATTTTACAATGCATTCTTTTACCTTCTCTTTTTAAGAGTTTTATATTTTTTAGAAAATTTAATTTATCAACAATATTGTGATAAGATGGAACCAACAATGAAATGTTATCATCAAAATACCATTCAGGTAGAATGGTTAAATTAGTAAAAACTATCCATTTAATTTTTGGTAATTTTTTAATTAACTGAGGAAAATTACTAAATAAAGCTGGTTCACCGCCTGAAACAGTAACCGCAACATTCCCCAAATTTTCTAATATCTTTACTAACATACTTATATTATTTTCTATTGCGCTACTTTGGAATTTATCAGCATTTTTTTTGTTTAACCCATAACTACAATATGAACATGCTAAGTTACACTTTTCTCCAAATATCAAAGCATAATGGTTTCTATTTAAGAATTTCATAATTCACTCATAGTGACTACTTTTATTGGAATAACTTTTGAGTCTGGAAAATCTTTTATTTCTAAATTTGGGTTATTAACAATTGATTGTCCATGCCATAATTTTGGATGTCCAACAACAAACAGAACTTCTTCATCTTCTGTGTCTGATACCGCAAAATTTAAAATACTAACATTTCTAGTGCTCCCTAAATTATCAATCAAATGTTCTAACATCACTTTGTAATGTGAAGGTTCTGCTTCAATACCACAAAGATTATAATTTTTGTTCATAAATTACAAGCACGTGCATCATTCAAAGGCCACGTTCCATATTCTGTCCCTAGCTCTAACATAGTAAAAACTTTATTATTTGCATCATAAACAGCTTCTAATAAATCAATCCACTCAAAATACTCTTTATCAAAAGTGGAAATTTTTTTTAAAAACATAATGATTTTTATTATAATTAAAAATCTTTTCCTCATAAAAATTTCCATTGATTTTAGAACCTATAAAATTAATAAAATATTTGTTTTCAACATTTCCATTCCACTTTCTAAATATATAAAATATTAGATAATGTTCCATAATTGACTCCGTTTATATTATCATTAACTTATTATTAATATTATCAAAAATTCTCCAAATATCTAAAATCTTTATTTCTCTACCAATAGTAGAGTAATAATACTTAATTATTTCATAATTGTTTTTTATTATGATAGGAATATGCAGTGATGTGCTGTTTAGGCATTTTTCTAGAGAATCACATAAAATAACATTATTCGGAAAATTAATACTATTATCGTATATATGGCTGAAGTCATCAAAAACATAAATTGCTATATTATTGCTTAACTTATTTATTAATTTCATTCCTAAAGATTCATCTAATACAGGTGTCCCTTCCTTATAAGTAAGACCAATTATAGAAATTTTTCTATCAACTGGTAAATTCATTAGTATACTTTTTACAATTTTGTCCGTTTGAAAATCATTTATCTCATCAGTTGCTTTCGCAAGCTTGGCATCTATTCCAAATTTTTCAGTAAAAGCTGCAAAAGCTCTATTATCCCTTGGAAAACATGGACCACCGTATGGAGAACCAGCTTTGAGGTAATACGGTGAAATTCTCTTATCTGATCCTAATGCATTTGTAATATTATCGACATTTGCATCAGGCACCTTTTCACATATATTCCCCAAAGTATTCGCAAAACTAATTTTCATTGTCACAAAAGAATTCAAACTTATTTTAGTAATCTCTGCGCTAATAATATTCATTCTTGCAAAATATGGACTATTTTCACAAACATTTCTATAAATACTTTCGACAAGATCACCATCTTTTTTGCTACTTTCTCCAATAAGAACCATATCTGGATTTAAAAAGTCTTTTATAACACTACCAAGTGCAATAAATTCCGGATTATAAACAACCCCAAAATCTTTGTTCAATTTTTTACCAGAAGCCAACTCTATAAAGGGAATAATAGAATTCTTATTAGTACCCGGTGATACAGTGGATACTACAACAAATGTATGGTAACTGTTTTTTTCTCTAAAAATTTTAGACAGTTCATAAAGTGCATTTTTAAGATACTTATCTGAAAATTCACCATTAGGTTCACTAGGAGTTGGTAAGATCAAAAAAGTAATATTTGTATTATTTATAGCTTCTTCATAATTGGTTACAGCTTTTAATCTCCCATCACAATTTTTTAACAACTTTTCTAGTCCTGGTTCAATATAAGGTGAACATTCCGCATTAATTAACTCTACGACTTTAGTATTAATATCTACCCCAATAACATTATAACCTTTATATGCAAAGCATGCTGCAGTACATGCACCAAGTTTGCCAAGTCCTATTACCGATATATTCATAGATTTTTTCATAAACTCACCTCAGTTTAGCAACTATTAAAGTATGCCACCCAAGTTTTTTTTCTAAAGCTTTAAACATTTCCTTTGGCATACTCTTAAACCATGGCTGCAATTCATACTTATAATCTATATATTTTTCTACAGCATATGGAAAAATATGATCTTGAGTTAATGATAATATTTCAAAATCTTTTAAAATTTCCTTAATTTCTTCGTGTGTATAAGTATTAGCTATAGGACAACCTTTTTGGGCTTCATACTGATCAAAACCTGCTTCAATCATTATATTTTTCCAGGAATTTTTTGCATATAGCATAATTCTAAGCTCAGAGTTAGAATCCATGTATTTTTTTATTTCGTGAATTGCTTTTTTTATATTTGGAGTATGATGCAAAACACCAAATGAATATATTAGGTCATATTTTTGAATAGGCAAGAAGCTAGATAATTCTTCACAATTACCCAAATAAAATTCAGCATTTAGACCATAAACATCAAATCTCTTTATGCATAATTTTAAGCTTTCCTCCGACAGTTCAACACATGTTAATTTTGCTCCATTTTTTGCAAAATTTATAGAATCTGTTCCAATTCCACAGCCGATTTCCAAAACTTTTTTATTTTTCCATTTTCCAAAATCAGCAAATTTTGGAATGTGAGGCTCAACAAAATATTTTCTTTTTTCAACCTCATCAAAATATTCTTTCGTACCGACTGGTTTAAGAGAGTGCCTGATGTTACATGGTCTTTGATCCCAAAAATGCTTTACTTCTTCAATCATCTTATATCACTCCTTATATAAAAATATAAGTCATACTATCTTTTAGAATAACCTGCTCATATATTTGATTATGTGGTTGGTATGTACATCTTGGGCATTGTGACTTTACTTTAATATTATCAAAAATTTCCCAGTGCTTTTTACTCCCCCATAAATCCTTTATATTAGAAAGTTTAGAAATACCACACGCTAACAATAGCCTTTCATCTCCTCTTCTATCACAACAAAGGCCAAAGTCGATTTTACCTTCCTCTTTTGAAGGCATAAAAACACCTGTCATAAATACAGCATAACAATTTTCAAATTTATTACACCTCTTGAATTGACCATCAAACTTATGAGTAACCCCATAAACATTAAAAATCTCGTCATCCAATTTCAGTGCCTTTTCTATCTGTCCATTGTAGACCTTTATCTCATCTTCAGTAAATACAACTTCATTAGCTGTGTTTAGAATATTCCATGGAGTAGAAGAAGGTCTCAGATGAAAATTTTTGCATCCAATTTCTTTTGCAATTAATGCAGCCTTATAAACCTCATATATATTTTCATTTGATAACAAAAATTTATAACTTATACCATAAGCAGGGTGGTTTTTCGATAAAAGAGTTCTATTTTTCTCTGAAAAATTCTTTAACATTCTGATGTTATCTAATATAATACTAAAGTTATCAGCCTCTTCTGGCAATCCTTTTAATTTATTAAAAGTTTTTTCTGTCCCTGCATCAACTGATACACCAACCCATGTACATTTTGAAAGAGATTCTAAGTATTCATTGATATAATATCCATTTGTAACAACACCAACCTGAATTCCATTTGCTGTTAGAAGGTCAATCAAAAGCCCAGTATTTGGATTCATAAGGGGCTCCCCTCCACCGGCTATACAAACAGCACTTATTTTATAACTCTCCAGCCTCTAATCAACAAACAACTCTACAATATCTTTAATATTTTTCTCTGTCATCATATTATTCTGATTTGACATTATATAAGAAGCATTACACCATTCACATTTATGGTTGCATATATTACTCGGATCAATAGTAACAAGTACTGGTGGAGGAATTTTCTCACCTCTTCTAATCATCTTCCATCTTTCAACATGTGCAAGTAGTTTATGACTGTTAAAAGGATTCCATTTTTTATCTTCCTTCCACTCTTTGCTCATAATTATTCTCCTAATCAAATCCTGCTACTTAACTCTTTATAAATATCAATTACTCTTGACTGAATATCTATAAAATTTTTAAAAATAAAACTATCTAAAAAAAGACTTAGCTCATATTGAATCAAATCATAGTACTTTCCCTTAAATTTAAAATAATTACTTTTTAAATCATCTCTTAAATCTTTAAAAATAAAATTAAATAATTCTATATGGCTAATTCTATTGTTTCTAACTATACTAATTTTTTCAGAAAGCTCAACATACCATTTTTCTACAGAAATTTTTTGATTCATATTTTCATCATTTAACAAGTAAATTCTACTAAAGGAATTATCAATATTATATTTCAGGATACTCTCATCCCAACAATTCAAAAATAAAACATCTGATGACAAATAAAAAAAGAAAGGATTTATATTAAAAGTAAATTTCTTATTTTTGTAAAAAATATCATTAGTACCATTATTTGTCACAAAAATAAAATCATTATTCTCTTGCAATTTTATTTGTAGTTTTTCTTGCTTATTTTTACCAAAAAAATCAAAAGTAATAATAAGAGCTCTACCGCCAACTAAATCATATATCTTATTTCTATACTTTTCTCTTACACAAAAGATATCTTTATTTTCCAAATATCTCAAGCCAAAAAAGAAATCCGCTAAATTTAAATAAGCTTCGATGTTATTACTATTCTCGTATAAACTTACCGATTGACCATCTGCCCTATATTTCTTATATTCTACCAACGCCTCACCACTTGGATCGGGAAATGTATTTAAATACACATCTATCACATGCGCATAAATTGCCGGATCGACCCAACCTTCAAAGTAGAATCGGTCAGCAATACCTAATTCTTTAATTTTTTTCTTAATATTTTCTGTACCACCTGTGCCACAAGCAAGATAAATTGTGTCGGGATTTTGCTTCATTATTTCTGCCACAGCTTCAAGATAGCCTTCACCTTCAAGTTTAATAAGTCTTCCAATACTCCCTAATATTATCACATCTTCCGGAAACTTTTTTCTTATTTCGGCGGCTTTCTTTTTGTTTTCTTCAACCTCTTCCTGAAAAAATATATCACTTTGTCTAAGCTGAAATCTCTCAAAAGGTATATCATTTTGATGCATTGGGGAGCCTTCCGGTATATGAGTAATCCTCTTATCTATACCAGGGACATCAAATTCAAACGCTCCGTGACACCAATAAATTTGCTTTGGAGCTGTCCTTGTGCCATACAAAAAAATTGGATATGACCAATTATTTCCCATAATTAGCACATCTATATCATCTTCTATTATCTTTTCTCTTAATTTAAGAGCTTTTTCTATATGGCTATAGTAATGAACACCATACTCAATATCTTTCACTGTGCTGTGTGCACTAAAATATTTAACTCCCAAAGATTTAATCATCTCTACAAATCTTTTATCGGACGGTGTTTTTTCAATAATTTCCAAGTCATATACATAATATTCATTTTTATTATCTTGCTGAGTAAGATTTTCTAATAGTGAATACAGTAATTTTACAGGGGAACTTCCTACAATTCTATCATACACATAAGCAATCTTCTTTGATTCATCTTCATTTTTAACATTTTTGGTGCAAGGAGTAATACTATACTCATTTACAACATGCTCCTGCACATAGTTAGCAAAAGGGATATTTACTTCTTTGTTAAACTGCCTGTATTCTTCCTGAGTCGTTGATAAATTTGTATAGATGTGTGTCATCGGCAACATCATAAAAAACACAAGCTCAGTATCTTTCTTTTGAATAGCTTTGTAAAAAAGACTGAGCCAGGGCTCATAAAGAGATTTGAATTGCCTTTCAAAACCAAAGCATGACCAAAATATAGGGAAAACCCACAAAAATGCAGTTTTTTTAGAAAATAAACTTTTATTCCAAAACTTACCTTTAAAAATATTATTTTTAAGAATTTCCACAACTTCATCAAGAGTATAAATAGATTTTAAAATTTGGAAAAAAGGTGCTACTTGATTATTGTTTAATACAAAGTTGTTGGCATTTACCTCAACAATCCTTTCTAACAAATCAACTTTACTATTTTTAAAATTTCCTTGCAAAACATCAGTCACAAAAATTATTAGAGCTAAGTTAAGCTTTAAAGGGTGACTTGAGATTTCAACATCTTTAATATTACCAAATTCCTTTATTAAACTTTTTCTTAACTGAGATTCAACAGGGCTTTTTTCAAGCTTTATTTTGTTTTTTAAAATTAGAGCAGCAAAAATTATAGAGTATACATTAAAGTTTTTGCGCTCTATCTCTTGTAGTATAAGTTTTTTTGCTGAGTTAAAATAAACCAAGCCTTTGTCAGTTTCTTTCAAATTATCAAAATTTTCTATAATATTTTTTAAATCCATTCTTACCTTATCACATTAAAATTAGACAAAAGCTACCGCAGTGGACAACTTAAATCAGACATCCACAAAATAAAGTTAAATTTGATTAACTTACTCATATACATCATCACTTTGTCATATATCGACATACATGTCAATTTCTTTAATATCCTGTAGTCTCCCCGTTTTTTTCATACTATATGGCATAGTGAACTTTTTGGGAACAAGAAATCTTCTATTGTCAGTTGTTTTAGTTTATTTTTCTTTCGTCGCCTGTGAAGATATAATGTCTTAACTCCAGCAAAAATATTTCTTACACCCCTTAAAAGTGTATAATAAATAAACTGAGGTCGTTTCTTCTTTTCGGGTTTTGAGGCAAGAACTACTTCTTCTCGTAATATTTCATCTTCATTAATATCAACCAGTACAGACCAAGCAAGCATTACTGCACCAAGCATTGACCTTATTGAATTAAAATTTCTTATTATTGATTTCTCTATGCCAAAGCCTTGCTTTTCAAATCTATAACTTTCTTCTACTCCCCAACGTCTATAATAGCCACGTATTCTCCTCTTAATTTCTTCTGATTTACTTAAATGTCCATTGGTTAAAAATATATGGGATTCTTTATTAAATTCTCCTTTATGTGATATTAGGGTGACAGGATATAATTTTGATTTAATTTCTATAAAGCATTTCAAATATCCATATCTAAAATGTTTTCCGTTTTTATATCTTCTATTTATAGATTTATTTAACTCTTCAATATTTACGCTTTTCCCTTTATAAATTAAATGACGGTTGGTCTTCATTCTCACAATAAAACTTAAACATTCTTTTAGGAAATAGCCAAGATAAGCTCCATTATCATAGCCCCTATCCATTACCCATAAGCCTTTTTTACCAACATTAGTTACAAAACTTTCTACACTTTTTAAGCCTTCTGTATTAGCACTCTTAAAATCTTTACTCTCTGTGCTGTACATCCCAAGATAAGCAGGATAAGTTTGATTACTTTTGTCATCAAATAAACTTATCTGATTCAAATAATAACCCTCGAGATATTTACCTGTGCTACCATCTCTCACTTTACAGGACTGCTCAAAATTATTAGCAAATAAATGGCTTATATCTCCATCATCAAGGGCTATTATTGTACTATCATCTACTTTAGTAGATGCTTGTGATAATAAATAATCATTAGCTAATTCAAGTAAATTAGTCTTACCCTCAAGATGATTAAACAAACGTTTCATAGTGTTTTAAGTTTTATTTTCTCATTCAGGCTTCTTGATATTTCAGTAATGTTACAATTTCCTGTTATTAATACCCCTGATACTAGTTCCAGAATGAATTTACCATATGGTAGACTTACCTTACCTTCAAAGTTATGGACCATTACTCTAATTTTTCCCTTCACTTTTTTTAATAATTCAGTCATAATTAAACACCTCTTTTTGTTTGGTTGTTAGTTGTTTATGCAAATTCAACTATACCAGCGAAAAGAGGTACTTACAACTATTTTATTACAATTTCTTACATAAAACCAATCAGTTACATAATTCCATTAAAAAAACGGGGAGACTGCAACTTTAATATATCTTGTAATTAAAAGTATGGACAAAATATCTTACTGGCAAAAATCATGGTAATATTACTAACAATCACCCGTTATCCACAAATTAATCCCAAGCAACTTTACAATTTTTATGCTATAATTTGCTATCCTACCATAAGGAGATACCGATATGAAAACTTTAAAAATCATTGCGACAATCACTCTATTGTTTTTTGTATTTACCTTTCAGGTGTATGCCAAAGAAAAAAGATATGAAGTAAAATCAGGCATCGTGGAATACGCTATCACTGCCACGGGAAATGTTTACGGAGTACAGATAAAAGAGGAGGGGGCATCCACACTTATTTTTAAAGATTTCGGTGACCTTGAGCTGCAAAAATCTGAAACAGTATCCACCACAATGGGGCGGCAAACCGTCACTAAAGAGCTGTCAAAATACGATAATGGCATCATCTACACAGTAGATTTTGAAGAAAACATTATTATCAAAACAAATGTAAATGAAATGCAAAAGATGAACGATGAATACAAAGATATAAAAAGTTTTCTACAGTCAAACAAAGCCAAAAAAATCGGTAAAGAGAAGGTGCTGGGCTACATGTGCGATATTTGGCAATTTGATCAGGCAAAGGTATGGATTTACAAGGGGATACCCCTTAAAAGCGAAGCTGATGTGATGGGGGTAAAAAGGGTAGAAATGGCAAAAAAAGTGCAATTTAACGCAAATATAAGCAATTCTGAATTTAAACTGCCAAACTTTCCAATCAAATCTTACCAAGAGATGATGAATAGCCCAGACAATCCAAAGGGGGGGCAATAATCAGCCAAGTCAGGAAGAGATACAGCAGATGATGAAGCAGTTTATGGGGGGGAAGAATTAAGCTTTAAGTGTTAAGTACTAAGTGTTAAGTAACAAATAAGGTAGTGTTCACAATCCAGTGTCGCCTTATTTATCCTTTAATTACATTACTACAGGCTTAAATATTTGTCTGGCCTTTCCTTAAAAAGATTTAAAGGCATAGCCTACTTATTCTTAAGCATATGATACTAAGCTCGTCTTTCGTGAGATAATGTCGATTTATAAGAAAAGGCGGCCAAAAAGCCGCCCGTAATTTTAGAGATATTACTTTAGGTTGTCTGATATTTTAAAATCACAGCCAGTTGTCGCCTTTATATCATCAAGGCTTGAAAATGGCGATATTTCAATAAGAGTCAGCCCTTTATCCTTATCAACAGTAAATACACCTTTTTCGGTAACAATCATGTCTACTACATTTTTGCCCGTGATAGGCAGAGTGCACTCATTTAGTATTTTAGGACTTCCATCTTTTGCAGTATGCTCCATCATAACAATAAGTTTTTTGACCCCTGACACCAAATCCATTGCACCGCCTGGACCTTTGACCATTTTACCGGGGATAACCCAGTTTGCCAAATCTCCATATTTGCTTACCTGCATACCGCCCAAAACTGACAAATCAAGATGACCGCCCCTAATCATAGCAAATGATTCTGATGAGTCGAAGAAACTAGCACCTTTGATATATGTAACTGTCTGCTTGCCGGCATTTATAAGATCGGCATCCACTTCCTCTTCAGAAGGGAATGGTCCGATACCAAGAAGCCCATTTTCCGAATGAAGAATTATATTGATATCATCAGGGACAAAGTTTGCCACAAGAGTAGGCATCCCTATACCTAAGTTTACGTAGTATCCGTCCTTTAGCTCTTTTACAATCCTTTTTGCCATCCACTCTTTTTGTTCGTTAAACCCTTTTGCGCTTATTGTCCCGGTATTTACAGTCCTTTGCTCAATCGGCTTTTCGTAATTTGTCCCAAGCACAAGCCTATCCACATAAATCCCAGGCAAATGGATACAGTGAGGATCAAGCTCACCGGTTTCTACAATCTCTTCGACTTCCACAATTGTCAATTTTCCCGCTTTTGCACAGGCTTCGTTAAAATTATTGGCAGTCATTCTAAACATTACGTTGCCTGACTTGTCAGCTTTCCACCCCTTGACAATTGAAAGGTCAGCCACAATACTCTCTTCCAAAACATACTCTTTGCCATTAAATGTCTTTGTTTCCTTATTTTCTGTCAAAATTGTGCCGTAGCCTGTCCTTGTATAAAATGCAGGGATACCTGCACCGCCTGCCCTGAGCTTTTCAGCCAAAGTCCCCTGAGGGGTTAGCTCAAGCTCAAGCTCGCCATTTAAATATTGTTGCTCGAATATTTTATTTTCACCCACATACGAAGAAATCATCTTTTTTATCTGTCTTGTTTGCAAAAGCAGACCGAGACCGAAATTATCCACGCCGGCGTTGTTGCTTACAAATGTTAAATTTTTTACTCCACTGTCCCTAATTGCAAGTATCAACTTTTCGGGGATACCGCACAGCCCAAATCCGCCGGCAGCAATCGTCATCCCGTCTTTTAAAACCCCTTCTAACGCCTTTTCTACTGATTCGTAAACCTTATTAGCCATTATCAGCCTCCGTCAAAGTAGCTCAAGCAATACAGCCACAGCTTCGCCGCCGCCGATACAAAGTGTAGCAAGCCCATACTTTTCTTTTCTCAAAATCATTTCATTTAAAATTGTAGTAACAAGTCTGCCGCCGCTTGCTCCTACAGGATGTCCGAGAGAAACTGCCCCTCCGTTTACATTCACTTTATTTATATCAAGGCCAAGTTTTTTGATTGCAAAAAGTGGGACAGCAGAAAACGCCTCATTAATTTCGTAAAGCCCGATATCATCTTTTGAAAGACCTGTTTTAGCCCAGATTTTTTCAATAGCCCCGACCGGAGCTTCACCAAAGTCATTCGGGTGGATACTGTTAGTCGAATAAGCTGCCAACTTTGCTTTTGGTTTTAAACCATACTTTTTAACCGCATCCTCTGATGCAAGAAGCACTGCTGCGGCTCCGTCATTTATAGTAGAAGCATTTCCCGCAGTAATGGTGCCATCCTTTTTAAACACGGGACGTAAACTTGGCAATTTAGATATATCCCCCTTAAAAGGCTCTTCATCTCTGTTTACGACTACTTCCCCTTTTTTGCTTTGTTTAACTACAGGGACGATTTCTGTATCAAATCTCCCACCCTCAACAGCCTTTTGGGATAATGTATATGACCTGATAGCGTATTCATCCTGCTCCTGTCTTGAAACATTATTTTTTGCTATACTTTCCTCAGTGATTTCCCCCATATGTCTGCCGGAATAAGGGTCAAGAAGGGCATCAAAAATCATCAAATCGAGGATATTGCCATTGCCCATCCTATAGCCAAATCTTGCTTTATCAAGAGCATAAGGTGTATTTGACATATTTTCCATACCGCCTGCAATCGCCACTTCGCTATCACCAAGCATTATTGACTGAGCAGCAAGCATAATTGCTTTCATACCGCTTCCACATACTTTATTAATTGTCATTGCGTGAGTCTTATCTTTTAATCCAGCCTTTCTCATCGCCTGCCTTGCAGGTGCTTGTCCGCTGCCACCCATAAGTACTTGCCCTAAAATAACTTCATCAATAGCATCAACATCAATCCCTGTTTTTTCCACAAGCCCTTTGATTACAGTTGCCCCCAAGTCTGCAACATGGACATCTGCCAAACTTCCGCCATATGAACCAAAAGGTGTCCTTAAAGCTTCTACAATGTAAACATTTTTCATAAACATACCCCCATTTTTATTTGATAATACATTGTTGCAATTTGTATGCCTATATCAATAAAATTTTTAAGTCTAACTATTAATAAGTTACAAATACATGCAAGACTGTCTGAGTTATATTCAACTCAATATGCAGACATTTAAAGAAAATAAGTGAGTTATAAATAATTCAAATGAGTTATATTCAACTCATACAATTTTGTGTTTTTTCAAAAGCCTGACCACTTTTGTCTGAGAAAGGTTTAAATGTTTGGCTATCTGTCTTGTAGAGCCAAATTTTTTCTTAGCTTTCAGCAAGATATTTTTTTCAAACAGTGCAATCTGCTCCTCAAAATTTAACTTGTTGCCGCTAAAATCTTCGTCAAAGAGCTGGTTAAGGTCTGAAAGGGTAATATTATTTGACTTTGTGGTAACCACAAGACGCTCTATGGTATTTTCAAGCTCCCTCACATTGCCCCGCCAATTATACGTCTTGAAATACTCAATCACACTATCGGAAATATATTTGTAACTATTATACTTTTCATTAAACTTTTTCAAAAAATATTCGCACAAAATGGGGATATCGTCCAACCTTTCCCTTAGGGGCGGAATATTTATCGGAATAACGTTTAATCTGTAATATAAATCTTCCCTAAAACGCCCTTCATTGACAAGTGTGTAAAGATTTTTATTGGTAGCAGCAATTATCCTCACATTGCTCTTTATCGACTTTGTGCCTCCTACTTTCACAAACTCTTTTTCCTGAATAAGTGTCAAAACTTTTGCCTGAACATTCAATGAGAGCTCGGAAATCTCATCCAAAAAAATTGTCCCCCCTTCTGCGGCTTCAACCAACCCCATTTTCCCTCTTGTGCTGGCACCTGTAAATGCCCCTGACTCATAACCAAACAGCTCCGACTCCAAAAGTGTTTCGGGGATTGAGGCACAGTTTATTTTGAGAAATTTGCCATTTTTACGGTCACTCATCTTGTGAATAAGCCCTGCAAGAAGACTTTTCCCTACACCCGATTCCCCCGTAATAAGGATATTGGCATCCGTGGGCGCAACTTTCATGGCCATATCAATGACACTATTCATACTGCTACTGGTAGTAATAATATCTGACTCTTGAAGCTTAAACTCTCTCAAAGTATCCTTATCCACCACATCGGTATAGTTAATTACCGTCAAATCCCATATTGTATTTACCACGTACTTTAGGTTGCCATTATCATCAAATATCGGTTTCCCTTTGACGAGAAAGTTTTTACCTTTGCTTGTCCTGTAAGTTACCGTTGCAGGCTTCTTATTTTCAAGGACAAGTATACTGGCAGAGCCACTAAAATATTTGTAAACATTGACAAGATCATAAAGCGTCTTCCCTTCAAGCTCGTCCAAGGAAAAACCAGACATCTCTTCAAATGCCTTATTTACCCAGAGGGTTTTCCCTTGGCTATCCACAAGGTAAATACCGTTGTAAACATTGTCAAAAATCAGCCTTGACAGCTCGGGTGTCAGCTCTTTCATAGACAACAAAATTTATGCAATACTTATCGAGCCTTTAGACTCTTTTTTACTTTTATAAAGCATATCATCGGCAAGCTTTATCAAATCCACAAGGGGTCTAGGCTCTGATTCGGCAGTCATCTTCACACAACCTGCACTTGCTGTTACAATTTTTTCCAAATCAAATTCATTAGACAAATCTTCCAACAAATCATTCACTTTATTATGAATTATCTTCGCCTCATCCGCCCCTTTTTTAGGGATAAGCATAAAAAATTCATCCCCGCCAAATCTGCCGATAATATCGCTCTTTCTAAATTTTTCCTTAAGCCCTTTGCCGACTCTTCGCAAAAATTCATCCCCCACAAGATGCCCCAATGTGTCATTTACAATCTTAAAATTATCAAGGTCAAACATTATAAAGAAAAATGGCTGTGAATATCTTTTGTGCCTGTTTAAAAATATTTCAAGATTCTCATACAAGCCGTTTTTATTATAACAACCTGTCAAATCATCTATCTTAGATTTCATCCTAATAAATTCACTATCGTAAATCTTCCTGAGAGAGATTCCTGCCTTAAATGAAAGCTCCTTTATAAAATCAAAGCTAACGGTTTCAGAGAAATTATCAGAAAACCTGTCTGGAGATTTGCTATAAATATTTAGGCTACCTACAAGTTTGTCATTTTCAAAAATAGGGCTAATCAAGTATGAGCCCATCTCCGGATAAAGGTCAAATTCGCTAATTAAATTTACTTTGTTATTGCCGATATAAGGCCTCTTTTTAAGGAAAAAATATTTAAATACGTTTGTGTTATAAAATTTAATCTTTTTATATTCTTGCGTATTGTCAAAATCTTCAAAGCTAAAAATATCTTTATTGACACACAGATAAATCTTATCAAGGGAAAAAATCTCTTTCAAATAACTAAGCGGCCTATCTTCAATATCAGAAAGCTTCCGAGACATCAGAAAAGCATATTCTACGATTTTAAATCCCTGATGTTTTATCTCATTTTCTTTGATAAGCCCGATTATCCCCTCAAGCTCATTTTTTAATTCGGAATTTTCTTTTAAAATTGTGTTTAATCTGCTCATTATTTTACCTCCCCCAAATTTGAAGCGGTAGAGCTGTTTACCTCAAGCTTTACATCAAGGCTCATAACGTTTTCCATAATATATTTTACCTTATCTTCCACTTCCAAAGCAATATTTTCATCCACCTCAAAAACCAACTCATCATGAATCTGTAAAACAATTTCAGCATCAATACCTTTTGTATATTCATCACTCTTTAACATAGAAAGCTTTATCACGTCAGCGGCTGAACCCTGGAGGATTGAGTTTAGAGCCATCCTTTCCGATCTATTTCTTAAAACGGGATTTTTGCTGTTAATTTCTGGGAAGAATCTCTTTCTTCCGAGAATCGTCTTTACAAAGCCCTGCCTTCTCGCATCATTTATCACCTGCTCAATATATTTTTGCACCTTTGGATAGGTTTTGAAATATGTTTCGATAAACTCTTTGGCATCGGCATTTGACACCCCCGTATCCCTTGCAAGGCCAAAAGGGCTGAGTCCGTAAAGTATGCCAAAATTGACAGCTTTTGCTATCCTCCTCAAATCCCCTTCAATCTTTTCTTCAGGTAGTTTAAATATTTTTGAACCGGTTATTTTATGTATATCAAGATTATTTTTAAAAGCACTCAAAAGGGTTTCATCTTGAGAAAAATGTGCCAAAAACCTCAACTCAATTTGTGAATAGTCAAACGATATAAAAATTTTCCCCGGAGAAGCCACAAAAGCGGACCTTATTTTCTTCCCCCACTTCCCTTTCAAAGGGATATTTTGCAAATTTGGATTGTTGGAAGAAAATCTCCCGGTTGCCGTGCCTGTCTGTTTGAATTCGGAATATATCTTACCTGTATCGGGGTCGATATATTCGGGAAGTTTCGTAATATATGTATTCAGTAGTTTGGTCAGCTCTCTGTATTCAATTATATCTTCAAGAAGCTTTTTGTGGTGCTGATTGACAATCACCATGTTTCTCAAAGATTCTTCATCTGTGGAAAACCCTGTCTTTGTCTTCTTAAAGGGGGAAAGTTTTAGTTTGTCAAACAAGACCTCTCTGAGCTGTTTTGGTGAATTTATATTAATTACCTCTCCAATCTGTGCATAAATCTCTTCCTCTTTTGCCAAAGCATCCTTTTGTATCTCATCATTTAAACTATCGAGGATTTTTCTATCAAGAATTATTCCGGCATTTTCCATCTTGGCAATCACTTTTGCAAGCGGCAGCTCATATTTGAAATAAATATCATAAAGATCATTTCTCTTAAGATTTTCAATCTCTTCAGTCGCCCTGTTTCTCACTTTGGCTATAAAGTCATTTAATGATTCGTTTTTAGATATCCCAAGCCCGCCACTGTCAGGGTTATTAAGCCACGAAATAAGGAGCAAATCGTGAACATCATCCGCATAAAATGATGTCTTTTTGTATAAGTTTTTTATATCATAGACATATTTTGTGTTTGTGTCAGGCTTTGCATCCTCGACAGTCTCATTTTGTTTCGAAAGAAAAATTCTGTTGTCCACAACAAAAAGTATATCTTCATGAAAATCTTTACCCTTAACCTCTTTGTCACTTGTCTTGAAAATTCTTTTGTACAGGCTATTTAATTCAAGCTCTTTTAACACCTGCTTTATATCACCCTTAACTTTTAAAGTTTCAAGGTTATCTACGATTTTCAGTCTTGCAAGCTCCCTGCTTAAAAATGCCAACTCTTTATTTTCGGTGAGCTTATCTTTCAAACTCCCTTTAATATTTTCCACATTGTCATACACACCTTCAAGACTCCCATATTCATCCAAAAGCTTTATGGCTGTTTTAGGGCCAACCCCTTTTACACCCGGAATATTGTCCGCCGAGTCGCCGCAAAGGGCAAGATAATCAAGGATTTTGTCGGGATATACTCCTATCTTCTCCTTTACACCTTCTTTGTCTATAAGATTTCCTGTTTGATAATCAAGAAGCTTTACCTTTGAATCTACAAGCTGCATCAAGTCCTTATCCTTTGTTACCAAATAAACTTCTCCATCGCTTTTTTCAGTCAAGGTATAAATGATGTCATCTGCCTCAATACCCTCTATGCAAAAAACATCTATCCCCAAAAGCGGCAAGATTTCCTTCACCTTTTCCACCTGAAAAATCAAGTCTTCCGGAGTTGACGGTCTGTTTGCCTTATACTTTTCAAGCATTCTGTGTCTGTCTGTTTCACCTTTTGAGTCAAATGTCACATATAACTTTTCCGGGTTAAATTTTTCTTTGATAGAAAGTATAGTATTTATAAAAGAATGAATTAGTCCGGTAGGCTCACCCTTGGAATTTGTCAAAGGGGGAACTTTGTAAAAAATCCTGTAAGCAACCGAGTGTCCGTCTATGATAATAGTCGACATAATTATTTAATCCTTTTAATTACTGAGTTTGCGTGAGCATCAAGCCCTTCTGCCTTTGCAATCTCTATGATACTTTCGCCTACATTAAACAGAGCATCTTTATTAAAACTTATTATACTCGAACGCTTTACAAAATCGTAAGTCCCAAGGGGAGAAAAAAATCTCGCAGTACCGTTTGTAGGAAGTGTGTGATTTGGCCCTGCGACATAGTCCCCGACAGCTTCAGGGGTATATTCCCCCAAAAATATTGCACCGGCATTTTTTATTTTATTAAGATATTCAAAAGGGGTTTTCACATAAAGCTCAAGATGCTCAGGGGCAATCTTGTTTGCAAGAGTGCACGCCTCATCCAAATCGCTTACAACAATAATTGCACCAAAATCTTTCAGCGATTTTTCAGCAATATTTTTCTTAGGGAGTTTGGCTAATTGTTTTTCAACCTCGGCGGCTACTTTTTCTGCCAAATTCATATTATCGGTGATTACAATCGAAGAGGCCAGCTCATCATGCTCTGCTTGGGAAAGCATATCGGCAGCCACATATTCCGGGTTTGCAAATTTATCAGCTATGACAAGAATTTCACTGGGCCCTGCAATCATATCTATATCAACTGTCCCAAAAACTATTTTCTTTGCCAAAGCCACATAAATATTGCCCGGGCCAACTATTTTATCCACCTTTGGTATTGTCTCCGTGCCGTAAGCAAGGGCAGCAACAGCCTGAGCTCCACCAATTTTAAATACCCTGTCAACGCCTGCCAAATACGCCGCAGCAAGCACCACTTCATTGAGCCTATTCTCCGTTGCGGGGGTAACCATAATAACTTCGCTAACCCCAGCTACCTTTGTAGGAAGTATATTCATTAATACCGTTGAAGGATATGTAGCTTTTCCACCCGGCACATACACCCCAACCCTTTCAAGAGGGGTAACTTTTGCACCCAGTATGCACCCGTCTTCCCTTTCGTACATCCATGTTTTCTCAAGCATATTTCTGTGATATTCCATGATATTTCCTTTGGCAAGCTCAAGGGATTTTTGCAAACTTTCAGGCAAATTATCAAAACATGTTTTCAGATATTGTTTTTCAACCTCAAACCCTTTTGTCAAATCCGTCTTGTCAAATTTCAGAGTCAACTCTATAAGTGCCTTATCTTTTTCTGTTTTTACCTTATCAAGTATATCCATAACCACCGGGAGATACTCCTTATCAAATATCCCGCCTCTATCTAAAATCTTATTTATCTTCGGCGAATTTTTATCTACTATCAAATCTTTCATATAACCTCCGAAAAAGCTTGATAATTTATTATACATAATTTTTAAATTATACAAAGAAATAATTGTGTTGATTCATACAGGTTTTGATTTTATAGTTTTAGGGGGGTGCTGTATGGATGCCATCAAAAAGGCCGCAGAAAAGATAAAAAATGCTGACATACTTATAATTACCGCAGGTGCGGGGATTGGAGTAGATTCAGGGCTGCCTGATTTCAGAGGGGAAAAAGGGTTTTGGCATGCATATCCAATGTATGAAAGGCTTGGGCTTAATTTTTATGATTGTGCAAACCCTGCCCATTTTGAAAACGACCCGCACTTTGGTTGGGGATTTTACGGACACAGATTGGAATTATACAGGAAAACCAAACCTCACAAAGGGTTTGATATTATGTTAAACTGGGGCAAAGAGCTTATGGAAGATTATTTTGTCATCACTTCCAATGTTGACGGGCAATTTCAAAAAGCCGGGTTTGACCCTTATAAAATTTATGAAATTCACGGCTCTATTCACTATCTCCAATGCCTTTCCCCGTGCTGTGACGCAATTTGGGAAAACAATGAATCAGTTGATATCGACCATGAAACTATGAGAGCTAAAAATATCCCCAAATGCAAATTTTGCGGCCGAGTAGCAAGGCCCAATATTTTGATGTTTGGAGATTACTCATGGCTGCCAAACCGCTCACATGAGCAATCGGAAAGACTGGATGATTTTTTAAGTTTTGCGTCAGGCAAAAATATTGTCATTGTTGAAGTTGGTGCGGGGACTGCCATACCATCAATCAGATATACAAGTGAAAGACTTTCAAAACGTGAAAATGCAACTGCGATAAGAATAAATTTAAGAGAATCACAAATCAGTGGGGATAATATCTCAATCCCAATGAGAGGGCTTGAGGCAATTACTTTGATAGATGAAGAATTAAATGGATGACATTCAAAAGGTTAAATACAAAGATATATTTAAATTTTGGCTCCCTCTTGCATCAACCTGGCTTATGATGGCTTTTGAAGGGCCATACCTTGCAAGTATAATAGCAAGATTGCCTCAGGAAAAATTTAATTTAGCCGCTTATGGTGTGGCACTTGCAATTGGCCTTTTGGCAGAAGCCCCCATTATCATGCTTATGAGTGCATCGACGGCAATGGTCAAAGGGAAACACAGTTATTACGATCTGAGAAGATTTGCAATTTATTTAAATATTCTACTCACAATGATAATTTCAATAATTTGTATCCCGCAAATATTCTACTTTTTTGCACAAGATGTTTTGGGGCTTAAAAGTGAAGTGTCAAAAATTGCACATATTGCAACGATTCTCCTAATCCCTTGGCCTGCTGCCATAGGGTACAGACGCTTTTACCAAGGGATTCTTATTAAAAACGGCAAAACAAAATATGTGGCATTTAGCACAATATTCAGGTTAATGTTTATGTCTGTTTCCGCAATTGTTTTATACAATTTAAATATACTTACCGGCGCCGCAGTAGGGACATTTTCATTGAGCAGCGGTGTAATTGCCGAGGCTGTTGCAGTAAGAATTATGGCTAATAATATTGTCAAAGGTATCAAGCAAAATGAACAAGATAAAAATATCCCTCTGATAACTATTTCAAAATTTTATATCCCTCTTGCCCTGACCCCTCTTATTGGTCTTGGTGTTTACCCAGCGGTAACTTTTTTCATGGGGAAAAGTATAAAATCGATCGAATCTTTAGCGGTGCTCCCTGTTATCAACTCTCTCGTATTTATTTTCAGGAGTTTAGGGCTTTCTTATCAAGAAGTGGTAATTGCAATAATTTCAAAAAATGAAGACAATTACAAGATTGTAAGAAATTTTGCGGCATTTCTCGGACTATTTTGCCTGATATCCATGGGAATTATCGCATTTACCCCTGTCTCACATTTGTGGTTTAAAGAAGTATCAGGTCTCTCGGATGAGCTGGCAAACTTTGCCATAATCCCGACGATGATTATGGTAGCACTGCCCGCAAGTACCGTTCTTATATCTTTTCAAAGAGGGGTACTCGTCAATTGTAGTGTTACAAACCCTATCACTATCGCTACTGCCCTTGAAGTCTCGATTATTATCGCTTCATTAATTTTATTAATTAAATTTACGCTGCTGCCGGGTGCAATAATTGCCGCAACCGCACTGGTAATAGGGAGAAGTATCGCCTCACTATTTCTATTTTTGCCTATGAAAAGTTGCGTCCCAAAAAGTAATTAACTGTTATCGGCATCAACATACTCTGACAGTTTTTCCATAAATCCCGGAAGTGCCGACTCTATCCTTATCCAAGGAGAGATCAGTCTTACTCCGATAGGGTTTTCAGTAAACTCCAGCCAAGCATTTTTAATTGCCACCGCATAAGACTCCACAGCCTTTATCTCTTCGTGCCTATCGTATTGCAGTCCATTTATTTCTGCCAGTGCATAATATTGTTCGATAGTCCGTCTTGACTCTTGAATATATGTGGCAAGAAGTGTCCTGTAAAAAGCCTCAGAAACGATAACTCCGTCTTGTGCCAATACCCTAAAAGTGGTCTTTGCAATATCCGAAGCCATTTTGATAAGCCCCTCGTTTGGCTTCTTAACGTCAATTGTATTATGCTTATGTTCATAAGTATCCATAATCTCTACCTGGCAAATTTTGCTCAAGTGAACAGTTTGATATATTTCACTTAGTATGGATATCTCAAGCCCCCAAGTGGGTGAAATCCTAACAGTCCTTGCAAGATCCGAAAGAAAGGCAAACTCTCCTGAAAGGGCATATCTGAAACTATCGAGATACCTTAAGAAATTATTTTCATGCCCCACAATCTTTTTCAACGACCTAATTAGAGGGATATAAAAAAGCCTTTTTACTCTGCCGTATAGCTTATCTGTAACTCTCGCATAATATCCTTTTGAAAATCTGTAATTTAAATTTTTGTTTATAAGCGGGTAAACAAGCCTTGCAACTAATTCTTTTTTGTAATTTAAAATATCACAATCATGAAGAGCCACAACATAATGTCTGTTTTGTGCCAAAATATAGCCAAGCCCCATCCATACTACCCTCCCTTTACCAGGGATATTGAGCGGAAAATCTTCCCGTAAAAGTTCATCATAAAGCTCCTGCACCCTTTCCCCGTGATTCCATACTACTTTTACCTCTTGGGGAAGAACGCTAAGCCTCTTTTTAACATCAAGAAATTGATCCTTGTTAGCCTGGTCAAGGGACAAAACTATAGTCTCGATAAATGGGACTTCCATTAATTCATTTATGATGACTTTCATTGCTTCAGTCTCAAACTCAGAATACAACGCAGGCAAAAGGAGTGCTATTTTTCTTCTGCTTGTGTATTTCATAATATCTTCAGATATCTCTTCAAATTTTCTGTTATTTAAATTCTGTAAAGTCGTAAAAAGTGAATTTTGATAAAAATCAGCCACCGTTTTCCTCCTTTAGAAACTTTATTAACGAATCGCACCAACCTTTTGGACCTACAAACCTACTTTTAATGGCACCTTTTATATCGAGCAATTTTTCATCATAACTGTCGTCATATTTTTTTATAATAATTGGAATATCTACGTTTGAAAGCAGGTCATAGTCGTTGCCACTATCACCCAAGCCAATACATTTACAATTTTTACCTAAAATATTCTTAATGTAGTTTAAGGCAACCCCTTTATCCTGATTTTTGCTTACAAGATGATAAAATCGTCCACCCTTTAGTATCTTAAATCCAGAAGAAGCGGCCTCAGCTTCAAGTTGTTGAAGATTGTTATTGACTTTTATTATAAAAGGCACACTAAATTCTCTCTCCTTTAAAAGCCTGATTTTTTCAACTGACAAATTAACCATTTCTGACAGTTTCTCTTCGGATATTTCAAAGACGCTGAGTAAGTTATATCTTTTTTTAACTTTCTCGTAAAATTGGATAATCTTCTCTAATTTTTCACCAAAGACTTTGTTATGTATTTTTAATTTGTCAAAAAAATATACTGCTGCCCCGTTTTCTACGGAAAATACAATATCATAATCTACCTGAGAGATAATTTTTTCAACCTCCACCTTTGTTTTGCTCGTAATAAAAGCAAGGGGTATATTTTTTGTTTTGATAATATCTATGCAGGGGATGGCCTCTTTAAAAGAATAAGTAAAATGGTCAAGTAGTGTCCCGTCCAAGTCTGTAAAAATTAAATATTTCATATTAATATGTTAACACAATATTTAATATTGTAAAGTTTACCTACATTCTCATTAACATACTCAACAGTAAAAAACCAGACATTCAAATAACAAATTAAGGTAAAAATGATATAATTAAACATATCGCTTGCTTTGTATGATTAACTAATTTATAATCATTTTAAATAATGGAGGTTATTTATGAAAAAACTATTTTATGTTTTAGTTGCAATGCTTTTTGTTTCAAGTGTTTATGCTTCTCAGTATGAATACTCTGTGTCACCTTATTTAGGGTACCACTACTTTACGGGGGAAAGGGATATTGATGATAATCCAGAGTATGGATTAAGATTAGGCAAAAGTTTAAACGAAAAATTTGAAGTCGAACTTGGTGTAGGATACATTCCTACTGAGTATGACAATGGAAACGATACAAACCTTTTTCAATATTTAGGTCATGTTAAGTATTACTTTTTGGAAAATGAAACTCTTAAGCCTTATGGAGCTTTGGGTATTGCCGGTGACCTTAGTTCAAGTATGAACATTGGTCCTTCAGCAGCTTTAGGGGTCAAATACATGGTAAAAGATAATTTTGGCATTTTTGCCGAAGTAAGGGACAATTATCTTTTCGGTGACGGAAATGACGTAATTGCCGCTCTCGGATTGACTTTTAATTTTGGTAAAAAAAGCAAACCCGTTATGGATTCCGATAACGATGGTGTTAACGATAATATTGACAAATGCCTTGATACTCCCAAAGGGGACAAGGTTGACAGCACCGGATGCACAGTAAAACCCGTAGTGCTTGATACAGATAAAGACGGAGTGGCTGATACTGAAGATATGTGTCAAAATACTCCGATAAACACACCTGTTGACAATAAAGGTTGTCCGTTTGATACCGACAATGATGGTGTCTTCGACTATTTGGACAAATGCCCGAGCACTCAAGCTAACGTAAAAGTAGATACTAACGGTTGTCCGCTTGACTCAGATATGGATGGAGTGTTTGACGGGCTGGACAAATGTCCTAATTCAGTAAAAAATGCGATCGTTGATAAAGATGGCTGTGAAGTTAAAATTAAGCTTAACGTGCAGTTTGACACAAACAAAGCAGATATAAAACCTGAATACGTTGATGAAATCAAAAAATTTGCCGAGTTTTTAAAAAGACATCCAGAAGTTAAGGTAGAAATAGCAGGACACACCGACAGTGACGGTGACCGTGACAAAAATATAGCCCTCTCTCAAAAAAGAGCGGATGCTGTAGCCGAGTATCTTGTAACAGAGTTTGGTATTGAAAAAGAAAGAATCTCTGCAAAAGGTTATGGCCCTGATAAGCCGATAACTTCAAATGATACAGAAGAAGGTAAAGATCAAAACAGAAGAGTGGAAGCACTCCTTTTGAAATAACTTAAAAATATGCTAAGTGAGCCGTAAAAGCTCACTTAGCTTTTATAAAATTCCGTCAAATTCCTGCAATAAACTGTTAAACTCAATAAAATAAATTATCAAAAGTCCAATAACTGACAATCCAACAGGGGTAGTAATGGTAATTAGCCATAAGATATCAATCAAAAATATCTTAAATGAAGAGATATTTATTTGAGGGGCATTTTTTATCCTCCACAAAGCATCAAAATAATCCTTTCTAAAGAAAAAAGTCATCCCAACTAAAAATATACCGGCAGCAATGACAGAAATTAACAACACAAATAAGTTTTGAGTCATGAAAAAATAATTAATGCCTAAAAAAATTACCATAACAACACTAATAAATAAAATTGGCTTGTAAATACTGTAAAATATACTTGTAAAGGTAGAGTAAATGGGATTTATCCCAAATATTTCCACGTCAAAATAGCTTCTTGACAAATAAACAAGCCCTCCCAAAAGGAAAAACATCGGCATACTTATTTTGCCAATAAAAGCAAGATACATTAAAACCCATAAAGGTATTTTACCAAGAAAAAAAGAGATAAACGATATCGGACTGTCAATCATATACCCCAGCAGCACTTGACTTTTATTCATCAGCCAGCTCCTTTAATTTTGCCAAGATATTAAGGGCTTCAAGAGGGGTTATATTATTTACATCTATTTTTCTCAACTCTTCAAGAGCTTCATTTTCTTCAAAAATAAGCATCGGTTGGACAATCTGCTGCTCTTTTTTTGCTTTTCTTGCAAGCTTTGGTAGTCCATCAAGGCCAAATTCATTCTTTTCCAATTGTTTTAAAATCTCATCGCTTCTTTGAACAATCTCCTGTGGAAGCCCTGCCAGCTTTGCCACATAAATTCCATAACTTCTGTCCGTGCTCCCCTCAATAATCTTTCTTAGAAAGATTATCTCATTTTTCCACTCTTTGACCTCTATGGTAAGATTTTTTGCTCCGTGATTAGCCAGAGGGATGTCTGAAAGCTCATGGTAATGTGTGGCAAAAAGTGTTTTGGCCTTAACTTTATTTAATAAATATTCCGAAATCGCCCAAGCTATAGATACTCCGTCAAATGTCGAAGTGCCCCTACCTATTTCATCAAGTATCACCAATGATTTTTCCGTGGCATTATTTAAAATATTCCCCGTCTCAACCATCTCCACCATAAATGTAGATTCCCCTTGGGAAAGGTTGTCGCTGGCACCGATTCTGGTAAAAATCCTGTCAATAAAACCCACCTCAGCATCTTTGGCCGGCACGAAAGAGCCGATATGTGCCATTATGCTTATAAGTGCTACAGTCCTGATATATGTACTTTTACCCGCCATATTTGGGCCTGTAATTATCATCAACCTGCTTTCATCATTATTAAGAAAAACGTCATTTGGGACAAAAGGCTCATCTAAAAATTTTTCTATCACAGGATGCCTACCATCTATTATTTTTATCACACCGCTGTCATTTACAGTCGGCCTTACATATCTGTTTGACTCAGCCACATCGGCAAAGCTTATAAGCGTATCTATTCTGCCCAAAAGATTTGAGGTATTTCGAATCCTTTCACTTTGTTTAACTATCTGTTCAACAATATCTTCAAAAACCTCTTTTTCAAGCTCAATTAATTTATCTTCGGATGTAAGGATTTTTTCTTCAAGCTCTTTTAATCTTGGGATTATATATCGTTCGGCATTAACAAGGGTCTGCCTTCTTTCAAAATAATCGGGGACATTTTTAATCTGAGATTTTGGAACTTCAAGATAGTATCCAAAAACCTTATTAAATTTTATCTTAAGGTTGCTAATCCCCGTAGCTTCTTTCTCTTCTGATTCAATTTTAGCAAGCTCAACACGGCTGTTTTTTCTTAAAAACCGCAATTCATCTATCTCTTTTACAAAACCATCTTTTATCGTCCCACCCTTATCAATGGATATCGGCGGTTCATCAAAGACGGCTTTGTCCAAAAACTCACAAATATCTGGCAAATCATCAAAATTGTCATACAAATCATCGATAAAAGGATTATTTGTCCCCTTAAGTAACTTTTTTATAGTAGTAAGTGGGATAAGGGAACTTTTAAGCCAACTCAAATCTCTCGGGGTGCCTTTTTTTGCATTTAACCTTGTTAAAATTCTCTCAAGATCATATACACCCTTTAAAAGCTCTTTAATATTAACTCTTTTCTCTTTATTGTATAAAAAATATTCCACTATATTAAGTCTGATATCTATTTCATTCAAATCATTTGTGGGGGACATAAGATAGACTGCAAGGAGCCTTTCACCCATAGGGGTTGAGCACTTATTTAGAACATTAAATAATGTGGCATCTTTTCTCCCGGATGTGCTTTCAAAAAGCTCCAGCGTCTTTTGGGCAATAGCATCAAGATACATTTGCCTGTCAGATAAAAACACGGTAGGCTTTTTTAATTTCACTTCGATTAACATCTCTTTGAGGTAGGACAGAAGGTAAAAAACCGGCTTAACATATTCATCTTCCGTAATACCGACTGACTTCAACGATGAGCCACCAAAATAGTCTGTTATCCCGGTGAGCATGCTTTTATAATGGTAAACCCTTTCAATTTTAAAAAATGGTAAATTGATACCGTTAAGGTTGTCTATCTCCCCGATAATCTCTTTTGGTTTGAATTTATTTACAATTTCCGACAATTCTTTTGAATTAAAAAGGAACAAATCCCCTGTAGAGATATCGGCAATTGCCGCATAATAGAAATCTCTTCCTTTAGATACGGCTACAAGAAAGTTAAAATTTGAATTAGACAATGTTTCATCTTCAATAATGGTGCCGGGTGTCACAACCCTCACCACACCCCTTTTTACAATCCCTTTAACTTTTGAAGGGTCTTCCAGCTGCTCGCATATCGCCACTTTAAACCCTGCGCTCAAAAGTTTATTAAGGTAAGTTTGATAAGAATGATAAGGGATGCCGCACATAGGGGGGCTATTATCTGAAGACTTATTTCTGTTAGTAAGAGCAATTCCAAGGATTTTGCTTGCTGTTTTAGCATCATCGTCAAACATTTCGTAGAAATCACCCATCCTAAAAAAAAGAATGCAGTCGGGATACTCTTTTTTGATAGAGTAAAACTGCTGCATCATGGGTGTTAACTTAGAAAAGTCAGACTCACTCATTATCATTTAAAATCAATAGTTTCTATACTCTTACAGTTTGGACAATATTCGTAGTATTTATCAAAATCAGCTCTGCAAGCACTACAAATGTAAGTGTCACTAAACTTGAATTTTGACTTCAAATCCTCGGGAAGTTGTAAACTTAAAATTTTATTTTTTACTATATTTTTTTCACCAATATTATTTAAATAACTCACAAGTACTTCATTAGCCTTTTCAGGATTATTCTTTTTTATAAACAAATTGGAACTGTAAACCGCATAAACGGGATTTGAAGATGACTGAGCAATCTTTTTAAAAACAGCAGACTCAAACTCTTTGTAAAGCCCGATAGTAAAAAAATCATTTTCAAACTTTTTCAAGTCTTTTTCAGCCTTTATGACATCTTTTTTCAGTAAATCTTCAAAAGCATCTAATATTTTACTCTTTTTACCTGTCGCGTAAACTTGATCAAAGAGTATCAGATTCACAGGTCTGTTTTTAGAGTATAGTTTTAAAGCCTTTTTAAGTAAGGAATCATCTTTTTTCTCTTGAGATAAGTACTTTTCATAGAGAATATACGAAAGCTCTTTGGAAAAATCGCCTTTGTTCCCTTTTTGATACTTCAACAGATATTTAAAGGCATCATCAAAATTTTTAAGACTTAAGTTTAACTCATAAACATATTTAAAAATTATCGGCGATTTATCGATATCGAGAAGTTTTTGGGCATAATAGAGAGATTTTTTGTAATCTTTAAAATCCCTATAATCTTTTACCAATTCAAAATATAAAATCTTATTTAGTTTGTTAGTGAGTGTCTTATCCCCAACAAGGCTTTCGTGAATATGTATCGCTTTTTCGTATTCCCCGTTTTTTCTTAACACGCTGCCAAGCAGTATATATATCTCTTTAGGGGCATCGTTTGAAATAACAAAACTTTTAAGCTCTTCAATGCTTGAGCCGTAATTATCTTCCAAAAGATATAGATTTGCTTTGATAAAGTTTGCTAAGTCCATTAGCTCTGCTTTTCCTCTTTAGAAAGCGGCAAAGTCCTAAGCCTTTTTATTTCGCTTTCGGATTCAGCTATTTTTTTCTTAAGGCTACTAATTTCTCTTTTGAGTTTAAACTTTTCCCCAAAGGCTATCAAACCTGCCAAAACCACCCCAATAACTATTCCACCCAAAAAAACTAAAATCAAGGGGACTTTAATGGGTGCTTTTGTAAAGAAATATGTCACTTCAACCATCTGCATATTCAAATATCCAAGCACCAGTATTACAGCAATTACTATAATTTTTATAATATTCCCAATCAGTTTCATAACTCCTCCAATTTTGACAAAGCAGACTTAAGCTTATCGTAAGTGTCAAAAATATGCTCTGAAATCACCTTTGTTTCCGCCAGCAGTGGCATAAAATTTGTGTCACCAACCCATCTTGGCACTATATGCATATGGACATGGTCAACAACCCCCGCACCTGCAGGACGACCTACATTAAATCCTATATTAAACCCTTCAGGACCTATAATACTTTTCATAGATTTGACGGTAAGCTTACACAAATTCATAAGCTCAAGCATCTCCTCATCATCCAAATCTTCAATATTACCCGTATGTTTATAAGGGATAACCATCACGTGTCCATTTGTGTAGGGGAAAAGATTCATCATTATAAAGGCTTTTTTACCTCTATGGAGAATAAGATTTTCTTTATCTCTACTTTCGTCTTCTTTTGGTTTTGTGCAGAAAATGCACCCTTCATCCTTATGTGAACCGTCGATATAACGCATCCTCCACGGTGCCCATACTCTTTTGATACCAGTTTCTTCCATAATAACCTCTACCAAAACTAATAACATATTTTGCTACAAAATATATTTTTATTCAACAGTTTTCTACTCATAAACAGTCTCCTCTTCTAAATAAGACATAACTATAGACTTAAAACCTACAACCCGGAATCTCGAATATTGGAACGTTGAAACGTTAGAACATTTGAACGTTAAATCTTATTTAATCAGAAAAATCCAATCATTCCTAAGTGCTATGGAAGACTTACTCCCCTTTTCAATCTTAAATTTTCTAAACGCATATCCTGAGATATCTATCTCTATAGTAACATTTGTGTTTTCAGGTCTAAATAGCACCGTGTAACTGTCACCTTTCCAAAACAGGTCAGTGATTTCCCCTTCGATTTTGGTGTCTTTGGGATTTATGCTTTTCCCGTTTTTCAAAATCATGACCTCTTCAGACCTGACACCCCAATAAATATCATCCCCCTTTTTGATTTGAGGAAATTTTTCAGTATAATATGTAACAGTTTGATTTAAATCAGGCACATAAATATAGCCAAACTCCTCTGTAACCTCTTGAACTTTTCCTTTAAAAATATTTTTAATTCCGAAAAAATTTGCCACCTCAAGTGTTTTGGGATATCTGTATATATTTTTTTTAGCACCGGTCTGATGGATTTTTCCCTCTATCATGACCGAAACATCATCCGCCAGAAAAAATGTTTCCTCCATATCGTGACTTACAATTAAAAGTGTTAAGTTATAGTCCTTTTGCAGTTTTTTAAGCAGCACCCATAACTCTTTTTTAAATCCCTCATGGAGAGCGGATAAAGGCTCATCCATCAAAAGATATTTAAATCCGCTGGATAAAGCCCTTGCAAGAGCTACCCTCTGCTTTTCTCCGCCGCTCAAATTAAAAACTTTTCTGTCAAACAAATGAGATATGTTTAAAGAAGAAATTATGTCTTCGGCTCTTTTGTACAGATTACTTTTATCCGCGACATCTCCATGCGATATGCTGAAAAAAATATTTTCACTAACGGTCAGATGGGGAAATATAGCAAGGTCTTGAGGAAGATATGCAAACATTCTCTTATATGTCGGTAATCTTGTTATATTTTCATTACATCTGAGAATTTCACCATTTTTGATGGGTCTGAGCCCTAATATGGCCTCCAAAAGAGTTGTCTTCCCGCAACCGGTAGGTCCAATTATGACGTGACAAGAGCCTGTATTTACGGACAAAGAGATATCTTCAAGGGAGAAACTTTTTGTTTTAACTGCCAAATTTTTTACTTCAATCACTTATAACCCTTTTATTAGTCAGTATCCTTACAATATAAAGAGTAGAAAGCCCCAATATTAGCAATATTATTATAAGGGCAACAGTCCCTTCGATATCAGCGGTAGAAAGTCTCATATAGATTGCCACGGGGAGTGTTTCAGTATTCATAGCCATCGAGCCTGCGACAGTAAATGTCGCTCCAAACTCTCCGACAGCTTTTGCCCACGTGAGAATCGAAGCGGCAATAATCCCATTTTTTGATAAAGGGAGCGTAACCTTCAAAAAGGCTTTAAAAGGGGGGACTCCCAAACACCTTGCCACATCTTCGTACCTTTGAGGGATTTCATCCATGGCAGCTTTTACTAACCTTATGCATACCCCCAATGTTGTAACAAATTGGGCAAGAATTATCCCATAGACAGTAAATACAAATTGTGTAAAATTTTCCTGAATCCAGCCGCCCAAAGGGTTGTTGAAAAATATAAGAAGCATTGCACCCAAAGCAGCGGGGGAAACCACCATAGGCAATTCCAATATTGTATCCACAAGGGATTTCCCTTGAAAATTATATCTCGAAAGTGCATATGCCGCAGGAATTGCAATTAAAAGAGAAATAACCGTAACAACAGTTGCAACAGATAAACTCAAAAAGATAGAGTAGACCGCTCTTTCGGAAAAGGCGGCCTTAAAAAACACATCCTTATCAAAAAAATACAACAGCGATATTATCAAACCACCATACAATACAAACACAAATCCACTAAACAGTATCGCTACCCTTTTAAATGTTATTTTCTCAGCCATATTAACGGAACCTTATATTCCCCTCCCACAGGTTTTTCAACCCCAATCCATGATTTAGCCTCTTCCGTGGTCATAAAGTATTTATACTTCCTGTAGACACTTTTTGCCTCTTCGGTATCCAAAAAGTCAATAAATTTTTGTGCAAGCTCCCTATTTTTTGTAAATTTTGATATGGCAATGGGGATATATCCGATTCTTGACACTTCTTCTTTTTTTAAAGGAATAGTCTCAATCCTTTCCGGGTCCCAATATTCAAATACTCGCCAACCGATTACCGCATCTGCCGCTTTCAGAGAAATTGCCGTTGCAGTTTTCTCACAACTTCCCGTATAATTTATAAGGTTTTTCCTAAATTGACGTTTTTCTTCCTCTGTAAAATTTTTCTCTATTATTTCAACAGCATACGTGCCTACACATACCCCTTCCGGATTTGCAATGGCAACTTTTAACCCCGGCTTAGTCAAATCTTTTAGAGTTTTTATATTCTTAGGATTCCCTTTTTGAACATTAATGGCATTTACAAGATAAACTACATATTTTTCTGTTTCGGGGAAAACCACCCCTTTTCTTTTTGCCACTTCCATAAAATCCGAAGACCCCGGAAAGTATAAATCCCCTGTCTTGCCAAGTATCATTTGAGATAAAACATACCCCGAGCCCCCAAAAATTGTTTCAACTTTTACATCGTATTTTTCACTAAAAAGTTTTGCCACTTCCTCTGTGGGCGGTTTTGATGCAGCGCCGGCAAATATCAAAAGTCTTTCTTCTGCCTTAGCAACTCCAGTCAGCAGAAAAGCCGCCACTACGAATGCAAAAAATACCTTTTTCATATACTCCTCCTACGCAACATAGTCGTAATATATTTTAAAATATATCGCTATGCAAAAAAATTATTCGTTAAATATCTCCGTTTCTTTCTTCAAAAAATCTTCAAACCTTTTTTGCAATTCCCAATAATAAGTTATACACTTTTTACCATAATCGGTAATCTTGGCGCCGCCGCCCCCTTTCCCACCCTTTGTTGTCTCTACGACAGGCAATTTTGCTTCATTATTCATAAATTTTATCAAATCCCATGCATGCTTGTAAGACATATCAAGTGCCCTCGCTGCTTCGGAAATGGAACCATACTCATCAATCTTTTCCAACAAAATAATCCTTCCATGGCCTAAAAAAGTCCCCTTTTCCCCTTTAATCCACAGCCTGCCAAGAATTTTATACGATTTTGATTTATTAACCATAATTCGATATATATTCTAAAATATAACGAAAATCAATATAAAACTTTTATAGTATTGTTAAATATAAATTGTCTGTAGCTAACTGTATTTTATGTTTATTGACATAAAGAGATAAATTGTATAATTTTCAGAAAAAGCAAAGGGGTATTTATGAGTAAAATTTATTCTATATCAGTCAGCGAAAAAAAAGGGATAAAAAAGAGTAACGTTGACTTTGCAAAAGTATTGGATGATTTTGGTATTGAAGGTGATGCCCACGCAGGTAAATGGCATAGACAGATAAGCTTTCTTGCAAAAGAAAGTATAGAAAAAATGGTAAAGCTCGGATTAAATGTTAAAAGTGGCGACTTTGCTGAAAATATCACCACAGAAGGTGTCGACCTTTGTTCACTTAAAGTTGGCTCAAAAATTTTGATAAATAATATAGAATTTACAATTTCACAAAAAGGTAAAATATGTCACCACAGATGTGCGATATATTATCAGGCGGGCGACTGCATAATGCCCAAAGAAGGTATATTTGCTACAGTTAAAGGGAGCGGAGAAATAAAAGTGGGTGACAAAATAGAGATACTCCCCAAAAAAGGGTTTACTGCCGCTGTCATAACATTAAGTGACAAAGGGAGTAAAGGGGAAAGAGAAGATATTACAGGCAAAGAGATAATCGATTTTCTAAATAAAAATTTTGAGCTTTCATTTGTGCGATATGAAATGATTCCGGATGAAAAAAATATTCTTGAAAATATGCTTGTGGACTTTGCCGATATGCAGGAGTTTGACCTTATCATTACAAACGGCTCTACTGGCATTTCTCCAAGAGATATCGCGCCTGATGTTACCGAAAAGATTATCCATAAGAGACTTCCCGGTTTTGAGGAAGCTATGCGGATGGAAAGCTTTAAGAAAACAAAACATGCTATTGTCTCAAGGGCGGTATGCGGCACGAGAAATAACAGCCTAATAATAAATCTTCCGGGCTCTCCCAAAGGTGCAATTGAAAACCTTGAAGTAATATATGAGGCAATTCCTCATACGATAAAAAAATTGCAGGGGGACAAATCCGACTGTGCGGTTAAATAGACCCCTTTTTATAGCCTTAGACGGCATTGACGGCTGTGGCAAATCGACACAGGTAAAATTGCTGGCCGACTTTTTTGAAAGGTCAGGGGCAAAAATATCTGTCACAAAAGAGCCTGGCGGCACGAAAGTAGGAAGTATTTTAAGAGATATTCTTATATCCAAGAAATACCACATCGACCACATAACGGAAATGCTTCTTTATGCAGCTGACAGAAACGAACACCAAAAGCATGTCGTCATCCCAATGCTTCAAAACGGTGTCAGCGTAATAACAGACAGGTTCCTTTCATCAACTTATGCTTATCAAATATTTGGAAGAAAGCTAAATAAAGATATCTTAGACACACTTTCACAAATTACCGTTACAAGGTATCCTGATTTTACCTTTATCCTCGACATTGACCCAAAGATAGCTCTTTCAAGGGCGAAAAAAAGGCTTGAAAATACAGGGACTTTCGAAGATGAAGGAAAATTTGAATCTCTTGATATTTCATTTTTTGAAAATGTAAGAGAAGGATTTCTCTGGTACGCTCACACATTTAAGGATTGCCACATTATCGATGCCAACAAGCCGCCTAAAGAAGTGCACAAAGAGATTGCGGACATTCTATCACTATGAAAGTCATAGGGTTTGATAGAGAAAAAGATATATTTGGCAAAATTGCTCAAAAAAAACAGTTTGCCAATGCCTATATATTTTCAGGGGTTGAAGGGTGTGGCAAATTCCTTTTTGCAAAAAATCTTGCCAAAAGCATACTTTGCCAAAAAGGGAGCTTTTTTGCCAACTGCGATTGTCAGGACTGTAGCCTTGCCGACAATGATTCCCATCCGGACATCTTTATCCTTCACATCGGAGAAACTGATTCCAAGCTCTCCCAAAGCAAAAAGGTCGAAGATCAGTCTAAGGACAGCATAGGGATTGATGAGGTCAAGGAGTTAAGAGAAATCGCTTTTTTATCCCCTTATCGAGGGATGTATAAGTTTTTTATCATAAACGACGCTCATAAAATGACCCATCAGGCGGCCAACGCTTTTTTAAAAACCCTTGAAGAGCCGCCGGAGAATACAATTTTTATCCTTGTCACTCATTTGCCTGAAAAACTTTTGCCGACAATACAATCAAGGTGTCTTAATTTTGAATTTTCAAGATTGAATGACAATTATATAAAGCAAATACTTACTGAAAAATTTAGTGACATTAGCAATGAAATATTGGAAGAAGCATGCAAATATGCATGCGGCTCGGTAAAAAAAGGGATTGAACATTTAAGTAGTAAAACAAATAAAATTATTAAGACAGATATTTACGAAGATTTGGACAATATCTTGGACTTTATTTTCAGAGTGAATGATAAAGATGGATTGACAGCTATAATTGACCAATTATATGTAAATCTTGTTGAAAAATACCGGAAAGAACAAAATAATAAATATTTGACAATTTCTAATTATTTACTAAACATGCTAAGTATGCTACAAAGCAATTTCAACCTGAATATTGCTAAAACGGATTTGATAATTAAACTTTACGGAGAGTTTAGTGAAAAAAGTTAATGCCACCGGCGTAGTCTTTAAAAGAGCCGGCAAAATATATGATTTCCTTACAAATGGGGTGCAGCTAAAGCGCGGTAATTTTGCCATTATTGAGACTGAAAAAGGGGAAGATTTGGCTACTGTCGTTTTTCCCGATAGAGAAATAATACCTGCGGAAGGGCAAGAATTTAAGAAAATTATTCGAAAAGCTACCGAGCAGGATATAGAAAATCTCAAGAAAAACCGGGAAGAAGAGCCAAAAGCTCTTGAAGAATGTAAAAAGCTTGTAGAAAAAAACGGGCTTGACATGAAACTGTTAAAAGCCGAGTATACCCTTGATAGAACGAGAGTTACATTCTATTTCACCGCAGACGGAAGAGTCGATTTCAGGCAGCTTGTCAGAGACCTTGCGAGAATATTTAAGACAAGAATAGAGATGAGACAGGTTGGGGTCAGGGATGCCACAAAAATTCTTGGTGGATTTGGTATCTGTGGAAGGGAATTTTGCTGCTCTACCTTTCTTAGAAACTTTGACAACATCTCCATTAAAATGGCTAAAGATCAAAATCTTCTTCTTAATCCCGGTAAAATTTCCGGAGTATGTGGCAGGCTAATGTGCTGCCTCATGTATGAAAAAGATGGTTACGATGTAGTGGAAGAAGGTGTCGAATATGTCGAATTGCAAGACTTTGTTGATGAAAATACCGGAGGAAAGATATGAGTAAACCGACTTTTTATGTTACAACCCCGATATATTATGTAAATGACATCCCACATATAGGGCATGCTTATACTACTGTCGCCTGCGATATTATTAGCAGATATAAGAGGTTATCCGGATACGATGTATTTTTTCTGACAGGGACAGATGAACATGGACAAAAGATTGAACAGGCAGCACAACAAAAAGGGATGACCCCTAAGGAGCTTGCCGATAGTGTAGTCCAAAGATATAAAAATCTATGGGAAAAGCTTAATATATCCAACAATCATTTTGTCAGGACTACCGATGAAAGTCACAAGAAAACCGTTCAGGAAGTGTTCAAGAGGATGCAGGAAAACGGAGACATATATCTTGATGAGTATGAAGGGTGGTATTGCACCCCTTGTGAAACATATTGGACAGAAACACAGCTTCTTGACGGCAATTGTTGCCCTTCATGCAGAAGAGAAACTACCAAACTTAAAGAGCCGAGTTATTTCTTTAATATGTCCAAATACCAGGAAAAACTTCTAAAACATATAGAGGAAAATCCTGATTTTATAAAACCCGCTTCAAGACGTAACGAGATTGTCGCATTTATAAAAGAAGGGCTTAGAAATCTCTCAGTGAGTAGGGTATCGTTTAAGTGGGGGATACCTGTACCGGGTGATGAAAAGCATGTAATTTACGTATGGATAGATGCTTTGACAAATTATATATCCGCTCTTAACTATTTCAAAGAAAATTCAGAGCTGAAAAGATACTGGCCTGCGGATTTCCACGTAGTAGGTAAAGATATTTTAAGATTTCACACCGTTTACTGGCCTACAATGCTAATGAGCTTAGGGATTGAATTACCAAAGTCTATCTTTGCACACGGGTGGTGGACTGTGGAAGGTCAAAAAATGTCAAAATCCCTCGGCAATGCCATTGATCCAAATTGGCTTATCGAAAAGTTTGGAGTCGACCCCATCAGATATTTTTTAATGAGGGAAGTTCCTTTCGGACTTGACGGCGATTTTTCATTTAAGGCTTTAATTCATAGAATAAATAGTGATTTGGCAAATGACCTTGGCAATCTGCTCAACAGGACTCTTGGAATGGTAAAACGCTACTTCAACGGCGATATCCCGGCTTACAAAGTAGAAGATGCCGTAGATGTGGAGCTTTTTAAGAAGATTGAAGATACTTTTGATAATGTTGAGCTTCATTTGAAAGATCTGGCTTTCAACAAGGCACTGATTACCATATGGGAGCTTGTATCGGCGTTAAACAAGTATATTGACACCACTGCACCTTGGGCACTTGCCAAAGATAAAGAAAACAGAGACAGGCTTGAAACTGTCCTTTACACTTCTATGGATGGAATAAGGGCATTATCACTTCTGATTTATCCATTCATGCCTGAAACAGCCATGAAGATAAGAGAGCAGCTCAATATAAAAGAGCCTGTGGAAAAAAATAGCTTTGAGGAGTTAAAACAGGTAAAGCAGTTAAAGGCAGGTGGTAAAATCGGAGAGGTAACACCTATCTTCCCAAGGCTCGATGAAAATGAAATTATTGATAACATAAAAAGTGAAAATAAAAAGGATGAAGATAAAGAGTCCGCTGAGAAAAAGGTAGAATTGATAGATTTTACTCACTTTATGACAGTGCAAATAAAGGCGGGGAAAATTATTGAAGCCGAAAAAGTGGAAAAATCAGAAAAATTATTAAAATTGAAAGTAGATTTAGGTGAAGAGACCAGACAAATTATCGCAGGAATAGCTAAAAGCTATCTGCCAGGCGATCTTGTGGGTAAAACTGTTGCAGTAGTAGCTAACCTAAAGCCTGCAAAACTTATGGGGCTAATGTCAGAAGGGATGGTTTTGGCCGCTGCAATAGGTGACAAGCACAGAGTTTTAGAGCTTCCTGACGAAGTTGCCCCGGGGACTATAATTAAGTAACTGCGGCAATATAACAATATGATATTAAAAAAAAATACACAAGAATTTGAAATTTTCTTAAGCGAAATTAATCGGCTAAAAGAGCATGGGCTATTTTTTACGGATACCCATGCTCATGTCCACTTTGATGACCTTAAAAACGGTCATTTTTTAGAAGACTGCTTAACTAAGTCAGTCAAAAGGATAATCACAATAGGTATTGACCTTAAAGATTCAAAAAGTGCACTTAATTTCGCATTAAAACACAAAGGTATTTACGCTACCTGTGGTGTCCACCCGCACGATTCTGAAAATTTTTCTGTCGCACAAATAGAAGATTTTGAAAATCTGTTAAAAAACGTAAAAGTGATTGCGGTTGGAGAGATAGGGCTTGACTATTTCAGAAATCTTTCCCCAAAAGATAAGCAAATAAGCACTTTTCTTACATTTGCGGACATTGCCGTATATCATAAAAAGCCAATGGTAATACATAACCGCGATGCATCTAATGATGTAATGAATCTCCTTGATAATGTCATTAAAAATAATTTTTACGGTGGGATAATTCACTGTTTCAACGGCGACAAATCACTCTTAAAATGGGCACTTGACAGAGGATTTTACATATCTTATGCCGGGCCTTTAACTTATTCAAAGGCCGATGATTTAAGGGACACGGTCAGATATGTCCCTGCAGACAGGGTATTAATCGAAACGGATTGCCCATATCTGACCCCTATGCCATTTAGGGGGATAAAAAATGACCCTTCGTATGTAGTTTACACCGCTTATACTCTATCAAAACTGACTAATACAAAAATAGATAAATTGGCTGAACAATTAGAAAACAATTTTAATAAGCTTTTTGGCAGGTTGGATACGTTTTAACACAAATAAAAATTGGTGGTTATTTTGAAAATTTTAGTAATCGAGGATGACCATTTCAGTAGAGAAGGGCTCACTAAAATTCTCTCGTCCGAAGGGTATGAAGTCACTGTTGCGGAAAATGGCGAAGAAGGCTTTGAAAAAGCCATTTCAGAGCACTATGATCTGATAATCACAGACTTAATGATGCCTTTTATGGATGGGATGAAGCTCTTGAGCAGGCTAAAAAGCGTAGGATGCGATACCCCTGTCATTGTAATTACCGCTTATTCAAGCATTGATAATATGTTATCTGTTTATCAATTGGGCGGAATCGAAGTCTTGGAAAAGCCTTTTGAAATTCATGAGCTATTTAACTTGATAAAACGAATCTTATAAGGTATTTTTATAATATAAGAAGTGCCACTATAATAAGACTGCTTTTGTAAGACGGGTAAGTCTCTTTACAAACGGCAGCGTTTACTTCTGAAAAGGAGGCATTATGATAGCTATCAAAAAAATTTTATTCCCCACAGATTTCTCTGAGACATCAAAGTATGCAATGAATTATGCTATTGAGTTTGCAAAAGAGTTTAAGGCTGAGCTTGAAATTGTCCATGTCATTTTTGATGAGTCGCAAATTGTAGCATTTTATCTTCCGCAGGTAACTTTTCAAAACTTGGATTTGGAGCTTGAAGAATCCGCCAAAAAGCAATTGGAAGAATTTATAAAGGAATATCCTGAGCTTGAGCAGGTAAAATACACCACAAAACTTTTAAAAGGTACCCCTTTTGTCGAAATTATTGATGAAGCCAAGCAATTTGCAGCAGATATGATTGTCATCGGGACGCACGGACGTTCAGGCCTCGAACATGTCCTTTTCGGCTCAACGGCAGAAAAGGTTGTAAGAAAATCACCTTGCCCTGTCTTCTCGGTAAGATTGAAAGAGCATAAATTCAAGATGCCTTAACAGGCATCTTTTTTATTTTATAATGAGTGCTCCAAATCTGCAAAAATTAAGACATATTCCGCATCCGTTGCATTTACTGGCATCAAATATTATTTTTTTTATATTTTTAAACTCTCCGTTATCATAGCTCATTGTGAGTGCATTGAAAGGACATTTGCCTATACAAGCACCACAGCCTGTGCATCGGTTAATATTTACACTAATTTTGTTATCCGCCATTTAGTAGCCTTAAAATTAATTATTGAAATTGATTTATAACATCCAATATTTGAAAAATAAAGCCATATATAAAATAGATATTGATATATATGGATATTCATATATACATATACAAGTAACTCTTATATACAATCTTAAAATTTGAGGTGATAGAATGTTTGATGAATACTCGGAAAAGTTTAAAGCATTGGGGCATCCTGTGAGGCTTCAAATAGTAGCTGGACTCTCAAAGAAGGAGTGCAATGTTACAAAAATGTGTGAAGGGCTTAATCTTCACCAGGCTACGGTAAGCAGACACCTTTCCATACTGAAAGCAGCAGGGATTGTTGAAGGGGTTAGAAACGGTAGTGAGATTTGTTACCATCTGACAGATAAAAAAATTGAACAAATCATAAATATATTAGGAGAGGGTAAAAATGTATAAGATATTGTCAATAATATTAATTATGTTTGCAGCCTCTAATGTTTTTGCTCTCACCCTTGACCTTGAAACTGCCAAAGAGATGGCACTTAAAAACAACAACATTATCAAGGCATACGAGGAAGAGGCAAAATCTGCAAGCTACAAACTCAATCAGGCAAAAGGCGCTTATCTGCCTAAAATCAACATTTCCGAGACATTTTTATCGACCGATGAGCCGGCCACTGCCGCTTTTGCCAAAATGGCTCAAGGAAAATTTGATTTTCCATACTTTAACACTCAGCTTGCTGACCCTGACAGGGTAGAAAACTTTGAGACAAAGATTGAACTAATCCAGCCTATTTACATGCAAGGTAAAATTTATTTTGGGATTAAGCAGGCCAAAGAGATGGATAAAGCTTACAAACTCACACTCACGAGAGTCAGAGAAAATGTATTGCTAAATACTATCAAAGCTTTTTACGGAAAAGGGGTAGCAGAAAAGGCGCTTGAAGCCGTTGAAAAATCATTGACACGCACTAAGAGATATTATGACATGACTGATAATTTTTATAAAAACGGCATGGTCGTAAAAAGTGACTTGTTAGTCGCCGAGTCTTACCTTTTACAAAATGAAGAAGCGTTAATTTCAGCAAAAAAGCAGGTCAATATAGCAGAAAGCTACTTGCAACGCCTTCTTAATACAGATGAAAACATCCAGATTGTTTGGGGAAATTTGGAAGATTATCAGATAAATAACCTTGACAATCTTTTAGACGAAGCTCTTAAAAACCGCAGCGATTTGCTGGCAATGGAAAAATTTGCCAATATTAACAAGTATGAGGTCAGCAAGAGTAAATCTGAATTTTTACCTGAGGTTGCACTTTTTGCAAACTACAAAATGAACGATGAAAACTTTATGGGGGATAGCGGTAAAGGGCTTACAGCCGGAGTAATGGTAAAATTTAACATCTTTGACGGTTTTTCTTCCACAAATAAAATCAAATCTTCAAAAAGTAATTACCTGTCAACAATGCACAAAATAAATGACAAAAAACTTGAAATCAAAACCGAGGTAAAGGATGCTTATTTCACGTATAAAGCTTCCCTTGAAAGACTTGCCGCAATGAAAAAACAGGTTGAAGCAGCATATCGAGCGCTTGAAATCACAGAAAATAGATTTAAGGAAGGGCTTGCAAAAATTACAGACCTTTTAGACAGAGAGTTTGAAGTAAAAGAAGCAGAGCTCAAACTTACCATGGCTGAATATGACGTAATAACAAACTATGCAGAGCTTATGTTTGCAACCGGAAAAATAAAATAATAATATTAAGGAGATAGATATGCAGTTAAAAAAACTTTTATCTTTTCTTGTTTTAATCGTTTTTCTTGCCGCTTGCTCAAGCGGTGAAAAGGGTAAAGGTGAGGCTATCAGTAAGCCTTCAAAAGTGAAAGTGGAAACTTATGCCGTCAAACCTTCAAAGGTTGAAAATGCAAGGAGCTTTACAGGACAGGTAGTTAGCAAAAATACCGTATTTATGACTCCGAAAGTGGTAGGCTACATATCTGCCATTAATGTTAAAATCGGCGATAAGTTTAAAAAAGGTGACACATTGGTCGAACTAACCAGCAAAGAGCTTCTTGATAAAAGAAGTTTTGCAACAGCTTCGGTCAACGAAGCTGAAAACGGGCTGAAACAGGCCGAGATAGGTCTTGAAATGGCAAAATCAGCTTATAACCAAGCCCTTGCACAATTTGAATTAGCGGAAAAAACATACAACAGATTTCAAAAATTATTTGAAACGGAAAGTGTCAGCAAACAAGAATTTGATGAAGTGCAGGCAAAATACAAGCTCGCCCTTGAAGGGAAGAATATGGCACAAAAAAATGTTGAGCTTGCCGAAGAAAAATTAAATCAGGTTAAACTGAAAAAAATGCAGGCCGAAGCTGCTTTAAGCGAAGTTAATACTTACATTTCATATACAAAACTAAAAGCTCCTTTTGATGGGGTAGTGCTGGAAAAAATGTCTGACGTGGGTAACCTTGCATCGTACAGCACACCCGTTTTAAAACTTGGAACACTTGACAGCGAAATAATAATCAACATACCTGAAAATTTTTATAATAATATTAGTGTCGGCAAAAAAGTCAGTCTCAAAATACCATCCCAGAATAAAACAATTGAATCTGAAATCATTGAAGTCTCAAAAGATATCAATCCTGCAAGCAGAACATTTTATGTAAAATTAACTGCTAATGGAAAAGATTTGATCCCCGGAATGTTTGTAGAAGGATACTTTGGCAGCTCTCTTGAAAATTCAATAGTTATCCCAAAAGATTATGTATTTCAAAGAGGGCAACTGTCATATGTTTTTGTTGACAATTCTCAAAAAGCTGAAATGAGAATGGTTAAGACAGGCAACGATTTTGGTGATTTGGTAGAAATTACAAGCGGTCTTATTGGCGGAGAAAAGATAGTCAAACCGATAAACGATGTTCAGATAAAATCAGGAGACATATTGGAGGCTAAATAATGGCTGAAATAGATAAAAACAAATTAGAGCAGTGCGGTATCAACCCGCAAGAAGAGGTTGATATTGTTAAATATGGGATTGCCGAAAGGGTCGCAAAGGCATTTTTAAAGTCCAAGATTACTCCGCTCCTTGTAATCGCTTCCCTTTTTATAGGGATCATTGCCGTTATTTTTACACCAAAGGAAGAAGAGCCTCAAATTGTAGTGCCTATGGTTGACATAATTGTGCCTTATCCAGGAGCAAAAGCGAAAGATGTGGAAAAAACGGTATTGTCCCCTCTCGAAGAGCTGATGTGGGAGATTCCTCAAGTGGAATATGTCTATGGCACAGCTATGAATGACGTTGGCATGGTCACTGTTAGATTCAAGGTAGGGGAAGATGAAGAAAAAAGTATCACAAAACTAAAAACAAAAATAGACTACAACATGGATAGAATCCCCCACGGGGTAATGATGCCGCTCATAAAAAAACGCTCGATTGATGATGTGCCACAGATAGCGTTAACCCTTTGGAGTCAGAAATACGACGGATATGAGCTGAGAAGACTTGCAAAGGAAGTGGAAAAAAGGGTCAAAGAGATAGAAAATATTTCTGAAACAAAAATTATTGGTGGCTATAAGAGAATTGTAAAAGTTGAACCGGACATCAATAAACTTAAAGGGTATAACCTTGACTTGTTCAGAATATACGGTGCCCTTACAATGTCAAACGTATCACTGAATAGCGGTGAAATGACCGATAAAAATAAATCTGTCTATATCTCTACCGGTGGCTTTTTTGAAAACATCAATGATGTCAAAAATCTTGTAGTAGGGGTTGACAATGGGAAGCCCGTTTATTTAAAGGATGTGGCCACTGTTGAAGATTCAAGTGTCGTCCCAGAGCACTATCATTTAATAGGGTTTAACAATAAAATCACCCCCGATAAATTTGAGTCGGTAACCATCACAATAGCAAAAAGACAAGGGAGTGACTCTGTAGTCGTGGCTAAGGAAGTGATGGAAAAACTGAATACTTTGAAAGGGTATATAATTCCTGAAGATGTTACCGTATCCGTTACACGTAACTATGGGGAAACCGCTCTGGATAAAGTAAAAACCCTCATTGAACACCTTTTGGGAGCAATTTTGGCGGTAATTATCGTAATGACACTGACAATGGGGTGGCGCGCAGGGCTTGTGGTGTTTGTAGCACTCCCGGTAACATTTGCCCTTACATTTTTTGTATATTATATGTTTGATTATACGCTCAACCGAGTTACCCTTTTTGCACTTATCTTCGTAGCAGGCCTCGTAGTGGACGATGCAATCATAGTAGTTGAAAATATGGAAAGGCACTTTAAGCTTGGCAAAGATAATCTTGTGATGAGGGCGATTAAATCGGTAGGTGAAGTAGGCAACCCTACAATTCTTGCCACTATCACCGTAATTGTAGCGATCTACCCTATGGCATTTGTTGGCGGGCTTATGGGTCCATATATGAAACCTATGCCTGTAGGTGCTTCTCTTGCCATGATTTTTTCTCTTTTCGTTGCCCTAATAATCACACCTTGGCTTTCATTTAAGTTGTTGGCAGGGCACTCTGCAAAACATGACGAGCCCTTAAATGAAGAGGATTGGGTCAAATCTACAAAGCTTTATAAAATATACAGTGCTATTTTAAGCCCATTAATGGAAAGAAGACTTTACAGATTTGTCTTTGCATGCGTCATTTTACTACTATTTGTTGGAGCCTTTTTATTTATCCCGACAAAAAAGGTTGTAATGAAAATGCTACCGTTTGATAACAAAAACGAATTGCAAATAATTATCGACATGCCTGAGGGAACCTCTCTTGAACAAACAACTGCCGTTGCCATGGAGGTAGGAAATTATCTGGCTACAGTGAATGAGGTGGAAAACTATCAAATCTTTGCAGGGCTTGCCGCACCTTATAACTTTAACGGGCTTGTAAGGCACTATTTTATGAGGCAAGGGAATAATGTGGCAGATATTCAGGTAAATTTTGTGGATAAGAAATACAGAAAACTTCAAAGTCACAATTTGGCGATAAAATTAAGAGCCCCTATTCAGGAAATCGGTAAAAAATATGGTGCTAACATAAAACTGGCTGAGATTCCGCCTGGCCCTCCTGTCCTTTCAACATTGGTAGCTGAAGTTTACGGGCCTGATGAAAAATCAAGACTTGATGTCGCAGGTAAAGTAAAAGAAATATTTGAAACTACCGAAGGGGTCGTAGATGTTGACTGGTATGTTGAAGATGACATGAAAGAATATGTCTTTAATGTAAATAAGGAAAAAGCTGCTCTGACAGGCGTCTCTACGGAAATGATTTCAAAGACTATGTATATGGCTCTCAAAGGGATGAAGACGGGCATACTTCACACAGGACAAGACAGAGAGTCAGTAGATATTGTTTTGCGTTTACCTGAAAAGGATAGAAGCAAATTATCTTTTATAAAAGATATTCAGGTAATCTCAATGGCAGGTAAAAGTGTCCCCCTTAGTGAGCTTGTAACTATTGAAGAAAAAACTAAAGATAAGGCTGTTTATCACAAAAATTTAATGCCAGTTGTTTATGTTATAGGGGATGTAGCTGATAAGGTTGAAAGTCCTGTTTATGCAATACTTGATATGAAAGATAAATTAGACAAAATTGAATATCACGGGCAAAAGATTAAACAATTGTGGACAAGCCAGCCAAAAACAGATAGCGAAGTCTCCGTAAAGTGGGACGGCGAATGGCAAATTACATATGAAGTGTTTAGGGACTTAGGCATGGCATTTGCAGCAGTGCTTGTAATAATGTATTTTGTCCTTGTGGGATGGTTTAGGTCATTTGCCACTCCTATAATAATGATGATACCTATCCCGTTAAGCTTACTAGGTATTATCCCCGGGCATTTCATATTTGGTGAATTTTTCACAGCTACAAGTATGATAGGGTTTATTGCCCTTGCAGGTATAATGGTAAGAAATGCCGTGCTCCTTATCGACTTTATCGAAGCAGCCCTTGAAAAAGGTAAAAACATAAAAGATGCCGTTATAGAATCCGGTGCAATTAGGACAAGACCTGTAGCGCTTACTACCGTAGCGGTTATAACCGGCGCACTTTTTATGCTGCCAGATCCGATATTTGCAGGGCTTGGTGTCGCACTGATTACCGGGGCTGTCGTATCAACAATACTGACACTTGTAATAATCCCATTAAGTTATTATATGTTTTATAAAATGTTTAGAGAAAATAACCTTAAGGAGGAAATATGAATACTGAAAGATTAGTAAGAATCTTTGCCGGCACATTTGTAATAATAAGCACTATTTTGGGTCTTTTATACTCAAAATGGTGGTTTGCATTCACACTATTTGTTGGTGCAAACCTTTTACAATCAGGGTTTACAAAATTTTGCCCTCTCGAAATAATATTGAAAAAATTAGGTGTGCCTGAAAAGTAATCACAACATAGGGGGCAGATATCGCCCCCTTTTTAATAAATACGGCTTTTTATTGATTCTTTAACCTTTATACTGTAGTATCTCCATTCAGATATTCAAATTAGGCGGAGGTCTTTAAATATGTATTTTAAGAATCCTATTATACAATACTTTTCACTTACACTCATCACCGTAACGCTATTTATTATATGCGGTGTAAAGAACTCTTATGCTACCGATAATAGCACGGATACATTTGAATTTGTTACCGGCAATATATTTTCAGAAGGCAATAACAGTTTTAAAACTCTTGCTGTGGACAAAAGCAGTAAGACTGCATATCTCTTTCAAATTGAAAATGACATGCCTAAAATTATAAAAGTATATAAAAATATCCTGACCGGCGAAATTAATGGTGATAAGCAAGTGGAAGGGGATAAAAAAACACCTGAAGGTATATATTTTACCCAAAATTTTATTTCTCGAAATAACCTCCCACCCACTTACGGTTATGGTGCATTGCCACTAAATTACCCAAACTTCTATGATAAGATTTTGGGTAAGACAGGGCACGGAATCTGGGTGCATGGTGTGCAAGAAGGGGTTGAAGATAATTCCACTGAAGGGTGCGTTGCCCTTGACAATGGAGATATGGAAGACCTCGTTTCAAAAAATGCGCTAAATATCCCCGTAATAATTTCTGAAAAGTTATCTTTTCTGGATAAAGACTCGTATGTTATCGCTAAAAATTATTGGCTTAACTATATAAATGGATTTATCAAGGCTTGGGAAAATAATGATTTTGAAAAATTTCAACAGTATATCCATACAAAATTTACAAATAGCGATAATCAAGATTATTTTAAATATGTAATGGAGAAAAAGCAGTTAATGAAACTTTACCCTTACAGGAAAATAAATATCGATAACATTCAGATATTTGTTGAAAACGACTCAGAAGCTTTTGTAAACTTTAATCAGATGTATTGCGCAAACAACATATTGGTTGAGGGGAATAAGAAGATATATATTTCCAAAGAATTGGGCGAGCACAAAATTATCGGTGAACTATTTTATCCGAGCGGCTCATACACAATTACTGAAAAGCTTGCAAAAAAATTTATTAAAGATTGGATAGCTGCATGGGAATCAAAGGATATAGATAAATATAAACAGTTTTATAATGAAAAATTTGCCTCTGCAGGAATGAATTTTGACAAATGGATGGAAGATAAATACGCTAAATTCCAGAAATATCAAAAAATCACCGTAACAGTTGATAACATTAGTATGGAAAATATCACCCCTACGGAAATAACAATTAGCTTTAAACAAAAATTTAGTGCGGATACCTATTCCGACTATGGCATTAAGGTTATCAGGCTGTCAGGCTGCCCTGGGGATTTTAAAATCATTAGCGAAACATGGAGACCTTTATAAATGAAGATAGCGTATTTCTTAATTTTATCTTTAGCACTGTCGTTTAACCTTTTTGGAGAGGTTAATCGACCTTTTAAAGAGCATAAAGTCTACTTTGAAGGTACAGATTACGAGCTCAATGTATACAAAATCTACGGTAGAAAAGACGGTAATACCATGCTTATAATGGGTGGAATACAAGGGGATGAGCCGGGCGGTTTTTTGTCTGCAGACCTATACTCAGACTTGAGCCTTGAAAAAGGTAACCTTATTGTCATCCCAAGGGCAAATTTCAAATCAATTATTTTATTTAAGCGCTCCACTGAAGCTGATATGAACAGGCGTTTTCACCTTGATGACGTTCAAATCGAGATGGATAAAGTAGTCCAAGTAATCAAGCAGCTGATGAGTGAGGCAGATGTATTTTTAAATCTTCACGATGGTTGGGGTTTTCATACTCCTACTCATATCAACTGGCTTAGAAGCCCCGAAAGATTTGGTCAATCTGTTATCGTAGATACTGGGAAATTTACTTGTGATAACGGAACCGTAATCGACCTTGAGGGTATAGCCAAAAAAGCGCTTGAAGAAATCAATGAGAAAATCGGGGTCGAAGATTATTATATGCAATATTTTAACACAAACACCGACGACCCAAAGACACCTTACTTAGAAATGAGGAAAACTGCCACATACTTTGCACTAAAGACCCTTTGCCTACCTTCTTTCGGAATAGAGACATCCAAAAACTTGCCTTCTGATGAAATGAAAATATTGCATCACAATTATGCTGTAAATGCATTCATGAAGATTTATGACATTATACCGGAGCAGCCGCAAATAATTTTGACAAACCCTGAAATAAACTTTGTCATAATCAAGGTAAATGGCGAGCCAAAAATAGTTTCAAACAATTCGACTCTGGTATTGAAAAAGGGGAGTGTAGTGCAGGTGGCACATATAGATTCAAACTATAAAAGAGGGCTTTCGTGTGATATCGAAGGGGTAAACGGACTAAATGACAAAAATATCCCATTTAAAATAACAGAAAACAAGACAATTGTTTTTAGAAAAGATAGTATCGAAATAGGAAAAATAAATCTTAAAATAGACGGAAAAATAGAGGATGAGCACGGAGTCTTTATCGTAAAAGTCAACAATCAAAAAAAGGCTGTGCTTCAAAATGATACTTTGGTTGTCAAAAAAGGTGATACGTTAAACATTATTAAATTTTTCAGCGAGAATATTAATTCTGATCCAAAAATAAATTTTAAAGGGTGGGTACCTTCCGGAATCAACTACAATGATGGGGATGACAGAGGATACGATATTTTAATAGACGGTAACTTTATGGCAAAATACTCAAAATACGGTAATGGTTCCATATTCCCCGTAATAGCCGGAGATAGCAACAATATCCTCGGACAATTTTATGTCAAAATTATTGAATGATTATTTTGCTGTCTTAACCATTTATAACAAAGACCATTTTAATTATATTTAAAATATTTTATTTATTTTGAAAATAAAGCTTGCTATTAAATTTTAATGCTGTATATTAACTATAAGATTTGGTTGTGTAGCAGTTTAAAAGAAAACGTAAGCCGTACAAACCTTGTGCGGCTTTTTTTTATGCCCCAATCAGACAAAATATAAGTGAGGTAGCACAATGTTTAAAGGAACAGTAAAATGGTTTAACGATTCAAAAGGATTCGGATTTATTACTACTGAAGATGGAGAGGACGTATTCGTACATCATACTTCAATTCAAAAAGAAGGCTTTAGGTCTTTGGTAGAAAATGAAAGGGTCAAATTTGACATTGATAAAACAAACAGAGGTCCAGCAGCTATAAATGTTGTAGGTTTTTAGACAGACTTAAGGCGGGCAAATTGCCCGCCTTTTTTATTACCATTATTCACACAATCAGTTTTACAACTCAACTAAGATAATTTTACAAATTAAAAGTCAGCTTGATAATCTATAAGCACAGTGATATATTCAGATTGTCACACCAGCAAATTTTAGGGATGTGTGCAATGTTTAGAATCCGAAAAATATCAGACAATACTTCAAAAGCAAATCGTGAAGCAATAGATCAGGTTTTAAAGATACTTGCTCATCAATTTCCAAATGCACGCGCCGAAGAATTTACCAAACTTCCGGAACAGATGATAAACCCGATTAAGTTTGGTTATCGCTCAATCCTCTTTGTGGCTGAAAATCATTTTGGAAAAGTCAAAGGGTTTGCAATGCTACTGCACATGCCAGATATAAACATTGCGTATCTCGAGCTAATCTCTGCTGCACCCGGCCAAACAAGCGGTGGGATAGGTGGGGCACTATATGAACGAATAAGAGAAGAATGTACCGCACTAAAGGTAAATGGACTATTTTTTGAATGTGCAGTTGATGACCCAAACTTGATAAAAGATAAAAACCTGCTAAAGCAAAATATCGCCAGACTTAAATTTTACGAGCGCTATGGAGTCTATCCAATTTTAAATGATGTATTCTCAGCCCCTATAAAGCCGGGGGATCAAGATCTTTATTATTTAATGATGGACGACTTGGGGAATAAAATTGATATCTCAGGGAAAGATGCTCAAAAAATTGTACGTGCCATTTTGACAAGGAAATATGGAGATATCATTTCATCATCCCAAATAGATGAAGTAGCTAACTCTTTTGCTCACACACCTCTAAAATTTCGTAGCCCAAAATATATCAAAAAACAAACTTTTGTAAGTAAAGTTAACACTGATAAAGAGTTAATCACTATGGTGATTAATAAAGGGCATAGTATTCACCATGTCAAAGACAGAGGTTATGTAGAAGCCCCTGTAAGATTGTCAACGATATTGGCTGCTTTAGAAAAAACTCAACTTTTTAAAATTATTGAACCAAAAAAAGTAAGTGAAAAGATGATTAAAGAGATACATGATCCAGGATATGTGGATTATTTGCGTAATGTTTGCGCAAAACTGCCACCGGAAAAATCTATCTATCCGCTGATTTTTCCTTTGCGTAATTTACTAAGACCGCCAAAAGATTTGGAAATGCAGGCAGGGTATTATTGTCTTGATACATTTACACCACTTAATAAAAATGCCTACCTTGCCGCCAGAGGGGCTGTTGATTGTGCGGTAACGGCAGCAAATGCAGTATTGGAAGGAGCATATATCTCTTACGCCCTTGTTCGCCCGCCGGGGCACCATGCAGAAAGGAGGGCTTTCGGTGGATTTTGCTATTTTAACTCAACTGCCATAGCTGCAAATTATTTGACCAATTACGGAAAAGTAGCCGTATTAGATATTGACTTTCATCACGGAAATGGTACACAGGATATATTCTATGAGCGTAGCGATGTGTTAACCATATCAATTCACGGTGATCCACGCTTTGCTTATCCTCACTTCACCGGATTTAAAGATGAAATAGGAAAAAACGATGGGGAGGGATACAATATAAACTTCCCTTTGCCTGAAAATACCGATCCTGAAAAATATAGAGATACACTTTCTAAGGCAATAAAACAAATCAAAAAGTTCAATCCTGCTTACCTCGTAATCGCCTTGGGGCTCGATACCGCAAAATCCGATCCCACTGGAACATGGAGTAACAGATTTGAGGATTTTTACAAAATAGGCTTTATGTTAGGGGAGATAAAATACCCTACAGTAGTGGTGCAGGAAGGTGGATATAGGACTCAGACATTAGGCACAAATGCAAAATACTTCTTCCACGGACTTTGGGACGGCTACTTTGGTAAGAAAAGAGAGACCTCCTAGCAACTATGGTCTTGTTAAAAATAACAACGATATTATGATAAAGATTAATTTATGTATAAAATATATGGTAGCTGCCTTACCTCTCAAATCTTCTCCCACTCAAAATTTACCACGTTCTTTTGTTCAGAGCTAAATTCGATGCCGATAAGGTATACCTGCTTACCTTCATTTAAATATTTCTCAGCATAATTTCTCTCTTTGATTTGCCTTAAAGCTTCACCTTGTTGCCCGTCAACCTTAAACTCCAAGATATAAATCTTATCCCCTACAAAAAGTGTCAAATCTATCCTGCCCTTGTTTGTAATATCCTCACCGATTATATCTATCCCAAGGGATGCAAGATATGCATAAATTACGCTGGCATAAAAACCTTCGTATAAATTAAGGTCATTTTTGGTAAAATTGGTGTAAGGGATTGACGAAAACAAAGAAGTCAACGCTACTTTAAAATCTTCTAACTTTTCATAATAAAGAGACTTGATTAGGGGACTTTTTAGTCTATTATCACCTTTAAACAGATAATTTATAATATAATCATTCAAAGATATTTGGACTTCAAGGTTTGGTATTTTTAGCTTGTACTCTATTGAACTAAGCAATTCATCTTCTATCATCTTTTCAATTGTCAAATAACCCGATTGATAAAGTATCACTTCCAAATCAATATTTTCTATATCAAAGCTGGAAAGTATTTTTTTATCTAATATCAGATTAGTTAAACTCGGCAAAAAATAATTTCTCTCTTTTATGAGCTTAATCAAAAAAGATGGTGTGCCGCTTTCAAACCAATAATTATCAAATACAAATTCATTACTTATAAATTGTAAAATATCAAAGGGATTATAAACATTATCTTTTAGGAAATTATAACCATTATACCATTTTTTTACCTTCTCCAAATCCACATCTTTAAAATAAGGCATAAATGAGGTTTCTATATCTTTTTGAGTATAGCCGCAGATATTGCCATACTTCGGATTGAGAGAGATATCCGTGAGCATATTGAGCCCGCTAAAGATAGATGCCTTGGAAAATTTACTCACGCCTGTCAAAAATGCAAATTTGATATAGGCATCATTATCTTTGATTATAGAATACAAACCCTTGATAAACTCTCTATTTATCTTAGCCTGTTCAATATTTTCAATCACATCAAGAATAGGTTTGTCATATTCGTCTATCAATATTACTACCTTTTGATTGTATTTTTTATATGCTCTATGGATTAAATCTCTAAAGCAGCTTGCAGGATCGTTTACATTATCACAGATGACACCTAAACTCTCTTGATTTGTTTTAAATACATCAAAAGCAACTTGCTTTAGACCCTCAAGCGTTTGGAAATTACCTGCCCAACTGATTTTTATTACTGGGTATTTTTCATCCCAATTCCACTTGTCATAAATATACAGACCTTCAAAAAGCTTTTTGTTCCCTTCAAATAATTCTTTTAATGTATCAAGAAATAAAGATTTACCAAATCTGCGAGGACGGGATAAGAAGGCGTATTTATAACTTTCAATTAATTCAAAGGCTTCTTTTGTCTTGTCAATATAAATGTAGTCCCCTTCAATTATTTCACTAAAGGTTTGAATACCTATAGGGAGCTTTTTTAGCTTTTGCATAATTGTCTCCGCAGTAAATAATACTTCTTACATAAAATATAAGTGAAAATATTGAATTAGGCAAGGGGGATAAGGTCTAAGACCTATAAAGATAAATTGTAAAGCGTAATTTGTGATTTTCGTTATGTGTTATTCGTATTCAGGGTCACGATTCCAGAATAACAGTCACTGATTCCCAATTCCCCCGGTATCTCCCAGGTGGCACAATCAAATTAATATTACCAAATTTCTTATTGCAGAAAATAATCAGAATTTAAAACATAGAAAAAGTTAGACTATGTAATTATAGAGAATAAAGAATGGAGGCGGCGGGAATCGAACCCGCGTCCGAAAAGCCTTCTTCCCCAGGTACTACATGCTTATCCTGCGATTAAATTTCCCAAACCCAATGCCCACAGGCCGGCTTAGAGTTTGGTAAGCCTTTTAAGTCTTACCGAATGCTTAAAGGCGTCACATTCGGCCAGCCTACTAAGTTGTCGCCCTCTGCAAGATCGTAGGCAAACCCTACAGGGACGTCGCCGTCAATTAAGCAGCGAGTGCTAATTCGTCGTTTGCAATTATTATTGTTCGGCTGTTTTACGAGGTACCGAACCTCGGCATGCACCTTAGAGCCTACAGCTCCCCGTCGAAACCTTAGCGCCCCCTTAATTCATGGGGATTCTAATATATATACCACATACAATTTGTAAAGGCTATTTTATTCTAAATTTATTTTTAAAATCTCGAGAAATCTCTTTCTTCAAATCTTTTTCTTTTATAGTGTTCCTTTTATCGTGGGATTGTTTGCCCTTAACAAGGGCAATTTCAACCTTTACCAAATTCTTCTTCAAATAAATTTTAAGAGGAACAATTGTCAGTCCTTTTTCCTGAGCTTTACCAATCAATCTATTTATTTCTCTCTTATGTAAAAGGAGCTTTCTTGTCCTCGTAGGCTCATGATTTGCAATATTTCCTTTCTCATATTCAGAAATATGTGTATTTAATAAAAAGGCTTCGCCATCTTTTACTTTGATGAAAGAATCCCTCAAATTCACTTTGCCGGATTTGCAGGATTTAACTTCTGTGCCCTTTAATTCTATACCTGCTTCAAAAGTTTCAATTATTTCGTAGTCATAAAAGGCTTTTTTATTCTGAGCTAATATCTTCATATGTCATAATATCCGTTTTAATTAAAAAAAGCCACCTAAAAGGTGGCTTTAGACGGGGACGACGAGACTTGAACTCGCGACCTCTGACGTGACAGGCCAGCGTTCTAACCAACTGAACTACGCCCCCAAAAATGGGCGGTGCAGGGATCGAACCTACGACCCTCGGCTTGTAAGGCCGATGCTCTCCCAGCTGAGCTAACCGCCCGTCTAACGTCCCTAAGGGGATTTGAACCCCTGTTGCCGGCGTGAAAGGCCGGTGTCCTAGGCCAGGCTAGACGATAGGGACACTTAAAATGAGCCGTGTAGGGATCGAACCTACGACCCACTGCTTAAAAGGCAGTTGCTCTACCTACTGAGCTAACGGCTCACTGTTTTTCCCAAAAGGGAAGGACTATATAGCAAAAGGTTGCTACCTTGTCAACAAGTTTTTTTAAAAAACTTTATTTAAAATTATAGTCTCCTCTCTATCTGTTCCAAGGGAGATAAGAGCGTACTCTACATCAAGCTCTTTTCTTATAAACTCCACATATTTTTTGGCATTCTCAGGTAAGTCGTCATACTTTTTGACCTTTGTTATATCTTCAGACCACCCGTCAAATTCTTTATAAACAGGAGTCAAGTTTTCAAGTATCTTTATTTCAGGTGGAAAAGTTTCAAACACCTTCCCATTATACTCATAACCTACGCAAACCTTAATTTTATCAAAACCTGTCAATACGTCTAACTTTGTTAACGCGATATAGTTGATACCACTCAACATTTTAGCATATTTTGTTGCCACCAAATCAAGCCAGCCACAACGCCTTGGCCTGCCTGTCGTAGCTCCATATTCACCGCCTATATCCCTTAACTTCTGTCCGGTTTCATCCTCAAGCTCTGTAGGGAAAGGGCCACTGCCAACTCTTGTAGTATAGGCTTTTAATACGCCAACCACATTATTTAAGGATTGTGGTGCCAGACCTGTTCCTGTAAACGCTCCGCCTGCCGTTGGGTTACTTGAGGTAACAAAAGGGTATGTACCATGATCAACATCAAGAAGTGTCCCTTGAGCTCCTTCAAGCATTATATTCTTACCCTCACTGTAAAGTTTGTTTATCATATAGCTTGTCTCAGCTACATATGGCTTGATAATCTCACCATAATTTTTGTAGCTTTCAAATACCTCTTGCGGATTAAGTGGATCAAGACCATGTATCCTCTCTGCTATAAGATTTACCTCTTCAACATTTTGATAGACTTTTTCTTTCAAAACCTCTTCGTCATAAAGGTCGCATATTCTAAGACCCACACGTGCCATCTTGTCGGCATAACTTGGACCTATACCTCGCCCTGTAGTCCCTATCTTCTTGCTCCCTTTTTTGGCCTCACTGTGTTTATCAAAAATTTTATGATATGGCATAATAAGATGGGCTCTTTTACTGACAAAGAATCTCCCTTCAAATGAAATCCCTCTTGCTTTTAAATCATTTATCTCCTCAATCAATGCTTCAGGATCGATAACAACACCGTTACCAATTATATTTATTTTCCCGTCGTGCATAATACCGGATGGAATTAAGTGTAGGATATATTTCTCACCTTTTATAACTACCGTATGCCCAGCATTGTGGCCTCCGGAAAATCTAACAACTACATCTGCTTCTTCAGTAAATAAATCTACTACCTTACCTTTACCTTCATCGCCCCATTGGGCACCTAACACCAAAGAACAACTCATAAGCTACCTCACGGAAATATATTTTTTATGCTGTACATTACTTCCAAATTTTGTAATTTACCTTTATCACTAACCCATAAAACTTTAAAGTCTTTTTTTCTCAATTCTTCAGCCTTAGCAAAATTCTCCCTGCCTATAACCAAATAATCTATCTCAATTCTTTCATCCTTTAATTCATACACAGGCAAAATCTCTTCCAAATTAAACGCTAAACCACAGGCTGAAACATCTACCCCAAAATTATGCATAAGGTTATCATACCTGCCGCCCGAAATTAACACATTGCCACCATCTGTAACAAATCTGACATTTATACCGGTATAATAATTAATCCCATTTACCTCTGCCAAGTCAAAGACAATCTTATCTTCCGGTATCCCTATATTCGTCAAATTTTCATAAAGAGCCAGCAATTCTTCCAGACGGGCTGTTAATTTTTCATTAAATGACACCATACTCTTAATTGAATTTAAAGCTTCAACACCGCCAAATGTTTTTGGAAGTGCTTCAAGTAACTCTTTATTTTCGCTCGATAATTCTCCTCTATCAAATTTCTTTTTCAATTCACAATAGTTTTTTGCTTTTAGCAGGCTTAAATATTCTTCTTTATTATTGACCAGAGAAAGACACTCTTTTAATAAATATATATCCGTAAACACAATTCTAAAATTTTCGATCCCAACCGATTTAATCCCTTTATAACCTATTGTAATTAGCTCAAGATCCCCGTAAAGCTCTTCTTCTCCAAACAGCTCGATCCCAATTTGCTGCATTTCAGACTTTAACCCTTTATTGACATTAACATTTCTAAAAACACGCCCCTTATAGCTAAGCCTTATTGGCTTTGGATAGGAATTCATATAATTTGCGACATTTCTACAAACTTGAGGGGTAAAGTCAGGGCGAAGCACCATTGACTTCCCGGTATTTCTATCTATAAATCTTATGATATTTTCATCGCTAAAATTCCATGCAGTTTTTGACAGAATGTCATAATACTCATATAGAGGAAGGTAAACTTCCGTATAACCATATTGACTCAAAATTTTTTCTATATCCGCAGCAATTTTTTTTAGCTTACGCGCTCTTTGGGGCAGTTTTGTTTTAGTTTCCATCACGTTACCTGATACTCTTCATTATAACTTTTTGACAGGCACTGACCCCCTTGCCAAACTCAATATCCAAACCAAACCTTTTAAACCCGAGCTCAAGAGCGCTAACCGCTACAATTGTATCAAATACATCATGATAACCTAAATGAGAAATACGAACAATTTTCCCCTTCAGATGGTCTTGACCGCCGGCAAAGGTAACCCCTACATCCTCGCGCATGTATTTTACAAATTTGCCGCCGTCAAAATTTTCAGGCAGTAAAATCCCCGTAGCCGCATTGGAAGGGATATCCTTTGCTAGTAATTCAAAACCGAGTGATTTCATCGCTTCTCTCGTAGCCTCGGCACAAATAGCATGTCTTTTATATACATTTTCAAGCCCTTCGTCCAGCATCATACCAAGAGCAGTATTGAGACCAATAATAAGGTTTACCGCAGGGGTCCACGCAGTCGTATCTTTTTGCTGCGACTTTAATTCCTTTTTTAAATTTAAATAATATTTAGGGATATTAGATGATTCGGCCATCTTCCAAGCTTTCTTTGACATCGCAATAAAAGATAGCCCCGGAGGGAGCATAAATGCTTTTTGGGAGCCTGAAACTATTACATCTACCCCCCATTCATCCATCTTAGTCTCAACTACACCCACAGATGTAATACCATCTACTATAAGTAGAGTATTTTCTCTTAATGAAACAATTTTTGCAATCTCCTCGACAGGATGATAAACAGTCGTTGAAGTCTCACTCGCCTGCATTAATACGGCTTTTATGTCAGGATGCTCAATAAGCTTTTCCTCAATCTGGTAAGGTGTAACCGAACGCCCCCATTCAAGGTCGATACTTATAACATCAAGACCAAATGTAGATGCAATCTCCTTCCATCTAAGGCCAAATTTACCCGCATTTACCACCAAAACTTTATCACCGGCACTCAAAGTATTCACTACTGCCGCTTCCATAGCTGCAGTCCCGCTTGAAGCGAGCATTAAAACATCTTCTTTAGTGCCAAAAACTTTTTTTAACTTTTCCCTTGCTTCAGAGAAGATTTTTGAAAATTCGCTTGTCCTATGATGAATTACCGGCATAGCCATATCTAAAAGCACTTTCTCAGGCACCATTGTCGGCCCCGGTGCAAGGAGATATTTTTTTAGCATACACAACCTCACTTTTTTTGTATTCTTCTCTATATCAGTCTAATTTATTGGTGTCAATTTCTATTCAACCATAGTGAAGTATTAAGATTATAGCTTGTCTTAATAATGTTAAACAAAATTAAAAGCAGTTAAAACCCAGCAATTATGGCATTACTATTTTTTATCTATTTCACATAGAGTTACAATATTAAATAATTCTTTTAAAAAGACAAACTAAAAAATTTTTAAATTACAATTAAAATACTTGAAAAAAAATCATCTTGAAACTAAACTATCCTACCTTACGCAGGTAAAGGTTTATCAGGAGGTCATTATGAGAGATAAAATTGAAGCTGTTGAAGTAAAGTGTCCTAAGTGTGGTAGGAAGCAGATTGTTTATCTCCCTAAAGAGACCGTTCCTAAGTGCCCTGACTGCAATGTAAGGATGATAATTTCTGAGCTTTTAGATGAAGGAAAATCATACTAAGGAGGATCTATGAAGAAGCTTTTTTTAAGCGTAGTTTTAGTTTTCGTAATGGCACTAAGTGTTTTTGCAAGTGACAACTCATTATGGGAAAAGTCAACTCTTAATCAAATTATGAAAAGGGGTGAGTTAAGAGTAGGGCTTGAATCAGGTTACAAACCTTTTGAAATGACAGCAAAAAATGGCGAAATAATCGGTTTTGATGTTGATATCGCCAAACAAATGGCAAAAGCTATGGGTGTAAAACTTACCATTGTCAACACTGCATGGGACGGAATAATCCCTGCTCTTATTACTGAAAAATTTGATATTATTATGTCAGGGATGACTATCACTCCTCAGAGAAATTTACAGGTAAACTTTGCTGACCCAAATATCGTAGTTGGTCAAACTATATTGATAAAAAAAGAACTCGCAGGCAAAGTAAAGTCTTATAAAGATTTAAACGATGAAAAATATGTTATCGCTACTAAATTAGGCGTTACTGCTGACTTTGCCACAAAAAAATACATGCCTAAAGCAAAGAAAAATCTCTTTGAAACAGAATCAGATGCTTTTCAAGATTTTATAAATGGCAAAGCCGATGCATTTGTTTACGACCTTCCACTTTGTGCATTCTACTATGCAGACTATAAAGATAAGCTTGTATTTCTTGACAAGCCTTTTACTTATGAGCCACTTGCTTGGGCTGTAAGAAAAGGTGACCCTGACTTTTTAAACTGGCTCAACAATTTCTTAAGCCAGATAAAGAATGACGGGACATACGACAGAATTTATGAAAAATGGTTCAAAAGCGACGAATGGAAAAAGCAAGTTAAATAAACTCTTATGGCCTGCATAAGCAGGCCTTTAACTTTTATACATAATTTTTTTAAGTGATGTTGTGATTAAAAAAATTACAAGGGGTATTAATGGAAAGCAAATTAAAACAATTTTTATGGAATGTAGCGTTTGTTTTGATTTTAATCGGCATAGGTTATGGCCTTTATGCCACAACCAAAAAGGTAGACTATATCTGGAGATGGAACAGGCTTACTCAGTTTATTGTAAATACATCTGCTTCCGTAATCAGAGCACCATTTGACGGCACTATTAAAATTAAGGGCAAAGAGATAATTGTTACTTCTGACACCGGTGAGACTAAAACATTTAAGAAATTTAACGAAGTATCCGTCATGGATGGTGATTTGGTTTTTGAAGGAGATGTTATTGCAAAAGTAAAACAGATAAAGCCTGGACCTTTATTGGTAGGGCTATATGTAACCTTAAAAATTTCCGTCATATCTATTTTCTTTGCAATTATCATTGGCATTATTGCAGGCATTTTCAGAATTTCAAATAACCCTGTCCTAAAAAAGCTGACAATAACATACATTGAGCTTATCAGGGGAACCCCTCTTTTGGTACAAATATTCATCTTTTACTTCTTTATAGGTACCGTATTAAATCTCGACAGATTTACCGCTGGCGTTGCAGCATTATCAATTTTTGCTGGAGCGTATATTGCCGAGATAGTTAGAGCAGGTATTCAATCTATCCCAAAAGGGCAGATGGAGGCAGCCAGAAGTCTAGGGATGAACTACTATCAGGCAATGAGATATATTGTCTTACCTCAGGCATTAAAAAGGACTCTCCCACCTATGGCAGGACAGTTCATATCTTTGATAAAAGATTCTTCACTTGTGTCTGTTATTTCAATTACTGATTTGACAAAAGCAGGTCGGGAAGTTGTTACTTCTACTTTTAGCCCATTTGAAGTATGGTTTACAGTCGCACTTTTATATTTGGTCTTGACATCAGGGTTATCATTTGTAGTACAATTATTAGAAAGAAGATTGGCAGAGAGTGATTAATATGAATGAACCTATTATTATTGCAGAAAACGTTGTTAAAATTTATCCTAACGGTGTAAAAGCGTTAAAAGGCGTATCCTTAAATGTAAATAAAGGCGAAGTTGTGGTCGTTATCGGGCCAAGTGGATCAGGTAAATCAACATTTTTAAGGACATTAAATCTCCTTGAAACAATAAACAAAGGTAGAATTATAATAGACGGCATCCCGCTTACTGACAAAAAGACAAACATTAACAAAGTCAGAGAAGAAGTCGGAATGGTCTTTCAACAGTTTAACCTGTTCCCCCATATGACTGCTTTGGATAATATTACATTAGCACCTATGAAAGTAAGGAAAATGAATGAAAAGGAAGCTACCGAAATAGCAATGACCCTACTGGAAAAAGTTGGACTTGCTGACAGGGCAAACAGCTACCCAAGCCAACTGTCTGGTGGACAGCAACAAAGAATTGCTATTGCAAGAGCACTTGCAATGAGGCCAAAAATAATGCTTTTTGATGAGCCGACAAGTGCACTTGACCCTGAAATGATTGGTGAAGTACTTGACGTTATGAAAACCCTTGCAAAAGAAGGGATGACTATGGTAGTTGTCACCCACGAAATGGGGTTTGCAAGAGAAGTGGCAGACAGGGTTGTATTTATGGACCTTGGCGAAATTGTTGAGACAGGGACACCGATGGAGCTTTTTGCAAATCCTAAAAATGAAAGGTTAAGGCAATTTTTAGGGCAAATATTATAGTATGTTTTTTTCTAAAAAATATAAGGTAATTGTTAAGAATAAAAACATTACCGTAGAAGCAAAATCTGGTGCCAAACTTTTTCAAGTACTAAAAGATAATAATATTCCTATACAATCTCTCTGCTCAGGTGACGGTCAATGTGGCAAATGCAAGGTAAAAGTCACAGCCGTTGACGGCAAAGAGATTAACAAACCCACTAAAAAAGACAGGTTAATGATTGCTATCGTTAACTTGGATGCAGGATACAGACTTGCTTGTGAATACACAATTAAGCAAGATATCATTGTAGATACAGAAGAATGGATTATAAGGGAAAACTATAATCCTGAAATAATAGGTGTCAAAAAATCTGACAAGCCGGCTACCAAAGATAAACAAAGTGAGTCTGCCACTGCAAATACCGATAACGCTATCGATGAAGAAAATGAAAATATTATATCACCATCTACAAGTGAAACTGAAAAAAATAATACTCCAATCATAAAGGAAGAGCATTCAACCAGCGACGGTCTTATTCTTATTCAATTCAATACTGGGATTAAATATTACTTTTTTTCAAGCGGAATAGACAATATTTCTCACTCCGGTACAGTTAAAACCACTGAAACTTTGGTAAACTTAATAGATGATAATACCGTTTCGGATTTTATCTACGAAAACATTAAAGTTCCTGATTTTGAAAGAATTATTTTTGTTCTTGAAAAGCCTCACTTTGAAGGGAAAAATCTTCTTGACATTGTTAATTATTACTCCTTTGAGTTAGGCTCGGTATTTTGTGAAGTCATACAGCCTATAAATTCTCCGCGACAGCTTACATCATTTTTCAGACTTACATCAAATTTAAAAAATAATAGTCTTATTTTGTCCCTCGATTCTCTTTCAAGTGCACACTATGTAGACTCAAATGGAGTCATATTTAACATCGATTTACGTTACATTACAGACGAATACAACTTTGAAGACCTGTTTTTTCTCGAAGGGAAAAATCCTATACTTGAAATTTCTGAGGATTTTGGAAATTTGAAAATCAAAGAACCTCTGGTTGACCCTGATTCTTTAACAATAACAGCAAAGCTTCAGGCACTCAGAAATATGATTTTATATGGAATAGTTAATAACGATTATACTTTTAACGAAAGACAAAGCTTAATGGATAAACTACCTATTGAGATACTGGTTAAAATATCACAAATCGATGATAACAAAATATTTTATATATACAGGAAAAAGGGCGTAAGCCTTTATATTGATGAAGAATTCATTGAAAAGATAAAATATCTCAAAGTTATCCTAAATTCGCTTTTTGAATACATTGAAGCAAATTATGGAAAAATACAAAATATCAGCGTAAACAGTTTTGTAAATTTTGATAATCTTATCAATAATATGCTGGATATTAACATTATTCCGAAAAAATATTCTAAAAAAGTTTCCTTTTTTACCGGAGACCCTACTGTTTTGGCGGCCAAGTTTTTTTCAATGCCAACAATTGAAAATTATACGCAAAATAAGATTAAAGAAACATTGCAAATCAAATTGCACAACGACAGTAGTTTTTCCGAAATTTTTAACAGAAACTTGAAAACACTATAAACTTAGCACTTTTGTTATCGCTTCTTTTAAATCTTTTGCTCTAACAGGTTTATTTATATATTCAACAGCACCAAGGGAAGTGAGGTGCTTGTATGATTTAAAGCTTCCAAAAGCTGTAATAACTACAACCTTTACCTCTTTGTCGAATTTTCTTAAATTTTCAATGAATTGAGCTCCGTCCATCTCAGGCATTCTAAGGTCTGTCACTATAACATCATAACTTTTATTTTTGGCAAACTTTAATCCTTCCAAGCCATTCTCAGCGGCATCAACATTATAGCCTTCAAGCTTTAACACTTCGGCATACCCTAATCTTGTATGTTCTTCGTCATCTACCACTAAAATTTTTATTTCGGATTTATCCATTGCTACCCTCTCTCTCCATCGTATTTAATTATTTCACCAACCTGATACAGAGGATAAACCGTTGATACAGAAGTTTTATAAATCAGCTGTTGCCTATCTTCAAAAGATGTCAGCATTGTATAGTCATCAAACCCGATTAAGAGCCCTTTTACTTTTACACCGTTTCTTAAATAAGCTACAACAGGAGACCTTGATTTACGCACCTCGTTAAGAAAAATATCCTGCATCGGAGGCCTAACATGCTTTGGATGTCTACCTTTGTGTGCCTGATAATAAGTCTTACTTATATATTCCACATCAATAACATCCTTAGCGGAAGCTATTGTAGCTATATCCCTTTTGGCAATGTTAATTTTCACACCGGCATCATCAATTATGATAGTATATTGATCAAAATCTACAATTTTGCCTCTAAAACGCTCTTTATTAGACATAATAAAAAGCAAAGGGATGTCGCCCACCCTTGCATTTTGCAGAAAAACAAACTCAAGTTGTGCGTAAAGATACATAATTCCCCCGAATTAAATTAGCTAATATTAATAAGTATTTGAATTTTGTCAACTAAATGTGTTAAATATCAAGAAATAGCTTGACTTAAAAAGTCAGACAAATCCAACTCAAAAGCTAATTTTTCTTTTGTTTTAGGGTGGATAAATGACATTTTTGAACACATAAGAGTCAGTCTTTTGTCCTCAGATTTTCCCCCGTACAAAAAATCTTTTGCCAAAGGAAATTTAATCGCTTTCAAGTGAACTCTTATTTGATGGGTCCGGCCGGTTAAAGGTATTGCCTTAACAAGAGTAGTGTTTTTAAATTCTCTTATAGGGAAAAATGTCGTAACCGCTTTTCTGCCCGATTTAAAGTTGATCTTGTATCTCCCTTTTGAATTTCTTTTTGAGATTGGCAACATTACTGTGACAGGAAGAAAATCCGTCCCTTTAACCAACGCCAAATACTCTTTTTCTACTTCACCTTTTTCAAATTGCTCATTTATATTCCTATGAGTCTCTTTATCCTTTGCAAAAATTATCAATCCTCCGGTGCCAAAATCAAGCCTATGGGTAACAAAAATTTCGCCGTATTCTTCTTTTAAAATATCTTTAAGTGTGGGAAGGTTTTTATCGTACCTATCCTCCACCACAAGTACCCCGTGAGGCTTGTTAAGCACTACCAAAAAATCATCTTCGTAAACAATCGGGATATCAGAAAATTGAATTTTTGTCATAAATATAACACTTTACCTGACTTCCAACTTCTATTTCTCCGGTAGTATCTTCATCTATTTCAATATAGCAATTACTGGAAGCAATAGATGAAATTATGTGAGAATCCTGAGAAACATATGGTGTCACCATAAATTCTCTTTGCACATTATCATATTTCAAAATCCCCCTATTAAAATGTACCCTTTTGTTTTTCTTAAACATTGGCACAGTTATTGTCGCCGTTACAGAATCATTTATATATTTATCTAAACCGGTCATCTTTTTCAAAAACGGAAGGATATAAAAAAATGTGCAAAAAGCTGAACTCACAGGATTTCCCGGCAATGCAAAAATAGGCTTTTCACCCAATAACCCAAATGAAAACGGTTTACCCGGCTTTTGACTTACCCCCTTAAAAATCCAATTAATTGCCAAGGTCTTGCCAGAATTGGTTACCACATCAAAATCCCCTTCGGAAATACCTGCCGAAGTAACTATAAAATCATAATTTTTGGCAAACTTAATTTTGTCGACCAAATCATCAACACTGTCTTTTGCAATACCCAAATAAGTTACTTCCGCACCATTTGATTTTAAAAGATTTGAAATATAAAAGCTATTTGCGTCAATTGTTTTAAAGCTATCCGAGTTATCACCCGGATAAGCAAGCTCATTACCGGTGCCAATAACAAGCGCTTTAGGTTTAGTATAAACCTTTACAAAATTTACTCCAACGGAAATCAGTCTGGCATAAATTTCCGGGGTAACAACTTTCCCCTTTACATCAATAACGCTTCCAACAGCGATATCTTCACCTTTGACTCTTATGTTTGCACCTTTCTTTTTTTCCTTTAAAATAGTCACTTCTTCTCCAATCTGCTCTGTGACTTCATATTCTACGACGGTATCCGCCCCCCCAGGGACAAATGCACCGGTCATAATCTTAAATGCTTCCCCACTATTCAAAGTTAGCCCTTTAATACTGTCACCGGCCTGAATGTTACCAATAACTTTAAGCTTTGCTGGTAAATTTTTAATATCCTCAAACTTAACTGCATAACCGTCCATTGCAGAATTATCAAGTGGCGGCAAAAATCTTTTTGAAACGGGATTTTCAAAAATTGTCCTGCCCGGAGCACTAAATATATCTACCAATTCATAACTCATTATTCTAGCACATTTAAGCACTTCATTCAGCGCATCTAAAGGTCTTATAAGATTTCCAGCCATACATCCCTCAAAATTATCTTTATTTTTTTTAAAATATTACTTACTTTATAAAATATAACTTTGACGGAGGCAACAATATTATCAGGTAATCTTGAAAATTTAAGAGCTTCTCAGCTAAATCAGCTTAAAAAGCTCGAAAAAAGAAAAAGTTTTAGCAAAGGTATTATTTCATTTGACCTTGCAAAATACATAGCCGGACTGTCACTTGAGCTTAACAGGCAGATAGGACTACTCATTGACAGACAGAATATCGTCAGATTTGTTGTAGTAGGGACAAATAAGGAAATTGTCATTCCTATATTAAAAAGATTTGGCTTAATACCGGGAAAATTAAGAGGCTTAAGACTTGTCCACACTCACCTATATGGAGAGGATTTTACCGATGATGACATTACAGACCTTGCTCTTCTAAGGCTTGACAGCCTTTCCATACTTCATTCTTCGGAAAATGGAGAGCCTGAAAAGCTTAAAACCGCTTATCTACTGCCTCCAAATCCTGAAAATAAAATATATGACACACTTACAGAAACAAGTATTCACAGTCAAATTGACGATTATATCTCTTTTATCTCCTCTCTTGAAAAAGAGATGCAGGAAAAATCTCAGGTTTTAAAGAATAACAATCCTTTCCCTTCCGCTATTTTGGTAGGGGTATACCCCAGTAAAAAAGAGGCTTCAGACAAAATGTCAGAGTTAAAAGAATTGACTGAGAGTGCCATGCTTATGGTTTTAGATACATATACTCAAATCAAGCAAGAGATACATCCAAAATACGTGATAGGTCCTGGCAGACTGAAAGAGATATTAATTAAGGCTATGCAGCTTTCCGCAGATTTTTTAATTTTTGACAATGTCCTTTCTCCGGCACAGGCAAAAAATATTTCAGATATGACTGAGCTTAAAATATTAGACAGGACACAGCTTATTTTGGATATTTTTGCAAGAAGGGCAAAATCAAACGAAGGTAAGCTTCGTGTCGAGCTTGCCCAATTAAAACATATATTACCAAGACTTTCCGTTAGGGACGACTCACTTTCAAGATTAACCGGCGGGATTGGAGGACGAGGCCCAGGTGAAACAAAACTTGAAATAGACAGGCGTAGAATCAATGACCGTATAGCTTTTCTTTCGAAAAAGCTTAAAGAGATAGAAAGGGTAAGGGTAACTCAAAAAAGTAGGCGTTTAAAGAACAGACTCCCGATAGTTTCCATTATCGGTTATACGAATGCAGGGAAATCGACACTTTTAAACTCTCTTACAAACAGTGACATCTTTGCTGATAATCTTATGTTTGCCACCCTTGATACAAGCTCCAAAAGACTGAGATTTCCAAAAGAAAGAGAGGTAATCATTACAGATACAGTTGGTTTTATCAGAGATTTACCTGAAAATCTCAAAGGTGCATTCAAATCCACGTTGGAAGAATTAAATGACTCCGATCTTCTCTTGCATGTAGTTGACATATCCAATGAAAATTTTGAAAAGCATATCGCATCGGTAAATAACATTTTGGATGAGTTAGGCTTAGGGGATAAACCACGACTAACAGTTTTTAACAAAGTCGATAAGGTCGATAACGAAATTATAGACAATATTAAAAATTTCTACCCTGAAGCCATATTTATTTCGGCACTTAACCGCAGCTCATTTGATTTGCTGCTTGAAGAGATACAGCTTGTACTTTTTAAAGAGGGGAAAAATGTCGATATCACCTACTGATATTCTCATTTTGAGGGCGACTTGCTTCAAAGAAAATAAGCCCGAAATAATCTTTGATTTATACCATGAAGAAAGTGAATTTAAAAAAATTTTTGGTTGCAAGCATGAATATGCCGAACATTTTAAAAATGTTTTATCCAATTTAACACACTCTGGTATTAAAATAATCAGCGAACAAACAAAACATAAGCTCTCTGAAGTAAAATATATTGAGCACTTTGTAGATAACCAAAACGAGCTTTTAATATACTACTGTAAAAGCTACTTCAAAATACAAGACGGAGAGTGGCTCATCTTCAAAGAGATAAAAGAATTAAAAGGTAGGGCTTAGAGCTTTATGTTCAAATCGATATTTGCCGATTTTGTGTATCATTTGAGAAAAGTCTTATCGGTATTTAGATATATTTCATTTGTGTTAATTCCAAAACCTTTCAGAGCAATTATTTTTGTTTTTACTCTCTTAAACAGAACGGTTGACCACATAATAGATAAACTCACTTGGAAAAACTAATAAAACATCGCGGGGATCATATTAACCACAAAAAACACGCAAAACACATACACAATACCGATATGCCTTGGCATCCCGGTAAACTTGTTTAGCAAAATAACAATTATTAAAAAATACCAACCTAATGTTGCAGCATAAAAATATACCAATAAGTTACCAGGCAAAAAAAATGTGATAGGATTTAAGACATCTATTACCTCGGCAGCAAGCATAATCCTGAAAAAGCCTAAAAATCCGACCTTTTTCCGGGGCAGGAAAAGATATAATAAACAGATAAAAAAGATAGTCAGCAAAATACCTTCAATAATATTTTCAAAACTAAAACTTTCCCCTTTGGCCATAGGCTTGTAAGGTATAATCATCATGAAAAGATAAATCGAAACGAGATTTAATGTGTGGGCAGGATTAAGATAGAGAGATATAATATTTATATCTTTTAATAAAATTACACCGAAACAATGCTTGAGTGTATCAAAAATACCTGGAAATTTTCCATTTGAGCTACCACTTTTTGTTCCCTTTATCCCAATCATTCGTTAAATTGTACCACCAATCGTAATATTTCGTGTTCTTAAGTGTTGGCAAGATATTTTTTGCAGTCTCCGTAATAAGTCTTTTCTGAGCATGCTTAATCCAATTTTCAGCCTGCAGATTCCCTTTGTCAAGCTCCTCCTTTAAGTAAAACAAAAGCTCCAACGTGTCGGCATCCTTGGCAAGCTTAGCCTCAAGGCTCTTGATCCCTTCATACTCTTCTACGGTCTTAAGAATATCATCTTTTGATGGTAAATTGTCAACCGCATTTTTAAGTGCCCTTTTATCATCTGAGGTCACATATCTTTGCTGCAAATAATTTAAGTCACCAGTCCTGCTCTCTTCGATATCATGAAAGAGGCACATCAACATTACCTTTTCAGCATTTGCCCCATCGGTCATCTTTGCAAGAAGATAACCGATTAAAACCGTCCTGAATATATGAGCGCCAACGGTCTGTTTCCCGCTACCTAAAAAAACATTGCCGCTTCTTTGCATATTTTGCAGGATTGAAGCTTCAAAGATAAAATTAACAACCCCCTTGATATCTTCATCAAAACTGTCTTTCATCAATGACCCTTTTTGCCTTACCCTCAAATCTTTCAATTGTCTTGGGCTCAACAAATTTTATTTTTGGTTTTATCCCTAAAACACTAAACATCCTTTCGTGCATTTTTTCAAGCAATGTTCTTTGCTTTTTCATTTCGTCAAAGAAAAGATTTTCGGATATTTCAAGCTGTATCTCCATCAAATCCAGATGACCTTTCTTTTTTACAATAATAATATAATGCGGAGTAGCTTGATCAAACTCTTTAAATACCTCTTCCACTTGGCTAGGGAATACGTTTACTCCGTTAATTATTAACATATCATCAGTCCTGCCGGAAGGTTTCTCCATCTTTATAAAGGTTCTTCCACAGGGGCATTTGTCCCTAAACAGTCTTGTAATATCTCTTGTTCTATATCTAATAAGGGGCATTGCCTCTTTGGTAAGAGTAGTCAATACCAATTCCCCCTTTTCCCCTTCGGGTAATACTTCACAGGTATCAGGGTTGATTATCTCGGCATAAAAGTGGTCTTCATTTATGTGAAGCCCATTTTTACACTGACACTCACCTGAAACACCCGGACCTATAATCTCAGACAAACCATAATTGTCTGTGGCGGATACGCCTAGTTTATTTTCAATCTCACTTCTGATTTTTTCACCCCACGGCTCGCTACCCAAGAGTGCATATTTCAAAAAAATATCATTTCTCGAAAGACCTTCATTCTCAAGGGTCTCTGCAATATGAAGAGCGTAAGAGGGGGTGCAGACAAGGACGCTACTCCTGTAATCCTGCATAATCATAATCTGTCTCTTTGTGTTGCCGCTTGATACAGGGATAACACTTGCCCCAATGTGCTCTGCTCCGTAATGCAATCCGAAGCCGCCGGTAAAAAGGCCATATGAAAAAGCGATATGTACGATATCGTTTGCCGATACACCTCCAGCGACCATTATCCTTGCCACCAAATTTTTCCAAGTTTCAAGGTCCCTTTTTGTATAACCCACTACCGTCGGTTTGCCGGTAGTTCCGCTTGACGAGTGTATTCTGACAATATCTTTCAGAGGGACAGCAAACATCCCATAAGGATAATTATCCCTTAAATCCTGTTTAGTAGTAAAAGGCAAATGTTTTATATCTTCCAAAGATTTAACTTTTGTAATATCTACCCCTGCATCTTTAAATTTGCTTTTATAAAAATCCACATTTTCAGAAACACGATTTAAAGTTGATTGAAGTCTTTCAAGCTGAAATTGTTTGAGGTCATCAAGACTCATTGTCTCTTCTTCGTATTGCCAAATATTTTTCATCTAACGCTCCCACTTCTCTTTATATTCTTTACCGAGATATGCTCTTTTTATCTCATTATCCTGTAAAAGTTCACTACTTTTGCCCTGTAATACAACCTTACCATTTTCCAATACATACCCTCTGTCAGCATACTTTAATGCTGCTGCCGCATTTTGCTCTACCAGAAAAATTGTAAGTCCCGTCTCTTTCAATATCAAAAGTTTTTCATAGACATCCTTTATAATTAAAGGAGCAAGCCCCATTGAAGGCTCATCCATTAACAACAATTTCGGCTCACTTATCAAAGCCCTTGCAATGGCGAGCATCTGCTGCTCTCCGCCGGAAAGCATCCCCGCAGGCTGCCAACTTCTTTCTTTTAAAACGGGAAAGATATCGTATATAAATTTTAGTTTTTTATCAAAATTTCTTTTGTCCCCCCGAAAAGCCCCTACTTCGATATTTTCCAAAACGGTCATATTGGCAAAAACCCTTCTGCCCTCAAGCACAAGTGAAATCTTTTCCTTTACTTTTTGCTCCACAGGCAAATGAGTGATATTTTTACCGTTAAATTCTATTTCCCCTTCTTTAGGCTTTACAATCCCCATAATAGAATTCAAAAGGGAGGTCTTTCCTGCACCATTGGAGCCGATAAGGGCGACAAACTCTTTTTCCCTTATATGGATAGATATATTCTTAAGCGCCTGAACAGCACCGTAGTTAACACACAATGACTTTACTTTAAGCATCTTCATCACCAAGATAAGCTTTTATTACATCTTTATTATTTCTTATTTCACCAAAAGTCCCCTTTGCTATGACCTGTCCAAAATTAAGACAAACCACATAATCTGATAGATGTGAGACAAATCCCATATCATGCTCCACCATCAATACAGTAAACCCTTTATCTTTAAGCTGAGCTATAATCTCCGCGATATTTTCACGCTCTTTATTATTTAGTCCTGCGGCAGGCTCATCAAGCAAAAGTAATTTTGGGTTTGATATAAGTGCCCTTGCCATCTCCAAATTTTTTAACACTCCATATGGGACTGAGTCGGGTTTGTGTTTCTCCCATTTCTTTATCCCTGTAAGATAAAGCACATCGTCAATCCTTTCCTCAACCCTTTTCCAATAACCTTTATTAAGTCTGAAAAAACTTGAAAATATGGCAGGTTTTTCCTTGCCTATAACTCCCAAAAGCATATTCTCACGAAGGGTTAATTCATTTATCAAGTTTAAATTTTGAAAAGTCCTTGATATCCCCAACTGAAAGATTTCATGAGGTAATTTTCCGTTAAGCTTATTATTCTCAAATTGAATATCACCGGTAAAATGCGGTATAAACCCTGTAATTGAATTAAAAAGGGTGGTTTTCCCCGCACCGTTTGGGCCAATTAGTGCGGTAATTTTATTAGCCGGCACATTAAACGTTACATCGGTAAGTGCCTTAACGCCGCCAAAGTTGACGGAGACATTATTCAGACTTAACATATTTACCTGCCAGTCTTCTACATAATTTTGCTATTCCGCCGTCTAAAAACAAAATCGTGACAGCAAGAATAACGCCGTAAATCACAACTTCATAATCTTCTATTTCCGCAAAAATTTCAGGGATTGATGTCAATATCGCTGCTCCTATTGTGCCTCCAGTAATGCTTCCCAGCCCACCGAATACTGCCATCACGAGCATTTCGACAGAGTAATGAAAACTAAACGATACAGGGCTGACAAAATTTGAGTAGAAAGCAAAGAGACTGCCGTTTATTGAAGTAATGCAAGCTACCACCACAAATGTGGTAAGCTTTGTTTTTGCTACATCTATGCCGTATGAACTTGATGCATTTTCAGATTCATGAATAAATCTCAATTTATACGAGAGAAATGACTTATCAAACATCTCCATCAAAAAGAGAAATAACATGTAAACTGCACCCATAAAAACAAAAAATTTATATTCATCATCAAGTAAGAATCCAAAAAATGACATATCCGGAATTCCTGTAAGTCCTGATGGTCCGCCTGTTAAAAAGTCCATCTCATTAAAGCATATATACACTATCATCCCAAATCCAAGAGTTGCCATCGCAAGATAATGCCCATGAAGCTTGAGTGCCGGATAACCGATTATTAGCGCAATTACTGCCGATAGTATGACACCTATAATTATTGTCAAATAAGGATTAATCCCGTAGGTAGCAGTCAAGATACCTGAGCTGTAAGCCCCTATCCCAAAGAAAGCAGCCTGCCCGAGAGAAATAATCCCTGCATAGCCTAAAAGCACGTTTAAACAAGATGCATTAATAGCATTAAACAAAATATATATTACAAGACTTAAATAATATTCATTTTTGACATACATTCCAACCCAAAACAAAAAAAATAAATTGATAATAACAAACGAAAAATTCAATTTTCTCATAAAAACAGCTCAATCACCCTTTAATTAAATAAATCTGGCATTGTATTTTTGTCATACCCTTGTAGCCTTTTTCCTTCCAAGAATCCCTTGTGGTCTAAAAAATAAAATCAATAATATTATTAAAAATGCCATCGCATCTTTATAGCCTGACGGAAATACAGATGCAAAAAAAGCTTCACTGACTCCAAGTATAATTCCGCCAAAAATACCGCCCCAAAAACTGCCAAGCCCCCCCATTACCGCCGCCGAAAACCCCTTAAGCCCGGTCATCACGCCATCATTGTAAGTAACATACGTTATAGGAGAGACTGCAACACCCGCCACAGCACCTAAAAAAGCGGCTATACCAAATGAGAACATAACAACCATTTTCACGTTGATACCGCAAACAGAGGCTGCAACCTTATCTTCGTAACATGCCCTGAAAGCTTTACCATACTTAGTCTTCTTGAAAAATATTGTAAGAAAAAACGATATAAAAAGGGATACCCCTATTACTAAAACACTGTCAGAGGTAATTGTACCCTCATAAAGCTGAATTGTTTTTGAGGGGATGAAGCTTTCTACCAATAAAGTGTCTCTTCCCCAAATCAGCATTGCAATCCCTCTTAAAATTATCGAGCCTGCAATGGTTATTGTAATGAGATTGAGCTCGGTTTTTACTTTAACATACCTGATAAAAACCCTCTCAAATAATACCCCTAACACAAATGCACCAAACAACGCTACAGGAAAAGCAAAAATAAACGGGATATTCATCATATATAAAAGACTATAGATGAACATCCCGCCTAACATTACAAATTCCCCTTGAGCAAAGTTAATTATTCCGGTTGTATTGTAAATAATATTAAACCCAATTGCTACAAGGGCATAAATACTGCCACTTGTAATTCCGGAATATAAAAACTGCATTATTCAGCAATCTCCCAATTACCATTTTTTATAATAAGCATTTCAAACGCCTCTTTTGTAAGACCGTTATGGTCACCTTCAGACATATTAAATTCACCTGCAGTGCCAATCATATTCCTTATCTTTTCCACGGCAGCAACGATTTTCGCACTATCTTTTCCGCCACTCTCAACCCCTTTTTTAAACATAAGGAAAGAATCGTATGCGTGACCGCCGAATGTAGAGACAGGTGAATTGTATTTAGATTCAAATTTACTTTTATACTCAACCAATAGCTTTTTATATTTATCATTTTCAGGCAATTTATCTGCTATTAAAAGTCTGCCGGCAGGCAAAATAACACCTTCAGCCGCATCCCCTGCAAGCTCTATAAATTTTTTAGAAGCAACACCATGACTCATTATAAGATAGCCCTTCATGTTAAGCTGTCTGAAATTTTTAGCAACTATCGCAGGAGCAGGCCCCACACCCCATACAATTACTGCGTCAGGGTTTTGTGATGCAATCTTGCTAAGCTGGGATGTCATGTCCTTGTCTGTATCTCTGAATTTTTCATCGGCAACTATCTCTATTTTATATTGCGGTGCAATTGCAATAAGTGCATCCCTGCCTGCGGCACCAAACCCGTTTTGTGCAGTCATTATAGCTATTTTTGACTTATTTTTTGCCGTCAAATACTCAAAAATCTTCTCAACTGCATGGTCGTCACTTTGTGGCGATTTAAAAACATATTTGGCTACAGGATCGACTATTTTTCTACTCGCGGCGCAAGTAAAAAGCGGCACTTTGCTCTCCTCAGCCAAATCCTTTATTGCAAGAGCCGAGCCCGTCCTTGTAGGTCCAATCACTGCAAGCACTTTATCTTTCTGAACAAGCCTTAAGAACTTTTTTCTTGCTTCCTGATCACTCCCCTTTGTGTCATAAACAAAAAGTTCTATTTTTTCGCCGTTAATCCCACCGCTTGCATTAACCTCATCCACAAGCATCTCAAGTGTCTGTTTTTCAGGCAGGCCGAGAAATGATGCAGGACCTGTCACCGCAAAAAGTGCTCCAAGCCTAATTTCCGCAAATGCCGAGGCACTTACCAAAACTATTGCACAAACCAAAATTTTGAACTTCATAATACATCCTCCTAAGTTTGTATTTATTTTATTAACTCCCAATCCCCATTTTTAATCTCCACCATTACAAATGCATCCTTACTAAGTCCATCATGGTTTACACTATCAAAATTAAATTCCCCGTATGTGCCTAAATATCCTTTTATCCCTTCGATCCCTGATATTAAATTATTCTTACTCCCTGCATAAGCTGTCTTAAAAATCATAAGTGCATCATAAGCATGACCGCCAAATGTGGAAACAGGTGAGTTAAATTTTGATTCATATTTGTTCTTGTATTCAACCAAAAGCTTTTTAAACTTATCATTATCAGACAACTTATCAGCCACTAAAAGTCTGCCGGCAGGCAAAATAACACCTTCGGCAGCATCCCTTGCAAGCTCTATAAATTTCTTGGAAGCAACACCGTGACTCATTATAAGATAACCTTTCATATTAAGCTGTCTGAAATTTTTGGCAACTATCGCAGGTGCGGGTCCAACACCCCACACAATTACTGCATCAGGGTTTTGTGATGCAATCTTGCTGAGCTGAGATGTCATATCTTTATCCGTATCCCTAAACTTTTCATTTGCCACAATTTCAACTTTATATTGAGGAGCAAGCTGTTCAAGAGCTGCACGCCCCGAATCACCAAAACCATTTTGAGCGGTCAGCACAGCGATTTTATTTTTCCCCTTTTCAGACAAAAACTCAAAAATTTTTTCAACTGCATGGCTGTCTGAAGGTGCAACTTTAAACATATACTTTGATAATGGGTCGACTATCCTTGCACTTGCAGCACAGCTTAAAACCGGCACCTTTTCGCTATCTGCCAAATCTTTTATCGCAAGTGTAGATCCGCTCCTTGTAGGACCTATCACTGCAATGACTCTGTCTTTTTTGACTAATCTTAAAAATTTCTTTCTCGCCTCCTGGTCGCTCCCTTTAGTGTCATAAACAACAAGCTCTATCTTTTCGCCGTTGATTCCGCCATTAGCATTAACCTCATCCACAAGCATTTCAAGTGTCTGTTTTTCAGGCAAACCGAGAAATGAAGCAGGACCTGTTACGGCAAAAAGAGCTCCAATCTTTACTTCCGCATAAGAAACACTGCTAACCAATAACACAAGTATTATTAAAAAATTTTTTATCATAATTTTCATCTCTACATCCCGTATATTTTTTTCCCTTCTATAGTGTTAATCCCATTGTCTGAAAGCACCTTTAACGCCTTATCCGTCTCATCAAACCTGAATATCATTACTGCACAATCACCACTCATTTCAACAAAAGCATACATGTACTCAACATTAATTTTATTTTCATCTAATACTTTAAGGACACTGGCAAGCCCCCCCGGTTTATCCGGCACCTCAACAGCTATCACCTCTGTTCTACCTACGGTAAAACCGTTTTCCCTTAACATAGAGTGCGCCTTTTCCGGGTCATTAACGATAAGTCTCAATATTCCGAAATCCGAAGTGTCTGCCAATGACAGCGCTCTGATATTTATTCCATTTTTACCAAGCAAATTTGTTACTTCATAAAGCCTTCCTGACTGATTTTCAATAAACACCGAAATCTGTAAAATCTTCATAGTTCATCCTCCTAAACTATTTCATAACTCTCTTATCAATAACCCTTTTTGCCTTACCTTCACTCCTTTGAATAGTCTTAGGCTCCACGAGCTTAACTTTTGCCGAAACACCTATAATATCTTTAATATCCTTCTCTATACCCTTTTCAATACTTTGCAAAACCTTTATTTCATCGGAAAATAGCTCTTCTCCAACCTCTACCTGCACTTCAAGCGTGTCCAGATTACCAACCCTGTCAACAACAAGTTGATAGTGCGGTTGAACACCCTTTCTTTCAACCAAAATAGATTCTATTTGAGATGGGAATACATTAACACCTCTTATAATAAGCATATCGTCGCTACGGCCTGTTACTTTTTCCATTCTGACAAAAGTTCTTCCGCATTTGCAAGGCTCTTTTATCAGTCTAGTAATATCCCTTGTCCTATATCTTATGAGAGGTATTGCCTCTTTTGTTATGGTTGTAAAAACAAGTTCACCAACCTGACCGTATTCAAGAGGTTCTTCGGTTTCGGGATCAATTATCTCTGCAATAAAATGGTCTTCATTAATATGCATACCGTTTTTTGCCTCAACACATTCAAATGAAACTCCGGGGCCCATTACTTCGCTAAGTCCGTATATATCTATGGCATCTATCCCCCACTTTTCTTCAATCTCTTTCCTCATTGCATTTGTCCATGGCTCTGCTCCAAACACTCCCACTCTTACCGGCAGATCTTTTAAATTCACACCTTCCTCTAATGCAACTTCATAGAGATTTAAAGCGTATGATGGAGTGCAGGATATCGCAGTCGTACCGAAGTCTTTTAAAATCATTACCTGCTTAGCGGAATTACCCCCTGAAATAGGGATAACAGAAGCACCGATCAATTCTGCTCCATAGTGAGCTCCAAGCCCTCCTGTAAAAAGACCATATCCGTAAGCATTTTGCAAAACATCGCCTTTTTTTACCCCCGCAGCTGTAAATGTCCTTGCCATAAGCTCAGCCCATGTGCCAATATCCCGCCTTGTATAACCAACCACTGTAGGTTTCCCTGTAGTCCCGCTTGAAGCATGAATTCTGACGACCTGCTCTTTTGGTACAGCAAACAAACCGTAGGGATAATTGTCTCTCATATCTTGCTTGTAAGTAAAAGGCAACTTTCTTAAATCTTTCAAACTTTTTATGTCTTCAGGTTTTACCCCTTTTTTATCAAAGGCTTCTTTGTAAAAAGGGACTGTAGCGTAAACTCTCTCCACAAGATTTTGCAATCTCCTTAGCTGTAAAGCCTCTAATGCCTCTCTTGGCAGGGTTTCAAACTCTTCATTCCAAATCATATTCGACACCTCTACAGTTTTACTTTTTTTAGCAAAATTAAACTTTATAGTCAAATATAATTTAACCTTATGAAACTGCCAAGAATATTTATGAAGGTTATGTCGGTTATGATTATTCCAATTTGGAATTAAGTTTTTTTATAAGATAGTTTGTTAACATAAATTCATTGTAAACCAAGATATTGGCAGCCAATGATACCAAAAAAACGGTGGGCATGAATATTGTTACCACTATACTTTCTTTTGCAAACAGATTTATGTCAAAAACAAACATATATAGGACAAAGCTAATTACCATAGGGACAATCATATAAATAATCGGCCATACCATAATAATGGATGTGCCAAAAAATATTACACTAAATCCGAGAAAATATGAAAGCTTTTCATTTGTAGCCAACAACATAGGAAACACCGATGAAATAAGAAGGGCATAGTTTATAAATCCTACAATCCTATAATACTTATAAGGCATATTTTTAAGTGAATAAATAATAAGAATGATAAAAACAATTAAGGCATAACCAACCCTTAACTTAATAAAATATCTGAAATTTTCGTAGTCTATAAAATAATCAAACAAACCCCACAAAAGCATTAAAAAGATTGACAAAAAAAGATATGTTAGAGTTCTAAATATAAGATACTTTTCAATAAAATCATCGTAATCTTTTGGGTTTTCCACCTCTTTAAAAAAATCAACCAAAAAAACAAACAGATTCCCCATCTTACCCTCTTTAACATACCTGCTTGAAGATATAACCAGCCAATTTTAGTATTTTTAACATTTTCAGTCAATTCATTTATTGACTTTTTTATCTCTGCATTATTAAATAAATCCCATCTTACTAAGGAGGCCTTATGATTGTCAGAGGAAAAGATATTGATGCCAAAAAAGTAGAAAACCCAAGAGGTGGGAGAGGTAGCCTAATAAATATGGGGTATGAAGCCATGAGCCAATTTTCAGGAAATATAAAAATGTTTTCCGTTGTCAATTTAAAGCCCGATTCACTTATCGGTTACCACACTCATGAAGATGATATGGAGATATACTTTATGCTCGACGGCTCAGGCATAGTAAGTGATAACGGGCAAGAAGATATCCTTTATCCCGGAGACCTCTTGATTACCAAAAAAGGTGAAGGACATTCCATTGAAAATAAATCCGGGGTAGACATAACTTTTCTTGCAATGATTATAAAATAATGCTAATAGTTCAGGTTTAAACAAAAACGGAGGTAATTTACATGGAAAAAACATTTGCAATAATTAAACCTGATGCCGTTGCAAAAGGGTATACAGGAAAAATAATCGACCGTATTGAAAGCAACGGATTTAAGATTGTAGCAATGAAAAAAATTCATATGACTAAAAAGGTCGCAGAAGGTTTTTATGCTGTGCACAAAGAAAAACCTTTCTTTAATGACCTTACCACATTTATGAGCAGCGGCCCTTGTGTGGTTATGATTCTTGAAAAAGAGAATGCAATCCTCGACTGGAGAAAGTTAATGGGTGCAACTAATCCTGCAAATGCAGAAGAGGGCACTTTGAGAAAAGAGTTTGGTGCAAATATTGACAACAATGCAGTTCATGGCTCCGATGCCCCTGAAACTGCTGCTCAGGAAACAAGATATTTCTTTGCTGATATCGAAATGGTTTAATCTAATAGGTACTCCCTTAGCGGAGTACCTTCTTTTTAAAAGGAGAAAAGGATGCTTTATAAAAGTACAAGGGGAAAAGTCAACAATATAAAATTTAAAGAAGCTGTAATGATGGGGCTTGCCGAAGACGGAGGTCTGCTAATCCCGCAGGAAATACCTCACATTTCAAACAGTGAATTGATTAAACTTTCATCCCTTAGCTACCAAGAGCTTGCTTTTGAAATAATTTCAAAATTTACCGATGATATTAAGAGAGATACCCTTAAAAACATAATTAATAAAAGCTACTCCACTTTTGAAAGCAGGGATGTTATACCTGTTGTGAAAAAAGGGGATATTTATATTGCAGAAATATTTCACGGACCTACTTATGCTTTTAAGGATATCGCTCTTCAATTTTTGGGTAATCTTTTTGAATACATCCTTGAAGAAACCGGACAAAAACTAAATATTTTAGGTGCTACAAGCGGTGATACCGGTAGTGCAGCGATATATGGAGTAAGAGGAAAGAAAAACATCAATATCTTTATACTTCATCCGAAAGGTAAAGTTAGCCCTATTCAAGAACTTCAAATGACAACGGTAACCGACAATAATGTCTTTAATCTGGCGGTTGACGGGACTTTTGATGACTGTCAATTCATAGTAAAAGAAATCTTTTCGGATGTGGATTTTAAGAAACAGTATAGCCTCGGTGCCGTAAATTCAATAAATTGGGCAAGGATACTTGCTCAAATAGTATATTATTTCCACTGCTATTTCAAAGCGGCAAAAGGTGACAAAGTCAATATGGTGGTTCCTACCGGAAATTTTGGAAATATATTTGCCGGTTATTTTGCCAAACTAATGGGGCTGCCTATAGATAAACTTATCCTTGCCACAAATGAAAACAACATCCTTTCACGATTTGTTAATAATGGGGACTATAGCATAAAAAACGTATGCGAGACATACAGCCCTTCAATGGATATCCAAATCGCAAGCAACTTTGAAAGATACTTATTTTATCTCTATGGCTCGCATGAAAAAGTAGTCGAAAAAATGGATGAGTTGAAATTGAACAAAAAAATAACATTTACAAATGAAGATATGACAATTGTTAAAAAAGACTTTGCGGCATATTCCACTAGCAACGAAGAAACACTTGCCACAATTAAAACTTTTTACGAAAACTTTAGCTATATCTTGGACCCGCATACAGCTTGTGGCGTCAATGCTGCCAATAAATTGGGGACCAAAGGGTTAAATATTTGTCTTGCTACGGCACATCCGGCGAAATTTTATGATGCAATATATAAGGCAATAGGAAAATTTCCAGAAGAGCCGGAAAATATAAAAAAGTTAAAACAGTTGCCGAAAAAATTACATGAAATTGAAAACGATACCGGAAAGGTAAAAGATTTCCTTATAGAAAAGTTAAGTTAAATGCAAAAAACCCCAATCGACAAGTTTGATTTTGTCCTGCCCGATGAGCTTATTGCTCAATCCCCAGCACAAAAGAGGGATGAATCAAGGCTCCTCTATCTAAAAAGGGTAGATAATACCATTGTAGACCTTCAATTTAAAGACATAGTAGATCTTCTTAATACGGACGATTTCCTTGTTGTCAATAATACAAAAGTCCTCAAAGCAAGGCTTTACGGCAAAAAAGAGTCCGGTGGTAAAATCGAAATCCTTTTGACAGATGAAATCGATAATCGAACTTTTAAAGGTATGATCAGAGGGAAAGTCAAAAAAGGGGATTCAATTATTGTAGAAGACAGGCTAATCACAGTAAAAGAACTTATTGACGAAGTAAGAATTTTAGAGTTTGAATGTGACCCTTACGAGCTAATGGAACAATTTGGGCACATTCCACTACCTCCATACATTAGACGCATAGATACAAAAGAGGATCACTCAAGATATCAGACTGTTTATTCAAAAAACGGAGGTTCTGTAGCTGCTCCGACAGCGGGACTTCATTTTACAACAGAATTGATGGAAAAGATTAAAAATAAAGGTGTCGAAGTTGTTGAAATTACTCTAAATGTTGGAATAGGCACATTTAAACCTGTAAAGACAGATTATATAGAAGATCACAAGATGCACTCAGAAAAATATTTTATATCGGAAGAAGCAAGAAAAAAAATAAACGACCTCAAAAATAAAGGGAAAAAACTTGTGGCAGTAGGAACAACATCAGTAAGAGCCCTTGAATCGATAGCAACAAATACCGGATTTATCGACAAATCGGGTTCTTTTTCTACAAACATATTCATCACCCCGGGGTACAAATTTAAAATTGTGGATAAACTGATAACAAACTTTCACCTTCCAAAATCAACACTACTGATGCTGGTCAGTGCATTTGCCGGCTATGAACCTACGATGAATGCTTACAAGCACGCGGTAAATAATCGCTACCGTTTTTTCAGTTACGGTGATGCAATGTTTATAAATTAAATTTTAAAGAGGGACCATGTTTAGTTTTACACTTGAACACAAAGATACAAGGACAAAAGCCAGGGCAGGCTTGATAAAAACATCTCACGGGGAAATACACACTCCTATTTTTATGCCCGTTGGAACCGTTGGCTCGGTAAAAGCCATTTCTCCACACGACCTATATGAAATAGGTGCTGAAATTATTCTCGGCAACACTTATCATCTGCATTTAAGACCGGGGGAAGAGGTAGTTGAAAAATTTGGCGGTCTTCACAATTTTATATCTTGGAAGCGTAATATCCTCACCGATAGTGGCGGGTTTCAAGTATTTAGCCTTTCAGAGATGAATAAAATAACCGAAGATGGCGTTCATTTTCGCTCCCATCTTGATGGCAGAAAGCTCTTTATAAGCCCGGAAGATTCTATCAAAATACAAACAAAGCTCGGCTCTGACATTATGATGGCATTTGATGAATGTGTCCCTTATCCAAGTGAAGAGTCTTATGTAAAAAAATCTATTGATTTGACATACAGATGGGCAAAAAGATCAAAAGAAGCTAAAACAAACCCTGAACAGGCGCTATTTGGAATCATACAGGGTGGGGTATATAAACATCTTAGAAAGCAAAGTGCGGAGCAGATCATAAGCCTTGATTTTGACGGTTATGCAATAGGTGGGCTTAGTGTGGGTGAAACAAACGACTTAATGTATGAAATAACTGATTACACAACAGATTTTATGCCGGAAGACAAACCAAGATATCTTATGGGTGTCGGCACCCCAGAAGACTTGCTCAATTGTATATCTCTCGGCGTAGATATGTTTGATTGTGTCATGCCTACACGAAATGCAAGAAACGGACTCCTTTTCACAAACAACGGAAGACTGCATATCAAAAGGACAGACTGGATATATTCTGAAGAACCGATTGACAAAGAATGCAACTGCTACACATGTAAAAATTTTTCAAGAGGATACCTCAGACATCTTTACAAAGCCCAAGAGCTGCTTGCTCTTAGATTAAATTCCATCCATAATCTAACTTTTTATATTTCTCTTGTAAAAGATGCAAGAAATGCTATAAAGGGTGGATATTTTGCTGAATTTAAACAGGAAAAATTAGAAAAAATGAAAATAGGAGGAGATAATGTTTAACAGTATCGCTTATGCAGCAGGTCCAGCAACCGGACAAAATCCCATAGGAGCTTTTTTACCTTTAATTTTGATTTTTGTCATCTTTTACTTTTTGTTGATTAGACCTCAGCAAAAGAGACAGAAGCAGCTACAACAAATGATAGAGTCACTCAAAGCGGGGGACGAAGTCGTTCTTGCAAGCGGAATTTTTGGTAAAATTGACAGAGTAGTTGATCAAAGCACATTCCTTGTGGAAATTGCAAACGGTGTGAAGATCAAAGTGACTAAAAACGCTATTGCTACCAAGCTTTCAGGGACATCAGAGGTAAAGGAGGAGAAATAGTACTATGAAATATAAATTTCGTTGGGCTACAATAGCTGCTATTGTTATTGCCGCCCTTATCATGATGTTTCCACTCAAAGAAAAAATAAAATTGGGTCTTGACCTTCAAGGCGGGATGCATGTGGTATTAGGTGTAGAAACCGAGAAAGCCGTGGACGGTAAACTTGACACGATTGTAACTCAGCTAAAAAAAGAGCTTAAAAATGCTGATATTAAATACAGTTTTGCCCAAAAAACCAAAGATGGAAAAATTAAATTAGGATTTCAGGAAACTGCTCTTACCGATAAAGCAAGAGACTTGATCACAAAAAACTATCCTTACCTTGTAGATTCTTCGCTCAGTAATGACCCTGAAATTTTGGTATTTTCTCTTGACCAAAAAGAATACGATAAAGTTAAAGACTACGCCGTTGAGCAAGCTGTTCAGGTTATAAGAAACAGGATTGACCAATTTGGTGTAAGCGAACCTGTAATCCAAAGGCAAGGTAAAAATGAAATCCTTGTCCAGCTACCTGGTATTACCGATCCAGACAGAGCGATTGACCTCATCGGAAAAACTGCACAACTGAGATTTCATATAGTGGATGAAAATGTAAGCACTCAAGATGCAATAAACGGTAATTTGCCTTTTGACGATGTTCTCCTTTACTCCAAAGAATATGATAAGGTGACAGGCAAACTGCAACAGGAGGTCCCTTATGTTTTGAAAAGGGAAGCCGTTCTTACCGGAGAATATTTGACGGATGCGGAAGTAAGAATTTCATCTCAGTTTAATGAACCTTATGTTCTCATCAAGTTTGATTCCGCTGGTAGCAAACTTTTCGATCAAATCACTGCGGAAAACGTAAACAAAAGACTTGCTATTGTACTTGATAATAATGTCTACTCTGCACCTGTTATCAGGGAAAGGATTAGCGGAGGAGAGGCTCAAATTTCAGGTAACTTCACTATGGATGAAGCCAAAGACTTGGCTATCGTACTTAGAGCAGGAAGTCTTCCTGCACCGGTTGTAGTACTTGAAAACAGGACAGTGGGCCCATCTCTCGGCTTTGACTCAATTACAAAAGGGGTAAAGGCAGCTGTTATAGGATTTATAGCCGTCATGATTTTTATACTTTTTTACTATAGAGTATCAGGCGTTATTGCCAATATTGCACTCCTACTAAATTTTGTTTTAATCTTAGGGGTGATGAGTGCGTTTGGTGCTACTCTTACACTTCCGGGTATAGCCGGTATTATCCTTACAATAGGTATGTCGGTTGACGCAAATGTTCTTATATTTGAAAGGATAAGGGAAGAATTGAGGATAGGGCGAACCCCTCTTAATGCAATTGAGGCAGGTTATGAAAAGGCAATGTCAACAATACTTGATGCAAACATAACTACACTTATTGCTGCACTCGTACTCTTCCAATTTGGAACCGGACCTATCAAAGGGTTTGCCGTCACACTTTCAATCGGTATCCTGTCTTCAATGTTTACCGCCATCTTTGTTACAAGGACAATATTTATGACGTTCTTCGGCGGCAAAGATACTAAAAACTTAAGCATATAAAGGGGATGGGATATGGTAGAATTAATTAAATCTAATGTAAATATAGATTTTCTTGGCAAATCAAAGTTCTTCTTCGGCATATCTGCTGCTCTCGTTATGTTGAGCCTTTTTCTAATTTTTACAAAGGGCTTCAACTATGGTATAGATTTCGCAGGTGGAACGGTAGTACAGGTAAAATTTGAAAATACTCCTGACCTTGACAAGCTAAGAAACTCGTTCAAGGATTTGAATTTGGGCGAGATGGTAATTCAGACTTTTGGAGAGCCAAATGACATACTGATACGTGTTGAAAAGACATCTGCTGGACTTAAAGAGACTGCAAATGCGATTCAAACAAAGATAAAAGAAGTTTCAGGCGAACAGAAAATTGTCATCGAAAGGGTAGAGCAGGTTGGACCGCAAGTCGGCGGACAACTAAAAAATAAGGCAATAATGGCAACTATTTACTCTCTTATTGGCATTTTGATATATGTCTCACTGAGATTTGAATTTATTTTCTCTGTAGGTGCAGTCCTTGCCCTTTTTCATGACGTCATTATTACGCTTGGGATATTCAGCCTGCTTGGAAAGGAGATTACACTTCCTATCGTTGCAGCTGTTTTGACAATCGTTGGTTACTCATTAAATGACACAATTGTTGTTTTTGACAGGATAAGAGAAAGGATAAAAAACAGTGCAGGCAAATTAAACCTATATGAAGTTATGAATAAAAGTATCAACGAAACATTAAGCAGAACTATTCTTACTTCCGGTACTACCCTTTTGGCTGTGCTTGCCCTTTACCTTTTTGGAGGCGAAGTAATCAACGGATTTTCATTTGCACTTTTAATCGGAATAGTTGTAGGTACTTATTCATCTATAGGTGTTGCAAGCGCCTTAGTATACAAGATCAAAAAAACCAAATAGAGCCGGGCTTATGCCCGGTTTTTTTATACCTTCTTACCATTGATACCTTACTATCTTCTGCAACACTATGCCTTAACTCCAAAGTTCTTTTACCAAAAGGACACATTGCTCATCACTTCCACACTACACTAATAAATCTTTGGCGGTTGATTTAAAAATCAATTTGTTATATCATTTGGAGTAATCATCTTATTTCAGAGTATAGGAGCAGTTATAGTTATGTTGGAATATATTTTGGAGTGCTTTTAATGTCTTACCTTCCGCTTTCCAGGAAATATCGACCACAAAATTTTGATGAGGTGGTTTATCAAGAGTTTGTTGTTGATACCCTTAAAAATGCCATAGAACTTGGCAAGATATCTCATTCGTATCTGTTTACAGGCCCAAGAGGTGTGGGCAAAACCAGCCTCGCCAGAATATTTGCAAAAGCTATAAATTGCCAAAAGCCTGATAATATAAATCCATGCAACGTTTGTGACAACTGTAAAGAGATTACAAACGGGACATCAATGGATGTGGTTGAAATTGACGGAGCTTCAAACAGAGGTATTGATGAAATAAGACAGCTGCGTGAAAACGTAAAATTTGTTTCTGTAAAATGTAAATATAAGGTTTATATTATAGACGAAGTCCATATGCTAACAGATGCTGCCTTTAATGCTCTCCTTAAGACATTGGAAGAGCCGCCCGAATATGTTATATTCATAATGGCTACAACCGATGCTCATAAAATACCGGCAACTATCCTTTCAAGATGCCAAAAGTTTGACTTCCAAAAGATTCCCCATGAATTTATGTACAAATATCTTCAACAAGTCATGGAAAAAGAAGGGATCGTTTATGAAAATGATGCTCTCAATATAATCATACGGAACTCTGAAGGGTGTATGCGGGACGCACTTTCCCTTATTGACCAAGTAATAGCATTCGGTGACAATAAAGTTACCTATAAAGATACCCTTTTCCTCCTTGGAATGTCAGATAAAAAGCTTATAGAAGAGTTGTTTAAAAATATAATATATGAAAAGATAGAAGATATTTACGACTTAATTGAGGAAATCGACAGTAAGGGAATTAATTTTCAATTTGTAATAAAAACTTTGATAGAATATACCCGCATTCTTCTTTTTGGAGTTGCCGGCTCAAAAAAGTTTGATACCCATCTCACCGAAGATGAAAAGGAATTATTTAAAAAACTTCTCCCAATGGCAACTGAGCAAAAACTTTTTGCATTATTCCAAATTTTCCAAAAAACCCTCAGCGACATGAAAACCCTTACACTCCCAAGATATATTTTTGAATTTGGGATATACAAAGCTTGCAGGATTTCAGAGATAATACCGGTAGGCTCCAGTCAGGCAACTCCTGTACTTCAAAAAACATCTTCTCATACAGAAATAAAACAACAAGTTACTTCAAAAGATGAAACAATAGAGGATAAATGGAGTTCCTTTTTGAAAAAATTGGCTGAGACAAAACCGGCACTTTCAGCAAATTTGAGCCACGGATTTATCTCTTCATTTTCAAACGGAAAACTTACAATAGGTTTCAGTGATGAAAAAAAATTCCACTACGATTTAACGGCAAAAAGAGAAAATTTCAATCTTACAAAAGAGCTGTTGCTAAAGTACAACAGTGAATTTAAAGATTTTGAAATTATCTTGGACAATAACAATAAAAAAAAAACGGTAATTGAAAAAAAATATGAAGCGGAAACATTTCAGCAAAGAAAAATGAAACAAGAAGCGGAAAATGACGAAATAGTCAACCTTATAAAAAAAGAGTTTGACTGCAAAATAGATAAAATAACGCTCCTTACAAAGTCTTAACTTTATAATTTACTGAATTTGGTAAAAAGTAATTAATAAATAAATGAGGTGAACAATATGAATATTCAACAAATTATGAAACAAGCGCAAAAAATGCAAAAAAAGATGGCAGAGATGCAGGAGGAAGCAGCAAAAGAGGTTGTAGAGGCTAGTGCCGGCGGCGGTATGGTGACTGTTAAAGTAAACGGCAAGCAGGAGGTAGTAAGCATTACTATAGAGAAAAGTGTTGTTGACCCGGAAGATGTAGAGATGCTGCAAGATTTAATAGTTGCTGCTGTTAATGAAGGGATAAAAAAATCACAAGAAATGCTTCAGGAAAAGATGGCAAGCGTTACCGGAGGGATGGGGCTGAATTTCCCCGGAATGTTCTAAGAGATGTTCAAGATAAAATCTTTTGATGATTGCGTTTTTGAACTGAGCAAATTACCGGGTATCGGGAAAAAAACGGCGATGCGACTGGCACTCTATCTTTTAAATAAAGATTTGCCTGACATTGAAAGATTATCTAACACCCTTGTAAATTTAAAAAAGAATACAAGGATATGTAAAAAATGCTTTGGCATATCTGAATCTGATATATGTGCTATTTGTGCTGACACTACAAGAAATAACGACACTATCTGTGTTGTGGAGGAACCCAAAGATGTCTTTATAATTGAGGCATCAGGCAGATATGATGGACTATATCATGTTTTAGGGGGGAAAATAGCCCCCCTTGATGATATCGGTCCTGACAAGCTCAGGATAAATGAATTAATCAAGCGCGTGGAGTCAGAAAATATAAACGAAATCATTATTGCTACAAACCCGGATATAGAAGGTGAAACTACTGCCATTTACATTAAAAAAAGGCTCTCGCATATAAATAAACTCCTAATCACAAGAATAGCAAGCGGTATCCCTATAGGCAGCCACCTTGAATATGCTGACGAAGTAACTATTCTTAAATCTATTGAAAATAGGAGAGAAATGCGATAGTAGGTTAACATTTGAGGGAACAAAAGGGCTTCCAAGTTGATTTTAAGTTTAAAGTTGCAAAATAATATGATATTATAAGTTATAATTTGTTAAATGGGGTATAAATGGACAACCTTTTTTGGTTTTCGGATGAAGGGATTCTTAACAAGTTTGAGTCTGAACTTGATAGGTTAAAAATCGAATCCAACGCAAAAGCTACTTTTCTTATTGATAAAAATGGACAGCTGATAGGCTCAAGCAAAAATACGGAAAGCTATGACAAAACATCTATCGGTGCTCTTGTGGCAGGGAATGTGGCGGCCACCGGGGGACTAGCCAATCTCTTAGGGGAAAAAGAGTTTTCCATACTCTTCCACGAAGGGGAAAATGAGCATGTCCATATCAGCCTTGTTTCTGGGAAACTGATACTTATTGTCATATTTGACGAATCCACTTCTTTAGGGCTGATAAGACTTAGGGTCAAAAAGTCTCTCAAAGTGTTTGAAAGGCTCCTTATAGAGCTTGAAAAAAACGCTACTCAAGGAGACAAAGAAAATATATTTTCTGACATTACGGAAGATGATATCGATAATTTATTTGATATAGGGGGAAAATAGTGTCCTTCATAAATTATTCTACCAGAGAAATAAATTGTAAAATAGTCTATTACGGCCCGGGGCTTTGTGGCAAAACTGCCAACCTTCAATACATTTACGATAAAACCGACCCTAATCTTAAAGGGAAAATGATTTCTCTTGCCACAGAAACAGATAGGACATTGTTTTTTGACTTTATGCCTCTTAAGCTTGGAGAGATAAAAGGTTTTAAGGTAAGATTTCACCTTTATACCGTTCCGGGGCAGGTCTTTTACGATGCAAGCAGAAAATTGATATTAAAAGGGGCTGACGGTGTAGTATTTGTGGCTGACTCACAGGTTGACAGAATGGATGCAAACCTTGACAGTTTTGATAACCTTAGAGATAATCTTCAAGAGCATGGCTACGATTTGGATACTATCCCTCTCGTATTACAATATAACAAAAGGGACCTCCCTGATATTGTTCCCGTAAAAGAGCTTGAAGAAGCCCTTAATTATAGAAATGTAAAATCATTTGAAGCAGTAGCAATAAAAGGTGTCGGAGTATTTGAAACCTTAAAGCAGATTGCAAAGGAAATAATCATTAAATTGAAAGGATAACAGGTGCCAAAAGATATAATTATAAATTCAACTGTAAACGAAGTAAGAGTAGCCATACTTGATGGCGGAAGTGTTTCGGAAATATATGTAGAAAGAGCAAGAAACAAGGGGATTGTAGGTAATATATACAAAGGGAAAGTAGTAAAGGTATTACCCGGGATGCAATCCGCCTTTGTAGACGTGGGGCTTCCCAAAGCTTGTTTTTTACACGTCGCGGATGTCTATGTTGAAGATGCTGAACTTTTTTCGCTTTTGGAAGACAGAGTGGTTGACGTCATAGACGAAACTGAAGTCAAATCAAACAAAAATGACAACATATATGTCCCGATTGAAGATCTTATTCGTGAAGGGCAAGAGATAACCGTTCAGATTGCCAAAGAGCCAATCGGTCAAAAAGGTGCAAGAATTACTACCCATCTGACAATTCCTGGAAGGCATCTCGTCCTCATGCCTACATACGATCATATCGGTGTATCAAGAAAAATCGAAAACGAAGAGGAAAGGGAACGGTTAAAACACATTCTAACCGAAATAAAGCCCGCAGGGATAGGGCTTATAGCAAGGACTGTCTGTGAAGGCTCCAATTTTGATGATTTAAAGGCAGATCTTGACTACCTTATGAGGCTTTGGAATAAGACCAGTGAACTTTCAAAAAAGGCATCTGCACCATCATTGCTTTACGAAGATCTCGACCTTATTTACAGGACTTTGAGAGATTATACTAATGAAGATGTAAAAAAAATTATCGTTGATAATAAAAGCGAACTTTTAAAAATAAAAGAGTTTGTAAGAGAGTTTCTCCCCAACGCTCATTTAAAGATTGAGCTTTACGAAGGGGAATTGCCAATTTTTGACTATTACAATATTGAGATTGAGCTAAACAGACTTACTGACAGAAGAGTATGGCTCAAATCAGGTGGTTATATCGTCATAGACCAGGCTGAAGCTTTAACTGTTATAGATGTAAATACAGGAAAATATGTCGGCAAGCGTAATTTTGAGGAAACCATTCTCAAGACAAACATAGAAGCGGCAAAAGAGATAGCGTGGCAGTTAAGATTAAGAAATATAGGTGGCATTATTATTGTAGACTTTATAGATATGGAACGTGATGAGCATAAAGAAAAAGTCCTTAAAACATTAGAAGATGAGCTTGCTAACGACAGGGCAAAGGCATCAGTTGTAAATATCTCACCTCTTGGGTTGTACGAAATCACACGCAAAAGGGTGCAAGAGAGTTTGACCAAAATACTTACAGAACCTTGCCCTTATTGTGAAGGAAGAGGTGTCGTAAAATCAAAGATAACTATCTGCTATGATATAATGAGAGAATTAAGAAGGATTGCTCCGTATTTTACCAAAAAAAGTATTATGGTTGAAGCTCATCCTGATATCGTAGACATGATTTTAAGTTACGAAAGGGAAAGTATAGATGATATAGAACTAATGTATAATGTCTCAGTAGAAATAAAATCAAACGAAACATACCATTTGGAACATTACGAAGTAGTTCCTTACTAAACTTAAAGGATTATTATGTACAAAAGAAAAGATGGCTATTACAAAATGGCCAAAGCTGAAGGCTACAGCTCTAGGGCTGCTTATAAATTAAAAGAGATAAACGATAAATATAAGCTTATCAAAAAAGGTGATACCGTACTAGACGCAGGCTGTGCGCCGGGCGGATGGCTACAAGTACTTTCTGAAATCGTAGGGGATAGCGGGAAAATAGTCGGTGTGGATATCCTTGATATTAAAAACGTAAAAGGGAAAAATATTCACTTTATCAAAGGGGATTTGACTGAAGATAAAACACTTGAGGAAGTTTTGACATATTCCGGTCATTATCATACCGTAGTATCTGATGCCGCACCGAATACTTCCGGTCAAAAGATTGTTGACCATACCAACAGCCTTGAATTGGTTAAAGTAATATTCAATTTCACCAAAAAAGTGCTTGTAAAAAATGGTAACTTTTTATTCAAACTTTTTGACGGAGAGGATAGGGACTATTTTATAAAAGAGTTAAAAACCTATTTTAAAAATGTGAAGATATTAAGACCTGATGCCACTCGCAAAAATTCTTTTGAAATATATGTAATCTGTCAGGGTTTTTCAGGCAATGAACAGTAAAATTTTATCTGAAATACTTAAAAAAGTGGAAAATGGCAGCCTGTCGGCAGATGAGGCACTTGACGAACTTAAAATTGCAGAAATGAGGGGCAAAGATTTTTTTATAGACACACTCAGAAACCTTAGACAGGGTTTTGAGGAAATTATTTACGGTAAGCACAAAAGCAAGTTTCAAATCGAAGAGATTGCGGGACAATATCTAAAGAACAATATTAATTTTCTTTGCACGGGGCTTGATGATGAAAAGTTGGATTATCTAAAGGAGAAGTTTCCAAATTGTGAATTCCTATATCATGCTTCAATGATGAGAAAAGTATATACTCCAAAAAAGATTAAGGGTCATGTTTGTATAGTAACAGCCGGCACTTCTGATTTAAAAGTCGCCTATGAGGCACAGGAAACCCTTAATACATTGGGCGCTAAAAGCGATATTTACCCAGATATCGGCGTGGCCGGGATACACAGAATATTCGAATACAAGCATAAAATTGAAAAGTCAGATGTGCTCATAGCTATAGCAGGGATGGAAGGCGCACTCCCTTCCGTATTAGGTGGAATGTTTGCTATGCCTGTTATTGCAGTACCTACTTCAGTGGGATATGGAACAGCACTAAATGGCTTTACTCCGCTTTTTGCAATGCTCACAAGCTGTGCTTCGGGTATCTTGGTCACAAATATAGATAACGGATTCGGGGCTGCCATGGCCGCTTTTAGGATTTTAAAGGGGAAATATGATTAAACATTTCTCCGAAGAGTCAATCTTATTGCTTGATAGGCCCTTAAACGAAGTTGAATACGTAGTATTTGACCTTGAAACAACTGGAATTTTCCCAGAAAGAGGGGATAGGATAATTGAAATTGGTGCAGTAAAAATAAACAACAACTTCAAGATATCCAAAACAAAATTTCACAGACTTATAAAAACGACGCAAACAGTAAGTGACAGCTCTTTCGAGATTCACAAAATTACTGAAAATGAGCTCAAAAATGGTGAAGAAGAATGCGTTGCAATATATGATTTTATTGATTTTGCGAGAGGTTCTGTATTAGTTGCCCATGACGCTTCCAAAGATATGGCATTTTTAAAACATTCCCTTAAAGATTATTTTGTTGAAAATCCATTTGATATTGTTATTGATACCCTTTCGCTATCCAAAAAAATAGCCCCTCTTGCATCCGGTCACAGCCTTGATGCGATAATTGAAAGATACAGCTTAAAAGGAAGGTCTGGATTTAAAAGGCACAGGGCGCTTTACGATGCCGAAGTTACCGCACTTTTTTTCAGATTTGCTGCTAAAAAGCTCTTTAAGACTCAATGTTTCTCACTTTTTGAGCTGGTTGAGTTTTTGGACAGAAGAAAATAAAAAGGGGAAGTCCCCCTTTTATAATTATTTATTTAATTTGCTTCAGAAGCCGGGCAACTGGCGCACTTTGGTGATTCAGACGAAGCTGCACTGCATGCGGATTCTTTGTTGGCACTGTTGCCATTTGATTTTCCTTTATAGTCGGTCACATACCAACCGCCACCCTTCAAGTGGAAACTTGACAAAGATATAATCTTCTTAGACTCTCCTCCACACTTAGGGCATTTTCTGCTCTCGTTTGATGCAGAAATTTTCTCCATTAACTGAAAGAGGTTATTGCACTTCGAACACCTATACTCATAAAGTGGCATCTTCACACCTCCGCTATATAATATTTCAGCGGAATAATATGTTTAAAAATATAAAAAAATCAAGTAGTTTAATTAAATATCCTTAATTACCAATAAATTTCGAAACACATAAACCATTAAATTATCAACACTACCCCTTTGACAAAAAGAAAAATAGTAGTAATATATTTTATGCTATTAGAATTTATCATTTATTTATTCTACGGACTTTCTTTCTTTATAATGGGCTTTGCGATACTCCTTAAAGACAAAAGGTTTAGCCGTCTTGAAATCGCCAATACTCTAAGACATTTGGCATTCTTTGCTATACTGCACGGGATACACGAATGGCTGGACCTTTATCTATTGACAAGTAGCATTTACATGAGCAATGACACATTTTTGATATGGAATAAATACAAATTTGCTTTATTACTTATTTCCTTTTTATTTTTATTTTACTTTGGTTTTAAGTCTCTTTTAATAGTCTCCGCTGCTCATATGAACAGATTAATTAAAACAGCTTTAGTACTTGCCATGTCGCTAATAGCTCTACCTGTTTATATTTATTCTTTTAACATAAACAATGACAGCCTTATAAGATATATATTTGGTTTCTCTTCAGCCACTTTGTCGGGGCTTGTTTTTATTATTTTATCTCACAGATACGCCAAAAAAAATATTCTTAGCTACAAAAACCTGCTTATATGCGGATACCTTTTTTTAGCCTATGGAATTTTCAGCGGACTTTTCACTTCAGCATGCTTATTTGACAAGCTTACTATCATATTTGTAAGAGGTATATTGGCAGTTTTTATCTTTATTTTCTTATTCAGATTCTTAAAAGTCTTTGATGACGAGTTTATTCAAAATTTAGCAGAAAATCTAAATAAGTCTGCCCTCAACGACAGGCTGTCATCTATCGGCAAGCTTGCAATGGGAATTGCGCACGAAATAAATACACCTCTCACAAACGCTACAATGATAATTGAAATTTTAAAAGATAAACTTGACGCTAAAGAACAAAAAATTATTGAAAAATTGGGTTCACTTGAAAAAAATATAGACAGAGCTGCAAAAATTGCCAAGGAATTGCTCCTTTTCTCTAAAAGTGAAAAAATTGAGATGTTTGAAATTGTCAGAATTTCCGATGTTATTGAAAATCTAAAGCTCTTTATAAAAAATCACCCAAAATTCAAATATGTAAGATTTAACATATATTCCGAATTTGAGTTTGAGTGTATACCTCATAAAATTGAAGAGCTACTTGTCAATTTGATATTAAACGCTTTTGATGCCACTACGGAAAATCCTGAGATAATAATATCAGCCAAAAGTACTGACAGTTACGTTTATTTGGATGTGCAAGATAATGGAGTAGGGGTTGATGATTCTATAAAGAATAAAATTTTCGATCCTTTCTTTACCACAAAAAAACCAAATGAAGGGACTGGACTTGGACTATATTTATGCTATAATATTGTTAAAATTCACAAAGGGATAATCTCCCTCGAACAAAGGGAAAACGGCAAAACAAATTTTGCAATAAAATTACCGAGGTACCAAGATTAGAAGGTCAATCTTAATTTTTGATGACGATCAGGAAGTATTGGAAAATCTAAAAGAGTTGCTGGAAAGTAACACTTTTGAAGTTTATGCTGCATCAACTCCTGCTCAGGCACTTGAAATAATCGAGATTGAAAATCCCAATGTTTTGCTACTCGACTACTTAATGCCTGAGATTGATGGAATATCTTTTTTAAAAAAAGTAAGGGAAACCAATAAATTTATACGAATCATATTAATAACGGCATTCTCGACAGTTGAGCTTGCAGTAGAAGCAATAAAAAAGGGTGCCAATGACTTTATTTCCAAACCATTTAAAAAAGACGAATTAATCATAAAAATAAATAAATCATTGGAAGAGCTAAGGTTTATGGTCAAATGCTGTGAGCAAAACGGAATCGATGACATCCTTTCTTGCCTCTCCAATAAAATTCGCAGAGATATCCTTGTAATGCTGATGAAAAACGATGAAATGCGCTTTATGGATATCGTCAGAGAGCTTAACTTAGAAGACCATACGAAACTAAATTTTCATATCAAAAACCTTATTAAGAGTGGACTCGTAAAACATACCGATCACACTTACAAAATTACCGACTACGGTATTAACGCCCTTCAATGTATTAACAAGCTTATCTGATTATTTTTTGTGAAATATAGTTCACATCCCCGCCTTAATTGTGATTTTCTTTTATCTGGAATTAATATCTACACGATACTAACGTAAGTTACGGGAAATTTTTTTAATTAATTAAGCGGAGGTTTATATGAAAAAAGTTTTGATGCTTTGCACAGTGTTTGCTTTTGTATTCGCAGTTTCTTCTTTTGCATCTGAAGATGCTGCAAAGAAAGCAAATGGCTACGTTGGTTCAGAAGCTTGTAAAAGCTGCCACGCCGACATTTATAATCTATTTGTAGAATCTGGTCACCCTTACAAGCTTAGAAAAGCTGAGCTTGCCAAAAAAGCCGGATTGCCTGTACCAAAAGGCTACACATGGGATGATATCTCTTATGTAATCGGCGGTAAGACAAAAAAAGCAAGATATATCGGCCTTGACGGTTATATTATTACTACTGACAAGGAAGGGAATAAGATGCCTACCCAATACAATTTGGCTGACGGTTCATGGGTCAATTATAACCCCGGAAAAATTACCCCTTACAAATGCGGTCCTTGCCATATGACCAACTATTCTCCTGAAGGGCATCAAGATGGAAGACCAGGAATGATAGGTACATGGTCTTTCGATGGCATCCAGTGTGAAGAGTGCCACGGACCTTCTTCTGCACATGCAGCTGATCCTAAAGCGGTTAAGCCAATTGTTGACACAAGCTCAAAAGCATGTGGTAAATGTCATATTAGAAGTTCTGCTGACAAAATCCCTGCTTCAGGTGGATTCATCCAACACCACGAACAATATAATGAACTCCTTGCTGGCGGTCATAAAGATCTAAATTGTGTAGAATGCCATGATCCTCATGCAAAAACAGCAGCAAGCATTAAAGCTCAGTGTTCAAGCTGCCACAGTGAAATTGCAGCTAAATATGAAAAAACAATTCATGGAAAAAGCAAGATTGACTGTAAAAACTGTCACATGCCAAAGGCTGCAAAATCTGCTTTAAAAACTGATGACTATGCCGGTGACGTAAGATCTCATATATTCAAAATCAATACATCAGCTGACTATTATATGTTTACTGAAGATGGCAAATTAGCTAAAAACGAGCTTAGCCTTGAGTATACTTGTAAGTTATCCGGATGTCATGCAAGCATGAGCAAAAAGGATGCTTCAAAATACGCTAAGAAGATCCACTAAAATCCAAATAAAGATTTAAAAAAGCCCGCTTTAAGCGGGCTTTTTTTATAAGATATCGTCTGTCTCTTTCGGTTTATACTCTAAAATCTCAATAAAATTTTCAATATCTTTTTTAGGTATATTCCCTTTTTCAGGGACATTCAAGACTCTGACCTTCTTGTAGAAATTCCACATATCAAGTTCAATAATATCCCCGGGAGAAATTTTATAGGAAGGCTTAACCTTTTTCCCGTTTACATAAATAAACCCCTCGTCAGCCGCTTCATTTGCAACCGTCCTTCTTTTCAACAAAAATGATATTTTAAGAAATTTATCTATTCTCATTAGTTCATATATTTGACAAATATAGTTTTTTTATGTTCTTCAAGCCAATTGTCATACACTTTTTGATATTGAGCTTTTTTAAGTTTGTCAACTATTTCACTTTTTAACTTCTCATCAATATCATATTTAGACTTAAAGTTTTCCACAAAGAAGTATTTTACAATATTGCCATCTTCCACTCTTACAATATCCCCTTTTTTAACATCTTTAAATTTTTCCTTTAAATTATCGGGTAAAAAGCCCAACCTAATATTTCCAATGTAGCCGCCTGATTTTGCTGACTTGTCTGTCGAATATTTTATTGCCAAATCAGCAAAAGAAGTCTTTCCTAACTCTTTTTTTAAATCATCTTCTTTGTCTTTCTCTATGACTATCATTCGAAGCTCAAAACTGTCATCTAAATCCAATATTGAGTTATTTTCATCAATATACTTTTTTATATCCTCTTCTGCTACCACTAATCTTGGCAAAATTACTCTTGAATTAAGTCTTGCATTAATTATATCCATCTTTATCTGCCATTTATACTTCTGAAAAGTCAAATCTTCCTTCTCCAAAAGCTGCTCCAGCTGCTCTTTGGTAATATTATTCTTCTCAAGTATCTGATTTATTGCCATATCGACTTCGTCTTCACCTATTCTTATCCCTTCCCTTTCTGCAGCGATTTCAATAGTGTACTGATTTACCAAGAATTCTAACACACTTTGATAATATTTTTTTAACAAATCATTTCTGTTCTGCTCATCTTCTACCGAATAAATCTCTTTAACCTTTTTAGGGTTAAACGACTCGACTTCATATTGGGTAATTATCTTATCTCCAATAATAACAAGTATCTTGTCAATTGTTTTTGCTTGAATTGTCAGACTCAAAAGTAAAATTAACACCACTAATAATTTTAATCTCAGCATTTTTTCTTAGCTCCTTTATTAAATTTTCTATCAATTCATTCTGTTTTGACTCATAAACTTTAGAATAAATCTCCCCTGATGCCTCTTCAAATGTACCACTTACAGTGCTTTTAGCTATATCTCTAAGTGAAAAAATATGATACCCGTAGTCAGACTTAAGCACGGGGCTGACTTGCCTTATCCTCATTTTCTTTACGTATTGAAAAACTTCCGGCATAACTTCCAAATCAACATAACCCATATCGCCACCTTTTTCTGCGTAAGGGTCTTCAGAATAACTTTCGGCTATTTTTTTAAATGAGTTTCTCTGCCTGAGAAGCTCCCTCGCTTTGTCTGCCTTTTTCTCATCGGTAGTAAATATGTGCCACACATTATAAAGCGTCTTATAATCTTCCGTCTTGCTCATGTTGTCATAATACGCTTTCAAATCTTCTTCCGTTACCTTAACCTTTTCTTCCACAAGCTTATTCAAATAGGCTTGCACCACCATATTCTCATAAATTATTTTTTCTATCTGAGCGATGTCGGGTTGTATCTTACCAGTGAAAATTGATAAACTTTCCTCTTCCGCCCCTTTGTTAAACCTTTCAACCACATTTCTAATCCTTTGTCTATCTATATTTATCCCCGCTTTTTTTGCTTCCCTTAAAAGCAAAATATGGTTTATAAAATCATTTAATATTTTGTCTTTGATTTCAGTATTTTCCACCTCTTTTTCATCTACCTCTTGCAGCAGGTAATATGCATAATTTATAACATCTTCATTGTAATACGGTTTATTATCAATAAATAATACGGGTTTCTTAGTGTTTGACTCTACACTCTTCCCACTCTTTTCCACATCCTTCTTGTCAGAACATCCGATAAACAATATCAAAAACAGTAAAAGAAAAAGTTTTTTCATGTATATTCAACCACCCTTAAACCTAACTTCAGAAAGTTATTATTAGATATTTTATTTAGCTAATAATTCACTATTTTTCAGCATTTCATTTAAATAATCAAGCATTTTAAATGTATCTTCAAATAATCTTAAAGATTCTGCTCCTCTCACAGTAAATTCGAAGCTACCCGTAAAAAGTCCTGTAATATTTAGTTTGCTCATAGCTTCCAAAAACATATTCGGGTCTAAAAATGCTGTTTTTTCATGAAATTGAAGTTTTACTTTCCCCGAAAGAATTATAATTTTAACAACATTCAGCATTGATGCAAGGTTTCTTATCAACATAATCCACAGCAAATTTTCTACAGGCTCAGGAAGACTTCCGTAAATTGAATGTATTTCATCATGAAGATAATGATAATCTTCCATATTTGTTATTTCTGCAGTCCTGTTGTAGTAATTGATTCTGACCTTCGGGTCTCTGATATATTCAGCCGGTATGAAATAAGGATAAGAAGACTGAACTTCTGTCTTTACAATATTTCTTTTAACCCCTTTTAGTTCATTTACAGCTTCTTCAATAAGTTGCAAATAAAGCTCATAGCCTATATTTACTACAAATCCCGACTGCTCAGCGCCAAATAAATCTCCTGCTCCCCTAAGCTGCAAATCGTAAGACGATATCTTAAAACCACTCCCCAAGTCACTTAATTGCTCCACAATCTGAATCCTCTTTTTTGCAAGCTGTGACAAACTGTTAAAGTTTTTTATGTAAAGATAGCAGTAACCTCTTCTGGCAGATCTGCCCACACGCCCTTTTAACTGATAAAGTTGAGCAAGACCAAAATTTTCAGCATTTTTAATAATAATACTGTTGGCATTAGGAACATCTATCCCATTTTCAATAATCGTGGAACAAACCAGTATGTCGGTATCGCCATCGTAAAATTTTTCAAGGGATTTCTCTACCAAATTAGAGCTCATCTGTCCGTGTGCCACGTCTATCCTTGCAAATGGGACAAGACCTTTTATCCATGCAGCAGTTTCATTTATTCGGGCAACGTTATTTTCAAGGAAATATACCTGGCCACCTCTTTTTAACTCATACTCAATTGCCCCCTTAACCTCTTCATCATGACTGACAAGCTTCGTCACTATAGGGAGCCTGTCTACAGGCGGTGTTTCTATTACGCTTATATCCCTTACACCTGACAGGGACATTTGCAAAGTTCTTGGGATAGGGGTAGCACTCATTGAAAGAACATCGATATTTGATTTCATATTTGTTATCTTTTCTTTATGCGACACACCAAACCGCTGCTCTTCATCAACTATCAAAAGCCCTAAGTCCTTGAATGTTACATCTTTGGACAACAGCCTATGGGTTCCAATAATGATATCTATCTTACCATCACAAAGTTCGGCTAAAATCCTCTTTATATCCTTATTTGTTCTAAATCGCGATACATAGTCTATTTTAAATGGTAGATTTTTCATCCTTGAAGTAAAAGTGTCAAAGTGCTGCTTAGCTAAAATTGTCGTCGGACATATTACCGCAACTTGTTTGCCACTGGATGCGGCTTTGCAGGCTGCTCTTACAGCAACCTCAGTTTTTCCAAAACCAACATCACCACAAATTAGTCTGTCCATCGGTCTGTCCGATTGCATATCGGAATACACGTCATAAATTGCCGACAACTGATCTTCTGTCTCCTCATATTCAAAACTATCTTCCAGCATATTGAGATAAGCATTGTCTTCCCCATAAAAGGATTTACCTCTTGTTGCTTTTCTCTCGGCATAAAGCTTTAGAAGATCCATGGCAATTTTCTTGGCGCTCTTTTTTGCCTGCTGTTTCAAATTTGCCCACTTTGCACTTTTAAGGCTATTTAATTTTGGTTCCGTATGACCTGAGCCGAAATACTTTTGAATCTGTGAAATACTGTCAATGGGGACATACAGTATCTCTCCGCCGCTGTATTCAAGCTCTAAAAAATCACCCTCAACACCGCCAATCTCCTTATGAACAAGACCTTTATAAAGTCCGATACCATAGTCTATATGGACTACATAGTCCCCAGCCTGCAGATCGGTAATATTTGTTTTGAATGCATCTTTTTTCGATAAAGTTTTTTTCCTTTTTTTTGCAAAACCAAATATTTCAAAATCACAAGCAAGAAAAAGTTTATCTTCCTCATCAATAAATCCGCCTGAAAGCCTCTTTTTTAAAAGATATACACCCTTCTGCAAATTATCTTCATAAGATTTTAACTCGCTGACGTAAATATGATGATCGTTTAAAAAAGTCTTTAAAACTTCTTCAAACTTTTTGTTATCTATTGCCACAATAACTTTAAACTCTTTATAACTTTTTAATATATCAATAAAATTTTCAATAGAATGATAAATATTGTTTTTTTCGTAACTAAGCTTTAAAGCCATATTTTTGTAGTTTTCCACTACGGTCGGACTGCCGGAATAATCCACCATTACGGTGACATTATCTTTAACAAGTGCATTAAATTCCTTTTTTCTCAAGAAATTATTAATCAGATAATTATCCGCATCCTTAAGCCTTTCTTCAAGATGGTAATAAAAATTATCAAGTGATTCTTCAATATCATCAAAAGCAAAAATAATCTCTTTGTCACCGGCACAATAGTCAAATATAGTACCCATCTTTTCGTATACATAAGGTGCATACCAAAAATAGCCGCCAAACTTTCCAAAATTTTCAAACTTTTCCTTTATTTGAATATCCGGAATCTTTTTTGAAATCTCGGCAGATTCATATATCAAATCCGTGGCAGGAAGAAGTGTAAATTTTTCTAGAGATTCCACAGGCTTGAAATTATCAATATCAAACGTGTAAATCGACTCTATCTCTTCATCAAAAAATTCAACCCTTACAGGCAAGTCTGATGTAACAGGGAAGATGTCAAATATGTCCCCTCTGAAGGCAAATTCACCTTTATCAGTAACCACCTCAACATTAACATAACCGAGTATGTCCAAATAGTATATTATTTCATCTCTGGACAATTCATCAGAAATTTTAAATTCAAGGATTGATTCTTTAAAAATATCTTTGGACGGCAAAAGTTTTAACAGACTGTAGAGTGTAACCAATATAATATTCCCTGACGTATTTGAAAGCCTGTAAAGGGTTTTTACCCTTTCGCTGATAATGTCAGGCATTACCCTTACCATTTCAAAAGGTTGGATAGTATACTCAGGAAACTTTAAGCAGTTGTCATTACCAAAGAAAAATGAAAAATCACCTGACAGTTTTTCAAACTGTTGCGTATCCCTGACAACGACAAAAGTATTTTTACTCTTATCTCTTATTTTTTTTAAATGATATGAGAGGGATGCCCCCCATAGGTTAGAAATAATATTCATTTGCAATATTTTCGGATAACTTCCCCTATGATGTTGGTTGTGGCAAAATTTTCTTCAAAATTTAAGGATAACACTTCCCCTCCGTTATTAAGAACTATATCGGAGCCAACAATCTGTTCCACCTTCCAATCCCCTCCTTTTACAAGTATATCGGGGATAAGAAGTTTTATTAAATTGTATGGAGTATCCTCTTCAAAATACGTTACATAATCAACAGGCTTAAGCCCAGCAAGCATCTCCATACGCTCATTTAGCTTATTAATGGGGCGTTTTTCCCCTTTCAATCTTTTGACTGAATCATCACTGTTTACGCCAACAACAAGTATGTCACCAAGCTTTTTGGCCTCTTCAAGATACCTTAAGTGGCCAATATGCAAAATATCAAAACAGCCGTTTGTAAATACTACCTTACCCTTAATATCCTTTAATTTGTCTTTTAATCTCTCAGGCGATAAAACCCTTTCCCTTGCAAGCACTTTTGCCCCTTATAACCTTACTACCAAATCGGAAAACTGTCCAAACATCAACTCATCCACCAACTCACAAATTATATGAGCCGCCTGTATGTGTATTTCCTGAATTCTCGCGGTGGTCTTAGCGTCTACATTAAAAAGGATGTCGCACAGACCGTTCATTTTGCCGCCATCTTTTCCAGAAAAACCTATCGTTTTTATGTTATTTTTTGCAAGATATTTCAATGCTCTCAGTACATTTTCTGAATTTCCGCTAGTTGAAATCCCCAACGCTATATCATTATCATTTACAAGAGCTTGCACCTGCTTTAAAAATATATCATCAAAAGTATAATCATTACCTATTGAAGTCAAAACAGAAGTGTCTGTTGTAAGAGCTATTGCAGGCAGAGGTGGTCTTTCCATTTTAAATCTGTTTACAAACTCAGCTGCAATATGCTGCGCATCGGCAGCAGACCCTCCGTTGCCGAAAATAAACAATTTCCCGCCGCTTATAAAAGTTTTGGCTATCTCTACCGCAATAGAGGATAGCACAGGGATACTTTCAGCGAAAAATTTATTCTGCGTCTCTTGAATCTCTTCAAATATATCAGTTATAAACTTTTCCATCGTTCCTCCGAATGGTTAATTATTAAAGTTTTTGAGCCGCTTTGGTTGCCAAAACTGACCTTTCCCCTTTAAGGAGTGTTACCGCGGCAGCTATCTCATCATCTTTAAATCTATCCATAACATAAGTAAGCCCGTTTGTGTAGTAGTCAATATAAGGATTATCAATTTGATTAGGGTCACCTGTTAACACAATTTTTGTCCCTTCACCTGCTCTCGTAAGTATTGTTTTAATTTCGTGAGGGGTGAGATTTTGGGCTTCGTCCACTATAAAATATTGATTGGGAATACTTCTCCCCCTGATATATGTCAGTGCTTCTATCTCTACAAGATTTTGCTCAAAAAGCTCTTTGTATGTTGACTGTTCATTTGTATTTTCAAGGATAAAGCTCAAATTGTCGTAAACCGGCTGCATCCACGGGGCAAGCTTATCTTTTATTTCACCGGGGAGAAAACCCAAATCTTTCCCCATCGGGAAAATTGGCCTTGAAACCAAAAGCTTACGATACTTTTTCTCATCTATAGTCTTGGCAAGCCCTGCCGCAATAGCCAAAAGTGTCTTACCTGTCCCTGCTATACCTGCGATACAGACAAGCTTTATGGAATCATTGGTCAAAGCATCGTAGAGGAATCTTTGCTCGGAATTTCTGGCAATTATACCCCAAAGCCCCTCTTTAAACTCCCTTATTTTAACCAATCCGTTACTTACTTTATCAAATCTTACCAACACACTCTTTTTGGGGTTCAGTTCAGACTCTATTCTTAAATATTCGTTTGGTAAAAACTCTTTTTCTAATTTAACAACCTCATTATTGTATAGCTTGTCAACAAACTCATCTTTAACCGTAATTACTTTTGTCCCTTCAAAAAATCTGTCTGTTTCAACTCTATCTTTCTCATAATCAATGGCTTTAATCCCTAAAACATCGGACTTGATTCTGAGATTTGCATCTTTTGTAACAAAGACGACTTCCTTTTTCTCGTTCTCTTGCAACCACAACGCCACAGAAAGTATAAGGTTGTCTGCTTTGTCCTTTATTAAATCACTTGAAATTTTAGATGCCAGATGATCATTGCACACATTGACCCTTACCGTTGTCCCGTTTTCGAGTTTGACCCCTTCTCTCAAATCCCCTTCTTTTCTAAGTTCGTCAAGAAATCTGGCAATATACCTTGCATTGTAGCCTGTCTGATCCATATTCTTTTTGAAATAATCTATCTCTTCGATTACAGTAATCGGTATATTGAGCGTATCTCCATTAAAACCGTAAACCGCATTTGGGTCATAAAGTAGCACATTAGTATCAAGCACATAATTGGTCATTGTCCACCCCTTTAAAGAATCCCTTTAAAAAATTTTTGTAGTGCAGGATAAACTCTTATCACGCTTAACACTGCACCTTTATACCTTTCATTTATACTTTCAAACCCGTACCCTGCTCCGGCCAAAGCGCCTGTCACAGCCCCTATAGTATCGGCATCACCACCAAGATTAACTGCTTTTACAACAGCTTCCTCGAAATTGTCTGATTCCAGATTCACATACACGGATGTCTGAAGCGTAGTCACACAATAGGCAGTCGTAGTATAAAAAACCGGCTTTTCAAAAATTTCATTTATGTCGCCAATTATATCGTAATATCTGGCCTTTGCCAGGGTTAAACTTTCTTCAAAAGAATATCCATAAATAAGTTTTTTCAAAATGTACGTGTAAATCATATTTGTAAAAATACTCACAGGATGCCCATGCGTAACAGCACATGAATCAGCGCTTGCCTCATCAAGCTCCCTATCAGTTTTTTTCAAATAATAAGGAACTATAACAGAAGAGCGCATCAGTGCACCATTACCATTAGAGCTTCTGTCAGTGCCCGCCTTTTCGGAAATCAAAGCCTCCTTTGTCGTATTGCCATACCCAAAAGATCTGCCATTAGGAGTGTATTTACCTTCGTAAAACCATTTTAAGTAATGTTTTCTTTCACTGTCCGTATTTACTTTTCCGCCTGACTCATAAAGAGAAGCAGCCAAAGCCATCAGCATTGAGGTATCATCACTCCAGATTAGCTCTTTTATTTCCGTGGTACATTTTTCATTTAGTTCTAAAGGTGGGTAGGGCCCTATATTTCCACTTTTACCCTCTAAAGGGAGCCCTAACATATCTCCGATAATATTTCCGGCAATCATCCCCCTGACCCTGTCTGCAACTTCAAAGTCAGTTTCATTAAGCACTGATAAAACCTCCTTTGAATGAAGACAGTCAGAGACTTTGTCAAAATTTTCACTAAATCTATTTGCCAAGACCTTCTCCGCCGCTTATTTTTAGCTTATTTTCACTCACAAAAAATTTTCTCTCTTTGAGAACAATCTCAGGGAATCTGATACCTGCATACACAGGTACTTCATTTATAGCTGCATACTCAATGGCGTATGAAAGCAAAGATATATTATCAGTAATAACAGGCTTTTTGCAGTTATCTTTCAGAAAAGCTAAATTTTTATATATCCGAACATCATTTAAGTCCCCGTTGAAGTCATCTTTGTGAAAGAATGACAAAACGTCAAACTCTTTTTGATTCAACAGCTTGCCGATAATCCCTTTTGCTATTTTCTCCACATCAGGTATATCCTTTTCAAATATCTCATACGGTACTATCTGCATTTTATACCGTTCGGTTTGCCATTTTTTAAAGAAATATGTGAATTGTATATTACCGTAGTAGTTATCATCCAAAATATTTTTTAAGTCATTGTATTCAAGGTAATAAATAGTGTCTTTATGTTTGATTTTAGATTCGCTTAGAAGTTTTTCCGACAATTTATCCAACACACTTTTTATCTTAGAGAATACTCTCACAGAAGCAAAAGAAAGCTCATCCCTCAAATCAAGAGTTTTGTGAATTTCCGCAACAAAACCATCCAATCTTTTTCTTTTAAAAACATTAAGCTTTGAATACTTTTTAATCTCCTCATTAGGCGATAATGGCTTCTCGCCGCAAAAAACACACATTTTCAGCAAGTCTGAGCTAAAATCAAACGATTCAGGGACATCAATCTCATTACTTGAAAAAAATGGACTTTTTGCTCTTGTCTTGTAAATGAGTCTCAACGTATTATCCACATTTTCAACTTCATCATGTATTTTCATAAACTGACTGATAAAATTTAAAAAAATCATTTGTGCCGCAAGAAATAAAAGTGAGATATGCTCTAAAAACTCAGGTTCAAATATATATTTTTCATCAATACAATCTGCCTTTTCATTAGCCTCTTGTATAAATTCCTTAATCTCATCCTCTGAAATCCCAAGCATAGATATTTTAGGATTTTTCAGCTTCTTCTTTTTATCCTTCAGATAGCGAAATTGAGAATAGTTTAACTTTAGTAGCGAATCTCCGGCATTTAAAGATTCAAAAGCCATATGATATGTACTCAAGCTGCCATAAACTTTCCCCCACAAAAGCTTAACAGAAGGGGAATAGACCCTAAAACTTGCGTGCGCAAAAATTACCGACAAAACTTCAGGAATACTGTTTAAAATTGATGCAGTCAGAGGCGTAACCGTAAAAGGGAAAATATCCTTGAAAATCGATGAAAAATAAAGATTATCATAATCAGCATTATCATTCCTGCAAATGCTGTATTCTACCCCTGAAAGCGGTTTGCTCACAAAAAGCTTGTCTTTCACTGATAATTTTTCAAAATTATCCGCCAATGTAATATCGACTAAGTCCTTTGTCCCTTTAACAACTTTGGCGCTAAATGTCTGCCCTATATTTTTCTCTATGTCAGACAAAAGCTCCGAAAGTTTTGTAAACTCGCTGTCTTTTAAAAACTTTTCCCCTTTTATAACTCTAACGAAATCCTTATAAATCCCTTTTAGCAATAAAATACTATTTTCTTGATATTTGACAAAATGATAGCCAAGATTATCAAAATAAAAATTCTTGCACTCAATAATTTCATTTTCATCAAATTCATTGACAATATTTAGATTTAAGCTTTCAATTATATCTTTAATTTGCTTGTTCATACTCATTTTTACAACATTAACGATACCAAATCAACAGATATCGACTTTCTATATTTCATTTTTGTTAATCTTTAAACAGAAATGAGGAGTAAACTTAATTGAAGATGAAGATAAAAAGTGTCAAAAGGTGCCCTCTTTTAAAAAGGGCACCCTAATTTATTTTTTAAGATTACTTTTCAAAAATGACCAATCAGAATCCTTCACTGCACTATGGCAACCGATACAAGGCGGCAATTTACCACTTGCCTGAACTTCACCTTGGGGTGAATACTTACCCCAAAACCAGTCACCGGCATCTTGATTGTAACCTTTATATTTATACATCACTGTAATGGCGGCTAATTTCTTATCTGACATATAGTTTTCTTTAACTATAATTGTGCCGTTGGCAAATTCACTGTCTGATAAGCTACTACTGCCGGGCTTGTTTATAAAAGATGTTAAATATGCACCATGCGGGCTTTGCCCCTTGTACATATATGTGGTACCGGGGAAAAGCTCCCACTTGGTATAATCGACATCCTTGATATAGCTCCATACACTTTTTGCATCAGGTGATGGCAAATCTTGTGAAAATCCAATCCCCATTGAGAAAATAACTACTAAAATACATAACAGTACTTTTTCGCATAAAGCCCCTCCTAATATAGCTAATTATACCTCATCACTAATCGGTGTGCAAGTTAAGTTCATGTTGTGGATTAATATGCGTAGCCATTAATCCCTTTTTATCTTTTAAGTCTGTTTGATTGTTTAAAAATTATTTTGCAGTCTCCCCGTTTTTTTAATGGAATTATGTAACTGATTGGTTTTATGTAAGAAATTGTAATAAAATAGTTGTAAGTACCTCTTTTCGCTGGTATAGTTGAATTTGCATAAACAACTAACAACCAAACAAAAAGAGGTGTTTAATTATGACTGAATTATTAAAAAAAGTGAAGGGAAAAATTAGAGTAATGGTCCATAACTTTGAAGGTAAGGTAAGTCTACCATATGGTAAATTCATTCTGGAACTAGTATCAGGGGTATTAATAACAGGAAATTGTAACATTACTGAAATATCAAGAAGCCTGAATGAGAAAATAAAACTTAAAAACACTATGAAACGTTTGTTTAATCATCTTGAGGGTAAGACTAATTTACTTGAATTAGCTAATGATTATTTATTATCACAAGCATCTACTAAAGTAGATGATAGTACAATAATAGCCCTTGATGATGGAGATATAAGCCATTTATTTGCTAATAATTTTGAGCAGTCCTGTAAAGTGAGAGATGGTAGCACAGGTAAATATCTCGAGGGTTATTATTTGAATCAGATAAGTTTATTTGATGACAAAAGTAATCAAACTTATCCTGCTTATCTTGGGATGTACAGCACAGAGAGTAAAGATTTTAAGAGTGCTAATACAGAAGGCTTAAAAAGTGTAGAAAGTTTTGTAACTAATGTTGGTAAAAAAGGCTTATGGGTAATGGATAGGGGCTATGATAATGGAGCTTATCTTGGCTATTTCCTAAAAGAATGTTTAAGTTTTATTGTGAGAATGAAGACCAACCGTCATTTAATTTATAAAGGGAAAAGCGTAAATATTGAAGAGTTAAATAAATCTATAAATAGAAGATATAAAAACGGAAAACATTTTAGATATGGATATTTGAAATGCTTTATAGAAATTAAATCAAAATTATATCCTGTCACCCTAATATCACATAAAGGAGAATTTAATAAAGAATCCCATATATTTTTAACCAATGGACATTTAAGTAAATCAGAAGAAATTAAGAGGAGAATACGTGGCTATTATAGACGTTGGGGAGTAGAAGAAAGTTATAGATTTGAAAAGCAAGGCTTTGGCATAGAGAAATCAATAATAAGAAATTTTAATTCAATAAGGTCAATGCTTGGTGCAGTAATGCTTGCTTGGTCTGTACTGGTTGATATTAATGAAGATGAAATATTACGAGAAGAAGTAGTTCTTGCCTCAAAACCCGAAAAGAAGAAACGACCTCAGTTTATTTATTATACACTTTTAAGGGGTGTAAGAAATATTTTTGCTGGAGTTAAGACATTATATCTTCACAGGCGACGAAAGAAAAATAAACTAAAACAACTGACAATAGAAGATTTCTTGTTCCCAAAAAGTTCACTATGCCATATAGTATGAAAAAAACGGGGAGACTACAGAAAATTATTTTATTGAAGTTTTAATCAAAAATAACTAAAAGAGTTTAATATGTTACTTTCAGGAGATAATATGGAAAAGTTAATCGAAAAAGCTTCCGTTTTGGTTGAATCACTCCCATATATCAAAAAATTTTATGGTAAAACCATCGTCATCAAATATGGCGGTCACGCAATGGTGGACGAAGAGCTTAAAAGTAGTTTTGCTAAAGACATAGTGTTATTAAAATATATCGGTATTAGCCCCGTAATTGTCCATGGCGGAGGCCCCCAGATAGGGGAGATGCTAAAAAAATTAAACATACAGAGCACATTTGTTTCAGGGATGCGGGTAACTGATAAAGAAACAATGAATATTGTTGAAATGGTTTTAGCCGGAAAAGTAAATAAAGACATAGTAAATTTAATCAATAAAAATGGTGGCAAGGGGATAGGGCTTTCCGGGAAAGACGGTGAGCTCATAAAAGCAAAAAAGTTGGTCATAAATGATGAAAATGAGCTTGTAAAAACTCCTGAAATAATTGACCTGGGGCATGTGGGTGAAGTTGAAAGCGTCAACACAAAAGTTATAGATACCATTAAAGATGAATTTATCCCTATAATCGCTCCTGTCGGGATTGGGGATGACTTTGAACCTTACAACATTAATGCAGACCTTGTAGCAGGTGCAGTTGCCTCTGCATTAAAAGCGGAAAAGCTAATCCTCTTAACCGATGTGCGTGGGATTTTGGATAAAGACAAAAATCTGCTTTCCTCCCTTGACAAAGAAAAGATACGTATTATGAAGAAAGACGGGACCATCCAGGGGGGGATGATTCCAAAAGTAGATTGTGCCCTAAGTGCACTTGAAAGCGGTGTAAAGAAGGCGCACATTATCGATGGCAGAATAAAACATTCTGTCTTGCTTGAGATTTTCACTGATACAGGCATAGGGACTCAAATTACATTATGATATATCAAAGAGTCCCTGATAAGTTTTTAAAAGAAATTATTGCTGCAAACTGTTGCAATAATGTAGAAATTGTTGAAGTTTTTTCAAAAGTACCTCGGCACAAATTTGTAGATGAAGCACTTGTAAATATAGCTTATCAGGATAACGCTCTGCCAATCGGATATGGGCAAACAATTTCAAAACCATCCACCGTCGCTTATATGACTTACCTGCTCGAACCTTGCAAGACGGATGAGATACTTGAAATAGGTACTGGCTCAGGATTTCAAACAGCCATACTTTCAAGGCTTTGCAAAACTGTATATACTGTTGAAAGAATACCTCAACTATATGAAAGGGCATCCAGAATTTTAAGAAGTATGCATTTTGGCAATATTCGCTTTAAAATCGACAATGGCACTGCAGGGTGGGAAGAAAATGCACCATTTGACAAAATACTAATTACTGCAGGGCACACGGAAATTCCAGAGGCATTGATATCACAGTTAAAAAACGGCGGAAGAATTGTCCTACCGCTAAACAATGAAATTGTTATTGCCGAAAAAGAGGATGGCACTCTAACGCTTAAAAATACAAGTAAAGAGTGCAAATTCGTCGATTTTGTTGTATAAGCGCTAACAAGATAATATTTAATTAAATTTTTCACAAAAATATCGTTATATTCTAATTTTATTATTGCCTTTTAGTCTTTTTTTTGCTCTAATTATCTGGGGGATAAAATGAATGAGGAATTCAAAGACGACTTAATTCCTGAAGAGCCTCAAGAAGATTCTGACAATGATTCATTTGAAATCTTAGAGCCTGAAAATATCGAGTGTAGTGCCGCTGATGATCTTGAAATATTTAAAATATACTTAAATGAAATTGCAAACATACCTTTACTAACCAAAGATGAAGAGATTAAGCTTTCCAAAGAGATACAAAAAGGCTGCATAATAGCTAAAGAAAAGATGGTAGAAGCAAACTTAAGACTTGTAATATCAATAGCAAAAAAATATATGAACAGAGGGCTGCCCCTTGAAGACTTGGTCAATGAAGGGAATATCGGACTTTTAAAAGCAGTTGAAAAGTTTGACTATAAAAAGGGGTTTAAATTTAGCACTTATGCCACATGGTGGATAAGGCAGGCCATTGAAAGGGCTATAACCAACCAATGCAGAACAGTAAGAATCCCGGTACATATGACCGAAAATATAAACAGGGTGTTGCGTATTCAGGCAGAGTTTCAACAGAAAAAAGGGAGAGAACCTACCATGCTTGAATTATCCACTGCCTGTAAAATGCCATTATCTACCCTGAAAAAGGTTTTTGATGCCATTCAGCAAGACACCTCCCTTGATAAAGTAATAGGAGAAGGGGAAAATGCGACATTGCATGAAATAATTCCTGATGAAAATGTAAGTATTGATCCATATAAAATTGCTGAATCCCAGAGTTTGAGAGAATTAATACTCAAGTGGATGGAATTTCTGACTGAAACGGAAAAAGAGATTATTGCAAGGAGATACGGTCTTTTTACTGGTGAGCAAGAGACCTTGGAAGCAATAGGGGAAGACCTTGGAATCACACGAGAAAGGGTAAGACAGATTGAAAAAAGGGTTTTGGGGAAATTAAAAAATTTCATAAAAACAAAAAAGTTAAAAGTAGAGGAGTTAATATGATTGTAGTACCTGAAAGTGATTTGCAACTAAGGCTAAATCAATTCAAAAAATACATGACTGAGCTTGATGAAAATTGGGAAGCATGCTTTATCTTCGGTAAAATTAATATGTACTACTTTACGGGAACAATGCAAAATGGGGCATTTTTTATCCCCAGAGATGCCAGTCCTGTATTATATGTAAGGAAAAGTTATGAAAGAGCACTCGTTGAATCAAAAATAGGTAAGATAGTTAAGATAAATAGTTTTAGAGATATTGCCGAAGATGTAGGGAATAAGTTTGAAACCGTGCATATTGAAAAAGAAGTAGTCCCCGTCGCATTTATCGAAAGATTTAACAAATATTTTGGCGTAAAAAATTTCAAATCCTTGGACTTGGCTGTTGCAAAAAGTAGAGCCGTTAAAACTGATTTTGAACTGTCACTAATGAAAAAAGCCGGAGAAATTCACAGAAAAACTCAGGATGAGATAGTCCCCACTTTGCTTACGGAAGGGATATCCGAAGCCGAGCTTGGCGGCAAAATTCTTCAGGCTTCCATCGCACTTGGAAGCTTTGGGCTTACGAGAATGGGCACATTCAACGCGGAGCTGTATCTTGGCAACATCTGTTTTGACGATAGCGGTAACTACTACAATTCATTTGACGGACCCGCAGGTATAAGAGGTTTGGGGGCAGCTGTTCCACTTTTTGGAAGCTTTGAAAAAAAATTAAAAAAAGACTCTGTAGTCCTGCTTGATACGGCATGCAACTTTGAAGGATATCACACTGACAAAACGGCAATTTATGCATTTGGGAAAATACCGCAAAAAGCTTATGACTATCACCAAAAATGTGTGGAAATACAAAATATGGTTGCCGAAAGACTAAAACCCGGGAATATACCGGAAGAAATCTATTTTGAAGTAATGAATAAAATAGATAAAGAGTTTGACGTAAATTTTATGGGATTTGGTCCGAACAAAGTAAAATTTTTAGGACACGGGATAGGGCTTGTTGTAGATGAGTATCCCGTTATCGCCAAAGGTTTTAAAGAACCTCTTGTTGAAAATATTGTTATGGCCATAGAGCCCAAAAAAGGGATTGAAAATGTAGGCATGGTTGGCACGGAAAATACATTTGTAGTCACCAAAAATGGCGGGGTATCGCTTACCGGGAATTATTTTGATATTATACAAGTATGACAAATATTTACCAAATTATTGAAAAATACAAGCCTGAGATAATAAAATCTTTTACGACTCTTGAAGCTCTTGCTGAGCCATCTTTTCAGGAGTTTAAAACCACACAATTCATCATCGATGAGCTAAGCAAAACAGGTATTAGCAATTTTACAAATCTTAGTACAGGCTGCTTTGGAACATTGGATTTTAACAAAGATAGCACGGTGGCTATTAGAGCTGATATCGATGCTCTGCCATATAATGACGAAAAAACTATTTACCGACATCTATGCGGCCACCATTTTCATGCTGCAGCCCTCCTTGAAACTATCAAAATAATTGTAAGGGAAAATTTACAGCTAAACTCAAACTTTAGGTTTATATTTCAACCGGCAGAAGAGAGGGTGAGCGGTGCAGAATTTATCATAAAAAATGGCGGGATGAAAAATGTGACCGAAATTTACGGACTTCATGTGGACCCGGAGCTTTATGTCGGGGAAATTTACGTGGAAAAAGGGGCTGTGATGGCGGGAGCAAGGCATTTTAGCATCACCATGTCAGGGAAGAGCACACATGCCGCTTATCCGCATTTGGGAGCAGACCCGATAGTGGCATCGGCAAACTTTATTCAAACTGCTCAAGCTATTGTATCAAGAATGGTAGACCCTTTAAAAAGTGCCGTTGTAACTTTCGGCTCCATTACAGGGGGTAGTGCACATAATATCATTCCGGAATCGGTTACTATCAAAGGGACTTTCAGGTTTCTTGAAGAAGAAAACAGTAGACTTATTGAAACAAAACTTAAACATATTTTAAGTGGCATTGATCAGTCCTTCGGTACAAGCAGTACAATCAACATAGACAAAGGAACTTATCCCGTATTAAATGATGAAAAAGTTTCTCAAAAATTAAAATCAATTTTAAAAGGGGAAAAATTCAGATTTATAAGAAATCCCCATTTGTCAATGGGGGGAGAAGATTTCTGCTTTTATGGTAAACTTGCCCCATCCCTATTTATAAAATTTGGCACCAGAACAAACGATAAAATTATCCCTATTCACAATAAAGATTTTTGTGTTCCAATAGAGCCTCTATTTGATGCGATATATATGTGGATTAAAATTCTGACATTTTAATTTTGAGGTGTAACATAGACTTTCAGGTCATAAGCAATTATTTAAAACTCAAACGGATAAAAGGGGTTTCTCCAAAAAATATCCTTTCAATTGTAGATACCTTTGGTAGCATTGAAAAAATATTCAACATTAAAATAGATGAGCTTGTAAGTATCGGTATAAAAGAAAACATCGCAAAAGAAATTGTAAATATTAATCATTTGAAAGATGATTTTGTAGAAGAGCAGCTTAGGCTTATTAAAAAGCATAATGTCACTGTGCTTGTTTTGGAAGACGAAGATTACCCTGAGGAATTAAGAAATATTTATGACCCACCACCGGTGCTTTTTGCATACGGCAAACTCGATTGTCTTAAAAGGCCAAAAATAGCCATCGTCGGTGCCAGAAAATCATCAGAAAGAGCCAAAAAGATTGCTGCAAAGATAGCATGCGACTTGGCAGAAACAGGGATAAACATTGTAAGTGGATTTGCAGCAGGCGTTGATATAAGTGCACATATCGGGGCCTCTGAAAAAGGGAGCACAACCGCCGTATTTGGCTGCGGCCTGTTGACAGTTTATCCTGCCACAAACAAAAGATATCTGAAAAAAATCCTCGAAAATGGTGTAATAGTTTCTGAATATTGGCTGACCGAACCGCCAAATTGGTACAATTTTCCTCAAAGAAACAGAATAATAAGCGGTCTGTCTCTTGGGACACTTGTGGTTGAAGCCTCCAAAAAAAGTGGCTCACTCATCACTGCCAAGCTTGCCTTGGAGCAAAACAGGGAGCTTTATGCAATCCCGACATTTCCGGATTCAATAAACTCTGCCACCAACTTTCTTATAAAAAATGGTGCAATTCTCGTGGAAAATTATCTGGATATAATAGAAAATACCCCACAACTGTTAAAAAGCTTAAAAGTAATTGACAAAAAAGAGCAAGGCAATATTATAGAGCTGACTGATAAAACCAGGCCCGTATTCGACTTGATAGCAGAGCAACCTCTTACATCTAATGAACTGATGTTGAAAGTAAACATGGATTTTATGGAACTGATGACCTGTTTGACAGAGCTCGAACTTAATAATCTCATAAAAAGAGGGCTTGACGGAAAATATTATATATACTAATTCTCTTAGGATAAAAATGGAGACAAGATGGATAAAATAGTTATTGCTTTAAATTTGATAATGGACTTTATCGATTCAAATACATTTGTAAATGAACAAGATATCGCTGATTTCTTATACAATACCGGGTTTGATGACTACGAAATCAGACAGACCCTGTCCATGCTGGATTTTAATTCATTTGAAGGGATGCCGATTATTAGGCATTTTTGTGCTTCTGAAAGGAATAAACTTACTCAAGACGCGATGCTCTATCTTCAAAAGCTTATGCTTACGGGCTTCTTGGATTTTGTTTCTATGGAAGAGGTTATAGAGAAGGCGATGGATGCAGATACATCAAAAATAGATGCTGAAAATGTAAAACAAATAATTTTATACACACTTCTTGAAAAAAAATCCTTATTAAGGCAAGAGTTGAAAGAAGAAAAGGATCTCACCAATTAACTATCTGAGGTTTTTCAATGTCTAAATACAACTTGGTAATCGTAGAATCGCCTGCAAAGGCACGCACCATAGAGAAATATCTTGGCAAAAACTATAAAGTCCTTGCCAGTGTCGGTCATGTAAAAGATCTGCCTGACAAAGAGTTAGGTGTAGATATAGAAAAAGATTTTACTCCCCAATATAAGATTATCAAAGGGAAGAAAAAGATTATCGATCAGTTGAAAAAAGAGGCAGAAAATGCCGAAAAAGTATATCTTGCTCCCGACCCTGACAGAGAAGGGGAGGCTATAGCTTGGCATATCAGCGAAGAGATAAAGAAAAAAGCCAAAGATATATATCGTATTCAATTTAATGAAATCACCAAGAAAGGTATTGCCGAAGGTATCTCAAACCCCAGCCAGATAAATATAAACAGAGTAAATGCCCAACAATCGAGAAGGATTCTTGACAGATTAGTAGGCTATATGGTTAGCCCGCTTCTATGGAAGCCTCTTAAATACGGTCTTTCGGCGGGAAGGGTTCAGTCGGTTGCCCTGAGGCTTATATGTGAAAGGGAAGAGGAAATTGAAAAATTTGTCCCGAAAGAGTATTGGATTGTTACCGGATTTTTTAATTCCAATAAAACTGAAATAAAGGCAAGACTTGAAAAGAAAAACGGTAAACCTTTTGAGATAAAAAACAAAAATGAATGTGACAATGTCTTGTCCGACCTAAATAAATCCGAACCTGAAATAGATAGGATTGACAAAAAGGTTGTAAAGTCTGCAGCACCGCTCCCATTCATAACCTCTAAACTGCAGCAAGAGGCAATCAGAAAGCTTGGCTTTTCTGCGAAAAAGACAATGATGGTTGCCCAGCAACTTTATGAAGGTATCGACTTACCAAAAGAAGGACCGGTTGGACTTATTACTTACATGCGTACAGATTCTACAAGGGTCTCACAAGAATCGGTAGACGCAGCTCATAAATACATTGAACAAAACTTCGGCAAAGAGTTTGTGGGGAAACCTAAAAAAGCCTCTCAGTCTAAAACAAAAATACAGGATGCCCACGAGGCTATAAGGCCGACCGACCCATTGAGAAATCCCGAAGATTTAAAAAAATATCTAAATGCCGACCAATACAAACTGTATAATCTAATTTGGCAAAGATTTATAGCCAGCCAGATGGCAGATGCAGAGTTTTACTCAACAAGTATATTTATAAAAGTTGGGGATTATGAATTTAAGGCTTCTGGAAAAATTTTGAAATTTGCAGGTTACACAAAGGTGTACACAGAGTCAGCAGAGGAAAATGGGAACGAAGAGGAAAACCTTTTCTACGATATTAACGACAATGACAAACTTACTACAAATAAATACGAAACCAAGCAGCAATTTACCAGTCCTCCACCCAGATACTCGGAAGCGTCTCTCGTCAAAACCCTCGAGCAAAAAGGTATTGGCAGACCAAGTACTTACGCTTCAATAATTTCTACTTTGCTGGATAGAAAATATGTAGAAAACGAACAAAAGAAGCTATATCCTACTGAGCTTGGAAGAATAGTAAATAGTCTTTTGGTGAGCAACTTCAACGATATTTTTGAGGTCAACTTTACCGCCAAAATGGAAAGTGAACTTGACGAAATAGAGGAAGGGAAGCTTGATTGGAAAGATGCCCTCAAAGAATTCTATAACAAGTTTGCCCCTGAGCTTGAAGATGCTACTAAGCATTTGAAGATGAATTTGGTTTTAAAAGATATCAAATGTCCTAAATGTGCATCTGAACTTGTCATAAAATATGGGAAAAACGGTCCTTTTGTCGCTTGTCAGAAATATCCGGACTGTGACTTTACTTCAAATTATAAGAGACTTGAAAACGGTAAAATTGAGCTTGTGGAAGCTGCTCCACATGAAGACTCGGGACTTAAATGCGACAAATGTGATAAACCGATGGTATTTAAAAAAAGTAGATTTGGCGAGATTTTGGCTTGCTCTGGATATCCCGAGTGCAAGAATATCAAAAGCTTTATAAGAAAGCCTGATGGCGGGTTTATCCTTTTAAACAAAGATGATAAATTAGACGACAAATGCCCTGAATGCGGGAGCAATCTTGTTGTTAAGTCGGGAAGAAACGGCATGTTTGCAGGCTGTTCAAATTACCCTGACTGTAAATTTACCTCAAGTATTTCGGTAGACAATGACGGGAAATTGAAAGTTCAGATTATTAAAGTGGCCAAGTTTAATTGTGAAAAGTGTGGCTCTGAAATGGTTTTGAAAAAAAGCAGGCGTGGAATGTTTTTTGCCTGCAGTAAATATCCCGAATGCAAAAATACAAAGTCTGCCATTAAAACAGATGACAATGAAATCATTCCAAAATCCTGATGTTGTTATAGTGGGGGGCGGTCTTGCAGGGAGTGAGGCTGCACTCTTTCTTGCTTCTAAATCTTTTAGAGTAAGACTTTATGAAATGAGGCCTCATAAAAATACGGAAGCACATGAAACTGACCTTTTAGGAGAATTGGTCTGCTCCAATTCTCTGAAATCGGAATCCCTTGATACCGCTAACGGACTTTTGAAAGCAGAGCTTTTAAGGCTTAACAGCCCGCTTATAAACATTGCGCTTAATACCAGAGTCCCGTCCGGAGGAGCACTATCCGTTGACAGAAATCTCTTTGCCCAATCGGTCACTGAGGCAATCACAAACAATGAAAATATCGAGCTTATAAGGGAAGAGCTGAGTGAGATTGATTTTGGCATACCTACAATTATAGCCACAGGGCCTTTGACATCATCTAAAATGACAAATTTCTTAACTAAATTGTTTGGTGACGGACTATTTTTCTATGATGCAATTTCTCCTATCATAGACGCTGAAAGCATAAATTATGACAAATGTTTTTTTAAGAGCCGCTATGACAAAGGGGAAGCCGATTATCTAAACTGTCCTATGACCAAAGAAGAGTTTCAGACTTTTTATAATGAACTGATAAACGCAGATAAGGTCGAATTTAAAGATTTTGAAAGGGGAGCTGTTTTTGAAAGGTGTATGCCTATTGAAGAGATGGCTTCAAGGGGTGAAAAAACTTTGACCTTTGGACCTATGCGGCCTGTGGGATTAAGACATCCTGAAACAAATGAAGAATATTACGCCGTTGTTCAGCTAAGAAAAGAAAATAATGAAGGGACAGCGTATAATATAGTAGGATTTCAAACAAAAATGAAAATAGGTGAGCAAAAAAGGGTTTTCAGATTAATTCCGGGCCTTGAAAATGCGGAGTTTTTAAGATTTGGCTCAATTCACAGAAATACTTATGTCAAAAGCCCAGGAAAACTTAATCATAATTATAAATATAAGGAATTGCCCAACTTGTATATCGCAGGTCAATTAAGCGGAGTCGAGGGTTATGTGGAATCTATTGCAAGCGGATTGACAGCCGCTTTAGACCTATTTTTATCTTTTTCTCGTCAGCAGGAATTAAACTTTCCAAAGACTTCAGCTCTAAGGTCTTTAGGTGAATATGTCAGCACTGAGTCAAAAGGGGATTTTTCGCCGAGTAACTTTCATTTTGGAATGCTCCCCCCACTTGACAAAAGGGTAAAAGATAAAAAGCTTAAAAAAGTCCTGATGAGCAACAGATCTCTTGAAGATTTAGATATTTATATAAAATCTATAAACTTATGAAAGCGGAAGAGGCTATATCAAAATTTACAATCTTTCTGCAAGTTGAAAAAGGATACAGTCAGCATACTCTCAAATCATACCTGAATGATATCAACGACTTAATGTCTTTTATCAAAGACGATAGAGAAATAAGCGACATATCATACTTTACCCTTCGCGGATTTATAAACAGTCTATACGAAAAGGGGTTAAGTAAATCTACCATAGAAAGAAAAATTGCTTGCTTAAAATCTTTTTTCAGCTTTCTTGTAAAAAGGGGATTTATTGAAGATAACCCTTCTAGACTGTTAAGATTTCCAAAAAAAGATCAAAAGTTGTTTAAAGTGTTTAATATCGACGACATATTAAACCTTCTTGAGACGCCTGACAGAAGCACTCCGGACGGCTTGCGCGATGCACTCATACTTGAAATGCTCTACGGTACGGGGATGAGGGTATCTGAGCTCGTATTAACAGATGTCAATGATATAGATTTCAACGGGCTGAGAATACGGGTAAAAGGGAAGGGGAAGAAGGAGAGGGTGCTCCCCTTAGACTATTTCCATATTGAAATGATTCAGGATTACCTGCAAAAAAGGATTTTGATGGCCAAAAAAGGGATAAAAAATCCTGAAGCTTTATTTATTAATAAATTAGGCACAAGGTTAACAGACAGAAGCGTAAGACGGATTGTTGAAAAATATCTTAAAGCTGCAGGTCTTCCTTGTGACTATAGCCCACACGATTTTAGGCATACATTTGCCACTCACCTTTTGGAAAATGGGGCTGACCTTAGAACTATTCAGCACCTGTTAGGGCATTCATCCCTTTCCACCACACAGAAATATACCCATTTAAATTTGTCAGAGATATTGAAAATATATGATATAACTCATCCTTACTCAAAAAGAGGATAATAATGGAATTTTTTATAATATTTAGCGAATCTTTACTCCCCCTTTTTTTGATTATTGGGGTAGCATTCTTTTATAATAAAAACTTCAATCCAAATATAAAACAGATAACAGATATGACATTGACAATTTTTGCCCCCATATTTGTTTTTGAATCTCTTACAAAGCACAAAATTACTCTTGACCAGCTTGCAAAACCATTCATTTTTATGAGCATCTTAACTGCATCGCTAATCCTGTTGGGATACATTATAGCGAAAATCTTTAAATTCCCCGAAAACACAAAAACCCCCTTTGCCTTATCAATCTCAATGGTAAATGTAGGCAACTTTGGGCTGCCATTGATATATTTTACTTTTGGGCCGGAAGCTGTAACATACTCTGTTATCTATTTTATAACCTTCAATATTTCGCTAAGCACCGTCGCGATTTATTTAAGCAGCGGAAAATCCAAAATATTTGACATATTAAAAGATGTTTTTTCCATACCGCTCTTTCACGCTTTTATAATAGGGATGATTTTTTCTTATTTTGGAGTAACTCTGCCCGGAAGCATCAACAAAGGGCTTTCACTTTTGTCCCAGGCCGCAATACCTCTGCTAATTTTTATACTTGGTTTGCAACTTGCAAATATAAAATTTCAAGGAAGTTACCTGTCAATAATATTTATTGCGGTATTATGCAGACTTGCCCTTTCACCCCTAATTAGCTTTTTCGCACTCAAAGCCATTGATATAACCGGTCTTGAGGCAAAAGTGGCACTTATTCAGACTTCAGGACCATCGGCTATTTTACCATTGATGTATGCAATTAAGTTTAATCGTAGTCCTGATCTGATTGCTGCAATAATATTTTTTACTACAATCTTTTCAGGAATAACTCTAACACTTTTAATCAAGCTAATTGCCTAAAGGTAATCCTGCTATGAGAATTTATTGGTGCAATGATTGTTTTGAATTTGTAGATGTTGAAAAAATAAAAAAAATGACTCCCCCACCGATGCACAATTAATTGCTGCAAATTACGATCGGAATACCAAAAATGATAAAGACTAATCTTTCTTGTTAAGCAATTTGAGATTTATCTTTAATAACTTATACTCTTAATTTCTGACAAAATCATATCTGCGAGCTTTGGTAGTTTTTCTTCCAAGTTTTTAGATAAAGATGTGCCAGGCTCAAAACTTTCAGGTATTATCCCAAACAATTTAACAACTTTTGGCAATTTACCCCTTATGTCACTTAATAGCATGACCTCTTGTACGCCTATCTGATGAGGAGACATTTTGGTTGGAATCCTGTTTAGCATAATATCTTCTTTGTCATATATAAATATGTCTCCCGGATTCCCTTTGACACTAATCACATCAACTATGTAAAGATAATCTGCTTCTTCAATGATATGCATTGCCATAATTCCAAGAGTCCCTGCATCAAAAATACTGACATTTTCAGGCAAACTATATTTATCCTCAAAATATTTTGCAAAATGGACTCCAAATCCTTCATCTGACAAAAGTATATTTCCAGCTCCGAAAACAACTATATTACTCAATTATCACCCCTTATATTAAAAAATGGGGGGAGAAAAACTCCCCACTATAAAACTCTCACTCTCACAATCTCTTTCCCTTCCGGGTCTATTGTATGGACAGCACAAGCAATGCAAGGGTCAAAAGAGTGAATAGTCCTTAATACTTCAAGTGGCTTTTCAGGGTCATGTACAGGATTATCCAAAAGTGATGCTTCGTATGGCCCAAGTAGCCCTTTTTCATCTCTCGGTGAAGCATTCCATGTTGATGGTACAACCGCTTGATAGTTTTTTATCTTTTTATCTTCTATGATTATCCAATGTGATAGTGTCCCGCGGGGAGCTTCATGAAAACCAACACCCCTAAATTCACCTTCAGGAATATTAGTATGATTTGCATATTCACTATCCCCTTTTGCCAAATTATCAATAAGCTTATCTACAAACTTTAATGACAATTTTGACATAATTTTGGCTCTAATACCCCTTGCTACGAGTCTTCCCATAGTAGATTGCAAGTCATTAATTTTAATCCCTATTCTTAAAAGACTATCGTTTATAATCTGCTTTGCCTCTTCATTGTCCGAAGCATAAATGGCAAAAAGCTGTGCAACAGGGCCCACTTCCATAGGCTTTTCATTAAAACGCGGGGCTTTTGACCAGGAATATTTTCCTTCAGCTTGAAAATCTGTATAGTTTGGCTCAGTCACGCCATCCCAAGGATGTAATTTATCTTCACCTACATACCATGAGTGTGCAATTGATTCGGTAATAGAATTTATCAAATATTCATCTTTGTGGTCTTTTATAATTCTAAATGGTTTAATATTACCACCGTAAAAAACACCGCCTGCAAGCTCAAAATTTTCATTTTTTGTATCAATAGGAAATTCCGGCACTGCCAAATAATTATCCACTCCATTCCCATATTTAAACCAGTCTCTGTAATGATCTGCCAAAATTGCCAAATCAGGGAAATAAACTTTTTCCACAAATTCCGCCGTTTCTTTCATCAAAGATTTCAGATACAGCAGTCTTTCCATATTTAGTGTCGCCAAGTTATCTACGTTAACCGCTGTTGCTACACCGCCAACGCAAAGATTTTGTATATGGGGATTTTTACCACCGAGAATGGCAACAGCTTGAGCTGCCTTTCGCTGATAGTCCAATGCCTTTAAATAGTGAGTAGCCAAAATGAGATTAAGCTCTGGCGACAATCTCATTGCTTTATGCCCCCAATATCCCGAGGCAAATATCCCAAGTCTTCCATTTTGTACAAAGGCATTCAATTTTGCCTTAACAGCTTCAAACTCTTGTTGACTGTTTCCAGGCCAATCCGAAAAACTTTGAGCCAAATATGCAGCCTTTTTGCAATCCGCTTGCAGTGCAGATACAATATCTACCCAATCAAGTGCCGATAAATGATAAAAATGTACTATATGATCTTGAACAGAATGTTGAGCGATAAGTATATTTCTTATGTATTGAGCATTAAGAGGTACTTCCACCTTAAGAGCATTCTCAACCGATCTAATGGACGCAATTGCGTGTACCGTAGTACATACACCGCAAAATCTCTGAGCAAATGCCCAAGCATCTCTTGGGTCTTTCCCCTTTAGAATTACTTCTATCCCTCTCCACATCTGTGCCGAAGACCATGCATTAGTCACTTTGCCGTCATTTACCTCAACATCGATTCTTAAGTGCCCCTCTATCCTTGTAATTGGGTCTATAGTTATCTTTCTTGCCATTCAAGCCTCCCAGCCATTTTTTCACTTTTTTCAAGAACTTCTTCTGTAACAATTACCTCGGTATTGTGCCCTGAAGGTAATACCGGAAACATTTTTACAAAAATCAGATATAATAATACTTCAAAGGCTACTATCCCCAAAGTTATCATAAATTCTGAGAATGAAGGGAAATATCTCCATCCGTATCCTGGGTTAAAACCTATTATATAGACATTCATTCGGTATAACCCACCGCCAAATAGTATCAAACACGCTGTTATAAATAACCATCTTGGAGATTTTCTTATCTTTTCATTTAACAGCATTATCGAGCCTATAAATATCAATAGAAACTCTATCAAAAACATTACCGAATAAAAATCACCGCTAAAAGCGTCAGAAATCTCTTTCCTATAAATAAGGTCTCCTATCCTTATTGATACCCAAACAACAGTCAGCCAAGGGATAATGTTAGCTAACCCTGACAGCTCATTGACTTCATATTTCCTATTAAAACCAAATGAGGACAATATTGATTCAAATATTACCGCAGCAAATCCAAGGTAAATACAGTTAATCAAAAACAGTAATGGTAAAAATCCTGTATGCCATATAGGGTGTAGTTTATGAGTCGCTATTGTCATCATTGAGCCTAATGAAGATTGGTGCATAGTCGGAAGAGTTATCCCTAACACTATAAAAAATATCAATATGTTGTTTAATTTAGGATAAATATATGCGGCTAATTTTGACAAACGATTATCTTTTCCTTTTATCTTTTCTAAGATTGCAGGTAAAAACTCAATAAATAAAACTAAAGTATACGCCATTACACACATAGCCACTTCAAACATTACGGAATTAAACTGCCATCTTGAAGGGATAAACAAATTATACAGATTCCAATATCTTCCCAAATCTATTGTTACTGACAGACCGGCCAAGCCGTAGCCAAAAAGACTGGTTAATAATGCTGACCTTATTAGACTATGGTACTTCCACTTATTTGTTATATAAATTAGGATTGCCATAGCGTAACCACCGCAGGCTATTGCAGTGCCTGTCGCCACATCATATGCAATCCATATCCCCCATGGATAACCGTCACTTAAATTTGAAACTGCTCCGATACCCTTAACATAGCGAATAGCTATAAAAACAAACCCTATAATGGTAACTGTCAATAAAAACAAAAATGGTCTTGTTATAATCTTTCTATCTATAGTTACAAATTCATTTTCATGTGCCATTAATTGTCCCCCCTTTCATTGTCTTTTTCTCTCTTCTCTCTGTTTTTAACTGCCACAAAGAATAAAGTAGCATAAAGTGCTACGGGAGCAACGAAGCCTTTATAGACTGTATGCTGAATATTTTCTGTAAATGTAGCCGGCGACTCGTTATCTAATTTTGGAAAACCTAACTTTTCAAATTGTGCCGCAGCAAGATATATGACGTTTGTACCACCCGCCTCATGCTCGCCGTAAATATGATTGATATAATTATCAGGATTTTCCTTGATGCGTCTTTTTGCAATAGCAAGCAGCTCTTTTCTCTTCCCAAATATCACGGCTTTGGCAGGGCACACCTCTGTACAAGCAGGCTCGCCTTTACTTTTCAAGCTTGTAAATTTGCACATATCGCATTTAACAATCTTTGGAAATGTTTTCTCCCATTCAAATTTTGGTATATTGAACGGGCAAGCTACCTGGCAATAGCGACAACCAATGCAAACATCCGGATTGTAAAATGTCACACCATTTTCATCTTGTTTCATTGCTTTTACTGGACATGCTGAGACACAAGAAGGTTTTGCGCAGTGCATACATTGCTGCTTTACATACGACCAATTATCCTCATTTTCTTTATATAACTTTATTATTGTGCGGGTCTTACTGTCCAAATCTTTGGGTGCATCCCATAAACCATCCTTATCAAAATCCCCTTTAACCGGTGGCAACCCATTGGTTTTTTTGCATGCGGAAACACAAGCTTTACAACCTACACACAATGTTGCATCATAAAGCATCGAATATGCATCATCCTTGGTATAATTCTTCTCACTGGCCTCCACGTTTACAACACTTGCTACCGTGGTGCCGGCGATAAGCCCTGCTGTTGTCTTTAAAAACTCTCTTCTACTTTTCTTTTTCACTGTCCTCCCCCTTAGGTAGCTTCTTTGACAATACGGCTCCTGCTCCAAGTGCGGCACCTGCCACAACTCCTACTGCTGCCGTTGTCAAAGGATCAGCCCCTTTGCCACGCTCTTTTGCATCTGTAGTCGGATATGTATCAGGCGGGGTTGGCTCATGTATTTGGACTTTTTCAGCAATAGACTTCTTGAAAAGGATTGATGGCTCGGTACAGCCTATGCAAGGATGGCCTACCGAAACCGGCCATACTCCAACGTCGTTAAATCTTAATACTGAGCAATTTGCAAAGGTCTTAGGCCCCTTACATCCTAACTTATAAAGACAGTAACCTGCCTTGTGATTTTCATCTCCATACTCTTCAGCAAATCTTCCGGCATCAAAATGAGGTCTTCTCTCGCAGTGTTCATGAATCTTTCTACCATATGCAAATTGTGGTCTATTCAGCTCATCAAGTTTTGGAAATTTTTTAAATGTCAAATAATAAAATATAACAGATAAAAAATTATACGGATTAGGCGGACAGCCCGGGACATTGATAATCGGTTTATCTTTAACTAACTCCCCTACGCCAACTGCGCCGGTTGGGTTAGGATCTACAGCCTGTATCCCTCCGTAGGATGCACAAGTGCCAATTGATATTATTGCCGCTGCATTTTTACTAATTTCAGCAAGTGATTCCATTGCGGTCTTGCCACCTACTTTACAATAAATTCCGGATTCTTTGGTTGGGATAGCCCCTTCTACAACCAAAATATAGTTACCTTTATTCTCGGATACCGAATGGTGAAGTGACTCTTCAGCCTGATACCCTGATCCTATCATAAGTGTCTCATGATAGTCCAAAGAGATTGTGTCTAATATCAATTCTGAAATTCCCGGATGATTTGAACGTAGCAATGACTCGGAGCAACCGGTACATTCCTGAAAGTGCAGCCAAACAACGGTTGGTTTCTTTTCTTTCTCCACTGCTTCAGCCACTTTAGTATGAAAACCGTAAGGAAGTCCCATCAACGCGGTCGTTTGAAGACATATCTTCATGAAGTCGCGCCTGTTAATCGCAAAATTCTTCATATCACCTCCACAAGCAATTAAATTATAATGAAAATTTATTAATAATATTTTCAAAAAAAGACAAGACTTAAATTATAGAAAAATACTATATTTATTATTTACTTATAAAATAGCATATCGTTCTACAATATAATTTGTTTTGTTTTTTCCCGATTATTTATTTTTTTGACATTTAACAGAAAATTTATTTTATAAAACATATGCTAAATATATAGCACGTCTTAATTAATACATCGTTTTATCACTTTTTTTACACATATATTTTGTAACTGCTTGATATAAAACTTTAACTTTACTTTGCATCAATTGTATGAAAGTATATTCATAAAGGTCTTGGCAGCTATAATACGTGAAAAGACACGAATTATAGTTTTTTTCAATATTTACTATTTTATAATAATCATGTATAAACTATACAATAATAAAACTACTTATTGTTTATGTTGATGTGTATTCAGCTTAAACTGATTGAAAATGAAGGAGGATGCATATGCCGCTACTAAAATTACTTGAAAAAGATGAAATTGATATTTCTCTATCAGAAGTATATGAAACAGCTGAAAAAATGATTGGTGCCGTGCCACCCAATATGAAGCTCATTGCAAATAGTCCAAAAATGTTATTAAGCCTTGTTTCCCGAAATCAAGATATTATGACCCACCCTAATATTTCTCAACTTTTTTTCCCGGTCTTAAGGCTTTTCATATCCAACAAATTGGGATTTAATTTCTGTGTTATATTTAACTCCCAAATGATGCAGGCATTTGGTTTAGATGGCAAAGCTATTGAGGCTTTCAAGGATAATCTTGATAATGCTCCTCTTAAAGAAGACGAGAAAGAGCTCGCAAAAGCTGCTGCTAAGGCTACCCTTAATCCTGATGATTTTTGCGCAGAAGATATTCAAAGATTAAGAGCTTTTGGGTGGAAGGATTCTGATATTTTAGATGCAATTGACCATGCTACTACAATGCTGAAGATGGGCACTGTCCTAAAGGCTTTGAAACTGTAATCCAAATACTTTCTTTTTAAATTAGCGGGCAATGGTTAGTGCCCGCATGCTTCATTGAAACAGTTAAAATTATTTTCCAAACACCTTTTTCAACAAAGATGTGGTTTGCTTTGCGGGGTCTTTTCTAATAGCCGCTTCTTCTTCAGCTAAATAGTAAAATATTCCTTCCATCCCCTTTTCAACAACATGTTTGTTAATATCTGCATCTACTTTAGGTGCAAATGGAATCGAACTGTATTTTTTCATTATGATATTATAAGTTTTTACGGCTCCCACTTCAGATAAACTTTTCTTAACTATAGGAAGCATCTCTTTTTGAAGCTCCGGTGTCATTTTTGCTTTAAAGTAATTGGTTGCGGAGTCCTCCGGCCCGTTGTAAATTTTCTTAACATCTTCAAAGCTCATTTCGACAATTGCTTTTTTGAAAATTTTTTTGGCCTTTGGAGTTGCAACTTCGGCAGCACGATTGAGTTTTACCTCAAGCTCATCAAGCGTGCCTGACATCTCCAAATTACTTAATGCCTTTTTTACAGTAATCAACTCTTTTGGAAGAGGTATATGAACTGCCGGGTCAGCATTAAATCCATTTTTAACGCCAAGTCTAGCCACAACTTTTTCTGAGCCAATCAACAAGGCCTCTGTAAAGGCTTTACTAATTTCAGATGAGCTAAGTGATGATGTATCCATTTCTTTACTTTTAGAACTAAAGGCATTTAACCCTTTATTTATCCAATCGTTAGCAACAGCAAAAGTTATACAACCCAATACAAATGCCAATATTAACGCTGATATCTTATAATGTCTCATATACACCTCAACACATATTTTAACTTACACAATTTTAACATGGATTATGTATATAATGCCAGCAATTTGGTAGTGTCAACTTAATTGTGTCACCAATCTTTCTTGAAATATTTTTAACCATTAAAAGTCTTTTCATGAATATTTGAGCATCTTAATTTCCTCTGCTGGTATTTTGATCTCTTATAAGAACTTATTGAGACATATAAATAAGGTAGATGCAGAGCTATCACACCTTATTTTACGAGTATTCTTGCAAATATTTTTCTCTTTCGTTTAACATTGAAATATTTGGATAATTGCTCTAAAATTACAATATCCATTGTTAATTCCTCCTTTGAAGGGTTTTTTATCTTACATGGTTGTAGATAAATCCTACAACCCTTCAAGGGGGAATTGCTGCTACTTCTTATTTTTATATTTTTGTTTAAAAATAAACTTAACTATGATAACTTTGACATGGCAGATGATTCTTAGGTATAATATTTGAGAATATACTTAATTAAATAAAATAAATTAAATTTACCAAATATGGGAGATATACATGGCAAATGGCATTACAAAAGAGCAAGAAAGAGCTGAATTACATAAGTCTATATGGGAAATTGCCAACCATTTAAGGGGAAGCGTTGATGGCTGGGATTTTAAGCAATATGTTTTAGGCATACTCTTTTATCGTTTTATCAGTGAAAATCTTACTAAATATATTAATGAAAATGAACCTGACCCAAATTTTGATTACATAAAATTATCTGATGAAGATGCTGAATTTGGACGAGCTGATACTGTTAAAGAAAAAGGATTTTATATCTTACCAAGTGAATTGTTTGTGAACGTTGCCAAAAATGCACGCAATAATCCTAACTTAAATGAAACACTTGCAAGAGTGTTTAAAAATATTGAAGCGTCTGCAAAAGGAACAGAAAGCGAAAATGATCTTAAAGGCCTGTTTGACGACCTGGACGTAAATTCCAATAAGCTGGGAAGCACCGTTGAACAGCGAAATAAAAAGCTGGCACAGTTGCTCGAAGCTATCGGCAACCTGAAATTGGGCAACTACGCCGATAACAACATTGATGCCTTTGGCGATGCCTACGAATATCTGATGACCATGTATGCCGCCAATGCCGGTAAATCGGGTGGCGAGTTTTTTACCCCGCAAGAGGTAAGCGAGCTTTTGGCCAGAATAACAACGGTTGGCAAAAAGGAAGTAAATAAGGTCTACGACCCCGCTTGCGGTTCGGGTTCCTTGCTGCTAAAATTTGCAAAAATACTGGGCAAAGAAAATGTACGCCAGGGCTTTTTCGGGCAGGAAATCAACCTGACCATCTACAACTTGGCACGCATCAACATGTTTCTGCACGATATTAACTACAACCATTTCGATATTGCCCACGGCGATACCCTCACCGACCCCAAACATTGGGACGACGAGCCTTTCGATGCCATTGTTTCCAATCCCCCTTACTCAATTAAATGGGAGGGCGACAGCAATCCCTTGCTGATTAACGACCCCCGTTTTTCGCCGGCCGGAGTGTTGGCACCCAAAAGCAAAGCCGATTTAGCTTTTGTTATGCACATGCTTGCCTGGCTTTCCACCTCGGGAACGGCAGCCATTGTTGAATTCCCCGGTGTGCTCTACCGTGGCGGCGCAGAACAGAAAATAAGAAAGTACCTGATTGATAACAACTATGTGGATTGCGTGATTCAGCTGCCGCCCGATTTGTTCTTCGGCACAACCATTGCCACCTGCATTATTGTGCTTAAAAAGAGTAAAAAGGATAACAAAACCCTCTTTATCGATGCTTCGAAGGAGTTTGTCCGCGGCGGCAATAAAAACAAGCTAACCGACGAAAACATCAAAAAAATACTGGATGCCTACATTGCCCGCGAGGATATCGAGCATTTTGCCAAACTGGTTAAAAATGAAGCTATTGCCGAAAACGACTACAACATATCGGTATCGAGCTATGTGGAGCAGGAAGACACCCGCGAGGTAATTGACATTAAAGAGCTCAATAAAAAGATTGCTGAAATTGTAAAACGGCAAAACCAGCTGAGAACAGATATTGATAAGATTGTGGAAGAGCTTGAACAGTGATGTTCAATTACGAATTACAAATGTTTAATTGCGAATTAGAAATGATTAATGGTGCAGGAGAGTTGTATATTTGTCCAGTAAATTATGTAATAAACTGGACATTTTGAAAGTCAAAAGAAAGGACTTAAAGCCGTGAAAATTACAGATTATTCAGTAAAATAAGCGTATGGTAACGGAGGTAACAATGAACAAAATAGAACAATTGATACAACACCTATGCCCCGAGGGGGTGGAGTTTAAGGAGTTGGGCGAGGTTTTAGATTATGTACAGCCAAGTAGATATATTGTAAAATCTACAAAATATTCGGAAGACTTCAAGATTCCTGTTTTAACTGCAGGCAAAAGCTTTATTTTAGGATACACAAATGAAGATTTTGGAATTTTTAATGCTAATAAAGATAATCCAGTAATCATATTTGATGATTTTACAACATCTTTTCATTGGGTTGATTTTTCTTTTAAAGTTAAATCATCTGCACTTAAGATTATTAAATTAAAACAAGATGTTGATTGTAATTTTAGATTTATTTATTACGCGATGAAATGTATTAATTTTGAAGCACAAGACCACACAAGGCATTGGATTTCAAAATATTCTCATCTCCTCATCCCCCTCCCGCCGCTACCCATCCAGGAGGAAATAGTAAAAATATTGGATAGGTTTACCGAACTGGAAGCCGAACTGGAAGCCGAACTGGAAGCAAGAAAAAAGCAGTATGAGTATTACAGGGAGAAACTTTTAACATTTAAAGAAAAACCTCAAAAGGCTGTGTAAAATGAGTGAATTTAATAACATCGAAGATGTAGCTAAACATATAAAAGATAGTTTTGATTCAGGCAGTAATAAAATTAATGTAACAACATTATTTGCCTTTAATTCTACCGGGAAAACACGGTTGTCTAATTTTTTTGCTGAATCGGAAGAAGATAATGCCTTGTGTTATAATGCCTATTTGGAAGACTTTTTTAAGTGGGATAATGATTCACCCTTTGGCTATCATTTAATAATAAAAGATGAAATTCAAAATGCTATTAATACTGGCAATATTAAGAAATATCATTTTAATCTTTTCAGAAGTTTGTTGGAAAAAACAGCTAATTTTTTAGGCTATAATAACTGGGCTGATTGTATTAAAGATGAAAATAGATTAGAGTCAACAAAAGTCTTAAATTTATATAGCCATGATAGATTATCAGACTTAGAAAACAAAGAATTAAGTAAAGAATCCAAGCAGCTATTTATAGATACATTTAATGGCTTTCTTAAAGAATATAAATGGAAGTAATATTATGACTAATAAAAACTACGAAATAATTTCTCAAAACACTGAAAGCACGGTTTTAAGAGAATATGTTGTTGATTACAAATATCGTGCCGAATATTACCAGAGCGAGGCCGAGCTGGAACGTGAATTTATCAGGCAGCTGCAAATTCAGGCCTATGAATATGTTAAAATACATAACGAAGCCGACCTGATTGAAAATCTGCGGGTGCAACTGGAAAAACTGAATAATTACAAATTTACCGATAACGAGTGGAACGACTTTTTTACCCAAGAGCTGGCAAACCAAAACCAGGGTATTGTTGAAAAAACCAGAACCATACAGGAAGATTATGTAAAAATTTTAAGACGTGAGGATGGGAGCACTAAAAACATCTACCTGCTGGATAAACAAAACATCCACAACAATACGCTGCAAGTTATTAACCAGTACGAAACAGAAGAAGGACAAAGAAAAAATCGTTATGATGTTACCATTTTGGTAAACGGTTTGCCGCTGATACATGTTGAGCTAAAACGCCGGGGTGTTGCCATTCAGGAAGCTTTTAACCAGATTAACCGCTATCAGCGCGAGAGCTTTTGGGCGGCAAGCGGGCTGTTTGAGTACATTCAAATATTTGTTATCTCTAATGGAACACATACCAAGTATTACAGTAACACCACAAGATTTGAGCATATAGAAGAATTAAAGCATGGGACAAAAAGAAAAGGTAAACGTGCGAGCAACAGCTTCGAGTTTACCAGCTGGTGGGCCGATGAGCAAAACAAAGCCATTACCGATTTAATGGATTTCACCAAAACCTTTTTTGCCAAACACACCATTCTGAATATTCTTACCAAATATTGTGTATTCACCACAGAAAATCAGCTGTTGGTAATGCGACCTTACCAGATTGTGGCCACCGAAAAAATTATTAACCGCATACAGGTAAGCACAAATTATAAACAATATGGGACAATAAATGCGGGTGGCTACATTTGGCATACAACCGGATCAGGAAAAACCTTAACAAGTTTTAAAACAGCACAATTGGCAAGTAACTTGCCCTACATTGACAAAGTTTTGTTTGTTGTAGATAGAAAAGATTTAGATTATCAAACTATGAAAGAATATGATAAATTTGAGAAAGGAGCGGCAAATAGTAATACAAGCACTAGTGTATTAAAAAAACAATTAGAAGACCCAAATGCAAAAATAATTATTACTACTATTCAGAAAATGGATAGATTCATTAAGCAAAATAAAGGGCATAAAATCTTTGACGGTCATATAGTTTTAATTTTTGACGAATGCCACCGTTCTCAGTTTGGAGACATGCACGCCGCCATTACCAAGGCATTCAGCAAATACCATCTTTTCGGCTTTACCGGTACACCAATTTTTGCAGTTAATGCTTCTTCCTCTGGCAGAGTAGATTTAAAAACAACAGAGCAAGTATTTGGAGATAAATTGCACACTTATACAATAGTAGATGCAATCGCTGATAAAAATGTTTTACCATTTAAAGTAGATTATGTGTCTACAATGAAAGAAGCTGAAAATATTGAGGATGAAAAAGTCCCTAATATTGACAAGGAAGCTGCGCTTTCGGCTCCAGAAAGAATAAGCAACATTGTTAAGTACATTCTTGAACATTTTGATCAAAAAACAAAACGAAACACCTTTTATAAACTCAAAGACAGAAGACTTGCCGGATTTAACTCTATTTTTGCAACGGCATCAATCGATATGGCAAAAAAATATTATGCAGAATTTAAGAAACAATTAAATAATTTGCCTGATGGTAAAAAGCTTAAAATTGCTATCATCTTCAGCTATGCTGCAAACGAAGAAGAACCCGACGGAACTGTCGATGAAAACTCGGAAGATACCAGCGGACTGGATACAAGCTCGCGAGACTTTCTGGAAAATGCTATCAGGGATTACAATGAAATGTTTGGAACTTCTTATGATACTACTCCTGATAAATTTCAAAATTATTATAAAGATGTTAGCAGAAGAGTAAAAGACAGGGAAATTGATATTCTTATAGTGGTAAATATGTTTCTAACTGGATTTGATGCTACAACATTAAATACACTATGGGTAGATAAAAATTTGAGATTGCATGGCTTGCTTCAAGCATATTCAAGAACTAATCGTATTTTAAACAGCATAAAAACTTTCGGGAATATTGTTTGTTTTCGAAACTTGGAAAAAGCAACTAACGAAGCTATTTCTTTATTTGGAGATAAAGAAGCAAGGGGGATAGTATTATTAAAGACTTATGAAGAGTATTATAATGGATATGAAAATGAAAATGATAAGTTAATAGGGTATAAAGAGTTGGTTGGTGAGTTGTTGGAAAAATTTCCAATTGGTGAAAGAATTGTAGAAGAACAAAAACAAAAAGATTTTATTAAACTCTATGGCAAAATTTTACGTCTTCGCAATATTTTAGCTACTTTTGATGAATTTATTGGCAATGAAATTCTTTCAGAAAGAGATACTCAGGATTATCATAGCATATATATCGATCTATATAATGAATTTAGAAAAGGAAAAGACAATGAAAAAGAAAACATTAACGACGACCTCGTTTTTGAAATGGAATTAATTAAACAGGTTGAGATTAATATCGATTATATTTTAGAGCTAATAAAGAAATATCACGAAGACCACATCAAAAACAAAGAAATCTTAATAGATATCAGTAAAGCTATTGATTCGAGTGTTGAGCTCAGAAATAAAAAAGACCTTATTGAGAAATTTATTCATTCCCTTGATATTTCTTCTGTAGTGGACAACGATTGGATAAAATTTGTAGAAGAGAAGAAAAAAGAGGAATTGGAAAAGATTATTGAGGAAGAAAAGCTTAATCATGATGAAACATATAAATTCATTCAGAATGCCTTTAGAAACGGAAATATTCCCACAACAGGAACAAGTATAACTAAAATATTACCTACTGTCACTCGTTTTTCTAAAGATGCCATTAGAACAAAAAAACGTGAGAGCGTTATCGATAAATTGACAAGATTTTTTGATAGATTCTTTAATATATCAGGCAATGGACTTCAGGATGAAAATGATGAGTGTTAAATAATGACGGGCGTGTAAACACTGTCATAAGTTCTTTATAAATTTTACAAACACATATTAAAGTTTGAGTATAAATTGAAAAGTATTTGATTTACAAAGAATTTAATTTAATTTTTCCTTTCAAGGAAATTATACAAGATTTGAATGAACATTCGTAAAACTAGAGGTGTGGCACAAGAGCTTGAAATATCAGCAAAAAAAATTAAGGTACTCAGATATTCTTGAGGAGGCCTTTAATGGATAAAAATATTTCAAGGGGGATGGGTGACACAATTAAGTTGACACTACCAAAATTGAGAATAGATTTTGGGGATGCAAAATTATTATAAAAATGTGATTTAGAGCAGTAGATAAGGGGGAAAACCTCACCCCCAATCTCACCCTGATTAGGGTTAGATCGGGGTAAAATCGGGTAGATTATTATGGACAGATATGGAAGCCTAACAGCTTTATAGTAAAGGTGATTCCTGAAAGTTATGGGATTGTATTGAATATAAAAAAATGCCCAGGGGCGGAATCGAACCACCGACACGAGGATTTTCAGTCCTCTGCTCTGCCGACTGAGCTACCTGGGCACACTCTAAAAAGCGTTTGATGTTTCTAATGGAAAATTGTTTTCTTGTCAAGTTTTTTTTCCAAATATGTTTAGCTTTGGATAATTGCTATTTTATGTACTTATCGATGACACTTATCAATTCATCGACTATATTCTCACTATTATTCGACTTTATTGCTTTAGCCACACATGAATTAATATGCTTTTTAAGTATAATCATCGCAACCTTATCAAGTGCTCTTCTCGTAGCGGTGATTTGATTAATAATATCAATGCAGTATTTTTCTTCTGCCACCATATTTGATATCCCTCTTATCTGCCCCTCTATCTTTGCTAATCTTGTTTGCAAATCTTTTTTGATTTTATCTTCAAACATAAATTCTCCTAATTTTGCGGATATTCATATTTAAATCTTACCTAAACTTAATGGATTTTCAACACCTTTTACTCACCAATGCCGTAAACAATACATTATTGCTTTTATTTTCTTTTTCTGGCAAAAATAACTAACGTTTATTTTCCGGTGGAGATTATGAAATTTAATTTTTTGAATACAATCAGAGGCAAGCTTGTATTTTTTATCTCTTTTCTTGTGCTGTTTCAGCTTTTGGTATCTTTTGCTACTTTTTATATATTTCTCACACAATTTGTTGAACTCAACTCAGGACAAAAGGCCTTAAATCTTGCCGTTAGCCTATCTAAAATGGGTGATGTCATTTCGTCAGTCAAAAATTCCAACAACGATATACAAAAAGTTATAGAGGACATCAGGGAAAAAACAGATGCTGCATTTATAGTCATAGCCAAAAAGGATGGCACAAGGCTTACGCACCCTAATATCAATATGATAGGTGAGAAATTTGTTGGTGGTGACTACTATAGGGCTGTGGAAAAAGGTGAGAGCTATGTCTCATCTTCTGTTGGGACATTGGGACCTTCAATACGTGCCTTTGCGCCAATTTATGATAATAATGAAATAATTGGCTTTGTTTCTGTCGGCTACCTTAAAGAAACTATTTTCAATATAATTTTTAATTATCTTTTGATTGGCCTTTTTTTCGTTTGCATGATGTTTCTTGCGGGGCTTGTTGCTGTTGTATTAATTTCTAATCATATCAAGAAAATTACATTAAATCTTGAACCCAAGGATATTGCCAATTTATACCTTGAAAGAGAAATTGTTTTTGATTCCTTGAGAGAGGGTATTATTGCTGTTGACAATAATTTGAATATCTCTTTCTTAAATCAGTCCGCAAAAAAGGTGTTGAGTGATTTATCTGTTTCGGTTCATGAATTTGTAGGAAATGTTGCAAAAAAATACTTTATTGAAGACAAATTGATTGGCGATTTTATAAAGGATAGTGAATATTCCATATCTGGTATTACACTACTTTTTAACATTAGCAAACTTGAGTATAATGGCATGAATACGGGCTTTGTCATCTCTTTTAGAAGAAAGGATGAGCTTGATACACTTAAAAAGGAATTGATAGATTTAAAGAAACTGTCTGAAATTTTGAGAATACAAAGCCATGAATATTCTAACAAACTTCATATTATAGGGGGGCTCATCCAATTAAATGAATATGAGGAGGCTGCAAACTTAATTATAAGGGAATCTAAGCTATTTCACTCTTTTCTCGGTTTTATCGAAAACAAGATTAAAGACAAATATATAGCAGCACTCTTAATAAGTAAGCAAAGTAAAGCCAGCGAAAATAATTGCAATTTGATACTAAATGAGGAAAGTAGCGGATTATATTCCGCTGTTGATAATAGTGATGTGCTTGTCACTGCCCTGGGTAATATTATAGACAATGCCATAGAAGCTGCTTGCATGAAGAATAAGTTTAACGGCATTGTTGAAGTAACTATTAATCAAACAGACAATGATATTGAATTTACTGTTGAGGATAACGGCCCGGGGATACCTGATGATAAGGTTATCTTTGAAAAAGGGTTTTCAACCAAAGGGAAAAATAGAGGTTATGGCGTTGCAATCGCAAAAACCATTTTTGACAGATTTAACGCAGTTATTGATATTTCTACATCCGTTAAGTATAATGGTGCTAAGATATCCATAAAAATTCCATCGGGAAAAAGGCGAGATGATTAAGGTATTAATAATAGAAGATAATATTGATATTGCAAAACTTCATGAACGCTTCACAATGAAGGTTGACGGTTATGAGGTTGTTGGAATAGCAAACGATATCGAAACAGCGAGAGAGATGCTTGAAATATTAAAACCTGACCTTATACTTTTAGATATATATTTTCCTGAAAAATCAGGCATCGATTTGCTTTGGGAAATAAGAAAAAAGCATCTCAATACAGATGTTATCATCATTACTGCCGCAAAAGACGCTGATACTCTAAGGGAGGGAAAACTTGGCGGTGCTTTTGATTATATCATAAAGCCTGTTATTCTTGACAGATTTATTGCTACTCTTGAAAATTATAAAAAATATCATAATGAACTCGAAAGAAAAGACTACTTTGATCAAGAATCGATTGACAGAATCTTCAAGCCGGAAGTTGCTTTGTCTTCAACTAATCAGGAGACACCGAAAGGGATTGACAAGCTGACTCTCACTAAAATTATAGACATTTTAAATGGACAAGATGAAGAGATTACTGCATCGGAGCTAAAAGATATGATTGGGGTAAGTCGAAATACTGCAAGGCGTTACCTTGAATACTTGCGTGAAATTGGAATAATCGATGTTAATATTGACTATGGTACAATAGGGCGGCCTGAAAAGAAATATATTCTCGTGTGCAAAAAGTTCAAAAATACCTAAATAATCTTTAAGTTATTTAATTCCATATTATTTACATTTATCAATAACTTAATATCATGACTACCATAAAATGTTAGGAGGTAGTTATGATACTATTTATGCAATTTTTATTTTTACTGCTGATGCTATATATCGGCAGTAGGTTTGGCGGAATCGGTTTAAGTGTAATTTCCGGTATAGGTCTTTTGATTGAAGTATTTGTATTTCAAATGCCACCTTCTTCTCCGCCGATTACAGTTATGCTTATCATTATGGCTGTTGTCACTTGTGCATCTATTCTTGAAGCTGCCGGAGGTCTTAAATATATGCTTCAGGTTGCTGAAAGAATAATCAGGTCTAACCCTAAATATGTAGTTTTTTTGGGCCCTATTACAACTTATTTACTTACTTTCCTTCTTGGAACAGGTCATGCTGTTTACTCTATTATGCCAATTATTGGTGATGTTGCTCTTAAAAATAAGATCAGGCCGGAAAGGCCAATGGCTGCCGCATCTATCGCATCTCAACTTGGTATTACCGCAAGCCCTCTTTCAGCCGCTGTAGTTTATTATCTTTCCGAACTTTCAAAAGTAAGCTCTAATATTACTTTGTTTAGCATTCTTTCCGTGACAATCCCTGCCACTTTTATTGGAGTTCTTGCTATTTCTTTGTACAGTTTAAAAAGGGGAAAAGAGTTGGATGAAGACCCTGAATTTCAAAAAAGGCTTAACGACCCTATTTGGAGAGAAAGAATACTCAATACTACTCAGACCACTCTCGGCGAAAAACTTCCTAAGGCTGCTTCTCAATCTGTTTTAATTTTCTTACTTGCAATTGTAGCAATTGTAATTGTTGCTCTTTTCCCACAGATTAGAACTATAGGTCAAGGCACAAAACCATTAAGTATGGCTGTAATCATACAAATGATGATGCTTGCTTTTGGTGGTATTATATTACTCGTAACTAAAACAAAGGTTAACAAGGTACCCGAGGGGGTCGTATTTAAGTCAGGTATGGTCGCTGCTCTTGCCATTTATGGTATTGCGTGGATGAGTGATACATATTTTAAATTTGCCATGCCACATTTTAAGGACACAATCACTGCGACTGTTCAGGCTTACCCATGGACATTTGCTCTTGCAATGTTTGTCGTATCTGTCGTTATTAACTCACAGGCTGCTACTTGTAAAATGATGCTCCCTGTAGGGCTTGGTTTAGGTCTTAACCCTGCACTTCTCATAGGTATTATGCCTTCATGTTATGGATATTTCTTTATACCTAATTACCCTTCAGATATCGCAACCGTTACATTTGACATATCCGGTACCACCAAAATTGGTAAATTTTACTTTAACCATAGTTTTATGATGCCGGGTCTGGTTGGCGTTATAACTGCTTGCCTTGTGGGTTATTTTATTTCTGTAATACTATAGTAAATGAAGGGGCTTTGTGCCCCTTTTTTTAATATCTACAATCAGTTGCATCTTTTTTGTTAATTATTATACAAATCGGTTTTCTGTTAACTTTATTATCTTCTACTTCTACTATAGAAGTTAAATAATCCTTTTGATTCATTATAAATTGTATCATATCATATCCGATAAATTGGTTAACATCAGGATTGCTACCATAGTATTTAGCATAACCATTTTCAAACTCTGCTGTGATTTTACTATTAATAGCATCTGTAGCCGTGTAAATTCTTACCCCCTTAAAATATGGGTAGTAATCGTCATCTAATATTTTTGCATCAATCATATCCGTAATTAAGACTATTTTAACATTATCGGGGTTAGCTGATATGTATCTCACATAAGGTATCATTTTCATAACGGTTTCATAATCGCCAATTGCCACAAAAGTTATATTATCTGGGTAAATTAATTCTTCATTATTAATTATGGGCTGCAGCGTAACATTATCAATTTCAGGTATAGTCACAATGCTGTTATATGCATACTTTAGATTGCCTGACTCAAAATTGATGACTTTATTATCAATCCCAAATAAATCTAGATTGCTTTTCATATATTCACCCTCGGCAATATATCTGTCGTTAATTACTATTAATGCATACCTTGATTGAATTATCCAGTCGTCGATAGATGCTTCATCCAGCATATTTTTGTAATCTATGGCAAAATTAATTGTCTGATTGTCTTTTACCAATAATGATTTATTAACTATGCTATAACTATCCTCTACGTCTGTTTGAGATATTTTTATGTTATATTTATTCTTTTCAATTGCATATAAAAGACCGTTTATTATTTCAGGTGATTTTAAATTGATGGCGATTTGTTTATTAAATACAGAAGTTTCAATTACTGTTTGCTCTATTTTGTTTACTTCTGTTACAACCGTTGCATTATCATTTTCTATTTTACTAACAATCTCTTCTCTTTTTTTACAATCAGAAAAACTCTCAGTCTTTTTCCCGCAAAAATAGTCTAAAAAATATCTGTAGTCGCTTGTCTCTTTGTAACTATCAGCTTTGTTAAAGTACATTTCAGACTTATATGTATTGCTCTTTGAATAAATGTTTCCAAGCCAGTAATTTTTTAGTATATTTATGCCTACATCTTTACTTTCTATATTATAATATTTTTCCAAATATTCCTTCGCTTTCTCATATTCTCCAATTTTAAAATAGTAACCACCTATAAGTACTCCATATTTTTCTTTATTATCCTGGGAAGTCAGCAAATCTTTGAGTATTGTTAAGTCCCTTTTGTTTGATTTTTTAACTGCGTAAAACTTTGTAGAAACATCGACCTGATTATAGTTATATATCTGTTTTTGGGCACACCCTGAGAAAACTACAACTATTAAAGTAAAGATAACTCCTTTGAATAGGTTCTTGAATCCTAAGATTCCCATAACTTAATCCCCTTTTGGAAATAATATTTTTAGCCTGATTTATTTCAGTTTCTATATCTTCCCCTTTGTAAAATAGGTAGGCAGTTGTTTCATGTGAAACATTATTTGTCCACTTAAGAATATCTGTGACTTTCCCAACCCCTCTTGAGAATATTATATCGGCTTTTAAATTTTTGATATTTTCGACTCTATCATTTATTACTTTTGCATTACTAATTTTTAGCTCATCTATAAAGTGAGCAACATGCTCACACTTTTTCCTTATACTGTCTATCAGATAAAACATTTTATCAGGGTATATCAATGCAAGAACAATTCCCGGGAAACCGCCACCTGTACCGACATCAATCCCTATTTCGAATTCCACATTCAAAAACCTTGTAAAATACACACTGTCAAGGATATGCTTAAAAAAGAAGTCTTGTTTTTCTTTAATTCGAGTCAGATTAATCGGAACATTAACATGAAGATTATAAAATTCTTCAAATTTTTGATACTGGCTTTCGGTAAACTCATAGTATCTGCTTAGCATTTACCTCTCTCTCGCTCTATGTAAATATGAAGAAGTGAAATAGCTGCAGGCGTCATCCCCTGTATCCTGGAGGCTTGGCCTAATGTTTTTGGTTTAATTGCATTAAGTTTTTCGACATATTCTCTTCTTAAACCGGAGATTTTTTCAAATAATATATTGTCTGGAATTTTGACATTTTCTAAAGATGATAACTTTTTTGCTTCCGTATGCTGTTTTTTTATATATCCTTCATATTTGATGTTTATCTCTGCCTGTTCAATAACGCGCCTATGGAAATTATTAATATTAACGTATTTTGACAACTTATATATATCTATTTCAGGACGCCTTAACAAGTCAAAACAGCTTGTACCTTCATTAAGCTTCACACCAAGAGAAGACAAATACTCTTCATTTTCGCTATTAAGCTTAACTTTTGTAGTAGAAAGCAGATTAATTAATCTGTCCAAATCAGTCTTTTCACCCAAATACCTACGATATCTTCCCTCACTAATAAGTCCGAATTTTCGACCATAATCAATCAGCCTATGCTCTGCGTTATCCTCTCTAAGCAACAAGCGATATTCACCTCTTGAATGAAAAACTCGATACGGCTCATCAACACCTTTAGTTACAAGATCATCTATCATGACACCAATATAACTTTCATCCCTTCTCAGAATAAAAGGCTCTTTATCATCTAAAGAAAGCACAGCGTTTATTGCAGCTACAAAACCTTGAACCGCAGCTTCTTCATAACCGGTAGTACCATTTATTTGTCCCGCAAAATAAAGTCCTTTGATCATTTTTGTCTCAAGAGTCGGATACAAATTTGTCGGTTGGACAAAATCATATTCTATTGCATATGCAGGTCTCACAAATTCTACATTTTCAAGCCCCTCAAGAGAGCGGTACATTTTATATTGAACATCGATAGGCAGTGAAGATGAAAAGCCATTTGCGTAATATTCCTTGCAATCAAGTCCTTCAGGCTCCAAGAATATTTGATGCCTGTTCTTATCAGGGAATTTTTTCACCTTATCTTCTATTGAAGGGCAATATCTTGGTCCGATACCTTTTATCACACCGGCATATAAAGGGGAGCGATGCAAATTTTCACGAATTATTTCATGTGTTTTTTCATTAGTATAGGCTATGTGGCAAGGTAGCTGCGGTAGCTTGACTGTTTCATTTTCAAAAGAGAACGGCCTCGGGTCATCATCGCCATATTGAATTTCTAATTTTGAAAAATCGATAGTATCTGCATGCAGCCTTGCCGGTGTGCCGGTCTTAAGTCTCTCAAGCTTAAATCCCAGCCTTTTTAAGTTATTTGCCAAATCAACAGACGGGAACTCATTCATCCGCCCCGCCTTATAACTTTTTTCACCTATATGTATCAAACCGTTCAAAAATGTGCCTGAGCACAAAATAATTCTTTTAGACAAAAAAATCGAGCCGAAATCTACTTCTACCCCTCTTACTTCATTGTTATCAACCAGTATATCTGTTACTACCCCTTGTTTGACATCAAGGCAAGCTTGATTCATTAAAACAGCAAGCATCCTATCTCTATATAGCTTTTTATCTGCCTGTGCTCTTGAGCTTCTAACAGCAGGGCCTTTCTTACTATTTAGTATTCTAAACTGAATCCCGGTTTCATCTATATTCTTCCCCATCTCCCCGCCAAGGGCATCCAAATCCTTTACCAAATTACCCTTAGCAAGTCCGCCAATTGCCGGATTACAGCTCATTTGTCCAATTGTTTCAATATATATTGTCAATAACAGAGTCTTAGCACCCATTCTTGCTGAGGCTAAAGCGGCTTCGCACCCCGCATGACCTGCCCCTATAACAATCACATCATATTTTTTATTATACTCATACATATCAATCCCCGTGTTTCACGTGAAACATCATTTCCCAATACAAAACTTGGAAAAGATATTATCTAATAGTTCATTTGTATACTTTTGACCCGTAATTTCAGTTATCTTATCAAGGCAATAATGTAAATCTATAGAAATTAAATCCAATCTTTCAATATCAAAGTTATTGAACAAAGCAAAAAGAACATCGTAAACCTCTTTGAAAGTACTGTAATGACGCTCGGTAATTAGATAAGTCTGATTCATTTTATCAAAATCAACACCCAAAGCACTTTGATAAATCATATCTTGCAATGCCCTAACCCCTTCCTTAGTTTTAGTAGAAACATACACATCACAACTGTAATCCAATATCTTATCCTTATCAGACTTATTACCGACTACAATAACATTTTTATTCTTTACAAGCTCAAGTAATTTGTAGTCTTCATCAGTAAGAGCTGAAGATACGTCAAAGACCAACAAAACAATATCCGCATCTTTAACCCGTTCATAACTCATTTCTATACCGAAAGCTTCTATACTTGAATCAGCCGCCCTAATACCTGCAGTATCAATAAACTTCACAGGCAAATCACCAATCATTATCATCCCTTCAATATAATCACGGGTCGTGCCCGGTATATCAGACACTATTGCTCTATTCTCATTAAGCAACACATTCAATAAGGATGATTTCCCAACATTCGGCTTACCTATAATTGAGACAGATATGCCTGATTTAAGATACTTTATTTTATTGAAATTATCCAGTAATATAAGTAGGTTATCCAAAATAGACGACAATTTTCCCTTACAAAATAATATTTGCTCTTCATCAATATCTTCATCGGGGAAATCCACGAAAACTTCTACAATTGATAGGATATCAAGGAGAGTGTCCTTAAAACCAAGCAAATCAGCCTTTAAATTACCCTTGAGCTGCTCAAATGAGCGCATCACCGCAAACTCACTTTTCGAGGAAATCAGCTCATTTACCGCTTCAGCTTGTGACAAGTCTATCTTACCATTCAAAAAAGCTCTTTTCGTAAATTCTCCGGGCTCTGCATACCTAAAACCAAGCCTATTGAATTCCGAAAAAGCCATCGATACTATCTTGGGATTACCGTGGAAAGATACCTCCACAACATCTTCACCTGTATAAGAATTTGGTGATTTAAAAAAATAAACCAAGACACCATCAATAGGGGTATTATTATATAAAAAGTCCAGATGGTAAACTTTTCTATGCTCAAAATATTTGAAATTTTCACCTGATTTTTTTCTAAACAAAGCAGAAATACCAGTAGCATCAGGGCCTGAGATTCTTACAACAATTACTGCACTGTTTACAACCGGAGTAATCGGCGCAAATATTGTATCCATTTACAATTGATTACTTCTTATCTTAAATGATTTTAATGTATTAAACATCAACATAGCTATTGTCATAGGCCCAACACCACCGGGTACAGGGGTAATATAACTGCACTTGTCAAAAACATCAGAATAGTTAACATCACCTACCAACTTGCCATCCACCCTATTTATTCCAACATCAATGACAACGGCACCATCTTTGACAAAATCAGCCGTCACAAACTGAGGAATACCAACCGCTGCAACTATAATGTCAGCATTTCTACATATTGATGCTATATCTTTTGTCCTTGAGTGACATATTGTTACAGTAGCGTTCCCTTTAAGCAAAAGGGAGGCCATCGGCTTTCCGACAATATTGCTCCTTCCGATAACTACGGCGTTTTTACCGGATAATTCAATCCCATATTCTTCAAATATTTTCATAACACCATACGGGGTACACGGAAATAGAGTATCTTCCCCAATATTTAATAACCCCACATTAAAAGGATGAAATCCATCCACATCTTTTTTTGGATCAATCGAGTAAAGGACAGACCTCTCATCAATCTGTTCAGGTAAAGGAAGCTGAACAAGAATACCATCAATCCCGTCATTTTTATTCAATTCATCAATAAGGTTCAACAACTCATCAGTAGTTGTATTTTGACTCAGTCTATACACAGACGAATTAAAACCAGCCTCAATACATGCTTTTTCCTTCATATTGACATAAACCTGACTTGCGGGATCTTCACCCACCAAGACTACTGCAAGGCCCGGTTTTCTGCCAACTTTCTTGCTTATTTCAGCTACTTCTTCAGCAATTTTGCCCCTTATCTTTACACCTAAAGCCTTGCCATCAATAATGGTAGTCATCTAATCCTCCTTTACAACAGCAATAGAGATAATCTTATCTTCCCCTGTATTCATAAGCTTGACACCTTGAGTATCCCTACCTAAAACAGGTATCTCAGATACACTTATTCTAATAATCTTACCACTTTTTACAATGAGCATTATATCATCTTCCATTTTTACCTGTCTTGCGCCTACAACAGGACCTGTCTTTTCAGTAATTTTAGCAAGTTTAAGACCTTTGCCGCCTCTGTTTTGAATCCTATAATCAGTCACAAGAGAACATTTGCCGAATCCGTTAGTAGTAACAGTAAGTATAAATGGATGGCCTGAAATAACCTCCATAGATACAACTCTATCATCTTTTGATAAACTAATCCCTTTTACACCCACGGCATTTCTTCCCATAGGCCTTACATCTTTAGATGAAAATTGAAGTGTCTTACCCTTTTTAGTTGCAAGAATAATATTATCTTCATCGGAAGTTAATTCCGAACCTATAATTTCATCCCCATCTTTCAATTTAATAGCAATCATACCGCTACGACCGCTTTTAAACTGCTCAATATCAACCTTTTTAACAGTTCCGTATTTTGTGCACATAAATATACACTTATCTTTTGTGCTTTCACTAACAGATATTGCCGAAGCGATATATTCATCAGACTCCAAACTTAAAAGGTTAGCAATATGCCTGCCCCTTGTACCCGGAGCTGATTCAGGTAGCTCATAAGTTTTTAAAAAATGAATTCTGCCTTTATTAGTAAAAAACAGAAGCTTGGAATGATTTGTGCTTAAAATAAGCTTTTGGACAAAATCATCCCCTTTACTTAGTGTCGCACTTTTACCTTTACCACCCCTTCTTTGAGAAGTAAAAGAGGAAAGAAGTGTCCTTTTTATATAACCATTATGGGTAATTGTAACAACTGTTTCACTGTCAGGAATAAGGTCTTCAATAAGAAGCTCTTCTGTGTCAGCCTCAATCACAGTCCTTCTTTCATCACCATATTTATCTTTTATTTCTATCAATTCTTCTCTAATAATCCCCATCAATACTTTATTGCTTGATAAGATGCTCTTATAATATTCGATATTTTTAAGAGTATTTTTATACTCTTCCAATAACTTATCTATCTCAAGTCCAGTTAGTTTCTGCAATCTCATCTCAAGGATAGCCTGAGCCTGCACATCGCTGAAGTTAAATCTATTCATCAAATTTAACTTGGCACTGGCAGTATCATTAGAAGATTTTATTATCTTTATAACCTCATCTATATTTTCAACCGCAATTTTCAAGCCTTCTAAAATATGAAGTCTCTCTTCTGCCTTTTTTAGTAAATATTGCGTCCTTCTGGTAACTACAACAACTCTATGATTTAAAAATTCTTCAAGTATTTTAAAGAGGGAAAGCGTCTGCGGTTTACCATCTACGAGAGCAACCATATTAAAGCCGAAAGATGTTTCAAGCTGGGTAAACTTATACAGCTGATTTAAAATCACATCAGGCAATTCACCCCTTCTTACTTCAATAACTACCCTAATCCCGTCCCTGTCAGACTCATCTCGTAGGTCAGTAATCCCCACTATCTTTTTATCTCTCACCAACTCCGCAATCTTCTCAATCAGCGTCGCTTTATTTACTAGATATGGAATTTGAGTAATAATAATTTGCTGTTTTCCGTTTTTAAATTCTTCTATTTCAGCTTTAGCTCTTACCTTGATACTCCCCCTACCTGTCAGATAAGCATTTCTGATGTCGCTAATCCCCATAATAATACCGGCGGTAGGAAAGTCAGGTCCTTTTACTATCTTAAAAATATCTTCATGAGAATAATCTGGATTATCAATAATATACACAAGAGCATCTATTATTTCACGCAAATTATGGGGTGGAATATTTGTTGCCATACCAACGGCAATACCGCTTGTACCGTTAATTATAAGGTTTGGGATTTTTGTCGGTAATACAACAGGCTCAACCATTGAATTATCATAATTGGGAATAAAATCTACCGTTTCTTTGTCAATATCAGCAAGCATTTCTTCAGCAATTTTAGACATTCTTATTTCCGTATATCTCATTGCCGCCGCTGAGTCGCCATCAACCGAACCAAAATTACCCTGACCATCGATTAATTGGTATCTCATAGAAAAATCTTGAGCCAATCTTACAACTGTATCATATACAGCAGCATCACCATGAGGGTGGAATTTACCTATTACATCCCCCACAATTCTTGCAGACTTTTTAAACGGCTTGTTATGGGCCACGCCCATTTCATGCATTGCATACAATACTCTTCTGTGGACAGGCTTTAATCCGTCCCTAACATCGGGCAAAGCTCTCCCAACGATTACGCTCATAGCATAATCTAGATAACTCCCCTTTATGGAATCTTCTACACTTATATCAATAATACCCTTATTCTTTTCCATTTATACCTCTATTAAATATCTATATTCTTAGCATTTAATGCATTAGTTTCGATAAATTCCCTTCTAGGTGCAACAACATCACCCATTAAAAGAGAAAAAAGTTCATCAGCTTCTTCGGCATCATTTATGGTAATCCTATACAAAGTCCTTCTTTCAGGATCCACCGTAGTTTCCCACAACTGCTCAGGATTCATTTCTCCAAGACCCTTATATCTCTGTATATTCAACCCTTTTTTCGCTCTATTCTCTATATAATCCACCAAATCCTGAAGCCTTTCAAAAACAATATCCTCATTGTCTATAGTAACTTTAATATTTTCAGTACCAATCTCTTTCACAAATTTAGACAACCTCTGCAATTCTTTAAATTCAGGGCTTCCGATAAAATCAGTGTTTATAATAAACATCCCTTTATCATGTTCAACAATGATATTATACCTGCCATATTCAGGGTTAAAATCTATATAAGCTTTTTTGTAAATGTCTAAAAGTCCCTTATCTTTTAAAATATTATACATATTTTCAACAAATACTCTGTCGTTAAGGGATTGTGGTTTTAAATCTTCATACAAAGAAAGCTCATATAAAATATCTTTCGGCATATCCCTTTTTGAAAAAACATTAATAAGCTCAAAATATTTCATTAGATTTTTAAACACTTCGTTATATCTGTGTTGAGAAAGGTTGTTTATCTCCACACCGTCAAGTCCTAACTCGAGAAGAAAATCCTGCATCTCATGTTCGTCATTTATATATCTTTCTGTTTTACCTTTTTTAACCTTATAAAGAGGGGGTCTTGCAACATACAGATATCCTCTCTCTATTATATCTCTCATATATCTAAAGAAAAAAGTCATAAGTAGCGTTGAAATATGAGCACCATCCACATCGGCATCTGTCATAATTATAATCTTATGATATCTTAACTTCTCTACATTAAAATCATCTTTACCAATTCCTGTCCCAAGAGCAGTGATAATATTTTTTATCTCATTATTTGACAATAATTTATCAAATCTCGCCTTTTCAACATTCAGTATCTTACCTTTGAGTGGCAAAATAGCCTGAAATCTTCTGTCCCTACATTGTTTTGCTGAGCCACCCGCAGAATCACCCTCAACTATAAACAGCTCAGACTTTGAAGGGTCTTTTTCCTGACAATCCGCAAGCTTTCCCGGCAGCGTGGAAACTTCAAGAGCACTCTTTCTTCTTGTTATCTCTTTGGCCTTTCTTGCAGCTTCTCTAGCCCGATATGCTTGAACGGCTTTATCTAAAATCTTTTTTACAATGTGAGGGTTTTCTTCAAGAAAATCGGGTAGATTATTGTTCATTACGGTTTCAACAGCTACCCTTGCTTGAGAAGAACCAAGCTTCCCTTTAGTCTGCCCTTCAAAGACAGGTTCATTCATTCTGACAGACAATATTACAGACAGACCTTCCCTTAAGTCGTCACCGGTTAAATTAATTTTTTCTTTCAATAAACCGTGCCTATTTATAAAAGAGTTAAATATCTTTGTGTAAGAAGCTTTAAAACCAGCCTCATGGGTACCGCCTTCTACAGTGTGAATATTATTAACAAAAGAATAAATATTTTCATTATAAGTATCATTGTAAGTGAAAACTATTTCCACCATAATATTTTCATGGGTGCCATTTATATATATAGGCTCTTCAATCAAAAGTGCCTTTGCTCTATTTAAATATTTTAAATAACTTATTATACCGCCTTCGGCAAAATATTCATTCTTTTTCCCCTGAAATTCGTCCGCAATAGATATTCTTATCCCGCTATTTAAAAAAGCAAGCTCCCTCATTCTCTTAGAAAGAATCTCAAAAGAAAATTCGGTGGTTTCAAATATTTCCGGATCAGGTTTAAAAGTTACTTTCGTACCGGTTTTATTTGTGGTGCCAATCTTCTTAAATTCTTCAACCGGCACACCCCTTTCATATCTCTGAAAATAAACTCCACCATCCCTTTTTACAGTGACTTCAAGATATTCAGAAAGGGCATTAACAACACTTACCCCTACACCATGAAGACCGCCAGAGGCGTAATAAGCACCTGAATTAAATTTACCACCAGCATGAAGAGTAGTCATAACAACTTCAACCGTAGGTTTTTTTGCAACAGGGTGTTCACCAACAGGAATACCTCTACCATTATCTTCAACTGTTACACTGCCATCAACATGCAAAATAACCTTTATTTCATCGCAATGCCCTGCAGAAGCCTCATCTATTGAGTTATCAACTACTTCATATACAAGATGATGAAGCCCTCTCTGGTCAACAGAGCCGATATACATCCCAGGTCTTTGCCTTACTGGCTCAAGACCTTCTAAAACCTTAATACTTTCTTCATTATAATCCTTTCTATTTTCAGTCATATATCTCCCTATAAAGTTATATTATTTGCATTTTTAAAGTACCTGTTTTCAACGCCGGTAATTATCAACTGATATTTTTCAAAAATAGATTTAAATACACCAATTCTTTCACTATCAAGACCAACCTCGAAGTCATCTAAAACTAGGATTATACCACTTTTTCTAAAATCTTCAATAGATAATAAAATGGACGCAAGGGTAATAAGGGAAAATGTTTTTCTTTGGCCAAAAGAAGCAAAATCCTCGTATATTTTACCATTTAAAGAAAAATAGATTTTATCGAGATGACAACCTGATAATATTTTACCTGCAAATATTTCTTTTTTAAAATTATCTTTGTCAGGAATATTTTCTTTTATCAAGATTTCAAAAGTTTCATTTTTAAAGATATTATTGAACTCTTGAGATAATTTCTTGTTTAAAAATTTGATTTCCTTTACTCTAAAATCAGTAATTTTTAAACTTAAAGACAAGAGCTCTTCATTTATAACATCTAAATAATCTTTATCAATTTTACCTGATTCGAGAATATTTTTTTTTATTTCAAGCAATTTATTATATTTTTTTAATATACTTAAATAATCAAAATTTTTATAAAATATTACTCTATCAATAAAACTCCGCCTATCTTTTTGATTTTTTGAAAGAATACCTTCATTCTCAGGTGAATATGTAAATAAAAGTTTATCCTTTATATAGCTATCAAAAGGTTCTTTATTGTCATTAATAAAAAGCTCTTTTTTTTTATCGTACTTAAACTTTATATCAGTAAAATTGTCTTTATCATCAACTAATTTGGCATTTAAATATAAAAAATCTGAATCAAATGAGATAATTTTTTTAAAATTATGTTGTCTGAAACTTTTTAAAGTAAGAATAACTGAAATTGCTTCGGCAAGGCTCGTTTTACCTGTACCGTTCTTACCGGATACATAATTAATTTTGTCAAACGCAAAAATACTATCTTTGTGGTTTCTAAAGTTAACTATTCTTAATTTTTTTATAAACATTAAAACTGTTCAATAGTAAGAGGCACTACCAAATATTTATACCAATTATCCTGAGGCACAATAATTGCAGGACTTTTTCTGCCATTCATTTTTAGTTCTACAAAATCTGTATCAACAGCATTTAAAATTTCTATTAACTGCTTTGAGTTAAATATTATATCCAAATCTTCCCCGGTAAATTCAAGGTTTTCAATAAAATCATGACCTAAACCGTATTCGGTTTCAAGGCTGTATACGGATAATTTACCATTACTGAAAGATAAAACTACACCGTGAGTTATCTCACTTGTAATAGAAGAAACTCTTTTAAGTACATCTATAAACTCATTTTTTGGAAGTTTTGCCACTGTCGGATATTCAGCATTAAAAAGGGAAGCAATACTTTTAATGTATTTTTCTATCAACTTGGAATATATTTGGGTATTTCCTATTTTAAAAACTATCTGTTTTTTGTCCGTTTCTATCGTAACTGTGTCATTGCCGTCGATAATCTTAATTACTTCAATTATTGTCCTTTTTGGTATGTTTATTAGAAATTCATCAGAAAACTCCTCTTCAAACTCTGTATGGGCTATTGCTATTCTTTGATAATCTGCAGCTGCAGCTTCCAACTTGTTGCCATAAGCTTTAAAATGACATCCACTGTATTCGATTTTTGAAGTATCGTTGGAAATACAAAAATATACCTTTTTTAATATTGCTTGCAACTTTTCACTGGGTATTTCTATAAAATATTCAGGAATAATCTCTCCTATAGTCGGAAATAATTCGGGATTTAATGTAGATAAATTAAATGATGACTTACCGCTTTTAATTTTTAGCTTATGTCCGTCAAAACTGATATCTACTACAGCAGAATTGGGTAATTCCTTAACTATATCAAGTAGCTTTTTACAAGGAACGGTTGTTGTGCCGGTGTTTTCTATAACAGCATCTATTTCAGCAGTGTAGGCTGTATGTATGTTAGATGCTTTTATTTTTAATTTATCTCCCTCTGCTTCAAGGAGAATATTTTGTAGAATAGAATTTATGTTTTTAGTGCTTGTAAAGTTTATTGCATGGTTAAGTACATTTTGAAGTTCGTCTTTTACAATTTTAAGTTTCATCATTTCCTCCGCTGGAGATTATTAGTATTCTTTTATAAAAAGATAACAGTAGTAATAATAGAGTATGTTTATAATGTTGACAAGTGAATTTTTCAATATTTTATAATGAGTTTCAAATAAATATCTATGTGCAAAACTTGTTTTTTTTAACAACATTTTATAACAAAATTAAGCAAAAAAATTTGTACTTTTAATATTTAACATTTTATAAACAAAAACTTAAAAAATAACTTATTGATATTATTTGATATAAATTATTTATAAATGAGCTTGTTGATATTTGTGATAATTGTTTTTAATTCTTGATCTTTTTTCATTTTGGATTCTATTTGTGAGATTGAGTGAAGGACAGTGGAATGATCCCTGCCACCAAGAAGCTCTCCAACCTCTTGTAATGAGATATTCAACTTATCCCTTAAGACGTACATTGCAATTTGTCTCGGTAACGAAATACTTTTCGTTCTTTTTTTGGATTTTAACTCGGAAATCTTAACGTTAAAATAACTGCATACAGCGTCAAGCACCGATTCGGGATTTATCGGTTTATCTTTTTTAATTAAAAACCTGTCGAGACATTTTTTTGCAAAATCTATGCTTAGTGGTTCGCTATTAAAGGAGGCATAAGCACTAAGCCTTATCAAAGCACCTATCAGCTCTCTTACGTTATCCCCTTTTAAATTTTCTGCCAAAAAGAGTGCAATTTCATCGGACAAATTTATACCCATTATCTCAGCTCGCTTTAACAAAATAGCAGTTTTTTCTTCAATATTTGGCGGCTGAATATCAGCAATTAAACCCCATGCGAATCTGCTTGTAAGTCTTTCTTCCATTTCAGGTATTTCATCAGGGGTTTTATCACTTGTAATGACTATCTGTTTTTGATCATCGTAAAGCGTGTTGAAAGTATAGAAAAATTCTTCCGTGCTTCTTGTTTTACCGGCTAAAAACTGAACATCGTCAAACAACAACACATCTATATTTCTGTATTTTTCTCTAAAGCTATCCATAGATTTAGATTTTAATGAATATATCATTTCATTGGTAAAACTTTCACTGCTTATGTAAAGAATTTTAAGTTTTGGGAATGACTTGATTAGCTTATTCCCTATTGCATGCATCATGTGTGTCTTCCCAAGACCAACACCGCCATAAATAAAAAGAGGGTTGTATGTATGAAAATACCCTTCAGCCACAGCAAATGCTGCAGAAAATGCAAATTGATTGGAGCTGCCTACTACAAAGTTTTCAAAGTTGTACTGTTTGTTTAAATTGGTGGTAAATTTCGGTATGTTTATATCTTTGTTTACATACACCGGTACGTTTTTTTCAACATTCTCAACTTTATGATTAGATATCTCAATAGCAATCTCGGCATCTATTGTTAATTCTTCAGTAAAAATTTTCTTTAAAATATTAAGATATTTATCCTCAACCCAATTTTTATAAAATTTGTTGGGTGCAACTATGGTTACAAGATCACCTCTTAACTCTTTTATTGATAATGGTTTAAGCCATGTTTCAACAATTTGTTCACTTAAATGTTTATTGGCATATTTTAAAACTTCTTCCCAGATTCTATTTTCAGCCATTTACCATCGCCTCATAACCTTGGCTGTAAAGTTCATTGAGAATTTCCTGAATATGCTCTCTCCCTTTTGTTTCAATATCAAAGACAACCTTTGTAAAATTAACAGGCAGATTTATATCAAATCTGTAATGTTTAATATCTAACACATTTGCTCCGCATTTTGCAATAATATCGGTTGCCGCTGACAATGAGCCTGGGGTATCTTTTAATATTATTGATATTTGTGCAAAACGCCCTGTTGTAACCAGCCCTTTATTAATAACCCTTGAGATGAGATTAACGTCAATGTTACCCCCTGATACTACAAGTGCACTTGTTTTCCCTTTTACATCGATTTTACTGGCAAGGACAGCAGCAAGCGGCACGGCACCAGCACCTTCCACAACAAGTTTGGATTTTTCTATATATTGTAAAATAGCAAAAGCTATTTCATTCTCACTGACGGTGACTATTTCATCTACATATTTGCTGCAAATACCGTATGTCAAATCGCCAACTTTTTTTACGGCAATCCCCTCAGCAATAGTTGCCGAGCTTGAAAGGGTTACCAAGCTTTTCCTTAAAAAAGAGTAGTACATCCCTGCTGCATTTTCAGATTGAACACCAATTATTTTTATGTCAGGTCTTACCTCTTTTACATAAGAAGCTATACCGGCAATTAGTCCACCGCCACCGATAGGTATAATTATTTGGTCTATATCTATATTTTCATCCAACATTTCAAGGCCTATTGTCCCTTGGCCTGCTATAACATCCATATCGTTAAAAGGGTGGATAAAGTAATAATGTTTTTGTTTTGATAAATTTAGAGCATAAGAATAAGCTTCGTCATAACTGTTTCCGTGTAATATGACTTCTGCACCATAACTTTTGGTGTTTTCCACTTTTACAAGAGGGGTTTGTTTTGGCATGACTATAGTTGCTTTAATACCGAAAAGACTTGAGCCAAATGCGACACCCTGAGCATGATTACCTGCTGATGCGGCAACAACACCATTTTTACATTTTTCCATATTGTTAAGTATAGAGCTTAACGCACCTCTAATTTTAAAAGAGCCAGTTCTTTGAAGGTTTTCAAGCTTAAAATAAATATCACCTTCAAATATTTCAGAAAAATAGTTTGAATAATAAAGAGGAAGTTGTTTAACATACTTTGCTATAAGTTTTTTTGCATTTTTAATTTCTTCTATCAATTTAACCCTCTTAAGTTTATAAGGAAGAAATTTTAGAATAACAAAAAATTTCAGGTAATCAACTGTTTTTTTATGATTGAATTATTTGGAAAATATAAATAATCTACAAATAACGAATTCTGCGAGGTTATTATGAAGGACAGACTGTTAAATGTATCCCCATTTATTGTCATGGATATTATAAAAAGGACAACAGAGCTTGAAAACGTAATTCATTTTGAAGTAGGTCAACCTGACCTTCCGCCAACAGAAAAAGTGAAGACTGCTCTAATGGAAATATCAGACTCACTTGCTTTTCCTTATACCGAAAGTCTTGGCATTGCCCCTTTAAGAGAAAAGATAGCTGAATTTTACAAAAAGTATTACGGCCTTGATATTCCAATAAATAGGATTTTGGTGACTCCGGGGACTTCTGGGGCTTTTTTGATAGCTTACGCTATTACTTTAAATAACGGCGAAAAGATTGCGCTCAGTGACCCGTCATATCCATGTTACAAAAACTTTTCCTATATGTTAGATATAATGCCTGAGTTTATACCGGTTGATTCCTCAACCAACTATGAAATGAGGGTAGAACATATCAAAGAGCTTAAAGATATTAAAACGGTGCAGATATCATCCCCTTCAAATCCCATAGGAAATATTTATAAAAACCAAACATTAAAAGATCTTGTGGAATACTGCGTCAGGAATGGGATTAATTTTATTTCCGATGAAATTTATCATGGGCTTACTTATACGGGAGAAAAGGTTTCTTCTGCTCTTGAATTTTCAGACAATGTCATTGTAATTAACGGTTTTTCAAAATATTTTTGTATGCCGGGCATTAGGCTTGGATGGATGATTATGCCGGAGCATTTGGTAAGAAAGGCTGAAATATTAATGCAAAACCTGTTTATCTCAGCAAGCAGTGTGAGTCAGCAAATTGGACTTTATGCTTTTGATTACGAACACTTGGAAAGGTGTCGTGATATGTTCCAAGAAAGGAGAGACTTTTTATACAAAGAGTTATCGGATATTTTTAAGGTTGATGTTGTCCCGGAAGGTGCATTTTATATTTGGGTGGATGTTTCTAAATACACGGATAATTCTTTTGAGTTTGCAAAAGAGTTGCTTGAAAATATTCAGGTGGCCGTCACTCCGGGAGTAGATTTTGGCAAATATAATACGCACAAATATCTAAGATTTGCCTATACGAGGAATATAGATCATATGAAAGAGGGTATTGAAAGAATCAAAAGTTATTTGCAAAGTAAAAAGTAAATTATAAGGAATTTTAAATTGAGCGCATCTGAAAAAAAAATGTTTGTAATGCTTATGTTGCTAACAGTTGCATCATTTACCGGTTTGCAGGGGTGGATGACACTTTTTAATAATTTTGCTGTGGAAAAGGCTAATTTTGATGGCTTCAACATGGGCTTTACACAGTCGATTAGGGAGATTCCTGGTTTTTTGGCCCTTTTGGTAGTATATATTTTAATCTTCATACGGGAAGATAGGCTTGCTGTGTTATCTATTTTCATATTAGGTGTAGGAATATTTTTGACGGGTTTCTTCCCAAGTTTTACCGGGATTGTTTTTACAACCCTTATTATGTCATTTGGATTTCACTATTATGAAACAGTTAATCAATCCTTGACACTGCAGTATTTTGAAAAGTCAAAATCACCGTTAGTATTTGGCAGATTAAGGTCAATAGCCGCTATTACGAGCATACTGACAGGTATTGTGGTGTATTTTTTGACTAAATACTTTGATTATAAAACATCTTACATGATTTTAGGCGGGTTTGTAATGTTTATTGCATTTGTTACATTCTTTATGGACCCTACGGATAAGAGTAAGCCTGTCCAAACAAAGAGGATGATTTTTAGTAAAAAATATTGGCTTTTTTATTTGCTGACATTTTTGGCTGGTGCAAGAAGGCAGATATTTACTGCATTTTCAGTATTTTTATTAGTGAAAAAGTTTGAGTTTTCAATACAAAGTGTGGCGTTGCTATTTTTCGTTAATAATTTCATTAATTTTCTCATAAGCCCATTAATAGGCAAAGCGGTTAACAGATTTGGAGAGAGAAAAGTGCTTTCCCTTGAATATTTCAGTCTAATCTTTATATTTTTGACTTATGCGCTCACGCCAAGTAAATATGTGGCAGCTTTTGTGTATATTCTTGATCATATATTTTTTAACTTTTCTATGGCTATTAAGACGTTTTTTCAGAAGATTGCCGATGAAAGGGATATTGCATCAAGTATGGCGGTGGGCTTCACTATCAATCATATTGCAGCTGTAATTTTACCTGTGTTAGGCGGTATGCTTTGGCTTATCAATTATCGTATACCTTTTATTGCAGGTGCATTTTTAAGCTTTGCATCCCTTCTTGCTGTTCAGTTTATCAAGAGGTATGAAAGTTTATGATAATTTCAATTGGGAATATATCTCTTGGAGGCACAGGGAAAACCCCTTTTGTAATTTTGATTGGAAGATATTTTCTTGATAGGGGAAAACGATTATGTGTGCTGTCAAGAGGTTACAAAGGTAAACTTAAATATGATACAAATATTATTTCCGATGGAAATAAATTTTATTTTACCCCACCTATGGCAGCTGATGAGCCGTATCTCATTGGCAAAAATCTAAAAAATGCTGTCGTTATAACAGGGAAAGACAGGAGAAAAGGGTATCTTTTGGCCAAAGAAAAGTTTGGTTGCGATACATTTATTCTTGATGACGGTTATCAACACAGAAAAATGCAAAGGGATGTGGATATTTTACTTTTAGACTTTAGACGTCCGGTTTCCACGGGATTTATATTCCCTTTTGGGTATTTGAGGGAGTTCCCTTCTGCCATTAAAAGAGCCGATATAATTGTGTTTACTAAGTCAAATGGCAAAAATATTATTCCGGAAAAAGCAAGACGATATGTTGAAGGCAAACCGGTATTTTTCTCTGACTACAGATTTGTCTCCATTGCCTGTGAGGGGAAGGAAATACCTATAAATTATATGAATGGTGAGAAGGTATTGGCCTTTAGTGGTATCGCAAAAAACAAACATTTCTTTCGTATGTTAAAAAGTATAGGTGCTGATGTAGTAAAAACATTTTCTTTTAAAGACCATCATATTTACAAGGAAAAAGAATTGCTTGGCATACTTGAGAGTGCAAAAGAAAAAGGTGTAAAATATATTATTACTACCGAAAAAGATTATGTAAAAATACCGGATAATCTAAAAGAAAAGTTTTACTATGCCAAAATAGAAATCATTTTAAACGACAAACAGGGCTTTTTTAATGCTATTGAAGAAACTTATAAAAAAAAGCGGTCCTGATGACCGCTTTGTATTACATTTCTACTGAAAATTCTTTTGTGTCAAACCAGAACCCGTCTTTTGTTAAAAAACCGAGTTCAGCTTCAATAATACTATAGTGTTTAGACTCGACATCAGCAAGCTTTTCAAAAAACTCTTTTACTTTAGGATCAGTTGCAGCTGCAGCCTCTTTTTTGTAAAATTCCATAGCCTTTTTCTCATGTTCAAGGGCAATTTTTAAAGCCTCTTCATCCCCTAAGCTACCTTTATCTACAGGCTGCAAACTTGCATCGTTTGCATTTGGCATAAATTTGGAAAGTCTCCCTTTAGGGACTTCAACCGCTTCAATCGGCTGACCAGCCAAAATTTTGTCTTTAAATTTGTCGATAAGCTCCATGTGATCAATCTCATCAGCCGCCAGCTGAATAAACATATCCTTACCAACGCCTACCTTAGTCTGCTTGGCGTATTTTAAGTAACTTCTTAATCCTTCTTTTTCTGCTTCATAAGCAAGTTTTAGTGCTTCTAATAATCTCTCTGCCATAGTATCCCCCTTATTTTGAATTGTTATTAATTATAACTTTTTTTTGGAAATTTACAATACATATTGAAATAAAATTATTAATAAACTAAATAAAGGAGAACTTAACACTTTAGGAGGTTGTTATGAACCCAATTGCTTTGGAGCTCAATGAGCTAATCAAAAAGGAAAATCCGAAAGTATATGAAATGCTTTCCGATCTTGGTAAAAATCTGTTTATGCCAAAAGGGATATTGACACAATCTGCAGAGGCAAAGGAGAAAGCCTATAAATTTAACGCTACTATAGGTACTGCTACAGAAAACGGCAAGCCAATGTACCTTGATTGTATTTATGAAGGGCTTAATTCATATGACCCTAAAGACCTTTTTCCATATGCCCCTGCTACGGGTAAGCCTGAGCTTCGAGCAAAATGGAAGGAGAAAATGTTGAAAGAAAACCCTACTATGCAAGGTAAATATATAAGTACACCAATTGTTACCAATGCTTTGACTCACGGACTTAGCATTGTAGCGGATCTATTTTTAGATAACGGGGATTATGTGGTTATGCCTGACATGTTTTGGGGGAATTACAGGTTGACATTTTCCGTTAGAAGAGGGGCTGAAATAAGCACCTTTAATACTTTCACGGAAGATGGAAAATTTGATGTGGATGCACTGCTTGCAAAAGTCAAAGAGTGTAGCACTTTGAAAGATAAAGTCGTTATTATATTGAATTTTCCAAATAACCCTGCAGGCTACATGCCGACATTGGATGAAGGGGAAAAGATTGCAAAAGGCTTAATTGAAATTGCTAATGCTGGTACAAAGCTTGTAGTTGTAACTGATGATGCCTATTTTGGACTTTTTTATGAAGATAGTATGACAGAATCACTTTTCGGCTATCTAGCGGGACAAAGTGATAATCTGTTGGCTGTTAAACTTGACGGTGCTACCAAGGAAGAATATGTATGGGGATTCAGAGTAGGATTTATCACTTTTGGCTCTACAAACAACACTCCGCAGGTAAATCTTTTGACTGCGCTTGAGAAAAAGGTCGCAGGTCTTATCAGAGGGACTATTTCAAACTGTCCTCACCCATCTCAGACATTTGTATTAAAGGCTTTGGAGCATCCTAACTTTTATGCTGACAAGCAGAAAAAGTATGAAATAATGAAAGCAAGAGGTTTGAAGGTAAAAGAGGTGTTAAACAATACCGATTATTCGGATGAGTTTACCTACTACCCTTTTAACTCTGGCTACTTTATGTGTTTAAAACTGAAAAATGTAGACGCTGAAAAGTTAAGAGTCCATCTGCTCGATAAGTATGGAGTAGGTACTATTTCTGTGAATAAGACCGACTTGAGAATAGCATTTTCTTGTATAGAGGTCGAACAGGTGCAAGAGCTTTTTGATATAATTTATAAAGGTTGTAAAGACTTAGCATAGTTTTTATAAAGGGGGATTCCCCCCTTTCTTTTTAAAGAGGGTTTAACATGATTGTAGATGCAAAAGGGAAACCTTGTCCTACCCCGGTTATTATGACCAAAAAAGCTTTGGAGTCAATTTCTGAAGGTATTGTCACTGTACTTGTGGATAGTTTCACTTCTAAAGAGAATGTGTTGAAATTTGCTGCAAGCCAAGGCTTGACATCTGAAGTGCAGGAGAAAGATGGTATTTTTGAAATAACTATTGCCAAGGGTTATACTTGTGAGTTGACAAGCAATAATACCGAAAAAAAAGTGTCACAGAATATTGTTTTATATGTTGGAAGTAATGCAATCGGTAATGGAGATTGTTATCTCGGCGAAAAGCTGATGGGCGGCTTTATTGCCAATATTAAGAATATGGATACAATGCCTACAAGTATAATATTTGTTAATTCAGGTGTTTATTTGACGACACTTAATGCAAATACCATTGATGAATTGAAAAAACTTGAAGGGGTTGAGATATTAAGCTGCGGTACTTGTCTTGAACATTTTGAGCTTGTTAATCGGTTGCAGGTTGGCGAAATTACCGATGGTTACAATGTAATGAAAAGACTTTTTGAGGCGGATAAGGTCATTAGGTTATGAAAAGAAGGTTGACGCAGTTTGTAAAAGCTGCCGGCTGAGCTGCTAAAATAGGTCCGGAGGACCTGACAAAAGCGCTTGGCAATTTAAAGATTGAAAAGGATGAGAATTTGCTGGTTGGCTTTGAGACCAGTGATGATGCCGGTGTATATAAAATCAGAGATGACCTTTATCTTGTCCAAACTGTTGATTTTATTACACCTGTGGTCGATGACCCTTATACATTTGGTCGCATTGCTGCCATAAATTCATTGAGTGATATATTTGCAATGGGCGGCAAACCTGCTACTGCTCTTTCTGTGCTTATGTATAATTGTGATATAGACGAAGAGGTAATTGCAGAAATGATGCAAGGTGCGGTTGAAGAGCTTAATAAGGCAAAATGTACCCTTTTGGGCGGGCACACCGTAGATGACAGTGAGATAAAGCTTGGTTTTGCTGTTACCGGATATGCCGAAAATAATAAATATTATAAAAACTGTACACTCAGGGAGGGTGACCTTCTTATTTATACAAAGCCTCTTGGGATAGGGATTTTGACAACAGCTATCAAAGGGGAGCTTGCTTCGGAAAATGATATTGAGCAGGTAACTGAAACAATGCTTTTGTCAAATCAGAAAGCATCTGAAATATTAAACAAATACGATGTCTCAGCAGTGACAGATGTTACCGGTTTTGGATTTGCAGGGCACCTGTACGAAATGGCAAAAGGGTCTGACAAATCGGTAGAAGTGTACACTGAAAATTTCAAATTATTAGACTCTGCATTGTCCTTTGCTGATATGGGGATAATACCGGCTGGTGCATATTTTAATAAGCAATTTATTATAGATGAGTATGAGTATATTGCTAAGGATAATAAGGAGATATTGTTTTTTGACCCGCAGACTTCGGGTGGGCTTTTGATAGGTGTCAGCTTTGACGATGCAAAAAAGATGCTTGAAGAGTTAAAGGGGCTCGGTTATGGGGAGTCAATTATTGCAGGCCTTGTGACGGACAAGGCGGATAAATATATCATTTTAAAGTAGAATATGGACAAGTTTATATCTGACGTCTTAGAGAACTCGCTTAACGAAATATATGTTTTTGATAAAGATACGTACAAGTTTTTATACATGAATAAAGCTGCGCTTAACAATATAGGATATACAAAAAATGAAATACTCAATCTAACGCCAATGGATATTAAGCCAAAACTTACCAAGGAAAAGTTTGATTTGTTACTGACCCCATTAAAGAAGGGGGAAAAAGAAAAGATTAGTTTCAATACCTTGCATCAAAGGAAGGACGGCACTACATATCCTGTTACGGTTAGCTTGACCACGAGCACTTACCAAGATAGAAATGTTTTTGTGGCAATTATTTTTGATGAGAGTGAGCTTTATAAGGAGAAAGAGAAGTTTGAGAATATGTTTCGGTTACATAAGGCTATTATGCTGTTAATAGACCCTGAAACAGGCGAGATAATAGATGCAAACGAATCTGCGCATCAGTTTTATGGTTATAGTCTAAATGAATTAAGGAGCATGAAAATTCAGGATATAAATATTTTGTCTGCTGAGCAGGTTAAGTTTGAAATGCAAAGGGCTAAGATTGAGGCGAGGAATTACTTTAACTTTAAGCATAGATTGAAAACCGGTGAAATAAGGGATGTGGAAGTTTACAGTTCGCCGATAACTTTAGATGGCAAACCGTTGCTTTTTTCTATAATCCATGATGTATCCGAGCGAGCAAAACTTTTGGAAATAATTCAGACAGAGCAAAAGCTTAATACTGTAGGGACTCTTGCAGCTGGTATAGCACATAATTTTAATAATTTATTTACGGTTATTTATGGCTATCTTGATGCGATAGAAGCTCTTTGTGTAGATTCGGCTGTAAAGGGGTATATAAATGAGCTCTGGAAGGTATTGGAAACTTCCAAGTCTATAACCTCCAAACTGATTACATTTTCAGAAGGTGGTTCTCCATTTTTGAAAACTTACAACTTAGATATATTTTTATTAAAAATACTGCAGGAGTTTCGGGAAAAATATAAGGCTGATATTAGTTATGTTATGCATAAAAATATATGCGAGCTTGAATTTGACGAAAATCAGATAAGAAATGCAATTGAAGAGGTAATACTTAACGCTGTTGAGGCTTCGGATGGCAAGGCTAAAATAGACGTAAAGGTTGATTATGCAGACTATACTGAAGTAAAAAATATCTTGCCAAAAGGGAGATATGTTAAGATTACTATCAAGGATTATGGAAAAGGTATCAGACCAGATATAATTAACAAAATATTTGAGCCTTTTTTTACAACGAATCTTGCTCAAAGACGTGGTCTTGGACTGACATCAGCATATTCCATTTTAAAACATCACGGCGGGACTATAAAAGTTAAATCTCAGCCAAACGAAGGTGCGGAATTTGCGTTGTATTTACCTTGTTTGAAATAGTATAAAAAAATTATCTGACAATTTTATCCGCAATTATTAAAAATTTAGTGGGTATTTGATAATTAATCTTTTTTGCGGTATCAAGGTTTACCACAACCATAAAATGTTCAATCTTAGTTATGGGTATGGTTGAAGCTTTTGCACCGCTTAACACTTTTACTGCCTTTTGACCGGCAAATCTCCCCGCCCTGTATTCATCTACTACGAGCGCCATCAATGCACCGTGTTTGAGAACAAAATAATCATTTTCCGACAAAGTAGGAATCTTTTTTTTGTTAATATAATCAATTATTTCTACCCCTGGTATTTGAGTGTAAGGGATATAAACTATGTCAATGCCATCTAAAATATTTTTCCCTTCCGCCATATCTTTTACTGAAATTTCTTTGACATCAAAGTTAAAAAACTTACTTAATCTTTTGATCTCAATGACACTGCTTAGATATTCATTGTCTATGCTTTGTTTTAGCACACCAAGAGTTTTGAAATTCTTCATTTGCAATAATACTTTAATATGCTCCAAAATGGATATTTCAGTAGTAACTCCTGTTAATCGGGCCACAGGTAAAGCATTGCTTGCAACAATATTCTCTTTTACGGGATCGCCCTTTATATGAAAAACAATTTCTTTATCAAAAAGATGTGAATTGTAAATATCCTTAACGGCTTCTTTCCCGTTAACAAAAATCATATCCGGGTCGATTTTTTGTATGAATGGATAATAACTTCTTAATATCTTTTTATTTTTATTGCATGCAAATGTGTAAAAGCGCGTATCGGGATATCTACTTAAGATTTCATCCCTTATACCTTTTTCTATGAGTCCATCCATATTGTAAGATATTATTACTATATTTTGACAAAAGGCTGAGGTGATAAAAAGTAAGTAAAATAAAAGACTAATTGCCGAGTATTTCATTTATTTTTGCTAACCTTCTTTTAAGAGAGTGTCTGCTTATCCCTAATATTTCGGCAGCTTTTTGCTTGACACCTTCTGCCTCCACAAGAGCTTCCTCGATAAGCTGCTTTTCATAAAGCAGCAGTTTATGTTCCAAATTGTTTAATATTTCCCCCTTAATCTCTTTCATTTCTGAAGGGAGCATATCCAAGCTTATGAAATTTTCGGAAGCAAGTAGCGCAAGTCGTTCAATTATGTTTTTTAGCTCCCTTACATTACCAGGCCAAGAATAATGTTTGAAAATATCTACTACTTCATCATCAAAAGCTAAATTTTTACCAAACTTTTTTGAGTAATTTCTTAAAAAGTAGTCAGCAAGCAAAGGGATGTCAGAAACCCTTTCACGCAAAGGGGGGACTTCGATAGGGATTATGTTTAATCGATAGTAAAAATCGCTCCTAAACTTTCCACTTTCAACCAATTGCTTTAAATTTCTGTTTGTAGCAGCTACTATTCTTACATCTACCTTAATCTCTTCTTTACCGCCAATTCTTCTAAATGTCTTGTTTTCCAAAAATCTTAGCAGCTTGGGTTGTAATTGAAGAGGCATATCACCAATCTCATCAAGAAAAAGCGTACCTTTGTCAGCAAGCTCAATAAGACCCGGTTTTCTGTTTTTAGCATCTGTAAAAGCACCCTTTTCATAGCCGAAAAGTTCTGTTTCAAGAAGGTGTTCGGGCATGCTTGAGCAGTTTATGTCAATAAACTTTTCATTTTTTCTTAAACTTTCATTATGGAGAGCCTTGGCAATCAACTCTTTCCCTACTCCGCTTTCACCGGTAATAAGCACTGTAGAATCATGCTGTGCCACTATTTTTACTGTTTTTAAAAGTTCATTTAATTTGGGGGAAATGCCTATTAATTTGCCTATATCTGCACTTTTATATGTTTTATTTCTGAAGTGTTCAATCTCCTGCTTGCTCTTTTTTTCTGCTATACACTTTTCAACGATATGAAGCATTTCATCCAGCTCAAAAGGCTTATTTATAAAGTCATAAGCCCCTGCCTTGATAGCAGCTATCGCCGAATGTATGTCACCGTGGGCGGTAATCATAATTGCTTCAATATTGCTGCTGATATTTTTAACGGTTTTTAATACGTCAAGACCATTCATATCGGGTAGCCTCAAATCAATAATGGCAATATCAGGCTCTTCCGTACCAACTTTCCTTAAAAAATCGTCAGCGGTATAAAATGCAAACGAGCTAAATCCAACATCTTCAAGGGCAATTTTCAGTGAGTTTGCCAATACTTTTTCATCATCAAGCACATAAACCTTATTCATTAGTTTGCTTCCCTATTAAAAATTAACGTTATTTTAGTGCCAACACCAAGCTCTGAGTCTATTTTTATCTCAATGTTATTTTGTGTCAGCAAGTTAAATACGATGGAAAGCCCAAGCCCGCTTCCATCGGGATTAAGTGAAAAGAAAGGATCAAATATTCTGTTTAAGTTAGACGAATCAATCCCTTTTCCATTGTCTTGAATAATAATTTTTGGAGGGGTGCTATTTGTTTCCGTAAATATGTTTATCATTCCTATTTTCTTGTCTATAGATTGAATTGCATTGAGAATCAGATTAAAAAATATTTGAGTCATCTGGTCTTTATCAACAACAACGTAAATATCTTCCACTTCAACATTAAATTTTATATTCTTACCTTCAACGTCTTTTCTAAGAAGGTTAATAGCATATTCTACACTTTGTCTTAGACCAACCCTTTCTATCTTTGCGGGGGTTGGTTTTGCAAAATTGAGCATATTCTTTAGTGTGCGATTCAACCTGTCTGTTTCCTCAACTATAGATTGAATTAACTCGTTATTTGGATCATTTGTATTTCTCTTTAGCAAAAGCTGAGCTGTAGTTTTTATACCTGCAAGAGGATTTTTTATTTCGTGAGCAATACCTGCAGACATAAGTCCTAAAGATGCCAGCTTATTTATCTGTATCAACTCTTCTTGCCTTTTTTCTATATCCTCTGCCATTTTGTTAAATGAATCGGCAAGCATCTTAATTTCTCTTCCCCTTTTAATATCTATTCTATATTTAAAATTCCCTTTAGCAAATTCTGCAGTTCCTTTAATGACCTTTCTTATTGGTGTAATAAGTTTTTCTGCAAAATAAAGAGCTGCAATAAGTGCAAACAATGTTACCGTGAAAACAAAAAGAAGAGTTTTCTCTTTTAATATACTTATTTTACTAAATAAGAATGATTCTGGTACATAAACGCTGTATGTCCAATTTAAAGAGGGGACATTCGATTGAAATTGTCTATAGGTTAGGCTAGGGGAAATTTCATTATTTTTATAAATTATTTCACCGCCTGAGTGTATAAGCTTTACATCCTTATCGGTCAGTTTAAGTCTATCTATAAATCTAAAAAATTTGCTTTTTTCAATTTGAAATACAAGTAGCCCTACAGGTGAAGACAAGTCCTCGAAATCATAGACCCTTTTCAGAAGGTAAATGTTATCTGAGTCTATAAATGTTGAAAAGTCGGTATTTAGAGATTCCGCTATATTGCCACTTCCTATTGTCAGCTCATTTATACTATTTTCAGGTATGGAAAGTATGAGAGTATTGTTTTTGTTAAACAAAAAGATACTTTTGTATATGTTTGAGTTAGCCCTGTATAAGATGAGTCTGTCCCTAATTGTATCCATTCTTTGGCCGTAAGAAAATTGTAAAAATGAGAGCTGAACTAACGGATTTTCTGACATTTGATAAATATCTGAAACAGTATTTTTGTAAAAATCTTCAGTTTGTGCAGCAATATTGTTAACAAGTTGAGAAGTCTGATTATGAGAGATTTCCAGAATAGATTTGGCAGCCGCGTTAAAAGAGTGGTATGATATAAGAAGCATAGGGATGAGCCCGAAAATTATATAAAAGAGGATTATCCTTGTTTTAAACGATGGATAGATATTTTTCATGATAAAAGCTTACAACAGTAACGATTTTTATTCAATACGAACGTAAAATAAATAATGTTAAAACTAAATTAGCTCTATAATATCTTCGTCAAATTCAAGAAACGCCTTATCCTTGCCCGAAGTTTTAGCTTTATACAGTAGTGTGTCGGCATCTTTGATTATAGCATCAACACTATCTTTATTTAAGCAATTTACAGCCCCAAGACTTGCTGTAAATTGTATTTTTCTATCCTCAAATGTGACTTCAAGGTTTCTGATGTTATTAAGCAACTTTTTTAATACCATAAAAAAACCGTTTTTTGTAATATTTGGCAGCAGGCAGACAAATTCTTCTCCGCCAAATCTGCCTACAATGTCTGTTTGACGCAAGGTGAGTTTAAGACATTTTGCAATGGTTATAAGGACTTCATCACCGCAACTGTGACCGTAAGTGTCATTAATATTTTTAAAATTATCGATATCAAGAATAATAAATCCTAAGTCTTGCTCATATCTTTTTGCGTTGAGAAGCATAAATTGAAATTGCTCCATAAAAAAACGTCTGTTATATATCCCTGTCAATCCATCAATGGTGGCTTTTGTAAAGAGCTTACGATTTGTTTCTTCAAGTTCATCGTATAGCTTTTTTGATTTGTATGCTGTGGTAAATTTTAGTAAAAGCTCTTCGGCAGAGTATGGCTTCAGCACATAATCATTGGCACCGTGAATCATCAACGTTCTTAATATACCGCCGTCCCTTGATGATGTTTGGATGATAATCGGGACATGCTTAAGCTTTTTATTTTTTCTTAAAAATTTGGTCAGTTTTATGCCGTCTATATCATCCATATAAAGGTCTGATATAATAACATCCGGAATGGTATTTTCAAGTGAAGCAATAAGCTCCTTTGGGTCGGTGAAAAGGGTGACATCAACACCTACCGATTTTAGGATATTTTCAATAAACTTTAATTGGACTATACTGTCATCCACCACAAATGCCGTGGCAGACCTAACATCAATTAAAGAAAGCAAATCCATCAGCTCATCTATATATTTTGCAAACTCTTCATTGATTTTGCTCTTAGGGACAAAATCGATTGCTCCGTCTTCATATACGGTAATCCTTGTCTTTTCGTCCTCATTTGAGCTTAGAACGATAACCGGAACATTTTTTAACTTATCGTCATTCTTCATATATTTGCAAAGCTCAACCCCTTGCCCGTCTTTAAGTTCGTATGAAACAATGGCAAGAGACGGGAGTGTCTCCTTTAGGACATCTATGGCCTCAGAGTAAGAAGATACCGAAAGTATCCCATATTTCTCCTGTAATAGACTTTCTAAAAGAAACCTTGACAGCTTTGACGGGTCTGCTATAAGGATATACTTTTTCAAAATAACCCCATTTTAAATAAAGTGAGATAGTATAAACGCTTTGGAGGATAAATGTCAATAGTAAGAGTTAGATTTGCCCCCAGCCCTACCGGGCATATCCATGTGGGAAATGTAAGGACAGCTCTTTTCAACTACCTTTTTGCGAAAAATCAAAAAGGTGTATTTGTGCTGAGAATTGAAGATACAGACCTTGAGCGTTCAAGTGTTGAAAATGAGAATATTATATATGAAGATTTAAACTGGCTTGGTCTTAATTGGGATGAAGGCCCTAACAAGGGGGGGGACTATGCTCCTTACAAACAGACTGAGCGGGTTGATATCTATAAAAAGTATATAGATGAGCTTCTTGAAAAAGGTGCTGCTTATTACTGTTTTTGCTCTAAAGAAGAGCTTGATAAGGAAAGGGAGAAAAATTTAAGCGAAGGGAAGAATCCGATATACAGCGGGAAATGTCGCAATATCACTTTGGAAGAAGCAAGAAAAAGGATTGCCGGAGGAGAAAAGGCGGCTGTCAGATTTAAGGTAGAAGAAATTGAAGTTAAAGTAAAAGATATATTGAAAGGTGAAATTGATTTCCCTACAAGTATGTTTGGTGATTTTATCATAGTCAGGCCTGACGGTGTGCCTGTTTACAATTTTGTGGTCGTCATAGACGATGCACTTATGAGAATAACACACGTCATAAGAGGGGATGATCATTTGAATAATACGCCGAAGCAAATGCTAATCTACAAGGCACTTGGATTTAGTATCCCCGAATTTGCACATATTCCGATGATTTTAGGCCCCGACCATTCTAAATTAAGTAAGCGACATGGTGATACAAGTGTCAATCAGTTTAGGGAGAATGGTTATTTGTCGGATGCATTTTTTAACTATTTGGCACTGTTGGGCTGGTCACACCCGGAAGAAAAAGAGATCTTGACCAAAGAAGAACTTATAGATGCATTTAGTCTTAACAGGATTTCAAAGAGTGCGGCGGTATTTGATTTTGACAAACTTAAATGGATGAACGGGGTTTATATAAGGGAAAAAAGTAGGGATGAATTGTTTGATTTGGCAAAGCCGTTTATAACCGTAGCAGGCTCTAATGATTTTGATGAAGAGTGGCTAAAAGATGTGGTTTATTCCGTAAAAGATAAAATTGCTACGTTAAGAGAGGTAGATGAGCAGATAAAAATATACTTCGAGCAATCTTTGCCGGATGAGGAATCGTTGGAGCTTTTAAATTTGGAAACATCACCACATGTGCTTCAATCGTATCTCAACGAAATAGAAGGGTTAGGCAACTTGACTGCCGACAAGTACAAAGATATTACAAAAAAGATTCAAAAAGATACCGGTGCCAAAGGGAAAGCGTTGTTTATGGTCTTACGCATCGGGCTTACCGGTCAGAGGACTGGTCCGGATATGGATAAGATTGCGACACTTTTACCTGTGCCTGAGCAGGTAAGACGTATAGAACATATATTGGGATTAATAAAAAGATAAGAGGTAAAATGTTTACAGTAGGAATTTTGGGAAGACCAAATGTAGGGAAATCAACACTTTTTAATCGCTTTGCGGGCAAAAGGATTGCTATCACTGATGATATGCCTGGGGTTACAAGGGACAGGTTAGAACATATATGTGAGTGGGGTTTAAAAAAGTTTAAACTTTACGATACTGCAGGGTTTGACCTCAAAGATGATATTATAAAAAAAGAGATGCAGCAGCAATTTTATTCGGCAGTGGATGAAGTTGATTTGTGTTTGCTTATGGCAGACGCCAAAGAAGGGCTTCACCCTCTTGATGAAATTGTAGCGGATATGCTTAGAAAGAAAGGGAAAAAAACTATTCTTGTGCTCAATAAAGTGGATAATCCTGAACTTGAGATGGCAGCAACAGATTTTTACAAACTCGGCTTTGATAAAATATTTTGCATAAGTGCTACCCATGGACGAAATATTGATGAATTACTTGATGAAATAACCTCCCTGATACCTGATATTGAAGAAGAGCCTGTCGAGAATGACAGAATAAGGCTTGCAATAGTGGGAAAACCTAATGTTGGTAAATCAAGTCTTTTAAATGCTTGGCTTAAAGAGGAAAGGGTTATTGTGACAGAAGTGCCGGGGACAACGAGGGATTCAGTAAATGTAAATTTTGAGTTTAACGATGTTAAATATACGCTTATAGATACTGCCGGAATCAGGAAAAAATCCGTAATGTTTAAAGATAAAATTGAAAAATACGGTTATTTTCGAGGGATGGATACCATTGTAGAGTCTGACATATGCATCGCCGTTATAGATGCGACCCAGGGGATTTTAGACAGGGACATAAAGGTTATTGCTGAGGCCAACAGAGCAAACAGACCTGTCGTGCTCGTTTTCAACAAATGGGATTTGGTGGAAAATCCAGGGGAATATTCAAGACAATTGAGAAGAGACGTTCAAGACAAACTGAAATTTTTGTATAACCCGCAAATAGTATTTGTCTCTGCCCAGACAGGGAAAAATGTCTACAGGATATTTAAAAGTGTGGAAATTGTATACGAAGAATATTCAAAAAGAGTGCAAACTTCAAAACTCAACGAGGTGCTCCAGTTGGCGCAACAGCTTCATCAGCCTCCTGTAGTAAAAAACAAGCGTCTCAAATTTTTCTACATGACGCAAGTGGGGATAAGGCCACCCGAATTTGTTGTATTTGTAAATTATCCTGAAGCGGTTCACTTTTCTTATGAGCGTTTTATACTCAATCTAATCAGGCAAAAGTTTGGTTTTGACGGAGTACCGCTGCAAATTCACTTCAGACAAAAAGGGGATAGAGGGGAGTAATTCCCCCATTAATATTTTCTTTTTCAAATAGGTTGCAACAATCAATTGATGTTTTCTTGAATCTATCCCCCTTTATCTGGTATAATAAGATACAAATTAAAGGGAGGGCACTATGATAAAAGTTGAAATATTTTATAATAGTGGCGTTGATACAAAAACACCTGATGTGGCTGAGGATATTAAGTATAAGTTTGGCAGCAAAGTGGACGTTAGGTTAATAGATCTTTCCAGCGAAAAAGCCCCTGAAGAATATGGCATAATTAATCCGCCTGAGGCGGTTATTGACGGCAAGAAGAAGGTCAAATTAAATGGTGAAGACAGTTTAAAAGAGATAATATCAAAAGTTATTTTTTAAACTTGTAGACAACAAATATTTAAACGCTACCCTTTTGAGTTAAGTCTACAGTATTTTTTTCTTCATTTTTTCAAATTCTTCTTCGGAAATTTCCCCTTTTGCGTATCTTTGCTTTAGTATATCAATAGCTGATTCTGTGTGCCCTCTATCAATGATTTGGTAGGATTTAGATTTTCCGATTATGATAAACGCAACAATAGCCACAACAATAATTAATAAGATTATTATCATACCGTAACCTCCAAAAAACATACCGTGTCCTGTGCCAAATCCGTTCCCATTTCCATATCCAAACATAATGCCCTCCTTACTTAACTAACGGAAAATTGTCCCATCATGCCGTTATCTTCATGTTCCAAAATATGGCAATGGTACATGAAAAGGCCTTTATGCTGAAATTTGGCAATAACCCTAACCCTTTCTCCATTTCTTAAAGCAACAGTATCTTTCCACCCTTGCTCATTTAATGGTGGAGTTTTACCATTTCTTGAGATGATTTGAAACATTGTACCATGTGCATGAAAATTATGAATAACACTGTTTCTGGAGGTTTGTCCCATCATCATTCCGTGCATACCCATATCTGCAGTGATATTCCATATTTCGGTTGACCCGATTTTAACAAACTCGTCAATCCTGTTTATATTCATTTTTTTCCCGTTGATGTTAACCATATGCCCCATGCCATTTAAAGAAAAATATCTTTCATTTGTAGCAGTATGCTCGGGTATTTTTTCTAAAGCGACAAGCTTATCAGGCAAGTTATAATGGATGTTTTTAGCTTGTTCTACTTTTATGTGTAAAAATTTATAGCCTTGGTCTTCAAGGGAAACAGTATCCCCCGTTTTGTAATTTGAAAAGTCAACAAGTATTTCGGCTCTTTCGCCGGGAGATAGCCGAAGTGTTGACAATTTTACCGGAGCTTCAAGAAAACCACCATCAGTTGCTATTTGGTAAAATGTCATTCCATTATCAAACTTAAAGTTGTAAGTTCTTGCATTTGAGCCGTTTAAAATTCTAAACCTAATCATCTCGGCAGGAACAATCTTGGTGGGTTCAATTGCACCATTTACCAAAACGGTATTACCCATCATTCCAAACATAATATCACGCATATTGGTCAAATAAACCATCTCCCCGTTATCAGTAAATCTTTTATCTTGGATAACAAGGGGGATATCATTAATGCCATAGCTTGAAGGGATATTTAGTCGCGTAGAAACTTCATCATCCAAAATAAACAGTCCACCTAAGCCCCAGTAAACTTGTTTGGCGGTAGTGCCTATCCCGTGTGGGTGATACCAAACAGTTGCGGCAGGCTGACTGATGACCCATTTGGCAGTCCATTCTTTGCCGGGCGCAATCCGCTGATGAGGTCCCCCATCCATCTCCCCGGGTAACAACATCCCATGCCAATGTACGGTTGTTTCTTCCTTTAACTTATTAATTACAGTAACTTCAACTTCGTCACCTTTTTTAGCTCTAAGTGTTGGTCCCAGTAAATTGCCATTGTATCCAAGTGTGCTGGTTTTGACCCCCTTAATAAACTCTGTAATCCCCTCTTCAACAGCAATCTTATATTTTACTTTACCTTTTTGGTCAGAAATATTTTCCAAAATTGGCGGTATTGGCAATGTGTCGTATGCGGTTGTATTAGCTGTTGCTTTCTTGATAAAAATACTTGGAGCTACGGATAATGCTATCAAACCTGAAGTAAACGTTCTGCGAGTAATCATTCTGGACTCTCCCAATTTATTATACAAAATGAGTATGATTTCTTAATTTAAAGTTATACATATATATATCAAGTATTTTTTTCTAAAGTTTTTTATAATTTGACCGATAACAATAAGGCAAGGACGCATAAAAATCATACAGGGATGTACCTTAGGGGTACGTCATGGTAACGGTATACAATGCGTCTAATAATTATCTTATCAATAATCTCAACAGATTTTCCAAAGCTGTCAATAGCTCAATAGAAAAAATTTCAACCGGTCAACGCATCAACAGTGCCAAAGATTCGCCATCCGAAATAAGTCTTGTCAACAGATTTGCCGCCAGGATAAATTCAGAAAAACAGCTAGCCTTTAATTTGCAGGATATGATGAGTCTATATCAAACTGCTGATTATGCCATTACCGGCTCAGGTGGGATATCAGATATCTTAAATACTATCAGAGAAAGAATTGTTTATGCTGGCAACTCAACTCTTACAAGTCAGGATGTACAAAACATTCAGTCTGAAATCGAAGACTTGATAGATGAGATTTCAAATATTGCAAACTCAACGGAATTCAACACAAAAAAACTTTTTAACGGGGATATGTTAGGGACAGTTACAACTTCAAACAAAGATATTACCGGTTATGTTACTTCCCCTGTGACCAACGGCTCATTTATTTTGGAAAATATAAAAGGTGCTACTTACCATGAAATCAAGTCATCTACTGCTGCAAATCCCACTGCTTCGGCACCTGCTGATTACACCGCTACACTGGGCACCTTAGGGACAGTTTCTGCCACAGGCACAGCCATAGCGACAAATAGTTATGAGGTCATATTTACCGATTCTAATACCTTTAATGTTTATGATAATGCCACTGGCACTCTTGCCATTACAAGTGATACAGATTCTGCATTTACCGTCGATGGATTAAGTATAACTGTTTCATCCGGGGGGACATATGCCACAGGCTATAAGTTTTACTTTGATACGACAGCTGGCTCAGGAGCAATAACAGCCACCGAAGGGAACAGAGGCTCATCGGAATCTGTTACTAATGCCAATTTTAGCAGCGATGCAATGCTTAATTCATACTTTTATATTAAGACAGATTTTGATAGCGGGACATTAAAATATAGTGTTTTTGACAAAGATAACAATCAAATGGGGAGTTGGACTGGCATAGGAAGTGAATTTAAATCTTTTTCGGATTCAAAACTTGCCGGGAGCAGTTTTACATTCAATGTTACAAATCCCGGCAAAGGGGATATATGGAAAATTGATTTTAGTACTTTTGGGTCACTGTCAACTTCTGGTGGTACTTTTACTATAGAAGGTTTGGATGAATCTATTTCCGTATCTTGGGAAGGGGATGACACATTAAAAGATATTGCAAGCAGTATCAATAGCATTGGTGAAGGTTTGGTTACTGCTAATGCTGAATCAGGTGTTTTGACTCTAACCTCCGATAATTTAGGCTCTGCCGGTAAGTTAAGGGTATATGATAATGCGGGAAATTTTGTATCCACACTTAATCTTTCCGAAACTGCAGGGACGGGGAATGATGCAAGTCTTGATTACAACGGTAAAACATACACATCTGAGAATAATTATTTTAATGATGTTTTGGACAATGTAAAAATAGAAGTAGCTGAAGGGGCAAATATATCTTCCGCAACAGTTTCCGTTACAAGAAAAAGTCAAACTGTGCCATTAAATATTGACGGGGGGACTTTGTACGACATGTATATCAAAAATCTTACTCCAGAAGCTTTGGGGCTGAAAAGTATAAGCGGGGGTTATAGTATAGATGTAACATCATCAGCAGGAAGGTCTTCAGGCATCAGCTTGATAGATAAGGCTATTGAACTGGTGACAAGTGAGGCTTCACGTGTAGGGGCAAATATCAATACATTGGATTATCATTTATCCACTTTGCAAAACAGCAGTATTGCAAAGAGTGAACTGCTATCAAATCATTTGAGCACTGATTTAGCCGAAGAAACTGCAAAGCTTGCTTCTGAGCAGTTAAAAATGCAGTTTAGCACATCTATGCTTGCTCAATCAAATATTACGACTCAGAGAGTGCTGGAGCTTTTGGGGCTTGTAAAAAGTAGTAGTTAGGAGGTAATTATGGCGGTTAACAGATTAGATAACAGTTATAATGATTATACGCGGCAATTGAGGATAGAGGAAGCAAAAAAGGCGGATGAGCGCAGACAGGCAATAATAGAAGAGCAAAAAAGAATGGAAGATAAAAGGCTTGAAAGGGTGAGGCAGGAGTCAAGGCAAAGTGAAAACAATATAGATACGTATGCCTGATAAATAGTTTAGGCTTGCCGATATTTTCAAATATGTATTTGAAAATATATTTATTATGCATATAATACCACTTTAATGTGGAGGTTATCAATGTATAGCGTCAAAGAGATATTAAGAATGGAAGTTGCTCCGGCTTTGGGGTGCACAGAGCCTGTTGCTATTGCCCTTTGCTCTGCAGCAGCTGCAAGTTTGCTGACAGATACGGATAGCATAAAGTCGATAGAGGTCGGGCTAGACCCTAATTTATATAAAAATGCTCTTGCAGTAGCAATACCCGGGACAAATGGGAAAAGCGGACTTAATCTTGCCGTTGCTCTTGGTATTATTATCAAAAATCCTGAATTAAAGCTTGAGATTTTATCACTTGCGGATGACAAAGTATTAAAGGCAGCAGAAGAATTGGTAAAAAAGAAGATTATAAAAGTAAACCTATTAAGCGATAAAAAAGGTATATATATCGACACAACAATTATAACTGATGTGGAGAGCAGCCGGGCTATAATTGAAAATTATCACAACAATATAACCTCTTTGTACAAAAATGGGGAAAAGATTGTCAACGATTCTTTATTGAGCGAAGTCAAGGAGAACAAAAAATCCATAGCGGAAATGGAAAAATGGCTTTCCTCTTTGGACCTGGATGATCTTATTGATTTGTTGGATGATTTAGACGAAGAGGACTATGCATTTATTAAAGAGGGTGTGGATACGAATATGGCTTTGGCTGATTACGGGCTAAAACATGGACCGGGGCTTGGTGTTGGTCTTGCAATTGAAAGGATGGTCAGACAAAGACTTATTTCAAAAGATATGGAAACTGATGCACGAATTTATACTTCTGCTGCTGCGGATGCAAGAATGTCTGGGGTAAGCCTGCCTGCCATGAGCTCAGCAGGGAGTGGAAATCATGGATTGACTGCCATACTGCCTATTTGGATTGTAAAAAAATATGTGCAGGTAAACGAAAAAGAAGTTTATAAAGCCATTGCATTAAGCCATATAGTCACTGCCTATATAAAATCATTTACAGGGAGACTTTCTGCAGTCTGCGGTTGCTCTATTGCTGCAGGTGCGGGTGCATCAGCCGGGATTGCATATCTTTTGGGTGGCAGCCAAAAGCATATTGGAGGAGCCATAAAAAATGTTGTTCAAGATTTGGCAGGTGTAATTTGTGACGGTGCAAAAGCGGGGTGTTCGCTGAAGCTTGCTACGGCGGGAGGCTCTGCGGTAAGGTCAGCACTTTTGTCATTGCAAGGGATTATTGCACAATCATCAGATGGGATTATCGGTGGCACAGCGGAAGATACCATGAAAAACATGGGGAAGATAAGCACGGAAGGGATGATTGATACCGACAGGACAATCTTAAATATAATGATAGAGAAGCAATTTAATATTTAAGAGATGTATTCAGTAAAAGTATATAAAATGTATTATGCCTCTTATTAGCATTCCGAATATGGAGGCTATCAATACCGGCTTGAAGACTTTTTGAAACTTGAGCCCGACCGATAAAAACACCATTATACCTACCGGGTCGATGGGGTTTATCATAAAACCTGCCAACATATTCAAGTCTTTCTGTGTCATTAATCCTTTTTCAATCATATCTATTACGACAGCCATCATTGCCGTGCCGCCAGCCAAAAATTTTGTGATAATAGGGATAACGGAAACTGAAGAAATTCCTGCGATATTAAATAAAGGGGCTGCAATCTGCTCTATCAGAGTCAGGACATTAAGTTTTTTTAAAATATTTACAAAAAATATAGCAATTGTTAGTGCCGGCAACGACTTGTAAACAACTAATATACCTTTTTCTCCACCTTCAAACAAAAGTGATAAAATCCTTTTTGAAGAAGGGACGAAATTGTCCGTATGGTGTTTATGAGCGGTTTTTTTAACAAATAATCCAACTATGAGAGAAGCCGTGACCCCTCCTATAAGGGATGAGATTATTGTGACTGGTAAATTTAGCCCAACTGCGATGAGGGGCATGGTAGCATTTGCCTGAGACATTACAATGGTTGCCGCAAATGTGGCAGCTACCTCCCTTTCGGTGTAACTGCTGTTGTCCTGCATTATCTTAAATGTTGCTATTGGTGCGGCAAAACTGATAAGAAGAATTTGTATGATTGCAAAAGCTCCTATGCCAGGTATGCCAAAAATTGATAAAAATGGGGAAAAGATAAATGCAATTTTTCTCAAAAAACCTTTCTCTTCAAAGGTATGCATAATCGCCATCATTATGACCATGATTGGCAAAAGGATATAAAGTGCAAGGTTTACAGCGGATTTGCCTGAATCTAAAATAAGGGATATAAATGTTTCCAACTAAGCCTCAGAGATTATTGATTTCGTCTAAAATTTTTTGTTGTTCAACCTCGGTGAATCCTTTTTCCGTTAAGACAACTTTAAGTTTGTCCCAAATAGGCTCACCGCACCTGATGCATCTAATCCCTTTTTCCATTAGATATTTTACCGCCTCTTTCTTTTCTGAAACAATCTCTTCAATTGTATTATTCAGCGTAAACTTGTTCATAGAAAAATTATATTACATATTTTTGATAATTTCAAAGATTCTCTGTAATATAAAATGTGAGTAAAGCAAAAGAGTTTGGCAAGGAGCAAATTTTTGTTGTAGAAAAAAGATTGTGTTTATACTAAATTGAAACTTATGATAATTAAATATGTGAATAGGGTATAAGTATGGCTGAAATAATTTTCAGAGGGATTAGGTTAAAAGACTTGGCAGAAATATATAGCCTTGGGGAAAAGGTATTTACTTTACAGCAGTATCCTAATCTTTACAGAATTTGGGATGAAAGTGAAGTGGCTGAGTTTTTTGTAAACAACAGAGAGAGTTGTTTTGTGGCGGAATGCGAAGGGAAGATTGTGGGGTTTATATTGTCTTATGTGGTTAACAAAGCCCGTGTGAGATATGGGTATCTTGTCTGGCTTTGTGTTGACAGCGATTATGAAGCCAAAGGGGTTGCTTCGCAGCTTTTTGACGAATTTAAGACATACATGAAAGATAAAGGGATTAAAAACTTATTTGTTGACGTGGAAAAGAGCAATCACAGAGCTTTGAGCTTTTTTAGGAGAAAGGGTTTCTGTGAGCCGAAAGAGCAAATTTACCTTACGCTGTATTTAGACAAAGGGGAAGAAGATGAAGATAAATGAAAAAAGATTGAAAGAGCTTTTAGTGGAAATGATTAATATTTACAGTCCTTCCGGGAAAGAGGAGGATGTAATCCTTTTTTTGAAAGATTTCTTAAAAAAGAATGAGATTGGCTATGAATACCAAGAGGTTGAGGAAGGTAGAGGGAATATATTGGTTTTGCCGGAAAATGGGGAGGCGGATATTGTATTTGTAGGGCATATTGATACGGTGCCTGCATTTGATTACGAGAATTATGAGGCGAGTATTTTAGATGATAAAATATTGGGGCTTGGCTCAGCTGATATGAAAAGTGGCTGTGCTGCAATGATAGAAGCATTTTTGAGTTATAAAGAGAATGAGAAGAAAGACTTCCCTTGTGCTCTTGCACTTGTCGTAGGTGAAGAGGAGTCAGGGGATGGAGCTTTTGAGTTGACAAGGGAATATTCATTTGACTGGGCGTTAATCGGTGAGCCTACAAACTTGAAGCCGTGTTTTGGGCACTACGGATATGTGGAGATTTCATTGGTAGCTTATGGGCAAAAATTACACGCTTCCTTATCAAAACCTGAGAAGAATGCCGTTAAGCTGATGATGGATTGTATAAATCTTATTATAGACCATGTTGATAAAAAAGAGGATATCTTCTACAATATTAGAGATTTTAACAGCTCACAGGCAGGGTTTGCAAGCCCCGGAAGGTGTGAGTCTTTTTTAGACCTGCATCTGCCTTCAAAATATTCAATCGGTGCATTAACCTTTGAGATTGAAGAGCTGATTTACAGTGCATTTAATGAGAATGAAATAAAATTTTCGCTAAAAACGATTCACCACGGCTATGAATTGTCCGATAAGGCATACTTGCCAAAGGTATTAAAAAATATATACGCGGAAAAAAATCAGGAGTTTGCATTGGCTTTTTTCAAAAGTGACTCAGATGCTCCGATTTTGTGGCAGTCAGGTATAAAGCCTATTATTTTAGGACCGGGGGATTTATCGGTAGCTCATACATGTGATGAATTTGTTGATTTTAGCGAGGTTGTTAAAGCAGCTGAGATATATTATGCAGTTATGAAAAATATTCAATAATTATACAAATTAAAAAGGCAGGTTAACTGATGGATACATACAAAAATATGGCAGCCATTTATGATGAGATTTTTCCATTTAGTCAGGATACATTTAATCTATTAAAGCTGATGGCTAATGAAAACGATAAAATTTTGGATATTGGCTCTGCTACAGGTAGTTATGTCAAGGCATTTATAGATGAAGGTTTTGATGCCTTAGGGGTAGAGTATACGGAAGAATTTTCAAAATATAACTATCCTTTGCTAATAGGGGATATGAATAATCTCCCTTTTAAGGAAAATTCATTTGATTTTATTTTCAGCATTGGCAATACCGTGTGTCACTTACCTTCCAGAAGAGATTTTTTGGAGTTTTTAAAAAAAGTGCATTCACTATTGAGGCCAAAAGGGAGATTTTTGATGCAAATTATCAACTATGACCGAATATTTGCACATTCTTTGAAAGAGCTTCCCGAAATTAATACGGATAATTACTCTTTTAAAAGGGGGTATGTTTACGAAAATCCGTCATCATTGGACTTTATCGGTGAGATAAAAGATAAAAATGGGGGAATTATCCATAAATTTAATCAAAAACTTACACCGTTTATGTACCAAGACATTATTTGGGCGGTTAATTCCAGCGGATTTGCATTTGTTCAATTTTTTGGAAGCTTTCAGATGGAAAAATTTATAAAGAATGAGAGCTTTGTAAATATTACCTGCTTTACAAAATTTTGAAAACCGCTCCGAAAAAACCATCCATATTTGATAGTAAAGGGTTTGTTTTATAGAAAGTTGTAGTTTTTAATGACTTATTTATATGGCTGTCAAAGAGGGTGTTTACGTCTACCAATTTGATTTTATAATGATTTAAGAAATATTCCACTTGCTCCTCATTTTCCTCTTTGAAAAAGCTACAGGTCACATAAATTATATATCCGCCCTTTTCAGCCAATTGGTAAGCCTTGTCAAAGATTTTACGTTGAGTGTCAATGAGATTATTTAGCTTTTCTTCATTAAGCCTTAAAAGCACATCCACATCGCGTCTTATTGAGCCTGAGCCTGAGCAAGGTGCATCGATAAGAATCTTGTTGTAGCGGCCTGAAAGCTTTTTGAGAAGTTTCACGTTAAATTTATTAAGTCTGACCCTTTTTTCTAATATCTTCAATCTGTTAAAGCTGATGTCATACGCATAAATGTCAGGATTTAGGCCTGTTGACAAAAGTGATAGTGTTTTTCCGCCCGTGCCGGCACACATGTCCAGAATCTTTTCGGAATACTTCGGATTAACAAGAAAATATATCAATTGACTTGCTTCATCCTGTATTTCAAAATAGCCCTTTTTAAATTCGTCAAGTTGCCTAAGATTAATGTGTTTGAGAGTATATAACCCGAAAGGGGATATCTCGGTATTTTCAAAAAACGGATATTTTTCTTTTAAAAATTCCCTCGTAGTTTTCAATGAGTTGACCCTGACAGTCAAAGGTGCTCTCTGCAAAAAAGATAAAAAGGTATCTTTGTCAAGATTTTCAAAGATTTTTTTTGAAACGAATTTGTTTACACCGATTATCTTTGAAGGGAAATGTTCATCGTATTCTGTATTAGCAATAATTTCTGCAACATTTTCATCATTTTCGATATCATGACCGTTTGAAAACAATCCGTAATACCTAAGAGCCTTGAAAAAGTAATCTGTTGCTTCATTTCGGATTGTTGAGTTAAAACGTTTTTCTCTGATAAAATTATCAAGCACATTTTTGGCTATAAGATTTTCAGTGACAGTTTTATCAATAAGAGCCTTAATTTGAGTGTAAACATTATCTGAAAATTTCATGGGCTTATTGTAATATAATTTTTTAAAAATGGAATGTAATTTTCATTTGTTGAGTTAACACTATGTTTGACAACAAATTTGGACAAGTAGAATATGCAATTGTATATGTAATTTAGATAAACATAAAATGGAAAAATGGATAAAAGAATAGGGTTAAAAGAGGCAGTTTCTATAGGTATTGGGGGGATGGTTGGTGGTGGGATTTTTGCGGTACTTGGACTGGCTGTTTCCTTAGCAAAAGGGGGAACACCAATTGTTTTTTTTATTTGCAGGTATTTTAGCGTTAATAACTTCTTACAGCTATTCAAAACTTTCCACAAGATATCCCGATAGAGGAGGTACAGTAAAGTTTATAATTAAGCTTTTGACAAAACAGCATTTAGTGGAGCTATTAGTAATCAGCTGTGAGTAAGCTATATAATAGTGCTTTCACTTTATGCTTCGGCATTTGGTTTTTATACACTCAATTTAATTAGTATTACAAATTGCAGACCAGTTGATTTTCATATTTATGCCAGTTTTGTAATCATTTTAGCTACATTTATAAACTATTTTAGTATTACTGTGGTAGGTAAATAGAAGCATATGCTGTAATTATCAAATTGATTATTTTAACTGTGTTTATTTTTATTGGCTTCTATGGTTTGATTGGAAGCTCTTACATAGTGATCAATTATACCTGTACAAATGGGAATCACCCTTAAAGCTATTTACAAGAGGAATGGTTATTTTTGTGGCATATGGGGGGTTTGAACTGATAGCCAATGCAGCTCCTGATAGTATTAACCCCGAGAAAAATATTCCCATGGCATATTATGTTTCAGTAAGTTTCGCCATATTGCTTTATATAGCTATACCATTAGTCACCGTAGGTTCGCTACCACTTTCAAAAATAGCATTAGCTCGGGGGATTATGTCTTGGCTGAAGCAACCAAACCTATGTTGGGTAAAATTGGTTTTACAGCCATTACTATTACTGCATTGATTTCAACATTTTCAGCTATAAATGCATCTTTACTAGGCGCTAGCAGAGTAAATTTCGAAATAGCCGAAGATGATGAGCTCCCACATCATTTTCTTGCTCGACTTTGGGATAAGCCTACAGGATTAATGATCACAGCAGATGTAACTTTTATATTGGTGAATATTCTTGATTTAGAGAGCATTTCAACAGCTGGTAGTGTTGGTTTTTTGCTTATATTTGCTACTGTAAATTTTACGGGATTTAGATTGCACCAGCAATTAAACAGCAATAAGACTATTCCAGTTATAGGCTTTTTTCTTTGTGTGATAGTAATTTTTGTTTTACTTAATCAGCAGTATCATTCAAATATCATTGGTGCATCTATGTCTATTTCAATAATGGCATTTTGTTTTTTAGCTGAATTTATTATACATATGGGGTAAATATTTTAAGATTCTTTTTATTTTTAGTGGATTATTTCACTTTTAAATTGTCCGTATTGTATAGGTGTAAATAATTACAAGCTTCATAATTTCTTCATAAATGATGTGATAAATAACAAACATGGAAAAGTATAATATTGAATTATTCTTGCTAATTAATGGATTAAATGGGAGTGCTATATTAGATCATGTTTTTGTGCTTATTACAAAATATTCACCATACTTATACGCAATCATACTAATCATTTTATATTTATTTTATAATAGAGATAAAGCTCTGTATGTATTTTATTCATCATTGTTGGGGTTGTTATTAAATCTTATAATCACAATTTTTTATTATCATCCAAGACCTTTTGAGCTTGGATTAGGACATACACTAATAAATCACACCATTGAAACATCTTTCCCGAGCGATCATGCCACGCTTGTATTTTCCATATCTATTTCAACGATTATATTTGGAAAAAAGTCTATAGGATTTTTGCTTTTTATATTGGCGGTAATTATTGGTTTTAGCAGAATTTATGTGGGAGTTCATTTCCCTTTAGATATTTTAGGTTCATTTTTTGTATCGATAATTTCTGTATTGATAATATATACCTTACAATCTAAATTAGAGAAATTAAACATTCTTTTAAATAAAATTGCTGATAAATTACTTAGAAGAATTCCATTTATAAATTATAAAGGATAAAATGCCTAAATTACTTGTTATTGAAGATGAAAGACAGTTAAATAAACAAATTGCAAACATTTTGGAAGATGAACATTATTCGGTTGATACCTGTTTTGATGGCGCAAATGGATTGGAAAGAATATTATCTTTGCAATATGACTTAATTATACTTGATATTATGCTGCCTGGAATGAATGGATACGAAATTTTAAAAAATATCAGAGATAATAAAATATTAACTCCGGTATTGATGATATCTGCAAAAGGTGAAATTGATGATAGGGTAAAAGGCTTAAATAGCGGAGCTGATGACTATTTATCAAAACCTTTTTCAATGGCAGAATTAATTGCCAGAGTTAAAGCAATTCTAAGAAGAACTTTTTCTCAATATGAACAAGTTATATCTATAGGCAATTTAAAAATAGATATGAATATTAGAAAAGTTTTTCTTGGCGATAGTGAAATACAACTTACAACGAAAGAATACGATATAATTGAATACTTAGGTTTGAATAAAAATAAAGTTGTTTCAAAATTTACAATTATTGAACATGTTTGGGGTGACGAGTTTGACCCTTTTAGTATGTCAAATTTTTTAGATGTTCATATTAAAAATTTAAGAAAAAAGATTGGTGATGATGCACACGAAATTATCCTGACAGCGAGGGGTATAGGATATATTTTAAAAGGTTGAAATGAGCATAAAAAACAGAATACGTATTTTAATTTTTTTATCTTTATCTCTATTAATACTATTATTTTCTTTGACAATTTTTTTTTATATGACAAATATAATTTACAACTCAATTAGTTATGAATTAGATATTATTGCTAATAAAGTTAAGAATAAAATATACTTAAATAAAATTGAAGATATCAATAACGAAAAATATCTGATTAAGATTATATCAGATAAAAATAATATTATCTTTGCTAATAAAATTTCTCAAAAAGTTTTTGTCCCTATTTATAACAAAAAAGATACCTATAACTACAGAACAAAAATCTCAAAAGAAATTATAGATTTAGGACAGGATGAATGGAACGAGGTGCTTTTAAGAGTAAAATTGTACAAACTCAAAAATAACTATACTTTATTAATAGCAAAATCTATAGAAAATATAGATGAACAGATTGTACAGTTAAGCAAAATATTATTTTTGATATTTATATCGAGTATGGTAATATTATTGCTACTTACTAATTGGTTATTAAATAAAATCATTTTACCGTTTCAAAATGTTATCAAAAACATATCGGAAGTTAACACTTCGAACTTATCAATCAAAATACCAACACCTAAAGAAAATGATGAAATCTGTTTATTAATAAGTTCATTGAATGAAATGCTTCAAAGATTAGACAGGCAGTTTAAGTTACAAAAAGATTTTATTTCAGATATTTCACATGAATTAAAAACACCTTTTACTATAATACTGTTATCTTTGGAAAAATTAATTCAGAATACCGAGCTGAAAGAGAAAGATAAAGAAGATATAGCTCAGCTCTACAAAACAATTCAAAGGCTTTCGTTATTAATCAAAAATTTACTTATGCTCCTATCGTTAGAATCTAACATAAATTCTATAGACTTTAGAGAATTAAATTTAAGTCAACTGATAAAAGAGTTATTAGAAATTTGTGAGATAAACATAGAGAATAAAAATATTCTCTTGAAAAAAGAAATAGAAAACAACATAAAAATCAGAGGGAATAAAGAGTTGCTAAACAGATTGTTTATGAATCTGTTAGACAATGCCGTTAAGTATTGCAATACGAAGGGGGTTGTCAGAATTAAATTTTATAAAGAAAATAATGAAATAATATTATCAGTTTATAACACAGGGAAAGGTATAAATTCCGAAGAAAAAGCATTTATTTTTAATCGTTTTTTTAAAATTAATAAATCAAGATCAAACATTGACGGTAGCTTTGGCATAGGTCTGTCAATTGTAAAAGAGATAGCTAAAATCCATAATGGTAAAATCTCTGTTGAAAGTGATGGAGAAACGTACACAGAGTTTATAATTAAGTTACCAATAAATTTGAGGAATGAAGATGGAAGAATTTGTTAAGAATGCAATAATATCAATAAGTAACCATCAGGCTTTAATTTATGTAATATCATTTTTAATGTCGTTTGCAGAATCTTTTGCTTTTATAGGTATTATTATCCCAGGAGCAATAATTACGGTAACTACCGGTTTTTTGGCGTCTAAGGGGATTTTAAATGTATGGATTTTAATTGCTGTGTCAGTAGCTGGAGCTATTATTGCGGATGTAGCCAGCTATTATTTGGCAAAATATTACGGCAATAAAATACAGAATAGCAAAATATATAAAAAAATAGAAAAGTATATCGAATTAGGTAAAGTCTTTTTCCAAAAACATGGAGGCAAAAGTGTTTTTTTTGGGCGATTTGTAGGTCCAGTAAGGCCTGTGGTGCCATTTCTTGCCGGGCTCATGAAGATGGAAGAGATAAAGTTTAATTTTTATGCAGTCATAAGTGGCATATTATGGGGTATTCTTTATATAGGAGGTGGTTATTTATTTGGTGCCAGTTGGCATTATGTGGAAGAAGTTTTCGGGAAACTCAGTCTATTATTTATAAGCCTGATTTTGTTAGTTTATATTATCATTAAAGTGTCTAAAATTTTATTTAAATTTATAAGTAAATTAATTAAAATACTCATATTGTCTACTCAGGATGAAAAAATTGAACCTTTTATTATCAAGCTTATAAAAAATAAATTTCCACAGGTGTTTGAAATAATAAAAAAGAGACTTAACCCAAAGAGAGAAACAGGATTGGTTTTAACTACAGGAATTATTTTTGCAATGTTATTTGCATATATCTTTTTTGGCATTGTAGAAGATATTATTTTCAATGATCCTTTGGTTAGTTTTGATATAAACCTTTTCTATATGTTGCAAAGTTTCCATTCGTTTTTTGTTAATATAGTCTTTATCTTTTTTACCGAATTAGGGAGTCAAATCCCGGTCATAATTTTTTTCATAACCGGTTTGATTATACTGTTTTTTAATAAAAAAAATAGAGAATTGATATTTTACATAATAAATTTTAGCGGTGGTTTGTTATTTTTGGGTGCGCTTAAGTATGCTTTTAATAGAGAGCGCCCTAATGCAATATACCATTTTTTTAACGAGCTAACTCCATCATTCCCCAGTGGTCATGCATTTACATCATTTATTTTATATGGTTTTGCCGGATATCTTATATTTAAGTTTTTTAAAAAGAAATTTTTAAGAAATACTTATATGATTCTTGCAATAACATTTGCTATATTTATTGGGCTAAGTAGAATTTATTTAGGAGTGCATTGGTTTAGCGATGTAGTTGGTGCGTATGTTTTAGGAATGTTATGGTTGTCGGTTGTGATAACTGCATATGAATATTATAATATAAAATTGCAAATTAGGGAATTGAGTGAAAGTGAGAATAGTGTAAAATCAATACTGTGTTCTTTGATTTTAATATTAGCCATATCCGTTAATTTTGCTTATTCATATTTTAAAACAGAAGGGGTATTAAAAGAAAAGACTGAGATTATTGGCGTAAAATATGAGCATTTGAGCAATAATTTATTAGAAAGTTTTCAAAATGGAAAATTGAAGCTTTTTTCCAGTGATATTTTTGGGACAGATAAAAAGCCTGTTTCGGCCGTGTTTATCGGCGATATAAATTTGTTTGAGCATGTTTTGATTAACTCTGGTTTTAGAGAATATGAGAGGAAATCCGCAAAAAAGATTGGGCAAACAATAAATTCATATCTTAAAAATGATATTAAATACCTCCCCGTGTTTTATGATTTTTATGATAACAGGCCACAAGATTATGTATTTGTATATTTGTTTGATAATAACAAATCTTTGCCAAGGATTGTAATAAAATTGTGGGATACACATAAGATATTTGAGAATAATAACGTATATGTGATATCAATTGTAAAAGAGATCGGATTTAAGAAAATAGGGGATAAAATTACCATTCCAATAGTCGATTATGAAGCTTCAAGTGTAAATGTGTACAATGATATAAAAAAGATACTGTCAGAAAAAATAAATATTGAAGAGCTACAAATAAGTACACCTACAAAATTCAAATATAATGACAGAGAAAGTTATTTTGATGGGAAAATCTTGGAACTAAAATTCAGTTCGTCTAATCATATTGTAAATACTAAATAATTATGGAGAATGGTTATGGTTGCTAGTAAACCAATTGGGTTATTTTATGTAACGGCAGGTAACGGTCATAAAATTGCTGCTAAAGCTCTAGCCGAGGGTTTTGCTAAACATAATATCTGCTACTATGTTACCGATGTACTTTTTTTTACAAATAAGTTGTTCAACTGGTCGTATAGTACTGTGTATGATTTTATCGGTGAGCATTCCCATTTAGCTTGTAAGGCAATTTATAAAATCACTGATAGGAATAGGGATAAAAGCAAAATACTTAATATTATAGATAAGTTAAGTCTTGATAACGTTGAAGGTTTTGTATCTTTTATTGAAGACAATGCAGTGGAAATAGCAGTTTGCACACATTTTCTCCCGGCTAATATTTTATCTAGGATGAAAGATAACGGGGTATTCCATGGAAAGATATATGTAACCATTACCGACTATGGATTACATAAGATGTGGTATGATAAAAATGTTGATTACTACTTTGTAGCAAATAATGAAGTAAAAAATGAGTTAATAAAGATCGGAGTCAGTAGCGATAAAATTTATATAACCGGTATCCCTATTGCGAATAAATTTAGTAAATCATTAAAGCCTGAAGAGCTTAAATTGAGATTAGGTATTGATGACTCAAGAAAAACTTTGATTCTCATTGGGAGTGCTATTAACGAAAAGAAAATATTTGATATAATTCAAGAGGTATTTATTTCTAATAAATACCTAAACTTAATAGTGATTGCCGGACGAAATAAAAACTTATTAGCAAAAATTAAATATTTTGAAAGCAACGAATATATAAATTTACAGAAATTAGGTTTTGTAAATAATATTGAGGAGTACTTAACTGCTTCGGATTTGGTTATTACCAAGCCAGGCGGCTTGACTGTCAGTGAGGCTTTAGCTTGTGGAGTGCCGATGTTTCTGATTGATCCTATTCCTTATCAGGAAACAAATAATGCATTATATTTAACTAAAAATGGTTGTGCAGAATTTTCTGAAGAAGATTCACATGAGCTAGTGCAAAAAGTGTTAGGACTGTTGTATAATGAATCTAAGTTAATGTTAATGAGAGAAAATATAAATAACATAAAAAAGCCATTTGCTTCTGAAGAAATAGTAAAAATTATCAGCCAAAATGAGGTAAATTATGAAGACAGGTGAAATAATTACAGGTTATTTCAGTAAAAGAAAATATCTAAGACTAATTTTAATTTTTTTAATAATTATATTTTGGGGTTGGACAGAATTAGGTGATTTGAAAAAGATAGAAGAGCACGATTTAAACTTCAAATCTTTGCAGGAAATAAATGATAGGTACAAAGGTGGAGAGTTTTCTTTTGCAGTTTTGGGAGATAATAAAAATTCTTCAATTTTTAATTATGTTATAGAAAAGATAAATAAGGATGAAAGGCTACTTTTTACAATAATTGGCGGTGATTTGGTAATGTATCCGACTAAAGAAACTTATCAGGCTTTTTTAAATCAGTGGAAAAATATTCAGATACCTACTTTGGTATTACCTGGCAATCACGATGTAGCTTTTGAAAATCACTATTTTTATCATACGATTTTTGGAAAATTCTATTATAGTTTTACGTTGGGGAATTCAAAATTTATTATGCTTGATAATAGTAATGAAAGAAACATATCTGATGAGCAATTGTTTTGGCTTGAGGAGCAGTTAAAAAATTCTCAGAATTTAAAATATAGATTTATTTTTATGCATGTTCCTCTTTGGGACCCGAGAGACTTTAATGGAGGTGGAATTAAGTTTGCACATGCATTAAGTGATCCTGATTTTGCAAGAAAGTTAGAAGATTTATTTATAAAGTATAATGTCACAATACTTTTTGAGTCACATATACATGGTTATTACGCCTATACTAAAAGAGGATTAAAACATATAATCACTGGCGGTGCAGGCGCAGAGCTAAAGGGGACTGATCCTGGCTCAAATTTTTATCACTATGTCAAAGTGAATGTGAACGATAAGGATATTAATACCGAAGTTGTAAAAATAGATAAAAATGTTGTTTTAATTGGAATTAGAAAGTATTGGAATATTGCCAAGCTTTATTTTGCTACTTTAGGCAAAATATATTTAAAACAAATTATACTCATTTTCTTTATTATAACATTGTTGGTCGATATGTTTTTTGAATATCTATTTTCAAAGAGAAAAAAAGAAAAATGAAGAAATATATATTAAAAGCAGTTAATATATTAATAATATTATTTATTCTGTACTTTACTATTGTTTTCATTGTAGATATATTTCACAGCATATCGTGGGAAAAGGTAAAAAGTGCCGTTTTATTTATTGATAGTAAAATGATTTTTTGGGCGGTTTTATTGACTGCTTTTAATTATTTCATTGTTACCTTTTATGATTTGCTTACGGTAAAACAGATAAAGTTAAAAATACCTTATAAAAAAGTATTTTTATACTCATTAACATCATTTATTCTGAACAATAATTTAGGTTTTGGTGCGATTATGGGGGGTGCTTTGAGATTTAGATATCTGACTAAAATAGGCATGAACCCAATACTTATTACCAATTATATGATTTTATTTTCATGGATTTATTGGTTAGGGCTTATTGCTCTTAGTTTTATAGTGTTTTTATTTATAGAGCCCGGGTATTCGTTGTCATTACCATTTATTAACTTTACCATTCAAGCCAAGCTACTGGGGCTTATTGCTTTAATAATTGTTTTAATATTTTTTATACTCTCCTATCTAAAACAGAAAAGAATCGTTTCAGGAGTCACTCTTTATCCAATTGCAAAACCAAAGATACTATTACTTCAGTTTACTATATCCACTCTTGATTGGCTTCTTTTAGGACTGATTTTTTACTTTTTACTCCCCAACCATAATATAGACTTTTTCAAATATTTACCTATTTACTTGGTATCACAAATTACTGCAGTTAGCAGCCATGTCCCCGGTGGAGCAGGTGTTTTTGATGGTATAATGATTTTCTATTTAAAAAACTACTATGATGTAAACACACTGGTAGGTTCACTGTTGATATTCAGATTAGTTTATTTTTTGATACCTCTTGCTTTTGGAATTATCTTATTCTTTTTTAATGAATATTATCTTACAACAGATACCATAAAAAAGTAATTGGGTAGTTATCCTAATTTATTTGCCACTTGGAGCAAACTTTTTTTATTTCATTTATTTTACTTTTTGTGATTCGTCTCCCTCCCTCTATTGCTTGCGTTGCATAATGAAAATCCAATAACCCAATATTGGTTAGCTTTGGTGATAATAATATGTTTGGCGGATAAGCAACCATATTACATTTTGCGATTGTGTTTTGAGTAATATTTACCGCATTTTCAACTGTTTCAAAAAGCGATGGTGATTTATCTCCGTTATTTTGTATGTATATATGATTGGTAACGTTCTCAAAAAAAGCAGCCATTTTATTTAAGAAATTATTATCTGTATAAATTTCTAAATCAGAATCCAGAATAGATTTTGAAATAATATATTCATTCAAATTAACGGCAATGACAATATCTGCACCTAAATATCTACATAAAGATATAGGTATGGGATTTACTAACCCTCCGTCAATGAGCCATTTGTCTTTGTGATTTGTTGGTGGGAAAAGGCCGGGGAAAGAGATGGATGCACAAATTGCTTTTAGAAGGGAACCTTTGGTAAGTATGACCTCTTTGCCATTTCTTATATCTGTAGCAACCGCACCATATGTCTTTGACAAATCCTCAATTGATATACTTTCATCTGCGACATTTTCTTTTAAAAATTCCTCTAATCTGCTCATATTTATAATGCCTGACTTATGAATATTTAGCCCAATATATTTTATAATATTTATTTTCGTCAAAGAACAAACCACATTTTCAAGCTTGTCGAGATTATTGGCTGCATATGAGCCACCTACTAATGCGCCTATAGATGTCCCGCAAATTATATCTGGGATAATACCGTGCGCTTCTAATTCTCTAATTACACCTATGTGAGCCCAACCTCGAGCTGCTCCACCACCAAGTGCCAAACCTAATTTCATTACAGCCTCCATATTATTGGCTTGTTGTTAGTTAAAAATTGCTTAATTGCTTATCGGTAGAGATATACTTATTGTTGTCCAGCCATTTTTACTTTCAACCTTAATATTGCCATTATGAAGTTCAATAATTTTTTTTACGATTGCAAGCCCCAGCCCTGAGCCACCTTCATCTTCTGATCTCGACTTTTCTATTCTGTAAAATTGTTCAAAAATAAGGGGCAGTTCTTCTTTCGAAATCTCCATGCTGGTATTAGATATAGAAATAAGTAAAAATTTACCTGATTTTTTAATAGAAATTTCTATTGTACCATTCTCAATATTATATTTTATGGCATTGTCAATTAGATTAGACAATGCTCTATATATCTTTTTTTCATCGCACAAAATATCTTTTTCATATTCAATATTACAATTTATCTTTATATTTTTAGCTTTTGTCAAAATTTCATAATCATCGATAAGAGATTTTAAAAGGTTAGCTATGTTTATAGACTTTTTATCAATAACATTTTCTGCTTCAAGTGCGGAGAGATTTAGAAGATCTTTAATTAGTTTTTCTAATTTTAAGATTCTTTTTCTCATTATAGTAAGATTATATTTTATTTTGTCAGGTATTTCTTCGCTGGTATTTAAAAGAGACTCATCAATACCTATCCTTATTGTACTTAAAGGTGTTTTTAACTCGTGAGACGTATTATATAAAAAATCTTTTTGCTTTTTAAAAGAATATTGAAGTCTGTCAAGCATTTTATTAATAGTTTTTGCCAGTTGAGAAAATTCATCATCAGCTTCTCCTACAGGCACTCTAACTCCAATATTTTTTTCAGATATCTCTTGAGTTAAATTCTTCATTATTGAAACAGGTTTTAGAATTTTTCCAGCTATAACCCAACTTATTACAAATAATAAAAACATTGATAGTATCAATCCATACACTAAAACAGATAAAAGATTTAAAACTTCATTTTCCAAACCTTCAATATGTCTACCGATTTGAACTATATAAGTGCCTTTTGGGGTAGTAATATTATATGAGTTAACTCTGATTATAACATCTTTTTTTTCTTCGGTGGTATAGGCAGTTAGATTGTTGGAAATTTCATTTTTGAATGTTATTTTCTTGCCTGGTGATAGAAGTTTTATGTTTACTCTTTTTGCGAGTTCAGACTTAAAAATGACTTTTCCACTTTGAGTATCGAAAATCTTAACCCAATAACGATTAAAGTCTCTTAATAAATCTTGTTCCGTTTTCAAATCACTATCAATATATTCTATGACTCTTGTAGCTTCCTCTTTTAGAATAGAATCCAAAAGGTCAAAAGGTTGTTCGGCAAGCTCAAAATATAGGATTAAGGAAAAGAACAGACTAGTTAAAAAACCTGCAAATGATATTAATAGAGCAATTTTTGTTTTTACATTAATCTTTTTCAAATTTCTTCCTCTATTATATAGCCTATACCTCTTTTAGTCTTAATGAAATTGTTACAGCCAGCTGCAGCAAGTTTATCCCGCAGATTTTTTATATGAACATCCATAAAGTTTGACATATTAAACGGGTCAAATTCATCACCCCAAACATGTTCGGCTAAGCTAAAACGTGAAACTACTCTATTTTTATTATAAAGCAGAAACTCTAGTATCGAGAATTCTTTTATAGTTAATTCAACTGATTTATTATTTATTGCCACTGTCCTACTCACAGTATCAAGTTTTAAACCTCCGATTGTCAAGATTGACTCTGCTTGTGAGGAAAATCTTCTTAAAATAGCTCTGAGTCTGGCTAAAAGCTCATCCATGGAAAATGGCTTTGCAAGATAATCATCCGCACCAATATCAAGCCCTTTTATTTTACTTTGGACATCACCTTTTGCAGTAAGCAATATGACTGGTGTATTTATTTTGGCATTTCTAAGTTCTTTAAGAACGGTAAAGCCATCAACTTTAGGCATCATTATGTCTAAAATTATAGCGTCGTAAGTGTATTCAAAACTTTTATATAGAGCTTCCTCCCCGTTTTTAGCTGTGTCAACAGAATATCTTTGTTTTTTCAAGACCAGTAAGATTTGTTCAAGTAAAAAAGTATCATCATCAACTATTAGTATACGCATTTTATTTATCCCATTCAAAGTTAGTCAGTAAAAAAATGGTGTATTATATTACATCTTTTTTCTTATATTTTTCATACCACTTTTTTAGATAATTATCCATTACCTTTGTCGGGCCTATAGAGAAATGACCATATATTAGTGATAACTGCTGTTTGGCAATATAATAAGGTTTATTTTCAAATGTGACAAGCCATATGGCCGTAGCAAGTCCTGACCTATCCGCTCCTGCTTTACAATGAACCAATATCGGAAAAGATGCTTTTTGCAGTATTGATATTAATTTGTTTATTTTAGACTCCGAGGGTTCAGATGTGGCACTAAGAGATAAATCTATATGATTTATGTTAAATTTATTGCAAATATTTATTTCATCTTTGTACCATTGAGCATTTGAGTCGCCTCTTAAATTAATAATGGTTCTAATTTTATATTGTTTGATGTATTTCTCTAGCTCGTCGCTATCCAATTGTGCGGAACGATAAAAACGATTTTTGCTTATTTCCCAAAAGTTTCCTTGTTCTTCGAGATATATTAATCTTCCTGTTATTAGTGTGAAAACAATTAACACAAATATTACGATATGTTTTTTATTTTTCATGTCAAACCTCTTTAAATGGTTTCAAAGAAACCGGATGTCTACATATGACATCCGGCATCCTACAGGAGGTGGTAATTTTACTATTTTGTGAATTTACATAGTATGTTATATGTTATGAATCTTTTTCATTGTCATTTTCTTCATCATCGTTTTCATCATCATGTTCGTGGTCGCTGTCAGATTTATCTTTTTTAATGTTTAAAACTTTTCCATTTCCTGCATCAATAGAAAGCTTCACGGTATCACCATTTTTTTGTACAACTTCAACGTCATAAACTAAAAAACCATTTTCTTCTTCCAATTCAGCTTTTAAAATTTTCCCGCCTGAATTACTCTTCTTTGCATATTGAATTGCCTCAGCCATACTTATATTTGCCATAAATGGATAGTCAGACTCTTGTACTCTACTAATTTTTATTGTCCCGTTTAAGGTCTTACCATCCTCAGAATCAGCTTTTGCTGATTTTAAGCTTCCTGCTCCTACTACCAATGCTCCTGCTACTAAAATTGCTGTTAGTGCTTTTTTCATAATTTCCTCCTAATGAGTTATTTGTTTTTTTGTTGCTTTCCGAGTTACAATATAGGCAGCTTTTGTTAAGAAATGATTAAGATTAGAAATATTTTATAAAAATATTAATTTTTCGGTATATAATAGAGTTTAATTTGCCGAATGGTCTGAAAATAAAAAAGCGGGGCTTAACCCCGCTTGTCATGAGAATTTACTGTGCTAAAAATGGTCCTCTTACATTTCCAAATGGATTTACATGAAAAGTAAACAGGTTGCCTGCGGCATCTTTAGCCTCAACCTGATAAACGGTGCCTCTTGGCATGTTAAATTTTTCAGTTTTTACAATTTCATACCCTTTGTAGTTTTGAGCTATAACATCCTGTACCGCTTTAACGGCTTCTTCCTCAGTAAGCTGTTTTACCTGAACATTTTGATTGTAGCCGCCATAGCAACCGCCAGGGCCAAATCCTTGCCCTCTCATTCCGTAACCGGGTCCCATCCCTTGACCACCCCAGCCGCCTTGAGCAAATGCAAGGGCTGTGGTTATTGCCAGTGTTCCTAAAACTAAAGCTAACTTTTTCATAGCTACCTCCTTTATTATGTGATGACAATATAAGAGCAGTAAGTGTGCCATCATTATTAATTGTTATAATTGATTGATATATATGGTTTTATCTTTTAAAAGCTAAACTTCAGTTGTGTAATAATGAAACTAATTGTTACTTTTTTACACAAAATGGGTCCATTTTTAGATGTATTAGAGAAATGGATTGTATAAAAGTCAAAGTTTAGTTGAATTTTAAGCACTTAAGTGATATATCAAAACAATGCTTAACCTACATGTATTATCGTCCGGAAGTTGTGGTAATTGCTATATAATGGAATCCGCAGATAAATATATAGTTGTGGATGTTGGGCTGCCGCTTTATCGTTTAAAAGAGTTTATCCAATTTGATGAAGATAAGGGGATAGATTTATATCTCACCCATGAGCATACAGACCATATCGCAGGGATAAAACCTTTCCTGAATAAATTTAAGCCTAATGTTTATACAAGTGAAGGGACTGCGGTAGAGCTTCACTCTAAAGGGATTAGTTGTGAACACTTTTATATATTAGATCCGAGTAAAATTTATTCTATGAAAGAGTATGAGGTATACCCTTTTAAAATTGCGCATGACGGCAGACAGCCGTTTGGATATAGGTTTAATTTCAATAAACTTTCTGTGGGGTTTGCCACAGATTTGGGTTTTGTATCAAAAGATGTGTTAAGCGGAATAACCGGTTGTGAATGTGTTATTTTGGAGTCAAATTATGAGGATGAGCTTCTTATAAATGGTTCATACCCTTATCATCTTAAAAAAAGGGTGATGTCTTCAAAAGGGCATCTTTCCAATAAAGAAGCCCTTAATGCGGTAAGTCAGATATTTTCAAAAGGTTTAAAAAAACTGTTTTTGGGGCATATTAGTGAGGAAAATAATAGCTATACACTTATTGAAAAATATGTGGACTTTTGTAAAAGTAACTTTGCAATTGAAGCAGATTATTTTAAACAAATGACACCTGTCAAAGGATTGATTCTGGATGCTTAGTGTATTATTTTTTGTGCTGCTTATTTTACAGTTTTTTTTGGTTATTTTAAATCTTGTTGGTCTTCCGGGCAATATTGTATCACTTGTATTACCGTTGATATATTATTTTTCATCAAAAATGACTTTTTGGCAGCTAATATTTTTGATTTCTCTCATTGCAGCAGGTGAAGTGATCGAATTTTTAATCGGTTATTACGCAGGGAAAAATGTTGGTGCGGTAAAGGGGAGTTTTTTTGTATCTGTAATATTTTCGATAGTGTTGGGGATAATAATGGCTCCGCTATTTTTTGGTGTAGGAGCAATTATAGGGACATTTTTAGGTGCATTTATTGGAACATTCCTTTATGAATATATTGTTACAAGGGATAAAAGCCTTGCCTTTGAAAGAGGGATCGCATCTTTTAAAGGAAGATTTTTGGGGACTTTTTTAAAAGTTTCAATCGGTATTTCAACAGTTATACTGTCCGGATTTTATATATTCTGATTTTTCCTATTTAACACTATTTAAGACAAGTCAAAATATGAATTATAGGCATCCGGAATAAAAGCTATCTCATCGCTATCTATTAAAATATCATTTATCTGATCCGGATTGTCCAATTTTTTAAATCCCATTCTATCAAGGTCATCATTGCCAAAGTCTGAGTAAATATACACGTCATACTTTTCCAAAATAGATTTTAAATTAAAAGCTGTCTGCCTGTTTATTTGGTAATCTTTTAATAATATATCAAACATCTCTTCGGATGTCTTGATATCAAAAAATTCCTCAAAATATTTGTTGCCGTAGCCGTCTTGGCATTTTGCAAAAAAGATAATTTTGCCACCATCCTTAACAATTTTGCACCCTCTATCGAGAGATTTCTGTGCTTGCACAAGGTTAATATCTTTGGGAAAACCACCGCAGGAGATAATTGCAGCATCATATTTCTTTGATATTCTAATGGATGTGAGCTCTTTAAGTTTTTCGGTTGCGGCGATATGTGACATAAAGAGGTCCCCTCCGGAAACATAGACGATTTCAGCTGCTTCATTAAGTATAGTATTGATAAGGAAAAAAGTTTTGCCACGTCTTGCAACCATAAGACAATAAACAAGGTCATCATGGACAGGATTTTGTTTAAGATTACCGGTGACGGCATACTTATGCTTTGTTTTATTTGCAGGGTCTAATACGAGACTGTGGTTTGCCATAATTGTTTTTTTGGCAGCAATCCCCGGCACTATCATTTTCCTCCCACCACCAAAGCCTGCAAAGTAATGATAGCTCACGGAAGCTATAGGTATTATCGTATCGTGCTCCAAGTAAGCCCTGTTTATAAGGATGGGTGTATTATTTTTTGTCTTTCCATAGTATTCATGAAGCTCCATATCTTCGCAGTCATGTTTAAGAATTTTGTGTTTATAGTTGTTAAATAGCTTTTCGGTAAGGATTGACTTTTGTTCATCCTCTGTCAATTGTCTGTGGGTTCCAATGGCAAATATAATACTAAAATCCTTCTTGTTTTCCTCTATTTTTTTTATGATTTCATCCAAAAATATCTCAGCCCCTGATTTTCTTGTCACATCCGGCAGGATGATGAGTATACGCCTTGCTTGGGCAATAACATTATCCAAACCGTCACTGTAAATGGGGCTTTGGTTTAAAGCGCTTATAATTTCATCTTTTGAAAGTGCGGGGAGTGAAAAACTACGGTATAAATCCTCAGCCTTTTTATTTAATTGTATATCAAGAATCTCTTTAGAATACTTTATTTTCAACGTTATCCTCCGATTTTCGACATTGTTCTTTTAAATTGAGTATCACAACCCTCATTTGTTATATTGTGATCCAGCTCTTTTAGTTTGAGGGATTCGCGAATTTTTTCTTTAAATTTATCAAAGTCTCTATTTTTGATTTCATCAAAAAGATTTATCTCCTTGTCGGAAAGCAGACAAGGTCTTAGTTTGCCGTCAGCGGTAAGTCTTAGCTTGTCACATTCCGAGCAAAAGTGGTTTGAAATAGGGGTGATAATCCCTATTTTTGCCCCGTTAGACAGCTTATAGTTTACTGCAGGTCCTTCAAAGTTAGCTTTTTTGACTGGCTCATACGAGTATTTTTTTGAGATAATTTTAAGTATCTCATCACCGGTAATAATATGTTCTTTTCTCCATTCGATTTTATTGCCAATTGGCATAAATTCTATAAAGCGGACATTTAAACTGTTTTTGGCGGCAAAATCGCAAAAATCCAAAATCTCATCATCGTTAAATGTTTTAATTGCAACAACATTGATTTTGATAGGGCTTAGCCCGACATTTATCGCTTGGTTTATACCTTCAATAATGTCATCTAATTTAAACCCGCCAGTAATGTACTCATAGCGGTCCTGTTTGAGGGAATCCAGGCTAATATTTATTCTTCTGATACCGGCGTTATATATGTCTTTTGCAAACTTTCCAAGGAGTGAGCCGTTTGTAGTCAAAGTGGTTTCCTTAATCTCTTTGATTTTGCCTATTTCACTGATTAAAAAAGAGATATTTTTTCTTACTAAAGGCTCTCCGCCGGTAAGCCTAATCTTTTCAATCCCGAGTTTTGAAAAAGCATCAACGGCAAAAATAATGTCTTCATATTTTAATATTTTTGTATGAGGAATAAATTCAAAATCGTGAGTAGGGATACAATATTTGCATCTAAAATTACATCTGTCGGTTACCGAGACCCTTAAATATTTGTATGTCCTGCTGTACTTATCTTTTAATTTTTCATTCATAAATATCTTCGTCTTTTAATTTTTTCTTTCCGAATATTTTTGCTACATAAATGCTTATTTCATATAATATCAAAAGTGGGACAGCCATCATACATTGTGTAAATACATCCGGTGGAGTAAAAATGGCGGCTACTATAAAAATACCAACAATGGCATATCTTCTATACTTTTTCATCATATCTGCGGTGACAATCCCCATTTTTGCCAAAAATAATGTGAATACCGGCAACTCAAATATGATTCCAAACCCAAGTATTAGCCTTGTAACAAAAGATAAATACCATTGCAATGACAGGCTCGCAATTACGTCCCCTTGTGCGTAGTTTAAAAAGAATCTAAATCCGAAAGGGAATACTATGTAATAAGCAAATGCCGCACCGGAAAAAAATAGTATTGAAGATACGAGCACGAATGATACTACATATTTTTTCTCATGGGCATAAAGACCAGGTGCCACAAACTTCCATAATTGATACAAGATAAAAGGCATGGAGAAAAAAACTGCAGCCATAAGAGATAGCTTTAATTCGGTAAAAAATCCTTCGGTAAGCTTTAACATGGCCAAAGAAGATTTCGCTGGTAGCAGCGGCACCAATGGAGCAGTTACAAAGTCCATAAAAAATTTACTATTGGAATAGCATATACCAAAGACAACGATTAAGACTATGAATATTTTTATTAGCCTCTGTCTAAGCTCTTCAAGATGTTTGGTTAAAGGGAGTTTTTCATCCATCTCTTTTTTCATGCGTCTTCCCTTTTATCTTCTTTCGTAACGGATTCATCTTGCTTGTCAAATTTTTCGGTATGTATCTCTTTTAGTTCATCATGAGTTTTGGATGAGTAGGTATTTTTGGGTGGAGTTTCATCTTCAATATTAACAGCATCCTTAAAGTCGTTTAACACTTTTTTAAATTCCGCATACCCTTTCCCAAGAGCCTTTGCCACTTCTGGCAGCTTATTGGGACCAATTACAATCAAAGCGAGTGCAAGTATCAAAATTATTTCAGACATCCCTAGTCCAAACATATCATACCTCAAAAGTTTGTTTTCTTGGATAATAATTATTTAAGTTATAAAAATCAAGGAATTAAAGTTTCTGTAGTCTCCCCGTTTTTTTCATACTATATGGCATAGTGAACTTTTTGGGAACAAGAAATCTTCTATTGTCAGTTGTTTTAGTTTATTTTTCTTTCGTCGCCTGTGAAGATATAATGTCTTAACTCCAGCAAAAATATTTCTTACACCCCTTAAAAGTGTATAATAAATAAACTGAGGTCGTTTCTTCTTTTCGGGTTTTGAGGCAAGAACTACTTCTTCTCGTAATATTTCATCTTCATTAATATCAACCAGTACAGACCAAGCAAGCATTACTGCACCAAGCATTGACCTTATTGAATTAAAATTTCTTATTATTGATTTCTCTATGCCAAAGCCTTGCTTTTCAAATCTATAACTTTCTTCTACTCCCCAACGTCTATAATAGCCACGTATTCTCCTCTTAATTTCTTCTGATTTACTTAAATGTCCATTGGTTAAAAATATATGGGATTCTTTATTAAATTCTCCTTTATGTGATATTAGGGTGACAGGATATAATTTTGATTTAATTTCTATAAAGCATTTCAAATATCCATATCTAAAATGTTTTCCGTTTTTATATCTTCTATTTATAGATTTATTTAACTCTTCAATATTTACGCTTTTCCCTTTATAAATTAAATGACGGTTGGTCTTCATTCTCACAATAAAACTTAAACATTCTTTTAGGAAATAGCCAAGATAAGCTCCATTATCATAGCCCCTATCCATTACCCATAAGCCTTTTTTACCAACATTAGTTACAAAACTTTCTACACTTTTTAAGCCTTCTGTATTAGCACTCTTAAAATCTTTACTCTCTGTGCTGTACATCCCAAGATAAGCAGGATAAGTTTGATTACTTTTGTCATCAAATAAACTTATCTGATTCAAATAATAACCCTCGAGATATTTACCTGTGCTACCATCTCTCACTTTACAGGACTGCTCAAAATTATTAGCAAATAAATGGCTTATATCTCCATCATCAAGGGCTATTATTGTACTATCATCTACTTTAGTAGATGCTTGTGATAATAAATAATCATTAGCTAATTCAAGTAAATTAGTCTTACCCTCAAGATGATTAAACAAACGTTTCATAGTGTTTTTAAGTTTTATTTTCTCATTCAGGCTTCTTGATATTTCAGTAATGTTACAATTTCCTGTTATTAATACCCCTGATACTAGTTCCAGAATGAATTTACCATATGGTAGACTTACCTTACCTTCAAAGTTATGGACCATTACTCTAATTTTTCCCTTCACTTTTTTTAATAATTCAGTCATAATTAAACACCTCTTTTTGTTTGGTTGTTAGTTGTTTATGCAAATTCAACTATACCAGCGAAAAGAGGTACTTACAACTATTTTATTACAATTTCTTACATAAAACCAATCAGTTACATAATTCCATTAAAAAAACGGGGAGACTGCAAATTAAAGTTTTAGTACGTAAAACTTTTGCTGCTGCTTGCCGGTAGCCTGCAGATTGAGTAGATTGTAATTTTAAAAAAATAATGATACTTGTTAGGCATGGGTGAATTATTGGGCTTTTTCTCATTGGGTTTTTTTGGCGGGTTTGGGCATTGTATATTTATGTGTAACCCCTTTGTAATATATGTCGCAAGCAAGTTCGCACCAAACTCTCCCGGATATGTAAGATTTTTTCTTCCCCAAATAAAGTACAATCTTGGAAGAATTATAACTTACGGCTGTTTAGGGTTAATTTTTGGAAGTGTAAGCAGTGCGGGCGAGCTTTTCGGAAATATTATACATTTTCAAAAAATACTTGCCATCTTTGCGGGGATATTTCTCATAGCGTATGCGACTTTTGATATTTTGGGGCTAAAAATCGTTTCTATGTTGGAAAATAATGTTGTCACAAAAAAAATAAGCAAAATGATTTCATTGTTCAAGTTTAATTCACCTTTTCTTACCGGACTCATTTTGGGTTTTCTCCCTTGTGGGCTATTATATGGAGCATTAATCGGGGTCACCTCATTGAATAATCCGTTAAAATCTATGTTTTCTATGGTACTTTTTGGGGTAGGCACATCTGCTTCACTACTCTTGGTTTCGGTATTCGGGAATATAGTTTTAAAATACAGAACGCTATTTAGAGTGATAAGTTTTTTAATAATGGTAACACTTGGGATATTTTTTATTGTCAGCGGGATAAGGTTTTGATTCGGAGAGAATTAAAGACAACAATAAGTGAACTAATACTCATTAAGACTGCTGAGAAAACAGGATGAATTTTCCCGGATATTGCCAAAGGGATGGTTACAAAATTATATGAAAAAGCCCAAAACAGATTTTCAATAATAATACTTCTTGTTTTTTTTGACAAGATAAGAAAATCTTTAAGCAGCAAAAGGTTGCTGTTGACAAAGACAGCATCGGAGCTTTCAAGGGCAATCTCTGTACCTTTTCCCATACCTATTCCGATAAATGCCTGCTTGAGTGAAGGTGCATCGTTTATCCCGTCCCCAATCATTATGGGAAATTTGTGCAAGTTATTCTTTATTACTTCAACCTTTTCTAAGGGGCTTAAAGAGCTTAATATTTTAATATTTGGAAAACCTCTCAATACGTTCTCGGATGTTTCCTTGGTATCCCCGGTTATTACATTAATTTCAATATGCTTTTTGGTGAGAAAAGTGTAAATTTCTCCGAAAGACTCTTTTACATTGTCAAACAGTGAAATGATACCGATAATTTTTTTATCGTAAGCAACCAAAATATTTGTATACCCTTTTGAAGTAAGAGACTCCAAATCGTTTTTGACTGTAGTATCAATATTTATCCCCAAGTTGTTAAAAAGAAGCATATTCCCAACAGCAGCCTGAATATTTGTATTAATATTTCCTAACATCCCTTGCCCCGGTATCTCCTTTACGTCAGTTACCTTTTCAAACCCTTCGGTATATTGCGAGACTATACTTTTGGCCAGGATATGCTTAGAAAATCTTTCTAACGATGCGGCAATTTTTAGGGTATCAAAATTATTGTCATAAGACTTTATATTGACAATCTTTGGCACCCCTTCCGTAATGGTGCCTGTTTTGTCGAAAAAGACTGCTTTTACCCTTGAGGCATTTTCCAATATGGAGCCTTCTTTGATAAGGATACCTTTTTTAAATGCCGTTGATGTTGCGACTAAAATTGCAAGTGGCGTGGCAAGCCCCATTGCGCATGGGCAGGCAATAACCAATACGGACACTGCATTCATAAAAGATGTGACAAAACTGCTACTGTGGTTAAACCAGTATAAAAATGTAGCAAAGGCAATTGCTATTACCGTAGGGACAAAGAAAACAGTTATTTTATCGGCAAGCTTTTGAAAGTAAAATTTACTTTCCTGAGCCGATTTTATAGCCTCTGCTATTTTACTTAAGGAAGATTCTTTGCTGCTTTTTGTCGCTTCAATTATAAGTGTCCCGTTTAAATTGTTTGTGCCACTAATAACATCACTTTCCTGCTTTTTCAAAACAGGCACACTTTCTCCGGTAAACATAGCCTCATTTACTTCGCTTTCACCATAGATAACCTTACCGTCAACAGGGATATTCTCACCTGGCAGTACTTCCAAAATATCCCCTTTTTTAATGGATGAAACTTTTACAATCATAGGTTTTAATTTTCCACAGATATAGTCATTTTTATTAAAATATTTGAACAGTTTAGCTTGCTTTGGCTGCAGGTTGAACAGTAAACTAATCTCTTTTGACGCCTTTATTTTGGCTTCCGTTTCGATATATCTTCCAAGCAATATTAATGTTATTATCATCGCAGACGTGTCAAAATATATCTCTCCTTGTGTAAAAACCCCAAATACACTGTAAAAGTAAGCTGAATATGACCCTAAAAATACGAGTGTATCCATATTTAGAGTCTTTGTTTTCAGAGATTTTATTGAGTTGCTGGCAAAGGGGAGCCCCGAGTAAAATACTACAGGGGTAGCAAGGAGCATAGCTATAAATTTAAACATCTCTTTTAAACTTTCGTCAATCCCTTGAAAATATCCGGCATAAAGGGCGACAGAATAAATCATAATCTGCATTGTAAAAAAGGCGCCTATGCTGAATTTATAGAAGTAAGATTTTTTCAATTTTTCAAAATAATCTGAGGATGACATAGCTGACACAGGCACAGGTGTATAACCAAGATTTGCGATGCCGTTTAGTATTTCATTAAGGGTTATTGCGGTCTTATCCCATTGAATTTTTACTTTGTGAGTAGCGTAGTTTGCCCTTACATATCTTATGCCGCTAAGTTTTGAAAGATAATTTTCTATAAGCCAGATACATGCAGCACATCTTATATTTGTGGCAATAAATTCTATTTCGGAGTAACTTTCATGCTCAATTATATCATCTAAAAAAAGCTCATCACTTATGAGAGCAAGCTCAGGTGGGCCAGGCCTGTAATCTCGTCTTTTTTTATAAAAGCTATCAAACCCTCCATCTTTAATAATATGGTAAACACTTTGACACCCCGGGCAGCAGAAGTGAAGAGTTTCCCCTTTTTCTGTTTCGGTAATAGCGGTATTTTTATTGAATTTTAATAAGCAGTGGCTGCATTCAACGGTACTATTCGTCGTCGTCATCTAACATTCTATACTTTGGTCCCTCAATATCATCAAATTGCTTATCCTTAGCCGCCCAGAAAAAGAGTAACAGTGCAATAATCCCTAAAATAAGACTTATTGGCACTAAAAAGAAAAGGGAACTCATTTTATGTACATTGCAAGCAAAAGTGGGATAAGTAGCATTGCTATAAGAGATAAAATCATAACTATTGTACCTTTTTTCATAAAAACCTCCTACTTTATATAAAGTGTCTTTTCGAGCTCGACTATCTGCTGCATTTTTAAAAGTACCTTTAAAATATAATACCCTTGTTTTAATCCGACATTCACAGTGCAAACTCTGTTTTTAATATTTATTTCGGGTCTGATTGTTTCACCACCGCCGGGTCTGAATATTTCAACTCTTTCAATGGGAAAAGGTCTGCTTACCTCGCCGTTTATAGTAAAGCAGATTTTATATTTGTCATCCACCTTTGCTACATTTAATATTTCAAGGCTTAGCGAGTGTTGATTTATGATTTTTTTCTTTTGGTCATATTGTGAAGCTTCAATGTATGGCTTGTCAGTTACTTTGCCATCAAAATATTTGTTGCCAAAATAAAATGAAGACCCAAGCAGTGCAAATCCGACAATTAGTAACGCCATCATCATTCTCATTTTTTACTTCTCCTTGATGTAATAGGTCTTCTAAAACTTATAGTTTTTATCTGTATAGCATTATCTTCCTTGTTAACTATTTTTAATTTTAAATTAAGTATAGGACTATTTTCAAGTAAATCTTTCTTTAGTTTGATAAAGAAGGTAAAGTCATTTTTTGACTTTGGCTTTACTTTAAAGATGCTATTCGGCGTTATTTCGTATCCGCTTAAATCTTCTATTTCAATAGCAATAGTTTTATCTTTGTTGTCCCCGTTTTCAACTACAAGCACATATCCATTAGCCGCGAAATCATCGATATTCCTTGGTAAAAATTTCTGGTAAGGTATTACTTCCACTTGTACATTTTTCGTGGAAAGGGCCACCAAAATAAAGATAAAAAAAGACACTAAAGTAAGCACAAGTGACACGGCGGAAGAAAACCGTGTAAATCTTTTTTTGTTCCCCTCACCAAATCTGTATGCAAAGAGAGATTTTTTCCCTAATTTCCCCATTACTTTGGCACAAGCATCTATACACTTTGCGCAGTTTATGCATGCGGAGTTTTGCCCTTGCCTGATATCTATTTCGGTTGAGCATACCTTGACACAGCTTAGACAGTTGATGCATTCAGCCCTTCTCTCAGGGATCATCCATACTGCCAACGTATGTTTGTCAAATAACATCGATTGAAGCATTGAATAAGGACAAACAGTTGCACAAAATCTATACCTTACAAGCCAGAAGTTTAAAAACAGAAGTGTGCCTAACGTTAGAAGTGCAGTAAGAATCCCTTTACTAAATTCGTTGCCGAATAAACGGTCAAAAAATATTTCGTATGGTATAAAGTAAAGTAGGATATTTGCTGCTATCAATACAGATAAAAGGTATAAAAACAATATTTTGAAGGTCTTTATCGGTAGGCTACCTTTATTAAGATTTTGCATAAATGAAGTCAGCTCCATTGAAACGGACTGGGGGCAAAGCCAGCCGCACCATATCCTTCCGAATGTAACGGTGAGATATAAAAACAGAAACGTTAAAAATAGGAATAATGCCAAAAGTGGCAAAAATTGATTTATCTGTAGTGAAAGCCCAAATATATGAAACTCAAATGTGTAAATATTGAAAATCAATAGGTGGTCGCCATTTATCTTAATAAAAGGTAAAGTTACCCCCAAGATTACCAATATTGTCCTGACTATCCGTCTGTAAAATTGAAAATTATTCGTCATCGTCTTCCAGCATTTTATATTTTGCTTCTTCTATCCGGTCATGCCTTTTTTTTGAATAATAGTAAATTACTATCCAGATAAATAGGACAACGAGTCCGATTCCAAAAACAAGATATGCTAACAAGTCACCGGGCATGGTTCACTCCTTTAAGAGATATGAGGGGATAAGATCTCCCCTCATATTACAAGTTTACTTATTTAAAGTCTCCTCAATTGCCTTGCTTTGTGTCCACCCTGTAAATGCAGGTGTGTACATATATGTGTAAAAGATGCCGAAGATAATAAGCCCGATATAAAGGATAAGCCATCCCAAAGGCAATTTATGCTTTGTATCTTCCCTTTCAAATTTTTCAAGATCATCAAATTCTTCTTTGTACATTTAAGCCCCCTATTTTTTTAAACTTTTAATGTACTCTACCAATGACCAAATTTCTTCTTTGTCATATTTAGCGGCAAATCCGGGCATCGCACCTTCAAAACCGTTTGCAATTGTCAAATAAGTATCCCTGTCAGGACTTTCGGCCGAAGCATAATCCACCAGAGAGCCACCTATATTGCCTTGCGCATTTTGACCATGACATCCTGCACATTCGGCCTTATAGAGTCTTTGCCCCTTCAAAACTGCTTCTTTATTGCCGGACAATGGGCTTACTTCCTCAATCATTGACTCGTCAACGGTAATAACGGATTTTCTTTCCACAGCTGTTCCAAGTACCTGAAGGTAAGCCACCATTGCATCCATCTCAGTGCTATTTTTAAGCGTATTGATATCATCTTCGGTATATGGGAAGCCTAATGCTTTCATATGTGCGATTGTTTTTTCAACAGCGACCTTTCTATCATTTAAAAATGCATATTTAGGCATATTTGACTTTTCATAAAATGCCTGTGGGTTTGTCATATGCTGATAATGCCAGTCATCAGGGTATTTGCCGCCAATTCTTGCCAAATCAGGGCCTGTTCTTTTTGAACCCCATAAAAATGGGTGGTCATAAGCGAATTCACCGGCTTTTGAATAATCGCCATACATTAAGACATCAGATTTAAGTGGTCTTACTGTTTGAGTATGGCAGTTTACACACCCTTCCCTTTGATATATATCCCTTCCTGCAAGCTGAATGGCGGTGTACGGTTTTAAATTTTCTAATTTCGGGTGCATCCCTTTTGTAAACATAGGGATAAATACTGTAGCAATAGTGCCGATTAAAACTGTTATTGCAGCTGCAAGAGAAAATATAAGAGCATTAGAATAGAGTTTTTTATTTTCAGACATATTTTCCCCCTTACGCCGTAGCAGAAGCAGCTTGTAATTTTGTTTCAAGCTCTGCTTTCCCTTTTTTGATTGTCATCATTACGTTGTAAATAAAAAGCAACATTCCGATTACAAATACTATTCCCGCAAGAGTTCTAAGTTCCCAATATGGGTAGTTTCTAAGAAGACCTTCCATAAATGTATATTTAAGTGTTCCATCAGGGTTTGTCATCTTCCACATGGCACCCTGCTGAACACCCGTAATCCACATTGTAATGGAAAATGCAAGCTGCCCTATTAACACAAGCCAAAAGTGTGCATTTGCGAGTTTTATACTATATATTTCAGTTTTATATATGTGGGGGATTATATAATAAACAGAAGCGCAAATTGTCATCGTTACCCAGCCCATAGTTCCCATATGGACATGCCCAGGGACCCAGTCGGTATAGTGAATCAAAGAGCTTATTACTCTGATACCTTGAGATGGACCCTGTATGGTTTGAAGTCCGTAGAATGTTATCCCTGCTATGAAAAATTTGGTCAAATAATTATTTTTCATTACAGACCAGTCGGATTCAACCGTAAAGTAGCCGTTTACAACACTACCCCAAGAAGGTGCTATCAAAAAGAGCGTGAAAGCAATACCAAGCGTTTGAATCCAATCTGGAAGAGGTGTATAAACAAGGTGGTGTGCACCTGTCCAGAGATAAGCAAAAATTAGTGACCAAAATGATATGATGGATAATCTGTGACTGTAAATAGGGAGACCTGTAGATTTAGGTAAAAAGTAGTAAAACATAGCAAGTATAGGTGTAGTAAAGAGAAAGCCCACGGCATTGTGCCCATACCACCACTCAACATTTGCGCTGTTGACTCCGGCATATAGATGGTAAGATTTATCAAGCCCTGCAGGGATGGAAAGATTGTTAACAATATAAAGTATTGCAACAGTTATGATGGTAGCAATTATATACCATAGGGAGATGTACATTTGTTCTTCCTTTCTTTTGATAATTGTACCTAAGATATTTATAGCAAAAATTACCCATAAGATAACAATTGCAATATCTATTGGCCACTCAAATTCTGCATACTCCAAAGATTGGTTCCACCCTAAAAGAAGTGTAACCCCTGCAATGGCGATACCGACATTAAAAAGCCACAGGTGAAATCTGGCCAACTTTGGAAAAAGCAGCGGACGCTTTGTAAGTCTTATTACCAAGTAATAAAAAACACCGAATTCGGCTCCAATACCAAGACCGTAGGCTAATACATTTGTGTGAAATGTCCTAAGTCTGCCAAAATTGAAGTATGGCGGGATATTAAGACTTGCATCCCACATCTGGGCGGAAATCCAAAGTCCGGCCACAAGGCCAATGACACCCCAAAAAATTGCAGATAAAATAAAACCTTTCACCGTTTCATAGTCGTAACGGTAGTCATTCATAACTATACCTCCTACAAGATATTTAATCTATCTTCAGTAAAAACAAAATCTCTCAGTTTTGCGGATTGTAATTTCTCCTCTACCTCATCTTGAAGCTGTTTAAAAAAAACAGTGATATTGCATATGGGATTAAGTAAGCATTTTTCAGGTTGGTCTACGCAAATATTAATTGAATTAACAAATTCCATACACTTTAAAATATCCAATAAAGTCAAATCAACCGCATCTGGGCTTAATGCTACTCCGCCATGTCTGCCCGTCTCAGACACTATTATACCACACTTTGAGAGCCTATGTATGATTTTTATTACAATAGGTTTATTCAAAAAGAGTTTTTCGCAAATATAGTCAATTTTAACCAACCCTTTTTGACCGGCTAAAAAAGCTGCAATTCTTATTGCATAGTCAGCTTCACGCTTTATAAAAGACATTGTTTACCTCACAGGTAAACAATAATAAGTGTTTTTTTGCTTGTCAATATTTTTTATAGGGGTGTTTATTTTTTAATCTTACAGACAGGCTAGGACAAGCGACTTCTATTTTTCCATATCAAAAAGTAAAATTTTATTGCAGATATATTCTTTGTCTTGAATAATAAGTTTAATAAACCACCTTTTATCCCCCCAAATACATTTTGGTAGCATAAAATTAAGGGTGTAAGCGTCTTTTTTTAAAGATAAGTCATATAGAAAATTTCCCATATCCATCTTCATATTTATCTTCGCCTTTATTTTTAGATAATCTACAGGGGTATTATCTTTTTTTGCATTGACATTTAATGTAAGTTTTTTGAAAGGGGTAAGTGGCCTTGTAATATCAACATAAAAATTAATATTTGCACATTCAAATGTTACATCTTTCTTTGTTAAGTCGATATCTGGACGATACGGCACGGGAAACCTTTCCCCCGCATATGTGTCGATATTAAGTGCAATGGCAAAAATAAGAAAAAAGATTAATCTGTTAACCATACGCCGTTGCCTATATAGTATTTCAACACATAGAAAGATACGATGAGTATGTAAATTAGACACATTGCATAAGATATATTTATCCAAACTCTTTTTGTTTTCTCACTTGTGATATTTGATAGGACTAAGAGGTTTGAGCCGTAAAATGTGCCAAAAAACAGCAAAAAATATAGAACATAACCAATATGGTTGTAATCTCTTTGTAGGATACAAAATGGACACCTATGTGTAGGCAATTCATATATATATGTGCTGAAAAAATCTATTAATGAGTAAATTGCCGTTAAAAGAAAGAAAAAAACAGTGAAACCATATAAGCGATATTTTTTAAACATAAATGCAAGTGTCATAACAACAAAGACAACTATAATTGCAAGCACGGATAAAGAATTTTCTATGTTTATTAAGAAAGTAGAAAATTGTCTTAGCTCTCCGCCAAAGACTGAGCCGCAGCAGCTAACAATCTTTTCCGGAGAAATATTGTTGAAAAGATTTATTTCCAGCAAAAACTCCAAAATAATCAGTAAAGTTATAAATATTAGGAGCCTATATTTTAATTTGGTATATTTAAACCCATATGTTTGCAAATCAAATTTATTTATATAAAACCAATAGCCGAGGACGAATAATATTGTGACTTTTAAGATTATAAGGTAAGCCCCGTAAGGTGTCGAGTTTAATACCCCCACAGCACACATTGCTCCGGGGATTGAAGATGACAGTGAATCAAGTAGATACAGAAAGAAAAAAATTAATGGCAATTTTAGTAATATCAAAAATGACACGACTGCGGATATGAGTGTGTTTTTCTTCTCCAGTGTGTATTGAAAAGTAGTCGAACTGTTAAAGTTAAACCTTCTTATCATTGTAATGGAAGTTTTTAAGAAAATTACGGAAAAAAATATAAATATTAAATCGATAAAGTATATGATTATCTGCTCTGGAGCCACAATATTCATTTTAGTACCGACAGTATACCGTTATCAAGTTTTGCGACCCTTGCATTTGGGATACTTAAGAAAATATCATCATGGGTTGCAATAATTATAGTTTTCCCCTCCTTGTTTTCCTGAAGAAAGATCTTAATCGCATTCATCTTAAGATTATAGTCAAAATTTGCCGTAGGCTCATCCGCCAGTAATATGTCAGGTTTATTTACAAGGGCTCTTGCAAGTGCGACCCTTTGTTGCTCACCGCCTGATAGCTTTGATACTTTTGTATTTATAAATTCCAGTAGTTCTAATTTCTTAAGCACATCTTCTATTTTTTTTCTATCAATTTTCTCTTTTCTCACTACAAGAGGTGGTAAAATATTTTCATAAACAGTCAGATTCTCAAGCAGGTTAAACTTTTGAAAAATAAACCCTATCTTTTCATTTCTGTATCTTCCAAGCTCAATTTCGGGAAGCTTTGAAATATTCATATCATTGTAATAAACGGCTCCGGAAGTAGGCCTTGCAAGGCCTGATATAAGTGATAACAACGTACTTTTGCCACTGCCGCTTGGCCCCTTTATTATTAATATATCCCCTTTTGAAATATCGATATTTATGTTACTCAAAATAGGTTTGCCATCAAATACTTTGCATAACCCTTTTATCTTAATCATCTGAATACCTCATAGGTATCAGTAGTAGCAATTTTGTAACTCGGTATTATTACTGCCGCTATATAAAATGGGATAACACTGATAAATATAAAGAAAAGGACTTTAAAATTGGCAGCAAATATGAGTGAATAGTTTATTTTCAAGCTTGCATATCCGCTGAAAATATCCAGCATCAAAGGGGCTTTTAAAATAAAAACATACACTAAGGCCAGGAAGATGCCGACTACATATGCTTGAAAGGAAATAAATCCTGCTTCGTAAAATTTAAGTTTTAATACATCGCTTGTCGTCCAACCGGTGGCTTTCAAGACCCCAATTTCAGTTTTTTCAAGCTGGGATAATCCGCTTAGTTTATCCACTACTATTAAAATCATAGTGAAAATTAGTATTCCAAATAATGTGATGAAAAATCCTGATTTATAGCTGAATACATTTTGGTAAGAATTTAATACATCTTTTTTTGAAACAGTCCTAACATCCTTTAGTCTATCCCGTATTTTAGATGCAACAGTGACAGCTTCATTTTTATTATAAACGGTTATTGCTACATCTGTGTACATATCCTCTTGCATTCCTAAAATCTTTTGTGCAGTGCTTTTAGAAACTATAACGATATCATTGGTAAAAATAGCACTGTCTTTATCCAGCCTTTTTATAGGCTCAAGTTTTAAGTATTCACCATCCGGCAACCTAAAGTATGCTTCCTTGGAATATGAGATTTCATCAAAAAGTTTCCCAATACCATAGCCCATTATAAGCCAATCATCTTTTTGCAACAAATATTTTATGTCAAGTCCATTGAGAGCATTCTCCAATGATTTTTTGTAAATAGGCTCAAGGGGGTCAATCCCTACCAGTGCAAAGTTTACCGATGCATAGTCAAAATAATAATACCCCCAAATTCGTGGGTAAATAGATTGAATGCCCGGGATATCTACAATTTTTTCAATATAATCCGAGCTGATGTACTGCTGCCTGCCCCCTACAATTTTTTGAATCACTATGTCAGGCAACTCATCATGGGTAAGAATAAGCTCTTTTTTTATGGATTCAGTTACAAAGCTTGCCGAGGCAATAATGAAAATTAGAGTAGTGAGAATTAAGAATATGAACAATGAAGTCTTCCTTTTCAAAAGCAGACTTAAACTAAATAGAAAAACATTAAATTCTTTGGTCATTTTTCAAGTGCCTTTTCACTATTATATGAAGCCGTTGGCATATACAAAAAAGACATGGGGAAGATCTCTCTGACTTCAGGAGAAAAATCAAATATCGAGTAGATGTCAGAAAGGCTTCTGTGCCTTATAAATCTTGCTTCCGTAACCAGTGCACTGTCAGGTAAAGTTGTCAGCCGCACACCAGCTTTAAGCCTATTTGTCAAATCAGAGTTATTTTTTAATAAAAAAGCACAAAAAACAAATATGACACAGATATTAAAGCAAACAGTAAAGTATAAAAAAACAACTATTTTCTTATTCATCCAGACTTTTTACAATATCAAGAGTTATTTCATCAAAACGCAAAATTTTGCTCCCTCCGTAATCTTCCATAAAAGCTTTTGCATCATTGAGAGTAGCAAAAGGGATTAGCTCTTTCCCCATCGGTCCGTAGATGCGGCTTCCAAGTACATAAAAAGCATTTTTCCCATTTATACTTTTCAATGTATAATAGTCTGTTACGGCAATTTTTATAAAATCACTTTGTTTGAGACCTTCCTTATATTTTTGCGGAGCAAAATAAAACTTCATCATATCTTTTACACCGTCAAACACAAAGTGCCCATTTTCGACATAAATTTCTGTAGCCCAGTTTGGGTATTTATAGACAAACATACCGCATACACGGCATTTCTCATCGTTACCAATCACTATTTCGACTTCCTTATTATTTCCAAGCCTTTTTACTTCCCAAAGATATAGTGCAACTGCCTGAGCCTTTTTTTCATCTATATCTCCGCAAAGCTTTTCAAATTTGATGGCCGCTTTAAGCTCATTTATTTTCTTATATTTTGTAAAATCTATAGGTTTGCATACGGAATTATATACCTTTTCCCCAACCGGATACATCATCTTCTCTTTTTTCTTTATAAAAAAGGCTATGTCATTGTTTAGTGATTCACGGGAAAGCTTAAATGTGTCATCAAAGTTTTTTATTTTACCGCCATAAGTTTTAATAAATGCTTCAGCATCCTCTTTTTTTGCAAACCCGAGTTTACTGACCTTTGACATTGTCCCCGGGATTTTGCTCCCCACAACGTAATATGCTTTGTAGGCATTTATGAACTTATCGGAGTTTATATCTACTACCATGATACTTTCGATATTGTTTTTAATGGTTTCATAGTCGAAGGCAAGGCATCTGATAGAGCAATACTGCTTATAATCACCATCTTTTAGCTTAACTGCATGGTTGGTTTTATAAAATCCTTTCAAGTTCATTCCGCATATGGGGCACCAGTGTTTTTCTTCTCCGTGTTGCAAAAACGTAGGATTATTTGTCGGAGATTTTGAAAATTCCGCAAATGAAATGGAAAAAAAAGATAGAACAAGACAAATAACTAAGACAATTTTTTTCATAAATATGCCCCTGAAGCAAAATAAAAAGAGCCTTTTAAAAAGGCTCTACAATACTAAATCTGTTGGTGTTACAAAAGTTCTTTGGCCAAGCTCTTTATCAATCATAAAGATACCGTTGCCATTTTCACCTATGAGCTCAAGTTGATCCAAAATTTCACCTACGGTAGCCTCTTCTTCTACCTGTTCAGATATAAACCACTGCAAAAAAGCATTTGTGGCATGGTCTTTTTCGCTTAATGCGACATCGACCAATTCGTTTATGGATTTGGTAATAAACTGTTCATGCTGCAAAGTTTCTCTCATTGCTTCAAGAGGTGAAGAAAAATCGCTTTTTGGCTTTGCTACTGCCGGCAATTCGACCTTTTCCCCTTGATCAAGCAGATAATGGTAAAATTTGAAGAAGTGATACATCTCTTCTTTTGCCTGGACATAAAACCAGTTTGCAAATCCTTTCAAGCCTTTTCCTGCGGCCCAAGCCGACATTGAAAGGTAAAGGTATGAAGATTCCAATTCGTTTTTTAGCTGATTTCTAAGTGCATCTGCAACTTTTTTTGTAATCATTTGCTCCTCCTATTTTATATTAATTCTAATTTATACCAAATTAAAGATCCAGTCAACTCAATTGAATTATAACACAGAATTCAAATTTTTTTAAAAAAAGTTTCGCCGTTATATTTAAAAATTTCAAGAGAAGTATTTTGACTCAAATTTTTTAGGAAAGTTTCGCCGAAGAGTTCTATTATGTCATTTTCGCTTAATGGCCTCATATTTAACATTTTATTAAATATATCATTCATGCTGGTTTTTGAAATATTTTTGGAAATAAAATTTTTAACCGGTTCTACCTTTAGCCCTTTTTCGTTGAAAAAAAGCGCTATATCTAAAAGCTGGATATCGTCTAATCTTTTGACATTTTTATATGCAGTAGGCCTAAAAGCTGTGTTTAGCTGCACAATATCATATTTCATGTTTTTTATAATTTCGACTAATTGATCTAAATGCTCCTGATGGTCATTGACCCCTTCAAGCAGCAGTATTTCCAGAATAAGCTTCCCCCTATACTCATTTGAGAAGGTAATCAAGCCTTCAATCATCCTGCGGAAATTGATTTCTTTTGACGGTTTGTTTATCTTTTTAAAAATTTTCTCGTTGGCGGCATCAAGGCTTGGGACAATAATGTCAAAAATTTTTACCTTTTGCCTAACTTCCTCATCATAAAAAAGGGTTGAGTTGGTTAAAAGGGCAATAGGATGTGTGACAAATGTTTTGAGTTTTTTGACAATTACATCAATTGATTTGTTGAGTGTCGGCTCTCCCGAGCCTGTGATTGTTACTACATCAAGACTATCTTTTAACGGCAAATATTTTTCTTTAACCTCGTTTATAATTTCATTGATATCGTAATAATCTTCCTGCTCTATGGTAAGATTATCTGTTTTGCAGACCTCGCAATAGATGCAGTCAAGTGTGCAGTATTTTCTGGGGACAATGTCAACACCAAGTGATACCCCCAATCTTCTTGATGGTACAGGGCCAAAAACAAAACTCATTTCAGTACTCTTCCAAGATTTCTGCTTCTTTTAAAAGCTCGACATTTTTCATTAAATCACTCATCTCACCGTCAAATATAACTTTTCCTCGCTTTAAAACAACCCCTCTTTTGCAAACTGCAGTAGCAAACTTTAAATTATGTGTAGAGATAACTTTTGTGTGGCTAAAGCTATTCAAAAGAGCCACAATATCTTTTAAACCTCTAGGGTCAACTTCGGCTGTAGGTTCATCAAGCACCAATATTTCGGGATTGCACGCCAAAACAGAAGCTATACATACCTTTCTTTTTTCTCCTCCGGAAAGCCTGAAAGGGTGTTTGTTTGAAAGATGAATGGCACCCACGTCCGTCAGCGCCTTTTCCACTGTCTTTTTGAGATGCTCCCCCTCCAGCCCGAAATTTCTCGGGCCAAATGCAACATTTTCATATACCGTCGGCATAAAAAGTTGGTTGTCAGTATTTTGGAAAACTATCCCTACCGCGGAGCGTATTTTCTGTAATGTTTTTTTTGTGGCAGTTATCCCTCCGATATTAACCTCTCCGTTTGTCGGCAATAGGGTTCCGTTTAAATGCTTGAGAAGTGTTGATTTTCCTGCACCGTTTGAGCCCAAGATTGCAATCGACTCTCCGTGAGTAACATAAAGATTGATATGCTCAAGTGCCCTTGTCCCGTCAGAATACTCAAAATTTAAATCCTGTATTTTGATAAAATGGTGGCTCATCTAAATTAACCTCAGCAATATAATATATCCTAATGAAATTGTGATAAAAAGAAAATCCTTTGGTGTAAATGGATTTTCACTGTTAATTTTTTCCGGTTCAAATCCTTTGGAGAGCATAGATGTATAAACATCCTCACTTCGATAAACCGCTCTTACAAAAAATGTGGCAAATATCCTTTTTAGGTCACTCCACCTGACTGCCTGTATAGTGAATGACCTGCTTTTTATAGACTCTATCGTATTTATTACGTCACTTATAAAAAGAAAAATAAATCTGTACATAAGAATAAGTTGAAGAGTGATAAATCTTGGTATTTTTAGCTTGTAAAGTGCATTTGCAAGTTCAAAAAACTTGGTGCTACTGACAATTAAAAGTGAAATGGAAGTTGTGTTAAAAAATTTTATGAAGGTAGTTGTTGCCGAAATATAGCCAGCATTAATTTTGTGTCCTAAAAATAAAGTTTTATTTGTATCAAAAATAGGGTTAAATATTATGAAAAAAAAGATTATCGGGCTCAATACCAGGCAAAATTTGATTACGGTTGAAAATTTTAATGGCGAAGTATTTATGAGGGCTATTACAAAAGAAGTAAAAAGTATTGTTTTTATAAAGTCGTATTTATTTATACTTATCAAGGAAATTATGAAAATTGCAAATACAATCAGTTTCGCAAGCGGATTGATTTTGTTTAAAAAATAATTGGCACCGGAGAGGTTGTCAAACTTAATAAGGTTATGTAGTTTGCTTTCTATGGTTGTCAATGTTTTATTTGCTCATTTTATTGACCGCATATCCGATTGATGCGGCGACAATTAACGTTAATACTGCCCCTGTAATTCCTGCAATTGAAGTCCCTAAAAATGATTCTCCGCCACCAAAATTATAATCCGGCAGTATGGATATTTTATTCTGAACAACTGATGCCATCTCGTGAAAGATACCTTTTACCGATTCAGGTTCTGACTCTCTTCCTAATATTCTGTAAATGGACCATTCCAAACCGTCCGGTTTTGAAGAAGCAAAAAGTGAGAAGATGCTTGCAATTATGACAGTTACAATGCCTAAGCCAAAGTAAGGTTTTACAGTGTTATTGTTGTTAACAGTTTGAAGTTTATAAGAATTTATTAATTGATAAGCCCCAATGGTGATAAGCCCTTCAAATATACCTATTAAAATGTGTATCCCTACCATAAGCATTAACATTTTTGAAAATGGTAACTCGGATATCCCTGACAATACTGTCTGCATTGAAACCATAACAGAGCCTAATAAAAGACTTAACGCTCCGCCAAGCCATATGAAGAATTTATTTTTTTCAGTTAACGCTTTAAATAAAGGGTATATGACATAAGCCGGGATAAATCCCATGTTAAATATGTTGCACCCCAAAGCAAGCAAGCCTCCGTCGGCAAAAAATAGAGCTTGGATAAACAGGACTGAAGCCATTACCAAAAATGCCGCATTTGGGCCAAGTAACATCGCCAGCAAAAAACCGCCTGCAAAATGTCCGCTTGAGCCGGTGGCGGGGATTGCAAAATTTACCATTTGCAAAGCAAATACAAAGGCTCCCATAACCCCCATGAATGGTATCGATTTATCTTCATGATACTCTTGCTTTATTTTAGAAGATGCATAAGCAGATGTAACCGCAGTAATACCCCAAAAACTTAATGCCGTAGGTACGGAAACCAAAGCATCTGACATGTGCATAGATCGCTCCTTATGAAATGTTACACTAATTATCACACAATCATTCGAATTTTTCAACATGCTTGTATGCTATCCCTTTAATTTTTTAAATAACATAGAGTTGTCGTTTTATAGGTCAAAAATCTGTTAAAAATTGAATAAACGCTAAATTATCAAAGATTGTTGTGGCGCAAATTGGTTTAGTATGTCTAAACATTAAAAATGAATGTTAAAACGCTTTTTTGTTATTGCACTTTTATGGTAAGTCGGTTATATTAAAAACACTATAAACAGTGGAGGTTTCGATGCCTAAAGTAGAAATAAATATCGAAAAGTGTAAAGGATGCGGTCTGTGTGTTCATGTTTGTCCTAAACATATTTTAGAATTTTCAGGGAAATTTAACTCTGCCGGTTATGATTATGTTCAGTGTATTGATGAAAGTAAGTGTATTGTGTGCAAAAGCTGTGCATTGATGTGTCCGGATTTGGTTTTTACCCTGTATAAAGAAGAAAAGAAGTAGATAAGGAGTAATAAAATGGCTGAAAAAGTATTGATGAAAGGGAATGAGGCAATAGCTGAGGCTGCTGTGAGAGCGGGGGTAAAAGGTTATTTTGGATATCCTATTACTCCTCAAAATGAGGTAACTGCATATATGTCATACAGAATGCCTGAGCTTGGGCGTGCATTTGTCCAGGCCGAGAGTGAGGTAGCTGCCATTAATATGGTTTACGGGGCTGCTGCTACTGGGGAAAGGATAATGACCACTTCTTCAAGTCCCGGTATTGCTCTTATGCAGGAAGGGATATCTTATATGTGCGGTGCCGAAGTACCTGCTGTTATTGTTAATATGGTAAGAGGAGGCCCGGGGCTTGGAAATATAGGCCCGAGTCAGTGCGACTACAATCAATCTACAAGAGGGGGCGGTAACGGAGATTACCATTTGATAGTATATGCGCCTCATACTGTGCAAGAAGCGGTTGACCTTACATACGAAGCGTTTGAAGTGGCTGAAAAATATAGAAACCCTGTGCTTATTTTAGGTGACGGTGCGATTGGCCAGATGGCTGAGACTGTTAAATTGCCTGAATTTAAAGAGAAGCCTCAAAAGGATGAAGGGTGGGAGCTTAGCGGCGCAAAAGGGAGAGACGGAAGGTCAGTTAAATCCCTAAGACTTGCCGAAGGCGAACTTAAAAAGCTTAATTGGCATCTTCATGAAAAGTTTCTTGAAATAAGCAAAAATGAAACAAAATATGAAATCTTTAACGATGATTATGATTTTCTCATAGTTGCATTTGGCACTGCGGCAAGGGTTTCAAAGTCAGTTGTAAAAGAGCTTGCCAAGCAGAATATCAAGGCCGGTCTTTTTAGGCCGATTACAGTTTCACCTTTCCCTTATGAAGCATTAAAAGAGGCATCAAAAAAGGCCAAGAAGATTTTGGTAGCTGAGATGAATACGGGGCAGATGCTTTTTGACGTAAGGCTTGCTGTTCAAAATGATGAAAAGATAGAGTTTTTGGGCAAACCTGGCGGGGAAGTATTTTCTCCGAAAGATATCTATGAAAAAGCAATTGAAATATTTAAAAAGTGAGGAACGTTATGAAAGTAATGTTTGAAAAAACTGAAAGTTTAACCAGCAATAAATCTATTTATTGCCCTGGCTGTAATCATGGTCTTATCCATAGACTCGTGGCCGAAGCAATAGATAATCTTGGCGTGAGGGAAAAAGCATATGGAGTAGCTCCGGTGGGGTGTTCTGTTCTATTATACGATTACTTTAATATTGATGTAGTGGAAGCTCCTCATGGCAGGGCACCGGCACTTGCAACGGGAGCCAAAAGGGTCAGACCCGATATGGTTGTTTTTACATATCAAGGGGATGGAGATTTGGCCTCAATCGGTATGAGCGAAATAATACATGCTGCAGGTCGCGGGGAAAATATAACGGTAATATTTGTAAATAATGCCAATTACGGGATGACCGGCGGGCAGATGGCACCTACAACATTGCCGGGTCAAAAGACGACCACCACCCCTATGGGGAGGGATACACATTCTCACGGTTTCCCATTTAGAATGGCTGAACTTATAGGCAGCCTCCCTGCTGTCGCATACTCAGCAAGGGTAAAGGTGACCGATCCTAAAAATGTAATGAAGGCATCAAAAGCGATTTTAAAGGCTTTTAAAAATCAGGTTGATAATGTTGGATTTTCCTTTGTGGAAGTATTATCTACATGCCCTACAAACTGGGGGATGACTCCTGTGGATGCATTGAAATTTGTGGATGAGCAAATGGAGTCATACTATCCGCTTGGAACTTTTAAAGATATTCAGGAGGGAGAATAATGTATTTTGACTGTGTAATGGCAGGATTTGGTGGTCAGGGTATCTTAAGTGCAGGGATGATATTAGCTCATATGGCAGTGAGTCAGGATTTAAACGTTACATGGTTCCCATCTTATGGTGCCGAGCAAAGGGGCGGGACTGCAAATTGTGCGGTGGTTATCTCCGATGAAGAAATCGGCTCTCCGGTAATCCCTAATCCAAAGTATGGGTTTATTATGAATTATCCTTCTATGGTCAAATTTAAGCCAAGATTTGAAAAAGGGGCAAGTGTCGTGGTGGATACTTCCCTTGTGGATAAAAAAGAGTGCGATAGAAGTGATGTTACATTTTATGGGATAAATGCATCCGAAATAGCTCATAAAATAGGTAATACAAAGATTGCAAATATGGTGATGATAGGAGCTCTTTTGAAAGTATCAGGCCTCTTTACCCTTGAAACTGCAAACGAGGCGTTGGTACATGCGATTCCTAAAAAATATCATAACATGCTTGATATTAACAGGCAAGCATTGAGAGAGGGGTTTGAAGCAGTAGAAAAAATATGAAATATAAAAGAATTGTAGTTAAGGGCATAGTTCAAGGGGTAGGTTTTAGAGCGTTTATTTACAGAAACGCTCTTTCCCTTACCTCACTAAAAGGTTATGTAAGAAACTTGGCCGATGGCTCAGTGGAAATAGTTTGCACTGGTGCAGGTGGTGATATTGATCGGCTTTTGGAAGCTGCAAAACAAGGTCCTTACGGCAGCAGAGTTGATTCTGTGGAAATTGCCGAAATAGATTTAAAAGAGGATTTTAGGGATTTTTCTGTCAGGCGTTAAGTTTTTAGATACAGTATTTAGTTGTTAGTGGATGACATAATAAAGGTTACATTATTAAAAAACATAAAAAATGCTTGATTTTGTGCATAGTTATATTTATACATACATTCCTGGCTTTATAGAAGATTTAAGTGGCCTGATGGGTGCTCTGCAATAGGAGTTGTGTGAACCCCGCCAGGTCCGGAAGGAAGCAACGGTAGCATGATTTCCTATGTGCCGGAGTTTACCTGTCGGGCCTCTTATGTCTTTTATAACAAATTTATTACATTCTGAGGTAAAACTATGTTGACAATGATGAGAAATCAAAAAAAAGTATTAAGCTTTTTCCTTTGGCTGGTAATTGTAGCTTTCATCGGCACCATATTTCTTGTATGGGGGATGGGAGGAAAAACAAGCTCTGCCAATTATGCCATAAAGGTAAATGATTATAAAATTTCCTATCGAGAATATCAAAATGCCTATGAGAATATGTCAAATACACTTAGACAGCTTTTTGGTGACCAGGTAAATGAAATCCCTGAGTTTAAAAATTTAAGTAAGGCTGTCGTAGACGATTTGGTTAATAAATACTTGCTTATAGAAGAAGCTAATAAACGTGGAGTATTTGTATCAGATACTGAGGTGTTACACGCAATTGCAACTACAAAGTCGTTTCAGGTCAATGGTAGATTTGATCAGCAAAGGTATATTCAAGTATTGAGCCTTAATGGGATTAATCCTGAAACATATGAAGCATCAATAAGGGAAGGGATGCTTGTTAATAAAATGGAATCCCTTATTAGAAATTCCGTAAATGTAACCGACCAAGAGATAGAAAAAGAATATATATACAGAAACAGCAGTGCAGTAATCAGATACCTGAGCCTTGAGCCTGAAAAATTTAGAAACCAAGTGGCAGCAGCCGAAGAAGATGTTAAGGCATTTTATGAAGAGAACAAAGAGAATTATAGGGTGCCGGAAAAGATTAAGGTAAAATATGTGGTATTTGACGAAAAAGATTATAATACGGAAGTCAAAGTTACCGATCAGGAAGCTGAGAATTATTTTCTACAAAATAAGACAAACTTCCATCAGGATGAGCAGTTAGAGGCAAGGCATATACTTGTCAGAGTAAAAGATTTCAACGATAAAAAAGAAAATGATGCCGCCTTGAAGAAGATTAATGACGCCTTGAAAGAGATTGAAAAGGGTAAATCTTTTGCAGAAGTCGCCAAGAAATATTCGGAGGACACCACTGCAGCAAATGGCGGATATCTTGGCTTTTTTAAAAAAGGCGTAATGGTAAAAGAGTTTGAAGATGCTGCATTTGGTTTAAAGCCCGGAGAGGTCAGCAAGGTAGTAAAGTCACCTTTTGGGTACCATATTATAAAGGTTGAGAAAAAACTTGAAGATAAAGATTTGAGTTTTGAAGAGGCCAAAGCTCAGATAATTCAAAAGATAAAGTCAGAAAAAGAGAAAGCGGGCTTTAAAGCGTATATATTTGATACTTATAGGGATATTTTGAATGAATCAAATATCACGGCTTACCTGAAAAAATATCCAAACAAGATGCCGGTCTATGAGACAAATTACTTTAGCATTGATGAAAATGTTGCGCCTTTTGGAAACGACAATAAAGTTAAAAGTAATATTTTTAAGCTTGATATGGCAGAAATAAGCTCTGTGGTAGATTTAAACGGCAAAAAATATATTTTTGAACTTGAGGATAGAAAAGAGTCCTATATCCCTACATTTGATGAAATAAAAGATACTGTTAAAAGTGATTACGTTGACAATAAAGCTCTTGAAATATCCAAGAAAGCCCTTGAGAGTGAGTTAGACACGGCAAAATCTGTAGAAGATGTGGCAAAAAAATTAAAAATAACATACACAACCACACCTTCTTTTAAGAGACTTGAGCCAATCCCTTCACTTGGCGCCGATAGCAATTTGGTTAATGAAATTTATAAGGTCAAAAAAGGGATAATCAAGAAGGTATATGTTTTAGACGGCAGACCATATCTTGTAGAGGTGTTGAGTGTGGAAAAACCTGATATGGCAGGGCTTGCCGATGAAAAAGAAAATTTAAAGGCATTTCTGCTTACATTAAAGCAGGATGAAGCCTTTAAATCGTATATCGAAAGCTTGAAGAATAAAGCTGAAATCTACATCGATCCGAATCTTGCAAATTAATAAATGCTAAGTTAGATAAAAATTGTAAGGGGCTTATCAAAGCCCCTTTTTTTTGTTCAAATTAAGAGTGTTAAGACTTTTTTTCCCCATATCTTCTACAAGCCTTTGTCTTGTATTTTTGGCTACTTGCATACTTTTATGTCCGCTCGGGTCATATTTTACAAATTCCCCGAAGCCTTTTTCAACAGAGCTTGTAGCAAACTCAAGGGCTTTTTGCTGGTAAGTTTCACATTTTGATACAAAATCAGGGTCATTTGATTGTCGAATACTTTTGGAGATTTTGCCGATATTTAAGGTGTATTGATAGTTAAGTCCGAATTTGATATATTTGATCTGTTTGATAAAATATTTTTTTTCAACATTCTTGGTTCTGAGAAAAAGATTTCCAAGCTCCGAAGCATTATCCAAGAGGTAAAACAGGGATGGTTTAAACTTTTTGTCTGATAAAGCTTCTTCGGCGTTTTCTGTCAAAAAGTGAGCAAAGAGTTTTTTATCACTTCTTGATATGTAGTATTCCGGCACAAAATAATTGTGAGCTACAATATCGGCAGACAGGTGTGCAGCGTAGCCGTAGGCAAACGATTTTTCAGCATCGGTTATTGCGTTGGAAAACAGTGCGGATACCGTATGCCAAGAATGTGTAGCCAAAGATTTTTTTAATGTGGAAAAATTTTTAAAAAGGTTGAAAAAATCAGGAAATATATTACCCAGCAAAAAATTGGCGGGGAAGTTATTTATTATATGAAAAGACGAATTTTCAAGGATTTTAAGACCTATACTGATATGAGTCTCAAATCCCCATGCAAAAGCGTCAACAGATGCTACCAAACTTATCAAAACAGCTAAACCGAATACTAACATATTTGATATGATAGTCATTTTAACAATATTGAAAAGGGGTATTTGTATCAGAAATATTTTAGCGGGGTGTTTTTGGAAATCGGTAAGATGTGCTTGAAAGTCCTTGAATAAAATTCTAATTTGTCTAAAAAGGTATAATTCAATTGTGTGATATAAAAATTAGTTTGGCAAGATTAGGGAGTTTATTATGAAATATACACCATTATTTTCATTTATAGGAAGTTCCGGAAGCGGAAAAACTACATTTATTGAAAAGCTCATAGGGGAATTAAAAAACAGAGGGGTAAAGCTTGGGGTGATAAAACACGATGCTCACAAATTTGAAATAGATAAACCCGGGAAGGACTCATATCGTTTTAAGCATGCAGGGGCAGATATTGTTGCGATATCCTCTGCAGAAAAAATGGCGATAGTAAAGTCATTTACTGTAAAGGAAGAAACATTGGAGGAGATTGTCGTAAATTATTTCAAAGATGTGGATTTGGTAATTACGGAAGGGTATAAGCAGAGCAGCATCCCTAAAATAGAAATTTTTAGAGAGTGTGTTGGCAAACCGTTTTTGTCCGAAAACAAAACTGAGCTGATAGGTGTCATTACGGACGCAGAGAATATACCGAGAAAAGATGTAAGGATATTTGGGCTTAATGACGTAAATAAAGTTGCAGAATATTTGCTTGAAAATGGTGATTTCAATTTGCCTGAAATAGAAATTTCGGGTATGGATAATGGCTTGCTTTTAAAGAGTCTCGAGAGATTTTTAATGTCATTCAGATTTTTGAAAAAGTTCAAAAAAATAAAAGTTAATATAGAGATAGAGGGGTAATGAAAGAGTTTGTTCATCTTCACTTGCACAGCCAATATTCACTTTTGGATGGTGCTATTCTAATTCCTGATTTGATAGATAAGCTTAAAGATCAAAAGGTTAAGTCTTGTGCAATAACTGACCACGGGACGATGCATGGAATAGTGGACTTTTATAAGCAGTGCCATAAAAACGAAATCAAGCCGATAATTGGCTGCGAGGTCTATGTGGCACCGGACGACAGGAGAAATCGCGAATATGGTGCTGGAGAAGATAAAAATTATCATTTGATTTTGCTTGCAAAAAACAATAAAGGGCTTGAAAATCTTCAATATCTTGTATCTATGGCTCAGCTTGAAGGGTTTTATTACAAGCCGAGGATTGATAAGCAACTTTTAAGTGAATATTCTGAAGGCCTTATTGGACTTTCAGCTTGTCTTGCCGGAGAGCCACCGAGACATATTATGAGAGGAGATTATCAAAAAGCCGTCGCATCAGCAAAAGAGTATGAAGCGATTCTTGGCAAAGGCAATTATTATCTTGAACTACAAGACAACGGTATCGATGAACAAAGAATAGTTAATAACCAACTCATAAATATATCTAAAAATGAAAATATCCCCCTGATAGCCACCAACGATTGCCATTATCTCAATGAAGGTGACCATACTTCACACCAGGTTTTGATGTGTATTCAGATGCAAGCCACCATTAACAGTAAAAACAAACTGGAATTTCATTCAGATAAGCTTTATGTGAAGTCTCCCGAAGAGATGTGGAAATCTTTTGACAACTACCCTGAGGCGTTGACAAATACGGTGAAGATTGCTGAAATGTGTAATGTTACGATGGAGTTTGGGGCAGTACATCTCCCGGTGTTTGAAGTCCCCGAAGGTTATACGCCCGAAACATATTTTGAGCATATTGCAAGGCAAGGTCTGCACAGAAAAATATCCAACTTTCCGGTGGAAAAGCAAAGATTGTATATAGAGCGACTTAATTACGAAATGGAAATTATTAAGCTTAAGGGCTATGCCAGTTACTACTTAATTGTATGGGATTTTATAAACTATGCAAAAAGTAACAATATTCCGGTTGGCCCCGGCAGAGGTTCAGGTGCGGGCTCTCTGGCAGCTTTTGCTATGGGGATTACCGACATAGACCCTATACGCTTTAATTTGCTCTTTGAAAGATTTTTGAATCCTGAGCGAAAAAGTATGCCTGACTTTGATATCGACTTTTGTAAAAACAAAAGGGAGCAGGTAATAAACTATGTAATAGACAAATATGGTAAAGATAAAGTGGCACAGATAGTTACGTTTGGGCAGTTACTTGCTCGAGGTGTAATAAGGGATGTCGGAAGAGTTTTGGAAATCCCTCTGAAGACGGTTGATAAAATAGCAAAGCTTATCCCTGAATCACCGGGGATGACATTGAAAAAAGCGTTAAAGGCTGACCCGAGCTTAGAGCAAGAGATAGAAAATGTGGAGTCGGGCAAGGAGCTTTTGACTCATGCAAGAAAACTTGAGGGGCTTCTCAGACAAACCGGTATGCACGCAGCGGGTGTTGTAATATCGGATAAGCCTATTATTCAATATGTCCCGCTTTGCAAAGGTCAAAATAATGAAGTGGTAACACAATTTGAAAAGAATACCTTGGAAGAGATTGGACTTGTCAAGTTCGATTTTTTGGGACTTAAAAACCTTACGGTAATTGATTATGCCGTAAACAAAATAAGAGAAAAAGATGCAAACTTTGATATAAGCAATATCCCCCTTGATGACGGTTTGACATATGAACTTTTATCAAATGGTTATACTACTGGGGTATTCCAGCTTGAAAGTCCCGGGATGAAAAACCTTCTCAAAAAATTAAAACCTACAACATTTGAAGATATTGTTGCCGTAGTTGCTCTTTACAGGCCGGGGCCTATGGGTAGTGGGATGCTTGATGACTTTGTTAAAAGGAAACATGGGGAGCAGGAGGTAACTTATTTTATTCCTGAGTTAGAGGAAATATTGAAAGATACATATGGGATTATCGTATACCAAGAGCAGGTAATGCAGATAGCTCAGATAATTGCGGGATATTCTCTTGGAAATGCAGATTTGTTGCGAAGGGCTATGGGTAAGAAAAAACCGGAAGAGATGCAAAAACATAAAGAGATATTTCTTTATGGTGATGAAAAGCTTAACATACCCGGAGCAAAAAAGAAGGGGTTTGACCTGAAAAAGTCTGAAGAGATATTTGACCTCATGGCAAAATTTGCCGAATATGGCTTCAACAAAAGTCACTCTGCTGCGTATGCTATGGTTACTTATCAGACTGCCTTCTTGAAAGCACATTTCCCTATGGAATATATGGCTGCCCTATTATCCAATGAGGTGGACAAAGGGGATAAAGTCGTAGTCTTTATAGAAGAGTGTAAAAGGATGGGGATTAAGGTATTAGCTCCTGATATAAATGAAAGTTTTAAAGATTTTACAATAGATAATGACTCGTTAAGGTTTGGACTTGGAGCCATAAAAAATGTAGGTAGCGGGGCTATCGATATTATAGTAGATGAAAGGGAGAAAAATGGTAAGTATAAAAATATAACTGACCTATGCAAAAGAATCGACTTGAGGCAGGTAAACAGAAAAGTTATAGAGTCATTAATAAAAGCAGGTGCGCTTGATTGTTTTGGAAAAAAGAGGAGTCAACTTTTAAATGTACTGGATGCGGTTTTAAGCGAAGGGCAAAAGCACCAAAAGATGGCTTCCCAGGGGATTGTAACCGTTTTTGATTTGTTAAACGGGATGCAAGATGAAGGGGAAAGCGATGCTGATACCACCGAATACCCGGATATCGATGAGATTCCTGAAAACGAACTGTTGAAGGGGGAAAAAGAGGTATTAGGGTTTTATCTGTCCAGCCATCCTTTAATTAAGTATCAATATATTCTTAATATTTTGACAACCGGCACTTCCCAGCTGGAAGAGATGGAAAATGATACCGCTGTGATGGTAGGAGGGATTGTAAAGGATATAAAGATATACAATACGAAATCTCAGGAGAAAATGGCATTTGTCACTATAGAAGATATCGAGGGTGTGGCTGATGTAGTGGTCTTTCCTAAGTTGTATTTGTCAAACATGAGGTATATTGAAGAGGATAAAATTTTAGTAATAAAAGGGAGATACAATACAACCAATGACAGAAAATCGGTTGTAGCAGAAGAGATATACGAAATTACAGAAGCTATTGAAAAACTGACAGAGCACATTACCATAAAAATCAACCCGTTAGGGATGACAAAGGAAAAAATATCTCAAATAAAGGTTGTAGTAACAAGCAATAAGGGTTTAATCCCTTTAAAGTTTCTTGTAAAAAAGGAAGGGAAGTATGAGGTGGCGATGAGCGCTTCCGAGGAATATTACGTAAAGCCTAAAGTTTCGCTTTTCAAGCAGATAGAGGATTTGATAGGTGAAGATAGAATAGAATTCAGTATAAAAAAGGCGGAATAATGAAAATTGTAATGACAATAGGCGGCTCAGACCCAATTGCAGGAGCTGGAATACAGGCTGATATTAAGACAATTTCCGCAGTTGGGTGTTATGGTTGTAGCGTGATTACTGCAGTAACGGCTCAAAATACTGGAAAAGTGTTGGATGTGTATAATTTGCCTGTTGAGATAGTTAAAGCTCAGTTTAGAGCTATTGTAGATGACTTGGAAGTCGATGCGGTGAAGATAGGGATGCTTTCAAGTGCTGAAATCATTTATACCGTAATAGATTTATTGAAGACGTATAAGTTGACAAACATTGTGGTTGATCCTGTCATGGTGTCAAGCAGTGGCAAAAAGCTTTTGGAAGATAACGCAATAAGTGCTTTGAACGAGCTGATAAAACTTGCGGATTTGGTTACTCCCAACAAAAATGAGGCTGAAGTTATTTTTGGTATTAATCTCGAAAAATCTGATATTTCTGATGAAAATAAAGAGCGTATAATCAATTTCGGAGTACCTAATGTTCTGATCAAGGGGGGACATTTTGACGGTAAGCATTCAAATGACATACTCTTGACAAATGGAGTTGCAGTAGATTTTTCCTCGGAAAGATTAGATAAGAAAGATGTCCATGGCACCGGTTGTACATTGTCTTCGGCTATTGCTTCATTTTTGGCGCAAGAAAATGACATAGTGACTTCCGTAAGATACGCAAAGGAATATATTACGGGAGCCATACGAAATTCAATAAAATTTAGCGAAAATCACAAACAAAGACTGATTAATCATTTTTATAAAAAAGATTTTTAATGGGACAAAAATATCGTTGATTTTAAATAAATATGCTGATAATAGTTCAAATGCTAAAACAGTTTGCGGGGCGTAGCGCAGCTTGGTAGCGCATCGGTTTCGGGTACCGAGGGTCGGAGGTTCAAATCCTCTCGCCCCGATATTTAATCTAAATGCTTAAGCGACAATTGTCAGAAGAAAATTTTATTATTTTATAAGTGGAATGTTTTAAGATTGCATAGCTCGATTTTACTTGAAAAAGTATTGTCAATATTATATTACTGAAAAGATTTAGTTACCAAAGGAGAAAACAATGAGAATAGCTGTAGTTGGAACAGGATATGTTGGTCTTGTGACAGGTGCGTGTTTGGCCGAATTTGGCATGTTTGTTACCTGTGTTGATGTTGATTCCGCAAAGATAGAAAATCTTAAAAAGGGTGTTATCCCTATTTATGAGCCTGGTCTTGATGAGATTGTTGAGAAGAATTATAAGGCAGGAAGATTAAATTTTACTACCGATATAGCTGAAGCAGTAAAAAATAATTTGGTAATTTTTATTGCAGTGGGCACTCCGCCGAAAGAGGACGGTAGTGCAGACCTTAAGTATGTAGAGCAGGTGGCAAAAGATATTGCCAAAAATATGAACGGTTATAAGGTGGTTGTCAACAAAAGTACCGTCCCTGTGGGCACGGGTCAAAGAGTTAAAAATATCATAAAGTCAGTGGTTGGGGAAAATTCACGTTTTGATGTTGTCAGTAACCCTGAGTTTTTGAGGGAAGGGGCAGCGGTAAATGATTTTATGAGACCTGACAGGATAGTTATCGGTGTGGAGAGTGATGAAGCTGCCGCTATTATGAAAGATATCTACAGTGCCCATTACTTAAATGAAGCACCTTTTGTGGTGACCAATATTGAAACTGCAGAAATGATTAAATATGCTTCAAATGCTTTTCTTGCCTTGAAGATTACGTATATTAATGAAATTGCAAACCTTTGTGATTTAGTCGGAGCTGATGTTCATAAGGTTGCCAAAGCTATGGGGATGGATGGCAGGATAAGCCCTAAATTTTTGCATCCGGGGCCCGGTTACGGCGGCTCATGTTTTCCTAAAGATACAAGTGCATTAGCCTATATAGCCAAAGAAAAAGGGTATGAGTTTAAGACAATTGATACTGTTATAAAGGTAAATGAAGAACAAAAGCTAAGGATGGTCAATAAAATTGCCAATCTTCTTGGTATAGATTTGAATAAGGCAAAACCGTTTGAAGGCAAAAAGGTAGCTATTTTGGGATTATCTTTTAAACCAAATACGGATGATATGAGAGATTCTCCTTCCATTGTAATCGTGAATAAGCTTGTAGAGTTTGGAGCTCAGGTAAATGCATTTGACCCGATTGCTATGGAAAACGCCAAAAATATTTTTGGCGATAGTATTAGCTATTGTCAGGATGAGTATGAGGCTTGCAAAGATGCTGATTGTCTTGTGATAGTTACCGAATGGAACCAATTTAGAAAGCTTGATATGGAAAGGATTAAGACTTTGCTGAGGGACCATAACCTGGCTGATTTAAGAAATATATATGAGCCAACAAAGATGAAAAATCTCGGTTTCAACTATACTTGCGTGGGAAGGCCTTTATAATTTATGGATAGAAAACTAATAAGAAACTTTTCGATAATAGCTCATATTGACCATGGTAAATCAACTATTGCTGACAGGTTGATAGAATATACCGGTGCAATCGACAAAAGGGAGATGAAGTCGCAACTTCTGGACTCGATGGATATAGAAAGGGAGCGGGGCATTACTATTAAGGCCCAGACGGTTAGATTATATTACAAGGCCGATGACGGCAATACATATCAATTAAACTTAATCGATACACCGGGTCATGTTGACTTTACGTATGAAGTGTCAAGAAGTCTTGCCGCCTGCGAAGGGGCTCTGCTTGTGGTCGATGCATCCCAAGGGGTTGAAGCTCAAACAATTGCAAATGTGTATATGGCAATAGAGCAAAATTTAGAGCTCATCCCCGTAATAAATAAAATAGACCTCCCAAGTGCTGACTTTGAGCGAGTTAAGGGTGAGATTGAAGAGATAATAGGGATAGATGCTTCTAATGCTATACCCGCAAGTGCAAAAGAAGGGATTGGGACAAAAGAGATTTTGGAAGGCATAGTAAAATACATCCCTCATCCCAAAGGGGATGAAAATAAACCCTTAAAGGCGGTAATTTTTGATTCTTGGTATGACGCTTATCAAGGGGTTATCGTTTTGATAAGGGTTATCGAGGGGACTATCAAGAATGGCGATAAGATTAAATTTATGGCTACCGATAAGGAGCATGATGTCGACAGTATCGGCATATTTACCCCAAAAGATACGAAAGTGGACTCCCTTTCGGCAGGAGAGGTAGGGTATATTATTGCCGGAATCAAAGAGTTAAAAGATGTAAAAATCGGAGATACTGTTACACATGTTAAAAATCCTACCAACGAACCTTTCCCGGGATTTAAAAATGTAAAGCCTGTAGTATTTTGTGGCTTTTACCCGGTCGACCCCAAAGATTATGAAGATTTAAGGGATGCGCTGGAAAAGCTGATGCTTAACGACTCGTCCATAACATACGAGCCTGAAAACTCTATGGCTCTTGGTTTTGGATTTAGGTGCGGTTTTCTTGGGCTGCTGCATATGGAGATTATTCAGGAGAGGCTTGAGAGGGAATTTGACCTTAACCTTATTACTACTGCGCCTACAGTTATTTATAAAGTGACTAAAACTGACGGTACGGTTGTTGATGTTGATAATCCGGCTAAATTACCGCCCATTGGTGAAATAGATATAATTGAAGAACCTATAATAAATGCAACAATCGTTTTGCCAAATGAATATGTAGGTAACGTTATTCAACTTTTACAGCAGAAAAGAGGGATACAAAAAAATATGCACTACGTTTCTCAGACAAGGGTGATATTAGAGTATGAAATTCCACTTTCTGAAGTGGTTATTGATTTTTATGATAAACTAAAGTCAGCATCAAAAGGGTATGCATCTTTTGACTATGAGCATGCGGGATATAAGGAGTCTGCATTAACAAAGCTGGATATTTTGATAAACGGTGAACCGGTGGATGCTTTAAGTATCATTGTCCATAGAGACCAAGCATATTATAAAGGACGTGAATTGGTGGATAAGATGAAGGATGTTATCCCCAGACAGATGTTTGATATAGCGATTCAGGCAGCTCTTGGTAATAAGATTATTGCCAGAAGCACCGTTAAGGCATTCAGGAAAAATGTTACGGCGAAATGTTACGGCGGTGATATTACTCGAAAGAAAAAGCTGCTTGAAAAACAGAAGGAAGGGAAAAAACGAATGAGGAAAATTGGCAAAGTTGATGTCCCTCAAGAAGCTTTCCTTGCAATTTTAAAAATCGGAGAAGAGTAAAATGGATGATCATCAGATTAAAAAGAGTAAGTTTAAAGATACAGTAGATTCAATTATCGTCGCATTTGTCATTGCTATGATAATCAGGGCATTTTTTTTGCAGGCATATAAGATACCTTCAGGATCTATGTTAAACACTCTCCTTATAGGCGATCATATCCTTGTAAATAAGGCTGCATATCTTTTTACAGAGCCGAAAAGGGGGGATGTTATCGTTTTTGAATATCCCATTGAGCCTGAAAAAGATTTTATCAAAAGGGTGATTGGCCTCCCCGGCGATAAAATTAAGATGGAAAATAAGAAGATTTATATAAATTCAAAACAATTAAACGAAAGTTATGTTAGGTATGAGAGCGATTTTGTATTTAAAGGGGAGAATCCGCGAGATAATTTTGATGAATTCACAGTGCCTAAGGGGAAATACTTTGTGATGGGTGACAATAGAGATTCGAGTTTTGACAGCAGGTATTGGGGATTTGTTTCAAAAGATATGATTAAAGGGAAAGCTCTTTTAATTTACTGGTCATGGCAATTTAGTCCGAAATTTGAGCTCAGGCTAAACAGGGTATTAAAGTTTATTCATTGAAATATTGTTTTTTTTAATGGTATAATAGCTATCGGAGGAATAATATGGGGACATATATAAAGTTTGTTATAACACTTATAGTGATATATTGCCTCATACTATTGGGTTTGCCATGGGCTAAGTATACTATTTATAAAAGTGCCGCTGAAAGAATAATGTTAAATGAGGAAAAGCTCCCAAGATCGAAAGTTATCAGCTCACTACTCACAGAGGCGGAAGATTTAAAAATTCCTTTAAAAAAAGAAGATATTAAGTTTATTGAAGATTATGCTGATAAAATTACTACTGTGGTAGAATACACGGAGATTGTCAATTTTCCTGTCATTAATAAACAGGTAGAATACAAATTTAAAATAGAAAAATAAAGACCTCTGAAAGGAGAGAATAGTGGATACTAAGTATAAGAGAATATTGCTAAAACTAAGTGGCGAAGCGTTAATGGGGAAGCAGCAGTTTGGTATTGACGGTGAAACAGTGAAGTATATTGCCGAAGAGATAAAAAAGGTACACGAATTGGGTGTGAATATCGGTGTAGTGGTTGGCGGTGGCAATATCTTCAGAGGTGTTTCCGAGTCTGCCAAAGGGATGGACAGGGTAAGTGCCGACTATATGGGGATGTTGGCTACAGTGATAAACTCACTTGCTCTGCAAAATGCTCTTGAAAATATTGGCGTTCCCACACGTGTACAAACTGCGATAGAAATGAGGGAGATAGCAGAGCCCTTTATCAGAAGAAGAGCAATGAGACACTTTGAAAAGAATAGGGTGGTTATCTTTGGCGCAGGGACAGGCAATCCTTATTTTACGACCGATACGGCAGCAACGCTCAGAGCATCCGAGATTAATGCCGAAGTTGTTTTAAAAGCTACTAAGGTTGACGGTATTTATGATGCAGACCCGATAAAAGAGAAAGATGCCAAAAAATTTGATGAGATTACATATTTGGATGTTTTAAATAAAGGGTTAAAAGTTATGGACTCTACCGCAATCAGTATGTGTATGGACAATAAAATTCCAATAATTGTTTTTGACTTGTATGGAAAGGATAATATTTTAAATATAGTTTTAGGTAAACAAATTGGAACATTAGTGGAGGAAGAGCATGCTTAATACTGTTATTGAAGAAACAAAAGAAAAAATGTCAAAATCTTTGGAACATTACAAAAGCGAACTGAAAGGGATTAGGACCGGCAGGGCATCTGTTGCAATGTTTGAAGGTATAAAAGTAGACTATTATGGTACGCCTACCCCAATAAATCAGGTGGGGACACTTAGCGCTCCTGAGCCAAGACTTATAACCATTCAACCATGGGAGCCATCCCTTATCCCTGCGATTGAAAAGGCTATTATGTCCAGTAATCTTGGATTTAACCCTTCAAATGACGGGGTAATGATTAGAGTGCCCATCCCTCAACTGACAGAAGAAAGAAGAAAAGAGATTGTAAAGCTGATTAAAAAGATGGCAGAAGATGCAAAAGTCGTCATAAGAAATATCAGAAGGGATGCAAACGAAACTATAAAGCAGTTGGAAAAAGATAAAGAGATTTCGGAAGATGATGCCAAAAAAGGGACAGTAAAAGTTCAAGAGCTTACCGATGAGTTTATAAAAAAGGTAGATGAAGTAACCGCATTGAAAGAAAAGGATGTAATGGAAATATAATGAGGAAAAAGTTGCCGAAGCATATCGGCATCATTATGGATGGAAATGGCAGGTGGGCCAAAAGGCGCGGCCTGCCTAGAGTTTTTGGACACAAGGAAGGTGTAAAAGCGGTAAAAAGAATAGTTTCTTATGCAGCCGAAAGGGGTATAAAATATTTAAGCCTTTTTGCATTTTCCACTGAAAATTGGAATAGACCAAAAGATGAAGTGTCCGCATTGATGAAATTATTGAACGAATATCTTCAAAAAGAGATTAATGAGCTTATTGAAAAAGGGGTAAGTCTTAGGGTGTCCGGCCGAATAGATATGCTACCCGGAGAGACAAAACAAAAACTTCTTGATGCCATTGAATCCTCTAAAAATAACAACAAGTTAATCTTAAATTTATGTTTAAGCTACGGAGGAAGGACTGAGATTATAGACGCTGCGAAAAACGCTGCTATGGATGTGGCAAGTGGTAAGCTGACTTTGGAAGAATTTGAGGAGAAGTTTGACAAGTATCTTTACAATCCCGATATCCCTGATATCGACCTGCTTATTCGCACAAGCGGAGAGCAAAGGATCAGTAATTTTATGCTTTATAGAATAGCTTACAGCGAGCTTTATTTTACACAGACCCTTTGGCCGGGGTTTTATGAGGATGAGCTTGACTTGGCAATAGATGAGTATCAGACGAGACAAAGAAGATTTGGAAAAACCGATGAACAGGTAAAGGGCAGCTAATGACAAATCAATCGCAGCGAATTATTACGGCAATAGTATTAATACCATCACTTATATTTTTTATTATATATTCTACAGATTTGGTATTTTTTATCGGATTACTTGCTTTGATACTAGTTGCTGCATATGAGTTTTCAAAGCTTATTGACAAAGCTGGTTACAAAAATCTCAAACTTCCTACAATTTTAGGGTCGATTTTAATCCCTTTCAGCTTTTATATAGAGAGGGTGGACGTTTTTTTGTTTTCTGTTTTTGTAATTTCCTTTTTATCCCTTGTTATAAAACTTTTCGGGAGCAAGCCGCTTGATGATACTTACCGGACGGTTGGGTTTACATTTTTAAATGTTTTTTACGTCCCTTTCTATTTTTCTTTTGTTCAATTACTAAAAAATATAAACTACCACTATATCTTTTACCTGCTTGTAATTATTTGGGCAAGCGACACGTTTGCATATTTTTTTGGGATAAAGTTTGGTAAGCATAGGCTTTATGAGATTATAAGCCCAAAGAAAAGTATAGAAGGGCTTATCGCAGGCCTTGTGGGGGCAGTGCTGGTAGGTCTTATCTATTCGCTTGTATTTCTGAAATTAAGTATTGTGCACACATTGATATCGTCATTTTTGGTGGCGGCTGCAGGTGTAGTGGGTGATCTTGTTGAGTCAATGTTTAAGAGGAAGGCAAGTGTAAAGGATAGCGGCAATTTATTCCCTGGACACGGAGGGATGCTTGACAGGATAGATTCACTTCTGTTTGGTGCCCCGGTTTTGTATTTTTATGTTGAGATGTTCATATTATGATAAAAAAAATTGGTATAGTTGGCTCTACTGGTTCCATTGGTAGGCAAGCAGTTGATGTTATATTAAGAAACAAAGATGCTTTTGAAGTAGTTTTTTTGTCTTGTAACTCCAATATCCAGGAGATGCAAAAGCAGATAGCCTTATTAAAGCCTAAGTTTGCCATAATCCTTGATGGGGATAAAGAGATAAAGGAGATTGATAATACAAAAGTATTGCATACATTAAGTGAACTGCTCTCTGTAATTTCCTCTCAAGAAATTGATCTTTTGCTTTCTGCAGCGGTTGGTTTTTCTGGGATTAGACCGACCTACGAAGCTATTAAAGCCGGAATAGATGTCGCTCTTGCGAATAAAGAGTCCATTGTTTCGGGCGGAAAGATTCTTACTACTCTTGCTAAGGGGACGGGGAGTAAGATTATCCCTGTGGACAGCGAACATTCGGCTATCTATCAATGTTTAATGGGGAATGATAAAAATAAGGTGGCATCGATAACCCTTACGGCAAGTGGTGGCCCTTTTATAAAGAGACCAGATGACTCCCTTTCATTTGTTAGTGTAGAGGAAACATTAAAACATCCAAACTGGAGTATGGGAGCAAAAATAACCGTTGATTCTGCAACAATGATGAATAAAGGGCTGGAGCTGATCGAAGCAAAATACCTGTTTGATGTCCCTGCTGAAATATTAAATGTTGTTATTCACCCCCAAAGCGTAATTCATTCGGTGGTTTCATATATTGACGGCAGCACGATGGCTCAGCTTGGCTACCCTGATATGCGGACGCCTATATCGTTCGCATTGGGATTTCCCGAAAGAATTGAGTCAGGAGTAAAAACAATAAATTTGGCTAAAACATCAAATTTAACCTTTTATGAGCCTGATTTTAACAAGTATAAATGTCTTAAAATTGCTGTAGACGTTTTAAAGAGCGGGTCAAATGTTTTGATGATTGCTATGAATGCGGCAAATGAGATAGCGGTAGAACTTTTCTTAAAAAGAAAAATCAAATTTACAGATATTGCTGATATCGTAGAAAAAACGGTTTACAGCTTTGCCGAAAAAGAAGTCTCAGATATTGAAGAAATATTTGAAATGGATATATTGGCAAGGGAGACATCTTTGAAGATATGTAAAACCGAGTATGGAGTTTAGATAGATGGGAATAATTGCAGCGGTAGTTGTTTTTGGTATATTGGTTTTTGTTCATGAATTGGGGCATTTTCTCTTTGCCAAATATTTTAAAGTTTACGTTGAGAAATTTTCAATTGGGTTTGGTCCAAGTATTGTATCCAAAAAGTACGGAGAGACGGAATACTTAATTTCAGCTGTTCCTCTCGGTGGATATGTAAAGATGTACGGAGAAGACCCGAGTACCGATATCCCCGAAGAGATGAAGAAAAAAGCATTTTCACACAAGCCCCTTTATCAAAGGTCATTAATAGTATTTGCCGGGCCGCTGTTTAATCTTATTTTGGCTGTATTCCTTTTTGCTATTATCAATATGTTTGGAATGCCGATGCTTTTACCTGTAATAGATAAGGTTCAGGAGGGGATGCCGGCCTTTGAGGCGGGTATAAAAAGTGGGGATAAAATTGTTAGCATTGACGGTATAGATATAAAATATTGGGATGAGATGAGTGGCATAATTAAGAAAAATCCCGGTAAGACCCTTGAAATTAAGGTATTAAGGGGTGGTGAACAGTTTACGCTTAAGATTATGCCAAAGCTTTCAAAATCAAAAAATATTTTTGGAGAAGAGGTAAGTGTAGGACTGATAGGTGTGACGCCTAAGGATGAGTTTGTAATTGTGAAATATAATCCTTTGGAGGCTATAAGCAAAGGCTTTGAGAAAACCTATGAAGTGACCAAACTTACGATTGTAGGTATAGCTAAGATTTTTCAAAAGGTAGTCCCAGCAGATAATATCGGCGGACCAATAATGATCTTTCAAATGGCAAAAGAGACTGCACAAATAGGGATAAACAGCCTTATAGCTTTTATGGCGGTCATAAGCATAAATCTTGCGATTTTGAATCTTTTGCCGGTGCCGGTATTGGATGGTGGACATCTGTTCTTTTATATGGTTGAGGCGGTAATAAGAAGGCCTGTAAGTATTAAAGTAAGGGAATACGCAAATATGGTTGGGCTTGCTTTACTGCTTGCATTAATGGCATTTGCGTTTTATAACGATATTGTTAGAATGATGCACAATTAGAGGTAAAAGACATGTTTAAAAATGAATTAATTATAGACAACAGAAAGTTTAAAAGCAGACTCATGATTGGTACGGGGAAATTTCAGTCTAATGAAATTATGAAACAGGCTATTGAGGCAAGTGGTGCTGAGATAGTTACGGTTGCTTTGAGGCGTGTTGATATAGAAAATCCGGAAGATGACTTGTTAAAACATATAGATACGAATAAGTTTTTACTTTTGCCAAATACTTCGGGAGCAAGAGATGCAGTAGAAGCGGTGAGGCTTGCAAGACTTGCAAGGGCTGCAGGGTGTGAACCTTGGGTAAAGCTTGAAGTTACTCCTGATCCGTATTATCTGCTTCCTGACCCCATAGAAACCTTTAAAGCTGCTGAAATACTTGTAAAAGAAGGCTTTAAGGTTTTACCTTACATTAATGCCGACCCTATTTTGTGTAAAAGGCTTGAAGAGATAGGGACTGTTACCGTAATGCCTTTGGGGGCACCCATCGGGACAAATAAAGGGCTTAAAACCGTAGAGAATCTTAAAATTATAATTGAGCAGTCAAATATTCCGGTAGTGGTAGATGCAGGTATTGGCGCCCCTAGTCACGCTGCTTATGCGATAGAGCTTGGTGCCGACGCTGTGCTTGTGAATACTGCGATTGCTACAGCAGGAGACCCGGTAAAAATGGCGGCTTCATTCAAACTTGCCGTTGAGGCAGCTTGTGTCGCTCGTGATGCCGGTATGCCTACGGAAAAGCAGTATGCCGATGCTTCAAGCCCTTTAACGGGATTTTTAAGGGACTGATATGAGCTTTTACGATGAGATAGGAAAATTTAACTGGTCTGAGGTTAAAGAATTTATATATTCGAGAAATGAATCTGACGTTTTAAATGTTATAAACAAAAATACGCTATCTTTGGAAGACTTTGCGACACTTTTATCCCCTGCTGCGGAAAGTTTTCTTGAGCCAATGGCAAAAGAGGCCCATAGAATTACTTTGCAAAGATTTGGCAAGACGATCAAAATTTATATCCCTATGTATGTTTCCAATGAGTGTGTAAATTCCTGTGTTTATTGCGGGTTTAATGTACATAACAAATTTAATAGAAAGACGCTTACTCTTGATGAAGTTAAGAGGGAGCTAGAGGTTATAAAGAAAACAGGGATAAAGCATATATTAATTTGCTCAGGTGAGCATCCTAAGAAGGTATCCGTTGATTACTTAAATGAAGTTGTAAAGCTTGTTAGGAGAGATTTTTCTTCAATTATTATTGAAGTTCAGCCGTTGGATGAAAATGAGTATCGTGTTTTGTATAATTCAGGTGTTGACAGCTTGGCTCTTTATCAGGAGACCTACAATACCGATACATACAAAGAGGTGCACCTTGGCGGTAAGAAAACCGATTATAGGTATAGACTTGAAGCACCTGAAAGAGCTGCGGCTGCGGGGCTTAGGACAATAGGTATAGGTGCTTTGATGGGGCTTGACGATTTTAGAGTCGAAGAGTTTTTTGTCGGGCTTCATGCAAGATATCTTATGAGAAAATTTTGGAAGACCCATGTGACTGTGTCATTTCCAAGGATAAGGGACGCTGAGGGACATTTTAAACCCAAATATTTAATCAATGATAAAAATCTTGTTCAATCTATGCTTGCTTTAAGACTTTTTTTGCACGATGTGGGGCTTGTTATATCTACAAGAGAGCCTGCGGAATTAAGAGATAAACTAATTTATCTCGGGGTTACTCAGATGAGTGCCGGTTCCAAGACAAATCCTGGCGGCTATGCTGCTGGTGAAGAAGAAGGGAAGCAGTTTGAAGTGGAAGATAGACGCAGTGCACAGGAATTTATAGAATCTGTCAGAAAGAAAGGATTTGATCCGGTCTTAAAAGACTGGGATTCATCATTTATCAATGCAGTATAAAAATATTACCATTCATGACAATGCTTACGGTGGATATGGAGTTGGTACCCTTGACTCAGGTAAAAAGGTATTTATCCCTTTTACCGTACAAGGGGATGTCGTTGATATTGAGATTACCGAGGATAAAAAGAGTTTTTCATACGGCATCATTAAGAGGCTTGTTACCCCTTCAGATTTGAGAAATGCTGAGCCTTACTGCCCTTTTTTGAATGAATGCGGAGGCTGCCTTTTTGGAAATATTAAATATAACGAGCAGCTCAAAATAAAGGAAAATATATTAAAGCATAATTTTAGAGATATAGATAATTTTAATATAGATAACGTTTTCTTTGCCAATCCGTTAAGATATCGTATCAAATGTAGCATTAAATTAAAAGATGGCAGATTTGGTTTTTACAAATTCAATACGAGAGAGCTTATAAATATATCTGATTGCCCTGTAATATCAGAAAGTATAATTGAAAAAGTAAAAGATATCGCAAAAGGCAGTGTTGGGCTTACGGAATTGAATTTTATTGAAAATAATGAAGGGCAAGTTATTTGTGATATTGACAATATAGGATATACAAACTATACGACAAAATTCGGTGACCTGTTTGTTTCCCCAAAGGTTTTTTTCCAAACCAACAGGTATTTAATCCCTCAGCTGCAGGAGATAGCGGCAGGCTTAATACCAGAGAACAGAAACATTCTTGAACTTTATTGCGGTAACGGTTTTTTTACGATAGCTCTTTCAAAAAAGGCGAAATCCATACTTGCTGTAGATTTTGACAGAGAGGTCATTAAACTTGCGAAGAAGAGTAATATTGATAACAGTAAGTTTATTGCTTACGATTTAACAAGACCTTTTTCTCCTAATTTTCAGTTTGATTCGCTTTTTGTTGACCCTTCAAGGCAGGGGCTGTCCAAATCGGTTATAAGGCTTATAAAAGACAAATTGCCCAAAGAGATTGTGTATGTTTCTTGCAACCCGACAACAATGAAAAGGGATATCAAAAATATTTTAGAATATTATAAAATTGACAAATTTTACATGTTTGATATGTTTCCAAACACTTATCATATAGAGTCCGTAGCAAAATTAGTTTTGAAATGAATATTTTTTATAATTTTTATGATATAGCGTTCTTAAAATTAAATTTTAGCAAGCAGCATCTTCTTAAAAGTATAGAATTTGTTGAAAAGGCAGATGTTAATAAGCCGCATACCTATCATAAAAACCATGAATATTTTATAAAAATTCTTGATAATTATTTCAGCGCAAAAAAGTATGAAGTTGATTTTGATTTGCTTGATACAAACGGGATAAGCAAATTCTATATTGATGTTTACAAAGCACTTCTTGAGATACCTCTTGGTATGATGACTACTTATAAAGAATTAGCCATAAATTCCGGGCATACAGGTGCATATCGTGCAGTTGGCAGTGCTATGGCAAGAAACAGATGGCCGATTCTAATACCTTGTCACCGAGTAAAAGCTGTAAATTCTATAGGCGGGTATTCATCAGGGATAGAGCTTAAGAAAAAATTGATAGCGTCAGAAGAAAAGTTTGCACAAAAGCTTAATTGATGGTGTGTCAAGCTATAATCATGTAAAAACCAATTATTGCTTGACTTAAAAAATAAAAGGTAATAGTTTGGTTAAAATTACAAAAATTTAGTGAGGCTTAAAATGTTAAAGACTAATAACCTAAATGTAAAAGAATTAATCCCTATAGTTGCCCCCTTTTATTTGAGGCAGATATTCCCTCTGAGCGAAAAGGATGCCGAGTTTGTGACATACAGCAGAAATACAATCAAAAATATCTTAAACAGAGCAGACAAGCGAATTATGGCAGTAGTAGGACCTTGCTCTATTCATGATCCAAAAGCTGCTATGGATTATGCTGAGAGGTTGAAAAAACTTTCTGAAGAGGTAAAAGATAAAATATATCTTGTAATGAGGGTTTATTTTGAAAAGCCGAGAACAACTATTGGATGGAAAGGGTTAATAAATGACCCGGATATGGATGGGAGTCATCAGATATCCAAAGGGCTTGGAATTGCAAGGAGACTCTTATCCGAAATTACAAACTTAAATTTGCCCGTTGCATGTGAGATGCTTGACCCCATTACGCCACAGTATTTGTCCGATATGATTTCATGGGGAGCTATCGGAGCAAGAACCACTGAATCCCAAACTCACAGGGAGATGGCAAGCGGTCTTTCTTTCCCGGTAGGTTTTAAAAACGGTACAGATGGGAATATAAAAATTGCATGCGACGCTATGCAGGCTGCGTTAAGACCGCACAGTTTCTTGGGTATAAATGCAGAAGGGAGAAGCTCTATCGTTAAAACCCTTGGTAACCCTAATGTCCATCTTGTCCTTAGGGGCGGTGATAAAAAACCTAATTACTTTCCTGAAGATATAGAAAAGGCAATCAATATACTTCAAAAGAATAATTTGCCAGACTCTATTATGGTTGACTGTAGTCATGCCAATTCATCTAAAGACCATAGGAACCAGCCTAAAGTGCTTGAAAGTGTTGTGACACAAATAAATGATGGTTGTGCTTACATAAAAGCCGTTATGATTGAAAGTAATATTAATGAAGGTAATCAGCCGATCTGTTCTAATAAGAGTGAGCTTAAATATGGAGTATCTATTACCGATAAGTGTATCGATTGGGATACAACGGAGAGAATCATTAAAAGTGCAGCGGAAAAATTAGTGCTTTGATAGATTATTGCTGAATATTCCATATTAACGGTATTTTGTTGTACTTTGGCAGCCTTTTATGCTAAATATTTGTGATGAAACATACTCTTGAGTGTGAAAAATTAGTTAAAGCCAAACTCGATATATTAGAAAATATTGTCAAAGATAAATTTGGATTAACCCTTTTAGGCGTAAAAATTTCTTATGACCTGAAGGGGTTAAAAGCTGGTCTTTTTAATCCCAAATCAGATGAAATAAAGTTAAATGGAAAATTGTGCACGGAGTTTCCGGAAAGAATGGCTGATGAAGTGTTAGTTCATGAAGTGGCACACTTTGTTACAAATAAGGTTTTTAAAAACAGTAAACCTCATGGAAGTGAATGGAAACATATCGCAATGCTGTTGGGTCTGGATAAACCGAAAGCTACTCATGATATGCCTGTAAAACCTGTGAGACAGTTTCAAAGATACAAATATAAGTGCAGATGTGGCATACATAACATTACTTCGGTCAGACATAAAAGGATTATTACGAAAAAGGCTAAATATTCTTGCAAGCGGTGTGGCGGTTTGTTAGAAAAAGTGTAAGTTCAACTTTAATGTGAGAGTGAATATATTTCGGGAGATGGTTATGGCAAAATATATTTTATCTTTAGATTTAGGGACTACTGGGAATAAGGCTGTTGTATTTGATGAAAAGTGCAATATTGTGGCTATGGATTATTCCGAATTTCCTCAAATTTTTCCCAAGGAAGGCTGGGTTGAGCATAACCCTTTTGATATTTTAGACAGTGCTTTGAAAGTAGCAAAAAGTGTGGTGGATAAAGTTGGAGTAGAAAATATTGTGGCGTTAGGGATAACAAACCAAAGGGAAACAACAATAATATGGGATAAAACTACAGGGGAGCCTTTATACAATGCAATCGTTTGGCAATGCAGAAGGACTGAGGAGATTTGCAGAAGATACGAACAGTATAAAGATATGGTTAAAGAGAAAACAGGGCTATTTTTGGACCCATATTTTAGCGTTACAAAAATTAAGTGGCTAATTGAAAATGTTGAGGATGTCAAAAGAGCAGTCGATAATGGCAATGCCATATTTGGAACGGTGGATTCTTTTATTGTGTATTATCTGACAGGGGGGGGATGTTCATGCTACCGATGTTACAAACAGTTCAAGGACTGCAATATTCAATATCAACAATCTTGAGTATGATGAAGAATTGCTAAAGCTATTTGAAATTCCCGCATCAATTTTGCCTGAGGTATATTCCAGTGATCATATGTTTGGTTATGTTAATAAAAAATTTTTTGGTAAAGAGATCCCCATTTGCGGTGTAATTGGAGATCAGCAAGCATCCCTTTTTGCACATGGCGGATGGCGAGAAGGACTGGTAAAAAATACATACGGGACAGGTCTTTTCCTAATGATGTCCACAAAAGATGAAGTATATCACAGTAAAAATCTAATCAGCACGGTGGCATGGAAGGTTAAAGATAAGCTTGAATATGCGCTTGAAGGGAGTATTTTTGTGGGAGGTTCCCTTATTCAGTGGCTTAGAGACGGTTTGGGGATAATAGAAAAATCTGAGCATATTGAAGAGCTTGCAAAAAGTGTGGATTCTTCCGGTAATGTATACTTTGTCCCTGCATTGACTGGGCTTGGAGCTCCGCACTGGGATTCACTTGCGGGGGGGCTTTTGATAGGAATTACAAGAGGCACGAATAAGGGGCATATTGCAAGAGCAGCACTTGAAGGGATAGCTTTTCAGACAAGAGATGTTTTTGAAGAATTTAAAAACATAACAGACAATAAGCTAAAACTTAAAAGGTTAGCGGTGGACGGCGGTGCCTCAAAAAATAATCTCCTTATGCAGATTCAATCGGATATTTTGGGGGCAGAAATCGAAAGGCCGGTCATAACCGAGTCAACCGCCTTGGGAGCTGCTGCCTTGGCAGCTGTAAGCTGTGACTTTTGGGGTTTTGACGATATTTTGTCTTTCAGAGAAATTGATATGGAATTTAGACCTCAGAAAGGGGAATACGAGAGAGAAAAACTATATAATAAATGGTTGAAGGCTTTAGAAAAATCTAAAAAATGGATGGAAGAATAGATAAAAAAGTAAGCAGTTAGCTTATTGGCTTTAAAATAAAATTATCAAAAAAGGTGAGGTCGTGGAAGGTAAAAAGTTTGACCCTAAAAAACTTGAAAAACTTAATAATAAAAAGAGGTTAAAGGATATTCCGCCCGAATTTATCAGAAAGGCTGTCGGACTTGTAAATGTTGAAACCTTGGTTGATATAGGGGCAGGTACGGGACTTTTTTCTTTGGCATTATTAAATGAATTTAAATGTAAAACTGTTTATGCCTGCGATGTGTCAGATATAATGATTGATTGGATGAAGGAAAATATTGTTACTAAGCATACTGAGATTATCCCGCTGAAATCTGATGAAGTCAAAGTACCGCTTCCGGATAACACTGCCGACCTTGTGATTATGATGAATTTACATCATGAACTTGATGAGCCTGAGTTAATTCTCAAGGATGCTTTTAGGGTGCTAAAAAAGGGTGGAAAAATCTTAATTATCGATTGGAAAAAAGTTGAAATGAATGAAGGTCCCCCTTTGGGGATGAGGGTTTGCCCTGAGGATGTAAAAAAACAACTTTCAGCTGGTGGTTTTGAAAACATACAAGTTATCGATGGGTTGGAAAAACATTTTACTGTTACTGGGGATAAAAGATAGGCATCAGCTAAAAATAAGCTCCTGTCTTTGACACTTTGATTTTATAAGTAATTGTAGATAATAATTTTATTATTTTAGGTTTGTACATTTTGTCACTACAGGTGATTTTTAGATTAAAATTTCAACTCATCAGGGGTGGAAAGATTCTTAGGCGGTGGGATTCTAAGTGCTCTTAATATATGACTGCCCAAACTGCCAAATTTAGTTTTAAGCAGATAAGTCTGACCCTTAGATTCAAATCTTGCAAAATTCATAGAGTTAATTGTACTTCTTACATCTCTCGATGATGCTTTTATATCAGCCGTTCTAAGCTTATGTTCCAATGTCCTCTCAAGTAAAAATGCTAAAAGCAAACTACAAAGTGCCCTTTAATACGCTTCTCCGTCCAATGAAATATCGGACGTACCTCTAATTTACTCTTCATTATTCTAAAAGATTCTTCTATCTTCCACAAATTGTGATATGCATCTATTACATCTATCTCAGATAAATTCGTTTCACTTGTCTGTATACCATAATATCCATCAAAGCGCTCATCCTTCTCAATCGCAGCCTCATCAAGTTTATAACATTTTTCTTTGTTTGAGGATTCTTCCTTTAAAACTTCTTGCCACCTCTCTTAAAGAGGATTTTATCAATGATTCATTTTCAAGCAAATGATTAGCCTTGTCTATAAGTCTTTGCCTGTCTGCTTTATCCTTCTTACTCCTTTTAGAAGAATATGTTACTATTAACTTCTCATCCAAAACAGCTACAGAACCATTACCCAAAGAAACTTTATTCTTGTAATCTATACTCTTATATTTAAAAATATCCTCTTCATCCGATTTTATAAAATTGTAACCTTCATCCATAAATATCTCGGATTGAATATCTGATGGCAAACTCTTTAGTCTGCTTGCAACTATATAATCAAATCCATTATCTTTTATCAGCTTTAAATTAATCTTACTGTTTAAGCCCCTATCTGCAACTATTATAACTTTATTTAAATTAAATCGTTCATTTAATTTAAATAATGCCTTCTCAAGGGTCTTACCCTCAAAAGTATTCCCAGGAAATAGTTCATAACCAATAGGACGACCTTCCATATCAACAAGTAAACCAAATACAATCTGTACCTCATTAAACTTACCATCTTTACTAAAGCCAAATTCTCTTAAACTATCTGACCTGACACTCTCAAAATAAAAGGTCGTTACATCATAAAAAACTATATCTACTTTTAAATTAAATACGCTAAAATTTTTATAAAATAATTTATCCTCTAAAAGCTCCTTATGTTCTGACAATATATCAAGGCTTCTATAAAATGATGAAGCTCTACTTCAGGAATATTGTAATACCTATTCTGATTTGCATAAACTCCAAGCTTACTCTTAGGCTCTAATAAGTGCTCTATTACCATACGGAAACAACTCGATTGTAAATCAAACCTGGCTTTACTGTTTTTCTGTATATCATCAAGTGTCTTATCCAGCTCAAACATCTTCCAGAGCTTCTCATATATCTTATAGCCCCAATTCACTATATCAGCATCAGATATATCTTTAAACTCAGGTTTAGTAGATTCAGAAATCTCTTCTCTTATTTTATCTATTACAGTGGCAAAAGATGGGTCTTTTTTTAGGATATCTAATCTGCCTAAATTAAATAGTACTTTATGTCTTGGGACACCATTGTCGTCTCTATATGATTCTACAACTTGCAGGTAAGTATATTGTTTAGAGCGAGTTTTTTTCAAGTACATGGCTATATATACTACAAAAGTAGTAAATATGTCAAGAAAAAAATGCATAAAAACATCAATATAAAACATATTATCTATCAATAAGTTGCCACTACAAAATATGGAGCACAGAAATTAACACCCCTGTATTTACTGGCTTCTTGCCACTTTTATTGATTTTTTTTAATTGAAAGTGTCAAAGTCAGGAAAAAACAACTTTCAGCTGGTGGTTTTGAAAACATACAAGTTATCGATGGGTTGGAAAAACATTTTACTGTTACTGGGGATAAAAGATAGGCATCAGCTAAAAATAAGCTGATGCCTTAATGATTAGTTTTCGTTAGCACCACAGCATTTTTTATATTTTTTACCGCTTCCACATGGGCAAGGGTCATTTCTTCCTACTTTTGGCGCATCCCTTTTGACTGGAGATTTTTTATTGTCATCTTGGGAATTTTCGTTAAAAATATCTCTTCTTTCCTCTTTGAGCTCGGTATTTTGCCTTTTAAGTTCAAGTTCTTCATCGCTTTCTACCTGAAATTTTACATTAAATAGAAATTTTACAGTATCCGTGTTGATTTTGTTCAGCATATTTACAAAAAGCACATAAGATTCCTTTTTGTATTCTATCAAAGGGTCCTTTTGTCCATATCCTCTCAATCCTACACTATCTCTCAAATGGTCCATATTTAAAAGGTGTTCTTTCCATTTGCTGTCAAGAATATTCATCATCAAAAATCTTGAAAAGCCGATAAAATGCTCGCCAAGTTCTTCCTTTTTGCTGTTAAACTTTTCAAATATTTTTTCTTTCAGCTTGTTGCTATAATCATTTGTAATTTTTCTTGATATCCCTGCAAATGAAAAGTCGACGTTAAAGATTTCGGCGATTTTCTTATGTAATAGCTCCTCATCAATTACTTCGGAGTTTATTACGTAGTCTTCCAATAAGCTATCTATAACATTTTCAATGTTTTCTTTCAGTATGTTTTCAATATCGTTCCCCATTAAAATATCACGTCTTAACGAGTAGATTACATTACGTTGTTGATTCATTACATTATCATATTCAAGGAGGTGTTTACGAATTTCAAAGTGCATTGCCTCCACTTTTTTCTGCGCATTTTCAATAGATTTGTTAATAAGAGGGTGCTCGATAGGCTCACCTTCTTGCATGCCAAGTTTATCCATAATAAATGCAATCTTCTCAGAGCCAAATATTCGTAAAAGGTCGTCATCTAAAGATAAGTAAAACCTTGATGAGCCGGGGTCCCCCTGACGACCTGTCCTACCACGTAATTGATTGTCAATTCTTCTTGATTCATGTCGCTCGGTACCTATGATATGTAATCCGCCAAGTTTAAGTATTTCATCTTTAACTTTAATATCGGTACCTCTACCTGCCATATTGGTAGCAATCGTTACAGCGCCTTTTTCTCCTGCCTTTGAAACGATCAATGCCTCTTTTTCGTGATGCTTTGCGTTTAAAACTTCGTGAGGGATACCTTTTTTTGAGAGTATCTTGCTTAGAAGCTCAGATTTTTCTATTGATACTGTCCCCACTAGAACGGGTCTGCCAATTTTATGATTTTCAAGGATATCATTTATTATTGCATCGTATTTTTCTTTTGCGGTTTTGTATATTTGGTCTGGATAGTCAATTCTTATCATAGGTTTGTTTGTAGGGATAACTATGACATCCAACCCATAAATTTCCCTAAATTCTTGAGCCTCTGTGGCAGCAGTTCCCGTCATACCGGCAAGTTTGTTATACATTCTGAAATAGTTCTGAAAAGTAATGGAGGCAAGGGTTTGGTTTTCATTTTCTATTTTTACTTGCTCTTTTGCTTCAAGTGCCTGATGAAGTCCGTCGGAATATCTTCTGCCCGGCATAAGACGACCTGTAAACTCGTCAACAATGACTATTTGACCATCCTGGACTACGTAGTCAACATCCCTTTTAAATATGGCGTGAGCTTTTACTGCATTATTAACATAGTGGAGTAAATCTACATGTCTGACATCAAACAAATTATCGACACCCAATGCCTTTTCAACCTTTGTAATGCCCTCATCGGTCAGTTTTGCATTCTTCTCTTTTTCGTCAAGAGTATAGTCGATATCTTTTTGTAAATTTCTTACGACTTTATCAACTATGTAATATTTATCTGTTGATTGGTCGGTAGGTCCGCTTATAATGAGAGGCGTCCTTGCTTCGTCGATAAGGATGCTGTCCACCTCATCCACTATGGCAAAATTGAGCTCCCTTTGCACAAAATCATCAAAATCATATTTCATATTATCTCTAAGATAATCGAAGCCAAATTCATTGTTTGTACCGTAGGTTATGTCGGCATCATATGCCTCTTTTCGCGAACACTCTATTGTTGTAGTTTTAAACTTTGACTCATCTTCCCATACAACTTTATATGATTTTTCATGCTGTATAATCCCTACATTTAAGCCAAGAAAGAGGTAAATCGGTCCCATCCATGTAGCGTCCCTTCTTGCAAGGTAATCGTTGACGGTGACAAGATGAGCGCCCTTACCGCTTAAAGCGTTTAAGTATAATGGTAAAGTGGCAACCAGCGTTTTACCCTCACCGGTCTTCATCTCGGCTATTTTTCCTTTGTGAAGAACATACCCACCTATCATCTGAACATCAAAGTGTCTCATTGAAAGGGTTCTTTTAGAAACTTCTCTAACGGTTGCAAATGCCTTAGCCAAAATATCGTCAAGCTCCTTGCCGGTTGCCAATTCGGCTTTTAAATGCTCTGTTTGAGCCTTTAACTCTTCGTTAGATAATTTTTCATATTCTTTTTCGAGTGCGTTAACTTGTTGAACAATTGTCGCACATTTTTTTAGATATCTGTCGTTGTAAGTCCCAAATATCTTTTTTGCCAAACCAACTATCATTTATTTCTCCTTTTTGTGTCATTTTTTTCTATTAAAGCCGTTATAAAATAAACTATACCAAGCACCAAAATTGCTGCAATGGCTGTGTACATTTGAGCATCTGTATCTTTATGTTGAAGTTTAATAATCAGTATTTCTCTTACAAATGCTATTAGGGCTACACTAAGGAATATACTAATCTTAAGTTTCCCCCCTTTTATTGACTGTATTTCGGTGTGCAAAAGCTCTATCAACACCCAAAGTATTAGCAAAGAGCCTAATGCGTATATGATTATGTCCTGCGAATTTGTTTTGTAGTGATGCATTATATCCACACCCAAAAAGACAATGGCTCCCAAAGTCAGAGAGATAAGTATTGAAACAAGTATTAGATGCCCGAAAACCATAAAACGTTCAGAAAAATTGATAAGGTTATTTTTTAAGCTAAAAACCTTTGTGTATTTTCGAAGCTCAATATCGGTATAAGCTGTATTTATTATGCTTACCTGGACATCAAGGATTTTGTGCACCGATAGGAGGATATTTTTTCTTACGACATCCTTTTCTATTTGCTGAAATATTTTTTCGTGAATCCAATTCCTAACAAAGGAGAATATGGATAAAAACGTTGCATTGTCTATAATTTGCCCATGAAAGATTTTTACCATATTTGTTGTATAGTTGATGAGGTCGTTGTTAATGTTCCCCTTAAAGAGTATTTTATACCAGTCTTCTAAAAGTTGTGACATTTTTTCAAGCTGGGTATCATCAAACTGTTCCTGAACTCCAAATTTTTCAATCAAATACTCACGAATGTCAGTGGAAAATTCAATCGAATAATTCAACATTATTTCACTGACATTTTTAATATTTTCTATATCGGAATCCAAAATATTGTAAGTATTTCTGATATCTTTTATATAAGCCATCTTTTGTCCTCGCTCATTTGGGTTGAAAAAAATTTACATTTTAAACATTATAAGATAATATTATAACAAGTTGTTGTCAATTTTTATATGTCAGGAGGATGAATTGAGACAAGCCAGTGTACAAAGAGTTACTTCTGAAACGGAAATATCAGTTGAGGTTAATCTGGATGGTAACGGGAACTATGAAATTGAAACAGGCATCGGGTTTTTTAATCATATGCTTGAGCTTTTTTCAAAACATTCCGGCATCGATATAAAGCTGAAAGTAAAAGGGGATATCCACATAGATTTTCACCACACGGTTGAGGATGTGGGGATAGTGTTGGGGCAATCTCTCTTAAAGGCTCTTGGGGATAAAAAAGGGATTAATAGGTATGGATTTTTTATGCTGCCGATGGATGAGACACTTATAGAGTGTGCCGTTGACTTATCAGGAAGAGCCTTTTTGAACTATGATATCAAGTTTTTTACAGATAAAGTAGGTGAATTTGATATTGAGCTTGTGGAAGAATTTCTAAAGGCATTTTCGGATAATTTGAAAGCTAATGTACATGTAATCAAAAGATACGGTAAAAATTCTCATCATATAGCGGAGGGGACTTTTAAATGTCTTGCAAAAAGTATAAAAATGGCAATTAGAATAGTGGATGATAGTATCCCGAGCACAAAAGGGGTGATTTAGCAATGATTGTTATTATAGATTACGGAATGGGAAATCTTCAGAGTGTCAATAACGCACTTTTAAGTTTGGGTTTTGATTCCAAAATATCCTCAAATCCTGACGACTTAAAGGTGGCAGAAAAAGTTGTTTTGCCAGGGGTAGGTGCGTTTAAAGATTGTTATGACGGGCTTGAAAGAGGTGGCTTCATTGAGCCTATCTATGATTTTATCAATACTGGAAAGCCGTTTTTGGGTATATGCGTTGGTATGCAGCTGCTTTTTGAAAAAAGTTATGAGTTTGGTGAGCATAAAGGGCTTGGGCTTTTAAAAGGTGAAGTTGTAAGATTTCCCGACTTAATTGTTGTAAGATTTCCCGACTTAATTGTTGATAAAGGTATGAAAATCCCTCATATGGGGTGGAATAATATTAGGAAAATTAAATCCGGAACATTTTTTGACTTTGTGCCTGATGGGACTTTTGTTTATTTTGTACATTCATTTTATGCGCCGGTGGTGGAATCCACCGTTTTGTCCTGTGAATATGGTGTTGAATTTTCTGCTGCAGTTGAAAAAGATAATGTCTTGGGTGTCCAATTTCATCCTGAGAAAAGTCAGGCTGCCGGACTTAATATATTAAGAAGATTTGGAGAGATGTGATGTTGGTGATACCTGCGATAGATATTTATGATGGGAAAGCTGTAAGACTTGAAAAAGGGGATATGGAGAAAAGGAAAGAATATTTTGACAACCCGCTTGATGCAGCAAAATATTTTCAAGATTTAGGCGTCGGCAGGATTCATATAGTGGATTTAAACGGTGCAAAAGAGGGGAAAACAACAAACTTTAAGATAATAGAAAAGATAGTTGCCTCCACTGACCTCATAATTGAGGTTGGCGGTGGGATTAGGGATAAAGAAAGGGTTAACGGATATTTTAATTTGGGTGTTTGTTATGCTATTTTAGGTACGGCAACAGTCAAAAATCCCCCTTTTGTGAAAGAGATGCTTGCTTTATATCCTGAAAAGATAATCCTTGGTATTGATGCAAAGCAGGGGTATGTGGCTACGGAAGGTTGGTATGAAAAGAGTGACATGACAGTTGTTGATGTTTTGGCGATGTATGATGGTTATAAGCCTGAAAGTGTAATATATACAGATATTAGTAGAGACGGAATGCTCACGGGAATAAATATTGACGCAACTGTCGATTTAAGCAAAAAGACCAATTTTAATATAATTGCTTCTGGCGGGCTTAAAGGGTTAGAGGATATTAAAATACTTAAAAAATCGGGTAAAATATACGGGTGTATTATTGGAAAGGCTTTTTATGAAGGCAAGATAGATTTAAAAGAAGCACTGGAGATAGCAAATGCATAATTTTTTCATATTATTGGCAACCGGCTTTTATAGCGGATATTCTAAATATGCCCCAGGTACTGTCGGGACATTGGTTGCGCTTCCTATTTTAGGATTGAGTATGTGGTTTTCTTTGTTGGGGAAATTTTTTATTTTTCTTCTTTTATTTGTTTTAGGGATTGTTGCATCGGAGTATTATGAAAGTTATAAAGAGAAGAAGGACCCAAAAGAGGTGGTTATAGATGAAATTGCTGCGTATTATTTTATCTTAATTTTTATAGACTTAACTTTCGTTAATATCATTCTTACGTTTTTGTTGTTTAGGTTTTTTGACATCACAAAGATTTATCCCGCAAATGTGGCTGAAAGTGTAGGGGGCGGTACGGGAATAATGCTTGATGACATGGTTGCTGCTCTTTACTCTATTTTGGTGTTTTTTATCCTTAGGGGGATTTTGTGGTAAATTGCACTATTTTTGCTATAGGTAATGAGCTTCTTGAAGGGAGCATTGTGGACACAAACTCCTCTTATATAGCCCGGTCTTTATCTGCACTTGGAGTGAGCGTCAACAGGGTTAGTATGTTGAGGGATAATATTGATGAAATAATTCATGCTTTTAAGGATGCTGAAAAGGACTCTCAAATAATAATAACTACAGGCGGATTGGGGCCGACTTTTGATGATTTGACTGCTGAAGCAAGTGCCAAGGCTTTTGGGTATAAGCTTGTTTTAAATGAAACCGCCTTAAGCCATATTATAGGCATGCTCTCCAAGAGAGGGGTGAATATTAAAGAAAGCCATAAAAGGCAGGCAATGCTACCTGAAAATTGTCTTCTTTTTGATAATAAGGTGGGGACAGCGCTTGGCTTTGGTGTAAAGACAAAGAAAGGATTTTGTATTTCATTGCCAGGTATTCCATATGAAATGAAATATATTCTTGATAACTCCGTTCTAAAATTCATAAAAGAAAACTTCAATTTGAAAGAGATATTCAGAGAAGATTTAAAGTTTAAAGGATTGCCTGAATCAGATGTAGATGAGGTGATAAGAGAATCGGATATCCCTGAAGGTGTTGAGTGTATAATAAATGTTTCTAAGGGTGAAATAATCGTAAGGCTGAGAAGTTTTAATCGAGAAAAACTTGATTATGTAAAAAAACAGATTATAGAAAAACTAAAAGATAATTTTTTTGGATTTGAAAGAGATAGTCTTGAGGGTGTTTTGCTTAACAAACTTAAGGAGAAGGGGCTGAAAATTGCGACTGCAGAAAGTTGCACCGGCGGGCTGGTTGCCAAAAAGATAACAGATATCCCAGGAAGTTCGGCTTCATTTGTCGGGTCTGTTGTGGCTTACAGCAATGATGTTAAGGTTAATTTGTTGGCTGTACCGTCAGAAACTATTGAGATGTTTGGTGCTGCAAGTGCTGAATGTGCTTCTGCGATGCTTTTCGGTTTGAATAGGCTATTTGGCAACGATATAGGGATTGCGGTGACGGGGGTAGCAGGGCCTGATGGAGGGACAAAAGATAAGCCGGTTGGGTTGGTCTATGTCGGTGTGGATTTTAAGGGGAAGTGTGAAGTAAAGCGCTTCGAATTTAACGGTGATAGAGAAACGATTAGGGAAAGAAGTGCAAAAGCGGCACTAAGTATGGTTATCGATATGATAAAATGAGATGTTTCATTGCCATAAAGCCACCTTTAGATATTTCAAAGTTTTACTATAATCATATTTTAAGGTACAAAGGCTTCTTTACGGGCAACATTGTTAAGCCCGAGCAGATGCATATAACCCTCTTTTTCTTTAATAACCTTTCAGATTCACAAAAGGATTTTGTGTGTGATACTTTAAAGCAATTTCGTGAGTATAAGAGTTTTCAAGTTGCCCTTGGCAGATACGACTTTTTTTATAGAGAGAAGATTCCTACAGTCTGTTTTGTAAAAGCATCATCCCCTGAACTTTTTAAGCTGAGAGAGGATATGGCTGTAAAGCTAAACATCTTGCCTTTTGATAGAAAACCTTTTAAGGCGCATTTGACATTATCAAGGATAAAAAAAGTGGAAAGTCGGGATAATTTAGATAGATTTTTATCGGAATCGGAGTTAAAATATTTTAATGTTAATGAGATTTTATTTATAAAAAGTGAGCTTACAAGTGTAGGTCCCATTTATACGAATATATATAATTTAAAATTAATGAGGTGATAAAATGGATGCGAACAAACAGAAAGCTCTTGAACTTGCCATGAGCAAAATTGAAAAAGATTTCGGAAAAGGTGCCGTTATGCGCCTTGGTGATAAAGCAATCGAAAAGCCCCCGGTTATCCCTACGGGAGCTCTTTCTCTGGATATTGCACTTGGTGTAGGCGGTATTCCAAGAGGCAGAATAACTGAAATTTACGGTAGTGAAAGTAGCGGTAAGACTACTGTTGCACTTCATGTTATTGCTGAGGCACAAAAGAAAGGCGGAGTGGCAGCATTTGTCGATGCGGAGCATGCGCTTGATCCTATTTATGCAAATGCCATCGGCGTTGATACGGATAATTTGTTGGTAAGCCAGCCTGACAGTGGTGAAGCTGCCCTTGAAATTACCGAAACCTTGGTAAGAAGCGGTGCAATTGATGTTATTGTGGTTGATTCTGTTGCAGCTTTAACTCCTCGTGCTGAAATTGACGGGGAGATGGGGGACGCCCATATGGGTCTGCAGGCAAGACTTATGAGCCAAGCCCTGAGAAAGCTTACTGCAATAGTTAACAAATCAAAAACTGCCCTTATTTTTATAAACCAGACAAGGCAAAAGATAGGTGTGATGTTTGGCAACCCTGAAACTACTACCGGTGGTAATGCGCTGAAGTTTTACGCTTCTTTAAGGATTGAAATTAGAAGGTCAACTGCATTGAAGGAGAAGGAAGAAACGGTAGGTAATCATGTGGTTGCAAAAGTAGTGAAAAACAAAGTTGCGCCTCCATTCAGACAAGCAGAGTTTGATATTATGTTTGGTACAGGGATTTCCAAAGAGGGGATATTGATAGATATGGCTGTTGATTCGGATATTATTAATAAATCTGGAGCGTGGTTTAGTTATAAAGATCAAAAATTAGGCCAAGGTAAAGAAAATGTCAGAAATTTCCTCAAGGATAACCCTGAAATAGCACAGGAAATAGAAAATACCATTAAGGCAAAATATGGACTTTTACAGCAGGAAGAGGAGTAGATTTGTAGCCTGAGTTTTATAAAATAATAGAGGATACTACTATGGTCGATGTGAATAATATTTTGGCACTGGCACTTAAAAAGAGAGCTTCGGACGTTCATTTAAAGGCGGGCAGACACCCTATATTTAGAATTGATGGCAAGCTCCTCAATATGCCTGAATTTCCAAAGCTTTCCGCCGAAGATACCATCAAAATTGCCTCATCGGTGATGAATAATCATATAAAGGTAAAATTCAAAGAAACGTTTGAGGCAGACTTTTCTTATAGTATCCCCAATTTAGGACGATTTAGGGTTAACGCATATATTCAAAGAGGCACAGTGGTATTGGTATTCAGATCTATTCCAAGAGATATTCCTAATATTGATAGTTTAAATTTGCCTGAGGTAATCAAAAAGATTTCTCTTGAAAATAGAGGGTTGATATTAGTTACGGGGACAACAGGTAGTGGTAAGTCAACTACCCTTGCCTCTATGATTGATCATATTAATAACAGTAAAGACGTAAACATAATTACTATTGAAGACCCTATAGAATTTCTGCACCGAGATAATAAGTCTATAATCTCTCAAAGGGAGATAGGGTCTGATACCTTAAATTTTGCCGAGGCACTTAAAAGGTGTTTGAGGCAGGACCCCGATGTTATTTTGGTCGGAGAGATGAGAGACCTTGAGACCATTGAGACGGCAATGCTTGCGGCCGAGACAGGTCACCTTGTTATGTCTACTTTGCATACTCTTAATGCACCGGAGACTATAAATAGGATAATTTCAGTATTTCCCCCTTATCACCAGCGACAAGTAAGGATACAGCTTGCATCAATATTAAAAGCAGTCATATCTATGAGGCTTGTAAGCAGAAAAGATGGGCGGGGAAGGGTGCCCGCTGTTGAAGTAATGATTAATACGGCTACCGTAAGGGAGTGTATTATTGATAAAGAGAAGACATCAATGATTTACGATTATGTTGAATCGGGCAAAAGTGTTTACGGCAGCCAGAGTTTCGACCAGTCCCTTTTTGATCTGTATAAGAAAGATTTGATTACTTATGAAGAGGCTCTCAAATGGGCAAACAGACCTGACGACTTTACATTAAAGGTAAAAGGGATAAGCAGCACTTCAAATATGTCATGGAATGACGACTCAACAGAAGGTATGTAGCTACCTCTACAAGCTCCTGTCTCATAAAGATTATTCTGAGAAGGAGCTTGTGGATAAAATTTCTAAGAAATTTGATTTGCCCCGAGGGCAGTTGGACGATATTCTTGCCGACTTTAGAGCAAAAGGGTTTGTAAATGATGAAAGGCTTGCAAAAAATATAATTTCTTATAAACTCGACCTTCTTTATGGACCTGCAAAAATTTCTGAAATATTGTATCTTAAGGGGTTGCACAATTATCAGAGTTATATTTTTGAATATTTTGATGAAAAGGCCGAAGCTATTACTCTTGCGCTTAAAGCGAAACTGACTAAGAAATATATTATTCTGAACGGAAAAAAAGATTTGAAAGTTTATGAAAAACTATTAAGATATCTGATTGGACGAGGATATGAATATAATTTTTCAAAAAAAATTGTTATGGAGGTAATTAAAGATGAAGGTGATTTTTCTTAAAGATGTCAAGAATGTGGCTAAAGCCAATGAGATAAAAGAAGTTAAGGAAGGTTATGCGAGAAACTTTCTCTTTAAGAATAATCTCGCGGTTGAAGCTACCAAAGAAAATATAGATAAGCTCAATAAGAAGCTTGAAAAAATCGCTGCGACCGAGGAGCAAAGGATTCAAAATGCAAAAGATTTGGCTGAAAAACTCAAAAAGTTGGAAGTAAAAATAAAGAAAAAAGCCGGGGAAAAGGGGAGACTATTCGGTGCAATCACTTCTGCGGAGATTGCCGACGAGGTTAATAACCTTGGTATAGAGCTTGATAAAAAATTAATTGACCTTAAAACTCCAATAAAGGAAGTTGGTGTATTTAATGTGGATGTCAATATTTATAAAGGGATTAAAGGACAGTTGAAGGTAGTTGTGGATGCAGAGTAATAGAGACCCGAAAGTACCGCCTCACGACTTAGAGGCTGAAAGAGCAGTTTTAGCTTCTGTTTTGCTTGATGATAAATCCCTTGATAAAGTGGTCCATCTTTTGAACAGTAGTGATTTTTATCATCCTGCTCACAGAATTATATACACTACACTGATAAAGCTAAGTGAAGAAAATAAACCTATCGATATTATAACTCTAACATCAAAGTTAAATGATATTAATATGCTTACAAAGGCAGGGGGGATAGAGTATGTTTCCACACTTGTGGATATTATCCCTAATTCAGCTAATATTTTGCACTACGCCAACATTGTAAAGGATAAATCCCTTCTAAGAAATCTTATTTCAGCGACTACTGAAATTTCTGAGAAGTGTTTTTCGCATTATGGAGAAGTTTCAGATATTTTGGATGAGGCGGAGAAGAATATCTTTAGAATTGCTGAATATAAGCTAAAAAGTGAAGTAAGAAATATTGGCAGTATCATAAAAGATACTTTTGAAGTTTTGGAATCATTGTATAATAGAAAAGATAAAATTACGGGTACTCCGACAGGTTTTGTGGACTTGGATAAAATGACAAACGGTTTGCAGAAATCCGACCTTATTATTGTGGCCGGAAGACCTGGTATGGGTAAGACTGCATTTGCCCTCAATATAGCACTTAATGCCGCCAGCAAATATAATAAATCGATAGCGGTATTTTCTCTTGAGATGTCGTCAGGGCAGCTTGTTCAGAGGCTTTTGTCTTCAGAGGCAAGAATTGAGTCATCAAAGCTAAGAAGCGGAAGGTTTAATATGGAGGAATGGACAAAACTTGCATCGGTTGCCGGCCAATTAAATGATCTCAATATTTTTATAGATGATACTCCTGCTATCTCTTCTATGGAGATTAGGGCGAAGTGCAGAAGAATAAAAAGGGATGTAGGGCTTGATTTGATTATAGTTGACTATCTTCAGCTTATGTCTGGCTCTAAATCTGATAGCAGAGAGCAGCAGATTTCTGAAATTTCAAGATCCCTTAAGGCGTTGGCAAAAGAGCTTGATGTCCCTGTTATAGCGCTTTCGCAGCTTAACCGTTCGGTCGAAAGCAGGACGGACAAAAGACCTGTCCCTTCAGATTTAAGGGAATCCGGCGCAATAGAGCAAGATGCCGACCTTATTATATTTTTGTACAGAGACGAGTTTTACAACAAAGAGACAAAATACCCCGGGATTGCTGAAGTGATTGTGGCAAAGCACAGAAACGGACCTACAGGTACTGTTCCGTTGGCATTTATTAAGGAGTTTACAAAATTTGAGAATGCAGAAATCAATCTCATGGATGTGTAAAAAAGTACACACTTTTTGGCGGTTGTGTGGTCATGAGTATACAATTTTTGAAAGATTTGTGCAAAATAGGTATGGCATATATTTTGCTTGTACTCAAGAGGATGAATCAAATATGAGGTTAGAATGAAACAAACAACCATAAAAAGTGATATTTTATTCGATGGGATAGGGCTTCACACCGGAAGTAACATAAAGGTAAGGATTTTGCCTGAATTTCCCGATGCAGGGATAAGATTTAAAAGAGTTGATATAAAAAATAGTGAAACTGTTACTGTTTCTCCGTATAGTGTGGTTTCCACGCAACTTGCTACCGGTATTAAATGTGGTGATTTCCCTATAAGTACTATAGAGCACCTGATGTCTGCATTTTACGGGTTGGGTATTGATAATGCACTTGTTGAGGTAGATGGCCCAGAGATACCTATTCTTGACGGAAGCTCGGCACCTATCGTTGATATGATTTTAAAAGCGGGGATTAAAACCCTTTCTAAGAATAAAAAGTTTTTAAAAGTAAATAAGAGGATTAAGATTGACTTACAAGATAAGTGGATTGAGATAATCCCTTCCAGGTTTTTTAAGGTTACTTTTGATATAAATTTTGATAACGGATTTTTGTCAGAGCAAAAAAAGTATATAAATGTTACTCCCGAGAGCTATGTGGCTGAGGTTTCAAAGGCGAGAACTTTTGGATTTAAAAATGAAGTAGAGAGCTTGTGGAAAATGGGTCTTGCAAAAGGCGGTTCTCTTGAAAATGCTGTGGTTATAGGGGAAGAAGGGGTTTTAAATCCTGAAGGGTTGCGTTACAGTGATGAGTTTGTAAGGCATAAAATTTTAGATTTGATTGGTGATATCTCGCTTATAGGTTATCCAATTTTGGGACATATAAGGGCTTATCGCTCAGGTCATCAGCTGAACAATCAGTTTGCAAGAACTCTCCTTGAAGCAAAAGGTTGCTATTCATTTGTTGAACTTGAAACAAATTCCGATACAGAAAAAGAGTTGGTGTTAGAACCACAGGGTGCTGTCTGGTCATAAATTTATGACCAGACAATTTTTCAATTAATTGAGTTATAAGGTTTCTTTTTATTAATCAGCACATCGAGTACACTGTCACAACATAGCTTTGCCATAGCCTTTCTTGTTTCAGTGGAAGCACTGCCTATGTGAGGCAACATTACTATATTGTTCAGCTCGAAAAGGCCTTCAAAAATTTTTGGCTCGTGCTCAAATACATCAAGTCCGGCACCGCTAATTATACTTTCTTTCAATGCGGTATACAGGTCATCCTCTTTTACGATAGGTCCTCTGCCAATATTAATTAAAATAGCAGAAGATTTCATCTGTTTAAATTCTTTAATGGTAAATCTGTATTTTGTGGATTCATTAAGCGGTGCAGCAATAATAACAATATCAGATTCTGATATCAAAGAATCAAATGTCACATATTCAGCACCGGTTAGAAGTTCGGCTTGGTGATTTCTGTTTCTTGTGTTGTAAATCAGTTTAACATCAAAACCTTTTAGAATGCGACCTATGGTCTGCCCTATTTTACCGAAACCGTATATTCCGACTGTTTTTTTATATAAGTCTGTCCCAAGTAGAAGCTCAGGTTTCCACCCTTGAAATTTCTTATTTTCAACAAATTTATGCCCTTCTACAATTCTTCTGGTGACAGACAGCAATAGAGCTACCGCAAGCTCAGCAGTAGTCTCGGTGAGGACATCAGGGGTATTGCAGACTACTATCCCTCTTTCTTTTGCATAATTAATGTCTATATTATTGTACCCGACCGCATAGTTTGCAATTACTTTTAGCTTTAGTGCAGCATCAATTACTTCTTTGTCTATCTTATCGGAAAGCATAGTAATGATACCATCTGCATCGCGTATCTTTTCTATAATCTCTTTTTTAGTTAACTCATTGTCAGTTTTGTTATAATCCAGTACAAAACCCTGAAGATATTTTTCAATATCAAATGGTAGTTTTTGAGTAATAACTATTTTCATTTGTACTTTTTCCTCCTAAAAAGGTCCGTCCTTTTTGAGATAATCCTATCTATAAAAAGTACACCATCCAGATGATCTATTTCATGTTGTATAAGGACAGCTTCAAACTCTTCAGCTTCAATTACTTTTGTATTTAATTTTTCATCTTGATATTGAACGAGGATTTTCCTCGCTCTATTTACATTCCCGGTGTAGTCCGGGAGGCTCATGCAACCTTCTCTAAACTGAAGCATCCCTTCCCATTTCAGTATTTCAGGATTAATCATTACCATCTTGCCGTGGTGGTTTGTACATTTCTTGTTTTTAGATGCATCTACAGCAATAATTCTGTAGAGTTTGCCAATTTGGGGTGCCGCTATCCCTACAGAATGACCGGTGGAGTCCATTGTGTCTATAAGGTCAATTATTGTATCTTTAACGTCAGGTGTGACTTCTTTGACCTCTTCTGAGATCTCCTTTAACAGAGGATTTGGATAAGTTAAGACTTCTTTTATAGCCATATTAAAACTCGTAAGTCTCTATTTGTCTTACATTTATATCTGTTCCAAGCTCATCAGAGATTTTCTTTAATGAGAGCATCCAAGACTCATCAAGGCCAGAAGGGACATTTACTTCCAAAACCATTATATATAAAGGTTTGTCTTCTTTGCCAGCTACTTTTGTTTGCAAATCTACGATATTAATCTTTTTTTCACTTAGAAATTTAGCTACTTTATAAACTATACCCGGTTTATCAGACCCGTAGACAGAAACAATGTATGTCCTGTCGTATTTTGTTGCAGAGGTCATATTGTCAATTGGCTTTACACTGATAGAAAGGTCATATTTTTTGCAAGACTCACTAAAATATGTTATTATATCCTTTGCTGAGAATGATTTTTCATGGCTGACTATGAGAATCATCGAGAAGAAACCTCGCAGGAGCGTTGAGCTGGAATCCTCAATATTAAATCCTTCTTCATAAAGAACTTTAGTCACTTCAGCAACTATACCTGGTTTGTCCACGCTTACAAAAGTCAAAGCATAATAATTTTTTTTCATTTTAATACCCCTACAGCTTTTTTAGAGAAACTTTCAATATATTCGTTAGTGTCAATATTATAAGGCCTTGGGTCGATAGGTGTTACAATGGATTTATAATATACTTGCGTTACAAGGTTGTATTTGGTCAAATCAAAGAGTTTGGGTGCCTTCTTCTTTTTGTTTTCATCGGTTATGATAATTACTTTTGGTCTGGTGGGTTCATCTCTGTTGACTTCAAATACGATTGCGAGCTCGCCGGTATTTAATAGGACAAGTGTACCGGTAGGGTATATTCCTACAATATCAACAAAGAATTTGACCAGAATTTTATTAAAATGTTTTCCAGACCAGCTGAAAATTAATTTAATCGCCTCATGAGCTGCCATCCCTTTGTGGTATACTCTGTCGCTTGTTATTGCATCGTAGACATCAACAATAGAGGTAATTTTACCGAGCTTTGAGATATTGCTTTCAGAAAGTTTATTTGGATAGCCGCTTCCATCGGCTCTTTCATGATGTTGAAGTACACAGTTTAAAGCATTCTTAGGAATGATTTTGTCATTCTTTAGTATTTCATAACCTAACTGTGGGTGTGATTTCATTACTTCAAACTCTTCGTCAGTAAGTTTCCCAGGTTTATTTAGTATAGATTGGGGGACTTTCATTTTTCCAAGGTCGTGAAAAAGGGCACCGATTCCAAGCTCTCTAAGCTCGTTAGCGTTCATACCGAGCCTTTTACCCAATGATATGGAAAGTACACTGACATTAAGTGAGTGCGTAAATGTATAATCATCAAAATCCTTTAGTCTGGAGAGACTTGCCACTAAGTTTGAGTTTTTGAAGCAAGCTTGAACAAAGTCTTCAACGATATCCATACCAGCAGAAGTATCCACAGTATTGCCGACTCTTGCTTCTTCAAGCAAAGCTTTTGTCCGCTTTTTTGCTTCACTGTGAAGTTGCTGAAGCTCGACGACCTCTTCAATGGTAGGGTAGTAGTTATCTAACTCAATATTGTCATCAGCTTGTTTTGTGAGAAAATCTGTAAATTCGGACTCGAACTTAGAAGATAGAGGCTTAAATTTAGATTTATCTTTGTCCAACTTTATATAAACCTCTTTAACACCATAATTCCTTAATAATTTAATTTTTTCTTCAAAAGGGGTTTCGTCTGGTAAAAATGATACCTTTATCCAAGGCTTATCCGTTTTGATTATTTTCATATCTGGGGTTAGGTGTTCAAGCAAGATTTTTTGCATTTAAAATATATCCTTTACTCCTTCACTTGACAAGAAACTACTTTAATCTATTATAATTAAGTATTAATAAAAAATAAAGGAAGATTTTATGTTTGAGCTTTTTACTGACAGAGCAAGAAGGGTTATTCTTTATTCCCGAGAAGAGGCAGAGAGGCTGCTGCATCCATATATTGATACCGAGCATATTTTGGTTGGTATACTAAAAGAAAAGAATAGCCTGATAATTGAGCTTTTTGCAAGGAAAGGGATAAATGTCCAAAATTTAATAAACGATATTCAGAATCTTAGCGAGGAGAATAAAAATTTTGCTATTAAAGGGAGTTTGCCTTTCAGCCCTCTTGCAAAAAATGCCCTTGAATTTGCCATGGAAGAGTGCAGGATTTTAAACAGTAAATATATAAATCCAGAGCATTTGTTATTGGGACTTTTAAAGGAGAAAAGGGGGAAAGCGTCTCTTGTGTTGAGAAAGGTAGGTTTTGACCTTATCTCTTTGAGAGATGAAATTAGAATATTGTCCAGAAATTTTTCCCAGACACAGAATATGTCTACACCCAATCTTGATGAATATGGGAGGGATTTGACTCAGCTTGCCAAAGAAGAAAAGATAGATCCTGTAATAGGAAGAGAGAATGAAATCGAGAGGATGGTGCAGATTCTGTGCAGAAGGATAAAAAATAACACAATTTTGATAGGTGAACCGGGTGTAGGGAAAACAGCAATCGTCGAGGGTTTGGCGCTTAGAATGGCCAATGATGAAGTCCCTGAATATTTACGTGGGAAAAGATTGGTTTCGTTGGATCTTGGGAATTTGGTTGCTGGTACAAAGTATCGCGGGCAATTTGAAGAGAGGGTAAAGAACCTTTTGAAAGAGATAGAAAATGCCGGAAATGTGATTATTTTTATAGACGAAATACATATGATTGTTGGGGCAGGAGCTGCAGAAGGCTCAATAGATGCATCCAATATGCTTAAGCCTGCACTGTCGAGAGGTGCATTCCAATGTATTGGTGCTACGACATTAAGCGAATATAGGAAATATTTTGAAAAGGATGGTGCTTTGCAAAGGAGATTTCAAACAGTGTTGGTAGACCCGCCATCCAGGGAAGAAACGGTAAAAATACTAAAAGGTATACGTAAATATTATGAAAACTTTCATAAGGTTTTTGTGCCTGATAATGTTATTGAAGAAGCGGTGTATATGGCGGACAGATATATTACCGACAGATTTCAGCCGGATAAAAGTATAGATGTGATTGATGAAGCATCAGCGAGGATTAAAATTAGGTATAACCAAATTCCTGCAGATATAATTGCTCTCAAAAATGACATTGAAAATATTAAAAAGTCAAAAAGAAGAAATTCTTACTTGGACGATGTCGGTATTTCCGTAATAGATGAAGAAGTCGAGCGTATGGACAATTTGTACCACCTTAAAATGGAAGCATGGAATGAGCAAGTAAAGACTTCCTGGCCTTCCTTGACGGTAGAGGATATTGCCGAGGTGGTATCTCTTATGTCAGGTGTGCCTGTGAAGAAGCTTACAGAATCTGATATGGCAAAAGTAAGCAATATTGATAAAGATTTAAGCAAGTATATTCTTGGGCAGGACGAAGCCGTGCAAGGTGTATCCAAGGCTATCAAGAGAAGCTTTGCGGGGTTGAATAGCGAATATAGACCGATAGCGTCTTTTATATTTTTGGGGCCGACAGGGGTTGGAAAGACAGAGCTTGCAAAGAGACTGGCCGAAAACCTGTTTGGCTCACAAGACTCACTCATTAGAATTGACATGAGTGAGTATATGGAAAAATTTAATGTTTCAAGATTGGTAGGAGCCCCTCCCGGCTATGTAGGTTATGAAGAGGGTGGAAAGCTTACCGAGCTTGTGAGAAGAAAACCGTATTCGGTTATTTTATTTGACGAGATTGAGAAAGCACACCCAGATGTAATGAATATATTGCTGCAAATTTTGGATGACGGATTTATAAATGATAGTTTAGGTCATAAAGTAAATTTTAAAAATACTATAGTTATTATGACTTCAAACCTTGGTACGAAGACAACGATTACCACTAAGCAGCTTGGTTTTGAAAATGCAGCTGAGACCTTTATTGACTACAATAAATTTAGCTCAAATGCATTAAAAGAGTTAAAGGATTTTTTCCCGCCTGAATTTATTAACAGGGTGGATGATGTTATCATATTTAAGCCTTTAAACAAGGATATACTTTTTGGTATCGTAGATAATATTGTGGCTGAGCTTAATGACAGGCTTTCAAGGCATGGCAAAAAGGTAGAACTTGCTTCTGATGTAAAAGAATTTATCCTTTCAAAGGATTACAATTATAATTATGGTGCAAGACCCTTGAGAAGGCTTATTCAAAGACATATCGAAGAGCCTTTAAGTGAGGCGCTTATTGCAGGAAAATTTGCACGAAGAAAGAAACTTACCTGTAAAGTTAAGGGGGATAAAATTGTCTTCTTTTAAAAAGATTGCTGTTTTTGGCGCAGGTGCAGTAGGAAGTTTTTATGGCAGCATATTAAAAAAGGCAGGACATGATGTGACTCTTGTTGCCAGAGGGGAGCATCTAAGAAAAATTAATGAGCAGCAAGGACTTTATATAAAAAGCTATAAATTGGGTGATTTCTTTGTGGATATAGAGGCTACTTCAGAGCTCGTTGGTGCTTATGACATTATCATAATTTCTACAAAGTCCAAAGATACGGCGTTCGCTTGCTCTTCAATAAAAAAGTTTTTAAAAGAAGATGGATATGTCGTCAGTATGCAAAACGGTGTGGATAATTATAAAATTATTGCTGAATCATTTGGCAGAGACAGCACAGTGGTGTGTAGTGTTTATGTGGGGCTTACCGTTGAACCTTACGGGAGTGTTGTGCATTCGGCTGCCGGGAAGCTTGTGGTGGGTGGATTGTCAGGTAATTCAAAAATTAAAGCCAAAGAGTTTTCTACCCTCTTTAGCCATACAGGGATAGAGTGCAGTGAAGCGGATAATATAGAAGAGGTGGCTTGGAAAAAATTACTTTGGAATGTGGCTTTTAATCCGTTATCGGCACTTTTGGAGACGACCTGCGGCAGATTAACAAAAAACGAAGACTCCCTTCATCTGATGAGAATGATGATAAATGAATGTGTTGAAGCAGCCAAAGTTGATGGTATTTATATTGACGATAAATATAAGGAATCTGTCCCGTTTATGATTGACGGTTTGGAGGATTACAAGACAAGTATGCTTCAGGATATCGAAAAATTGAGGAATCCTGAGGTGGATGGTATTTTATTGCCTGTAATAAACAGACTAAGTGGTAAGGCGTATTACTGTGATTCAATATACAGGGCTTTAAGTTTTAAATACGGCAAAAGGTTTATTTATCCGCCAAAGCTTACTGTAGATGTAATTGTAGTCAATTCTAAAAAACAGGTATTATTAATTGAAAGAAAAAATAAACCTTACGGCTGGGCTATTCCCGGTGGATTTGTGGATTACGGGGAAACTGTAGAGAATGCTGCAGTGAGGGAGCTTTTTGAAGAGACGAGTATAAAGCTTTCAGAAAAAGATATTCATTTTTTAGGTATTTACTCTGACCCAAAAAGAGACCCAAGAGGACATACGGTCAGTATTGTATATTATGCATATTCGGATAGCACCCCTTTAGCTGCTGATGATGCAAAGAGTGCAAAGTTTTTTGACTTTACCAAGTTGCCTGATAATATAGTTTTTGATCATATGAAAATATTAAGTGATTTGAAAATTTTAATAAAATAAGAGGGAGATATGGAATTAGGACTAAAAAATAAAAATTACTTTGTTGCTGCTTCATCAAAAGGTATCGGGTTTGGGATTGCAAAAGCTTTGGCCAGTGATGGTGCTAACGTTCTACTTGGTGCGAGAAATAAAGAAGAATTGAAAAACGCAGCCGAACAACTTTCAGTATATGGCGGTAAAATAGCATATGAAACTCTTGATGCAAGCAAATACGATTCAATTAAAAGTTGGGTCGCTTACGGGGTAAAAGAGCTGGGTGCTCCTGATGGGTTGGTTGTGAATGCGGGTGGGCCTAAAGCAGGTTATTTTTTGGATTTTGATGATTCAGAATGGCAATCGGCTTTTAATATTACGCTTATGAGTGCAGTCAGACTTATTCGTGAGGTTGTGCCTTATATGATTGAACGTAAAAAAGGATCGGTTGTTGCTGTTACTTCAACATCCGTGAAAGAGCCGATAGACGTACTCCTTTTATCAAATGTGATGAGATCAGGAGTTACAAGCTTGATAAAGAGCCTTTCAATTGAATATGGTAAACACAACATAAGGTTTAATAATTTAGTGCCGGGTAGAATTGATACCGATAGAGTTAAAAGCTTGGATAATCTAAATGCCCAAAAGAAAGGGATAACGGTTGAAGAGCAGCAAAAGTTCGAGTATTCGCAAATACCTTTAGGGCGTTATGGCAATATTGATGAAATAGGTAAAGCAGGGGCTTTTTTGCTTAGTGATGCTGCCAGTTATATTAGCGGTGTAACCCTATTGGTAGATGGAGCGAAGACAAAAACTGTCTGGTAATCTTATTTTTTTGATTGTTTAATAATAAAAATAATAAAGGCTATAACTGCAGCTGCAAATAGTGATATCACAATTATCTTGCCTACAGTTATCCCTTTTCCAAAATGCTGCTGTGCACCTGCAATTCTGTCCATCGGCGATACTGCAAAAAAATTAGTAATATCCATAATAATCTCCCTTTTTCTATTTATAATAGCATAAAAATATGGACTGACAAAGTCAAATATTGTATAAATGATTCAAAATTTTTAGGATGGTTATTTATGAAGATTTTGTTAATTAATGGCAGTCCAAGGAAAAAGGGGAATTCCAGCTATTTAATGGAAAAATTGAAGTTAAAGTTTCAAAATGAAGATGTTACGGAGCTAAACATAAATGAATTGAACTTTAAAGGGTGTCAGGGGTGTTTGAGTTGCAGAAAAAATGATACATTCTGTGTTGTAAAGGATGACTTGGCAGATATCTTGCCGCGAATATTGGAAAATGACTTTCTTGTGATAGTGACTCCAAATTATTATGGCTATATCACGGGACAGCTGAAATTGTTTTTGGATAGATGGTATTGTCTCAAAGATTCCAAAAAGGTATCTAAGTTTAAAGAAAATACAAAAGTGTTTTTTGTTATAGTTCAAGGAGCCCCCAACAGAGATCATTCAAAAAATATAATGGATTGGTCAAAGAAAGTTTTGGAATCATTTAATCTAAAATATTATGGATACACTGTGCCCGGTTGCAGTTCTGAAAATACCGATATGGTTGAAATGAAATACCCTGAAATTAATATGAGTATTAATATGTTTGTGGGTTAATATATGGTAGAGCCGATTATTTGGGATGGTAAAACTTTACAGCTTCTCGATCAAAGGAAACTTCCTCTCATAAAAGAATATGTAATTTGCAAGACATTAGATGAAGTCTGCGAGTCGATCAAAAATATGACTGTCAGGGGTGCACCTGCAATAGGGGTAACTGCTGCATTTGGTTTTTATTTAGGTATTAGAGAGGGGCTTGCGTCGGAACTTGTCGCCGAAAAGCTAATAAGTACAAGACCTACAGCGGTAAACCTTAAGTGGGCTGTTGACAGAATGATGGCAGCATTAAAAAATGGATGGAATCTCGAAGAAAAAGCAAAGGAGATTTTTAGTCAGGACATATCTATTAATAGGAAGATTGGGGAGAATGGTGCTAAGCTGATTAATAGCGGATTTAATATTCTTACCCACTGCAATGCCGGTGCCCTTGCCACTGCAGGTTATGGGACAGCGGTGGGCGTAATTAGAGCGGCTCATGAACAAAAGAAAGATATACATGTTTATGTTGATGAAACAAGACCATATCTTCAAGGTGCAAGGCTTACGGCATTTGAGCTTAATGAGTTAGGCATAAAAAATACCCTAATTTGTGACAACATGGCCGGCTACTTAATGAGCAAAAGTAGGATAGATTTTATTGTAGTAGGTGCAGATAGAATAGCAAAGAATGGTGATGTTGCCAATAAAATAGGAACTTATAGCTTGGCAGTGTTAGCAAGCTATCATGGCATCCCTTTATATGTAGCCGCACCTTTTTCTACATTTGACCCTGCAACTGAAACGGGGGGTATGATACGTATTGAGGAGCGCGATGCAAAAGAGATAAGGGAGATTGGTGGGATAAAAATTGTTGAAGATACACAAAAATGTTTTAACCCCGCGTTTGATGTTACACCGGCTGCGCTAGTGACTGGGATAATAACAGAGTTAGGTATTTTTAAACCGTGTGAGCTTTTTGAAAGTTACAATAAATTTTTTGGAGGCAAAAGATGAGTGTTAGTTATAAGGAGTTGGGGCTGGTAAATACCAGAGAGATGTTTCGAAAGGCGATGGAAGGAAAGTATGCTATCCCGGCATACAACTTTAATAATCTTGAGCAGCTTCAGGCAATTATTCAAGCATGTGTAGAAACCAAATCGCCGGTTATTTTACAGGTGTCAAAGGGTGCAAGAGAGTATGCCAATGCTACAATGTTAAGGTATATGGCTTTGGGAGCAACTAAACTGGCTGAAGAGCTTGGCTACAATATTCCTATTGCTCTTCATCTTGACCATGGTGATTCTTTTGAAATTTGTAAATCATGCGTTGATTCAGGATTTTCGTCTGTGATGATTGACGGCTCGCATTTGCCTTTTGAGGAAAATATTGAGCTGACTAAAAAAGTTGTCGAGTATGCTCACCAATTTGATGTTACTGTGGAAGGTGAATTAGGTGTACTAGCAGGTATAGAGGATGATGTAGTTGCGGAAAAATCACATTATACCGATCCTGCTCAGGTTGAAGAGTTTGTTTCTAAGACCAAAGTTGATTCGTTGGCAATTTCAATTGGCACTTCTCATGGCGCATATAAATTTAAGGTCAAACCGGGTGAATCTGTCCCACCTTTAAGATTTGATATTTTGGAAGAGGTTGAAAGAAGATTGCCCGGATTTCCAATTGTACTTCACGGAGCTTCCTCAGTAATGCCTGAATATGTTGAACTAATTAATAAGTATGGCGGTAACCTTGAAGGGGCAGTGGGAGTGCCTGAAGAGCAGCTTAGAAAGGCAGCAACAAGTGCAGTTTGTAAAATAAATATTGATAGTGACGGAAGATTAGCTTTTACCGCTAAAGTAAGAGAGTTTTTGTGGAATAACCCGAAAGAGTTTGATCCAAGAAAATATTTAAAACCCGCAAGAAATGCATTGGTAGAGATGTATAAGC